>CAWJKV010000001.1:0-34159 GCA_963843555.1 uncultured Methanosarcinales archaeon
GTGGTTCTATACAAGCTGAAAAGGTTTGATGAAGCCACGCGATACTTCGATAAAATTATCGAGATGGATCCGAATTATGCCAGGGCCTGGTACAATAAAGGAGTGATACTTGGCAAGCTGGGCAATTACCCCGAAGCTATCGAATATTATGATAAGACTCTCAGTATAAATTCTGAAAGGCCGAAAGTCTGGAATAATAAGGGTGCTGCTCTGGCCAATCTTGGGAGATATGATGAAGCATTGGACTGCTTCGATATAGCGATAGAGATGGATCCAGAGAACGCCGAGGCCTGGAATAACAGAGGAGCTGCTCTCGCTTCGCTCGGGCTGTACAGTGAAGCTGAGACGTGTTTTGAAAGCTGTAGAAATAGATCCAGAATACTCCGAAGCCTGGTACAATAAAGGCGAATCATTCAGGCGCCGGGATAACTATGATGACGCCATTAGGTGCTTTGAAAAGTCCATTGAGATTGATCCCCACTATGTCAAGGCGTGGAATAGCATTGGTCTGGCACTGATGGCCGTGGAGAGGTTCGAAGAAGCTGATGCTGCTTTTGCCGGTGAAAGATCTTGGAAGGCTCTTCGAGAACCCTTCTCAGAAGAGCTTCGAGAGCCAACTGAAGCTGGTGATGAAGCAGATACGCGGATCATCCCGTCCTACCAATCGCAATAGCTCCCCCCAAAACAGGATTCCATCAGCATCGTCCTCAAATGTAGCCAGAAGAAGGAGGACAGTTCGACCGGCGGATAAGGATGGTGACGAGGAGCATGGTTTTCATGATAGACAGCGGTGAGAGCTGCTCTTTTCTATCTTTATCCCCGTCTCATAATCTCTTTCATCTATTCGAGCCTCGATTTCTAGCCATTTATTTGTCTTGGTCGATCCTATGATTCCCCCGCCATCGGCGCAAATGAGCAAATTTTTGCAGTCCACATAATTATATTTTCCAACTAAATTCCACCACTGTCTGATGCTTTCAACAGCAAATTCTGCAGTATTATGGCTTTTCCCGACATTAACGACCCCATTGTTTCTTTTTAGATCATAGATCCCGTAAGGAATCGCAGCACCAATCGCTTTTGAGGGAAAATCATAAACATTTACCAGTTCTGGCTGCCCCTTTGGCCTCCAAGTCTTGCCTGAATTCTTATAATCGCCAATAAGCTCTTTCTTCTTTGCATCTACAGAAATTACAGGATCGCCTGCATCTATAAAGGTGGCTGCTTGATTATTAATATAACGAAATTGACTATCTCTCTCAGGACCTGATTTGCCTTCTAATGTCTTTCTATTAGCTTGAAGCGAATAACCGTTCTCCTTCAATAGCCGTCTCACTGTATCGTGACTAACTTTATGACCTTTTAATTGTAGTTCCTCTGCGATAGCATAGGTTGATTTATGAGTCCATTTAAGAAGACTCATCGGATCGCCTGATGTGCTCTCTTTCATTATATCTTCAAGGTCACTCAATAGGGTTGGCTCTCTATTTTCTGCCCTTTTTCGACCGCCACCGGGCTTGCGGAGCATTTCTGGCTGCATCAGGGTATCCGGAAAGCAGTAGATAAATCATTTCTAGGCGCTTCATGGCAGATGTGTCATGTTCACCTGATACGGGCGGTTCTGAGAAACGTTGCCAAGAAATATCATAAGGAGATTGCAGATAAGATCAAAATGGCACTTGAAGATGAAACAGCGATGGAACAGCTAATTCAGGAGCTAGAGGATCGAGGCTACTCCAAATCTGCCGATACTGCGGAGAGTTTCAGATTCAGCTTATGGAATTACAGGGCGTTTCCAAGAGAGCACTGGCGAAGGATTAGAACTACAAACGGACTGGAGAGAATCAATAAGGAACTGAAAAGGAGAACAAGAGTAGTAGGTGCATTTCCCAGCGACCAATCATTCATGAGGCTTGGCGTATCGTACTAATAGATATTAATGAAGAGTGGATGACAACTAGAAAGTATTTATCCATGGACATAGATTGATGTGTGGGATAACAGGGCCGTCAAATTTACAGAAAATTCGGCAAACTACAAAGGTGCATGACTGCCGAGTTGATCTGTCAATCGAAGACGAAGTTGTCATCCGAGATCGAGGATATTTTGGCGTGCCTGCAGAGGTGGTGATTTTCACCATAGTGCGCTGGACAACTGATGCGCCTCTGGGAGAGCTTGATAAAGAAAGGAACAGGTTGATCAGCAAATTGAGATCGCCAGCGAAAGACCTCATGCTGTGTGCAAAAAGTATTTGGAGCGGGTGTCAATGGCAATCTCAAATTCCTCAAAAGTGGTAAATAGGATTCTTCCATACATTCATAGTATATAGATTTATATAAAATATGCGGACACATCTTGCCAGGTTGGACTTCGTAACGGCCCGCAAACGAATGAAACCGCCGAAGGTCAGGCTCAGCCAATGATTCCCACAAAATCAATCTGGTGGGCTATGTAGATCAGTTCGTTGTTCTCCACCTGATTATGACGTTTGCAGATCCAGTCATTCAATCGGAGAGCGTCCAGCTCTGAGCTGTTTTGCAGAGCCTGTCCTATAATATTTATTATAAAATGCAGAAAGTAGGCCTCGTCTTGACGATAACCATTCTGTCCTGCATAGATCACCCAATCCGATGCCCCAGCATCGAGGATCTGCATTCCAGCTTCTTTCAGGCAGGAGAAGAGATGACGACCCGAACGGCTATCCCCGGATCGGTTACCGTTCACTAATCGTTCATCCATGGTTTTATGATAAAGATTTAGGATCAGATCATCAAGCTCTTCATCAATTGCCGGCTCTAAAACTGTCAAACCATCAAAGTTAATTGTAAAATAAAAGAGCCCCCTCTTTTTGAGCAGCTCTGACATCAAAGGGAGTGTGGCCCGAATATCGACAAGATCCAAAAAAGCGTTGGCCATTATCAGATCAAATTTTCCCTTCTCATGAGAGGCAAAATCAAAAAAATCCTCATTTTTAAATCTGATATCGACCCGCTTATCGCTCCCTGCTAGGCACCAATTATCCGCAGAGGACTCTTCGAATCGCATGTCATGGCCGGCAGCCCAGTCTCGCATCCGCTCTTGAGCCCGAATTTTGTTCTCCTCACTGATATCGATGGCGGTATAAATTACGGAGTTGAGCAGCCTTGCATCCAGCAGGCGCTCGATCATTGTGCCGATTCCTGCTCCTACCTCCAGAATCCGTACAGGTTTATCAGGAGAGGATTTTATCGTCCCCAGCCTTTGAACCAGTGCATCCCAAACGTGGCGATTTAGGGAGCGATCATCTATACCTTTCTTGGCTTCAAGATAGTGAGTGAAGGAATATTTCAATCAAATCAAACCCTGCAAGAAGCTTCGAATATTTTCCATAGAATTCTCCCATGTGGGTTGAGTTTGATAACGATCCAGGGCAGCAAGGCTCATCTCCAATAATAGCTCCCGATTTTTCGCCAATCGCGTCAAATATTTCGCCAGATCGGCATAATCGCCGGGCGATACCAGAAAGCCATCCAACCCGTGCCTGATGATCTCTCCTGTCCCGCCGCAATTTGTGCCGATGGCCGGAAGACCAAAACCCATGCCCTCCAGGTAAGCTATGCCAAATCCTTCATAAAAGGAAGGAATAACCAGCAGATGGCTCGCTTTCATGCAACCGGCCAGGTCATCGTCGCTCAATATGCCTCTGAAACACACAACACCAGCCAGGCCGTCTCGCTCTATCTGCCGGCAAACCGACTTAAAGTAGGAGGGGTCCTTTTCCGTATCTCCCACCACATTGATGATGAACTGATTGTCTGGCGATCCTTTCAGTGACTTTAGCAAAACGTGCAATCCTTTGCGCGGTATGATGTTGCCGATGAATAACAAACGCAGGGCACCCTCCAGTTGCACTCTCTTGCAGATTTCCGGCCTGCTGATCTGGGGATGCAAACGATCTCCACCGGGTTTTGCGATAAGGCAGTGATCATTTTGAGACCTGTAATCATTTGATGATAATTTACTTGAAGATAATAGATCCGCAACAATCCTTTGAGTAGCCTGGCTGTTACAGATGAGACCATCCAGGCCGGATAGATACTGGCGCTCAACCAGACGGTAGATCTGATTTATCCAGAAAGGATTATCCTCGCAGCATCGCAAGTGGTGGACGATGGATACAATTGGATAGCTTGATTTTTTGCGCAGTCTACGGTTGAGCATGATCAGGGAGGGATGATTCAGTTCATCTTGAAGCAATAATTCGCAATCGAGGCCTGCCAGCTGATGGAACACTTGACCGGAGAAATTATGCAAAAGATGGTGCGCATAACTACGATCCGGCAAGGAGATGATTTCAACTTTATCCAGGTGACCTCTCAAAAACTCCACCAGCTTGCGATCATAGAGGTAGCCTCCAGATAGCCTATCCAGGCTGCCGTAGATCATCAGGCCGATGCGCATTTAGCCTCTAGTGCCTCAATTTTTTCCTCTCTCAAGCCTGTACGAAGCCCATGCAATATTATTTTCCCATATTTTTACAGTTAGAACCCGAACATCTTGCGTCTTTATCTTATCACAGAGCGTCCTGCAAATGATAAATGCAAACCGTTCAAGACTGGGATTCAATCCGGCGAATTCCGCCAGATCATTTAGAGTTTTATCTCTATAATAGATTACCAGCTCTCCTAAATGAGATTCTACATCCACAATATCAACTAAAAAGCCGTACTGATTCAGATCGCATCCTTCCAGCTGCACTTCGATTTGATAATGATGGGAATGCCTTTTGTTCTCCTCTCCCCAATCTCCGCCTATCAAGTAGTGCTGAGCTACAAAATCCCTCTTTACAGCTATTGCATACGTCATCTCACCCTCTTCAATTTATTATCCACATCTCATTGGTACGTGAGCAAAATCTGGATTGCCGACCCAGCCTCCTGATCAAGGATATTGTAGGCCTTTGCTGCTTCCCGAATTGGGAAACGATGAGTGACGAAGCGGCTTGGTTTCAATTGGCGTATCATCTCCCAGGCAACTCCAAGACGGCGTGCTTTTGTCCAGCGACCCTGAAATTCTGAGGCGAGGGTGCTGACCTGGCTGCTAATGAGCCGGATCCTGCTGCGGTGAAACTGTCCGCCCAGGCTCAGGCTGGAACGCTGGCTTCCATACCATGATCCAATCACTATCCGACCTGCAAATCCGGTGGCTGCTAGAGCCTGATCCAATGCGGCCGGAGATCCGGAGACCTCATAAGTAAGGTCTGCGCCGTTTGGCAAGTATTCTGACAGTCTTTCCTGAAGGTCAGCACCCTCCGGGTCGAGGCAGACCTTTGCACCAACTTCTCGGGAAACTTGTCGACGCATTGGGAATCGATCCAGTGCGATCAAGCTTGCCAGTGGAATACGAGCCAGGAGACCAGTTGTCAGCAAACCCACAATACCCTGGCCAAATACTGCCACATCCTCGCCGATCAGAGGCTTGCCATCCATTAGAAAATTGATCGCTGTTTCCATATTGGGCAGGAATACGCCATCATCCGGTTTTATGTCCTCTGGAAAGAGCATTAGTGTCTTTGGGTCGGCTATGAAATGGCTCTCGTGTGGATTGAAGGCCATGACCAAACGGTCTTTCCACTGGGAATCTACATCTTTTCCTATATCAACAACTCTCCCTGCTGCCGAATAGCCATATTTTATAGGATATGAGAAATCTTTTCGAAAGGGAGACGATATTTTCGTCAACAGAAATATTTCCCGGAAATCCCCCCCGATAAATCAGAGATTCAGTCCCAGGACTTATGGCAGATAGCAGTGTCTCGACCAGCACCTGATTATCTCCCATTCTTGGCAATTCTTCCTCCTGCACCATAACCTGGCGTTGATTGGTGAAATAAAGAGAAACCCTATTTGAAGACGGCATGAAGTTCGCCTTTCGTTCCAATTTGCTGTCGCCAATAAAGGATTCGTTCATATCCATATCCAAACTTCCCCTATCTCTTTCCAGCTTTGCCGGCTCTTATCTTAATCTGTTATTATTAAGTATTAAATTTATTCCAGCCATTGGATGCGCATCTTTGGGTCAATCTTTGCAGATATTAGAACATTCAAGAAATATGAAGCAATAATTAAATAAGGTTATTTGTTTATCGCATTCAATATTCTTTAAGTTTTCCAAGGCGCGGAATTTGAAAAGGATCAGCAGCTTAGCAATGTGGAGATGATACGACAGTCGCTTCAACCCTCCGGGAAGAGGCGCGGCATCAGCACGGGAGAGATCATGCTGCTCAAAAAAAGAGATATTTGGAGATTGACGAAATTACTGCACAGCTTCCGCATACTGGCTGCTGAACTCCTCGCACTGATCGATGATGCGGCGAGTGGCCTCTTTCAGGACAATTATGGGATCGATCCCTGAAGTTGTGATCCGGAAGACGGGGTTATCCATGACCGGAAACTTGGTGTCGTAGGTGGCCATCAGCACCCGGTCGTCATTCAAAAGCTCAGTTCTGAGCAGGTTCAGGATGGTATGCCCTTCGCCCACAAACTCTATGACGGCCTGGTTCTCCGTCTTCGTGATAATTTTCAGATTCAACTAGACCACACCCAATCCATATGCTGAGCTTGTCTTGCGCGTCTCGGTATTGCCGCAATTGGGACAGACCAGTTTTCCGTCTTTGCGCATCAGGCCCGTAAGGCACCGACTGCAATAAGCCTTGATCACGCCCAGATCGTCATCGCCTGTGGAGAGCCTCATTTGCCTCTCATCCACGATCCTGGCCTTGAGGATATCGCGCAGAGAGAAAAGGTTGCGCAGATCCTTGACATAGGAGTTCCTCACATTGGAGATGTGAATGGTGGCCTCCTCATCTGAGATGGGCCGATCCTCATAGCCCTTCTTAAAGGCCAGAGAGACTATGACCAGGCTGTCCTTAAGGTCAATTACCTCGCCGACTACTATATCGCCCTGACAGAGCTTGACTGGGGCGTTGGTCTTGGGTATAACACTGGCGGATCTGGTCTTGGAATCGACCTTAACCAGTCCCGCTGTAGTTGCAAAAATCATTCCTTCCCTGGCGTAGGTGCAATCTCCGGGAACGAACTCCTCGGCCGATCCCACCACATCTCCAGGAAGCACAAAGCTGCCGTCCATCATTTATTCCTCTATAATTCCAATATATGCGCGTGTTGCTACCAGCATGATTTCTAATATCCGATTTCTAATGTCAGCATCCAAACTACTTATATCTAAGACTACTGGCATGTTATTCTATAAAGCTCAACCTCAATGATCTTGATATCCTGGCTATGAAACTCAAAACACCTCTTCATGGGAAAGGGAATGCGATAGACCTCTTGCACGACGCACGGCTTTACAAATCCACTGACAAAACCTATGCTACCCAGGTTATGCAGAGAATAGATGGTCCTGGCGATCTTTTGGGCTTTGGAGAGAAAGGCGCGGTCGCCACTGCTTGCCTTCTGGGCTCCAAAGGGCGGATTCATGATTACAGTATCAATGCCTTTGAGGCTCACTGAGTTCACATCGGCGCGGATGAAGTCCACATCGACACCAAGCTTTTCTGCATTTCGTCTGGCCGCGGCCAGAGCCCCGGCATCGATCTCCACGCCAACGGCTTTCGCACCCAGCAGGGCAGCGCCCACTGCCAATACGCCTGTCCCGCAGCCCAGGTCGCATACTTTACCTAAATCGCCGCGCAGACCCGCCAGATATAGCATCTCCGCTGCGACAGGGGCAGGCGTTGCATACTGCTCCCTCTGAAAAGAGGGCTTAGAAAAACCCTCCAATCGCTCCAGGGCAATCTCTAGCTGCTTTTTCTTCATCCTTTAAGGCAGACATGCCAGACTCTCTATATCAAATATAGTATCGTTTCTATTGCCAGGAGCAAGACCACGATGACAGTCAGAGCCTTAAGGAGAAGTATAGCTTTCGCGCGGCTGAATGGACCTTCCTGGGCCTCAGAAGAAGCATCTTCCGGATCCGTGATCGCCTCGCGAGCAACAGTTCCCACGCCCTCAAGCTTGGCCTCTTGCGGCTCATTGTTATTGCCACGGTAGCCAAATTCTCTGGCGGGCGCTTCTATTAACTCTTCAATTAGCCCTTCATCTCTCCCAATAATCTCCATCTCCGGCTCTATTGGCGCCCGGCTCTCGCCATGCAATTGTTGATTCCTCGGAGACAGAATTACCTGGCCATAACTCCTGCAGGGCATGCTGGCACTGACAGGAACAAGCCAGCCTTCCTCGGGATTTATTATTTCCAGGACATGGACCTCTGAGGCTTCAAAGGTGCCATCGGCAAGTATCAGGCCTCTGGCGACAGACCTCTCGGGAGAGATCTCAAGATTGGGAAGATCGGTTTCGCTAATAGGTTCCGGATTCGGCTCCACCTCCAGCTCATCTATCTTGATTTTTTCAGCTCCTATCAATTTCCCTATTTCGGGCATCAGATTCAGGGCTTCATCCCAGGTGAATATTGCACTGCCATCATCGATTTCTTCCAGCAAATTGTCTGCCAAAACCTCTGCAATAATTAGAAGTGCATCTCTCTCCGGTCCAAAGCTGAGCTGATTATTGCGCAGATCATCCTGAATAGGCCCATTATCTTTGCTCGCCTGCCCTTCCAGGACCCCAGCCGCCTCGATCAGCCTGCGAGAGTATCTTCCTTTTGGATCCCTTTCTGTGGCCAGGAAATGCTTTCCAGCGCTGCGGAAATCTGATGCTGCTGCATAAAGCTTCTCTGCAGGATCCGTTCTAGATCTTTCTGCCTCAATGCTTGCACAGAAATTGCCCAGACCGGTGCGAAGGCAGCTGTTGATATCACCGGATGAGCACTCTTCAGCGCCATTCAATAGCAGCTCGCTGGCATTGGCGACGGCCTTGATCAGTCTCCAGGGCTCGCTTCCCAAGAGCTTTATGGATCTCGCCTCTTTCATGCCGGCAATGGTCCTCTGCAGACCCTGGATCTTGGTCTTCTTTGAATCAGTTGCATTTGCGGCTGCGGTTTCCAGAGATGCCATAGCCCTCTCAGCCATCGCTACCGCTTCCTCGTCAGATACATCTCCGGAGAGCCTGGCCAGATAGGATCGGCTCCTGGCGATCCCCGCGGCCACTTTGATCCCTGGCTGAGCATGGGGAAGGATTGATGCCAGCTCCAGGAAACGGTCACTGGATCGGGCAAAAAATCTTGAGGCCTCCAACCGCTGCGATTGGCTCGATCCGCGGCCCAGTTCTTCAATAGCCTCTGCCTCATTCAGGCAATTTCTTGCCAGAGTGCCGTAGGTCGCGGCCAGGCAGGAGAGAGCATTCGGATAATTGGGCTGCATATTGCGCCGGATAAGAAGTATGGCCTTTTCCAGGGATTCGCGAGCCGCAGTTGCTTCACCCATCTCCAGATACATGCGTCCCAGGTTGGAGAGAACAATTCCCTGGCCCTGGCTTTGGCCTTGCTGCTCGAATAGGGAGAGACTCTGATTAAAGTAGCTTTGAGCTTTTTCCCAGTCCATCGTCTCGCCGGCGATCCTTCCCATCCTGTCCAGGACCCAGGCTGCGCTCCTCTTATCCCCCAGCCTCTGAAAGTCGGTGAGGCTTCTCTCGAAATATCGCGCGGCCAGCTCTCTCTCGCCCATATCCGCATAGATCCTGCCCAGGCTTCCCGTCATCTGGGCGATGCCGAGATCGTCGCTCTTCTCCTCAAAGGTCTTCAGGCTGCGGTAGCAGTGCTCTATAGCTCTTTCCCAGTCTCCGTTGCGCCGGTAGGCTGAGCCCAAATTTCCCAGTACATGGGCAAGGCCTGTGCTGTCCCCCGCCTTGGCAAAACTGCTGGCAGATTTCTGGTAGTAGAAGGCGGCTCTGGCCAGATCTCCCTGACGGGCATAGGCCTGTCCCAGATTGTTTTGCAGTACCGGCCGGAGGATTTGGTCGCGGCATATAGACAGCGCCCTGTTGTAGCTACTTATGGCGAGGCTGTGCATGCCAGCCCTGCGACAGATGTCACCCAGTCGCTTGATCTCGTAGACATCCTGGAGGCTGCCCGAAAGCTTGCGGCAGATGTCTTCGTCGATCCTCGCCTTCTTGGAGCCTTCCAGCAATTTACCGATCAGTTCGGGACAGCATCCTTCGATGGCCTTGCTGTCGATTTCCTGTAGACCATCCCCTCCTTTGGAAAACGATGCATAGATCTCCTGGAGAACGACTAATTGATCCATAGATTATAAGATAACTTATATCTTTATATAGTTTTTGAATAGGTCAAATTTTGTGATTTCTATTGTCAGATTTGCTATTACCGTTTAGCCTTAGAAAATCGGCCTTATATGAAATTATACGGTCAAAATCTAAGAAGAAAATTGAGATAGTAATAATAGTCTGACCTCGTTAGGATCGACCCCATTCAGTCCCAGTGTAATCTGGTCCAAAACAGAGGCATAATCATCCTAAATCCTCTTGAAGAAGCCTTTTATATCTTGGCCCCGGAGCAGTTTTTGGGAGATTCGCCAGAATGGAGTTCACTGCGCAGGAAAAGTATGAATATAAGCGTCTTCTCGACGGCCTTCGGAGCAAGACGGGCAGAGGTACGGAGCTAATTTCCCTTTATATTCCTCCCGACAAGCAGATCTCTGATGTCATGAGTCAGCTGCGCGAGGAGTACGGACAGGCGTCTAACATCAAATCCAGGGTTACCAGGCTCAGCGTGCAGGGCTCCCTTGAGTCTGCCATGTCCCGGCTCAAGCTCATTCCCAAGCCTCCGGCAAACGGGGTCGTCATCTTCATCGGCAGCGTGGATGCAGGTGCCAACCGCACCGAGATGTACAGCGTGGCAATGGAGCCGCCAGACCCCATAGTCACCTACAGATATCATTGCGACTCCTCTTTTCTTCTAGGGCCGCTGGAGGAGATGCTGGCCGACAAAAAAACCTTCGGGCTTATCGTCCTGGATCGGCGCGAGGCCGCCATTGGCGTTCTGAAGGGAAAATATATCGAACCTCTAAAGCATCTCACGTCAAGTGTGCCGGGCAAGCAGAGAAAAGGCGGCCAGTCCAGCCATAGGTTCCAGCAGCTCCGCCTTATCGCTATCCACGAATTCTACAAGAGGATAGGGGATTCAGCCAACGATGCATTTCTCACCATTGACCCCAAGGATCTGGAAGGCATACTGGTGGGAGGGCCTTCGCCCACCAAAGAGGAGTTTGTGGACGGGGGCTTTTTGCACCATGAGCTGCAACGAAAGGTCTTGGGAGCTCTGGATGTCTCTTATACGGATGAGTCAGGGCTGTATGAGCTTGTGGATGCCGCTCAAGAGCAACTTGTTGATCTCGAAGTGACCAAGGACAAACTGGTCATGCGACAGTTCATGAAGGAGCTGGTATCCGACAAAGGGCTGGCGGCTTACGGAGAGAAAGAAGTTCGCCATAACCTGGAGCTCGGCTCTGTAGAGACCCTTATACTTTCTGAGGATCTGCGAAAGACCAGGGCAAAGATCGTATGCAGTAACCGCAGCTGTGACTTTACCGATAACCAGACGCGCAGCAGTTCATCGTCGCCTGTTGGCAATTGTCTGAAGTGCTCAAGCCCGTTATCCGTTGCGGAAGAAGAGGATATAGTCTCTGATCTATCCAAGCTGGCAGATCAGAGTGGAGCTGTGGTCAAGATCATCTCCACGGATTTTGAGGAAGGCGCTCAGCTTTACAAGGCATTTGGAGGGATCGCTGCCATCCTCAGATACAAGACCAGTCATATCTAGAGGCGATGAGAACGATCGAGGTAACAGTCTACTCATCCGTCTGGCCCACGGAGCGCGTGGAGAAGGTAGTCTCCGCCATTGAGAATATTTTTCCAGGGCTTATCATGGACATTCGCGTGGACCGCATTGAGGCCTACAACGGGCCCGACGCCCTGAAAGTTTTTCACATGCTTTTGAGGAAGCAGGAGATTCTGGACTCGGCTCGATCCGCCATGCTGCGCGGCCGGTCGGGGGATTCGTTCCAGTTCCAGCTAAACAAGCAAGCCGCCCTGATGGGCATAGTGAGTTTTCCTCCAGTGGAGGAGCCACTGGGCTCTTTGCATGTCCAGATCACGGGAGGCGAGCGAGTTATCGATTGGCTGGCACCCGCTACGGAAAATGGAGCGCCGGTCAAAGAAATAGATCTCTCTAATCTGGCTGAAGGAACGGAGGGAGCAGATGTTTAGCTTCTCCTCCAGCAAGCTAGTTGACAGGCCCTTCGACTGGGCGTATCAGCTGGAAGATCTGGGCTACAGCGGCTGGGAGATTGTTAACGAAGGAAAGCAGAAGCTAACCCGCGAGAACCTCGCTGAGGCAAAACAGATTGTCGAGACCACAAATCTTACTATTACCATCCATCTGCCCTACTCGGATCTGAATCTGGCATCAGTAAACCAGCCCATCTGGGAGGAGACGGTGCGGCAGATGAAGAGCTGTCTGGACCTCGCCAATGATTTTGCCCGTCTGGCCGTCCTTCATCCCGGCCACTTCTCGCCCCTGGGAATGCAGATGCCCGATGCTGCCTGGCTGCAAAGCATAAGCGGGATACAGCAGATCTGCGATCACGCCGCGAATCTGGATATGAGAATTGCCGTGGAGAACATGGTTAATATGCCTGCCATATTAGGACGTCAGCCTGAGGAGATTGCAGGCATACTGGAGACTGTAGATCGCGAGAATGCGGGCTTTATCTTTGATGTGGGTCATGCCAATACCAATGGAAATGTGGAGAACTTTTTGAAGTTAAAAGATAAGATGATTCACGCTCATGTGCATGACAACCACGGCGAAAGAGACGAGCACCTGCCTGTGGGAAACGGCACTGTCCCCTGGAAAAAAGTCGCAGCTGCCCTGAAAGACTACAAAGGGCGCATTGTCACAGAATCCCGTTCTCTGGAAGAAGGGCAGAGGTCCGTGAACCGCCTTAAAAAGATGATGAATCTAGAGTGAGATCAAATCCGAGGAGAATGTAACTACTACCATGTCCATCTTTGAGAACATATCATTGAGTATGCTGGCCAGCTTTGATTCCAAAGACGGGCCCGAGAGGAGGCTCTGCGCCTTTCCCGGGATGTCATCCGTCTTTGTTCTTCATCCATCAGATCGGTGCACCGAAAGGACCTGCAGTCTGCGGAAAGGCTGGTGAAGGAGGCGGCTGTGGGCCTGGAGAAGATCCGGGTTATTCTGAAGGACCACCAGGATGTACGTTATGCAGGTTTTGTGGACGGTGCGGAGCAGGAGTATGCCGAGGCGCTAAATGTCTACTCGATCACCACCAGGCATGAGGTTCTCACTCCTGATGAGGTGGGAGTGGAGCTGGTGAACTATTTGGCCGGCCTGGGTGACACCAGCGGCGAGCTTCGCCGTCATATTCTGGACCTCATTCGCAGCGGAAAGGCGGGCGAGGGCGAGTACTTCCTGGGAGTAATCGAGGAGATATACTATCTGCTGATGCTCTTTGACTATCCGGATGCCATCACCAGAGGGCTGCGACGCAAGAGCGACCTCGCCAGGTCTATGCTGGAAAGGACGCGCGGAGACCTCACCAATGCCCTGGAGCTTGCCAGGGTTGAAGCATCACTATCGTGTTTCCATGATTCAAAAAAGTCTTAAAGTTTGAAAATGAATTCAATTAAATTAAATCGTTAAATCTTGGAGTTCAAAATCATGAAATTTGATCCTAACCAGATTAAAGAGGCTGCTCGGGAGGATTTCGACAAGACCTGGCAGCAAGGGAGAGAGTATCTTGGCAAGCCCTCCTTGAATGAGAGATATCCCAGAAATACCTATTCTTTCGGGGCCGCTCACCCTATCTTCGATACCATTCAGAAGCTACGGGAGGCCTATATTCGCCTGGGTTTCAATGAGGCCATGAACCCGGTGATGGTCGAGGCCCAGGACGTTTACCGCCAGTTCGGCTCGGAGGCCCTGGCTGTGCTGGACAGGTGCTTTTATCTGGCTGGGCTGCCCAGGCCGGATATCGGCATCTCGGATGAGAGGATCGCCCAGATAAACTCCCTTTTGGGCCGCGCTCTCTCCCCTGAGGAGGTGGAAGCCTTCCGCCAGATTCTGCATTCTTACAAAAAAGGCAAGGTTGAGGGAGACGACCTGGTGCAGGAGATTGCCAGGGCTCTAAATGCCCACGACGCCCTGATCAGCACAGTCCTGGAGGAGGTCTTCCCTGAGTTCAAGGGCTTGAAGGCAGAAGCCACGACGCGCACTCTGCGCAGCCACATGACCTCGGGATGGTTCCTGTCTCTCGCCAATATTCATCATCGCCAGAAGCTTCCCATCAAGCTCTTCTCTGTGGATCGCTGCTTTCGCAGGGAGCAGGCCGAGGATGCAGCCCGGCTGATGAGCTACTACTCGGCAAGCTGCGTGATAATGGATGAGGACGTATCCGTTGAGGACGGGAAAGCAGTTGCAGACGGTCTGCTCAGCCAGTTCGGCTTCCAGAAGTTTCAGTTCCGGCCGGACGAGAAGAGGAGCAAGTACTACGTGCCTGGTACGCAGATAGAGGTCTTCGCCTACCACCCGGGTTTGGTCGGATCGGCCACGAAGTACAAGAGCGGCTGGGTGGAGGTGGCAACCTTCGGCATCTATTCGCCTACCGCCCTCTCCCAGTACGATATTCCCTATCCTGTCATGAATTTAGGTTTGGGAGTAGAACGCATTGCCATGATACTGCACAACTCGCAGGATGTAAGAGCCCTTTCGTATCCGCAGTTCCAGACCAATTGGGAATTGTCCGCTCGTGAGATGGCCCAGATGATCCTGGTGGACAAGCTGCCATGCACGCCTGAGGGGCAGCTTATCGCCGAGGCCGTGGTCCAGACCGCTATTGAGCACGCCGACACCGTCTCGCCCTGCGAATTTGTCGCCTGGGAAGGAGAGCTCTTCGGGCGACAGGTGAAGGTATCTGTCGTCGAGCCCGAGGAGAATACCAAGCTCTGCGGGCCGGCTGCCCTGAATGAGATCGTGGTGCATAAGCAGAATATCATGGGAATTCCGCACACATCCCGCTGGGAGGAGGCTTTCTCTGAGGGTGTGACCACAGGCATTCGATATATCGACTCCTTTGCGGCTCTGGCCGCTCATGAGATCGAGGTGGCAGCTATGGCTGGAAATGAGTCCGAGACCAGAGCACGGATTGTGCGCAGCCCCGGCGACATAAACATCAAGATTCATCCAGCTCTGGAGAGGTACATCACCAGCTACAAGCATAAGATGGACCTCAGGGGACCGGTGTTCACCACTGTTAAAAGCCAGATTCTGGGATAGAGATAGGAATAACCAGATTCTGTTATGAGCGGATTCAAGGATAAGCGGATTTGAGAGGTTTCATGAAAGAAGCGTCTTCCAATGCCGATGCCAAAAAGGCAGCGGGCGAGGCCGCCGCAGAGCTTGTCAAGAGTGGCATGGTTGTGGGTCTGGGCACAGGCTCCACAGTGGCTTGGACCATTAAACAGCTGGGGAAGAGGGTCAAAGAGGAGGGACTGAATTTCTATGGAGTTCCCACCTCTTTTCAGGCGGAAGACCTAGCCATAGCTTCCGGGATCAAATTGACAACGCTTAACCAGCACCCACATCTTGACCTTGCCATAGACGGAGCCGATCAGGTGGATGCCAGCCTGTTAGTGATCAAGGGCGGTGGAGCTGCGCACACGCGGGAGAAGGTTGTCGCATGTTCCGCGCAGCGGTTTGTTATTGTGGCCGACGAGAGCAAATTTGTGGAGAATCTGAGCTGGCCGGTGCCGGTGGAGGTCCTGCCCTTCGCATTCAGGCTGGTGGAGCGACAACTCAAAGAGCTGGGCGGGAAGCCGGTGCTGCGACAGGGCTTGAGGAAGGACGGGCCGGTGATCACGGACAATGGGAACTTCGTGATGGATGTGGACTTCGGAGTGATTGTTGATCCAGAGGCTCTGGCAGCAAAGATAAGCCCGATTCCGGGAGTGGTGGAGCACGGGATATTCGACAACCTGGACGAGCTGTATCTGGCAAGGGCGGGCGGGGTGGAGATAATAGGAAGAAGGTGATGTGGCATTTTCAGTTCACTCATCTTCACTCTCAACTAGAATCTTGCGGAAAATTAAAATATGGTGCACGCGAATTAGGAAATAATGGCTTCTCAATCGTCAACAATAGAATTTCTGGAAAGGCATCCTCTGCGGGAATTCGAGGTAGGCGTCAGGAAGCTCGTTCCTCTTAGGGTTACCAACCTGCAAGTGGATTACGATGATGGCTTGTGGTCTGTCAGTTTGTCACCCCTGGATGCAGTAGGAAGCTCTCCGGATTTTAGAGAAGCCAGACAAGGCTATTTGAATACATCGACTTCCTATGGACGGAGTATGTTCTGTGCCCGGAAGAGGAACTGGGCGAGACTGGGAGAATGCTCAAAGATTTGCTTTTAGAATTGTTTACGGTGAACTGATGGCCTCAGCGCTAAGTCAGGATGAGATCGAGGCGGGCCTAGGAAGAGAGGGCTTCTGCCGCAGTCACACTTATCATAGATATTTTATCCTTTACGTCAATGGGAAGAAAGAGGCGGCCACTTTTCTTAGCCACGGGAAGAACCAGGATGTCGGTGCACCTTTGCTAAACGCTATGGGAAAGGAGCTTGGCCTTACTAAAAGAGAGTTCATTGGTCTAGCAGAGTGTCCAATGAGCACCGAGGAATTATTGCCAGTGAAAAAGGAGAAGCTGGCCAGCGGTCAGCGGATATTTAGGCGGGGTGAATCAAATATTTCACAACGGGGTAGCAATCGGCAAGCATGCAGTCTCAGATATATCCGTGCAGAGCCCTATCGCGGACCACATCCACCTTTCATATCGGGGAGGTCTTAGAGATCCTGCTTGAGGGCCACGTGATCCCAAGCAGCGCCCTTTTGTCTGGGACCATAATCAAGATGTAGAGTATATTGCCACAGACTGTGGACTTGCCTGCAAAACGATCAAAGGAATTAAGATGTTGTAGGACTAGCTTAGAAAATGAAATGGCAAAAAGAGTTGACGATAAAACGAAGGAATCCGTCGAAATAAAAGACGTAACTCTGAACGAACTATCTCGATTCTTTAATGGACCTATTAGGATCCGTACGAGCAGATTTGGTCGCCTTCGTTTTCAAATGATCACTATCGGGGATATCGATTTCTTTCAAGAACTAATTAAGCACAATCCACCTGCTCGCGAATTCGTTATTCAAATTATTCATCATCAATTATTCTCTCCAAAATTATCAGTCGACACGATTCGTAATTGGAAAGAGAAATTGATAATTAGAGTGGCATCAATATGGGTCAAGAGCAATCCAGAATTGGCTGAATATCTTACAGAGAACGAACTATCCATTGAATCAATTAAGAAGATTATTATCAATTATATGAAAAAGCAGCTACAATACTTTTCAAGGCAGAACGAAGCATTGGTCAGAATGATGAACTTTTCTCATCCCTTTGTCGGATGCCAGGCATTCGAAAGTGCTCAAAAGTTGAGCGAGATGACGAAGCTAGCTTCCGGATTTGAAAATGTTCAAAAGATCAACGATATGGTCATGCACAATCCAGCATTTGAAAATGTTCAAAGGATCAGCGATATGATCGGGCATAATCCAGCATTTGAAAATGCTCAAAGGATGAGCGATATGATCGGGCATAATCCAGCATTTGAAAATGCTCAAAGGATGAGCGATATGATCGGGCATAATCCAGCACTTGAAAATGCTCAAAGGATCAGCGATATGATTGTGCATAATCCCACACTTGAAAATGCTCAAAGGATCAGCGATATGGTCCTGCACAATCCAGCATTTGAAAGTGCTCAAAGGATCAGCGATATGATTGTGCATAATCCCACACTTGAAAATGCTCAAAGGATCAGCGATATGGTCCTGCACAATCCAGCACTTGAAAATGCTCAAAGGATCAGTGATATGGTTTGGCAAAATCCTGCACTTGAAAATGCTCAAAGGATCAGCGATATGATCGGGCATAATCCAGCATTTGAAAATGCTCAAAGGATGAGCGATATGATCGGGCATTAATCCAGCATTTGAAAATGCTCAAAGGATCAGTGATATGGTTTGGCAAAATCCTGCACTTGAAAATGCTCAAAGGATCAGCGATATGATTGTGCATAATCCCACACTTGAAAATGCTCAAAGGATCAGCGATATGGTCCTGCACAATCCAGCACTTGAAAATGCTCAAAGGATCAGTGATATGGTTTGGCAAAATCCTGCACTTGAAAATGCTCAAAGGATGAGCGATATGATCGGGCATAATCCAGCATTTGAAAATGCTCAAAGGATCAGTGATATGGTTTGGCAAAATCCTGCACTTGAAAATGCTCAATCATATCGCTGATCCTTTGAGCATTTTCAAGTGCAGGATTTTGCCAAACCATATCACTGATCCTTTGAGCATTTTCAAATGCTGGATTATGCCCGATCATATCGCTCATCCTTTGAGCATTTTCAAGTGCAGGATTTTGCCAAACCATATCACTGATCCTTTGAGCATTTTCAAGTGCTGGATTGTGCAGGACCATATCGCTGATCCTTTGAGCATTTTCAAGTGTGGGATTATGCACAATCATATCGCTGATCCTTTGAGCATTTTCAAGTGCAGGATTTTGCCAAACCATATCACTGATCCTTTGAGCATTTTCAAATGCTGGATTATGCCCGATCATATCGCTCATCCTTTGAGCATTTTCAAATGCTGGATTATGCCCGATCATATCTCCGAGCCTTTGGGCACTTTCAAGTGCAGGATTTTCCATAATTCCGCGAATCCTTTGAGCACTTTCAAGTGTGGGATTCTGCCAGATCATATCGCTGACCCTTTGAACACTTTCAAGTGTGGAATAATTCCCGATCATATCGCTCATCCTTTGAGCACTTTCAAGTGTGGAATAATTCCGATCATATCGCTCATCCTTTGAGCACTTTCAAGTGTGGAATAATTCCCGATCATATCGCTCATCCTTTGAGCACTTTCAAGTGTGGAATAATTCCCGATCATATCGCTCATCCTTTGAGCACTTTCAAGTGTGGAATAATTCCCGATCATATCGCTGACCCTTTGAACACTTTCAAGTGTGGGATGATTCCCGATCATATCGCTCATCCTTTGAGCATTTTCAAGTGCTGGATTATGCAGGACCATATCGCTCATCCTTTGAACATTTTCATATCCGGAAGCTAGCTTCGTCATCTCGCTCAACTTTTGAGCACTTTCGAGTTCCTGGCATCCGACAACGGGGTGAGAAAAATTCATCATTCTGACCAATGCTTCGTTCTGCCTTGAAAAGTATTGGAGCTGCTTTTTCATATAATTGATAATAATTTTCTTAATTGATTCAATGGATAATTCGTTTTCTGTAAGATATTCAGCCAATTCTGGATTGTTCTTGACCCATATTGATGCCACTCTAATTATCAATTTCTCTTTCCAATTACGAATCGTGTCGACTGGTAATTTTGGAGAGAATAATTGATGATAAATAATTTGAATAACGAATTCGCGAGCAGGTGGATTGTGCTTAATTAGTTCTTGAAAGAAATCGAGATCCCCGATAGTGATCATTTGAAAACGAAGGAGACCAAATCTGCTCGTACGGATCCTAATAGGTCCATTAAAGAATCGAGATAGTTCGTTCAGAGTAACGTCTTTTATTTCGACGGATTCCTTCGTTTTATTGCCAACTCTTTTTGCCATTTCATTTTCTAAGCTAGTCCTACAACATCTTAATTCCTTTGATCGTTTTGCAGACAAGTCCACAATCTATGGCAATATACTCTACACCTTGATTATGATCCCCGTCAAAAGGGCGCAGCTTGGGATCACGTGGCCCTCAAGCAGGATCTCATAGACGTCCCGATACGAAAGGTGGATGTGGTCAGCGAAAGAGCCCTGCACTGGTACATCCGGGACCGAGTGCTTGCCGAGGCTACGCCCCTATGAATAAAGATAAAATCATCAACCCCTTATTAATATTCTTAAACTGTTCGCCAGCCTCTCTTTTTTCGCCGCTAAAAGTTCCTCAGTGCTCATTGGACACTTTACCAGATCGATGAACTCCTTTGTAGTGAGGCCAAGCTCCTTTGCCATAGCGTTTAGCAAAGGTGCACCGACATCCTGGTTCTTCCCGTGGCTAAGAAAAGTGGCCGCCTCTTTCTTCCCATTGACGTAAAGGATAAAATATCTATGATCAGTGTGACTGCGGCAGAAGCCCTTTCTTCCTAGGCCCGCCTCGATCTCATCCTGACTTAGCGCTGAGACCATCAGTTCACCGTAAACAATTCTAAAAGCAAATCTTTGAGCATTCTCCCAGTCTCGCCCAGTTCCTCTTCCGGGCACAGAACATACTCAGTCCATAGGAAGTCGATGTATTCAAATAGCCTTTGTTTGGCTTCTCGAAAATCCGGAGAGCTTCCTACTGCATCCAGGGGTGACAAACTGACAGACCACAAGCCATCATCATAATCCACTTGCAGGTTGGTAACCCTAAGAGGAACGAACTTCCTGACGCCTACCTCGAATTCCCGCAGAGGATGCCTTTCCAGAAATTCTATTGTTGACGATTGAGAAGCCATTATTTCCTAATCCGCTTGCACCATATTTTAATTTTCCGCAAGATTCTCAGTTGAGAGTGAAGATGAGTGAACTGAAAATGCCACATCACCTTCTTCCGATTATCTCCACCCCGCCCGCCCTCGCCAGATACAGCTCGTCCAGGTTGTCGAATATGCCGTGCTCCACCAGCCCAGGGATGGGGCAGAGCTTGGCCGCCAGTGCCTTTGGATCAACGATTGTCCCGAAGTCCACATCCATCACGAAGTTGCCGTTGTCCGTGATCACCGGCCCGTCCTTCATCTTGCCCAGTCGCAGCACCGGCTTTCCGCCCAGCTCTCGCAGCCGCTGCTCCACCAGCTTGGCAGCGAAGGGCAGCACCTCCACCGGCACGGGCCAGTTCAGCCGCTCGACGTATTTGGACTCATCAGCGACGATCACGAACCTGCGTGCGGAGCAGGCCACCACCTTCTCGCGGGTGTGCGCCGCCCCGCCGCCCTTGATTACCAGCAGGTCTGATCCACCTGGTCGGCTCCGTCGATGGCCAGGTCCAGGAGAGGATGCTGGTTCAGGGTGGTGAGCTTTATTCCTGACTCGATGGCCAGGTCCTCGGCCTGATAGGAGGTGGGAACGCCATAGAAGTCCAGCCCCTCCTCCTTGACTCTCTCGCCCAGCCGCTTGATGGTCCAGGCCACGGTGGAGCCCGTGCCCAGGCCGACCACCATGCCGTTCTTGACCAGGTCGGCTGCCGACTCGCCCGCTGCCTTTTTGGCGTTGGCATTTGAAGATGCCTCTTTCATAAATCTCTCTGCTCAACAATCTGGCTCCTCACAGTGGTGAACACCGGTCCGCGCAGGTCCATCTTGTGCTTGTAGCTGGTGATGTACCTCTCCAGGGCTGGATGGATCTTGATGTTTATGTCTCCCGGGCTGCGCACGATCCGGGCTCGCGTCTCCGACTCCTTTCCCGCCATCGCTGCCACCTCGATCTCGTAGGCGGCCAGTTCGGCAAAGGCATCGATGTATCTTATGCCGGTGGTCACGCCCTCGCTGAAGGCCTCCTCCCAGCGGGAGGTGCGGGGAATGCCCATGATATTCTGCTTGTGCACCACGATCTCATTCATCGCAGCCGGCCCGCAGAGCTTGGTGTTCTCCTCGGGCTCGACTACCGAAACCTTAACCCTTCGCCCGTAGAGCTCGCCCTCCCAGGCCAGGAACTCGCAGGGCGAGACGGTGTCGCCGTGCTCGATGCAGGTCTGGACCATGGCCTCGGCCATGGCCTGCCCTCGGCGTGCTGGGAATCTTGTCCACCAGGATCATCTGCGCCATCTCCCGTGCCGACAAGTCCCAATCGGTCTGGAACTGGGGATAAGAGAGGGCTCGCACATCCTGGGAGTTGTGCAGTATCATGGCTATGCGCTCTACTCCCAGACCCAGATTCATGACAGGATAGGGAATATCGTACTGGGATAGGGCGGTAGGCGAATAGATGCCGAAGGTTGCCACCTCCACCCAGCCGGTCTTGTACTTGGTGGCTGAGCCGACCAGACCCGGGTGGTAGGCAAAGACCTCGATCTGCGTTCCCGGCATGTAGTACTTGCTCCTCTTCTCGTCCGGCCGGAACTGAAACTTCTGGAAGCCGAACTGGCTGAGCAGCCCGTCGGCCACTGGCTTTTCCGTCCTCCACGGAGACATCCTCATCCATTATCACGCAGCTTGCGGAGTGGTAGCTCATCAGCCGGGCGGCATCCTCGGCCTGCTCCCTGCGGAAGCAGCGATCAATGGAGAATAGCTTGATGGGCAGCTTCTGGCGGAAATGAAGATTGGAGAGCGAGATGAACCATCCCGAGGTCATGTGGCTGCGCAGAGTGCGCGTCGTGGCCTCTGCCTTCAAGCCCTTGAACTCCGGGAAGACCTCCTCCAGGACCGTGCTGATCAGGGCGTCGTGGGCTTTTAGGGCCGTGGCAATCTCCTGCACCAGGTCATCTCCCTCCACCTTGCCTTTTTTGTAGCAATGCAGAATCTGGCGGAAGGCTTCTACCTCATCTGCCGAAAGCTCGCGGCCCAAAAGATAGTTTATCTGGGCAATCCTCTCATCCGACATGCCAATGTCCGGACGCGGCAGCCCCGCCAGATAAAAGCACCTGTCCAGCACGGCCAGCGCCTCCGAGCCGAACTGGCGGTAAACGTCCTGGGCATCGACCATCACCGGGTTCATGGCCTCAGAGAAACCCAGACGAAGGTAGGCCTCCCGGAGCCTTTGAATGGTATCGAAGATGGGATGAGCGGTCCCGAAAGAATAGCTATTTCTGGGATATCTCTCATTTAAGGAAGGCTTGCCAAGATACTCTCTCCCCTGCTGCCAGGTCTAGTCGAAATCCTCCCGGGCGGCCTCTTTGATCTGGTTAGGATCAAATTTCATGATTTAAAACTCCAAGATTTGAGCTTTAAGCTTTTTTGATTCATGGAAACGCATAGCGAGGCTTCAACCCTGGCAAGCTCCAGGGCATTGGTGAGGTCGCCTCTCGTCTTCTCCAGCATCGATCTGGCCAGGTCGCTCTTGCGGCGCAGGCCTCGAGTGATGGCGTCCGGATAATCGAAGAGCATCAGCAGATAGTAAATCTCCTCTATCACTCCCAGGAAATACTCGCCCTCGCTCGCCTTTCCTCTTCGTATCAGGTCCAGAATATGACGGCGAAGCTCTCCGGTGGTGTCCCCAAGGCCGCCCAGATAGTTCACCAGCTCCACTCCCACCTCATCGGGCGTGAGGATCTCATGTCTGGTGATGATGGAGTGGACGATTTGGCTTCGGCATACTCCTGCTCAGCTCCGTCCACAAATCCGGCATGGCGAACATCCTGGTGATCCGACAGGATCTCCCGGATCTTCTTCAGGCCCAGAGCCGCCTGGTCCATGAGCCTCTCTGCTGTTGGAGGTCGCTTTCGGTGCATGGATCTGATCGATGAAGAACAAAGACGTATCACCTCCCGGCAGAGGCGCAGGGCCTCTTCTCGGGCCTGGTCTTTGGATTCAAAGCTGGCGAGCATGCTCTCGGACAGGTTCTCAAAGCTGGACATAGTAGTAGTTCATTCTCCTACGGAATTACTCATTCTCGATTCATCAAGTTCTTGAGGCGCATTACAGACCTCTGGCCCTCTTCCAGGGAACGGGACTCAGTAACCATGCGCCCTTTATAATCCTTTAGGGCGGAAGCCACCTTCGACCAGGGAACGGTTCCGATGCCCACAGGCAGGTGCTCGTCTCTTTCGCCGTGGTTGTCATGAATATGAGCGTGAATGACCATTATCTTTTAGCTTCAGGAAGTCCTCCACGTTGCCATTGGTGTTGGCATGGCCAACGTCGAGAATAAAGCCCGCATTCTCCCGGTCCACAGTCTCCAGTATTCCCACAATCTCCTCCGGCCTTCTGCCCAGCAACGCAGGCATGTTCACCATGTTCTCCACGGCGATCCTCATGTCCAGCTCCGCGGCATGATCGCAGATCTGCTGCAGCCCGAGTATGTTCTGGGTCCAGGCAGCATCAGGCATCTGCATTCCCAGGGGGGAGAGGTGGCCGGGATGAACGACGGCCAGACGGGAAAACTCACACGCCAGGTCCAGACAGCTCTTCATCTGCCTCACCGTCTCTTCCCAGATGGGCTGGTTCATGGATGCCAGGTTCAGGTCGGAGTAGGGCAGGTGAATGGTAATGACCAGATTGGTGGTCTCGACGATCTGCATGGCCTCGGCCCGGTTCTCAGCGCGTTAGCTTCTGCTGTCCCTCGTTCACGATCTCCCAGCCGCTGTAGCCCAGGTCTTCCAGTTGATACGCCCAGTCAAAGGGCCTGTCCACGAGCTTGCTGGAGGAGAAGCTAAACATCCTGCCCCTCCGTTCCGATCTATCTGATCAAACGACTATTTCTATGATCGGCATTCCATTTACCGTATCGGGTGCCAGCCAATCGATAAGCCGTTCGCTCCCGTTATCTGGACATGCAAAGAGCCCAGTGGCTCTTCCACTGGCGGAAAGCTCACCATGCCCATCAGGGCCGCCTGCTTGTTCAGCTGGAACTGGAACGAATCGCCCGACCGGCCACGCAGCATGACAGATCGAGCCGAGTCCAGAATTTCCTGCTTCCTCAAAAGCTCGTGAAAGATTTTCAGGGCAGCAGGCCCGCCATAGGCCTCTACCCTGTCATCCCGAATGTCCATAATCATTTCGGGAAAGAGCTTCTCAATGGCGGAGACGACCCTCTCCACGCGCTCTGTCGGCCTGATGGATGAGTGGACAGAGACCTCGATCGTTCTCATCGCCCCTAGAGGTGGCTGGTCTTGTATCTGAGGATGGCGGCCACTCCGCCGAAGGCCTTGTAAAGCTGTGCCCCTTCCTCAAACTCGGTGGAGATGATCTTGACCGCGCTCCGCTTGAGTCTGCCAGCCCGGACAGATCAGATACGATATCCGTCTCCTCCGCAATGGATAGGGGGCTTCCGCACTTCAGGCAGTTACCTAAAGGCGCTGCGGCGCCGGCAGCGGGTCTGGCTATCGGAGAAGTCGCAGCTTCGATTGGTGCAGACGATCTTGGCCCTGGTCTTGCGCAGATCTTCGGAGAGGAGAAGGACCTCGACGGAGCCAAGCTCCAGGTTGTGGCGAACCTCCTTTTCGCCGTAGGCAGCCAGGCCGTGGTCGCTGACCAGCTCCTTCATGAAGCGGCGCATCACCAGTTTGTCCTGGGTCAGTTCCAGGTCCAGGAGTTGGTCTTGAGCGGCATCCACCAGCTCATACAGCCCCGATTCATCGGTATAGGAGACATCGAGAGCACCCAATACCTTGCGCTGCAGCTCATGGTGCAAGAATCCGCCATCTATGAACTCTTCTTTGGTGGGAGATGGCCCGCCTACCAGGATGCCCTGCAGGTCCTTGGGGTCTATGGGGAGAAAGGCATCATTGGCGGACTCCCCGATCCTTCCATAAAAGTCGTGGATGGCGATCAAGCGCAGTTGCTGGAAGCGGTGGCTGGACTGCCCGCCCTTCCTCTGTTTGCCAGGCACGGTAGAGGTGAGGTGCTTTAGGGGTTCGATGTATTTGCCTCTTAGAACACCGATGGCCGCCTCGCGCCTGTCCAGGACTATGAGCCCGAAGGTCTTCTTGTCGGCCAGCATCTCCTCCAGCGGCTGGAGCAGAAAAGAGGAATCGCAGTGATACCGGTAAGTCACAATCGGATCCGGCGGCTCCAGGGCGACGCTGTACATCTCGGTCTTGTTGGCACCTGCATCCACGCTGCCGATGAAGATGACCACGCCGTTTGCGGGTGGCTTGGGGATCAATTTGAGCCGGGACATGGCCGACTCAAGAGAGCCCTGCACGCTGAGCCGGGTGACCCTGGATTTGATGTTGGATGCCTGTCCGTACTCCTCGCGAAGCTGGGCAGTGACATCCGAGATCTGTTTGTCGGGAGGAATGTAGAGGGAAATTAGCTCCGTTCCTCTGCCTGTCTTGGTCCGAAGGCCGTCAAGAAGACGTTTAAACTCATATTTTTCCTGCGCAGTGAACTCCATTCTGGCGAATCTCCCAAAAAATGCTCCGGGCCATGATATAAAAGGCTTCTTCAAGATGATTTCAGATGATTATGCCTCTGGGTTGGACCTATTTGTGATGAATGGGGTCGATCCCAACAGGCAAACTATTATTACTATCTCAATTTTCTTTTTGAATATCGACTGTATAATCTCATGTAAGGCTAATTTTCTAAGTAAACGGTAATAGTAAATCCGACAATAGAAATCTCAAAATTTGACCTATTCAAAAACTATATAAAGATATAAGTTATCTTATAATCCATGGATCAATTAGTCGTTCTCCAGGAGATTTATGAATCATTTTCCAAAGGAGGGGATGGTCTCCAGGAAATCAATAGCAAGGCCATCGAAGGAAGCTGTCCCGAACTGATCAGTAAATTGCTGGAAGGCGCCCAGAAGGCGAGGATTGACGAAGACATCTGCCGCAAGCTTTCGGGCAGCCTCCAGGATATCTACGAGATCAAGCGACTGGGCGACATCTGTCGCAGGGCTGGCATGCATAGCCTCGCCATAAATAGCTACAACAGGGCGCTGTCTCTATGCCGCGATCAGATCCTCCGGCCGGTACTGCAGAACAACCTGGGACAGGCCTATGCCCGTCAGGGAGATCTGGCGAGAGCCGCCTTCTACTACCAGAAATCTGCCAGCAGTTTTGCGAAATCGGGAGACAGTACAGGCCTTGCCCATGTGCTGGGAAATTTGGGCTCAGCCTACCGGCGCAACGGGGACTGGGAAAAAGCCATAGAGCACTGCTATCGCAGCTTGAAGACCTTCGAGGAGAAGAGAGACGATCTCGGCATTGCCCAGATGACGGGAAGCCTGGGGAGGATATATGCGGATATGGGTGAGAGAGAGCTGGCCGCGCGATATTTCGAGAGAAGCCTGACCGACTTTCAGAGGCTGGGGGATAAGAGGAGCGCGGCATGGGTCCTGGACAGGATGGGAAGGATCGCTGGTGAGGCGCTGGACTGGGACAGGGCTCAGGGCTACTTTAATCAGAGTCTCTCCCTATTCGAGCAGCAAGGCCAAAGCCAGAGCCAGGGAATTGTTCTCTCCAACCTGGGACGCATGTATCTGGAGATGGGTGAAGCAACCGCGGCTCGCGAATCCCTGGAGAAGGCCATACTTCTGATCAGGCGCAATATGCAGCCCAACTATCCGAATGCTCTCTCCTGCCTGGCCGCGACCTACAGCACGATTGCAAGAAATTGTCTGAATGAGGCAGAGGCCATTGAAGAACTGGGCCGCGGATCGAGCCAATCGCAACGTTTGGAGGCCTCCAGACAATTTGCCCGATCCTCAGATCGTTTCCTGGAGCTGGCATCAATCCTTCCCCATGTTCAGCCTGAGATCAAAGTTGCCGCAGGAATAGCCAAAAGCCGATCCTACCTGGCCAAGCTCTCCGGCCAGGTCTCTGATGAGGAGGCAGTATCCCTGGCCGAGAGGGCTATGGCATCTCTGGACACGGCAGCCGCAAATGCAACTGATTCGAAGAAAATCAAGATACAGGGTCTGCAGAAGACCATTGCCGGGATGAAGGAGGCCAGATCCATAAAGCTTCTGGGAAGCGAGCCCTGGAGGCTGATCAAGGCCGTCGCCAATGCCAGCGAGCTGCTAATGGGCGGCGCTGAAGAGTGCTCATCCGGTGATATCAACTGCTGCCTTTGCACGGGTCTCGGCAATTTTTGTGCCAGCATTGAGGCAGAAAGATCCAGAACGGACCCTGCAGAGAAACTCTATGCCGCCGCATCAAATTTCCGCAGCGCTGGAAAGCATTTCCTGGCTGCAGAAAAGGATCCAAAAGGGAGGTATTCTCGCAGGCTGAGCGAGGCGGCAGCGATCCTGGAAGCGCAGGCGAGCAAAGATAATGGAAATATGCAGGATGAGCTGCGCAACAATCAGCTCAGCTTTGGGCCGGAGAGAGATGCACTTCTAATTATTGCAGAGGTTATGGCGGACAATTTGCTGGCGGAAATCGATGATGGCAGTGCAATATTCGCCTGGGATGAAGCCCTGAATCTTATGCCTGAAACTGGAAAACGCATTGGAGCCGAAAAAATCAAGATAGATGAGCTGGAGGTGGAGCCGAATCCGGAACCCATCAGCGAAACTGATCTTCCTAATCTCGAGATCTCTCCCGAGAGGTCTGTCGCTAGAGGCCTGATACTTGCCGATGGCACCCTTGAAGCCTCTGAGGTCTTTGTCTCGGAAATAATAAGTCCCGAGGAAGGCTGGCTTGTTCCTGTCAGTGCGAGCGTGCCCTGCCGGAGTTATGGCCAGGTCATTCTCTCTCCAAAGACTCAATCATTCCGTGGCGAGAGCCGGGCGCCAATAAGGTCGGAGATGGAGATAATTGGGAGAGATGAAGGGCAGGTCGATGGACCAATTGCAGAGCCAGTTGAAGGGTTTGCCGATTATGGGAATGACACAGAGCCGCAAGAGATCAGGCTTGAGGGAGTAGGTCCTGTTGCTCGCGAGGCTGTCCCGGACCCGGAAGATTCGTCTTTGGACGCCAAGGAAGGTCTACTCAGCCGCTCGAAAGGTATACTTCTCCTTAAGGCTCTGACTGTCCTCGTCGTCTTGCTCCTGGCAATAGAGGTGATACTATATTTGATATAGGCAGTGCGGCATGTCTGCCCTAAGGGATGAAGAAAAAGCAGCTAGAGATTGCCCTGGAGCGATTGGAGGGTTTTTCTAATCCCTCTTTTCAGAGGGAGCAGTATGCCACGCCCGCCTCGGTCGCAGCGGAGATGCTTTACCTGGCAGGTCTGCGCGGCGATTTAGGTACCGTATGCGACCTGGGCTGCGGGACAGGCGTATTGGCAGTGGGCGCGGCCCTCCTGGGTGCAACAAAGGCCGTTGGCGTGGAGATCGATGCCGGGGCTCTGGCCGTGGCCAGACGAAATGCAGAAAAGCTTGGTGTCGATGTGGACTTCATCCGCGCCGATGTGAACTCAGTGAACCTCAAAGGCATCGATACCGTGATCATGAATCCGCCCTTTGGAGCCCAGAAGGCAAGCAGAGGCGACCGCGCCTTTCTCTCCAAAGCCCAAAAGATCGCCAGGACCATCTATTCACTGCATAACCTGGGTAGCCTAGGTTTCGTCAGCGGATTTGTAAAGCCCTGCGTCGTGCAGGAGGTCTATCGCATTCCCTTTCCCATGAAGAGGTGCTTTGAGTTTCATAGCCAGGATATCAAGATCATTGAGGTTGAGCTTTATAGAATAACATGCCAGTAGTCTTAGATATTAGTAGTTCTGGATGCTGACATTAGAAATCGGATATTAGAAATGATGCTGGTAGTAACACGCGCATATATTGGAATTATAGAGGAATAAATGATGGACGGCAGCTTTGTGCTTCCTGGAGATGTGGTGGGATCGGCTGAGGAGTTCGTTCCCGGAGATTGCACCTACGCCAGGGGAGGAATGATTTTTGCAACTACAGCGGGACTGGTTAAGGTCGATTCCAAGACCAGATCTGCCAGTGTTATACCCAAGACCAACGCCCCAGTCAAGCTCTGTCAGGGCGATATAGTAGTCGGCGAGGTAATTGACCTTAAGGACAGTCTGGTCATAGTCTCTCTGGCCTTTAAGAAGGGCCATGAGGACCGGCCCATCTCAGACGAGGAGGCCACCATTCACATCTCCAATGTGAGGAACTCCTATGTCAAGGATCTGCGCAACCTTTTCTCTCTGCGCGATATCCTCAAGGCCAGGATCATGGATGAGAGGCAGATGAGGCTCTCCACAGGCGATGACGATCTGGGCGTGATCAAGGCTTATTGCAGTCGGTGCCTTACCGGCCTGATGCGCAAAGACGGAAAACTGGTCTGTCCCAATTGCGGCAATACCGAGACGCGCAAGACAAGCTCAGCATATGGATTGGGTGTGGTCTAGTTGAATCTGAAAATTATCACTAAGACGGAGAACCAGGCCGTCATAGAGTTTGTGGGTGAAGGGCATACCATCCTGAACCTGCTCAGAACTGAGCTTTTGAATGACGAAAGGGTGCTGATGGCCACCTACGACACCAAGTTTCCGGTCATGGATAACCCCGTCTTCAGGATCACGACTCAGGGGTTGATCCCATAGTTGTCCTGAAAGAGGCCACTCGCCGCATCATCGACCAGTGCGAGGAGTTCAGCAGCCAGTATGCGGAAGCTGTGCAGTAGTTCCGCAATCCCAAATATTCTTTTTCCAGCAGCAGGTCTCTCCTGTGCCGACGCCGCGCCTCTTCCCGGAGGGTTGAAGCGACTGTCGTATCATCTCCACATTGCTAAGCTGCTGATCCTTTTCAAATTCCGCGCCTTGGAAAACTTAAAGAATATTGAATGCGATAAACAAATAACCTTATTTAATTATTGCTTTATATTTCTTGAATGTTCTAATATCTGCAAAGATTGACCCAAAGATGCGCATCCAATGGCTGGAATAAATTTAATACTTAATAATAACAGATTAAGATAAGAGCCGGCAAAGCTGGAAAGAGATAGGGGGAAGTTTGGATATGGATATGAACGAATCCGTTATTGGCGACAGCAAATTAGAACGAAAGGCGAACTTCAGGCCGTCTTCAAATAGGGTTTCTCTTTATTTCACCAATCAACGCCAGGTTATGGTGCAGGAGGAAGAATTGCCAAGAATGGGAGATAATCAGGTGCTGGTCGAGACACTGCTATCTGCCATAAGTCCTGGGACTGAATCTCTGATTTATCGGGGGGAATTTCCGGGAAATATTTCTGTTGACGAAAATATCGTCTCCCTTTCGAAAGATTTCTCATATCCTATAAAATATGGCTATTCGGCAGCAGGGAGAGTTGTTGATATAGGAAAGTGATGTAGATTCCCAATGGAAAGACCGTTTGGTCATGGCCTTCAATCCACACGAGAGCCATTTCATAGCCGACCCAAAGACACTAATGCTCTTTCCAGAGGACATAAAACCGGATGATGGCGTATTCCTGCCCAATATGGAAACAGCGATCAATTTTCTAATGGATGGCAAGCCTCTGATCGGCGAGGATGTGGCAGTATTTGGCCAGGGTATTGTGGGTTTGCTGACAACTGGTCTCCTGGCTCGTATTCCACTGGCAAGCTTGATCGCATTGGATCGATTCCCAATGCGGCGACAAGTTTCCCGAGAAGTCGGTGCAAAGGTCTGCCTCGATCCGGAGGATGCTGACCTCCAGGAAAGACTGGCAGAATACTTGCCAAACGGCGCAGACCTTACTTATGAGGTCTCCGGATCTCCGGCCGCATTGGATCAGGCTCTAGCAGCCACAGGATTTGCAGGTCGGATAGTGATTGGATCATGGTATGGAAGCCAGCGTTCCAGCCTGAGCCTGGGCGGACAGTTTCACCGCAGCAGGATCCGACTCATTAGCAGCCAGGTCAGCACCCTCGCCTCAGAATTTCAGGGTCGCTGGACAAAAGCACGCCGTCTAGGAGTTGCCTGGGAGATGATACGCCAATTGAAACCAAGTCGCTTCGTCACTCATCGTTTCCCAATTCGGGAAGCAGCAAAGGCCTACAATATCCTTGATCAGGAGGCTGGATCGGCAATCCAGATTTTGCTCACGTACCAATGAGATGTGTATAATAAATTGAAGAGGGTGAGATGACGTATGCAATAGCTGTAAAGAGGGATTTTGTAGCTCAGCACTACTTGATAGGCGGAGATTGGGGGAGGAGAACAAAAGGCATTCCCATCATTATCAAATCGAAGTGCAGCTGGAAGGAGGCGATCTGAATCAGCACGGCTTTTTAGTTGATATTGTGGATGTAGAATCTCATTTAGGAGAGTTGATGATTTATTATAGAGATAAAACTCTAAATGATCTGGCGGAATTTGCCGGATTGAATCCCAGTCTTGAAAGGTTTGCATTCATCATTTGCAGGACGCTCAGTGATAAGATAAAGGCGCAAGATGTTCGGGTTCTAACTGTAAAAATATGGGAAAATGATATTGCTTGGGCGTCTTACAGGCTTGAGAGAGGAGAAAATTGAGGCACCAGAGGCTAAATGCGCATCGGCCTGATGATCTACGGCAGCCTGGATAGGCTATCTGGAGGCTACCTCTATGATCGCAAGCTGGTGGAGTTTTTGAGAGGGCACCTGGATAAAGTTGAAATCATCTCCTTGCCGGATCGTAGTTATGCGCACCATCTTTTGCATAATTTCTCCGGTCAATTGTTCCATCAGCTGGCAGGCCTCGATTGTGAATTGTTGCTTCAAGATGAACTGAATCATCCCTCCCTGATCATGCTCAACCGTAGACTGCGTAAAAAATCAAGCTATCCAATTGTATCCATCGTCCACCACTTGCGATGCTGCGAGGATAATCCTTTCTGGATAAATCAGATCTACCGTCTGGTTGAGCGCCAGTATCTATCCGGCCTGGATGGTCTCATCTGCAACAGCCAGGCTACTCAAAGGATTGTTGCGGATCTATTATCTTCAAGTAAATTATCATCAAATGATTACAGGTCTCAAAATGATCACTGCCTTATCGCAAATCCCGGTGGAGATCGTTTGCATCCCCAGATCAGCAGGCCGGAAATCTGCAAGAGAGTGCAACAGGAGGGTGCCCTGCGTTTGTTATTCATCGGCAACATCATACCGCGCAAAGGATTGCACGTTTTGCTAAAGTCACTGAAAGGATCGCCAGCCAATCAGTTCATCATCAATGTGGTGGGAGATACGGAAAAGGACCCCTCCTACTTTAAGTCGGTTTGCCGGCAGATAGAGCGAGACGGCCTGGCTGGTGTTGTGTGTTTCAGAGGCATACTGAGCGACGATGACCTGGCCGGTTGCATGAAAGCGAGCCATCTGCTGGTTATTCCTTCCTTTTATGAAGGATTTGGCATAGCTTACCTGGAGGGCATGGGTTTTGGTCTTCCGGCCATCGGCACAAATTGCGGCGGGACAGGAGAGATCATCAGGCACGGGTTGGATGGCTTTCTGGTATCGCCCGGCGATTATGCCGCTCTGGCGGAATATTTGACGCGATTGGCGAAAAATCGGGAGCTATTATTGGAGATGAGCCTTGCTGCCCTGGATCGTTATCAAACTCAACCCACATGGGAGAATTCTATGGAAAATATTCGAAGCTTTTTGCAGGGTTTGATTTGATTGAAATATTCCTTCACTCGCTATCTTGAAGCCAAGAAAGGTATTGATGATCGCTCCTTAAATCGCCACGTTTGGAATGCACTGGTTCAAAGGCTGGGGAGGATAAAATCCTCTCCTGATAAACCTGTACGGATTCTGGAGGTAGGAGCAGGTATCGGCACAATGATCGAGCGCCTGCTGGATGCAAGGCTGCTCAACTCCGTAATTTATACCGCCATCGATATTAGTGAGGAGAACAAAATTCGGGCTCAAGAGCGGATGCGAGACTGGGCTGCCGGCCATGACATGCGATTCGAAGAGTCCTCTGCGGATAATTGGTGCCTAGCAGGGAGCGATAAGCGGGTCGAGATCAGATTCAAAAATGAGGATTTTTTTGATTTTGCCTCTCATGAGAAGGGAAAATTTGATCTAATAATAGCCAACGCTTTTTTAGATCTTGTGGATATTCGGGTCACACTTCCTCTGATGTCAGAGCTGCTCAAAAAGAGGGGGCTCTTTTATTTTACAATTAACTTCGATGGTTTGACAGTTTTAGAGCCGGCAATTGATGAAGAGCTTGATGATCTGATCCTAAATCTGTACCATAAAACCATGGATGAACGATTAGTGAACGGTAACCTCTCTGGGGATAGCCGTTCGGGTCGTCATCTCTTCTCCGGTCTGAAAGACGCTGGAATGCAGATACTCGATGCTGGGGCATCGGATTGGGTGATCTTTGCAGGACAGAATGGCTATCGCCAAGACGAGGCCTACTTTCTGCATTTTATAATAAATATAATAGGACAGTCTCTGCAAAACAGCTCAGAGCTGGACGCTATTCGATTGAGTTGACTGGATCTGCAAACGTCATAATCAGGTGGAGAACAATGAACTGATCT
>CAWJKV010000002.1:0-331801 GCA_963843555.1 uncultured Methanosarcinales archaeon
TGTGCAGAGGCTGTTGACGGGGCTTTTGGCTCCGTGACAATAGCTGGTGCATAGCTGGATACGTCAGGGTTGATCCATAGAGCTTCGAACTCGCCTCGCTGAGAGATCTGCCCATTGCTGACCTTCGTGAGATCGCCCATGATCGACTGGCTTTCCGGATCGATATTTCCTTTCAACAGGTTGGCGGTCTGTTCAGTGCCACTTAGAGATGTCAGGACCAGATCTACACTATTTCCTTTTACGGAACCGATAACTACGCCATTCCATGACTGGCCGCTATCTGGCTCATATTTTGCCTGGCCATAGAGGTTTTCGCCCTCCTGTTCGAGGACCATGATCACAGGGCCTGTTTCTATTCCCATTACAGACCAGATGTAGCTCAGATTAGGGACAGAACCATTGCCGCTTTCATTTAATTCGCGAATATTTGTCTCATTGGTCGAATTATTCAGAGACTGAGCCTGCGCCAGAGACGGACACGCGGCTATGATGAATATGAGCACCAGAGGAAGAATCATAAGTCTCTTTATCAATTTCAGGCCTCCAATTTTGCCGTTGGTTTTTCAACTTTCGACGATGAATGATAATCAAGTATTCGTCATTTGACAATAAGCATCTTTCTCATCTTCTTCCATATTAAGCCTTTCAAATTGCAGGCGTTTCAAATCCCAAAAGCCTTCTCCCAAAACGAGTCGATCGCACAGGCCAAAGCTCCCAAGGCTCCGATCCGAAATGATGCAGAGATAAGATCAAAGGTGTATTTTAAAAATAGAAAAAAGGAAGCGGCATTTCACTTCTCTCTGCCGCTAATCCTCTTGATCTAGAGGCTTCCGCCCATGCCGGGTGGAACGCCGCTGAGGTCGCCGCCTGGACCCATCTTATCGGCATACTCGCGGACATCAACAAACCTTGATTTGGGCTTTTCCGCCGTTTCTGTCTCGCTGGGTGAGGTCGCCGCATCAGCAGAGGCGTCTACGGTTGCTTGAGTCTCCGCTGCCGCTATGGGCTCCTCGATGGTAGCAGAAATATAGCTGGATGTATCCGGGCTGATCTGCATGGCGGTGAAGGTGCCTTTGTTTATGATCTTACCCAGACTTGTCTGCGTATAATTGCCTTGAATGGTTCCATTCAGGTTATCCAGGATCCCGGAGAGCTTTGAACTTACCAGCTCGTTATCCTTCTGGGCGGTGATGGTCAGATCCACCTTATCGCCGGCAATGGCTCCTGTGACTTCAGCATTCCAGGCCATGCCGCCTTGGGGCTCGTACTTGGCCTGGCCGAAGAGATCCGTGCCGTCCTGGTCCAGGACCATGGTGATCTGATCTGCCTCGACACCCGTAACGGCCCAGATGAACTTCAGATTAGTGCCTGCGATCGCATTCCCTTCACCGGTTACATTCCCGGGAAGGGTTGCATTTGATGCTATGGTCGCGTTCGCAAGCTGGCTCTCATTTGTGACAACGGTTATGTTTCCCGGAGAGACGATGCTTACTGCAGCAGTTGTATTATTCAGTGCAGTTGTATTATTCTCCATAGTACTCGTATTATTGGCGGACTGACCCAGGGACAGGCCTGCTGTAAAGAGGAACACAAGCAGTAGGGGAAGAATCATGTATTTCTTATTCAAGTTATATGCCTCCAATGATTTCCAACCATTTGGCGATAGGCTTTTCGTCATTTGCCTATAACGTACTTCCCAGTCGCATCTTCTCCTTAATAAGCTTTTGTCGAGCATCTCTTAGGCAGGCTGGAAGTTTTGGATCACCGTCGATATCGGGAGCTGGCTTGGATGCGGGTTGCATTGGTCTGAATCGGGATGCTGAGGGCCTGGCGGGGGGCGCAGCAGGCCTGTTGCCTTGTTCGGGTCGAGTGGATGGCCGCCAACGTCGGGACGCCCGCTCATGCGGCTTCGCATAGATAGGGCGGGCCAGAGATCCGGGTCAAAAAAGAAGATGCATTTGATTCCTGTGAGCGTTTTCCGGATTGTTGTCTTTTAACAATGCCCACACCAGCTCACTTCATTTACCTCAGCGACAATGGTATCAGAAAACCTGTTGAAAGCCCTCTGGCCGCTTCCTTTGTAGGCAATCCATCCGAAAAGGCAGTCCAGCGGCAGGAAAAAAGCCTTGCCGAAGCTCTCCAGGGCCGAATCTCGAAACCCTATCTTCTCGCCCACAGGACCCACCACCACTACGTTCATGAGCATCTTTCCCAGAGACTGACCGCGGTAGCCCTCCAGTGCCGTCCAGTAGATAAAAAGCAGTACCGCAAGGATCCCCAGTCCCTCTGCACTATTGGCACCAGCAGTTGAAATGGTCATGACGCTGGACCACGGGATTGCCACAAGAAGCACATCGATCAGCCAGGCCCAGAATCGGTCTTTCCAGCTCGCTCTCACTATCGCATCCATTTGGTGATCCTCTCAAGCTTTTATATCATATCTTCATTATTTTTTAAAATTGTATCCGCAAGTGTGAACCCTTCTTATGTCCTCAGGCGTGAGCGGAAAAGCTTTGCATATGCTCGGCCTCATCCTATATATCTTGCAGCGTTTGCCTCTGGCATCGAGTGCAGGGCAGCCATGGCAGCATCTGCCGCATCTTGCGCAGTCTCCGCTCCTTTTGGCTCGCCATTTCACTACCTGGCTTCTTTTGGCATACCAAAAGACCCTTCTTCTGATCCATCCGTCCAACATTGCCAAACCATCGTTAATCTGTGCCAGAGCGGCATGGTGTTCTCGGCTGGCTCCTCACCTGCTACATCTCGGGCCCTGGCCCTTAATCCTTTTGAGATACCAAAACGATTAAAAAGATTACGACTCATATGAAATCTTACAGCTTCAATTAGACCTCGAAATGATATACTCTCGCGGAAGGCGTCTTCGAGCAGCAGAAGGAGAGCCGAGATGTTGAGCGTCAGAGCTTTTCCTATCTCTTAACTTTTAAGTAGTTTCAATTTGTCTGCAATCCCCAGCATTTCTGTAAAGAATATTATAAGCGCAGAACGGTATGACCCTCCCGTCAGGCAAAGAATAATGGATGCCACATCTCTGCAGCCTCTCCAGATCAATATTATAGGCATCCTGGAAGTGCATGGTTCCAATAAAAAGGGTCTTTTTATGGAACTCTCTCAAAGATTCACGTGTCCCATTTCTAAAGATGCTGATGAGCATTCGAGTTAATTTCAGGTCGCTTGGTGCCAGATCCTCATCCACAAACTTGGGCAGCTCCTTTAATATCATGCCGGTCATCTTAAGCTTACTAAAGCTGGATCCATTGAAGTTCTCAGCCTCTATCCTGATTCTTTCCAGCAGCCCTTCGACATCGATAAATCTCGTCAAGGGAACCAGACGGCCATTGAACTTGTAAACGTAGGTAGCAGCGCCGCAGCAAGGATGAATGGTAAAGACAGGTTGGACCCTATCTGACTGTGCAGCTAATAGCTCAGATAGTGGAATTATGAAAGGTATGGGATAAAAGTCATCCCGTGTAATCTCGTTGTTCATCTGCTCCTCTAAAAGGGCAAAGAAATCTGGTATAGTTATCCTTTTTTCTGCTCTTTCCTCTGCATCCATCCTTCCAGTGAACGAGATAGGCTGGAAGTTCACACCATTAACTATATCCAGGTTTTTAGAGGCGAATCCAACTATTTCTCCCACCTGATGATCATTTATGCCCTTTGCAAGCGTTGGAACCAGCACCACGCTTTCCAGGCCTGCCTTTTTTAAATTCTCCAGGGCCTGAAGCTTTATTGGCAGAATATCCCGGCCGCGATTCGATATATATGGCTCAGGAGTTACTCCATCGAACTGGAGGTAGGCCGTGTTCAGGCCGCTTTTCTGGATCGATTTGCAAAATTCCAGACTTTTAGCGAGGCGCAGGCCATTAGTCGCTATCTGGATCTGCGAAAAACCCAATTTTTTAGCAAGGCTAATTATCTTTGGCAGATCGTCTCTCAGGGTCGGCTCGCCACCAGAAAACTGTACGGCCGGACAGGGGGCCGGTTTTTCTGCTCTGAGATTTTTCATCATAGACCAAATTTCGTCCAAACTGGGGTCCAGATGGTCGCCTCCGGCATCAGCAAAACATATAGGACAGGCCATATTGCATCTGCTGGTCAGATCTATGTTACCAAGCAGGGTGCTCGTGATATGATTTTTGCAGATGCCGCAATCGAGAGGACATCCCTTTTGCTCTGAGGTAAGGTTGCTTGATTTGTGACCGTTCTGCAAATACTTAATGAATCTTTTATATAATATTGCATCGGACCAATAAATCTCCCGAAAACTTCCATGATCATCGCACTCTTTCTCCATGAGGACCTTGCCATTCTCCTGAAATATGTGTGCTGAAACCACCTTGAGGCATACAGGACACAGAGAGGATACCGTTTTATCAATAGCACCCCTCGAAATGTCGGTCAAGGTAATATCCGTACCTTTCGCATTGTCCGCGATGGGCACGTCCCAACATATGACGGAGTCAGACTGAACAAATGGTCCTTCACGGATTCTTGACATCTTGTTTCCTCTTCACGCTCTTGTTTTCTGATTATGTAATTTATAGCTTTCTCTTGTCTTCCCCATATTTAATTTATAGATAGTTAAAGAGGACATCAGAAAAGCATGAAAAGTTATGACGGCAATACACTGATCGTAGGTCTCTTGACATCTAATTGGAAAAATAACTCGGAAGTGTCTCGAATTTGCTGTAATTTCGTAGATGCTCTGTATCTACTACTATTCTATTCCTCTATAGATAAATACTTTGCCTGTTATTCATTCATTATTTTATTAATCAAGATACACTTTGCCAACTTATTTCATCATTTTGATTCCTTATGCGCATCAGATCTCACCGTAATTACACTTCTCAGCCCCTATCCTTAAGACTCGGAAACGGAGCTGTCCAAAAAACCGTTACCTTCTGATTCTGCTACGCTGGCCCCAAGAATATCTCTAAGGCCATCTTCGCGAATTCGTGACAATAAGGAGAGTTCTGATTTTGCACCGAGCCCTCGTGTCTAACTTCAAAATATATTGTATCCACAAGAAGATAACGGATCATGGCTTCAATCGGCTTCTTGAGAACTCAACAACTTTTCGTCCAGAATTTTGCATTCGAGAGACTTCAAATGAGGATAGCCTATCCAGACCAAAGCTTTGACCAACTCCTCCATCCTTAGCGTCGAAACATCTTGAAATATGCGATTCTGCTATTGTTATCAGCAATGCCTCAACACGAGAATATCTCTCAAAACTTACAGATACCTTTGATGAGAAGCTATGTTTCATACAAAACCTTTAAACCTCAGTAGGTGCGTTAGATCGGTAGGTGGTCCTATGTCAGTCAATCTCTGTGCATTAATTTTGGCTATTGTTGCCTTGATGACTATAAATATCACGACTGGTGCGAGAGATGCTTACACGGTTAATATGGTCGACAGCAAAGAATTCGGGAACTATTTAACCAATGAGACATTCTTTACACTCTATCGTTATTTGAGCGATCCTCAGGATAAAGAAATAAGCACCTGCTATGGCAGTTGTGCCAGGATATGGCAGCCTTTCTATGAAGAAAATTTGACTATAAATCCCGAGTTGAAATCCATAGATTTCGATGTCATCACCCGAGATGACGGCGAAAAACAGCTTACATATAAAGGGTGGCCGCTCTACCTATATAGTAAGGATACCAAACCCCTTGAGACCAATGGACAGTCAATAGACGGCCTATGGTTCGTGGTCAATCCACAAAACCTCACCAGATAGCTTATTCAATTAGCTATCTCCATATTTTATTACATCGGGAGCGCGGAGGGTCACGAATACCCCGACCTTCAGGTCGGGGATGAAGTGAACCCTCGCCCGTTCTTTGTGCTCTCTTAAATCGATAAAACGATTGCTTCTTTTAAAATGAGGTTGTACTTGGCACCTTAGCCACAGGTGGTGCCACCCACCTATGGCTAGGATGTGATAAGCGTTGGAATTGTGCAGTTTTAGCCATGGCTATGGTCAAATCACCTACCACATCGTGCTGGTGCCCAAGTATCGATACAGAATATTCTACAATAGGCAAGTTAAAAAGGATTGCGAGTTGATCCTCAAAAATATTTGCATGGAGCAAGGCTACAAAATTCATGCCATGGAAATTGTAGCGGATCATGTTCACTTGTTCTTGGAATTCCACCCAAGCACTTCTCTATCAAAAGTCGTTCAATATTTGAAAGGAGGCAGTTCGCATAGGTTGTTCAAGCTTCATCCTGAATTGAAGAAACGCTATTGGGGTGGAAACCTATGGTCAAGTGGCAAGTTCTTTCGATCCGTAGGAAATGTGACTGCTGATACAATCAAGCACTATATTAAGGAATCTCAGGGGAAACCGAAAGCGGAGTTCCAATCGTATGGATCAAGGGGATCTGGGCAACGAAGACTCGACGATTTCTGGATTCCATAAAACCGGGCGTGAGGGCGTGCGGCCCGAAGCATACCCCATCCTTTAGGGTGGGGTGGCCGCACGCAGTTTGATCTCAGCGAATTTTCAGCTTGGTCCTGCATTAAAATAGAGTTCTCGATAGGTATTCGAGTCACAATTTGTAATAACTATGATATTCGGTCCGCAAGCGCAGCGTTCTCGGATCATACATGTTCGACTTATTGGATCGGAGTGGTATCTATCTGATAATTATCAAAAAAATATTGATGACGAATCCGTTGATCGTCTTGGGAATTGTGCCTTAGCTGGAACTCTGAAGCAAATGCAATCGAAGACGCCTCTGGCGGACTTGAAGGCCTCTGCATCTGCATAGTTCATGTCATTAAATCCGCCAAAACAGCAGGGCAGCCATGGATCTTCCTCCTCTGCCTCCTCTGAGGATATGTAAAGATTCATATTCTTCTTAATGTGAAAGCTCCCCAGGTAATCCTCATCTATCTCTATCAAAGGCTTCTTCCAGTTTTTCATTGCCAGGCCGAGGACTTGAACCTCCTCTGACTCTTCTTCCGATTCATCTTCTGATTCTTCCTCAGGCTCTTCATCCACCGGGATTCCCTGAATCTGAAGCACTCCAAAGTGCGCCCGGCCATCAACCAGATCCTCTTCTATGTTCATTGTGGTATTTGTGGCATCTGATTGAGCATCAAGCACCTTATTCAATCCTTGAGCGTGATCCACACGATGATACAAAGAATTCAAACCATCGCGGTTCTTGATCCAATCTTCTTCTTTCAATAGGGAATTGAAGACAACGGGATTGAGACTATAGTACCCTGATCCAAGGCCCATTACCAACGGGCTGTAAGTCATTTTGCTATCTTCTTTCATCTGAACAACGCTAGTGGCTTCTTCCTCATCCTCGATCACCTCACCATCTTCGTCGTAAGCCCCGTTGATCCAGGTCTTATTGATGTATCAACTCTCTGCATATATTATTGAATCAATATCTATCGTCCCGCTGCCGTGGGCTTTGTTCTTCGCCTCAACGCCGTTGGACAGGCGTCCTTCAGTTCCAAGGACATCCGGCATTTGAGCATATTTATAGGCAGCAAAGAAGCCTGTGCCGATCACGTTCTGTCCAAAGTTGAATTTCAGATTTTTCTCTTCCAATGTTGTCGGATTGTTATATGCAGCATTATTCTCCTCTAATTGCTCCTCATTTTCCAAGTTATCGGCTGTGGCAATGCCCATCAGCAGAAAGAAAGCCAGCAATAAGATAATCTCTCTCAGATCATTCCCTCCCTGATACATCTCGATGTTAGCACGTATAGCTTATATTATTTTAAGATATCCACTAATAATTAACTGATGTAACATGAATTCATAACCTTTTCTCTCATATTTATTAAAAGTACTAAAATAATCAAAACGGTCAAAAATCGTATGTTGCTCCGATCGATGATAAAGTCGTGCATATAATGCTCTACATGCACCAGTGGTTTCCATGCTCATGCGTATCATACCCGGGCATGGGAATCGATTCCATCTGAGAGTAGCTCGCGTGCCAGGTGTGTTTGGTGTGAGGTTTCTTCGAGTCTCCCTATTCAATTTTCACCATCTGGCTCTGCTAAGTAATGAACTGCCCTGGTATTTATGCCAAAACCAGTAACTGCCAGGATAATGTGCCACTATTTTCTTACCCGATTAAGGCATACGAATCAGGGATAATTGTTACTCTATATGATTGAAGATAGTCTTTTATAATTGAATGATATTTTGGTATCTGGTGAAACTATGCATATTCCTGATGGCTATCTAGGGCCAAATACATACATAGCATTTTGGATCATTATGATCCCTATCTGGTATTATGCCGGAAAGAGACTGAGTAAGGAGCTGAGATCCAGGCAGGTTCCGCTGCTGGCCCTGGCGGCCGCTTTCTCCTTTGTCATTATGATGTTCAATGTGCCAATTCCGGGAGGCAGCACTGGCCACGCTGTAGGCGGCGCAATAATTGCCATCGTCCTGGGACCCTGGGCGGCAGTAATAGCCATCACCGTGGCTCTTGTATTGCAGGCATTGATGTTCGGTGATGGAGGAATAACTGCCATTGCCGCCAACTGCTTCAATATGGCAGTAGTGATGCCGTTTGTGGCATACTATACTTACAAATTTATCAGCGGGAATACAGATATTACATCTTCGAGAAGGGTCATTGCAGCGGGCATAGCAGGTTACATTTCGTTAGTTGCTGCTGCCGCTCTTACTGGCTTTGAGTTCGGGATACAGCCCATCCTGAATCACACCCCCGAAGGAGTCCCGCTCTATATGCCCTATCCCCTGAGCATAACAATGCCAGCCATGCTAATAGAGCACGTTTTCGGATTTGGCATCCTGGAGGCTCTGATTACTGCATTGATCTTTGCCTACATACAGAGGACAGATTCATCACTACTCTACGGAGAGAAATCTGTTGCGCAAAAGAACAAAATGAAGAATACAGTCCCGGCCTGAGGTGGATAACATGGAGAAAATAGTCAGAAACTTTGCCATTGGCCTTGCATTGCTGATAATCCTGGCACCCTTAGGACTCTTAGCTGTCGGAGAGACCTTTGGCGAGTGGAGCGTGGAGGAGGTCGAGGAGAAACTGGGCTTTGTGCCTCCGGGATTGGAGCAGCTCTCGTCGCTTTGGGGTGCACCTTTGCCGGATTATGCCATACCAGGCAGCGGCGATTCAATGACCGTATCAGCGGCTGCCTATATCCTGTCTGCGTTGATAGGAGTTGCGATATGTGGCGGGCTGCTGTACTTCATGGGAAAAAAGGTTGCCAAAGACTAGCGGCACTTCTTTTCTCCCTTTTTGAACCTCAAATCTCGACAGATTCATCAGCAATACTTGATCGCTATTTGAAGTGCGGACACCCGAGGAATTATGCTACCTGAATGGATGAAAGAAGTGGATGTGGGTCCTTGCAATTGCTCTGCAATATATCATGGCAAGAAGGGCTTTGTGGGGAAGACGATTGATGGAATCTTCGACTTTATCCAGGAAGCTTTCATTTCTGAGACCTACGCCAAGCGCAATGGCCTGCTGCAGAGCCTGGATCCAAGAGCCAAGCTGATCTCCATTCTGGCGGTGATATTTGCTACCAGTACGATAGGAGACTTAAACGTACTGATATTTGTCTACCTGCTAACGTTGCTTTTTGCACATCTCAGCAAGATCAATGTAGGATTCTTCATCAAACGGGTCTGGCTCTTCATTCCCATCTTTGCGGGCATCATCGCCCTGCCCATGATCTTCAATATCTTTCTGCCCGGGCAATGCATATTTCAGGTGGCATACCTTGGGCCCGGTGCCCACCTGGGACCCTTTTCACTTCCGGCCAACATTTGCATCACCGAGCAGGGAGTTAACATGGCTATCATTTTCACAATGCGAGTAGCAACCTGCGTCTCGGCCGTGGTTCTGCTTTTCATCACTACACCGCAGCAGGTGCTCTTTAAATCCGTGCGCTCTGTAGGCGTCCCCAAGATCTATGTTCTGACGCTGGAGATGGCCTATAGATACATCTTTTTGCTGATGGACATGGTGCGCGAGATGTACGTTGCCAAGAAAGCCAGGACCATTAAGTCTCGAAGCATGTTCGAGGAGCAGAAATGGGTTGGCGGGCGCATGGGCTATACGCTGATACGATCTATAGATATGAGCGAAAAAGTCCACATGGCCATGATGTCACGGGGGTTCAATGGCGACGTTAAGGTCATGCAGCATTTCAAGATGAAAAATCGAGATTATTTTGCAGCCGCAGCAGGCTTATCGCTAAGCGTATTGCTTGTATTGATCTCCCAGGACATTATTCGGGTATAAGAGCATGGAAGCGATCTTCGACTTAAGAAACATCTCCTACTCATACGTGGGAAAGATAAATGCCCTGAAAGATATCAGCTTAGAGATAGGACAGGAGGAGCAGGTATCAATAATCGGCACAAACGGCAGCGGCAAATCGACTTTGCTCGCCATTTTAAATGGATTGATATATCCCAGCACAGGAGAATTCTATGCCTTTGATAATCAGATCACCGAAGAGATCTTTGATGCTGTTAAGGATAATAAGTTCCGATCTTATTTCCGCACCAAGGTAGGCTTTGTCTTTCAAAACTCGGATATTCAGCTCTTTTCCCCCACGGTCTTCGAAGAGATTGCTTTTGGACCCCTGCAGCTCGATGTCACTCCAGAGGAGGTTAAGACCAGGGTCGATGACATCCTGGAGATGATGGAGATCGCCAAGCTCCGGGATAGGTCGCCTCATACCCTGAGTGGCGGAGAGAAGAAGAAGGTATGCATAGCCACTGTCCTGGTTAACAATCCCGATGTCCTTCTACTGGACGAGCCCACGGCCGGACTTGATCCCAGAACTCAGCTCTGGCTGGTTGAGCTCCTGCAGGAACTGGGACGGGCGGGCAAGACCATAATCATTGCCACCCATGACCTGGAGATCATAGAGCAGATCAGCAAGAGGGCCATTGTCATGGGTGAAGATCACAGCATTAAAGTGGATGGATCTGCTGAAGAGGTGCTGAGCGATTTCGATCTTCTGCTGGCTGCAAATCTCATTCATGAGCACATGCATCTCCATGGCAGACTGGTACATGAGCATCTGCACGGCCACAGGGAAGAACATATACATGGACATTACACCTAGATTAGAGAAACAGATGCTGTTAGCTTGACTTTTCTTGGCAAATTGGTAAATTAAGTCAAGGGCGCTTACGGCCAATAAAGTCATATTATTGTGCAAAGATATCAGACTCCATAAAACTCATTATAGAATAGTATATATCTCATAACAACATAATAGATATTGATAGTCAATGTATCTCCTATTCTGATAATCCTGACTATCAAAATCCAGAGAAGGTGGTATAAATGGAAGAGAAGCATGAACATGAGCACAAGCCAGAAAAGATGCATGAACATGAACACGAACACGATATCAAACATCAGCACGAGCATGAGCACGAAGACAAAACCCATGAGCATGAACACAAACACGAAATAACGCATGAACATGTTCATGGGGAAGAGGAAGAGCATAAAAAGAAAGATTAAACTGATTCGAAACTCATTTTTTTTCTTTTGCTGGCCAAGCTGTGCAAGATGGCCAAGATTGTAATTTTCGTACCAGCTCGATATGCCCAACAACTGATCTGGAACGGACTTCGCAGAAGACATAAATCCTATCGAAAAGTTCATAAATCATAAGCTAATTTTCAGATATTGTAACAACAAATGGCTGAGAAGAGATTGGAGCCTGGCGTCAACAATCGCGAGGAATAAGAGAAGGTGAAATATAATGAACCATCCTGATCGTGCATTCTCCTTCCAGGAGATCAAGAGTAAAGATGACCTGATGACAGCAATGATCAACTGCAAATGGCCTCTTTGCTATAGCTTCTATCATGCGAAACTGCTCTACCTGAACGATGGCGAGAGCGAGGATTTTCCGGAATACGCCGTCGTGACAATTGACAAGACGGAATGTCGCTTTGGCATTCACGGGCGCGAAGTGGGACGGATCAAGCCCGCAGGCATGCAGGCCTCAGAGGTGCCAAAGCTCATCCAGGAGTTGAATGCTGGCCACTATTCTGGCGAGAATCCGGTCCAGGTCGTGGCGGAGCCCAAATGGCACCACAGTTGCCAGCTTTGCAGCTTGGAAGAAGAGTAGAACATAACCTGTACTGCGCCGGGCCGGAGGGGGTCAATCTATGTTCCCCTGGCCAGGAATTGCTACATACAGGAGAATAATTGCACTTATGATGTATCCGGGTCCATCCCGGATTGTCTTTCCCTCCGGAAGGAGAGATTTTATGCAGGTAAGGCATTCGTCCAGACAGAAGTTAGGCCTTCATGGGAGGCATGCGCGAATGGGTATCTGTCCTAACACTGCAATGCACCGGATTTCTAAAGTGAGGACCCCATATTGCTGGAGGGGAGGTTTTCCCGGGATTTCTCCAGTGAAGCCTTTGAGTCATTTAACGATTCTTTCCGATTTCCATTGTAACTTGTAGTACAACTTATGCCAAGAAAAATAATAAGGGATAAATTATATGCACGATGGTCGAGTTTTGATACAAATAGTCATCATTTTCTTCCAGGAAAAACCATCTTGATGCATGAAGAAAGCCTCAGAAAGACTTAATAGCCAATAATTTCATGATATACTATCAAGCATAAAGAAATGGAGGTGATTTAAGATGTGTTGCCATACAGACGATAAGCATGAACATGGACATGAGCATGAAGGCGAGAAGCATGTGCACGAGCACATTCATGATGCAGAACACAAGCACGGACATAAGTGCTGCCATTAATTCTAAATATCTTTTTCGATAATTTATTCAGAAGAGGATTCCTGGCACGGACTCTGGGCAACTGGTTTTCAGAGCATGCCAGGATTTCCTTAATGGCGAATTTGAAGTACCAGGATTGTTTAATTGGCCTCCTTCTAGCTTGTTCTGCTCACTCTTCATACATCAAAGAAAGATCCGGACCTTCCTGATCGGATTATTCCTTCTATCTACTACAAGGACTTCTTCACCATCTTCAATTCCTGGATCTGAGCCAACCACTTGCCCGGAGAATAGGCGACCTCCACGAGCGATAAAGGGCACTGCCGCATCTGATACCACTACCTTGCTTATTGACGGTTCACAAACTGTTTCAGACATAACATACTCTCCTCTGAGAAACTCCCTTTTGGGATGAGTATTCTCTATGGCTAAATAGATCTTACTAAGTAATAAGCCTTTTTATCATAGTGCTACCAAAGAGAGTGATGGGAGGCAAAAAGAGATCGGGCTGAAGAGGAGTCTACCTGGGCACAATTACAAGCCATAATGCTGCAAGACGCGCTAAACCCGGGTTCGCTGCGCTCGATAGCGGCGGTCAGCTCGTCTACCATTACGGGCTTCGACAGGAACTCATTTGCCCCTGCATCAAGACATAACTCTCGATAAACATTCGAATCACAGTCTGTGATAACTATGATCTTCGGTCCCAGAGGCCAGCGCTCACGGATGATTTTTGTGGCCTCAATTCCATCCATCTGCGGCATCTGAATATCCATGAGCACCATATCATAAGGCTGTCTCTCAAGATAATGAAGGACCTCGATTCCGTTAGCTGCTGCTTCTGCCCGGAGGCCCATCTTCTTGAGCATCAGCTGTGTGACCTTTTGATTGACGGGATCATCTTCTGCCATAATTATTCTTAGATTTTTATTCATACATATCCACCAGAAGTAGATAGCGCTACTTCCATCTAATAAAGAGCCGGGCCAATCTTACTATTAGCCTTCAAACCAGGCAGACAGCTTATCGGTTAAGGACGAATCGGCTGCAATGTGCTGGATCTGCCTGGTATTGAGCAATGGAGGGCCAGATCAACCCGGCGCGATTGTTACTTGTTTCTTCATAATTATAGCTTTTTTGGTAATACAAAATTCGAAAAATAGATTCAGACAGGTTCATGCTGTCCTACATGATCTGATCGGAGCACGGCAGAGCAATCCGAGAAGTTCATCGCCCTGAGAGTGTTGGGGCCACATCTCCAGCAGGAAGTTCACTTGCTGGCTGAGAGGGGGATTGGAATCGAATCTGAAGCACTATCAAGGGACCTGATAGGAACTACATGCGGCCTGCCCGATACGTTCATCACCAGTGCCTAAAACTCCGAAGACATGAGCCATGGTCTCGGCGCTGAACAAGGAGGCCGGAGTGCCCAGGGCATGGATCTTCCCTTTTACAATCATGGCCAGCCGGTCTGAGAACCGTCCTGCCAGATTGAGGTCATGGATGGCCATTACCGCTGATATTTTCTTCTCCTTGACGAGACGGCTTACGGCCTCCATCACCTCCAGCTGGTGTTTAATATCTAGATTGGATGTCGGCTCATCCAGGAGGAGTATTGCGGGCTCCTGGGCAAGGGCGCGGGCAATGAGCACCTTCTGCCTCTGACCTCCAGAAAGCTGGGAGAAATCGCGCATGCTCAGGTCTTCCAGGTGCAGAAGCTCCAGGATCTCAGACACCTTGTCCAGGTCGGAATCGCCGACCTTCCAGCTTATATGGGGCTTGCGACCCATGAGCACAATGTCGAATACTGTAGTGGAAAAAGGGCTGGAGCTGCTTTGGGGAACATAACCTATGGTTCGGGCAATCTCCGGCCCGCTCATGCTATTGATATCCCTTCCATCCAGGAAGATGCTGCCTTCTGCCTTTAAAATGCGGTCAATGCACTTGATTAGCGTGGTCTTACCCGAGCCATTGGGTCCCACAAGGCTAAGAATCTCTGAATGCTCCACCGCTAGATTAACATCATCGAGAATTTTATGATTGCTATAGCTGAATGTAAGGCTCTTTATATCGATTTTTACCACTTTTATCCCTCTGTTTTGAAAATTTGGAAGATGTTAAAATTTTATCTCTTCTCCTACTTTCAGTCCGTGATCGAGATTTGCCCGCATGCGAAGGAAGTGATCCCCTTGCCGTACGCCAATCGACGGAAGCTCTTCCTCTGCGGTGGCACTCTCCAGAAACAATAGGCTAAAGCCGCTTCTTTCGATAAATGAAATTATTCCGCTCGCATCGCAACCATCTCCGCTGAGAAATATGGCGGTGATAAGATCGAATCCGCTGTTGCAGCAGCTTTTTCTGATATCTGTGATCATGAGCGAGGTCATGCGATGTAGCACCAATTCGTATGATTTGATCATCTCTTTTCAGAAGAGGAGTCCGGCCTTGGCAGTTCGGCCGGAGACCAACGACAGGCAGACGACGGTAAAGGAGTCAATAGCTCTCTGTCGCTATTCCTGGGATAAGGATATTACCAGTTAATAAACCTTTTGCATTTCGTAGCAAAATGGGACGGAGAAGGCATTAGAGCGAGTGATATCAAAATAATTTCGAACACATCATCTTCAGCTATTGTAATACTTTTTATAGCAGAACTGCTACAATAGTATTATATGAGAAAAGTAAAAGGAGAAGCTCTTCCAGAGAAGAGAACCAGATCAGAGATTCGCTATTTCGATAAAGATCTCAATCCGGTTTCCAGAGACAAAGCCACGTGGGCTGTCTTCCGGGAGATGGATGACAACGGCACTCTTTTTTTTGAGGCACAGGGATTTATCGACTAGCTTTTTTTAATATACGGCATTATACCGTCTCCCTTCTTCAAAAATATTTTTTCCTATCTTACGATAAACACCAGCTTGAAATTGAGCCCGTGAAGAGACGGACCGAGGTACGATCAGATTGCTCAAACCGCCCTATCTGACCTTCTGGTGGTGAAATGGGTGGTGGCAAATGGTCCACATCTCCGAAGGGGTCCTCTCTCTCCATGCTGGCAGCAGCATTCCTCCTCACTGCCCTCATTGCTGTCGTCTCTATGGGCAAGATTGGCGGGTGTTATGATGAATCTGGAAAAGTTGGCCATTGAGGAAGGGAACCTGATGCCAAGGTGATGGTCCTGGATGAGCCCACATCAAACCTGGATCCACGCTCCAAGAAGGAGATGGTCTCGCACATCAGAAAGCTGCAGAGCAAATGGGACCACTATCATTTCTGCCACGCATGATGTGAACCTGGTGCCGATCCTAGAGGATCTGTTCGAGACCCTGCGAGAGGGTGGTTTTTATTCTGGAGATATTCCTTTTGCAAAAGATGAGGCTGTGAAGGCGATACGAGATCTGCTGAAAAAAAAAGGGCCCTATTATCACTCGGCCTTGATGTAGTCATTTCTCAAGGTTAATGCCGTTCAATATTGAGCTTGACCTTGCCATCCGTATCCGTTCACTGCCTACAGCTTGGTGTCATTGCCGATTCGTTCCTTGATATCGGAATGAAGTACTTCTACACTGTAAAATAATAAAAGAGGAAGCCTTGAAATAATCAGGCTTCAGGTTTTACGTAATCAGTCCTCAGAACCAGAGTTGCGCGATAGACCGGACCAATGAAGGTCTTCTCATTGGATTTATCACCGCGGGGCAGATCCTTGGCCTCCACCACACGCGGGTCCATGAGGGTATCAGCAACAATTATCCATTCGCTGAACTCCGAGGAATCCTTCAAGTTCAGACTGACTTTGCCATCTTTGTCTGTGACGCCAGATATCTTTGAATCATTGCCCACTTTTTCAGCGGTCACAGTGATGTTACTGACGGGTTGGTTCTTGTACAACACCTGGACCTTGAAGTCGCCTTTGCCCGCCTGAGTTATGTTGTCTACGGGTACTATCTCCAGAATCTTTCCCAGGGGCTTTGACGCAATAGTGAAATCAGAATCAGGCCCGGCGACGAAGGACTTGGCATAGGTGTTCAAAGGATAAGATCTCTCGATATACCAGTCGTCAGCCCAGCCGGTCTTGTTGATGGAATCGATGTCAATATCATCGACAAATCCGGCTTCCCAATATCCCTGCACGGGTGGATTGGTGATGAAATGAGTCCAGGAGCCGCCGTCGTTATATGCATATATCACATTCAATCCTGGAAACTCCACATTAAAATCTAAGACCGGCCAGAATCCACTTGTAGCCGTCTTATTATTGACAAGATGATCTACCACTCCCCCATCCTGTCTCATTATGCTGAGGTTAACATAATTCTCCGGCAACTCTGCGGAGGTGGTATTGTGACCGGCTCCAATGGGCAAGATCACAACGTCTCCCATATCTGTCCAACCGGATAAGGGCCGGACGAATAGGTTATGCGCGTTCACTGCTGCAGGAGAAAATAACATAAGCAGCACCAAACATAGCAATAATTGTTTCATATACAATACACCACACCTATTTAGTATTACTATCTATTTAAATGTTGTTACAAATTTTGCATTACAGGACAAAAGCCAGAGGAAGAAGAGAGTAAGAATTGTACATCTATGTCGGAATTATCCACATTATCTTTTTAAGAATTAAGAATAAATTTGGATCGGTATTTGTTCGGAGACTAGTAATAGAATATAGGCCAATCTTGCCAATAACGGAAAAAGATTGATGGAATTGTAATAATGCCATATTTCATAATATTAGATCCAAAGAATTTATTAATAAAGGAGACTATTTCAGAATTGTTCCAATAACAGAGACTTATGAGAAGAATAGATATGAAGATGCAGTTAGTTTCAGCTTTGTTGATTCTGCCATTGGTGGCATAGCTCCTCTGCGGATCCGCCTGGGCAGCAGATACCCCTTGACTATAACCGACTCGGTAGGAAGAAACATTACCTTCTCCGAGCCGGTAGAGCGGGCAATAGTACTAAACTCGGATGCGCCTGAAGCCGTAGTGATGCTGGGTGCCGTGGACAAGGTGGTCGGGGTCTCAGATACTGTGCAGAAGAAAGGCTACTATTTCCCTATGCTTGCCAAAAAGCAGAATGTGGGCAAATGGAACCAGCCCGATTATTAGATGATCGGGGACCTGGCCCGGTTTGCAAAGATAACATTTTGCCCGATATCTTGGTAATGGATACAGCTATCCCGATAAATTCTATGGAATATATGGTGTGGAAAAGGGTCTGGCTCCCTTCAAGGATATCAAGAGCCAGCGATATCATGTGGGCTGACGGGGAGCAGCTCGCTCAGATGTTCTTCCTTTTGGGCGTGGAGCCGGTCTGGAAGGGCGGGCGCGTCAAGAGTTACAGAGTGATGAGTCTCGAAGAGCTGAATAGGCCCCGGATCGATGTAACTGTGCGGGTCAGCGGATCATCAGAGACTGCTTCTACAACTGCATCGAGTTGCTCGACCAGGCCATTCAGGAGGTGGCTGCTCTTGACGAGCCCGAGGCTATGAACTTCCTTCGCAAGCACTCCTTGCAGGGCAGCAGCCACGCCCGCATCTTCGCCAGCCGCCCGGGAACTTACGGAAATGGAGTGAACTTAGCCGTCTATGCTTCCGCCTGGAAGGAGGAAAAGGATCTCACTGACGTCTTCATTCAATGGAACAGCTATGCATATGGCAAGGATATCTTCGGCCAGGAATCAGGGCAGGCCCTGGTGCAACAGCTCAAGAGTGTGGACCTGACCTTCAATAAGACCGTCACCGATGAGTACGACCTCTTGGGATGCTGCTGCTACTTCGGCACACACGGCGGCCTGACCAATGCCGCCCGCGAGCTTTCCGGCCATGAAGTCTCGTCCTACTACGGGGATACGAGGGACCGGGAGAATGCCGAGATCAGAACCCTGGCCGATGAGATGCGCCGTGTGGTTCGGACACGGCTTCTCAACCCCAAATGGATCGAAGGAATGAAGCAACATGGCTACAAGGGCGCGGGCGACATCTCCAAACGCGTGGGCCGGGTCTATGGCTGGGAAGCCACGACGGAAGAGGTCGACGACTGGATCTTCGACGATATCGCCAAGACCTTCGTCCTTGATGAGGAGAACCGCAAGTTCTTTGAGGAGAACAACCCCTGGGCCATGGAGGAGATAGGCCGCAGGCTCCTGGAAGCCGAGCAAAGGGGGCTGTGGAAAGCTGACCAGGAGGTGCTGGACGCCCTGAAATCCAGCTACCTGGAGATTGAAGGCTGGATGGAGGAGAAGATGGGCGAGACAAACGGATCCTTCCAGGGCGGAAGCATCGATGTCATGCCATCGGAGCATGCCCGGGCCTGGAGGGATATGATTTCTAAAGCTAAGCAGTAGAGAAAAAAAACTTGGATTAGAATCAAGCTAAAAATATGAATACATAAAATTTAGTAGAATTTCAGCAAAAAAAAACTAAGAGCGGAAAGAGATCATTCTTTCCTCTCTATTCACAGATTCCTCTCCATTCTCAGATTCTTGATTTGTCGGCAATGCCGTCATGGTTGCCTTACTATCATCGATATCAGAAAAATCGACGGAGGCATCCCTGGAAGCTTCAGTGGCATCAACATAGGCTCCTACCTCCTGTAATGTGGTTTTGATCTCGCTGAGGTTGTCTTCTATCTCCAAGGAAAGCGCCATTATCATCCCGTAGATCTCATCGGTCTTATTCAAGAAAGCTCCTGCCTGGGCGGCACTTGCTGCCGCTGCTTCTCTGTCCGCTTCTGCACTCTTCTGCAGGGACTGGATATTTTGCTCTTTACTATTGATCTCCTCCAGCAGCGCCCGAGTTTCATTATATATCGCCTTTGCTTCGTCTCTGGCAGACACAGCCTCATCCCTGGCCAATTGTGCCTCATTCATTAATTTTCTGGATTGAGTTATCATAATATTCGAGCTCAAGGCCATGGTCTGAGGAACCATGGGCGTCACGAAACCGGATGGCGCAAAATTGTAGCTCTGGCCGGGCAGCTTGGCTCCTGCATCCAGGTTGATGACAAGGTCGCTGGGTCCGCTGCCCAGGTAGAGTGGCTCAAGGCCCGCACATGTCAAGGTCTGCGCGAGAAACATCGAGATCATTATCACGATTTTAAGATTCATGTCAGTTTTCACCCAGGCTCCATTGAACTTTCTTAGTACATAAATATTTTTATTCTTCGTCAGTAATGGCCGCGCTACTATTACGATAAAGGTCATATGGATGATGAAAGCGCCCGGAAAAGCTGGGCACCACACTCTGGGAAAATGGCGTCAACAGGCAATGAATTCCTGATGACCTGCAATCAATATTAAAATCAATTAAAAAAGTACTTATAAGCTACATGCGTAATATTTATAAGTCCAACAAAGGAGATCTATACCTGGGAAGTTTAGGGAGACGCCATGTTGGGATTGATCCGTCAGGCCTAGGCTGACGCGGCATCCGCAAAGCAAAGGAGCTGGGGTATGAGGATGACCCAGACCATTCTTGATTTTTCTTTAAGTTACTGCATGGGAGTGTTGATGGAAAAATGAAAGCAAAGTATGGAATAGCAATAGCTTTGTGTGCCCTGATGGGGCTGGCAACGAGTTCAGAGCTGCAAAACGAGAGTTCTGGACCGCAAGCTGAGGAACTCGCAACCGGGCTACAGCAGGACACCTATAACGACAGCCCCGAGCTGAACGGGGTGCAGCGCCTGCCGGGAAAGCTGCCCCCGGATATGCCCGTGGACCTGCCCATTCCTGATGGAGCCAGGATCGCGGAAAGCGAGATCCAGGAAGATTCGATAATCTTTGTGATCCTGGATGTCCCCATGACACCGGATCTGACTCTGGACTTTTACCGGAAGCGTTTGACATCTCAAGACTGGACGGAGATTCCAGGGATGAACCGGGGGTTTGTAGAACAAGGTGTTTTCAGCGTGAATTTCTGCCAGGGTCCCAATAATTCCTCGCTGATAGTCACCGCTACTCCTCAGGAAAATGGAACTGACCTCTGTATTAGCGTCATGAGCGACACTGATTATTCATTCTGCTCACAGGGCCCGAGCTTCTTGGATGACTGGCTGATGCCAATTCCCATGCTGACTGGACCCAACGGAACCAGGATGCTCTACGCGGAATCCATGGGCGGTCCCGACAGTATGCAGGCGGTCTCGGCAACTCTGGAGACGGAGATGAACAGTTCCTCTCTGACGGACCATTATGCCGATCAGCTCAAGGCAGCCAACTGGACAATGATAGGCGCAGACGAGAGCGGTCCCTCCTCCTGGAGCTCTTGGAGCTACAATAATGAGGATGGCCGGGCCTGGGACGGTTTCTTGATGGCTCTGGAGCTTCCCGGGACTGATGAGAAACAGAGGTTCGTCTTAATGCAGGCCACCTATAACTACAGCCTCGAGCTGGACGGGGTACAGCCCCTGCAGGAAAATCTGTCCCAGGATATGCCCCTGGACCTGCCTATTCCTGAGGGTGCCAGGATCGTGACAAATGAGATCGAGGAAGAAACAGGAATCCTTGTGATTCTGGATGTCCCCCTGACACCGGAGCTGACTTTGGATTTCTATCGGGAGCGTCTGGCCTCTCAAAACTGGACGGTGATCGAGATTCCAGGCATGAACCAAGGATTTGTAGAACAAGGTGTTTTCAACAAGGCGTTCTGCCAGGGTCTCAAGAATTCCTCGATGGCACTTACCGCTACTCCTCAGGAAAATGGAACTTACCTCAGTATGAGTATCATGAGTGATCCTGATTATTCATTTTGCTCACAGGGACCGAGCTTCTTCGGTGACTGGCTGAATCCAATTCCAATGCTGACTATACCCAACGGAACTATGATGTTCAACCCGAACTCCATGGGCGGTCCAAACAGTACGCAGGCGGTCTCGGCAACTCTGGAGACGGAGATGAACAGTTCCTCTCTGACGGCCTATTATGCCGATCAGCTCAAGGCAGCCAACTGGACAATGATGAGCGAAGGTGAGAGCGGTCTCTCTTCCTGGAGCATCTGGAGCATCGAGGATGAGAATGGCCGGGCCTGGCAAGGTTTCTTAGTGGCTCTGGAACTTCCTGGAACTGATGGGAAGCAGAAGTTCGTCCTAATGCAGGCCAACATGTTGGAGAATTACTTCTTGAATGTATGAAGTTTAAATATTTTTTAATTTTTCCCAATTGGTCTGCTGACGGCACTGGGATTCCGTGCAGCAACCCGTGATCGGGATTTGCCTCTTGTGAAGAGACAGATCCTTTCGCCGCACGCCAATCGCCGAGTGTGGGGTTATAGCGATGAAAAGATCGAATCCCCTGTTGCAGCTCGCATTTTCTGGAATTCTGGTATCTACGATCATGGGCCAGGGTTATACGATGCCGATCCTATTGGTATGATTTCGATCATCTTTTTTCAGAAGAGGAGTCCGGCCTTGGCAGTTCGGCCGGAGCCCAACGACAGGCGGATGAACGGTAAAGGAGGTCAATCACTTTTCTGTCGCTATTCCTGAGATTAGGATATAACCTGTTAATAAGCTTTTTGTATTTCGTAGCAATAAGGCACTTGGTGAGTGCACTGGCGCGTTATCCGCCCATCTCAGTCATCCTCATAAATCGGCTTCTCCGGCACCAGGTAGATGGTCCAGAAGACCAGGAGGGTTATTATGGCCTTTACTATGATGATTGGTCCAGATCATCTGCTGCAGGCCTGCAGCTCCCACTATCCCCGCAAAAGCGATGAGGGGAAAGAGCAGGCTGTCCACAGGGATGGAGACGGCATTGGAGGCGAAGACCCGCGTCCACTGCGGCCAATTTCGCCGTTTCCCGCGCGTCCAGAGGTGATAGACCTTGGTATCGATCAGCTCGGCCAGCAGCGCCGTCAGTATGGAGCCTATGACGATCCTCATCTGCAGGGAGAATATCGATTGCCACCCAGAGCCCGAGGTGTCTATGATGCCGAAGAGGAACGCCCAGGCCGTCTGGCCTCCGCTATTTGCCCAATCCGTTTGGGCGGGCAGCAGAACCACCAGTTGAAAATAGAGAGCGGCGAGCAGGTTGAAGCCCGCCGCCAGCCAGATGGTGGTTATGGCCGCCTTTTGGCCGAGCTGCTTATGGATCAGGTCCCGCCAGGTGAAGGTCAGGGAATATATGAAACCGGCATCCATGACCAGGCTGCCGAAATAGGTGACCTTGGTGGCGGCAATGTTTCCTGCCAGCGAGAAGAAAAGGTACAGCCCGCAGAGAATTATGGTGGCCTGAGTCTTGTCGATGCGGAGTCTGCCGCCCAGGAGCCCATTTCTGTCCGGTTTGCCTATGTCTTCTGGCTCCTGTACATTCGCTTCCTGGCTCTGCTGCTGTCTTTGTCTGCGATCTGCTAAATCGTTCTCAGCCATTTATTCTTGAGTTCCATAAAAGTCCCTGCTCTTATGCTTTCCCTAAGATCTCTCCATGAAGCGGAGCATGAAATGGAGATTATGAATCGTTGCTAACCGGAAATAGGAGAGCTCCCCGCAGACGTAAAGATGGCGAAGATAGGCTCGCGAGTAGGTGCGGCAGGTCGAGCAGCTGCAGTTGGGGTCGAGGGGCAGCTCATCTTCTTTGAATTTAGCTGACTTTATATTTATGTGGAACTTGTTCTGCAAGCGATCCGCCCGATTCCGGCGAGAGGAAGAGGCTTCCCCTGCGAGCGATTCTCGTCGGCGAGACGCAGTCGAAGGTATCGATTCCTCTGGCTACGCATTCAAAGATGTCGTCTATCTCCCCTATCCCCAGGAGATGGCGCGGCCGGTCGTCCAATCTGGGAACCGTCCAGTCCAGAACCTGATGCATATCTTGCTTGCTGTTTCCCAGAGATCCGCCGATGGCGATGCCGTCAAAGGATTGGGATGCGATGGCTTCGGTGCTCATGCCGCCGCAGGTCCTCAAACCAACCGCCCTGGATTATGCCGTAGATGGCCTGGTTTTTGTCGTGATACCGAATGGACTGATCCGCCCAATCATGGGTTCGCAGCATGGCTTTCTTGGTGTATTCGTAGTCGGAGAGGGGAGAAGTACATTCGTCAAAAGCCATGATGATGTCGGAATCGAGATTGGACTGAATTTTCATCGACTTTTCCGCATTCAAGAAATGCCAGGCTCCGTCGGCCATGGACTTGAAGGAGATGCCGTCGTCAGTGATCCTGGTCAGATTCTCCTTCTTCACTATTTTTGGACCTTTCTTGGCAATCTCTCGGGACCTTTTGCTCCCTTCGCTGCTCTCACCATAGTCCCTTCTGTAATTCGATTTATAAATCTCGCAGAAGTCAGTTGTGTCCTGACAATCGCCATCTTCTGAACACTCACTGAGAGGCTGTTTTAAATCGTGCTGGTTTGAATTGCCCCCCCCTTCTGGAAGAGACTCTTTTTTCTCTTCGCCCGCGGGGCAGGAGAGCTCCTGCGGGAAGATGTTACCGATCTTGCTGATGTTGTGCTCTCTTCCAAAGCCCAGAGAGAAGGCCTGAAAGCCGCCCGAGTCGGTAAACAGCGGCCCGGCAAATCCCATGAACCTGTGCAGCCCGCCCAGCCGTTTGATCAGCTCGTCTCCCGGCTTCAGGTGAAGATGGTAGGTGTTGGCAAGAGCGCACTGGACGCCCAAAGATGCCAGATCGTCTGAGCCAAGAGCTCGCACGCTTCCCAGGGTTGCCACCGGCACCAGATAGGGCGTCTCGATATCTCCGCGCCTGGTTCTTATCAGCCCGAGCCTGGCCTGAGTCTCTTTATCCTGGTCAAGGATTTCAAAAGAAAATCTATTCATTTCATATTACCTGATCTGATCCCTGGTTTCATGACTCATGTGCCATGTTGTTTATGGACTTTATGGCATTGCACTTCCTGACCATTCTAATTCTCATGGAGTCTACGACGAACACATAAATTGTGTCTAAAGGTTCCATTTTGCCAAACGCCAAATCCTTAATATCAGGAGAGTATTGGGACTAATGGTGATTTTCTCATGTCAAAAAGCCAACGCATTGTGCTGCTATTTCTTGCGCTATCAATTCTCTCGATCTCGGCTATGGCCCAGAGCTCGAATTATAGCGTGAACCTATCTGCAAACAAGTTCCTGGGCAGCTATCTTGTTAACCAGAGCGGCTTTGCCCTTTACTACCTATGCAAGCGACAGAAGATGCCAACGGCGCCAGCGCCTGCTATGATGCATGTGCCAACACGTGGACGCCATTTTATGCAGAAAGGATAACCTCACCGGACGGTCTGAATCCCGCGGACTTTGCCACCATAACCAGAACCGACGGATCAAGGCAGACGACCTATAAGGGCTGGCCGCTCTACCTCTATTCCAGGGATCGAAGCCGCTGGCGATGTTTTCGGAAGTGGCAAAGAAAACGGCCTCTGGCACGTCGTCAGCCCGACGGATCAATCTCAGCTCTTCTGAAATCCTGCAAGAGAAAAATATGATTGAATTGTGAGGCTTCGACTCTGAGCCTCACATCCAACTCAATCTTATCGCCTGCTACTTCTTTAGCGATCCTATGGTCGTCGGGATGGCAGCATAGGGAAAGATCTCAAATCCGCGGGGGAACTTGAAGCTTCTTTGGCCAAGCTCCTTATCCGCGGCCTTCAGGGCAGCGCTGTCACTTCCCGCCGCCTGAACTCTTTTCAGGACATTGTCCGAGGACTCCTCTTCTTCCACCTGCTCCTCCACGTACCACTGCAAGAAGCACTTCGTCGCCTGCGTCGGACTCGCTCTCGGCTACGTCCACAAGCGCATGAATGAGCCCGGTCACCGCCCGCTCATGATCCCAGACGTGCTGGAAAGCCTGCAGGGGCGAGTCCCAGGAGAACTGTGGGGCTTCCACCGCCATCATCCTGGCTCTTCCGCCGGAATTTGCCACGTAGTCCAGCATCTTCATGGTATGCACCAGCTCCTCTCCCGCCTGTGCTCTCATCCAGCTGGCAAAGCCCGTCAATGCAGTCGACTCAAAATAGTAGGACATGGAGAGATAGAGATATGAGGAATACAACTCTCTATTCGCCTGCACATTCAGAGCTTCATTCATCTTTTCGCTGAGCATGGCAACACTCCTTGTATTTCATATCCGCAATATTCATCCGAAGCTATTCCATCTTCTTGAACATCTCTTTTCCCACGCCACATTCCGGACAGGTCCAGTCGTCGGGCAGGTCTTCGAAGGCTGTTCCTGGAGCGATGCTGGAAGCCGAATCTCCCTTCTCTGGATCGTAGATGTATCCACAGACTGTGCAGACGTACTTGTCCATTTTTCACTCACCACTTATCTTTCTTAGACTTCGATCTAAATAAAATCTTCCAGCGCGTGCCGCTATCTTTGCATCTCTCTCGGCAAGATTCGGCTTGAATTCAAGGAAGGCCTGGTCCAGCCGGGGCGCATCAATCTCGTAGAACTTGCCGAGGGGAATGGGTTTTTCAAGGCTGTCATAGTTCCAGGAGCGGATGATCTTCTGGGCCTCTTCAAAGCTGCCGGTATTGTTTCCCTGCACCTCGTAGGTCATCTTGTTGTAGCCTCGTACAGGTTGAAGTAGGATACACAGACCTGGAGCACATCCACAAAAGAGAAGCCCTTATGCAATATCGCTTCGCGGAAGAGCTTCTGCAGTTGTTCAATGCCGTGCGTGTAGCCCCGGGCGATAAAAGAGGCTCCACTGGCAAGCATCAGATCGGGTGGGTTCAGGGGATGCTCAGCTGAGCCCGCGGGCGTGGACTTGCCTTTGAAGCCCAGCGGCGACGTCGGCGTGTACTGGCCGGTGGTCAAGCCGTAGACGCGGTTGTCGTGCAGGATCAGGGTTATGTCGATGTTCCTCTTGGCCGCGAAGATGAGATGGTCCAGTCCCTCGGCCAGGCTGTCGCCGTCTCCCGAGAAGCAGATAACCTTCAGATCGGGATTGGCAAGCTTAATGGCCGTGGCTACAGGCAATCGTCCGGCCGTGGATGGAATAGAAGCTGTTCACATTCATGTAATCCACGATCTTGCCGTGGCAGCCGATACCGGAGACCAGAACGACCTTCTCTATGGGGAAGCCTTCTTCGTCCAGCTGTGCCAGAACAGTCCTCATGGCGCTGAGGATGGAGAAGTTGCCGCAGCCGGGACACCAGGTGTTCTTGGCTGAGGTATTGAGATCTTTAGGATTCATGCCTGTTCCTCCCTGCCTTTACCGTTCCAGCTCAGAATTCAGGTCGTCTAACGAAAACGGCCTTCCATCATACTTCAAAATTCTGGTCATCGATCTTGATGCCATAGAAGCCGCACAGCCTTGCCAGCTGTGCAGTGGAGTTGCACTCGACAGCGATCAGCCTCTCGACACCCTGCAAGGCATCCTTCAGCCTCTTTTCCGGGAACGGGCAGAGCACCAGCACCTGAACCACCTTGAGACCCAACTTTTGCGATGCCTCCATGCAGACGCCTCTTGTTCGAACCCCAGCAGAGCAGAGCGGTTTTGCCTTTTTCATCTCCAAAGACCTTCACAGTCTCGTATCCCTCCAGATCTCTGGCCAGGGATTGACCCTTGAGCTGACGTTTGTCGCTCATCTTCCTGGTTATTTGCGGGTCCTCGGTGGTTATGCCGTGCAACATCATGCGTGTAGCTGTCCGACTTGATCACCTGCCCCTTTTGGGGAGGATAGGCCAGTGGTGAGACGCCCGTGTCCCCTGGAGCTGTAGCGGTTGTACGTCCCCTGCCCATCCCAGAGCAGGGGTGCCACTGGCGCCTGCCTCCCCTGCAGCACTCAGGTCGAAGCTGTACTGGCCTTCGCTGACGATCTTGTCGGATAGGATGAACGCTGGAATCTGGATACTTCCAGGCCATGTTCAGGGCAACGCTTGACCAGTAGTAGGCGTCTTCCGCGTCGCCAGGTGCGACCACGAACCTGGGAAACTCGCCCTGGCCGGCATTGAGGACGAAGTGCAGATCCCCCTGGGCCGTGTAGGTGGGCAGACCCGTGGAAGGTCCCGTCCTCTGGGCCATGACGATCGCCACAGGCATCTCCGCCATGCCGGCCAGGCTGAGCCCTTCGGTCATGAGGCAAAATCCGCCGCCTGATGTTCCCACCGCCGCTTTGACTCCAGCGTAGGCGAAACCCCTGCGCCATGAGCATCACAGCGATCTCGCTCTCGGGATGGACCACCTTTAAGCCGAATTTCTGAGCCGATTTTGCCATGAAGTCCAGAATGCTTGAAGAAGGAGTCATGGGATAGGCCACGTAGGCCTCCAGACCCGGCTTTGATCAGGCCGAGGCTGATGGCCTGGTTGCCGGTCATGATGGGCTGAGGCTGCTGGTCTAGCTTATCCATGCGGCAGAATTCAGCGGCCTGATCATAGCCCCGGCGAGCGACCTCCAGATTTTTCTCCAGCTTCTTTGGGATATGCTTTTTCAGGACCTCTTCCAGGACGAGCCAGTCGATGCCCACAACCTTACAAAATGCGCCCAGGATGCAGCTATTCTTCATGACCGGCAGGGCTCCCGTCTCCTTCAAGATCTGAGTGACGGGAATGCTGGAGCTCTTCTGCCTGACTCCATCCACTTTCACTTTATCGGCATCGTAGATGACAAATGAACTCTCTATGAAGACGGCTTTTATGCTTCTCTACAGTCTCCTGGTTCAGGGCGATCAGAACATCGATCTGGTTCCGATGAGTACCTATCTTCTCTTTGGATGCTCTTACCAGAGAAAAGTTATGCCCACCTCTGATGAGTGAAGGGTAATCATAGTACATGTAAATGCGGTAGCCCAGACGGTTGAAGAGCCGGGCCACGGTCAATCCCGCTTCGTTTATTCCGTCACCGGCGACGCCGCCAATGAGAGTAGAGAAGTCTTCCATCAATCCTCCATTCAAAATTTCATATTGATTATCTATTTTTCCCAGCAGAGCTGCATGGCGTTTTTATCGAACAAAACCACTTATCTCTATGCTTTATTTGTATTTAAGCTTCTTGTACTGCAACAGTACTGCAGACATTAGATAAGGGTCTGAACTATTATCCTGCCTTCCGGAATCGATATTTTAAAGTAGTTTCCACTCCATAATCAAGCATAATGCAGAATGCTGAAACGAAGTTAGAGAGCAAGAAAAGGGCAATGGTTCTTCCAGATAGAGCTGGCTTTTCCGTATGGATAGCTGTGGCCGCAGTCGCATTCTTAGCTTTGCAGGCGGTAGTCGTAGTCGCATCGGCTCATGAGACCGGATCTCCTCATGAAGAACTGCCGCCGCCCTGGCCGTATCATGTTCTGCTGGTGACCACCGGATTCGTGGTTATGCTGGGAGGAATGCTCACAGCAAGATTCATGAAAGAGAAGAACTGGTGGCTGAAGACCCATAAGAGACTGGCGATATCAGGAGCGCTCTTGACGGTATCCGGGTTTATTGTAGCCGCCTACATGGTCTCGACCTATATGGAGACCTATCTGGTCATGGAACCACACGCATATCTCGGAATTTCGGCATTGGCACTGGTGGTCTTCGCTCCCATCATGGGATTCATGCAATTTCGGACGAAAGATAAAAGGATGCATATCATCCACAGATGGACCGGCCGTCTGGCCATCGCCATGGTCTTGATCAATATTGGGACCGGATGGATGATGATCAGGGCGATGTGATGGGAGAGAAGGATGAAGGAAGATGTAACTGCAGATGCAGAGCTTGATTGCGTCGGTCTCTTCTGCCCCTTGCCTATCGCCAGGACAAAAGAGGAGATTGAGAATGTAGAGGTGGGCCAGATTTTGAAGGTGGAAGCAGACGATCCTGCTGCTGAGGAAGACATCTCCCGCTGGGCAAAGCGGGTGGGCCATGAGGTCGTCAAGCTCGATAAGTCGGGAAATATAATCACCTTCTGGATAAGAAGAAAAAAATGATGCAATGACATGATAGAAAAGAAGAATGGTGAATTCAGGATGAGCAGGATACTTTATGTTCAGACCAGCGGCCTCGATACGCCGGAGAGGCTTTACGCGCCCTTTATACTGGGCACAACCGCCAGGGCCATGGATGTTGAAGCCTCTATCTTTTTCATGATCAAGGGCATAACCGCCATGAAGAAAGGCGAGGCAGAGAAGATCAAGATGGGCAGTTTTCCCAGCCTGAAGGATGTCATCGACCAGGCTCTGGCTGCGGGAGTCGAGATGTACATTTGCGAGCAGAGCACTCAGCTCCTGGGCATTCCCAGGGGCGACTTCATAGTTGAGGCCAAGATTGCAGGGGCAGGAACCTTGAACGACCTGGCTCTGGATGCGGACTCGGTTATCAGCTTCTAGTGGCTTAGAGACTTAGAGATTTAGAGAGAATAGGTCTTAGCAACAGAAATTAGGGCAGAGATTTCTGGAGGCAAGAGAAAGAATATGTGCGGAATTTACCTGGATTATCAGTCTGCATCCCCGGTGGACCCCAGAGTTCATGAATTTTCGGAGAGGTATCTATCAAGCGATTTTGGGAATCCTTCCGCCCTTCATTCTCGGGGTCTGGCCGCCAGGGCCGCCCTGGAGGAAGCGCGAATCAAGGTGGCGGAGTTGATCAATGCGGAAGGCCCGGAGAGCATTATTTTCACCGGAGGTGCGACCGAGGCCAACAACCTGGCCATCCGGGGTGCTGCCCAGAGAAACGCCGAAAAAGGCAAGAAGCTCCTGGCCAGCAGCATCGAGCACATCTCTGTTCTTAACCCCTTGAAGGATCTTGTTGAAGAGCGGCTATGAGCTCTCGCTGGTGCCGGTGGATAGCTATGGGGATCATCGATCTGGCCCGGCTGGAGTCTCTCCTCTCCAAAGAGACCGTACTTACATCGGTGATGTACGCCAACAGCGATATTGGAACCATTGAGCCCATAAGAGAAGTGAGCGACATCGTGCACGAGCGGGGCCTGTACCTGCATGTGGACGCTACCGCGGCCGCGGGCAAGATCACAGTGGATGTGCAAAAGGAGGGCATCGACCTGCTCACCCTATCCTCAAACGATCTTTACGGGCCGCAGGGTGCGGGCGCGCTCTACGTGAAACCCGGCGTCCGGATTCAGCCCGTCCTTTTCGGAGGCGGCCAGGAGCGCGGCCTTCGGGCTGGAACTGAGGACCTCTATGCCATTGCAGGCATGGGCGAGGCTGCCCGGCTGGCGAAGCTGGAGAAGGCTGACGAAAGCTGCGCCTGCAGGCCATAAGGGACGGACTGATCAAGGAGATCCTCAAGATTGAGGAGTCGTATCTCACCGGCCATCCCGACACAGAGGCTCCCCCACCATGCCAGCTTCCGGTTCAGCAGAATCGAGGGAGAGAGCATACTCCTGACCATGGATGCCATGTTCAACATCCAGGTATCCACGGGATCGGCCTGCTCCTCTCGCACTCTGGAGCCGTCTCATGTGCTTCTGGCCATAGGCTTAAAACATGAGCAGGCACATGGCTCCATGGTTATGACTCTCGGAAAGCAAAACAATCCCGACCAGATACCCGCAATCGTGAATGCAGCGAAAAAGACAGTAGACCGGCTGCGGGCTTTATCTCCGCTTTAAACAGGTGAAAACGAAATGGCACAGATAGGTTACTCCAAGAAAGTTATGGAACACTTCATGAACCCCAAGAATGTGGGGGTGATCGAGAACCCGGACGGATACGGAAAAGTGGGCAACCCGGTCTGCGGCGATCTCATGGAGATATTCATCAAGGTCAAAGATGACAGGATTGATGACATCAAATTCAGGACCTTCGGCTGCGGCTCGGCCATAGCCGTGAGCAGCATGGTCACAGAGATGGCGAAAGGCAAGACGCTGGACGAGGCCATGTTGATCAACCGCAAGGATGTGGCGGACGAGCTGGAAGGACTGCCTCCGCAGAAGATGCACTGCTCAAACCTTGGTGCCGATGCCCTGCATGCGGCCATCAAGAACTACTGGGTGAAGATCGGGAAGATCAAGCCTGAGGAAGCGAAAGAGGAGGAAGAGAGCCACGAGGGGGAGGCTTGCGGGACGGAATAAGGTTATACAATGTAAAGATGGTAACTGGGCCAAGGTTTCTGCGCTATTGATGTTCAGAGGGCAATATCACTGCACAGGGACCTCAATCCCTAAAAGCCTCATCTGTGAGGATCTTATTGATCTGATCCAGAATCGGCAGAATTTGCTTTTGCAGAATATCCCACAATATCTCCTCGTCGAGGCCGAAGTATCTGTGGACAGAGATATCTCTTAAGCCCGCAATCTTACGCCATGGGACCTTTGGATATCGTTCTCTTACCTCCGGCGGAATGTGCTTGGCAGCTTCGCCGAGGATTACCAGATTGAAAATTACCGCATCGTAGGTTTTTCGTCTGCAGCGAAATGATCAAAGTCTAGTTCCTCAGCGTAACGCAATATCTTCTCGCAAGATGTCTGCATATCCTCAAGAAACAGCAGGTAGTCCCTGGACATAGAGGGCCTCACTCTCGATCTGTGGCTTGAGTCTGGGCCGGATGGACTTGCGGGTGACCAGATCCACAGGATTGCCCAGCAGATCCTCAAGGAAGAACTTGAGATCCATATACCCATCGAAGGTAGCCGGGCTCTGGAACTCCACCACGATGTCCACATCGCTATCCGTCCTGGCCTCATCCCTAGCCACAGATCCGAAGACTGCCAGAGTCTTTACACCCATGTGAGTCAGCTCATCTCTATGAGCGGCCAGTATATGCAGGGTCTCCGATCTTCTCATGGTTCTCTCAAAAATTACTATGTAGATCTTTAATATAAAGGCCTTTTGAAGGTCGCATTCAAGGATATCAAAACGATCTTAGATATCTCCGCCTGGATTAGCTCTTGCCCAGACTGCATCGTTATTATTGCCGGATTTGATCCTGATATCCGCGAGTCAAGATGGCAAAGCTGTCCGTCCAAAATCTCCCTGCGCGTGGGTATGCGGGCGCACGCGGCCGCACGGGCGGGCCCGCCCTTGCCGGCGAGTTTTACCTGTGTTCGGGCTGAACGGGAACTATGATACCTAGAATTTTTTGCCGGAATGTTCATCTCTTTTCACGTCCTACATTTCTCGCATGAAGCTGGTGTTTCACGGAGCAGCGGGCGGTGTAACAGGATCCCACACGATCCTTGAGGCTGATGGTTCACGAATCGGCATCGATGCAGGGCTCTATCAGGGGAGTGAAGCGGTGAAGAACCGTTCCGGATTCGGATATAGCCCTGATTCTCTGAAGGCGCTGCTGCTAACTCATGCTCATATCGACCACTGCGGCAGGATACCGTTGCTGGTTAAAGAGGGTTATCCGGGGTCCGTTTACTCCACCTCGGCCACGAAAGACCTTTGCGAGATAATGCTGAAAGACTCTGCCCATCTCATGGCCGAGGCAAGTGATCGCAAAAACCGTCATCGAGATCCTAAACAAGATCCACCCCTGCCTCCACTTTACGCGGAAAGTGATATTTTCCCGGCCATGAAACGGTTCCAGCCTGTAAACTATGGAGAGAAGCTCGATCTGGGCAACATCTCCGCTAATTTCAGGGACGCGGGCCATATTCTCGGTTCGGCCATGATCGAACTGACCCATGCCGGCAAGAAGATCGTTTTCAGCGGCGACCTCGGTCGGCCCGGAGTTCCCATTCTACGTGACCCTGAAAAGATAGACGAAGCCGACTGGCTGGTACTCGAATCCACCTATGGCAACAAAGACCATGATGATATGGCTGCCCGGGGAAAGAAGCTCTTGGAAATAGTGCTGGAGACGCTGGAGCGGGGCGGCAATGTCGTCATCCCGGCCTTTGCCGTGGGGCGTACTCAGGAGATACTCTATGAACTCAATCCTTATGCGGAAACGGGCGCGCTGAAAGGGGTCAAATGCTACGTAGACAGCCCCATGGCCATCTCGGCAGGAGAGATCTACAGCCGCCATCCAGAGTGCTTTGACTCCGAGACGCTTTCCATGCTGAAGCGGGGAGACAGCCCATTTGAGTTCCCCGGACTGCATTACACCAGATCCAGGGATGAATCGAAGGCCATTAATGATCAAAAAGAGCCGCATATCATTATTTCGGCCAGCGGAATGGGCACGGGAGGCAGAATTGTTCACCACCTGATCCATAACCTGGGGCGCAGGGACAGCACAATCCTCTTCGTCGGCTATCAGGCAGAAGGGACTTTAGGGCAGCGGTTGGTGAGCGGATCTGAGAGTGTCCGAGTAATGGACCGGCAGATAGATGTGCAGGCCAAGGTCGAGTCCCTGGAATCATTCTCGGCCCATGCGGGCCGAAGCGAGGTCTTGAAGTGGCTGCAAGCTTTCAAGAGATTCCCTGAAATCGTTTTCCTCAATCACGGTGAGACCAATGCCACAGAGGCGCTTTCCCAGATGATAAAGCAGGAGTTTGGAGCCGAAGTCGTGGTTGCGGAGCCGGGAAAGAGCTACCTGTTCGGATGAGATTGCAGGGCGGTTCGCGGAGTACCTATCGAATCGTTTCCTAATAACGGAGAAGCCCTCGATCAAGCATGCGAGCGCTCTGGGGGCCGCCGGCCCTGCCTCTGCCCTGCCAGGCAATAGCCGTGCCGTGTGCGAGTCCAAATCGTTGATTTTAATAAAAATGAAGACTTATTCTTGCAGATGGCCTGAAAAGTTAATAAAAAATTATTTCAAAAAAAAAGATTGGCGATTTTTCCCTGTTAGTAAGGGGCGTTTAGCCACTGGTACGTGCCGTAGGCCCAGGCAATGGCATTGGCACTTTCATTGTCCCCACTACTATAGTAGTAAGCGTTGTTGAACGCTTTCTGATACTCTTTCATTGCGTCTGCATTATCCAGTCCGGCTTGAGGACCAGTGCTGACGCGAGGAACGTAATTCCCAGGATAGACTCCCAAATAGTCGACGGGATTGTTGGTCGGAGGAAGGTAGTAACCGCCAGTTGTAGTGGTGCCTGATACATCGATTGTCACACTATTGCTTGGGGCACCATTTACCATAAAGGCCACTGTGTGCCGTCCAGGAGCATCTGCATAGAAGGCGAGTTTGCTGGTGGGGTAAATGAAGTACTGGTACTCAACTTTCTGACCACTTGCATCGTTCAGTACAAAGCTGCCTGTGCCCTCGCTGGGAGTGATTGCTAATAGCGGTACCAAAGCTCCCTGGGGAACCTGGGCGTACTGCGACCAGTCTCTTGTTCCCTGTATCCACAGAGCATTGCCTGAAGCAGCCTGTTGATATGTAGAGTAAGGAACTTGCTGCATCTGGGTGCCGAAGTAGACGTATGTTGGTGCGCTCGTGATATTATATGCCACGGGAGGTGTAATATGTGCGCTTGGGGCGGATCCTCCAATCGAGCCATAGAATTGAGTGTAATCATAAGTGCTAGCATCAGCACCTGGCATTGGGCCTGAATAGCCGCTCAAAGCCACTACGTTGGTCTGTGCCTGAACCCCTGACAAACATGCTAATAGAATGAATGCCACTAAGGTCGATAACAACCTGTTCATTTTCATAATTCATCCTCCGAAGGTTAATTCTGGTTGATGCAAACATCAAATCCGAGTATATCTATTTTTGCCAGGCAAAGCCTGACAATAGATGCGTTGAATTCTATGATATTTATACGTTTCAGCTGTTAAAATAACTTAAATAATTTCATAGAAAACATATAAAATAGGATAACAGTAATATTTCCTAAATGTCTTGCCTCTCAAGAACCGCATCTTTGGAGTCGCTTCATAGCGATTGATATGCGAGATAAAAAAGGATGCGACCGTTATCCATTCTCGAATTAACAAATAGCAGGCGAAACGCAATCCAAATTCCCACTGACATGTATGTTGCTTTTGCCCGAAAAGTCGATAATAGTTTTCGCGAATGTGAGGCATATTCGCGATTCTATTTGTCGAGAAATAGATTTTGACAAAAATCGAATATTAAATATTAGATTTATAGCGGGGAGTAGATTTGAACTACTGATCTACGGGTTATGAGCCCGTCGGGATATCCTGACTACCCTACCCCGCTGCACTTGGGATATACACACTCACTTTATACTAGCTTATAAGGCTTGCGTACAGAATCCTCCGCAACTGAAGCGAAGAGAAACCGCCGATATGCATTTGTTGACGGAAATTCCATCAACCTATTACTGCAGCCTCGCGTACCGCGGAATATCTTTGCGGCATATCTGCGCCCGGGATTCGGTTACTTAATGTATCCCTAGTCCAATCAGGTCTCTATGTTGCTGTTGGGCGCGGATGAAGCTGGCAAGGGTCCTGTTATCGGCTCCATGTTCGTCGCCGGACTGGTTATCGAGGAGGAGAATCTTTTCGACCTGGCGGCTTATGGTGTCAAGGACTCCAAGCAGCTCGCCCCGGCGAAGAGGGAGATACTGGCCAAGAAGATAAACAGGATTGCCACTGATCAATACATCCTGGAAGTCAAAGCAGAGGTCATCGACGAGCTGCGCCTTGTCATGACTATGAACGACATCATGGTAAGGAGCTTCTCCCAGGTGGTAGGAAAGCTGCATGCCGATAGAGCCGTTCTTGATGCCGCGGACGTAGATGCTGCCCGATTTGCCAGAGCCGTCCAAACCTTGAGCAAGACCACTATGGATCTGATTGCAGAGCACAAAGCAGACGAGCGCCACATGGTCGTCTCAGCCGCCTCAATTCTTGCCAAAGTTCGACGGGATGCGTCCATACGTGAGCTGGAGTTGGCCCTGCATTGCAGGATCGGCAGCGGATACCCACATGATAGGGATACGATCGCATTCCTGAGCAACTGGGTAAAGGAAAATCGGGATCTTCCTCCCTGCGCCAGGCACAGCTGGGCAACAGCGCAGCGTATAAAAGCTAGTTTTATATAGGCTGCCTGAAATTAAGAGGCCCCAAGGAAGAAGGGATCACATGGATATAGAGGATACTTTGCTCATGATTCCAGGGCCGACCAAGGTCGCGCCTCGCGTGCTGCGCGCAATGTCAAAGCCCATGATCAGCCACAGAAGCGGCGAGTTTGGAGCAATTTACAGCGAATGCTGCGGATTGCTCAAGCAGTTCTTCGAGACCAGGAATGACGTAGCGATAATGACTGGCAGCGGTACATTGGGCATGGATGCCGCTGTTGCCAGCACCATCGGCCATGAGGATAGAATCGTTACCATTTCCAACGGCAAGTTCGGAGAGCGCTTTACTGAGATCGGAGAGAGATATGGTAAGGCCGTTCCTGTGAAGTTCGAGTGGGGCACACCATTCGTCCTGGATAAGATTGCGGCCGCATTGGAACAGGGTGCCAAGGCCGTGGCCATGGTCCACAATGAAACCTCCGTCGGCCTCACCAACCCTGCGAAAGAGGTGGGAAAGCTAGCCCGGAAACACGACGCGGTATTTATTGTGGATGGCATATCCTCAATAGGCGGCAACGAATTTCTCACCGACGGGTGGAACATCGATATTGCCATCACCGGCTCACAAAAGGCGCTGGCTGTGCCCCCCGGCCTGGCAGTAGTCTCCGTATCACCAAAAGCGGAAGAGCGCTTCCTGCCCCAGAGCAGCAGCTATTATGCAGATGTGAAGGCCCACTTAAAGAGCGTCCGGAAGAGCCCGGCGCAGACTCCCTTCACACCTGCGGTGCCACTGTTCTTCGCCATGCAGGAGGCTCTGCGCCTGGCAGCCGAGGAGGGCTTCGCCGCTCGCAGGACAAGAACGGCAAAGCAGGCGGAGTCGGTTCGATCTGCAGCAAAAGCACTTGGTATAGAGCTATTTCCCACGGTGGACGAGAATACATATTACTCCAATACAGTAACCGCCATGAAAATGCCCGCGGGCGTCACCGATGACAAGCTGCGCGGCGGCATGAAGAAGCAGGGCGTTATCGTCTCCGGAGGTCAGGAGGGTCTCAAAGGCAAGATCTTCAGGATCGGCACCATGGGCGTCTGCTCCAGCGGCGACATATTGCGAACCATTCAAACTCTGGAGCTGGTTCTGGCCAAGGAGGGCCAGCTGCACGCACGCGGCGCAGGAGTTGAAGCCGCGAGCAAGGTGCTGGAGAGCTGATCCGACTAATAGATTTACACATTTTTTTATTTAATCTGTTTTGCAAAAAGTAACAACAATTAATGTTGACTTTAATCGATTTTTTAGAATCTAGTCGAATAAATCAAACTGCACGAAACATTTTTATACTGTAATATCTCTAATAGATTTTAAGGTAATTATTAACAAATGGAATATAATGAAGTGATAGACCGTTGGGGAGTGCCCATCTGCAATAGGCAAAAGGATTTATAAGTAGGCACCGGTTAGAACATATTCGTGATTTCATGGGGGTTGAGTCAGTTGGAGGGAATGAAAGCTGAAATAGGCGGTGACGGATTAGATCTGTGTTCTTTGCCACTTAAGAAGATGGGCAAAGGGAAACACTGTTTCACGCTATTGCTTATTATTATTTAAGCATAACTTCTGCTTTGTTTCTGGCCCCGGGATGCACGGCAGAGATCGACTTTGATGTAAGAAATGCAACTGTAACTCCTGACTATGGATACGAGGACTTTGCCTATTCAGCCCAGATATGGCTGAGCGATTCTTCGGCCAGCAGAGTAGGTGAGCTCGCAGTAACTAAATTCAGGGTAGATTTATATATCTACGATAAAGATAATCTGATTTACAGAGAGCCTTCTTCTGATGTAGTTCTCAGCCAACAGGATATTCAGAGCAGAATCAGCCGTCCTCTTGTCTTCGGTCCATACAGATTAACGGACAAGTTAGGAATAACCAGCACCAGCAATGCCTCTTATGAATTTGTTCTCTATCGATCTGGAGAAGAAGTCGCGAGGTCCGCCAGATTGTCAGGTCCCGTTCTCCAGCCACCGACAATAACCGGCCTGCCTCAATTCGATGAGACTCCCTATTTCTTCCAGGGCATCTCAGCGACCGCCGGGTTCAGGGATCAGGACGACATTTTGGCCACCTGTCATCTGGAAATTGCAGGCCCTCTGGGAACAAATGAATCCAGGAACTGGAAGACTGGAGAGGTTCCGTGCAAGCACGCGGGTAAGAACGTTTATACCTGCACTCTATTCCAGGATCTCTCATCTTACAGGGAGGGCGGAAACTTCAGCTTCAACATCGTCTATAACAATCTCAAGCTTGACCCCTTGTTCTTCGGGCCCTACAATATCTCCCTTCAGCCCTACAGTCCCCTCGTAGAAAGACTTACGGTTCCCCAGCTCCTTGATTCGTCCAACTTCACAATTCTTGCCTACGTCAGAGATGAGGGGGTTAAGATGGTGGGGGGCCTCCCGATAGGTAGTACTGCCAATCTAATAATAAGCCGTCCCCCCAGCGGAATTGTCATTTACAACTCATCTGAGCCGACTATCCAGGGCCCCTATCTTGTCTATGTTTGGAATAAAGACCAAATATCGTTCAGCAGGGACGATGTGCTGCAGAGCAGAGTTGTCCCATTCCAGGCCAGAATCGAATATAAGAATGAAAACTGGAATTACGGTGCCAATGCATCCAGCATTGACTTTAGAGTGGTAGAGGAGATTCCAGAACTGGATCTACAGTATCCGTCTTTCGCTTATGTTCGGTCCGGTGAGACCACCACTATTGACATAACTGCTGTGGTTGCATTCTCCAAAGGGCCCGGCAATATGAATTTCAGGCTTTCCGGTCCCGCTGAGAATCTCAATTTTACCGACAAAGGAACCTCTCTGGGAGGAAACAGGTACCAATACAAATGGCAGATTAACTTCGATAAACGTCACATCGATGGCAATTATACGCTCTCCATGTCCTTTGTCCATCCTTCGCTTTCCGGCGGCAAATTTGCCTTTGATGACCGGTCCATAAAGGTGGCCCCGGTTTTTGTGCAGTTCGATAGGGCCAGCGTCTCGCCATTCTTCGGCCAGTGGAATGATAGCTACACCTATTCTTTGAAGATCAATACAAGCATTCCCCTCGATGTCCATCTCCAGACCTATGATCACTGCAGCAATGAATGGACTGAAAAGGGAGTCGAGAATGCATCAGAGACCGGATCAGGGCTTAATTGGACCCTCAAGCCCTTTGATTATGAGTGTTCTGAGATGGAAAAGCAAGGGGCAAAGTACAGGTTCAAGGCGACATTTTCCGGGCAAGACTACCTCTCGAAGGCCTATGACGGCCCATCTTTCTCAGCAGGCAATCCCATTCTCATCTCCCTGGATAGTGATCCTGTTGTATATGTCCATGACGGCAACCGATCTTCCAGTAGCGTTCAGGCAGTAGTAGAGTATACCATCGGCCAGGGAGAAGCCGTTCTCAGGCTCAAAGGACCGGAGAAGAATATTGAGCAATCACAGGAGGGAGTTGCATTGGGCGGCAATAGATATCGATATGATTGGAGCCTGCCCTTTGATGAATTGAATACTGGAAAAAATTTTACGTTAAATCTCAGCTACAAGCACCCCAGCCTGCCAGCAGAGTACCAGCTTGGTGAAAGAGAGATCTCCGTCCAGCCTTTATCAATTGCCTATGGAGATTCAAAGGTTGTGCCTGATAAAGGCAGATGGAATGATACCTATGCCTACTCAGTACCCGTGAACTCAAGCGTTGAAATGGAAGTCAAGCTGGAGGTCTATAACGTCTGCGGCCATGAATGGGCACAGATTGCTGCACGGAATAATTCCAGCCGGGCAGAGCATCATTAACCTGACGGCCAGGCCGTTCAATAAAATGTGCGAAGATTTGCAGGGAAAGAATGCGAGCTACCGCTTTGTCGCCAGCTTTGCAGGGGATACCTTCCCATCCGATACGTATGCGGGACCTTTAATCGATTACTTCATGCGGGTCCGGCAGGAAAATGGCGCGAACACTACGATGATGCCTGAAGAAGTGAGGGGCGACGTGAGCCCAAGAAGAGGTATCCTGCAGGCCTGGCAGGAGAGCGATAAGCTGTATGCATTCACCTATACCGCTCAACTCAAAAATTTGAGCTCAGGGCAATTCGCCCTGGGTAGAGCTATTGGTTAAGGCTCCCGGTCGTTCCTGGAAGGCTGTGGGCGAAAAGCAGCAGTACGATCCCAATCAGGGCAATTTAAGCTGGACCGTCAAGCCGTTCTTCGATACAGAGTTCCTGGGAACAGCCCAGTTCAAGTTCCTGATCGATGGGAGGGAGAGCAATGTGTTTGAAGGACCTGAGATCATCGCCGTCTATAAAGATTTGAGTTATCAGAAATCAGCTATTGTTGGATTGTATAACTATCAAGGTACGATCAACGCGTCCATCAACTTAACTCTCGATCTATTGGGTTCGGAAGATAACGAACACTGGAGGAATATCGGCAAGATTCAGAAGTATACATTCGGAAGCGGTGAAGTGCTAAAAACCTGGAAAGATGAGCCCGCGATACGATATTATGAGTTTGATATCAAACCGGCAGCCGGCAAGGTGATGAGCTGATGCGTCAAAAGGAAATTTGGTTAATTGTCATAGCTCTTTTGATTCTCTCTATAGCTTTCCAGCGATCGCTCCGGCGGGTCCGCAGCCTTCGTCCGACAGTGGCAACAGTGGTGGCGGTGGTAGTGGGGGTGGATCTCGCCTCAGCCTGGCGAGTTTTACCAATTACCTGGAGAGCTGGCAAAAGGAAAATCCAACGAAGTATCAGTACATGACAAAGCTCATGAGCAATGGAAACACCCGAGCATACAAGGTACCATCCATTGGATTAAAATATTCTAAGAATAGATCAGTTAACAGGAACGATGAACTGGATATAAAATTCCAGGTCCAGAATCCCAATCCTATTGACCTTCGGATACCTCTTTTCATCGATCTTGAGGCGATGCCTCCCGGAGAGAATGGCTATAAGAAGATAAATCAGAACTCAATGATTGTTCAGCCATTTTTCTATACGGAAAATAATGACGTCAATTTCTTCGAATCAAGCTGGCCGGAATTGAGTACCTTCGGCCAGATGAACAGAATGGGTATTCTAAAACTCAAGACCGGAGAGGTGAAGCTCCGTGCCGTTTACAATGATGGAACCCGGAAAGAATATTCCGACTCCTGGAAATTTTATCCACCTTACTATGGCGAGCTTGTTCTTAATCTGACCAACCGCCCTCCTGAGATGAAGAATATCTCCATCACGCCACCAAGTACTATGAGGTTCAATGACCCCATAGAGTACAAGGCGGAGATCGAGGATTCTGACGGAGACATGCTCAATGTGACTCTCCATATCTTCGACACAAAGGGCAAAGAGCTGAAGAATGTTACCCAGATGGTGTTGCCGGGATCTATCAGCTTCAAAGCCAGCCAGTTTGGATTCTTCAGCGAGACTGATGCAGGTAAAAATTTTACCTATTACTATAGTTTTGATGATGGAATAAACAGCAATAGAACTCGGATTCAATCGGGACCGAATATTCGCCAGGGGCCGAAGCTCTATGTGGATCAGCTCAATGTTACACCTCAAAGCAGTAATTGCTATTGGTGGCAGTGGTATACCTTCAGTATGAGAGCGAAGAACTTGAACCAGGAAAATTTCGATGTGGTCTTTACCCTGCTATGCAGGACAGAGAATAGCGATTGGAGGACGATAGAAAGCAAAACTGTGAAAGTGGGCCCTGAACCGCAAATGATCTCTTTTAACAAAACCGAACCGTTCCTCGTTACTGATGCCAATGCTACCTCTTTTTATCGCATTAAACTCTCTGAGTACGATCAGACCGGCAAAGATGTAGTGGAGGCGGCCGGGCCAAAGATCAATGCCAAGATGGTGCCTTATGCCATTTACGATCCGGTTATGGTCGCAAACGTTGCATCGCTGCTATTTGTGATCCTGGCGGGAAGCCTGGCTTTAGAGAGAAGTCATAAGAGGAGGGATTAGAGATGGACCGATTCCCTCTTTTTGCCATCATCCTGGCAGCAATTCCAGTATTGGCAAGCGGGCTGGATCTGGCAGGAAGTGCCCTTCTCCTGGGCATTATTCTTGGGGGAGCTGCGGCATTGCATATCTATAACCTGTGGAGGGTTCATAGAAAAATAGAATCGTTAGAACACTCCAGCATAACTAAAGAGAGCTTTTATAATGAACTGGCCATTGCCCAGGGCTCAAACTTCTCTGCTCTGGCTCTTGCGGCATGGCTGATGCTCATTGTGGCTATCGCTTATCTCTATTTCCTGGTTCCGACAATTCTCGCCATCAGCTACATGCAGATTCCAGACCTGGCATCCAGTCCAAACGGTTTTGTCACCTATGGATTGGCCATTGCCTCGGCGGCAACAATTTTGATTCTCGGCCTTGACAAGCTGCCTGAGAGCTATAGGGAGTTCAAGCTGACAGAGCTGTACAGTTTCTACTCCATCTCAAAGGAGGCGAAGAGAACGATCGTCCTGACCATTCCCGCCCTCAGTATCTCGATAATTTGCTCGGCTTATACCGGCACCATCTATCCCGCGCATGATCCACTTGCTGAGAGCCTGTCTTTAATCCTCCTGGCACTCTCGGCAGGAACGCTGGTGGCTATCATTTATAAGGACGCAGTGGAGGGATGGAGATGAAATTGTGTGTAGTTGGCATCGGCGGAGCTGGCGGCAATGTCACCCGCGAGTTCATAGGAAATGTTGATCTTGATTTTAATCTGATTTCCAGCATAACCAAAGCCGAATATATATCCCCAGGCATGATGAAAGGAATATGGCTTGACGCTGACAAGAATGATGCCCGTAACCTTCAGCATTTCTTTGGAGATATCAACGATGGAGCATATCCGGCTTTCTTCATCCCACATGACGCTATTGAAGATGCGTCAGATATTCATATTTTTGTGAAAGAGAAGTACGGCTACGATGTAAAGAAGCAGGGTTTCGTGAGAGACGCCCAGTACATAAAAGCCATCTTTGAGATCTTCGATAGTGATTGCGAGATACAGGAGTTGGCAGCGAGAGAATTCGATTTGCTGGATTCAAGAGACAGGAATGGCAACTCGGAAGAGATGGAGAAAATTGGTCTCAAAGAGGATCCGAATAACGGTAACGGCAATGGTAATGGCAATGGTGTCGGCAATAGTAACTGCAATTCTTTCAAGAAACAGGCACCCAATCCCATCTTCGATTGCGCCTGGAAAACGATCAAGCCTTACACTACATTAGGTGGCGGCAACTGCGATGGCATTCTCTTCATCGTATCTTTTGGTGGCGGCACAGGAACTGGATTTATAAACCCCATCATCAGCCACATCCGAAATGAAGGTAATGCAGACTATCCTGTATTCGTCCTGGGAATTCTAACTGAGTTTGGCGACTTTGCTGATCGGGCTCAGTTTTCTGAGGAAGGGCGCAGGAATCTGGCGGCAACAAGCGCTCTTTACGACCTGCTCACAGAAAGTAATGGAGCCAATGGAGTCATCCTGATTGACAATCAGATTCTGGTAGATAAGTTTGGGAAAGATTATGCGGCTATGAACAAGTTCATCTACCAGATGATGATGCCAATGGTTTTGGGGCGCGACTACCCTGGAGAGACCCCACCGAGCCAGGCTGTTGCTCATAATTTCACTAAGGGCCTTTCCAGGCCGCCTCTATTCGTACCGCTTTTCTCGACCATTTCCCGGTGCAAGAATCCAGAAGAGGAGCTGGTCAGAAGAGCTCTTGCGACGGGGAGGCTCTTCGGCTGCACGCCTGAGAAGGCCGATATTGCGGTGGTCTTTTGCCGGGGGTTTGTCGATTCAGAGAAGATCAGGAAGGCTTTATCCAAGCAGACCGGAATAAGTGAAGGGAAGATTTGGGTACTGCGAAAGATGGGTGAAGAGAACGATGAGATCCTGATTATGCTCAGGAATCCTTATGGTGACGATCCCCGGGCTTACACCCGCGAGGGAACTCTGGAGAACAGGTTTTGCAGGGTGATCTCCATGGCTCTCCAGTACATGAATCAAAATGCAGAGGACCTCTTATGTGAGGGCAAGGATAGCCGGAAAAGAAGCAAAGATGGTTCGGATGAATCAATAAAGCTCACGGAAAAAGCAAAGCATGCTCTGGAAAAGTTCTTCTTTGGGGAACAGGGATTTATAAGAGACAATTTCGGCAAAGAGGCGGGTTTTGCCTACGAGCTACGGGAGGCCAGAAGGAGGCTGAGGGATGGAGAGAAGCCCTTTTTCATTTATCCCATGAGGATCTATCCAAAAAGCGATAGGGTTTTGGAAAATAGCGGAAAGAATTACTGCCAGGACGAAGATGAAATCTCCCGGATCGTTGATAAGCGGATTAAAGAGATACTGGCGGAACAGGGATTGCTGAATATTGGATGCTAAAAATCGTGAGGACCTGCTGCTGGTCTGGGCAGGGGAAGGAGCAAGTAAAAGGATAGCTTCCAGAGTGGGAAGAAGCATGACGCTTCGCATTTGAATATCTTTCGAATCCGAGCCATATCATTCCTTAATCCACTCCAATGGCTCCCAGGTATTCACAGGCTGCGACAGCTCACACAGGCTGCTGCAAGGACATGGTCATGCTCACATTTTCTGCGAGTCGAATCCGGGCCCTGGCAAGGGGGAGATCACACACATCACAGTCTTTGCTCCCATGGTTTTGGCGTCTTCTGGAACAAGAGGCTTTGCAACGGCTGAAAGAGGTTTACATCGATTGTGAATCCAGCATTCAACTGGCCATGCAGGGCCTAGAAGGCCTGAAGATTTTGCAGGAACTTCCCAGGAAAGAGGCCAGTGCCTGCTTTTGTCAAGAGCGAGGTCGTGGGTCTCTCGCACGCCCTTCCTGCCCACGCGCCACCCCAAGGCCACGCGGGCGGGATATTCCCTCGCATGCCTTCTTCCGGAGGAGGGAGATGAGAGAGCGAAGACCGGCGGCGAACGGGGCGGGCTACGGATTCCGGATCGAGTTTGCGGAGATTGTGCAGGGGCCGGTGGCGGTGGGGTGCGGGACGATGGAATGAGGGGATTTGAGAGCTATGCTCGCTTGCGTAAGCAATATCTATTGATGTCAAAACCCGGCACAGTTGCCGCATAAGAGCAGTCTCCAGCATCGGTATTATAAATCATTGAAAGGATTTAGTGCTTGCCATAGGCCTTGGAAATCATCTCAAGAATCCGTAGCGAATCGATTTAAACACCATGTGCGATAAGGCGTCAATTAGGGACAAAACCTGGAAAGGAGACTGGATTTTGCCCTCATTGCCCAATGTCAGTCATCCCCAATCGTCCCGGGTTGCCATTGTCGCTCGCCCAGCCAGCTCCTTGCTCATAGGCACGCCTGACGGGACGGCGTTATTGGCAACGCCGAAGATCTCCGCCAGCGATCTTGCCCCTCTCCCAATAATCCCATTTAAGAATTCAAACCTCTCAGACCAGCTTCAATAGATCGTCCCTCTTCAACATATGAACCTCTACCATGTGGTGGGGATGGTAGCGCATCTTCGCCTCCCGGATTCCTTCCACCCCCATATCGCTCTCCCGGTTGATGTAGGTATAGTCCCTGGCCAGGATCTTGGCCGTCTCGGCATTTATGGCCCGGTAGATTCCTTTGCAGTCGGGAAGGCCCTTCTCGAAGTGCACCAGTGCGGTGTCCTTATTCAGGCCCTCAAATAGAGACATGGCTCCGATCTTGCCCTCGGACCGGATGGCAAGTCCTGACAGCTCCAGCTCCCGGTAATGCGATATGGCAAAGATCACAGCATCTTTTTCGCTGGCAAGCGTGGGATCCGATTCGCAGTCCTTCCATTCGCACCACTGATCCAGAAACTCCCTGATCTCGGCGATGTTGCCCTCTCTTATCTCCTCGACCTGGGGCGTACAGGTCTTCCTGAATCTGTTCAACTGGTGCCTGATGGTGAGAAACCCTTTTCCCGGCAGCTCTGCCAGTTCGGTTGCCAGATAGACATATTCAAAGTACCTTCTCTGCGGATGAAACTCCAGCTCCGGATAAAGCCCTGCCATCCAGTCTTTCGTCTCAGTGTCCAGGATCACGAAGGGCAGCTCTTCTTCGCTCTGGGCGGCAATCATCATGACCTCTCTGAGCAGATCAGGATTGTGGGGGCCGATGGGAGGCCGAAAACGCGTCATTCCTGCGATGGTGCTGGATAGAACTATGCATTCTTCAACATAGGCATACCTGTAATGGGCATAATCATTCCAGCAGACCATATTTGTAAAGGTGTTGTCGCTGTGGCTCTGCGGGAAGCGCTCGTAATGCTTAACAAAGAAATCCCTGTCAGCCAGCGTGACTGGCTTAAAATCTGAGGTACTCAGCACGCTCTTGCCTCCCAGTCAAGAAGCATGGGAACATGCCCGGGCATTGGCCTGAACCCGAGAGTGCTGTAAAAATCCTCTTTCTCAGGCTCTGCAATCAGACCTATCCAGGCAATCTTGCGAGATCGGCACTCCTCCAACAACGCCTTGAGGATTGTCTTGCCCACGGCTAAACTCCTCCATTCCGGCAGAACCACCAGATCTTGAATATATGCATCCGCAACTCCATCGGAGATCACACGGCCCATCCCCACAGCCTTGCCGGTAGTTATATCAATCGCCAAAGCGAAAAGAAAGCTTCCCTGGATCAAATCGTTGATCCGGGTCTGGTCCATGCCTTTTTTCCACCAGCCTCCGGCACGGTAGAGCTCCACTATCTCCTCCTCTTTCCAGGATCGTACGAGTTCGACCTTCATCCGATCATTCCTATCTGCCGATCTAACATTCTGCAATATGCCTTCTCCCTGAATATTGAATGTTATTATTTATCACTCATTCTATATCAACCATTATCTATAATCGCATAGAGAATATCGAATTATCTTAATTATTGGATATGGAATATGGAATGAAATATAGGACAGCTTATAGAAGGTCAGCGATCAAACTCTTCCAAAAAAGAAACGGTTGAAGTCCTCTTGGATGGATCATTCTGCTCAGTCGAATCAATCTACTCTCATGAAGAGCGAACCCGGCGTTGCGCAGATAGGACAGACGCCTGGAGCAACACGCTCAACAGTATTGCCGCAGACAGGGCAGACATAGTAGGGGAAGGTTTCTCTCTTGGCGCTGGCCTCAAGGTCTTCTAAGAGGCTCTTGTAAAGCCTGGAATGAATCTTCTCCACCTGATTAGCATAGTCAAAAGAGATCTCGGCAGCCTTATTGCCTTCAGCTTTAGCCGTATTGATCATTTCGGGGTACATCTTCTCCCATTCTTCATCCTCACCAGCTATTGCTGCCTGCATATTCTCTTTAGTGGACTTGATGGCTTTCATCGCTCTGAGGTGATTTGCGGCATGGACCTCTTCGGCTGCCGCTGCTGCCCGGAACAGCTTGGCCGCCTGTGCAAAACCTTCTTTATCCGCTTTTTTTGCAAAAGCGCTATACTTGCGATTGGCCTGCGACTCGCCGGCAAACGCCTCTTTCAGGAATTTCTCTGTATTGGACATGGCTTAGAACCTACCTTCACTTTAATCCATCTTTTTACTTATCTATCTTTAAATGAAGTCTGAGGAGCCCTGGGGCTTCCTCAGGCGTATATGTCACCGCGCTCCACCTCTCGGGAAGCTTTCTTGCGAAGCTCCTTTCCTATTTGGGAATAATACTTCATGGTGTCGGGCGTGACGGACGGCCCAATCTCCTGCAGGGCAGAAAGGAAATGCTTTTGATAGATCTTCGAGGCGTTCATATCTTCACGCAGAGCCAGCCGTCCGGCTTTGCGAACCACGGCGGCGATATCCGCTCCTGTGTACTGGTCGGTCTGGCCGATCAGCTCCTCAATGTCGATGTCCTCTGCTAGGGGCGCCTTTTTCAGGTGCACCTGGAAGATCTTCCTGCGAGATTCCATGTCAGGCACAGGTGCCAGTATCAGCTCGTCAAACCGTCCCGGGCGGAGCAGCGCCGGGTCGATGATATCCGGCCGGTTGGTGGCCCCTATTACGACCACTCCATGCAGCTCCTCGAGGCCGTCCATCTCGTTCAAGAGCTGGTTTACTATACGCTCTGTGGCATGTGGCTCTCCCATGGCTCCGCCTCGTATGGGAACCAATGCATCCAGCTCGTCAAGGAAGATGATGGCCGGAGCCACCTGCCTCGCCTTTCGGAAAATCTCTTCCACTCTCTTCTCGCTCTCCCCATACCACTTGGAGAGAAGCGCGCTTCCCTTGACGGTGATGAAATTGGCCTCGCTCTCATTGGCCACGGCCTTGGCAAGCATTGTCTTCCCTGTACCAGGCGGGCCGTAGAGCAAAATTCCCTTGGGAGCATCAATACCCAGGCGGAGGAAGCTTTCCGCATTTCTGAGCGGCCACTCCACCGCCTCCACCAGAAGCTGCTTGACGCTCTCCAGACCTCCGATGTCCTCCCAGTTCACATTGGGAACCTCGACCAGTATCTCCCTCATGGCGGAAGGCTGAACCTCCCGCATGGCCGCCTCGAAGTCGTCCTTTTGCACTATGAGCCTGTCCAGAATCTCTTTGGGAATGGTCGTCTCCTCCAGATCGATCTCGGGCAGGATACGACGCAACGCATTCATGGCCGCTTCCCGGCTCACGGCAGAGATATCTGCTCCCACGAAGCCGTAGGTCCTCTTGGCGTAGTCCTCCAGCACCACATCCTCATGCAGAGGCATGCCGCGCGTATGGATCTGGAAGATCTCCATGCGGCCGTCCGTATCCGGAACGCCCAGCTCGATCTCCCTGTCGAATCTGCCCGGACGGCGCAGGGCCATGTCCAGCGCCTCGGGGCGGTTGGTGGACCCAATTACTATGACGTTCTTCCTCTCTTTCAGCCCGTCCATGAGAGATAAGAGCTGAGCCACGACGCGCCTCTCGACCTCTCCAGTGACGTCTCCGCGCTTGGGGGCAATGGAGTCCAGCTCATCCAGGAAGATGATGGCTGGGGTGTTCTTCTCCGCCTCTTCGAAGAGATCCCTCAGGGCCTTCTCGCTCTCCCCGTAATACTTGGACATGATCTCCGGGCCATTTATGCTTATGAAGTAGGCATCGCTCTCATTGGCCACGGCTTTGGCGAGCATGGTCTTTCCCGTGCCGGGCGGCCCGTGCAGCAGGACGCCTTTGGGCGGATCGATCCCCAGACGGTCAAAGAGCTCGGGATGCTTCAGGGGAAGCTCAATCATCTCTCGGACCTTGGTTATCACCGGCTTCAATCCGCCGACATCTTCGTAAACAACAGAGGGCACGGAGCGCTCCGGCGTCTCTACGGCCTGAGGCAAGAGCTCGATATCAGTTCCTTCTGTGATCTTGACGATTCCTCCCGGGCTGGTGGAGACGACTCTGAGCTTGATCTCACCGAGGCCAAAGGCCTGAGCGCCTAAAAAGCCACGGAATATCTCCTCGAACATGGTCTCCCTGCCCAGGGAATCTGTGGGAGGTTTTCGGACGCTGGTGGTGGATATAACATCACCACGCGTGAGCGGCCGGCCGTTAAAGACCTTGGTTAGGACGTCTCCTGGAGCAAAGATCTGCATTCCCTGCGTGACTGGAGCCAGGGTTACGTGCTTGGCCTCACTCCAGGTCGCCAATTTGACCTCTACATACTGGCCGATGCTCGTTCCAGCGTTGGATCTGATAAGGCCGTCCATCCGGATCATGTCGGTGCCCTGATCCTGAGAGTAGGCACTGACGGCCAGAGCAGCGGTGGGCCGCGAGCCGGTTATCTCGACTACATCCAGAGGGCGAGCGCCTATTTTTATCAGGAAATCTTCTCCCATCCTGACTATGCCCTTTCCCACATCGCCCTGATTTGCCTCAGATACCTTCAGCCTCTCGGTTTCTCCTTCAGTCATATATCTCTTACACCTGCTTTCTGATTAGATTTGGGCGTCTATTTTTTAAGTAGTTTGCTATTCGCCAGAGCTGTTTCTTCTCGGGACATCCTTTGAGGAACACCTTTTTGATATTGCCTAAAAGGTTCCATTAGCTTTAAATCTTCTAAGGACCTAACATTAGGTCGTATAATTCATGGGTGGGTGGAAGAATGGCAGGTACAATAGATGAATATAAGAGGCTCTTTCGAGAGGCTACAGTAGCTGACCAGATGAAACTGTTTCGGCTTCACATAGCGATCTATCTGGTAGTGAATATAATTTGGCTGGCCCTTAATATGATGGACAGAATAAAGATTGAGCCAACCTGGGCGGTATACTATCCCCTGGTTGGATGGGGTCTGCTGGTAATTGTGCACTACTGGTTCTACGTGCGCGGTGCAGAGAACCTGTGCCTGCTCAGGGAGCAGATGGTGGAGTCAAAGATCAAATAAGAGAACTACAGCCCTTTTTTTCTGATAGTCACACTTTTTGCATCAACTCCAACTTTTGAGTCTCTCTATCTTTCAAGAGCTCAATCAGCACGGAGAATATGGCTGCCTCCAGAGGATCGTCCAGTGCATAGAATGCCTCGCTGGAATGAATTTTGGCCATCCGGGCAAGCTCTTCTGCATAAATCTGGTCCTCCTTCTTCAAGGCCCGACCGGCCCTGACCCAGCGAGCAGAGACCTCCCGCACGCCCATGCGCACGCTCTCAAAGCTCCGGCCCATCAGAAAACCTCCAGGGTGGTCTGGCCGGTTGAATTCGTCTGCGCTTTTCGACTGCTCTTTGCAGAAGGCCTTGCCGCAGTGCGAGGCCTTTCGGCGAAGCAAAATACTCGGTCGGCATAATTCATCATCTTCTCCAAAAATGGATCTGATGCAGGAGAATAGAGAAGCACAATGCAGCTCTTCGCCGCTTCTCTCATCGCCCTGGACACATACTCCACCATCTCTTCCGCGTCCTCGTAAAGTAGGGGATCGTGCTCTAAGATCATTAGCGTGTGACGGTTATCCTCCAAGACCGTCATCAGCTGGAAGACGGTAAAAGCCCTCCTCACGTCCAGGTCTGTAAACCTGCGGTCCAGACCGCTCAATATGCGGGAGTAATTCCCGCAGACGTAAAGGATCTGGAATCTCTGTAAATCGAGGTGGCCGTTAAGGGCCTCGATCAGCAACTGCACAGGAGCCACGAGGACGTGGAAGGCTCTGTTGCCAAGGGTGATCGCAGGATGCAGTTCGAAGTCCATGTGATTGCTTACCTCCTGGGAGAAGATAAGATCGAGGAATGAGCGGAGCGAATGTGATTAATTCTTGAATGTATCAATTTTATAGATAAGTCCTGCTTCAATGATGAGCTGATTACAATTATTAAACAAAATAAAAAAATGCATATTTTTTGATAGTCGTAGGAAAACTATAGAAAATTTAAGCTATTGTTAGCCTCCATTACTTTTATATATATGCCTTTGTACTTTATACAAAGGCCCCAAATCTCTGCATGCTAGTTAATCTATAAATATCGAAAAAGCTATGATAGATTCAGGACCCTCGCGAAGGCTAAATTGAAACAATTCTGATATAAAAAATTAATTTATCATTGATAGAAATTATCTGAAACAGGTTTACATATTAAAACTATTTTAAACAAAATTTTTCATATAATTACATAATGAAATTTTTTTATTTATTTATGACTAGATTTTATGAATAGCATCAGCCGGGGCTGTCACTGATTCCAATTTATAAATTTATAATTAATATAATGAATCATATATCTAATGTGATTAGAACTTCAGATAAGTATAACTAGTATTATTAGTATCACTTAATTGTTTAAAATAAACAGTTCGGCGGCTGTCGAGTTGAAATTTGCGAGAGTCCAGAAATGCACATCAGTATAAGTGATAATCATGACAATGGTTGTACATATCAGAATCTCTAATAGGAGGGATTGGATCTGGAATGGATGATATTCGCTCTCCTGGGCACGGTCTTTTTTTCTTGCGCTGGTGTACTGGATAAGCTCCTCCTCAGCAACTCTACAAATGACGCCAAGACCTATATCGTCTGCCAGGTTCTGGCTCAGCAGCTCTTTACGATCCCACTATTCGTGATAGAGTGCCCGAAATTTGTGTACCCCGAATCCTTCATAGCTCTTCTCTTCGGATGCCTGCAGATATTTCCGTCCTTTTTTTACATGAAGGCTCTACAGACCGAAGAGGCATCGAAAGTCAACGCTATGGAGTACGTGTACCTGATATTTGTTTTCATAGGCTCTATATTCCTCTTTGGAGAGGTTCTGGATCTGAAATGCTGCGCTGGCGGACTGCTGCTGATCTTTGGCACACTCATCCTCTCCTACAAAAAAAATGGTGCCATTGGCATAGGTTCGAATAGCCGCAGCTCAAAAATCCTGGCAAATCTCATGTCTCTATCGCCAACGATCAAGCCCTTCATGTCGTACTGGATCTTAACCGCCATCTATTACCTTTGCCTCAAATTTCTCCTCTTATCGATGGATGAGTGGCATCTCTACATCTGGTCATCCTTAGGCAGCCTTATGGTAGTCTTGCCCCTTATGTGCAGGCAATCCATCCGCAGCGAGGTTACTGGCTTCTTCGCCAGCGGGGGCATTGCCGTAGGAGTATTGATCTCTGAAGAGACACTACAATTCCTGGGGCTTATCTTCTCGATCTTCGCCTATGCCGTCGGATCGGTCACACTGGTATCAAGCGTAGGTGCTCTTCAACCCATTCTGACTGTTCTCCTCATTCTGTGTATGGGAGTCCTCGCGCCAAAACTGGCAAAAGAGATGAATGAAAGGACTGATCGGAGATCATTGATGCAAAAAGGCATATCTTTTATGGTGGTAATGCTAGGAATATACTTTGTGAGCTGACCGCTGTGTCGTTGACCACTGACCGATCTAGTCTGCAAAAAAGATGTCAGCCTATTCTAAAACCGCAATTCAAAACTCCTGCAAAGCATCCTGATAGCACCGGCGGGCCCTCTCGCTAAAGCAAACAGCAATCACATCAGAATCGTTCTTTTCCAGGTAGGACGTCATCTCCCGAAGGGCGATGCGACAGGCTCGTTCCATGGGAAAACCATAAACGCCTGCGCTGATGGCCGGGAATGCTATCGTTTTTATGCCGTACAGCTCTGCCAGGGCGAAGCAGTTCCTGTAACAATTGGCCAGAAGATCATCCTCGCCATTATCCCCGCCGCTCCAAATCGGCCCAACTGTATGGATGACAAAGCGGGCTGGAAGCCTATAGCCTCTGGTGATGCGGGCTTCTCCCGTCGGGCAGCCATAAAGACCGCGGCACTCCTCCAGAAGCTCCGGGCCGGCAATGCTATGGATGGCACCGTCCACACCTCCGCCGCCCAAAAGAGAGTTGTTGGCGGCGTTGACGATGGCGTCCACCTTTAAGGTGGTGATATCGGCCATTACTAATTTAATTGTATCTGCTCTCACTCTATCTCTTCCATTATCAATATCGCACCAGAAATGTTTTGACCGGATTCTATTAGCGGAGCGAGAATCATGTGCATTACGATGCGTTTGCCTTTCCTATTAGTAGCCTCCAGGTCCAGTTCCGTGGATTTGCCTTCGTCCAAAATCTTCCGTATTGGCGCTGTGAGCTGCTCTACAGGCAGCCCCATATCCTGAACAAAAAAGCTCTTGCCAAGTATGTCTGCTGCCTGCAGACCCCACAACTCTTCAGCTCTATGGTTCCAGGCTAGAATGCAGCCGCCTCTGTCCATGAGCACAAGTCCTCTGTGGAGGCTTCCCAACACAGAATCGAGAAGGGCGTTCGTGAGGTTGAGATCGTCTGAACGCTGACTGAACTCATCGTTTGTTGTGCTAAGTTCTTCATTGGTCGACTGAAGCTCTTCATTCAAGGTCTCAAGCTCTTCATTTGTGGTCTGGAGTTCCTCCACAGAGGAGTTGAACTCTTCATTCATAGTCACCAGAACCTCATTTGTCGATTGCAGTTCATGCTTCGTACGTTCCAGTTCCTGCTGGAGACTGTATCGTTCCGTCTCGTCGGAGAAGACTATGCATAGTCCGATTGGAGTTCCTTCGTCCTGCAACAGAGGAGTTATCTCGATATCCATAAACCTGTTCCCGCCATTGGGCAGAATCCTCTCCACCTTCCTGCGGATCACGGGGCTGCGTTTAGAATATGACTCTTCGATGAGCGATCTAAGTCCCAGTGGACAGTAAGAAACCTCAAGATCCCAAAAGAGCCTGTCTACGTCTTGAGGAGATAGGCCAAAGAGCTTTCTTGCCTGTCTATTAGCAAAAGCAAGGAAACCGTTCAACTCCAGAATTATCTTTGCTCTTGAGGCTACTTCGAAGCATGCTTCTTGCAGATTAATCTGCGATATAGTAAGATGTTCCGGGGTCTTTATTATAGTCTTCTTTTCTGGAACCAGAAATCTTTCACACACCTTTGTTTGAGGGATCTTTACCAGGATGCGGTATTTGACGTTGACGGGCATGAATAAGCTAACATAATTTGAGCTTAGTTCAGCTCGCCCCAGGAAGATGAATCCAGTGTCGTTTAGCCCAAAATGGAACTTGGCAAGTATTCTTGCCTGAGCCTCCGCATTGAAGTACATGAGCGTATTCCTGCAGATGAGAAGGTCCAGATGAGAGATGTGCGCGTCCCGTATCAGATCCAGGCGTCCGAATATGATTGGTCTTCTGAGGTGCGTGATAAATACGTAGCTATCTCCCGAATGCTCGAAATATTTCCGGCGAAACTCTTCAGGCACCGACTCCATATCCTTGGCAGAGTATTTTGCCCGGCGTGCATGGGCTAGTGCCTGCTCATCTATATCGGTTGCAAAAATCTTGACCCTCTTTTTAAAATCCTCTTCGCCGAGGGCTTCATTCATAAGCATTGCTATCGTGTAAACCTCTTCACCAGTCGCACACCCCGCTGACCAAATCCTGATTACTTCATCCATTTTCTTGGAGGCCACGATCTTGGGTATCATCTCTTTTGCCAGGTAATCCCAGGTCTCTTTATCCCTGAAGAAGGATGTGACGTTGATGAGAATAGTATTGAAGAGCTCGGAGAACTCCTCGGGATGGACCTCCAAATAGTCCTGATAAGCCTCATAATCAGCGATGTCCACCGCCTGCATCCGCCTCCCGATCCGCCGCATCAAGGTGGGATATTTATAAATTCTTAAGTCCACGCCATGAATGGTCTTGAGAAAATCGAGGAGATTTTCGAACTTCTCATTATTTTCCTGGCCATGATCATTTTTTTCAGCCACTTTCATCGTCCTCCTTTCAACCAGGCAAATAAGACAGAATGGTGCTAATTGCCTTGAGGCCGCTGGCTGACGCCGTCAATGCAACTATGCATCATACTTCCCCCACGAAGCGTTCAAGATTGGCTTCGAGCCTCGATCTTGTTCAGTTGCTCTGCCAGGTCCTCGATTCTCACGGGCTTGCTTATGTAATCGTCCATGCCGGCTTCAAGACACCTCACCTTGTCGCCCTCCAGAGCGTAGGCTGTGACGGCGATTATCGCCGGCCCACTATCAGGCCAGCGCTGGCGGATAATCCGGGTAGCTTCCAGACCATTCATCTCGGGCATTCTGACGTCCATGAGCACAAGATCATAATCCTGGCGTTCCAGTGCCTGAAGCACTTCAATGCCATTTGCTGCCACGTCCGCCCTGTATCCCAGGCGCTTGAGTATCTGCAGGGCTACTTTTTGGCTTGATACATTGTCCTCAGCCAGGAGGATCTTCAGACGTTTGATCCGGGATTCTCCACGGCCTAGAGGCTGCACTGGCCGACTGCTGAGATTGCTGGATAACGAAGATACTTATCAGGACCTTATGCAGCTGAGATGGTTTGATGGGCTTGAAGAGGTAGGCATCGAAAAAATCAGGATCTATGCGCTGACCCATGGAAGTCAACATGACCAACGGCATAGTTTTGTTATATCTCCGGATCTTTCTTGCCAGGGTCAATCCATCCATCTCAGGCATGCTCATGTCGAGGATAGCAGCATCAAATGTATCTCCTCTTTGAATCCAGCCGAGGGCCTCCTTGCCAGACGATGCAATCAAGGGGCGACATGCCCCAGGAATAGGCATATGCCCCCAGGATATGACGGTTGGTCTTGTTATCATCAACTATCAGCACGCTCTTGCCGGCCAACTGGGGCTGGACTCCTATCAGGGTTTTTTGTCCCTCGAGCGCGGTTTCTGCTTTGATGGTGAAGTGGAATATCGAACCAGTTCCTTTCTCGCTCTCCACCCAAATCCTGCCTTCCATCAGCTCCACGAGTTTCTTGCTGATGGCCAGGCCCAGACCCGTTCCGCCATATTTGCGAGTCACAGTTTCATCGACCTGGCTGAAAGGCTGGAAGAGACGATCCATCTGATCCGCGGAAATGCCTATACCCGTATCCTGAACTGCAAAATGAATCTGATGAGCGTCAGTGCCACTCAGTTTCAATGTCGAGACGGATAGCTTGATCTCGCCGCGTTCAGTAAATTTAACAGCATTATACAGCAGGTTCCCCAGAATCTGGCGCAGCCGGGTGGGATCGCCAATGATGAACTCGGGCACATCTTTGTCGATGGTGTATGCCAGGTTGAGGCGCTTCTCAGCGGCTTTGGCTGATACGAGGTCCAGAGCCTCCTCGACATTGCCCCGCAGCTCGAAGGGCTGCTCCTCCAGAACTGCCTTTTCGCTATCCATCTTCGAAAAGTCGAGGATGTCGTTGATTATGACCATCAATGCGTCACCGTTTATCCTGATGGTCTCGATAAAGTCCTTCTGCTCAGGATTCAGATCCGCATCATCCAGAAGGATGGAGGTCATACCTATGACCGCGTTCATGGGCGTACGGATCTCGTGGCTCATGTTGGCCATGAAATCGGATTTCGCCCTGGCTGCCTCCTCGGCGACCTCTTTCGCCTTCAAAAGGGCGCACTCGGTCTGCTTATGCTCCTCAATCTCCAGGCGCAGCTCTTCGTTGATGCATTCCACTTCCTCTTTTGCTAGCAACAGTGCTGCTGTTCTCTCCTGGATTCTTTGTTCCAGCTCGTCCCGCGCTTTACAAATCTCGTCTTCCATCTGTTTTCTTTCTGTTATGTCGGAGAGGGTAACTACGCAGCCTATGATCTCGCCTTTAGCTCCCTTTAGAGGTCCGGCGTTCACCAGCAATTGAAACAGCACACCATTGCGGCATTTCAGACTGGCTTCAGACTTCAGCAGCACATCTCCTTGAAGGGCGACTAAAACTGGAGTTAGCAGCTCACCATTTGAAAGTCGGAGGTCGAATAGCTCCTCAAAAGGCTGGAGAATGGGATCGCATCCGCAAATCAGAGTTGCTACATCGCTGGCACGGATAATTCTCCCCGAATCATCGCATACCACAATGGCCTCCGTTGCCTGCTCGATGATGGAACGGGCCAGCCTTTCGGCGGCGATCATATCTTCGTCCCGTTTCTGCACTGTCAGATCTGCTATAACAGCAGAGAAGGCTTCCTGTGATTCTGTCAGCGGGAGAGCACTGATTGTGATAAAAACCGGCAAAATGCTTTCGTCTTCTGCTTGAAGAGCCAGCTCTCCTCCACGCAAATCCTGCAAAAATCTCTCGAAGGCGGACCGATTCTCAGGAGGAATGAAACGATAAATGGAACTGCCTACAACTTTTTCCAGGGGAGATTTTGCCATCTCTGCAAAGCGACGGTTGCAGTAGAGGATGGTCCCGTCCTGGGCCAGGGTGACGGCTCCTTCGTTCATGGCCTCGATAAGAGTGCGGTAGGCGCGGTCCGACCCTTCCAGAGTGAAGACCTGCTCGCCATGCGGTCCTGAGGTGACCAGAGCATCTACTTCGCCGCCTCTTATGGCACGCAAGAGCTCCTGCGCCTCTTCCAGACTTTTTTGTAGCTCCTCATTCCGGGCCTTAAGTCTCTCATAAGATTTGGTCACGGTTTATTCCACGCTCTTGCAATCTTGGTTTTTCGGGTCTGGCAGTGGACCTTTCCTGGCGGCGGGTCCAGCCTGCACATCCAATCCCACCAGAACACGCTCAGTATCCGACATGCTGCCTACGAGCTTTCGCAGAGGTAAAGGAAGCTCCTTTATAAGCGTAGGTGCGGCTACGATCTGCCCGTCTTTGGCGAGGATAGGCTGCTGATAGATATCGATCACCTCAAGCTGATATCTTCCGGGAAGGTATTCTTCGCATAAGCGCTTGATGTTCTCGACGGCCTGAAGGGATTTCGAGTTCATTCCTGCCACATAAAGGTGCAATACGTACTTCTCTAGTGGTGGGTTCTTGATGGCGGATTCAAATTCCCTGGTCGTGTTATCCTGGTCATCCATGAATTTCACTCTTGCAGAGGTTTATCATGCAATTGTACGTCGCTCAGTCGATCTTTCTTTGCCGGTTTCAGGTCCAGGCCCACCAGCACGCGTTCGGTATTGGATAAATCCCCTATGATCTTTCTCACGGGCTCGGGAAGCTTTCTGACCAGTGTCGGGATAGCGAGGATCTGGTCACCCTTGGCTAACTGCGGATTCTTCAAAAGATCTACCACTTCGATGCGGTACCTGGACTTCATGTGCTCCTCGCAGATCTTCTTGAGATTGGCAAAGGCGGTCAGACTCTTAGGGGTTTGGCCTGCCACATACAGTTTAAGAATGAAGTACTCTCCATCCTGCTCCGGATCCTGGTTGGGCCGGTCCTGATTCGTCCTTACTTTCCGCCATTCCTATCTCCTCTCCCCGGGCATACATTGAGTTGCGTCCGCATCCCTTGTTCTTGCCATCTCCCCCCGACTTTGCGCCAGATCCCGGGAACGCTTTTCTTCTTCTTTGGCGAGCAACTTGAGCTCTTCCTCCTCTGTCTCGAACTCAAAATTTAGCAAGTCCATCTTTGCCTTCAGGGTGCGAAGCTTTCTTTCCAGCTCCCCCTTCTTGCGCTCATTCTCCAGATCGGACGCCGACATCAACTCATCCTCTCTAGCCTCCTGAGCGGCTCGAGCCGAGCCCATCAAGAGTCCGCCCTGATTCCCAAGATAGACGTCCATGATCTTCACGCCCTGGTCCGTCAGCAAGAACTCGCGGATCTGGTTGGAGTGCCTCATCCCGCGGGACTTGATCACCGATATTCCATGGTTGCGTTCGCTGTCGGTCTCAAAAATGCGCAGCTTGAGCCAGGTATCAATCAACGAAGAGACACCCTGGCCTGTCTGTCCCTCATCCTCGATATCGACAAGACTGGTACAGATCGCTGTGGTTCCTTTGGATTTCATGTAATCGATCAGGCGCGTAAGCATAGATTTGACATCCTCTGTTGCGCCTACGTTTATGAGATTGGATACGGGATCGAAGATGACGACCTCCGGCTGGAATTTATCGATATGCCTGAGAATATCCAGGAGATGCATCTCCAGGCCAAAGGCCATGGGACGCATGGAGCGAATCTGTAGAAGCCCCTTATTTATCCAGGGCTCCAGGTCGAGGCCTATGGAACGCATGTTGCGGACGATCTGGCCGGGCGACTCCTCAAAGGCGAAGTAGATACAGCGTTCTCCTCTCCGGCAGGCAGCATCAACAAAATGAATGGCAAAGCTCGTCTTTCCCGTTCCTGCCGTTCCTGAGATCAGAATGCTGCTGCCGCGATAGTACCCCATGCCATCCAGCATGTTGTCAAGGCGCTCGATTCCCGTGGAGATCCTTTCAGCTGAAGCCGAGTGCTCCAGCCTCAGCGAGGTGAGAGGAAGAACTGAGATACCATCTTCTTCGATGAGGAAGGGATACTCATTTGTGCCGTGATTCGAGCCGCGGTATTTGATGATGCGCAGACGCCTGGTAGCGATCTGGTTCTCCATGCGGTTGTCCAATAATATCACGCAATCGGCGACATATTCCTCCAGGCCGTAGCGGGTCAGAGAGTGCTCTCCGCGTTCGCCTGTGACAATGGCTGTGACGCCTTTATCCTTCAGCCACCGGAAAAGCCTTATCAGCTCCGCTCTCAAGATGGCATCGTTCTTGAATCCCGAAAAGAGAGCTTCTATGGTGTCCAGCACCACACGCTTTGCTCCTATGGTGTCGATGGCGCAACCCAGGCGTATGAATAGCCCCTCCAGGTCATAATCGCCTGTCTCCTCAATCTCGCTTGGGTCGATTTTGACATAATCGATCAGCATCTGGCCGCCTGCGATCAGCCTGTCAAGGTCGAAGCCCAATGAAGCAAAGTTCCTTGTCAGCTCCTCTGCTGTTTCTTCAAAGGCTATAAAGACGCCCGGCTCGTTGTTCTGCACTGCTCCTTGCGCGAGGAATTGCATGGACAGGAGAGTCTTTCCTGAGCCCGCACTTCCCGTGACCAGGGTCGGACGACCTCTGGGCAGTCCCCCGCCCGTTATCTCATCCAAGCCAGCGATACCTGTGGGGGCCTTTTCCAGTTGTTTATAATGAGATTCAGCAGGCGTATTATTGAGATCTATCATGATTGCAACTCCTTCCTGTCCGCTCTATTTTCGGCTACGGCAACAAGAATATGACCGCCTCTGCAATGGTGTACTCGAAATTACAGATTTGCACCAATCGCTGAGATAACAAAAAGGTTTCGATCAAAGAGATGTGAAAGAAGGTTGGAAGACCTCCAATCTGGTTGAGACAGGGTCAATAGCCCAGCTGATCATTCACCAGGATCAGAGTGACCCGCCCTTGCTGTCTTTCATTTGACAGAATAACACATTTTCCAATTTGGCTGGGCGCGCCATAGACTTTCTTGGAGCGAGCATCCTCAAGAGGATAGGCATACTCACGAATTCTTTGCAGAGCGTCTGCCAGAGAGGGTACAATTTTATTTACCCCGGCCACAAGAACCAGATGCTTGGCGGCAAAGGGCCAGGCTCCCACTCGGCTTCCGCTGGCGTCGCATGATACCAGCTCTCCTGTCGCGGCTATGGCATTCACCCCGGAGAGAAAATACTCGGCAGCGACGGATTTCCTCCTCATTTCGTTTCTAGTTGCGTCGTCATTTTCCGAGATCAATTTTCTGGCGAGATCTATCCAATTGTGCTGCTCGCTTTTCAGGAGATCCAGGTAGCCGATCTCAATCAATGTGGTGGACGACCCGTTCATGATTTCAGCGCCTGGCGGAATGAGCTCTTCGATCCTGGCCAATGCCAGACGACCATCCTGTACCCGCAGAACCTTGATTCCCCTGGCTTCGATCTCTTTCACGGATGATGCGATCTCCTTCTCGGCAGGGATCCGGCTCCACCTTGCGGTATCGACCTGCAATTCCGGCAGCAGGTTTGCAGCGCTATACAAAGTTCGCTTCTCCGTTCCGATCACCCTATATAGTTTTGTCCTCTATTCTTAAAATAGTTTAGCCACCTGGTCATTACAGCCCGAAAAAATACTTGAAAACGCTTTCCCGGACTGAGTCGGGCTTCTTATGGAGGACTTACGGCAATCTTCTAAAGTTAAATTTTTGTTACATATCAGTTAATCTTTTGCGCTGTTTGCCAGAATAAACTATAAAAAATTTATTTAATAATTCATGAGCTGAATGCTGAAATTCTTCATATACAAAGTTCGCTTCTCCGTTCCGATCACCTTATATAGTTTTGCCCTCTATTTTTAAAGTAGTTTAGCCATCTAATCATTACAGGCCGAGAAAATACGCGAAAACGCTTTTCAGGACTGAGTCGGGCTTCTTGTGGAAGATTTATGGCAATCTTCCTAAAGTTAAATTATTGTTAAAGATCAGACGGTTTCTTTACGCTGTTTGCCAGATTAACTGAAAGAATTTATTCAATAACTCTTGAGGCGAATGCTAAACTTCTTATATATTGTTCTCCATATAGGAAACAATGAATCAGGGAAGGGGGAGTGAGTATGCACAACTGCTTGCGGTTGTTGTCTTCAGCCTCTTGTTAAGATTATTTGCGGGTAGAAGCTCACTAACCGAAAACGGGGTCTTGCTTCCAGGTTATGATGAGTATTACCATATGCGCAGAATAATATACACTGCAAGCCATTTTCCCAATACGCTTTGGTTCGACTCATACCTGAACTATCCGGAAGGATTTGATGTAACCTGGCCGCCTCTTTTTGATCAGATCTCCGCGGCCCTCTGTATGGCCCTCGGCCAGCATACTAAAGAGGGCATGGAGATGACGGCATCCTTTACTCCTATAATCATAGGCATCATAGCGGTCTTAGCCGTCTATTACACAGTCAGAGAACTCTTCGATCATAAAGTGGCTCTACTGGCCAGCTTCATGGCCGCCCTGACTCCCTATTATCTTCTCTACACCAGGTTCGCTGCCATGGATCACCACGGTCTCGAGGTTCTGTTCGTTCTCATAATATTGTTGTTCCTAACTATGGCCATCTGCCGGAAGGAGAAGAGATATCTATTTGCCTGCCTGGCCGGAGGTGCCATGGCCGCCCTGGCATATACCTGGCTGGGCGCTGGTATCTATCTTGGAATATTCCTGCTCTATGGTGCCGTTAAGATGGCATTGGATCTCAAAGAGGGAGAATCGTTTAAGGAGACCGTAACAACGCTCTTGGTCTCCTTCGCATTTGCTCTTATCCTTGTTCTGCCGTTTTGGAATTCTTCCTGGCTCTCTTCCTCCTTCCGGGCTATAGCGGGAATGATCGTTGCCCTTTGCATCATGTATGCTATCGCCAACCTCATAGCAAAGAAGAATTTATCCTGGAAGGCATTTCCTCTGAGCCTCCTGATTTTATTGCTATTATTTGCCCTGCTCTCCCAGCTTCCCGGCGGATTTTTCGGTTTGGGTGCAGTTGTCCGCTACGGATTTGAGTATATCTGGGGCGGAGGGATGATTGGAAAGATCGCCGAGGCACAGCCGCTCATCTTTGATACAAAGAGCTTTTCTCGGGTAGCCTTCTCTCTGCTGGGATTGAATATTCTCTTATCCCTGGGTGGTATTGCTGCCCTCATAATGCACATCATCCGCAGCCATGGCGCAAAAAGAGAAGGCAGGATCCTGCTACTGGTCTGGGCCGTGTCCACCCTGATTCTAACCTTTGGCCAGTCCCGGTTTCTCTACATCTCCACGATCTCTATGGGAATCTTGATAAGCATTCTCTTCTTCTATATCCTGGATCTGGCAGGTAAGAGGCTTAAGGAAAACGGGCAGAAGACTCCGCGGATATTGGCTGCCGCCTTATTATTGCTCCTCATCCTGCCCACGGTCTGGCAAGCTACCTCCTTTTCCCTGAATTCATCACCAGCGGTGGCTGGCGATTGGCAAGAATCGCTCGTCTGGCTGAAGGAAAATAGCAACACTACCAGTTTCTTTGCCTCCCCAGAGAAAACACCTGAGTACAGTGTTATGAGCTGGTGGGACTATGGCAACTGGATCCTCTATCTTTCCGAGCGTCCTGTGGTAGCTAACAATTTCCAGGTGGGTGTGGCGGATGCTGCTAAATTCTATCTATCGGAGAGCGAGCAGGAAGCCACGGCCGTGCTGGATGAAAGAGGATCCAGATACATAATTGTGGATTATGACCTGATCTTCAGCAAGCTTGCCGGTCTCACCAGCTGGGCGAATGAGGATATCGATAGCTACAGGAAAAGGGAGAAAAATGGTTCGCAAAGTATAATCCAACCACTGGGAAGATTCAACAATACAACATTAGCAAAGCTTTATTTCCTCGATGGCTCGAACACAGATCACTTCCGCTTGATCTATGAATCGAAGACATCTTTTGGAGAACGGCCGGCCAAGAGCAAGGTCAAGATCTTTGAGTACGTTCCTGGAGCATTGATAAAAGTTCGAGCCGGGCCGGACCAGAGGATAATTGCCTTACTTAATATGACCTCCAATCAGGGAAGACCCTTCGTTTATGTAAACGAGGCCGAGCTAAAAGGGGGCTCATTTGAGGTGAGAGTGCCCTATTCTACAGAAAGCCGGTATGGATGCCGTGCTATTGATCCGTATTTGGTCCTTTCCGGGGACAAATACTCTGTGAAGACATTAGACCTCAATGTGAGCGAGGACGATATAATTAATGGCAGAACCATTGAGCTCACGTTCTAGTGCTCAGTAACATTAATTTTGCAAATCAGATGCAGCAATTCTTGAAGAGCTGAATTTGTTGGGACGGATCAGTATGATAAAGACAGCGAGAGTTTATAGCAGCGGTGGAGAGAGCGGTTACAGAATACTTGTCGACCGACTTTGGCCGAGAGGAGTGAGCAAAGAAGACGCAAATCTTGATTTGTGGTTGAAAGAGATTGGACCGAGCAACGAACTTAGAAAATGGTTTGGGCACGATCCGGAGTATCCCAGAATCTTATGTGCTGTCCTGATCCGGGCCCTATCTTTTACCATCAGGCTGGGAACAAGTTGAAGTATTACAATGAGAAGGAGGATAAATCCCAGTCTTCCGTGAACCGAAGTCATTAATGGCACTTCGTGCTACATCTTTATCAAAAGTCCATAAAGTAACGTTCCCAGAATGAAAGTGCCAAAATATATGCTGATCTTTTTGTGAAGCGGGAAAAGATCCGTTCGCTTCTTCTCTATCCTTCCTTTGAGCATAGCCCCTGTGACGAGAGCTGAAATCATCAGCACCAGGCTTAGCAAAGCTTGAAGGCGTGACCGATCCAGCTATCATAGATTTGCGCCAATCCGGCTATGGCTAAGAGTATAGCAAACCCGATATATGTATCCGGTATATTCGACCTGCTCTTTGATTCTGGCATTCGAATTCCTCTATTGCCATCATCTTCTTGTATATCAAAATATTTAAAAATTTTCCTTCTTAGGTTAACTATGCTGCCAAATTCCGTCGTCACCGGTTTACTAGAGTCAAGCATGGAGTTTTAAAGGTGCGCCTCTCGTCCTGCATCCATAACATCCAACCGGGAATGGGATCTCGGGTTAAAAGAAGAACAAGAGTAGTAGGCGCATTTCCCAGAGATCAATCATTCATGGGGCTTGGCGTATCGATACTAATAGATATTATTGAAGAGTGGATGACAACTAGAAAGTATTTATCCAATGGACGCGGATTGATGTGTGGGATAACAGGGCCGTCAATTTACAGAAAATTCGGCACACTACCATGCCAAACATTCGGGACACTACAACTAACTGGATTTCGTGATAACAATGGACAGAAATAACAGAGTGAACGAGGAAACAAAGGAATATTATGATAGCGCACAAATTTTATATAACCTCTTTTGGTCCGATAAAGCATTACACTATGGTTTTTGGGAGGATGGAACCAAAGATTTATCAGAAGCTATCGAAAATACAAACAGATTTGTTTCTAAATTGCTGAATCTCCAGAAAAAAGATTATGTTCTGGATGCAGGCTGTGGTACAGGTGGTTCCTCAATCTTCATGGCAGAGAATTTTGGTGTTAAGTTGATAGGCGTAACATTATCTCCCATACAGATCAAGCAAGCAAGAAAAAATGCAGGAAAACTGAAACTCGATAATTTAATTAATTTTAAACTTATGGATTTTAATAAAATGGAATTCAAGAATGAAACATTTACAAAAATTTTTGGCATAGAGAGCGTTTGTCATGCAGATAATAAATCCCATTTTTTAAGAGAAGCATACAGGATTTTAGAGCCTGGTGGTAGAATAGTTATAGCGGATGGTTTTCTAATCAGGAATAATCTCACAAAAAAAGAGAAAGAGATTTACAATAAATGTTTAAAAGGATGGAAAGTTGCAAACCTATCAAACAAAGCAGATTTCTGGGATGATTTGATTAAGACCGGTTTTAAAAATATAAGGTTCTACGATAAGACTGATGAAATTATACCTTCCAGCAATAGAATCGCATTGTATGGTAGTTTGTTCTTCCCAATTAGCCTAGTTCTAAGTAAAGCAAGATTAATATCAAAAAGCCTTCATGAAAATTCGATTTGCATGATAAATCAAAAGAAAACATTTGGAAATTTTACTATTTACGGAGTATTTGTTGCAGAAAAGTGAAACGGCGGCGGCGCACCCCGCTTCAAGCAGGCGGGGCATGCGAAGCGCCGCCGCATGAAGATGATACTAACTGATCCATTGCTAAGTCGTTGACGTGAAATAAACCATACAAATTTATATTGTAGAACGTTGTCTATATAATTATGGATGACAACACAAATTATGAACCTTTTTAAAAGCTCTGTCAGGTGCCGATCCTGTTCAAGCGAGGCGATTTGCAGCAGCTAGAGCTCTTGAGATCGGTTGGGGTGGTGTCTCAAAGGTTTCTGCAATAACAGGATTGGCCCGAACCACCATTGATAAGGGCATTCAAGAGCTCAGGAATAAAGATGAATTGAAGCAACCAGAGCGGCTCCGTAAGCCAGGTGGTGGGCGGAAGAAGGCCGAAGACAAGGATCCAACTCTGATAAACCACCTTGATGCTATTATGAAGGAAAGTACGGCTGGCGATCCGATGAGTCTTCTCAGGTGGACATACAAATCAACCTATGCCATAGCCGACGAGCTGCAGTTTAAAGGGCATAGTGTGAGCCACGATACAGTGAGACGTCTCTTGCAGGAAGGTGGCTATTCACTTCAAGCCAATAAAAAAACGCAACTATTCAGCCACCCATTCATCAAATCCTAACAGATGGATCAATCCAGATAATTCCACTCATCGTCACAATCAGGCATATCCATTTCTTTGAGTCGCGAAGATATTTTAGCGGTTTATGAGGAAGGTCCTGAAGCAGTTGTTGCACTCGTGCAAACCCTTTGCTTAATCAAATAAACAAGCAGCAAGGATCGCTGAACTAGAGGAGAGGGTAAAATCATTGGAGGATCAAATCAATAAAAACAGCCGCAATAGCAGCAAACCTCCCTCTACAGATACCTTTAAAAAGATAAAAGGCCAGCGCAAGCCGAGTGGTAAACCTGTAGGCGGTCAGAAAGGGCATAAGGGACACACTCTCGAAATGGCGGAAAATCCCGATCATGTGATCGTTCATCCGGTTACCAAATGCGAATCTTGCGGTCGGTCTCTGTGCGATACAGAAGTCGCAAGTTATGAACGGCGTCAGGTATTCGACTTGCCGCCTATCAAAGTGGAAGTATTCGAACATCAGGCTGAGAGAAAGATTTGCCCCAATTGCGGCTGCCTCAACAAAGCTACCTTTCCCAAGGAAGTTGCATATCCTGTTCAATATGGAACTCGTTTGAAATCTGTTGCCACCTATCTAAATCAATATCAGCTCGTGCCCTTTGATCGATTGAGTGAGACTTTCGTTGATCTCTTCAGCCATCGTTTAAGCCAGAGTACTCTGATTGACATAAATCGTGCCTGTTACGACATCTTGGAGCCTGTCGAAGAGGCCATCAAACAACAGTTAATTGCATCGCCTGTTATTTGCCTTGATGAAACCGGCATGCGTATCGAAGGAAAGAGAAAATGGTGCCATGTGGTTTCAACCGAGAACCTGACTTATTATGCCGCAAATTCCCGTCGCGGATCTAAGGCCAACGAGGATATGGGAATACTGCCGGTCTATAGCGGAACAGCTATGCATGATGGCTGGAGCTCTTATTTCAAATTCAAATGCAAGCACGCACTCTGCAATGCACATCATATTAGAGATCTGCTCTTCATTCATGAAGAAGATAAACAGAATTGGGCCAAAGATTTGATCGATCAGCTGATTGACATTAAGACTACAGTGGATCGCAGAAAGCCAATCTATTGCAAATTGGATCTCGCCGAGATAAATGATTTCGAAGAAAGATACGATCACATAATCGAAAGGGCTAAGCTCGAAAATCCTCCCCTAATCGCCTCCAATTCACAGGGGCCGATCAAAAAACGTGGAAAAAAGAAAAAGACGAAGGCCCAAAATCTGTTGGAGAGATTGGACAAGTATCGGAGAGAGGCTTTGGCCTTCATGTATGACTTTGAGGTTCCATTTGACAATAATCTGGCGGAGAGGGATATAAGAATGATGAAAGTCCAGCAGAAAATCTCAGGCACCTTTAGAAGCTGGGAGGGAGCGAGAATTTTTTGCCGCATTAGAGGGTATATCTCTACGGTCAAAAAGAACTCCATTTCAGTTATCGACGCTATTCAAGGTGCCTTTGAAGGGAAGCCATTCATTCCTGGGAGAACTTTGATTGCGGTCTGAATTCTTAATGATTTAGTGGGTAGGGCTGAATAGTTACAAATAATATTATGAGTTTTTAGTATTTATACCTCACTCGATTCGCTCCCTTGTCATTACATCTTCAGCAACTTCGCATTTATTGCTACAATTACAGTGCTGGCGCTCATCAAAATTGCACCGACGGCAGGGCTGAGAAGTATGCCGTAGCTGTAGAGGACCCCCGCCGCCAGAGGAATGGCTATAGCGTTATATCCCGTTGCCCACATCAGGTTCTGGTACATCTTGGTGTAAGTCTTCTTCGATAGACTGACTATATTTGCTACATCCCTGGGGTCGTTCCGAACGAGAACTATGTCCGCCGACTCGACAGCTACATCCGTTCCTGCTCCGATGGCAATTCCCACATCTGCCTGCGCCAGAGCGGGAGCGTCGTTGACTCCGTCGCCAACCATGGCTACGGTGTATTCTTTCTGAACTTTCTTTATGGCCTGGGCCTTTTCATGAGGCAATACTTCAGCAAAAAAATCGTCCAGGCCGAGATCTTCCGCTACCCAACTGGCCACAAAACGGCTGTCTCCAGTGAGCATCATGCACTTGATGTTCATCGACTTCAGCTTATCGATGGCCTCCCTGGATTCCTTTCTTACGATGTCGGCCAGGGCCACGGCCCCTATGAGCCTGTTTTCTTGCAGCAGGAAAACGACTGTTTTTCCCTGCTGCGCCAGCTTATCCAATCTCTCATCCTTGAGATCGATATTGTTCTTACTCAAATATCCAGGACTCACTACCATCCATCTCATACCCATGACCTGAGCCTCAACTCCAATCCCTGGAATTGCTCTGAACTCATGAATAGGGACAGGCTCGATACCTTTCTCTTTTTGGCTGCTTACAATTCCTGCCGCAATGGAATGTTCTGAATTCGCTTCCAATGATGCGGTCATTCTCAAGACTTCAGTCTCGTTCAGATCTGCAAGGGGCACGATATCGGTGACCCCAAACCGGCCTTCGGTCAAAGTTCCTGTCTTGTCGAAGACTACTGCCTGAATGTCTCTGGCTTTCTCAAAGGCGGACCTGTCTCTTATCAGCAGACCGGATTTCGCAGCCAAAGAGGTAGAGACGGCAACTACAAGAGGAACCGCAAGCCCCAGAGCATGAGGACAGGAAATAACCATCACAGTAACAGCCCTCTCGACGGCAAACGCAGAATCTCTGCTATAGTAAAGCCAGGCGACCAGAGTAATAGCACCGACGCTGAGAGATATAATTGTGAGCCAGCGGGCTGCATTGTCGGCCAGATCCTGAGTCTTTGACTTGCTCTCCTGAGCCTTCCTGACCAGTTCGATTACCTGATTGAGGTAAGTCTCAGAGCCAATTTTTCTTACCTCTACCGATATCGAGCCCTCACCGTTGATGGACCCACCTATCACTTTATCCTCGGCTCTTTTCGTGACCGGCCTGGATTCGCCTGTGAGCATTGACTCGTTGACGCTCGTCTCTCCTTCAATAACGGCTCCATCGACAGGTATCTTCTCTCCGGGCAAAACCCGGACTCTGTCACCGGGTTTCAGAGTCTCAACCCTGACGTCCATCATCTGACCGTCTTTCATCAAATGGGCAACAGATGGCATTATCTTTACCAGCTCCTCCAGTGCCCGGGAAGCTCCCATGATAGACCGCATCTCGATCCAGTGGCCGAGGAGCATGATGTCTATGAGCGTCGCCAGCTCCCAGAAGAAGACTTCTCCTTTCAGTCCAAAGACTACTGCGGTGCTGTAGAAATAAGCGGCACTGATGGCCGTGGCGATCAGAGTCATCATGCCGATGTTTCTGTCTTTGATCTCTTTGAAAAAGCCCTTCAGGAAAGGATAGCCTCCATAGAAGTACACAAACGTAGAGAGCAGGAAGAGCAAAAAGATGGAGCCGGGAAACTCCAGTTTGAATCTCAAAAGGTCCTGGATAAAGAGAGAGAGAGCAAGGATAGGGATGGTCAAAATCAGGGATATGATGAATCTTTTCTTGAAGTCTTCTGTTACATGGCCCTCATGTCTGCCTCGGTGCATTTCGTGGGGTCTGCCAGGGAGCGGGCCCATCTCGTGCCTCTTATGTTCTTCGTCCGGTTCATTCATCGTTTGGCCTCCAGTAACGCCATGCATTTTATGATCCATGTTGATCTCTGGCGATTCAGATGCTTCTTTTCTCAGAATAGCTCTTCCAACAGTCCAAATACATTATAGGATGGCGAGAGATTTAATTCTTCTCAAAGAGATGCCTGGGAAGATCTATAAGCTTCCAAGTCATTGAGTTTAATGATTGCATGCCGAAGACTAGTAGCTCTCAGATGAAAAGGGCCACCCGGAGCCATTTGATGCTTCTGGCTCTCCTGGCTGTGCTCCTCTATGCAGCACCGATATCAGCAGAGAAGGCAGGAACAGATTCTGTCAATACCAGCACCATCCCGATCTTCGGCTACAGGATAATCAATACTTATCCACATGATCCCTCTGCCTTCACGCAGGGCCTGGTCTATGATGACGGCGTCTTCTATGAAGGAACGGGACTGTATGGCCAATCGACCTTACGCCGCGTTGACCTCAAGACTGGTCAGGTTCTGCAGCAAACCAACCTGTCAAGTGAATTTTTCGGTGAAGGGATTGCCATCTGGAAAGACCGCCTCATCCAGCTCACCTGGCAGTCCAATCTGGGCTTTGTCTATGGCAAAGAGAATCTGACCCGGATCGGGAACTTCAGCTACCAGACAGAAGGCTGGGGCATAACCTCTGATGGAAAAAGTCTGATCATGAGCGATGGCACAGATACTCTGAGCTTTCTGGACCCGGTTACCTTCTCAAAAGTTGGGGAGCTAAGAGTTGCAGCCAAAGGCATGCCTGTGAAAGGTTTGAATGAACTGGAGTACATCAACGGAGAGATCTATGCCAATATATGGCCGAGCAACTCGATCATCATCATAGCTCCTGATACCGGTTTGGTTGTAGGCAGCATAAACCTGAAAGGGATTCTGTTGGAAAGTGATATCGAGGGGCATAAGGTGGATGTGCTAAATGGCATAGCCTATGATGCGTCAGAAGACCGGCTCTTCGTGACTGGAAAGTTGTGGCCCAAACTCTTCGAGATCAAGCTGGTAGCAGGGGATGAGGAACCTTAAGCCCTTAAAATAAAGAAAATAAAAAAAAAGTTTTGCCACGGATCTCCGGGCGTTCTAAGAGAGCTGGATGAGATCTTCCCTGCTCCCGTGGGGCCAAGACCACTACTATGCGGCACAAAAGGGAACAGAAATCTAATCTTGTTCTCCCTCGTATTTGAAGGAGAGCCGAACTTTAGCCCTGTATTCTGCGATCTTTCCATTCTCCAGCCTCACATCCAGCTCCTTGACCTCTGCAATGCGTAGGTCTCTGAGAGTCTTTGTGGCCCTGTCGACAACAGTCTTAACAGCTTCTTCCCAGCTGGTCTTCGAGGTTCCGATAAGCTCTATTACTTTGTATACATCTCCATCAGACATTGTCTATCACTCCTAAAATTCTAAACTATAATTGGCTTTTCTAATTGATATAGCTTGCTAAGAATAATTGAAAGCGCGAAATCGGGCACCAAAAACCTGAAATAATATCCAATCTCCTTGGCCACCAGTAGGAGATGCCGATCTTGACAAGGGATTTTTGCAGAGTGCCGACAAACGACTCACATTCCGGCGAGGCTGTGGGAATCGATGATCTATCCGTTTATGTGCCCGGGCTCTTCCTTCCGCTAGCTGGAGAGTTCTCCCTGGATAGAGGCATCGATCCTGGCAAGCTGATCAAAGGAATCGGCATTGAACGCATGGCTGTCCCTGATGCTCATGAGGATGCTGCCACCATGGCTGCCATGTCTCTCCTGGATCTGATGCGGCGATGCGACCTGGTCCCGGAAGATATCGGCAAGATTTACGTGGGAACAGAGTCTGCTGTTGATGAAGCTAAGGCCATGGGAACCTACGTCATCGGCATGCTAGAGAAGGTCTACGGAAAAGGCTCTTTTCAGAATTGTTCCACAGTGGAGTTCAAATCAGCCTGCATCGGCACAACCTTTGCCCTGGAGAGCCTCAGCTATTGGGCAGCAGCCGAGGAGGAAGACAAAGTGGGAATTGTCATAGCCTCGGATGTGGCCAAATACCCGCTGCGTTCTGCAGGCGAGTACACTCAGGGAGCGGGAAGCGTTGCCCTGCTTCTGAAAAAGAAACCCCGGCTCGCCAGGCTGGAGCAGATCTATGGATGCTTCACCAGGGACGAGAACGACTTCTTCCGGCCTATGGGGTGCGCAACTGCGATTGTTAATGGAAAGCACAGCAACCAGTGCTATCTGGACGCTATGCAGGGAGCCTTCGATTCGTTCGCAAGAAAAGCCGCTCGATCAGGCGCAATAACTCCGAAGGATGGAGAATGCGTCACAGATTTTATGGACCACTTTCTGTTCCATATCCCCTATCCAAGAATGGTCGAGTATGCTTCGGCCGCCGTCTTCAAGCATGACTGGCTGGGGTGCCGGAGAGGGCAGGACGTAGAGAAGGAGATCGGAAAAGAGCCTGTTGCCCGAGGCTATGGAGATCCGGAGTTGTATCAGGCTGCAAAGGCCGATTATGCTCGCCGGTTCGCCCGCTCGAAGCAATTTCAGGAGGCATATCATGCCAAGGTTGCTGATACGGCTGCGCTTTCCCGCTCAGTGGGAAATATTTATACCGGATCGATCTACCTGGGCCTGGCCAGCCTTTTGGAACTGCAGAAGATTCGAGCCGGGGAGAGGTTGTGCTTTGGGGCTTATGGGAGCGGATGCTCGGCGCTCGTCTTCTCGGCCATTGTGCAGCCAGAGGCCACATCTGTTCCTTTGAGGAGGATTGTCAAGCGGCTGGAAGAGAGACGTCAGATATCGCTGCGGGAGTATGAGCTACTTCATGAAGGAATGAAGGAAAAAAGCCTGGCCGAGCCCTCAAAGGAGTTTGCTCTGGCAAGCATTGACCATCAGGGATACAGGCATTATGAATATATTAATTGATAGAGATTGATATTATTCATGAGGATTCCTATAATAGCCCGCCGCAGATGCGGCAACTTGAGGAAGCGACGAGAAGCAAAGGACATTGAGGTTGCAGGAATTGACGATATCCGAAATCCTTTCATTATGGAACGAAACACAAGCTAAGAAAGCAATTGTTGATTACGTAAATGCCGTCACGGATCCCAAGAACGCTGATTTTGTGCCGGAGGCCGAACGAATTGCCGTGTTCGACAACGATGGTACATTATGGTGCGAAAAACCAATGTACATCCAACTCGATTTTATCTTGCGGCGTTGGGTGGAAATGGCGAATGAGAATCCCGTGCTGCGTGAACAGCAGCCGTGGAAGGCAGCTGTTGAAAAAGATTACGCATGGCTTGGCAATGTCGTCATGAAACACTATCGTGGTGATGACAGCGATATCCCAGTCGTGATGAAAGGATTGCTCACCGCTTTTGAAGGTGTCACGATTGAGGACCTTTCAGAACGCGCCGGGAATTTCTTGCGAACACAGTCGCATCCGACGCTGAAACGGTTATATCGTGAATGCGGTTACGCGCCAATGATCGAATTGCTGCGCTATCTCGAAGCCAACGGTTTTACCAACTATATCGTGTCGGGCGGCGGACGCGATTTTATGCGTCCAATCAGCGAGGAGCTCTATGGCATTCCACCGGAACGCGTGATCGGCAGCAGTTTTTCACTCGCCTATCGCGAAAACGGCGATGGCGGCGATGTGCTTGCGCAGCCTCACCTCGACGTGCTGGACGACGGTCCCGTGAAACCCACGCGAATCTGGAGTCGCATCGGGAAACGTCCAATTCTCGCGGCAGGAAATACGAACGGTGATATACAGATGCTCCAATTCGCCAACAAGCCGCCGCGACCCGCCTTGCGGTTACTCGTCTTGCACGATGACGCAAAGCGCGAATTTGATTACGTAGAGGGGGCGGAAAAATCTCTGCAGCTCGCAAAACAATACGGCTGGACGATCATCAGCATTAAAAACGATTGGAAGACTGTTTTTTCGTAGTGTAAGAGAGGAACGTATGCAATCCAATGACGGAGGGATATTGAGCTGCTGCTATATTCCGGCAGAATTGATGTTTCATATCCCTCTGTTTCCTGCTCTTGCTTTTCGAGTTATTTAAAGATGACTTTGACGCTAACTCCCACTAAAGAAGTTATGCCAATCAAAGCCTTGAATTGGCATGTACCTTCATAATAAGAAAGGGCTGCCATGATATAGAGGGCTAACGGCAATCGAACTTACTGGACCTTTAAATTTTAAGCAGGCTTTGGTCTTAAGATAGGCGAAGCTGTCTGGTCGAAGGGGTTGGTTCTCATTGCCAAGGAGAAGAGGTAGGGATAATTGACATTTAAGTACTTCATATAGTCGAGCCATTCATGCACCAAAAGGCCATAGACTCGTTTGATATCGCCCTGCAAATGCATGAGATCTGTTTGGGGCAAATCTTTCAGGCTGGGTCTGCTTGCCAGTTCCTCAGATAAGTGAGTGGTAGCCAATAGTATATCTGAAAACGATTCATGTTCTAGCAAGGTTGGGTTCTCTGTGAGTCTGAGGAGAAATTCACGTTTTCTATCAAGAAAGTCAAGCAAGTATTCTAAATTCACCTTCTCCATATCGATTCCAAAGTTATGACTGTTGAGGTTCTTACCCACTCTCGAAAATTCCTGATCCGACCAGCTATCTTTGATTACGAGGCTGGATCTTAGGCTTTCAAGCTCAGGGTCAAGGTTTGAGAGATCGGTAAGCAGCTTGGTGCCAACCTCGATGAAGAATGTTCCAATAACCATATTCAATTTTTCCATTCGTTTGCGCTTCTCCAAGTAACTAAATATCTTTTCAATGATTAGGGCAACCAAGAGAACTTCAAGGGGCAGGAAGGATATTTCTTCCGCCAGTCTTGATAAGATGATGCGTTCATCTCCGAATATGATATATGTAAGAAGATAGAGAAATATTGATAATACAACAAGAGATATTGCGAAAAGGACTTGCCACTTCTCGATCTTCAGCCCTGACATAGAAATATTCCATCATGTGTCCGCTTATTTGAGGATTTCGAATACTCTGATCCAAATCGATCAATCGAAAGAAAAGGGCTCAGCCAAGAGAGCTGGCAAGAAGAGGCTGAAAGAAGATCGAGATACATCCCTTGTCGATTCATAACATTTCATACTCTTATGATATCCGCTCAAATATGTATTTAATTGATAGAAGAAAATAGTGATCTAGTTAATAGTCATAGTTAATTGCATAATAGAAATAGGAGGAATGAATCATAACAGCGACAAGCAAACCTGAAACACCCAGTCGCACAGTCCTACCGATCCCGGATCGCCCGTTCACGGGGCCGGTCATGTTCGACGCCAAGGACCCCAATTCGAAATTCCCGCCGATCGAGCCACTGCGGCCGCCAAAGGGCGCGCCCAACGTGCTCCTGATCCTGCTGGACGATGCAGGCTTCGCGGCGATGAATACGTTCGGCGGTCCGTGCACGACGCCGACCGCCGACCGCCTGGCCGCAGGCGGCCTCACATACAACCGGTTTCACGTCTGCGCTCTCTGTGCGCCGACCCGTGCGGCGTTGCTCACCGGCCGCAACCATCATGCGGTTGGGATGGGCACGATCACCGAGACCGCGACTTCTGCGCCGGGGTACAACTCGCTCCGGCCAAAGTCGGCCGCCCCGTTGGCAGAGATCCTGAAGCTGAACGGCTACTCAACTGCCCATATGGGCAAGTGTCATGAGGTGCCGGTCTGGACGACGAGCCAGATGGGGCCTTTTGACGGGTGGCCCACGGGCGGCGGCGGCTTCGAGCACTTCTATGGTTTCATCGGCGCGGAAACGGACTACTACAGACCGGATCTATACCATGGCACCACCCCGGTAGATCCTCCGAAGACGCCGGAGGAGGGCTACCACTTCGACGATGACCTCGCCACCCGCACGATCGAATGGATACAGCAGCAGAAGGCGCTCATGCCGGACAAACCGTTCTTCGTCTACCTGGCACCTGGTGGCACACACGCACCGCACTCTGTGCCCAAGGAATGGTCCGACAAATACAAGGGCAAATTCGACAAGGGCTGGGACAAGCTGCGCGAAGAGATCTTCGCTCGCCAGAAGAAGCTGGGAGTCATCCCCGCCGACGCCGAGCTCACCCTGCGACCGCAGGAGATCCCGTCCTGGGAGGATATGCCGGACACGCTGAAGCCGGTCCTGGCGCGGCAGATGGAGGTCTACGCCGGCTACATGGAGCACACCGACTACCAGGTGGGCCGGGTGGTCGCCACGCTTGAAGACTTGCAGATCCTCGACGACACGCTGATCATCTACATCACCGGCGACAACGGCGCTTGCGTCGGGGGTGGGCTGAACGGCACGTTCAACTGGATGATCACGCTCAACGGGGCGGCCGATATAGAGACGCCCGAGTTCATGGTGGAGCGGATAGACAAGTTCGGCACGCCAGAGGCCCTCAACCACTACGCCGTTGGCTGGGCGCACGCGATGGACACGCCCTACCAGTGGGTGAAGCAAGTCGCCTCGCATTGGGGCGGTACCCGCAACGGAACGATCGTGCACTGGCCGAACGGCTTCAAAGCGCGGGGAGAGATCCGCTCCCAGTTCAGTCATGTGATCGACGTGGCGGCGACCGTGCTCGATGCGGCCGGGATCCCCGAGCCTGCATTCGTGAATGGCGCTCAGCAGACGCCGCTACAGGGCCAGAGCATGGTCCCGTCCTTCGACGACGCAGGTGCGCCCGAGTTCCGCGAAGTACAGTACTTCGAGATGTTCGGCAACCGCGGCATCTATCATCAGGGCTGGACTGCCTGCACGAAACACGGCACTCCGTGGGTTGCATTCCAGGAGCTTCCCCAGCTAGACGACAACGTGTGGGAGCTGTATGGCCCTGACGACTGGACCCAGGCCCACAACCTGGCGAAAGAAATGCCGGAGAAATTGCACGAGTTGCAACGTCTGTTCCTGATCGAGGCGGTCCGATACAACGTGCTGCCGATCGATGACCGCAAGATGGTCAAGTTCAATCCCGAGATCGCGGGGCGTCCGGAGCTGATCCACGGCAACACGCAGATGCTCTATTCCGGCATGCGTGGACTCGGCGAGAACCTCGTCCTCAACGTCAAGAACAAGTCGCACGCGGTCACCGCCCAGGTCGTCATCCCCGATGGCGGCGCCAAAGGCGTCATCCTCGCTCAGGGAGGAAAGTTCGGAGGTTGGAGCATCTATGCCAAGGAAGGCCGCCCGACCTACTGCTACAACCTGCTCGGTCTGCAGTACATCAAGATCGAAGGCAAGGATCAGATCCCGGGTGGCGAGCACCAGGTGCGGATGGAGTTTGCCTATGATGGAGGCGGTCTGGGCAAGGGCGGCACCGTCTCCCTCTACATCGACGGAAAGAAGACCGGCGAGGGACGCGTCGAGCGGAGCACTCCGATGGTTTTCTCATTGGACGACAAGACCGATGTCGGCAGCGACCGCTGCACGCCGGTCAGCGACGACTATGGCTCTGGCGATTCAGACTTCAACGGCCAAATCAAGTGGATCCAGATCGACCTCGGCGAGGACGCAAAAGACGCAGACCACCTGATCACGCCGGAGGAGCGTTACCGGATCGCAATAGCCCTGCAATAACGTCGCGACCCATGCGGGTTAGAGTCAATCCAGGCAGCCGCGGATCTCGATCACATAATCACGCCCGATGAACGCATAAGCCTTGCAGGGATCGTAGTAAGTGAATTCATGAACGATAGCCCGGTCTGGGCTGCTGAAAGAGGACTACTGAAAGAGGCTGGCCACAATGCAGGATCGGCTCCTGGATTAGAACTCTTCAGATTTGCCAAAAAAGAGGGGATAAAGGAATTACCTTCTACGGTTTCACACAGGATAATACGAAGAGGCTTAAGGAGCCGGGTCAAACGCCTTCCAAAGGTCTTGCATAGAGGCTGTGAAGATGATATCTTGCGAGGATTCCTCGCTACTTTATCATGGGCAACTCGAACTCGCCACTATTCCCAAAGGAGCTATTGACATATACCGAAAAGGAAAGTCTTCGGATCTGGATCTGTTAGCTAAATTTTTATGAAGCTCTAGATTTGGTACAATGCGCAAGATATAACCCTGGGAAGGAGAATGAAAAACCGCAAAAAATTGAGCGTGAATCGGAGTTTCATGAAAACATTAAAAAAATTCTTTTACTTCATGCATCGGATGGCTTAGTCCGAAGGATATAAAGACATAGTAAGCCCATCATATATCATGAAAAGATTTCGATTATTAAAGGCCACCCGCCAGAGCACAGAGTACTCCTGCGGTGCGTCAGCTCTGCAGTCAGTTCTAAGTTATTGGGGAAAGGACTTGGATGAAGAGGAGCTGATGAAGCTGCTCCATACCACTCCGGAAAGCGGCACCTACCCCGAAGATCTAGTAAAAGTTGCCCGCGGGCTTGGGTTTGAAGCAGAGGTTAAAGAGAATCTCACAATTGATGATGTCGCGGAATCCACAAAGATTGGAAATCCGGTAATCGTACTGGGCCAGGCCTGGAGAAGCCGGGAAGAATCGGAAAAATCTGTAGCTCACGACTGGGAGGATGGCCATTATGTCGTAATACTGGCAGTTGATAAAGAATATGTCTTTTTCGAGGATCCCTATGTAAGAATGGGGAAGGGTTTCATGCCCCGCCAGACGTTCGAAGAACACTGGCATAATATCGGCGGAAAGACGCCAACTGATACATCGAAGCAGATGCATTTGGGAGTGTTCATCAGAGGTAAGAAACCAGTTAAACCCCAATCTCTCCAGCAGATGGATACTTCTAAGTTGGACTTTAGCAAAATTGCTCCTTTGCAGCTTGTATTCTTTGAATTCAAGGGTGAGGTATTGCCATATGATATTATGGAGGTGGCAAGACCTATATGGGAAAAAGGCTTCATCAGGCCGGCTGCATTCCTATTCTTGCGCAAAGACATGGAGGGTAAATTAACAGCAATTGAAGGAGGCAACGTGCAAGAAGAGGAGGAAGTGATAGAAATTGATGCGCTGATGGCTGTGATGGCTGGTCTGCGTCTGGGTGGTCGTGAGAGCGCCAAAGGCAGGGCAGAAGATGCAGTGAATGCAGCATCTAGAGGAGATTTTGGAGTATCGGTGGAGGATATTAAGAAATTTGGGGAGAGGCTTCCCCCTGGCAGCTCAGCCGTGGTTGTGCTCCTTGAGCATCTCTGGGCAACGAAATTAAGGGACATAATCCGCAGCTTAGGTGGCGAAGTAGTAAACCAGGAGTTTATTAAGCCGGACACACTGGCCAGGCTACAGGCAAGACTCTCTGAAAAGTTGTAAATCGCAATTGGCCGCAAAGAGGAATGAGAAACGAATGACTCGTGCAGATTTGACCCTACCCGGTATACGACGGCACCTCATCAGGCCGAAAGGCTGGATCGTCTTTCGAGAGTTGCTGGAAAAGGTATTCGCCCGTATTGCCGATCATGAGGCCCTGGGATTGAATTCCAATTTATCATCGACGCCAGCATCTGCATATTTCCAGCCCAGTGCCCCAGCTTCTGCTCCCACAACCATTCCGAATACGGGCACAAAGAAGATGAGATCGATTGCATTTTGTACGCAGGAGTTAGAATGTGGACTGTCCGCCTTCAGCCTCTTCTAAGTAGGGATTGTGTTCTGGATCATGATATTTTGCGACGTGTCACCCATTGATAGGCGAGGATGAGAAGGAAGAGCCATATCGCCCCGATGATATAGCTGCCCAGAACATCGCTCGCCCAGTGTGCGCCAAGATATACGCGTGAAGGTCCGATCAGAATGATCAGCGCACCGCAAATGGCGATAACGATCACCCGTGTCCATCCAGCAAAATGTATCCATGCGAGATAGGCAAAAAATCCAAAGAAGACGACAAAAAATAGGACATGCCCGCTTGGATAACTGTATTCGTTGATGCTCTGTATGAATCTCGGGGCATTTTGGTTTAATTTTTATGTTGATATGGTCTCTTAACTGAAAAAGGGATATGAAGGGGCTTGAAATGAAACTATCAACACTATCGCTTGACCACTTAGGGTTGGTTGCCGCAATATTCGATGCTTTGGGAATTTCAGATGTGATTGATGAATGGATTCCTAAGACTCGTAACTGCAAACTAAGCCATTCTGCGATAATAAAAGCATTGGTTGTCAACGGATTGGGTTTCGCGGAACGCAGACTGTATATATTTCCAAGCTACTTTGAAAATTTAGCGCTAGAACGTCTTTTTAATCCTGGTGTAGTTCCGGAAGATTTTAACGAGGATGTTGTCGGCAGAACCCTCGACCGAATCAATAAATTCGGCTCGACAGCTCTTTTCAATAATATAGCCATGAAATGCATGCAACAGCTCGCTTTTGGCACTAATATCTACCATGTTGATACCACAAGTTTTGGTGTGCATGGCGATTACGAAGGATTGGACTGCAAGCCTGCTATGGAGATAACTCTCGGTCATCCTAAAGACGGTCGCTGGGATCTAAAACAGTTCATTGTGAGCATGGTGACCAATCAATGCGGAATTCCTCTCTTTGTCCAGGCTCATTCAGGAAATAAATCGGATAAGAAAACTCTCATTGAGACGATTCAGATGTTCAAGTCTAACCTGGACTTCTCCGGAAAGAACTACTTTGCAGCAGATAGCGCCTTCTTCAGTTCCGAGAATATTCGTCTTCTTGGCGACAGCACTCTAAGGGAATGGACGCGGTCTTTGGATGAGATCCTTCAGCACAAAAGCCAGCAATACGCTGCTGGTCGTGGCAAGCATAAAGATCGCCTCCAGCCATTTGCGACGCATGGCAAAGATCAACATAGCGATGGCGGTCAGTGCAAGAGCAAACGCCATTTCACCAAGGTAGCTAACTCCTTCCATTAGCATGTCGAACAATGGGCTCGTCTTTTCCTTTAACTCCTCGTAGGACTTCTGGTCGAAGGGCAAGACCGGAAACCGGGCTGCAGCATACGAGAGTGATATGGCAAGTGCAAGCATTAACACGAATACGATTGCGATCTTTCTATTCGATGTATCTTCATATATGGGCTCACACTTATTATTCTATTGGCCACCTTTAGCTGCCAAAAATTTTAGGGGCTGCCGGTGGAATCAACGGATTCCTAAGCTGTGTGCTTCCAAGCCTGTTATGCTCTCTTCCTATGCCCATATACCGCTTATTACCCGCTAATAATTGGTTACAAATGATAAAATTGGCACCTGCATCTCGTAGTCCAACGAATCTGAATAAGTCCGGCGACGATATTTATTTAACCCGTCGCGCCGCCAAAAGCAGCCCAACCAGACCAGGCACTTGGATTAAGGGGCAGAGAACATGTCAGAAGCAATTTCCTCATAACCAGACATATGCGATATTACATGCTTCTGATCCTTTCGCTATTACGATGAGGATTTGGTACGGTTGTGAGGCTCAAGCAATTGAAATCACCTTCTATTCTTCTGGCTCCGGTTTAAATCCGATCCAGGATAATGATAGGAATCGCTTAGCCTAATATTTGACCAAAATTGGCAGTTCGAGCGCCTCTAGAATTTGCGAAATATATATCTACTGGCAGCGATATGTGCAATACGCAGCTATCATTGAATTCAAGGACATTCACGACAATGAGGACTTGCTATTTATTAATTGGCATTAAGAGGAAGGGTGAATGGAGGGAGTAATTGGGAGTAAACTTCTGCTTGATTGGCAGATGGCATCCGAAAGTGAGTTGCGAATTGATAAAAAGATAAATATAGCGGCCCATTCATGCACCATCAGACAGCATATTGCATTCCCTATCTGGCACATTATCTTTTTTATGTACTTTCTGGCAATCATTTCCTTTTCTATGGCATGTCCCGCATTGTGTCAGCCTTCCCAAGGTCAAAGCAATCTGGTACAGACGACCAGTTCTGGTGGTCCGCTATCCGTCCCAGCTCAATTTTCGGGTGATTGGTACTCAGTTGATGGAGGGCCGGATTTACAGGCTAACCTTGCGCGGTCAAGCGTCTACCAGGATGAAAGTACTTCGCTTTTTTTGACATTGATGAACACAGGAAAAGTCACTTCTTTCAAAGCGGTCAGCGAGCCTTCGATGTCGCGGCCGGATGAAGTGTTCGCGGCGCAGAAGGAACTCCAGCTCGAGGCTCTGAGATCAACTGCTCAGGATGTATCTGTGCAGCTGGTTTCCCAGAATGCAACGGCCATGAACCTCAAGCGTGAGGTGGCTTATGGGGGCTCTTTGCGAGAAGGACAGGTTTCGTCACCTCTGGAGTTTCCAATAGAGATCTATGAGAATACGGAACCTGGAAATTATACACTTTATGCGATTATCAATTACACCTATCAGCAAGATGTCGCAGTCAAGCCCAATAGCGATAATCCTCAGAATCCGGATGTCTTTTACTGGTACAATATTGCCAGTAAGACAATTCCTCTCAATTTGCGCGTGGAAGAGAAGAGCCTGGTCGATCTCAAGGCTCAAAGCACATCTCCCGAAGCTCTCAGCGTTGGATCAAAGAACAATGTTGTGAATGTCGTAATCCAAAATGTTGGGAATGACACCGGGAAAGATATCATCGCCAGGCTTCGCCCGGAGACAGGAATTTACGTAGACATGGATGAGTCGCCCATTCCTAGCCTTGGACCTGGCGAGAAAGCGGAGCTGGTTTACAAAGTGGACGTCTCGAAAGACGCCATCGCTGACAAGACATACAGGCTAACGCTGCTCTTTGATTTCTCTGATTCTTATCGGAAGAACTTGGTGGACAGCGATCATATTTATATCACTATTCAGCCCGGTTTATCAGCTCTTCTCTTTCAATACTGGTGGGTGGTACTGATCGCAGCCGCCATTGTAGGACTGGCGGCTCTGTTATTGATCAAACGCAGGAGGAGCGCTGCCGGGAGCCATTGAGCGAGAAGGCAGTTGTGGTGTACCTTTTGCCAGGGGAGAAGCGATGGATGCTGTTCTCAATAATAAATCCAGCATTGGCAAATACTCAGTGATCGGTCGAGGCCTCACCAAGAGCTTCGACGGCCTGCGGGTTTTGCAGGATCTTAATGTTAGTATTCCTCGCGGGGTTACTTATTGTCTCCTAGGTCCAAATGGATCCGGCAAGACCACCTTGATACGAATGATCATGGGGCTGGTCAAGGCAGACTCCGGGGAGATCTATGTACTTGACGAACCCCTGAATCAGATAAGCAAAGTCTATCCCAGGCTTGGATATATGCCGCAACTAAGGCCGATCTATCCCGACATCACTGTTCGTGACAATCTGGAGTTCTTCGCCGCACTTTACGGAATTCGCGGTCAAAAACTTGATAGGAGGATTACTGAGGTTCTCAAAATTGTGGATCTACCTGAAACCGAAGATAGGATAACAGGGATGCTCAGCGGCGGAATGTACCAGAGAATATCACTAGCCTGTACTCTAATTCATGAACCTGAACTTTTGCTGCTTGATGAGCCTACCGTCGGGATCGATCCTGTGACCAAGCAGTCCTTTTGGGAATATTTTCGGGCATTAGCGAAGGAGGGGAAGACTGTTATTATAACCACCCACATCATGGAAGAAGCCGAGCAATGTGACCTTGTAGGGTTCATGCGCAACGGCCGGATGCTTGCCGAGAGCACTCCGGCCGAGTTGAAGAGATTTGCAGGTTTAAAGAAGCAATTGAGGATGCAGGTCCTTGATCCCGAGCAAGAAATGCCAAAACTAATAGCCAGAGGCCTTGTGGTGCAAAGAAATGGCAATATGTTGCTCGTAGATATCGAGGACATAACCAAGATCCAGGAAGTGCTGGAACAGGTGAAGCCGGTTGATTTCGATGTAGTTGAGCCGACTTTGCAGGCCGCCTTCCTAAAGCTTGCGATTTAATCTTTAAGGAGTTTAAATGTGGTCCAGTTAGACGCTCTTTCGCTAAGCATGCGAAGGATATGGGCAGTTGGAAAAAGGTTGATCCGCCAACTCAAACGAGATCGGCGTACTTTGGGTACCATGGCCATCAATCCCATAATCCTGATGGTGATACTGGGTTACTCACTATCTGCGACTTTAACCGGGATCAATTTGGGTGTGGTGGAGCTGGACAGCGGAACTGTTCAAGATGCTGTGCTCGATTACCTTCAGGGTTCCGACTCCTTCTCGATAACTCATTTGGCTTCGGAGTCCGATGTTAGGAAGCTGATCTTGGAAGGAAGGATCGACGGAGGGGTGGTCCTTGCTGGTGATGAGATAAGGATTCTTCTGGATGGCACCAGCACCCAGGTCGCGAGCGCAATAACGGGAGCAGTGAGGGCAGGAATGCAGGGAGGGATTTTGCAAATTCTGAACAGCCTGCCATACGCAAAACCGGGACAGGTTCCTGCTACTACAACTTATTATGTCTACGGATATGATCTGGAGGCAAAAGATGCTGTAGGAGCAGCCCTTCTCGGCATCACGATATTCTTCTTCACTTTCCTTAACACTGCGATTGCTTTCCTGAGAGAGAGAACTCAAGGGACGCTGGAGAAGATATTGGTGACGCCGCTGGATAGAATAGAGCTCGTTTCAGGTTACATCTTGGGATTTAGTTTGGTGACAATAATTCAGGCAGCGGTCACCTTTGCAGTATTAGTTGTTGTATTCAAGGTACCCATACAAGGCAGCATATTAGCCCTCTTTGCTATTATTGTGTTGCTCAGCGCCGGTTCCCTCAGCTTTGGGGCGTTCCTTTCCAATTTTGTAACCTCAGAGTATCAAGTAATGCAATTAAATCCCTTGGTGACACTTCCTCAGATCCTGCTTTGTGGAGCTTGGTTTCCGCTTGCGGCCGTTCCAGAATGGCTGCGGCCTCTGGCGTTGATCTTCCCCCTCACCTACTCTACGCATGCATTGAAGTTAGTGCTGCTGAAAGGAGCCTCTCTTCACGATATTCTTTTCCCAGATTTGCTGGCGCTCTTTATATTCTTCATCGTAACCTTCTTCTTGGCGACTTTTATGCTCAAGAAGGAAATAGCCTGATAATTCAAGGTTGATCTTTAAAATCTCACGCCGCCAAGCGATCTCCACTCCCTATGAGGGCTCATATCCAGACAGTGGATATCGTATTTGCATGCAGGAGTCTTAAAATGTGTACTGTCAGCCTGCAGCCTCTTCGAAGGTAGGGATTGATTAACTTTCAGGGATCAAGATATTTTACGACGCGTCGCCCATTGATAGGCGAGAATGAGAAGGAAGAGCCATATCGCCCCGATGATATAGCTGCCCAGAACATCGCTCGCCCAGTGTGCGCCAAGATATACGCGTGAAGGTCCGATCAGAAGGATCAGCGCACCGCAAATGGCGATAACGATCACCCGTGCCCATCCAGCAAAATGTATCCACGCCAGATAGGCGAAGAATCCAAAAAAGACGACAAAAAATAGGACATGCCCGCTTGGATAACTATATTCGTTGATGCTCTGTATGAGTCTCGGGGCATTTTGATCTAAAGGGAATGGACGCGGTCTTTGGATGAGATCCTTCAGCACAAAAGCCAGCAATACGCTGCTGGTTGTGGCAAGCATAAAGATCGCCTCCAGCCATTTGCGCCGTATGGCAAAGGTCAGCATAGCGATGGCGGTCAGCGCAAGAGCAAACGCTATTTCGCCAAGGTCGCTAACATAATTCATTAGCATGTCGAACAGCGGGTTTGCTTGCTCTTTCAACTCCTCGTATGCCTTCAAGTCTAAGGGCAAGACCGGGAACCTGGCTGCTGCATACGAGAGTGATATGGCAAGTGTAAGCATCAACACGAATACGATTGCAATCTTTCTATTCAATGCATCTTCATATATGGGCTCACACTTATTATTCTATTGGCCACCTTTGGCTGCCAAAAAGTGCAGGCGGAATCAGCGGATTCCCTAGTGAATCTGAAAGGAAAGCCATAGAAAACTGATAACGCCTTTGAAGTGTTCAGTCTCTCTTCGAGAGGCTAGAAACCAACTGCTAATCCTTTCGAGAAATAAACGATTGAAGTCGAATGAGTAAAAAGTTCTCGAAAGAAAAGCTTTGGGATGGTTAGGGGGTGTCGGAGGATTTATATTGCAAATCCCAAACAGAATCTCATCATGAATAGCGGCGAGACTTCTGCACCGGGAAAGGATTCTCCTCCGTCCGGCAGAACGACTTTGCTAGAAGAACTGCTGGAACTTGGTTTGCGAACCGATTTCCTTGATTTCCAGCTCATTATCTTAACTCTCCTTGCCGGGATTGTTGCACTCTTCGGCCTTTTCCTGAACAATGTAGCCGTGATTATCGGTGCAATGATAATCTCGCCTTTGTTGGAACCGATTTATGCGGGAACGATATTCTTGGCTGAAGGAGAGGTCAGGAAGTTCCTGGAACATCTGATGGTCGTATTGGTCCTTGTTCTGATGCTGATTATAGTATCCGCCGTTATCACCTGGGTCTTATCGTTTTTTGTGCCTTTGGCCATTACACCCGAGATCTCTTCGCGGCTGCAACAGCAGGATATATCTGCCATCCTTGCGATCGTCCTCGGCATCACCGCAATTTTTGCCCACAAGAGGGGTTTTGTCGCAAGTTTCATCGGTATCGGTGTCGCCGTTGCACTTGTTCCCCCTGCGGTTGTGACCGGAATAGCCATAACACTCCTGCCGACAAGAATAATCGATGCGCTTTCCCTAACGCTGAACAACATATTCGGACTCTTTGCCGGGATGCTGATCGCCATTCTCGCGCTAGGAATCGGTCCACGGAGCGAGGTGAAGAAGAAACTGACACGAAAGAATGTTTACCTCATGCTTGGGTGCGTTGCGGGTCTGCTCATAATTATATGGTATTCTCTAAGCATCCTGCATCAAGCAATGTGACGAAACTGCATGTTCCGGTCTGCATCAATAAGGTTTTTGCCCGTTGATTTCATCGAAGAGTCTTTTCAGAATCGGATTGGGGAAGAGAGCCCATAACCTGGTGGAATGCAAAGACGGTAAAGGAGTCACCATGTTAGCTATTATGGGCTAGGCATATTATCAGCAATAGTATTTTTGAAATCCTTAAAATACTTAAACAATTATCCTCACGAATGGTATGCACGCATTGGCATCTGCATCTCATAATCAAACGAATCTGAAAGGAAAGCTATAGAAAGCGATAACGCCTTTGGGGTGTTCACTCTCTCTCTCCAAGAGGCTAGAAAACTTACTGCGAATCCTTTGAGAGATGAACGATGAAGTCGAATGAGTAAAAGTTCTCGAAATAAGAAACAATAAGATACATAAATCAATAATAGCATAATAGTGATAGAAAATTTCTAGATATAGAGGTGTAGAGATGATTGGAGTTTGTCCAGGTTGTGGAAAGCCCTTCCGAATAGAGCAGGCGAAAGGCGATGAAGGATTGGTTTACTGCGAGGATGTATGCATCAGCCCGGCCGATATGCCTACCGGCGAGAGGATGATGGCGGACCAGGCTACGAAATTATACGTAGATGGAAAGATGCACGAGATGACTCGCGAGGAGTACATCAAGACACACGGACTTGATCCGGAGCCCGTGATGCAGGCAGTCAACAAATGGCGCGAAGAGCAGATGGAGAAGTGGGCGGTCTCGCAAGGAAGAAGCGAAGAAGAAGTGCACGAGTGGCTTAAGAGCTTTCCAGGGTTGCAGCATAAACTACCAACTTGGCGGGAACAGGCTGAGAAGAAGTGACGAGTGTATTTTAGAAGTTGACTGCGAGATCTGGCGAATAAAAGGGCTGTCAGGGCAAGAATATGACCAAATCACCTAATGATCAATTCGCCCGCTTCATTCGCCTTTCAAATAGAGTGACAGTTGTTCATGGTTGGTGACACGCTGTCAAGCCGCGGGATGTGACTTGCGCCGTTCTTGAAGGAGCTCACGCAGGGAATTAAATTGTAACATAATAATCTTCATGCAAGAGTATCGATTTCGTATTCTAAGCATCGAGATAAGGGTGAATGTACATGAGTATGATCAGAAATGGTGTGGATGTCGAAAAGTTAGCAGAAATAGTTAAAGCAGTAACGGAAGATCCAAAAAAGGCCCAAGTCAAATTTATGGCAAGTACCAAGTGGGTCAGTGGAGCATGTTCTGAAACAAAGATCAGAGACTTTGAGATAGAATGTGATGAGCCACCAGTTTTACTTGGGACCAACAAGGCCCCTAATCCTGTGGAGACAATTCTGGCAGCCCTCGGTTCATGTCTGGCAGTTGGCTTTGCTTATAGTGCGGCAGCACGCGGCATAAACTTGGAGTCGTTGGACATATTGTCAGAAGGCGATCTTGACCTTAGGGGATTCCTCGGTGTATCTGACGATGTCAGACCTGGTTACCAGAGCATCAAGGTAACTTGCAAAATAAAGAGCGATGCATCAAAAGAGAAGATCAGCGAACTCTACGAACATGTTAAAAAAACATCTCCTGTTAGGGATATAATCCAAAATTTGGAGCCTCTAACAATCATACATGAAAAATCTGAAATGATATGATAAATCCAACTCTTTAACCCTTCTTTCGGGGAAGATCATGAGGATTGCTTCAATGGCTGATTTTTGGGAATCCTCTGAAATATACCGGTTAGGGGAACAATGAGATCTAAGGAACTCGTATCATCAGGCTGATGCCTTATTGTTTAAAAAGTATTACCGGCTGCGAAGATAGAGGTTTTATGCTAGCTTGAAATTGGCGCAAAAAAAGTTATGACAGATGTTCAGGCATGCTGCAAAGCTTCCTGATAAAAGGATGTGACGTACTCCTTGACCATTCTCCGGGCAGAGAATCCTGTACCCACGCTCTTCATGGCCTCTTTCATGACCTGGACCCATGAATGGGCCAGCCCCTTGCTATCTCTTTCATAATATAGGGGAACCACCTTGTTCTCCAGAATATCGTAAATGGCCCTGGCATCCTTTGCGTCTCTTTCCGGGCCATCTGCACCCTGGAAAGCCCAGCCGTTTCTGCCGTTGTACCCCTCCATCCACCACCCATCCAGGATGCTCAGCTGCGGAACGCCGTTCAGGCATGCTTTCATGCCGCTGGTACCAGACGCCTCCATAGGCGGAATGGGATTGTTTAGCCAGAGATCGACGCCGTGTACCATGTACTGTGCCAGAAGCTCTCCGTAGTCCTCCACAATGGCGATCCTCCCGCCAAATTCTGGATCATGGGCAAAGTTGAAAACTTTCTGCAGAATCCTCTTCCCTGCATCATCCGCGGGATGGGCCTTGCCGGCAAATATTATCTGCACAGGTTGCCATCTATTATTGAGGATTCTCTTCAACCGCTCTTTATCAGAAAATATCAAATCCGCCCTCTTGTAGGAAGCGAAACGTCGGGCGAAACCTATGGTCAAAGCGTAAGGCTCCAGGAGAGCGCCTCCTGCAACTACATTCGTTGGGCTGATTTGATCTTCGAACCAACGCTTCCTGGCCCGGTACCTGATGTAGTCGATCAGTTTAACCTTCAATTGATGATGAATGTCCCATAATTCAACCTCAGGGATGTCATTTATCCGCTCCCAAACCATTTTATTGTCGTGATCCTTCAACCAATCGGGACCAAGGTATCTATTGAAAAGCAGCTCCATCTTGGGCTCAATCCAAGTGGGAACATGTACTCCATTAGTGATATAATCAATCGACTTCCCGCCTATTTCCTGAGCTGGCCAGAGGGACGGCCACATCTGGTTTGCTACTTCACTATGTCTCTTGCTGACGCCGTTATGGTGTCCGGCCATCCTGAGGGCAAAGGCTGTCATATTGAATCCTGCATTTGGGTCGGCTGGATTGGAGCCCAGGCGGATGAAATCCTCTCGTTTCAGGCCCAAGAGTGGATAGTAGCGGCTGAAATATTTGTCCATCAGGTAAAAGGGAAAGACATCATGCCCTGCGGGAACGGGCGTATGGGTGGTAAAAATCGTGGTTGCCTTTACCTGAGCAGCAGCATCCACATAGCTCATTCCGCCTTGCATCCTCTCCCTGATCCTTTCTAAAATAGCGAAGGCGGGATGACCTTCATTCAGATGCATTACAGAGTGCTTGATGCCCAGGGATCTCAAGACTTCGCTTCCTCCAATACCCAGAACAACCTCCTGCCGCAGCCTTTGTTCGATGTCACCTATGTAGAGATGGGCTGATATCCCCCTATTCCAGGGATCATTGCTATCTATATCCGTATCCAGCAGATAGAGCGATATTCGTCCTATTGCTACCTTCCAAACAGCCACAAATAGCGGCGGATCCAGGAAGGGGACTTTGACTATGATATGTTCTCCCGCATCATTCATAACCCTGGAAATAGGCGCTGAATCTCTATCAAGAACCTCATCCACATTCTCCTGCCATCCGTCGGAGCGAATCCTTTGGCGCATGTAGCCTTCGGGATACATGAATCCAACTGCAACAAGCGGAACGGTCAGATCGCTGCACTCCTTAACATGATCCCCTGCCAGGAAGCCCAATCCACCGGCATAGAAAGGCAGGGAATGGTGCAGCCCGTACTCGGCTGAAAAGTAAGCTATTGGCAGCGAGCCAATATCTTTGACGTTCTCTGCAAACCAACCTGCGCTTGAAGCCAGATCCTCCTGAAACCTGGCCATCACGGAATGATAATGACTCATGTATTCCGGATCCTTTGAGGCGGACTGCAGGACATCACCAGGCAGTTCTTCAAGCAACTTTATGGGATTATGATAGCCCTCCTTCCAGTCCTCACGATTCAGCCTCTTGAAGAGCATTCTGGCGGCAGGATGCCAGCTCCACCAGAGATTGAAAGCAAGATCTTCCAGCCCTTTGAGATCAGGGGGAATATGAGCAAAATTTTTTTGTTCAGCTTTTGCCAAGGCAGTTTACCTCCTCGAAAGGAAATTTTTTTATATCTCAATATTCACATACTTGCATAGGGGATAAAGGGCAAACGTATCTAACTTAGGTTGATCTGCTAACGGTTCCTAGTTTTCATGCCGCCGCGTGTTGCATGCTCGACTGCTGTAGTGGTGTGCGCCGCTGCTGTTCAGCTTCACATGCCTAGATCCTTCTCAGTCTCCAGGACTTTCAGAGTGATCTTCATGACCGAGTCAGGGTTGATGGATATGGAATCAATTCCTTCTCTTACCAGGAACTGTGCAAACTCAGGGTAATCGCTGGGGGCCTGACCACACAAACCGCTGTGCCGGCCACTTTTCTTGGTTCCCTCTATGGACATGGCCACCATCTTTTTTACAGCTGGGTCCCTCTCATCGAACTCTTGGGCCAGAATCTCTGAGTCCCTGTCTATTCCGAGAGTAAGCTGGGTCAGGTCATTGGAACCTATTGAGATGCCATCCACCAACTGGCAGAACTCCTCCACCAGCACGACATTGCTGGGAATCTCGCACATGATGTAGACCAGAAGCCCTTTTTCCCCTCTCTTCAGGCCGTTCTTTGCCATCTCCTCCAGGACTTTTCTACATTCCTCCACCCGGCGGCAGAAGGGAATCATGACGATGACATTGTCAAGTCCCATGACTTCACGTACCTGTTTTAGAGCTCTGCACTCCAGGGCAAACCCCTCTCTGTACCTTTCGCTGTAGTACCTGGAAGCACCCCTAAACCCTATCATGGGGTTGTTCTCTTTTAGCTCGAAATACTCTCCTCCGATGAGGTTCGCGTACTCGTTTGACTTGAAGTCACTTGTGCGGACAACGACGGGTTTTGGATAGAAGGCGGCAGCGATTGTACCTATTCCCTGGGCGAGCTTCTCCACGAAGTAGTCGCTCTTGTTGTCGTAGGCGAAAGCAAGGTCATCTATCTCCTTATTCACAGAAGCATCCGTTACTTTCTCCTGATGCAGAAGGGCCATGGGATGGACCTTTATCTGACTGGCGATAATGAATTCAAGCCTCGCCAGGCCGACCCCGTCGTTCGGTATGAAAGAAACAGAAAAAGCCTCCTCTGGGTTTCCGAGGTTAATCATTATCTCAGTCTTCGGCCGCAGCAAGTCCTTCAGAACGGTCTTCTCCACATGGAAGGGCAGCTTGCCATCATAGACAACTCCCGCGTCTCCTTCGGCGCAGCTTACTGTAACCTCCTGGCCCGTCTTGATCTTCGTTGTGGCTCCTTCAGCCCCCACCACAGCGGGTACTCCGAATTCTCTGCTGAGTATAGCTGCGTGGCTAGTCCTTCCGCCAGTGTTGGTCACTATAGCTGCGGCTATCTTCATCACCGGCTCCCAGTCGGGAGTGGTTGTGTCTGAGATCAGAATCTCGCCAGGTTTAAAGGATGAGAGATGTGCCACATCGGACATAATATGCGCCTTGCCACTGGCGATCTTTTCCCCGATACTCCTTCCAGTAATCAACACTGGACCTTTCTTTTCCAGGTGGTATGATTCTAGAATGTCCCTGGTCTTCTGAGACTGGACTGTCTCCGGCCTGGCCTGGACTACGAAAAGCTCGCCTGTCCTGCCGTCCTTGGCCCACTCGATGTCCATAGGCATATCCTTTGCGGCCTTCTTCGAATAGTGATCCTCTATGGTCGTAGCGTATCTGGCCAGGGTAAGGACATCGTCATCTGAGATGCAGAACCTCCTGCGATCCTCCTCTAGTACGTCTACGTTGTGAGTCATAGCCTTGGACTCACCAGTGCCGTAGATCATCTTTATCTTCTTCTCTCCCAGGCTCTTCCTGATTATGGGCTGAAAGCCCTTTCGGAATGTGGGTTTGAATACGTAGAACTCATCAGTGATAACGGCCCCCTGCACTACGTTCTCTCCAAGGCCGTAGGCACCTGTGATGAATATCACATCCCTAAAGCCGGTCTCGGTGTCCAGGGTAAAGATCACGCCACTTGATGCCAGGTCTGACCGGACCATCTTCATGATTCCTATGGATAGGGCCACATTGAATTGGTCGAAGCCGTTGTCTATACGGTAAGATATGGCCCGGTCCATGAAGAGGGATGCATAACATTTTATGCAGGCCTCCTTGAGATCCTGATATCCGCGAACATTGAGAAAAGTCTCCTGCTGACCGGCAAAGGATGCAGTGGGTAGATCCTCTGCCGTTGCTGAGCTTCGCACGGCCACATCTGGGTCGGCACCGTACTCCTCACCCAGTTTGTCGTAGTCTTCTTTTATTTCCATCCACAGATCTTCGGGCAAGTCGGATTCTAGAATCAACTCGCGTGCTCTTTTTCCCCTAGCTGCCAGGTCTTTCACGTCAGCCTTGTTCAGGCCGGACATGATCTCCTTCAACTTGTCTAGAATGCCTGTGGAGTTGAGAAAATGCCAGTAGGCTTCTGAAGTCGTGGCAAACCCATTGGGAATCTTGACCCCTTTGGATGTGAGATCCTGATACATTTCTCCTAAAGAAGCATTCTTTCCACCAACCGAAGGCACATCCTCAATGCGTATTTCATTGAACCAGAGCGTGAATTTTCTTTCTTGCGGCATAGTTCCTCACATACGAAAATATAAATGGGTTTGAAAGTTGGTCAAGCTATTTTATCAGGCCACACTCCGTGGACCACACCCAGTGCCCTGTCAACAGAGCCGTGAACTTTGTCTGCTGGAAATCCGCAGAACAGGAGGTACGCCTCGGCATAATTAGGCACGGGAATGGACATCTGCTCCACTAGCATGACGATCTGCATTATTGTATAATCGCCCAGTTTAAAGGGAATTATTGCATCGGAAAAAAGCAGCTCGAAGATCTCGGGGCTTATTGGCCTTTCAAACCCGGATGCAAAGGCCTCCAGGATTTCGCCTGTCCAGTCATGCTTTTTTCCAGCATCATCATAGGGAATTACCACAACACGCCTGGTATTGGAGAGCTGCTCAAGCAGCATCTCAGGCTCTTGTTCACCCTCAAAAACAAAATTTAGTTGATGTACATGCGGCATGGTAATCGGAACCTTGCTGGCCCTGATCGAGAACTTCACGTCCTTAAAAACGGTTGCCGCATCCTTGCCCTGATGGCCGACACCACTTCCGAACTGAATTGCGTTTGGAGACATCTTGACGATGTTTTGCGGATCCCCGCTTCTGCGATCCAGGTTGCCCAAGACAGCACGAAGGCCAAGTGGCCTCGCGGCCAGGACGGCTCTGCATAAGGCGGTTGTGTTGCAGCTGGTGCATTGGACCAATTTTGGAGCAGCCTTGAGAAAACGATCGTAGTTCCCCAGTCCGAAGAAGAACTCTCTTCCCAGATCTTCCTTGATCTTCTCCGTTATCCCGATATTCTTCTCGAGCCAGACCATTAAGTATATCGCCTCTGTGGGCACCACCCATCAGCACCATGTTGCAGTCGTGGGCCGTGCTCGCCTCTACGTAAGGCAGCTCCTGTCCCTCCGGAGTTCCAACGACTATTACGTCCGATTCTTCAAAAAATTCGTCATAGCCGCCTTCTATTCTGGTCCCAACTTTCTCCCAAGCAGCTCTGTCTTCCTCATCTGTCAAGAAGGCTCTAACATTGCACATCTTTGTGAACTTACTAAGCATGCTCTTAGCCCTGGCATGAGGGCTGCGAAGCAGCACATTCATGTCGCCATCAATTCCTTCAGCTTCCTTGACTTGATGGATGGCAGAAATTGCCCTCTTGCTCTCTGTCCCATCAAATCCTACAAATCCAACATTTGATTTCATAGAACAATCACGCAGACTATCTCATTGGTCAGGAAGATATTTCAATTTATCTATAATTTTTCCAGCAATCCCCAAGCCAATATGCTATTTGGGAAGTATTATAAGATCAGACAACAAACCGATCTTTATGAATTCTCCCGGTGAACCGGTACAACAGAAGACGGAGGTAACGCAGGTTGTACAACGAACCACTGATGTAAAATCCGTTCGGTTCAAAAGGCCGAAAGGCTTCAATTATCTTCCTGGGCAATGGGCATTTATCACTATTGGCAACGAAAATATGCAGAAAACAGAGCCTCTTTCTTTCTCCAGTAGCCCTACCGAAGATTTTCTTGAAGTCACCAAGAGATTGACAGGTCACGAGTTTTCAAATGCAGTGGATGCACTAAATGTGGGGGATGGGGTGACAATTCGAGGACCTTATGGCAAACTAATTCTTCAGGAAAATCAAGAAAAGATCTGCATGCTTTCCGGCGGGATAGGTATTACCCCTTTGCTCAGCATGATCCGTTACTTAACAGATAAGGAACTGAAGACAAGCATAATCTTGCTTTACTCCAACCGCTTCGAGGGTAGTATCCCCTTTAAGGACGACTTTGATGAAATGCAGAAGAGGAACAGGAACTTCAAGGTAATTATCACAATTACGAGACCTAGCCAGGCCTGGAATGGATTAACGGGGCGAATAAATGTGGAGATGATAAAGAAGACAGTGCCTGACTATTCAGAGCGCGTCTTCTACACGTGCGGTCCAAGGCCGATGGTAGATGCGACTGTGGCAATACTTACTGAGATGGGTCTCCCAGAGACGCAAATAAATTACGAGTACTTCACCGGTTATCTGGGAGCACCAGGCAACGGATTTACTCAATAGAGCTCTTATCACTCTACGAATCACTCCCGAAGCCAAGCCCAAGCCTTGTTGATATCAGCAGTGTGGAAGAATTTAGCATCGTGGGCATAGAACGGTTTGGCCAGAGGTGTCATCCACTTCTCCCAGGTCTTATCGCCGACTATGGCCAATTTTTGGATCTCATGACGAAACTCAGAGCCAAATTTCAGATCTTGTAGCCAGGCCTCCATTTTTTCCCATTTGAACTCGCTCAGATCAATAAGCATGCATATTTTTCCTTCCTTTTCCACTAACGACTTGACCTCAGGCTCTAGCGTCATATAGTCGGAAGCTGTTATCGTTCCAATTGCTTTATAGCCAACGACATTTCCTGAACTTTCTGCTAATTTCTTAATCATTTGGGATTCCTCTAACTCCATTTATTCATGGCATTCAAACTACTTATTGCTGTCGCAGGTTCAAGTTCAATAGTTCGATTACAATTCGAACCTATTGCAGCTTACTGCTTTGACGCTCAGTACCAAAGTCTTCAATACCACCCAGGAATAAAACTACATATTGTTGGAGGATTTTGGGCATGGATTCTATCATCAGCGCCGATGAAGCCAGGGATGCAACTGTTGCTGATTTAACGGATAGGCTCTCTACAAAAGAGGGCGGTCTCTCAACTTCAGAAGCGGATGCAAGACTCCAACAATACGGCCCGAATGAGATTACAGAGAAGAAGGCCAATCCGCTTATTAAATTTCTGGGCCATTTCTGGGGGCCCATTCCCTGGATGATTGAGGCTGCGGCCATTCTTTCCGCAATACTAGGTCGCTGGGACGACTTTGCCATCATCTTCTTGCTTTTGCTTATGAATGGCGTGGTTGGCTTCTGGCAGGAGCACAAAGCCGACAATGCCATTGAACTCTTAAAGGAGAGGCTTGCACCTACGGCCAGGGTCCAGAGAGATGGGCAATGGAAAGGCATCCCCTCCGCTGAACTTGTACCGGGTGATCTTGTTAGAATCCGTTTGGGGGAGATCATTCCCGCAGACATCAAGCTCATTGATGGCGATTTTCTCCAGGTAGACGAATCCGCCTTGACAGGTGAATCGCTGCCAGTGGATAAAAAAGTCGGGGAGATTGCGTTCTCCGGATCGATAGTTCGTCAGGGAGAGATGACTGCCCTGGTCTTTGCTACGGGAATGAATACCTACTTCGGCCGAACTGCCAGGCTGGTGGAATTGGCCAGGACCCAGAGCCATTTTCAGAAGGCAGTAGTCAAGATTGGAGATTATCTGATCATTCTGGCCATAATCCTGGTGACCCTGATATTCATCGTAGCTATTCTGAGGCATGAAAGCCTTCTGCAGGCTTTGCAGTACGCTCTGGTGCTGGTAGTAGCCGCCATACCCGCCGCCCTTCCTGCCGTTCTGTCCGTGACCATGGCAGTGGGTGCTATTGAACTTGCCAAGAAGGGGGCCATAGTGAGCAGGCTGGCAGCCATTGAGGAGATGGCCGGGGTGGATGTTCTCTGTTCGGACAAGACCGGCACCATAACTCAGAATGCAATTACGGTAGCAGAGGTAGTGCCCTTCGAGGGCTTCACCGAGAAAGATGTGCTGCTGTTTGGTGCCTTAGCCTCCCGGGAGGAGGACGGCGATCTCATAGATACTGCTATCATAAAGAAGAGCAAAGAAGAGCAGGTTGAACCAGTCAGCTACAAATCAGGTAAATTCAAACCCTTCGATCCCGTTTCCAAAAGGACTGAAGCCGAAATAGAGGACACTCAAGGCAGCTTCAAGACAGCCAAAGGTGCACCTCAGGCCATACTATCATTAACTGCAAATAGCACTCAAGGCACCTCAGTTGACAAGAATGTAGAGACGTTTGCTTCCAAAGGTTACCGGGCTCTGGGCGTTGCCAGCACGGATTCCTATGGAGCCTGGCGCTACGTAGGACTCATTGCTCTTCAAGATCCGCCGAGGGAGGACTCTGCTGAGACCATTAAAACTGCTCAGTCATTGGGTGTCCAAATAAAAATGGTCACAGGCGACCACGTAGCCATAGCCAAAGAGATTGCTCGGATTGTGGGTCTGGGAACCAATATTGGGCCCGCATCGGACTTCATCGACAAACCAGATGAAGAAGCAACAGATATCATCGAAAAGTCAGATGGTTATGCCCAAGTATTTCCCGAACACAAATTCAGGATAGTAGAACTGCTTCAAGCCAGAGGACACATCGTCGGTATGACTGGTGACGGGGTAAACGATGCACCTGCCTTGAAGAAAGCCGACGTCGGGATTGCAGTCTCGGGAGCAACAGATGCTGCCAAGTCTGCGGCTGCAATAGTTCTGACCAGGCCGGGGCTGTCCGTAATCATTGACGCCATTAAAGAGAGCCGCAAGATATTCCAGCGCATGAATAGCTACGCCATTTACCGCATAGCTGAGACCATCAGAGTCCTCTTCGTTGTCACTCTATCCATACTCATCTTCAACTTTTATCCGGTGACGGCCATCATGATAGTATTGCTGGCATTGCTTAATGATTTTGCCATCATGTCCATCGCCTATGACCGGGCAGAGTATGCACTGAAGCCAAATCGCTGGGATATGACGACTGTGCTCGGTATGGCGACATTTCTGGGGTTGATAGGCACTGTGTCCTCATTCCTATTTCTTTACATAGGTATATCCATTCTGCACCTCTCTCAGGATATGATGCAATCAATGATGTACCTCAAGTTCTCGATCGCCGGGCATTTTCTTATATTTATAACCAGGACAAAAGGCCATTTCTGGTCCTACAGGCCGAGCAATATACTGCTGGGAGCGGTTTTGGGCACTCAGATAGTGGCGACCATTATCGCGGTCTACGGCCTCCTGATACCCCCAATAGGCTGGTCGCTCGCATTATTTGTATGGGCTTACGCCATGGCTGCCTTTGTGTTGACGGACCTAGCCAAAGTCTTCCTATACAAGCGGTTTGAGCGAGAGGTAAAGACCCTGGAGAAGGAAGCGGTTGTTATCGGAGGAGGGGCTGAAAAAATTTAACTTGATATCCAATTGATCTTGATCATTATAATGGGAACGGTATGATAAGATATGAGAAGTACCTCATACCGCCGATCAGAGGGATAACCTGGCAGTTTTCATCCCAGGGCTGGAAATCGCCAATCCTCTTGGCATGTAAGTACCATCTCCCCAGGGACGCCTTCTTCGTCAGGCAAAAACTTCAGGAACCATTTCTTTGGATCAGCTACCATAACCCACCTCGGCCCTTTTTGCTCAGATGCAAGCATATGTTATTGGACACGACAAAGATATCTAAGCCTCCCCTATGTAGTGAATGCGCCCGATTCTCCCTTCGAAGGGTATATCTAGAATTGAGAGATTAATATTCAACATGGATCAGCGCCGCAAATTTTACACCATCTTTGCAGCTATTATCTTTGTTTTAATTATCTTTGCGATATATCTTAGTAAAAATTTTATATCAACTATTCTCTTGAGCTTTCTTATGGCATATATCTTGCATCCTTTTTTCATCTATTCCTCCAGGCATGTCGGTCACCATCGTAAGCTGTCAGCTCTTGCTTCCATATCAATAATATTTTTTATACTAATATTGGTCATCTTTGCGGCAGCCGATGCACTTGTAACAGAGATGTCGAATTTACTGGATTTGGGGGGCATAACCTATCTTCAGATACAGGCATCCAATTTTTCAGCCACTATCATTAGCCTTGCCGAGATGTACCTGCCTGCTCCAGCTGCAGATTACGTGAAGGGGATAGGCGACATTCCCACCGCCCTCATTTTAACGGCCCAACCAGTTTTGCAGGACCGTATCATAGGCTTAGCCGCAAATATACCAATATACTTTACTAAGTTTCTGCTGGCAATAATCTTCACCTATTACTTCCTTGTGGATGGTAAACAGATAACAGACGAATTTGTAGGGCTACTTCCTGAAAAAGAAGTAACCGCACAGTTTCGTCTGGAACTGGACCTCATCTATGGGACCCTTTTCCGGGTTTTTTTCCTCAACACTCTGATTATTGGTATCATAGGAGCAGTAGTGTTCCTCGTGCTCGGCGTACCATATCCTTTCCTCTTGGGCATGATGATAGCTGTAGTCGCCCTGGTTCCGATGATAGGACCGGAAATGATCTACGGGCCGATTGCCCTTTACTACCTGCTGACCCAAGATTATGCTAGAGGCCTGGCCCTATTGGCCTTGGGAATTGTTTTCCTCACAATAATCCCTAATAACTTCATTCTCCCTCGCCTGGCATTAGCGAGTGCTTCAATCCATCCCGTCATCACCCTCATTGCATTTACCGCCCCAATCTTTGTCATCGGAATAATTGGCGTGATAGTTGGGCCCGCTGTCTTCGGATTTATCCTGGCAGCTTACAGGACAATGGTCTACTTTCGAAAAGTTGCCCTTGAAGCGGAATCAGTAGCCTCATCTATGCCTATGTCAAAGTCGCCTTGAAAGATGAATTGGCGAGTATGGCGCCAAAGCATACAGGTATATAGATCCTATCACATTTAGAATAAAATGTTGGTTACATGTTGGTACAAGAACGGAAGCTTAAAAGCATTCCGCCAGTTTTGCATTCAAAATCAAGATAAACCAGTATCTATCAAGTTGACAAATAGATCCGAGCCGGTCAAGGGAGCTTTGTGCAACTACAGTCTCAACTCCTCAAAGGCAGAAGGTCTTTTTCTTCTCTTAACGGATAGAGTATTTCATCCTGCATACTATGGCCTTGAGGGAATCGAGAGTATGCATATTGTTCGACATGAAGCATTTTCGCCCGTGTCAGGCAGTGCATATTTTGCATATTCCGAGGACATGTCTACCTCCATGATTATGGCCTCTAGCCACCTGGCCCTGTGATCAGCAAGGTAATGGGCAGGGAAAACAATGGACACAAGCGATATGTTAGAGGATTTAAAGAAGACCTGGCCAGAGAAGTTCGCAACAGAAGATGAGATCTTCGGCCACATACATGCAGGCGATAAGATCTTCATAGGCACAGGCTGCGGCGAACCCCAATACCTGGTCCAGGCTATGGTGAACTTCATCAGCGGTAATCCCAAAGCCTTTTTCGGCATCGAGCTTATACATGTATGGACCCTTGGAACCGCACCCTACCTGGACGATAAATTCCGTGACAACTTCCGGATCGACTCCTTCTTCATAAGCGAAGGCACCAGAAATGCGATCAATAGAGGTGCAGCAGACTATACGCCCATATCGCTTTCCGCCGTTCCCGGCCTCTTCCGGAGGGAGATAATACCAATAGATGTGGCATTAATCCAGACATCTCCACCCGATAAGCACGGCTACATGAGCCTGGGAATAAGCGTAGATATTGTAAAGGCTGCGACCCAGAAGGCATCCTTGATCGTTGCCCAGATTAACTCCCATATGCCTCGCACTCAGGGTGATGGATTCATAAATATAAAAGATATAGATTTCATTATTCATCAGGATGAACCATTGCTGGAGTATACAGTAGAATGCCCCGGGGACATCATCAAAGCGATAGGCAAGTATGTTGCCAGGATCATTGAGGATGGATCTACGCTGCAAGTTGGATATGGCATTATACCCAATGCGGTGGTCTCATACCTGGGCGAAAAAAAGCATCTTGGTGTCCACACCGAGCTCTTAAGCGACGGCATTATTGATTTGATGCAAAAAGGCGTGGTGGATAACACCAGGAAGTCCATCGATACGGGAAAGACTGTGGCATCCTATTGCATGGGCAAGAGAGAGAGTTACGAATTCCTGGACGAGAATCCAACCGTCTTGTTTAGAACCATTGATTATGTTAACAATCCTTTGACTATTGCCAAGAACAAATTGATGACTGCAATTAACAGCGCCATTGAGATTGATTTAACCGGTCAGGCTACTGCAGAATCACTTGCCGGGACATTCTACTTCGGCATCGGCGGCCAGGCAGATTTCATGAGAGGGGCCGTGCTTGCGCCGGGTGGCAAGAGCATCCTAGCCCTTCCTTCAACCGCCATCAACGACACCATTTCCAGGATAGTGCCATCCCTCCGGGAGGGAACCGGAGTGACTTTTACCAGAGGAGATGTCCACTATGTAGTAACTGAGTACGGCATAGCATATTTGCACGGCAAGAATATCAGGGAACGGGCCATGGATCTTATTGCCATTGCTCATCCCAAGTTCAGGCCGTGGCTCATCGAAGAAGCAAAAAAGCTCTTGCTCATCTACAAAGATCAGGCCTTCATACCCGGTGCGAATGGAGTGTATCCGGTATCTTTAGAGACATTCAGGAAGACCAGAGACGGGCTCAATGTTCTCCTCAGGCCGGTAAAGATCGGGGATGAGCCTTTGATGAAGGACTTTTTCTATGATCTTTCCAGTGAAAGCATGTACCGCAGGTTCATGTCCGTAAGAATGGATATGCCCCATGAGAGGTTGCAGGAGTTCGGAATAGTGGACTATGCCAATAGTATGATGATTCTGGCCATTGTTGAAGGAGATGGCAAAGAGACTATCGCTGCAATTGGGCAATATGAGATAAATGAGAAGGTGCATACAGCCGAGGTTGCATTGGTGGTCAAGGATATATACCAAAAAATGGGAGTAGGCCGTGATCTGCTCACTTATCTCACTCGTCTGGCCAGAAAGAGAGGTTTACTGGGATTCACCGCCGAGGTCTTGGTCGAGAATAAGCCGATGCTCAGTCTCTTTAAAGATATGGGATTTGATACAGAAAAGAGAAGTGAGGAAGGGGTCTACGAAATGCGCATGATGTTCAGAGATGACGAGGGCTAGCTCCCGGCCGCTATAATTTCGGATCGAGCAAGAAGATTAGTGGAAAATCAGGAACGCCCAGGGTCATAACGACCTCCCCCGTACGAGGGGGAAGTATGCGACTGTTTTTATGCCGTGACTTAAGCGCGGCAACCTACTGTGTTCCAATTTAACGGCTCTTCAAGACTGATCATACACGAACTGCATATCCATCTACCTGGGACAACAAAACGTCCCGCAGCAATCAAGCTGCCGCAAAAAACGCATTCAACCATTTTAACCTCTAACACATTCATCTCTATAGGTATAAGACACTGCCGACGAAGAATGGGTGGCACGAACTATATCGCTCTCATACGCAAAATAATAAATCCAAAAAATACAGTTTCTGGCTACAGTACAAGCGATATTACCGCTAATATGACGAATACTATAACCAGCCATCGAAGATTTACTTCCATACGATAGGTCGATTTTGCCAACCCTTGAGACTACATTGAAGATGTCGGTATTTATCCTGGAGGAGCCTGGGCAAACACATCCACAATGATCACGTTGCTGGGCTGGTTGTCGACCACAAAGTAGAGCATGTGTCTTCCCACCTGATCGGCATTGAAGTTCATGGTGTTATAACCCGAGTTGAACTGGTAAATGTTGTACTTCGAACTGGTTGTACCGGTCTGAATTATCTCGTAGAAGCCCGCAGGCCCTCCAACGGGCGAATTGGCGACCAGCTGCAGCCAGGTGCCGACCGGGCTTACCGCATATTGCGTCCAGTTTGTTGCTCCCTGGATCCAGAGGTCGTTGGTCTTGGATGGCGCCATGGACGCATACTGGGAGTATGGCAATCCCACACCGGCACCGTAGTACACACTGGAAGGCGTTTTCTCTGTTATATCGAACTTGGCAGGATTGCTTACTATCCCACCCACTACAGGCGTACCCGTGGTTGTATAATACTCTCGGTAGGGCGAGAACGTTGTGTCGCTATACGGTTGGCTGTAAAAGGAACCACCCGCAGTGTACCAGGGGAAATTAGGGACTGGTGTATCGAGCCACTGCAACATGCCAGCCAGCCCTTCATCAGGATTTGAACTGCGGGACATTTGGCCCATATTGGGGCTGATATAATCTCCGCTAGATCCCATTGTGCTGCCGCTAGAGCCTGCACCCAGGTAGTCCTCCTGTGCGCATGCTTGAAACGCAAGGCAGGCGAACACCATCATACTCAATAAAATTTTGCTATATTTCATTTTAACACCTACTATCGTTTAAACTAGTTTCTTGGATTTCTAAATGACCTGAAAGTTTTAAGGAGAGGATAGGCAAATAGTGAATGAGGGTCAAAGTCTCTTGAATCCCAATTCAAATCCGCCTGAATCAGGCTACTTTTCTACATTACCATCTATCATTTCCAGATCCTCGTTTAGCGATCCTTAACTAGTAAGACGCCTTTGAATAAAAAGCTTTTGGTATCAAAATATTAATCTGCATCTGATCTATAATAATATATATTGAATATTAGATAGCGACTTAAGATAGAGAATCACTATTAACCAACATTTGGCGGGTGTTTTTTGAGAACAGTGCTCTCTTGTCGTTCTTGCAGATATCAATTTTCCCTGTCTCTCTCGTTTTTTTGATCGTTCTTCGATATCATCAAATCCAAATGGAACCTTTTCGAGACTTCTGCCAGAGTGAGAAGATCTTCCGATACACCAATGGAGCGAAGTCAGAAATCCGTTATAGAAAGATCTGTGGAGGGATTGGCGATAATAGATACTTAGCGGCATTACTCTTCTCTCATTGCAGCAAGATTTCCAAAAATATGTTTGTATCCAGGAGGTACATTAGCCTCCTCTTATCTTCCCAATCTCATGTTGGATTCCACAGAGGAATACTGCTCTCCCAGATCCTGTAGGGCACCTTCTCCAGCAAAAATTCTGCATAACTCCGAACTTCTTTTTGAATGTCTCCTGCTACCACGTGCTCCTGCGCCCGTGAGCAAGGGCCGCTGCCCAGGCTACCAGCCCACTCGTCCGCCCTGCTTCCTGCCGGAACGCTTCATCTCAAAAACTCGGTAACTATCGATAAGGTCTCCCCGGGATGGCTGATCCAGAAGATATGCCCAGCTCCCTCAATCTCGCGTAATTGTGCGCCCGGTATGCTCTTAGCAATCTGGAAGCTATTTGGCGGCGGGATCAGCACATCCTGATTCCCGATTATCACCATCGTCGGCGCACGAACAGTACTCAAGCGCTGGTCGACGTCAAACACAGTGAAGGCATTGAGCTGAGCCTCGTAGGCGGCAAGCGTGCATGGATGAGCAAGATTGGCCTGAATCTTCCGCTCCACGATGTCCGGATGGGTGTCAATGAACTCTTGCGGATAGCATACCGCTCCAGTCCACCACAGATAATCATGAGCTGAAAGGTCCAGCCTGGGGTAGAAGTACTTCTGGATTTCGGGTGGCGGAAAAGTCCTGGATCTTCCGCCAGCAGTCGTTGCACCGAGCACCAGCTTGTCGACGCGCTCCGGGTGATCGAGTGCCAATTGCAGGCCGATCATGCCTCCCATGCTCCCTCCGAAGACGTGGGCATGATCGATTCCGATGGCATCCATCAGGCCAACGGTATCTTCGGCCATCTGCTCAATGGCGAACGGCCCTGCGGGCTGATCGCTCCGTCCTGCTCCGCGATTGTCAAACAGAATGATCTTGTAACGATCCGCCAATCTTTGAGGCACGATCCATCCCCAATCAAGGGAGTGGCCTCCCAGGCCCATAATCATAAGCAGTGGCTCCCCCTGGCCGTGAATCTCATAGTACATCTTTATGTCGCCCACAGCGACCCTGCCTGCAGAATTCGGCTTGAGGGGAGCATCGAATAAATGCATAAGCGAAAAGGGCATCTAACAGTTAAAAATTTTGCGATAATAAGACTCGACTTCTATTTAGAGAGAGGTGAAAAATATCAAAAATATTTAAGGCTCCTCGCTGTATCGAGTGGGTAGTCGATCATAGAGTCCTCTGTGAGTTCTCCGTGCGCTCTGTGTCTTTGTGGTGAACTTCAGTAACCATTGGTTATGACAAGCGTGCTCGCGACGTTTCAACCACAGAGCTCACAAAGTTCACAGAGTACTTACGGAGACGAACTAAAAACGGGAAAACCATAGCAACCTGATTTTAGCCGCAAGAAATAGCGAAGAGCGATATTTAAGTACCTATAGCGTGACTCCTTTGAAAGCCGATTGAAGCCATCTCAAGGAGTAAGAAAGTGCCTGTATTGAGCATAATCGCTTGTAGTATACTTGAGGACGAACTTACTCACATGCTCTCTCTGGACCCGACGTTGCGACATCTTTTCCTGGTGGACAACCTGGATGGGATGAGGCTATCCAGGAAACTGCATGCCCAGAGTCGTGCTCATCTGCTTGTGGATGGCGAAGAAATCCCAGACCGAATAAAAACCCTTTACAGGGATAATTTCGGCAAATTCCTGGAACATTTGCTGAACGGATTTCACTTCATTCGCGGGCGGGCATCAGAGAATGTAAGCGAACGAGATCTTGTCGTGGTTGTAAATGTTCTTCGAATGGCATTGCATTCTGATGGCAAGCAGATTATGGATGAGGTATACAAGAACATCCGAGATATGTCCAGGTTCTCTGACGGTATCCTGCTCCTATATGGATTGTGTGGAAATTCTTTGGGGAATATTGGGAACGATTTGACGGATCTGGGTTGCCCCATATACTTCCTGACCGACAAAGACGACAAACGAGTGGATGACTGCATAGCTGTGGCATTAGGAGGAAACAAGCAATATGAGGAGGCTTTGGATAGATCTTATGGTATAGGGTTTTTCTTCACTCCAATGTGGGCTGTTAACTGGAGAGAGATCGAAAATGAGGCAAATAGATCTTCAAAATCACAATCTCAAAGCCTGGGATGCAAGCTGAATAGTCTGGGCTACAAGAGGGTGGCCAGGCTGGATACAGGGCTCCGATATACAGGAGATTTTGAGGTCGAATCAAGAGTTGGCGAATTCGCAAGTCTATACAACCTGGAGGTCGTCTGTCTTCAGGGAAGTACGGAGATCATAGACAGGTGCTACCAGCAGGCTAAAGATGGTATATTCTCATTGAATGATAATTTATCAAAGGATTAAATGCCGAAAGCCTCAAAGCGTCTCGCAACAGATATTGGGCCTGAATATGGTAATAATACTATGCAATGATGCCGAGATCGAGGTCCCGGATGGCGAGATATGCGAGATCTGCGGCAACGAGCTGGAGGAGTTTGACGAGGTCACGGGCACTGGGATTCACGGGTACTATCACTGGATCTGCGTGAATCATGCGGATGCGTGAGCGGGCTCGTGAGGCGGGCCGGAGGGCCTCAGGATGCGGGCCACGCTAAGGGATGGCAAGATTCATCATTTTTCGCCGCCTACCCACGCTGGCGTGGCCCAAGTATCTCCATCAAGAGCTGATAAATTTTCGGGTACTATGCGACATGGCATGTTGCCGCATAACTAAACGGAGCTGTGATACCTCTTTTCTTCTTTGAATGGGGCTTTTAAAAATAGCTGATTAGGTCAAGCTACACGTAATGGCAGCTTATTTTTTAATCACGTTGATGCACCTATATTTTACCGGAAGGTTTAAGTAAAGTATTGAATATAATACACATGTAATTTTTTGTATTGGAGTCGACATTGACTAAAAGCATCCAGAAGCAACCAGAGCTAGAAAACCTCCGGCCAGCAGAGCCAGAGATAGGAGGGATCGAAGAGATCGATCTCAGCGCACGGATTTACCCGATTGATGAATACGTCGATGAGTCCGGGCGGGTTATCGTTCCGCTACGTGGCGAGTACGAGTGCGGCAATAATGACAACGAGTCCGGCATTTCTGCGATTGAGTTCGAAGGATATCGAAACTTCATTCAGAGAACCCGGTGGGCATCCTTGACGGAGCTCTTGGAAGAACGTGAGTTACTAAATCTAAACCGCCGGGATATGCCAATCGCCCGCGAGAAGGGCGGCCACACCACCATTTACGGTGAATTTGTGCCTCACACGCAGATAAACGATCTATTGACCCAAAATCCAGAATGCTACGGATTTGTGGATGATGGATGCGGCGAAAATGAAGACAAGCACTACAGCCCGAAATGTCATCCCATATCGTTCTCACCAGCCTGCGAATACTGGGACGAAATGCAATATCGCATGATGCGCTCGGCTCGAACGAGATTCTGTGACAGGATAGATCACGGTATCATGGAACTAATCCCGCACAGAACCGTTCAGGAGACAGCCCTGATGAGTCTCACCTGGTGCAGCATCAGACGACTCCTGACGAAGCATACCACAGTGCCGCCAGGGCTTCACAGTTGAAATGGCCAGAGTTTGGAATTCATCCTCGTCGAGACGATCAAGACAGAAATCGCGAAGGTGAGAAGCTGCTCGAATTGATAAGAGCGGCTGAAGTGCAGTATTTGCAGATCTTTTTTTTGCGGCTCCTTCTTTCTGTGTCCAGGTGCTTGAGGAGTTCGACTGGGACGAGCACCGGGATTCACGGGTGCCGTTACTGGATCCGGGTGAATCATGTGGATGCATGAGCCGGCCTGGAGCAGTTGGCGAGGCCGACTCTTCCCCGAAAGGATGGCAAGATTCATAAACCATAGATGCCTAGGATGGTTCTCGATCTGCGCTAGAGGCAGGTCGGATGCGGGGATAACCAAGCCAGGCCAACGGTGATAGACTCAAGATCTATTCTCGCAGGAGTTCAAGGGTTCGAATCCCTTTCCCCGCATAATATTAGTTCGCAGCATATCGATTTTTAGAGAATCCTTCCTAAGTCGCTTACGAGTAAGTAAGTATCGAATTTTTCATTCTCATCAGCTATCTGGCACTTGCTCATCCGGGAGGAGAACCACCAAGGCTTCCTGATTGTGGAGCACGATCTCATGCTATCGAGGATTCCAAAGATCCATATTATGCGGCAGCATAGCTTTGCGATATTCTCGATTGGAGCCTGGAATTCCATTGAGTGATCTACTAGCACAACCGGCTATGCATCTCGGGCAATGACAGGCATATACCATCAGCGCAAGTCCTAACCATAGGCGAGAAACATATATGCCGTCAGGTTTATCGGATTGGCTGAAATGACTAAAGGATCAAATGGGGTGAAATAAAATATGCAACAAGGAGACGGAAAGGAGAGAGAAAAAGTGAGCAAGAAGGATCAGAAAGCGAAGAAGCTTGATGGAGAAAAGGGGCAGAAGCCAAAACGCGGCAAGAGATAGATGCATATTGCCGGCCGTTCTCTCTCTGGCGCGAGTCCCACACCATATGAATATAACATGCCATGCACGCTTTGAGCGAGGTATCCTGAGGATCTCCTTTCCCAGTAAGAATGGCATGGACGACTGTTGGCCGCTCAAAACGACTTGGGGTCGTAACGCCTTTCAGCTCGCGGCAATCTTGGAAGAGACCTCCACAGCTTCCTGATTTGAAACCTTGAGGATCTGCGAGAAGAGTATGAATTACTGGGATGGAGGGTTATCCTTCTGGAGGCAACGACCCGAACACGCCGCTAACGTATCTCAACCGTTAAAGAAAAAGAGACCCACAGGAAAAGTAATAAATGGTTGCAACGCGAAAATCATCGAAAAATGTCTGAGGATCTCTCAGGGAAAGGGTAATAGATGAGCATGTCGAAAAAATGGCCAATAGGAGAACTCGTATGACTATGAAAGTAGAAATCAAGGATAACAAGCTCTTCATAGAAATTGACCTGGAAGAACCAACCCCATCGTCATCCGGTAAAACCCTTGTTGTTGCAAGTACACATGGGAATATCGTTACTACCGCTAAAGTTAATGATAAGCCGATCACCATCGGATTGAATGCTTATATTAAGCCTTGAGCAACCGCAGAGCTGCTCTATACCATGTGGCTGACTCAGGTCGAGATGAAGGTAGGGGTGGGTTATGTTTCTCGACCATCGGCCCTCGTTTGTGAGCTTTAAGAAAGGCCTCTACTTAACTCGTTCGAGCATATGCCTGAGGGCAGCTGCGCTCGGCCAGTCCGTCCCATGGGAGTCTTTCTTGGCCCTTGTGGCTTTTTTGCTGGCGTTTTCACTTGGAAGCGTGGCAGTTCTTAGAAAGCTCAGTGTGTAGAGAGACATAGGGTTTGATTCTTACTCGTAAACTCGTGCGCGGTTCACGTCCCCCGCACTTCAGATAATCAATGCATAGCGGCTTTGTGTGTTTTATATTGGTTGCAGTTTGCCCAAACGAAATATATCGTAGTATATTCGGGGTGGTAGCAAGATGGGCAAAGCAAAGGTGACTGGCATACTAGACCGGATGAAATATTCATAAAAGATATTGTGTTAGATCGAAGGTTCCAACGGCTTGCCGGAACCGGCCAGGGCCTGATTTACGATGGCGGGTGCTGTCTCCTCCCGTCCAGCCGGTTGCCCGGAGAAGCGTTGGATGTGCGGCGGTGTGACGTTTATGGGATGCGCAGGTGTGCCACCACCTGTTCGGCAACCCGGTCCGCTTCCTGCTCGTAGACATCTCCGGGAGTATTTCCCAATGCGAAGAAGCATGCGACCGGTATATCAAGGGTTATAAAAATGTTCTAAAGCTTCATGGCGATGGGATTCCTGCAGAGAACATTGCTTCTGAGTTGGAGATGAGTAAATCCCTGGTCGGTCAGTACGTCGAGATTTCAACGATCTAGCTGAGTTGAAGAAGGAATAGAAAAGATGATATTCAAGAAAATCGGTAACACGGAGAATGTAGAGGTCATTTGCCACTATTATCCTTGGATATAGATTGATGTGTGGGATAACAGGGCCGTCAATTTTACAGAAAATTCGGCACACTACAGTCCAGAGCTGCCGAATATTCAATGAGTAACGAAAAAACTACGTCCTGAAAAGCCTTAAAGGCCCAGGAGCTGATCCTGGGCATTGGCATTTTATGATGCTACACATTCCTGTTCGCTGCCGTCTTGTCGCACGGCGGGTTTAAGGCTTTTTTGATCCAGCAGCGGCAATCTGCTTGCAGCACCCAATTTTCAGTACTGCTGCCGTCTTTATTTATGACAGCCAGCGGAGCATAGTGATGGTCAATTCCGTGCGGAGGAAGAAGCCGCCGGCCATCCGGATCCAGGGCGTCTTCCGGCCATTCCACATCCCCGGTGGCAGTCCGCGCAGGGACAAGCCAGTAGTCGCCTCTTTGGTAGTTGTGAACGGTGTCTGGCGATTTTGATTTTTCGAACCAAATCTGGACCCCGTCTTCAAGTGTGAGCCAATTATCCTCCTCTACGTAGAGGGCTCCATCATCCGCCAGTTCAGGCTCATCCTGCTCAGTTGGGTCACCCTTCTTATGATCCCAGCGACGCAGCAGTGGGTGATTTTGGTCCCCTTCCATATAATCAGGCAGTTTTGAGCTGTCCTGGAGCCTCAGGGTCACTGTCATCTCAGTCGTGTCTACAGTGTCGACCTGAACCAGAGGTCTGGTTTCAGTCAGTGGAGAGGGCCTGGATTGGATCAACAAAGCATAATCGTCGTCAACCACCTCGACCCAGTCATCCTTCTTCAGGCTCAGCCGGTCATCTCTCCCCAGGTGCTCCAGCACTACCAAATTGCCTGCTTTAGAGATGATGGGAAAAGCGACTGTGCCGTTATCACGGGACCACTTGAATGTGGCAGCCTCAGATCTATTCGATCTGTCAATCTCCTGAGCAAATCCGTCCCTATGAATCTCCACCCGGTAGAGCTGGTTTTCTTCCCCCCTGTAGCTTGACTCAGGAGAGGTTATGCAGGGTTCAGTCGGCACCTCATCCGTTTCCTTTGCCTTGGCCTTGAGGCATCCCCGATTGGAATTTTGAAGCAGATTATTCGCAATCAGGCTCCATTTTTGCCTGATAACATCGCAAAGCGTCTCTCCAGGGGCAGGGGTGCCTGCATATTCTTTCCAGTCATTCTGGCCACCTGATTTTAGTGCCTTAACCTGCCACACTACCTTGGACCTGCTCGCTGTATCCGCCACTCCCAGAGCCTTTTCCCTTATGTAATCGTCCTCGATATAGCTGATATGGCGCTCCCAGACGTCCAGGTAAGCCAGGAAGGGAAGATCGTCAGGCTGGAAATCGCTCTTGGCGGCATCGCGGGGGTAATCCGGTTGATTATAGTATCCCAGCTCGCCCTCCAAATTTCCGCATATGTTGACATTCGGTTCGTTCTCGCAGAGGATGCCGTCGACGTAGTACCGGCCCCGGCTGATGTTGAAGCTCTTGGGTGAAGTTGTTGTCGGAATTATGCCAAATCCCCGTTCGGCAGCATTCTCAGGTCCCGCAAAAGGTCCAATGAGGTCCTTGGCCAGCGTCTGCATATAGTGCAGCAATATGTCCGTTTGCTCGTTCCAGTCTGCGTCCAGGCTGACCCTGCCCTGCTGCATCAGCACACGCATGAAGTGCTTGCTGGGGTCGAAAGTGTCGCGTGAAAAATCTCCTCTAAACTCGCCTTTCATGTTTCTCCTCCAAAGTTCACAAAGATGATGCCTACATCTGTCCCTGCCGGGGTGTACTCTTCAAGACGGGCGCGCAGGTTGGCCTCCCTCTGGGGCTGGTAAAGGTCGTGGAAGGCCCCCATCTCCGATTGGTCGTCTGCACCCCTTTTTATCTCCTCGGCACAGGAATCGGCCAGCTGGAAATAATCAGGCGTACCGTAATGAGTGCTGTTGAACTGGGGTATAACCCGGTCACTCTCGCGCTTTTTTGCAGCTTTTATCTCTTCTTTTAGCTCGTCATCAGAGAGAATTGTTAGAGCTGTGCCCGGTTCTCTGGAAGCAATGCGCATCTCCTCTTCTGCAGCCTGCTCCACAAGATCCGGCTGGCAGTTGTAACGACGGGGAGTCCTGGATCCCGGCGCAACATAACAGAATCGAACGCATCCTTCCTGACGGCGGCACACCGTGACCCTGCCGAAGAATATGGAGTTCTCGGCCAGATCGATGGCATGGACCTGGGTCTCCCCATAGATCGTGCTGCGTAGGAGGGTCAACTTCGCAAAGGCCACAGGGCATCCCGATGCATCCAATGCTTTCTTTTCTCGCTCCGTAGCATCCAATATGCTATCCTTGACACAGATGGAAAGTGGATCGGTTCGTACCTCATCCTGGTTCACCAGGATAGATCCAAGGATGCTGCTTTCGACAACCAGACGGGCAGTGGTGTTAACCAGCCTCAAGCTAGGAGCAGCACTTTTTTGCGTCTGATGATCGTCTTCCTGCATCCAGCCCGGAACAAGGGTAGAATGCCGGATCTTGACCTCTAAGAGCTCTCCTGTAACTTTTATGCCTCTACCCGTGATGAGAAGCCCGTCCAGGGTTATACGACCCGGCCTCCCCTCTCCGCGAGTTCCTTCGATCTTTAGAGAATCCGACCGGTTTGTCTCCCAGTTCAGGAGACGTATCACAGGCCTCTTGCCATTGGCGGCACGCAGCTCCAGCTGGTCGCATGCCTGCAGAGTGATCCTGATCTGCTCCACATAAGCGCCGCTATCTTCGATCTCTATGATGGCGTCGCGCTTTTTCGCGTCTTTGATTTTATCATTATTCCATTGGGATAAAGCATCGCCAATCCTTTGGAAACTCTCTGTCGGGCCCACCCGATAGACCTCTTGCGTCGGTCTCTGCCTGAGCTTTCTCGGGTACTCTCCGCCCCCCATGTCAGTGCTGAACCCATAGTGATAGGATACCCAGATCTCGACATCGGAATCCTTAAGGGAATAAGAGCTGGAAAAGGCGATCCTTCCAAGCACTGGGTCCACAGCCACATCATCATCCTTGGGCGCATAAGACCAATCGCTGAGGTCCGAAGCTATTATGTTCTCAATAGGGATCGGGTGGCTCAGGCCGCCCCTCCAGATGCAAAGGCTTTTGCCCTCTCCATAGAAGTCCTCCAGCCGCTCCTCAAAGGCCCGGCGTCTGATGACTGTGGGAACGTTGGTCTCATCGGCTATATGGGTGGGATCCGGCTCCTCTATGGGTTTAGTGAAGAGCTTGGTGTCCTTTCCCAGAATGCTGAATGTAAAATGGTTAAGGTCCCTATCTATGCAGTAAGCCGGAGACTGCGTGACAGAATATGAATTCAGCCTCCAAACATAGATCCCGACGCTTGGGATGTTATACCTCCCGAGAGTGCGGTGGGAATTTATGCGACGAACGTCCACGGTATGAGCCAGCTCATCGAAGGGGCCGTCCAGACGTGCGAGGGCATCACCCTGGCGCATGTCCACTGTTTTACCCCTATCCAGGTGTTGGTGGTTGATGTGCTGAGCCACTCTCAGGAGCCGGTAGAACTCCACCGCTCTGGCCGGCCAGCCGGCAACGCTCCGGGACAGCTCTTCCAGCAGGGCCAGGGTTCCCTTTCTTCTCCGATAGCCAATGGTGTTGGCAACCTCTCTTCTGGGGAAAAGGATCTTGTTGAGCCTCTGGCCACCTGTTTCGGTCACGGATCCAGGCTCGCCTGCATCTGAGACGGGCCGGTAGCCAACCAGATCCCCTATATAGGGCACCACCCAGTCCTGGCATGTCTCGATGAACCAGTTCTCATAGAGCCCGGCAATGTCATCTTCCGCGACGTTCACCTGCTCTGAGATCACCTGCAGCAGTGCCTTTAGGGGATAGCCCTGGTCTGCATCGCGCTGGCGGTAGACGGCTGGGAGCAAATTGTAAAGACGGTCCTTTGATTGGCTCATGCTTTCAACTCCGTGAGGATCAAGGTGTCAGGAACATCGGGAGTGAGATAGGCGATCTGGTCTGGCCGGAAAATGCCGTCCTCTTTATCCGCAAGGTTCACGAGAATCCTGGGCTGGGGCTGTGGCCCGCCAGTGCCGTTCAGCACTTTCTCGATCTCATCCACGATCTCTTCAGGGTTAAGAATTCGCCGGACGCCGTTGTCCGGCTTCTTCTCAGGAATTCCTGCCACAACATCCACGTCCACATAATCCACGCCCTTAACGTTTTGAATAACGCTGATCACCTCGCTCAAAAGGACGTCCTGGCCCAGATCACGGCGCTCAAAGCTGAAAGTATCCAGGAGAGAGGCCTTTATCATGGGCTCAACCTTGTCCCATAAGTAGTCGGGTTTAACGCGGACCTTGGCGCTTATGACCATTAGCAGTAGCTCCCTGACCTCAACGCGGATCTGCTGATGCGGGTCTCCATATTTATGCAATGCCGAGAGCAGGTTCAGGTATAAATCGGAATGATAGTCGATGGGGATATCCTCCGCGCCTGCTATGGTGATGAAGACCACCTGTCTTCTTCCATCGGAGAGCTTGGCAGCTCTCGCCTTGCCTATGCCGGCGAAGGTCCGGGCAAAGTCGGCGTAGTCCTGCACCGAGACCAAGCGGTCCAGTGCGAGGACCGCCAGAGGCACATTGCGTCGTGCCTGATCTCTGTTCTCTCGATCAGCTCCGCCCGTGGCAGGGAGGGGATTGATCACGCCCTTCACACCCAGGGGACGCGTTGCCAGAAGGCTGATCTGTCTCGCTCTGACGTTGCCGGGTTTACCTATCCCCGACCTGTAGACAGCCTTGACGTTCTCGACTCCCGTGGGCAGGCGAGATCCATGCTTGCCGTTGCCAAAGACCACCGTGCTCTTGCTGTCATCATCCGCAGTGGTGATATAATTGCGGTCGACCGGCTTCAGTCCGGCCAGGCTGTCTCTCTCATGCCAGAGCACATCCTCCACGCGCGCCTGCAGGGTGCTCTCGGCTCCCGCCGGCGTGGGAGCGCTCAGGTAAGTCAAAGGAGACTGGCGTAGCTGGAACTCCTGGAAGGCACGGCTGCTGTCTCCGCTTCCCAGGACTTCGTTGCGCGTCTCACCATGCGTAGCCTTGGTCACATTGGCGTAGATGGAGACCGTGTCGCGCCTGTAGCAGTATGCCAGTGGCTCAGAGAGCTTTAGGAAGGTATGAGTTTTATCGTCCGGGAGAGGCCGGAAGATATCTGTATCTCCACCCGGTGGCGTGCTCGCGGCCTCAGCCTCGATTGTCTTTTTCCCGTTGCCCACCGCAGCCAGCATAACCAGTTCGCTGGTTTTAACCTGACCGGCACCCTCAGTAAACGAAATATCGGAGCGTTCTCCAGAAACGATCAGCCAGCGGCCGGACTTCAGGCCGTCATAAAGGCCGTCCAACTCGATCTCGTCGCTGCAAACATTATCCTCTATCTGCTCCTCTGCTCTCTTAACAGGTTCGCTCTCGGCATACACAGTTGTGCCGCGGAGAATGGATATATTTAATCTCTTTTCGCTGTCATTTTCCACTTCCGTCTGGGTCAGCCAGTCTTTGTTCAATGTCAGTCTGGTAACTGTTCCCGTAATGCCGTAGCTTGCCCGGGAGACTGTCCTCACCTTTTCAATCTTGCTGACAATCCACCCCACGCCTTGCGACTCTTCCAGCTTATTGAATCTGAGAAATTTTATATCTTCCGGTTCATCCGGTATTGGGCGTTCGATTATCACCCAGCTTTGCGGCAGTATCTTGTCATACTCTGCATCCAGGTAAATCACTTTAGTGTCTTCTTCCGTCAAGTCCCATTCATCGTATTTGGGTACCTTTCCTACATACTGGATCAGCTCGAGAGGTGCATTGTGTCCAAAAGGTGCGGCCTTTACCCTCAGGGCCTGGATGCTCACCAGATTCGATGGGGAGCTGTCAAATGTCGCATTAAGCCAGGCCGGATAGAACGTATCTTTCAGATTCGGGCTAAAGGTCAGGAGCAATTGGGGACTGATATCCGACTGAGATTTGTAGACGTTTTCCAGGCTAGGATTGACGGCATTCTCCAGGCTGCGCTGCAACTGCCTTGTGCTGGCTGGTGGTCGGGAAGGCGGGATCAGGAGCGATTCCAGGAGATAATTCATGGGGCTGCGTTCCTGGGATGTCGCTCCTGAGGGCTCGCCTGCGGGAGCTGCAGCCAGTATTCGGCCCTCCTCTGCTGTTATAGCTGTGACATTGGATATCGACTGAAGCGTAACCACAGTCCGGCTGTCCGCGGCCTGTGCATCTACTGCTTCGACCTGCCTGAAGACCGGATCCCCGATGTTGAAGATGAAGAGCAAAAGATCGTTAACCTTCAGTCTCGTGGCAGCGCCGTCCAGGTATATGCTGTTTATAGCTCCTTCCTGTGCCGGGTCCAGGCTTATGTTTTGCGGGGTGATATTTTGCGGCTGGGTCATCCTCACACCGAGGCTGTTCCAAACTTCCTTCGCCATCAGCGGCTCACCGGTCTCAAAGGACTGGGGCAACTCACCGGGACCAGGCAGGCTCTGCACTCTCATACCAGGATCGATCGTCACGTCATAGCCTTTTTCCAGATTGAAGGCCAGAAAGACGCTGGCCGACACTCCCGGCCGGAGATTATAGCCTACGAGCCTCGCCAGCTCCAGAACTGATCGGCGTTCCGTGGCCGTGCGCAAGATACCCCTCGTTGGCTATGCGTTCCTGATAAAATGTGAGCACATCGGCAACAACTGCCCATGCATCCAGCATAGCGATAGAAGGATCGTCGGAACTATGTACCGCCAGGTTCTGCAGAGGACGGATCCTCTTGACCTCTCCCGTCTCCGTAATGATATCCAGGTAGTGGTCCGTGAGTCTGGCCACCATCGTCTCCAGGAAGGTGGCGTGCGTGCCCACGCGGTAGGAGAGGGCGTCCAGATACGGCCGGTTGGCCGTGCTCATGGGAACGACCTTCTCCAGGCCCTCGCAGCATCCACATATTTCTTTCATATTCCACCTCGCATAAGCAACGTCAGTCTGCCATTCTCCGGGAAGCTGGGGTCGTTGTCCAGCCTTGCCACCTCCATATTGCCAATGGGCAGGATGCCGTTCTCAATCTCGTGTTCGGGCCCTTCGAAGAGCCTTTCCAGCTTCGTCACCACAATGGTTTCCACTCCGGGCACCTTCTCGGCGGCAGCCACCAGACTGCTCAGGCGTATACCCATTCCAAAAGTCAGATTATCGGGATGGAAGAATCCTAATTTTCCGTCAGGTAGCATGCTGCTACTGAATACGTCCAGAAGGTCGGCTTTTACCTGGCCTCGATGATGATTGGGCAAGACACATACAATCATCTCTATATCCAGAGGAATATACTCTGCAGGCCTAACCGCCAGATTATGACCGATGCGACGGTAGCGCTGCAGCCGTCCCGCCACTTCATCCAGCAAGACCTCGTCAGCTTCCGTCGTCTGCCTGGGGTCGACTGCCACCTGCACCTCATACCAGCTTCCATTCCAGCGCATTTCGGCTGCCGCCCTCTGCACTCTGCCCTCGAAGTCTCGCTCTACCAGAAGTGCATAGTCTTCGGTAGTGATAGCCCTCGCTAAATCCTTGCGGAAGGCTCCCGGAGCAAAGAGCCTGACATCTGCCAGGGGCTCAGGATCAGTGCCGCCCAATGCAGGCAGGGGATTGCGGATCCGCAAGATGCCGTTCTGGCCGGGTATATGAAAAACCAAATAGGATATTGCCTCTCTGCCCACGTTTCCAGCCAGGCCGTTGCCCACTCTGTAGACCGCCTCCATCTCGACGCCAGGTTCAGGCGCCTCTCCCAGATCCCCGTCTCCGAAACGCAGGATAGCGTGTCCGTCATTCTCCATCTCAGCCACAAAATGGCGGTCCAGAGGCCCGCTGTCCAGCAGATCGCGCTTAGGGGTCCAAATCGCTCCACTCCCTTTCTCCTTGAGGCTGATATAGGGATTGGCCAGACGGGGGTCCTGCTCGATGGAAAGCCTGGCCGAGATGCATTTAGAAGACCCTTCCAGCTCCAGAGCATAGCTCTCCCCGAACATGGCTTCGATCTCCTTCGCTTCAGTTATTCCCATCACATAGCCGGATCTGGCCCTTTTGGTCAGAGCCTCCACTCTCCTGCGTTTCCTGGCCAGATAGATATTTTCGAGAACGAGCAACCTCTTCAGGGCACGGGCCTGTTTCTTGCAGGATGGATCGTGGTCTTTTGCTTTATCGGTGTACAAAAGTCTGACATCATCAATTGCTTTTACCCCGAAGATACGGATGACCTGGGCGATCTCCTGCTCTGTCAGGCAAACACCGGATTTGCTCTTTTTCCAGAGCTCTTCTACCCTCGCGAGAACCCGATCCATCAGCCCATTCAATAACCTGGCCTGTACCTGGCTAACAAGAGTTGGCGGTGGAAAAGGAACGACATGCGTTACAGGGAAGAACTCGAGACGAGGCCGGAATGGTTTCACCTTGAGAATGGGCTCATTTGGCTCTCCTATCCCCTTGCAGCCGGCTGGCTCCTCCTCGCCCTCCGGCACAGTGGAGGACTCAGGATCCAGAGTTCTGCCATAATCCACCAACACCACATTACCTCTTGCCACGCTCACGTTTTCCAGAAGCTCGCATCCTGGAGGCTGGCACAGAGAGGAGATGCACAGCATATTGGGCAAGGCATCAACAGGTGCCCATTCTATGTTCACGATGGGCTGGGAGTTCAGATCATCAACGCCTGGTGTTACCTTGGTCAGGCGCACGGCATGGCGGTGATTGGGATCGGCGTCCGCCGGGTTCCCTGTCTTGGGGCCCAGGATCTCTTCAAAGATGAGCACATCTCCGGCAGAAAGATGAAGCGCCCTCTTTTTCTCGGGTGGAGGAGGCGGAGTTGGATGTTTTGAATGTTTATGCTGAACCGACTGCTGCTCCTGAGGAGTGTCTTGCTCAGTCTCTGCAGCTTGAATCCATCTATCCTTCAGGGTGGCTGAAGTCGCTCCTGTCAACAGGCAGCATTGCTGTCTGCACCAGGTATAGAATTCGATCGAGTTATGGGCTTGATAGAACTCCCGGGACTCTTTTACCAAAGGCTCAAAGACAAGATACCTGTCCGGTGGAATTTTACGGAGCTCTTCCTCGGTCAGGGACCAGCCGCTGACCAGAGGAGCCGTCCCTGTTGCTGCCAGGAAGTAATCTTCGGGATCGAGTCTGGTACGATCCTCTGTCTCGACGCAAACCCAGGCTCTGGAGTTGCAGCCTTCATGCATGAGATAATCTACCAGACGCACATGGCGGCGGACGGAGATGCGCTGCCGTGCGGTATCCAGGTAGGACTCTGTGGCCACTGCATCTTGATAGTAACTGAGATAGTCTCCTGCATAGGCGAGAAGCTCCACCAGAGTTATGCCAATGTCCGGCACATGCCGCTCCTGCCACTGGGGCAGGATAAGGGCCAAGCGGTCCAGGATGAGCTGGCGGAAGCTCGAATAGTCCTTGGCAAGATAGCTGATCTCTGGCTCAGAGCGTTTGGGAGGCGGGCAGATTGCCTTCGTCTTGCAGTCCAGATCGCTGGGGCAACTGGCCAGAAAATTGAATTTCAGATGATCATAGCATGAATCTATGCACTCCAGATCCACCAGACGCAATGTGTAGGTGGAAAAGTCGCCTCCTTTATCCAGATGGACGGCCATGTAATCGTCCAGCTCGGGCTCATCTCTATGGACCAGGTCGACGTCAACGATACTTATGTCTCGAATGCGCTGGCCGCCATCGATGAGCACATGTTCCAGAGCATTTTGTTCGGTCAGGCCTGCCGGTAGCTTTCCTAGGAAGTAGACGTAAAGCTTCTTCTGATCCTGGCTCACATCCAGATGATCCAGACCGTTTAAATTCTTCTCCCGAACGCATTTGCGGCGCATATCCTCTTTGCATCTTATCTCGGGCTCCTTCATGGCACGCCACCCCTTTCCAGAGTCACTATGCGGCGCTCTCCAGTTTTGAGCACCGAGTACTGCACCAGCACGCGGAGCGTTGCGTCCTGGCTCTCCACCTCTGCAGACTGTACCTCGATCACGTCACCGAGCCATCTTTGCAGTCCGGCCTGGATGGTGAACTGCAGAGCAGCCGCCAGCTCCTGGCTATTTGGAGCAAAGACCATCTGCAAGAGACCGCTGCCAAAATCGGGCCGGTTCACCCGTTCACCAGGGCTGGTGAACAGGAACTGTTCTATCATGTCGCGGATGTGATCCTCGTCTCCAGTTAGAGCGGTTCTTCCCAGGCCGTCGAAATGATACGGATAATCGATATTCATCATGTCCCCCTGACGCGCAATTGTGTGACAACAATATTCAGCCCTGTGCCGGTGGGAGCGCATATGGCCTGACTGTCTTGCAGCAGGACCGGCACGCCCCCAGATCTGACCCTTGTCGCTGCTGTGATCCACTGGGCAGTGACGCAAGGCCCATTGGCAGCTAAAGGTGGAGGAAGTGTGCAGCCTGTAACGGAGTAAATGCCTGCCTGGGTAACTGTGGCCTGGCCGCTGACCTTAACCCTGGGGTTAGGCACCATTGGCTGCGCCTGCCCTGCATGAAAACATAGAACCACGGCCCCCTGGTGAAGCAGAAAGCCGGGCATCACAACACCTCCAGTGCGCCGTCATTTATGGATACCTGGGGTCCGGTGAGCTTGATGCTGCCCCCTATTCCGTCATTTATCTCAATACCCTGCATATTGATCACGATCTTCATGCCTGCACTCGTCTCTATGGTTATGCCGCCTACCCCTGGCAGGTCGTTGATGGTGATGGTTCCGGCATCGGTCTTGAGAACCTTCATCTCCGCCACGGCAGGAGTTGCCGGCAGCTCTCCCTGAGACCAGAAGCAACCCGTCCAAATGGGATAGTCCGGGTCTCCGTGCTCGAACTCTATCCAGACGGAAGCATCCACAGGCGGGACGAGAAAGAGGCCGACACCCTTTCCCGCATAGGGCAAGCTGGGAAGAGCCCATCCTATTTCCTTACCGCCCAGGACATCCTGCACCCGGGCTCGCACCCGGCCCAAAAAGAGCGGGTCACGGTTGTCTGTGACCACGCCCCTAAATTTACCATAAAATGGTCCGCTCATGGCATCACCAGAGGAACTAGAGAGCCGAGTCCTTCACGCACCAGTGTGAAGCTCTGCTTGTATTCGCCGATCTTTATGCGGTGCGTCACCATCTGGACATAGTAATTGCCGTCATAGCTCTGGCCGACCCCGCGCACTCCTACCAGTCGACGTGAGCGCAAAGCCCTGCCATAACGCAGGGAATCGACCTCCCCGCTGGCATTTACCGCATCGGATGAGCCGCTCTGAGATGCCAATCCTCGCAGGGCGGCCTGGACGGGATTGAGGTTGGCGGTATCTCTGCGCAGAGTCTTTCTCAGGGGTTTGGCCGGATTTCTGGCCAGTGGTGGACGCAGCCCTCCCGGCACTGGGATGGGGATGGCAAGCTTTGTCAAAGGTTCTACAATGGTTATTTGCGGTTCCTCAGGTCCCAGGGCATCGTAGCTGAAGTTGATGGGTTTGTCCACGTTGGTGTCCGGGCCCATGTTCATGGTCAGAGCGGGCTGAGCTACTCCAAGGCGGTTGTCAGGCCCCCAATAGGCTGTGTTGACTCCAGGGACCAGAGTTGGCTCTATGTAGAAGACGAAGCCGTTGCGCTTCGCCAGCTCTCGCAGGAAAGCCAGATCGGTGCCCTGTTGCGAAGGTACACGATCCACCTCAATGGGCACGTCTGTGGTAGGGGTGATTTGGGGCACCAATCCAAGTGTCGCGTATGAGGGTGAGGTCAGAATACTGGTGGCGATGAGCGAGTCGGACTGATTACTATAGGTCTCATTCTTCTCTTCCAGATCGAGTTTCATGGTGATGTCCTTGCCATAGACGTAAAGCTTGGACTCGCCTGGACGGTTGCTGGGAACGAACTCGTGGCGGGTGATGAAACCATCGATGAGCACCTGAGGCCGCCCGTTGATGATGGCGATAATGATCGCCCGGCTGGGCGGATCGAGTCTGCCGCTTAGCAGCAGACCGTAATCCAGCAAAGAGTCTTTGCCGAGGGTGAAGGTGAGCTTGAAGCCGTCGAACTCCTGGTCCTTGTTTTCGACCTCCACCTCGACCAGCGCGTCCACTACGGAATAAGGCGCAGGCACAGGCACGGTGGGCCCGAGAAGAAGCTGAAGGTTTATGCCTAGGTCGAGCACTATTGGCCTCCCTGGGGCAGCGGAATTATCAATCGCCGGCCTATCACTTCGGTCAGCTCATCGGGGCGCATAGCGTTATTAGCGTCGCTTAGCCGCCAGAACTGCTCAGGATCGACCAGGTATCGGGCGGTTATGTTATCCAGCCTCTCATCCTGGATTACGGTATGCTCGCCCATGACAACCATTTCTTCTGCCGGAGGCAGGAAACGGCGACGCACATAGGCTATCTCCTTTCCCTCGGCCGTCTTGAGAAGAGCGGTCTCGATACCGTAATAACGACTGGTAGTAAGAAACATCATATTCACCTTCAGAAGAGCTTCAAAGATGCGCCTATATTCTGGGCGCTGTTGAAAACGTTCGTCGTGGCCATTACCTCTTTGGCAATCTGGTGGGCCAGGAATAGATAGTAGCCGGGATGGGTCACCTTCAGATCTGCATAGCTGAGCACATACAGGCTGAGATCCACCTTGGCTCGGATGGGATTCAAGAGAGTGTCATAGGCTTCCTCAGTTATACTAAAGCTCGTTACCCGCACCGGCAATACTCGTGTGGGTCCCCAGACGAATAATGTGAGAGGTGCTTCCGGCTGTATGATCTCTATAAAGCCGCCATTGGCTAATGCTGCGGCGGCGATGACTGCCCGGCTCTTGGGGTAGATCAGCATTTCCAAAGCGGATAAAGCTGGACTGATCCCAGCAGCTACGGCCAAAGGATTGGCCTCCTCCAACTGATCCGCAGCATCAAGCTCGATGCTCAGGGTAATGGTCTCCTTGGGCGGGCCGGTGAGGCGAAAAGCCTCAGATCTATCCCCACCCTCTCCGCCTACAGAGCGCGCTTCGAGACGGCGGGTCATGGTGTCCGGGTTGTACTGAAAGACAATTATGCTTGCCAGCGGGTTTTTCGGGTCAAGGCCTATGATGGCGCCCTTTATCAGGCGCGGGGATCCGGGAAATGCTGTCATATGGCTTCGATACTCCTTTAAGTCTTCTAATACACTTATTTGCTCTTATTGTGCAATATTTTATTTTGAATGTGATCCCCGGGCAGGAGATCTCATGGCAATCAGCAGGTAGGTCCTGGTGGGCACCCTTTTGATGGAGCTGGACGCGCTGGAGCCGGTGAGTCGTCCCATCCTGGAACCCAGCCGAGTGCGGGAGGCCTGGGCACCATACCAGCACAGCATTTTCGTGCTAGCGTCCCGGCAAATGTGTTGCTGTTGGGCCCAGAGAGCCTGTAGAGGCTCGGGTTGTTGTAAGATGAGAAGGCATCCCGCAGGCATTGTCCGACATCGGTGACCCCCGGCGCAGGAATACAGTCCAGGCAGGTGGGTGTATTGCCACAAGGATCGGGCGAGTTGTCCCATTTTTGTCCCCCAGTTCCCGTCACTGGATTGTTGTACCAGTGAGCAGGACAGGTCGGACTGATAATTGCATAGCGGAATGGCGGAGCTTCAATATAGGCATGGTTGCCAACAGGGCTGATCTGCAGTTTTCGAGCACATACCTTGAATGGGGTCGCCGATTTGCTGGGCGTTGGAGGAGCCAATTTGGCTGTTACAATATGAACAGTGGTCTGGCCTTTCAAGAATGTGGACGGATTGGGCTGACCGGTCTTGATGCGGTAGGGGAAGCGGGCATTTGCTCCAGGAGAGCCCGGCGGCGGGCTGAAATTGACGTTGTTGCCGTCGATAGTCACTGTCGCCATGTAATCGGCATCCTCTATGTCGCATTCAATGAGGCCGTAAACGTAGACGCCAGTATCGGTATCGAACTCGATCGTGTTTGATTCGCACGATACGCGGATGATGTTCACATGATTGGATTTTACAGGCTGGCGTGCAATCTGGGCAGGCGTATGCTGCTGTGCCTGGACCTTTGCCTGTCCAGAATTGAGCACTTGGGCAGAAGCGTCTGATGCCTGGCGTTCTGAGGCGCTTTTGGAGTCCGCAATACGGAGGGGACCTGAGACGGGGGCTGACTCTTGCTGTCCTACATGAGCCAGCTCATGGGCCAGCAGGGCTCTTCCCCTCGCAACTCCTGGATTATAATGCCCCTCCTTGAAGACCACATGCTGTCCCACGGTATAGGCCAGAGCGTCTACAGCTTTTGCCGATTCAGAGGCTTTGGCTCCGGTATGCACTCTCACCCGGCTGAAGTCCTGCCCGAAACGTGGCTCCATGAAGGCTCGCGTAGCCGGATCAATCGGCGCACCGGGCGAGCGCAGAATATCGTGGACAATGGAAGGAGCTGAATTGGACTCCCGGCTCGAATTCTTCAGAGCCGAACGCTGCAAAAGCTGTCGCTTCTTGCGACAATTGTCGCATTTGCGCTGCAAGAGACGGCTCCCAATAGACGAATCCGATGGGCCGGGTTTGGCTCCTTTGATGGATTGTAATTGCGTGATCAAGGTAAAATCTCCTAATTATTATAGTATTAAATGAATCATATTCTCTTTGTACCGTTCTATCTATACCGCAGTTGCCAGGATGGTTGAGCCCTTTAGATCGCTACTATTTGCCGTGAATGACATTGGCAAGTATCTGGACGATTCCGTCTTCGTTGACTTTACTGGTAGATTCAGCTCCCTGTCGAATCGAAGTGGTGACGGGAAGCCCACGGTTAAGGTCTCGAGTTTATCCGCCTGGAGGTATACTATTCCATAAAGGATTCTGCGGCGTCAGGCCGGCATTTCTTGCTGCGGCATAGGAGAGATCGGTAACGTTCCTGCCATCGATATCCAGGATCACAAAGGTGAGGTCATTGGACCCTTCCTGCTTTGTTATCTCTGCAGCCGGAAACAGGCCAGATCCCTTGAGGCTGACTAGCTTATAGCCTCCTTTCGGAGCCGGGGCCTTCAAGCCCTTGTTCTCTCGGGGTCGCAGACGCCAGGGGCGGGGAGCCTCATTCGTTGGTCGGATCCCATTTGAATTTAGCTTCCTATTGAATACCGTCTGGATTATGCAGTACTTTTTTCCATAGTTCCCAGGTCTTCATACGACAACTGTCATTTGGTGTTAAGGCTCATGGGGACTGTGACCAAATACGTCTTTAACAGGAAGAACCTATTGCCTTCGACGATTGCATTTATCTTCGGTTTCTCTTTCACTGCAGGCAAAGTCGTGATGGTGAACTGAACATTTCTTACCATCCGGTCTGTTCTGATCTAGATCGCAAATGCTGAGGAACGTTCTATCATGATTGCATAATCGCTGAGCCTCTGCCTTGTTCTTGCGATTACATTCCGTTCGACCCATCCAGATCGTATGTATTCTTCCTCCACCACACTCCTTGTCACCCTGACACTTGCAAATAGCGCAGGCGTAGGTAGCGCCAGCAATATGGGCCTCGCCGCCTCCTTCCTCTTTGCCGGCTTTTCCACTTTCTGGTGCTGGGCGACTTTCCCAACGGAGTAAAAATTGGGCCGCAGCCCTGGCGTAGTTCTCGTCAAGCGAGGCGATCAGGGCATAGGAAGACTCGATGTCGGCCTCGGCATAGATGTGCGAACCGAGGAACACATCGACCTCATCCACCGTGGTGGGTACGTCGTGTGCGGTGGCCAGCGGTTCGGCAAAACCGGCAAAGTCCCCCTCATCCACAGTCGTAATGTTGAAGGTGAGCCCGGCCGACCCTCCCTCTCCAACCGGGATTTCCAATTCGACTCTGCCCAAGTCGCGGAGCTTCGCCGCCGAGACGCCCCCGGCGGTTTTCGGCCTAAACAGTTCCCGGTCTGGAGGTGCTGGATTATCCGCTGTTCTTTCAGTAATTCGACCCCAGGTGACGCCATAGGCTTTGGCGTGCAGCCTGTCCTCGGCCTTGGCGGTGCCGTCGATGTCGCCACTAATTCTCAGTTGCATAAAGTGGTTGTCCTGGCCATCATTTTTGAAGATGTAATGCATGTTCAACTGGCGAGAGACCTGGGCTTCGCCGCCCACCTCAGTCCGCACCCAGCCCTGCTCTTGCCAGGCTCTGGCACTTCCGAAAACCTTAGCGCCCGTATCAGGGGCTGAGGCCGTACTCCGGGCGGTGCCATTTCCATTGGTGAAGGATTGTTCCCGACCTATGTCAGGCGTCACCCGGTCCAGCCGCCATCTTCCCTGGATGCAAGGGCTAGTCAGGCGCTGGGCGACAAGCGAGGGCTGAGCCTGGTTGCCGCCGGTCTGCTGGACTACGTGGGTCAATTCGTGAGCCAAAAGGTGGCGTCCAGTCGGGGTGTGTGGGGCGTACTGGCCTGGGTCAAAGACAACATGATGGTTCACGGTGAAGGCGTGGGCATTCATGAGTCGGGCTGCTTCACCGGCCTTGGCGTCGGTGTGAATTAGGACCGTGCTGAAGTCATAGCGGCCTTCAGATTGGGGAGCGGGCTGATGGTTAATCTGCCTGGCGACGGTGTCCGCCTCGTGTTCGAACTGATCGTGCTGCCCGCCGACGGCTAAGCGCGCTGGCACTGGGGCTGGGGTACGGACGTGTGTCTGTACTGTGCTGAAATCGTGGCTGAAGCGCGGCTCCATAAAGGCGCGGGTGGTCGGGTCGAGCGGTGCCCCTGGCGAGCGCAGCACCTCATGCACGATAGACGGCACTCTCTTTGGAGCAGAACCAACGGCCGAGCGCTGTAATTTCTTATCCTTCTTGCGACATTCGTCGCATTTCCGCTGCAAGATGCCTCCAGCTAACGATGTTGAACTCTGCTTTTGAACTTGAGCAACCATCTGTCGGTTCATCTCCCCACTCCTCCGTAAACTGCCTTCGCAATCTGTCTGCCTATTTGAGCCGGGCTTCCCCCGATGGACTTGATTCCATCCGCTCGCACAGACGGCACCGCTCCACCCGAGGCCAGCTCAGGTGCCAGTCCGCCTTCGCTCATGAGCCTGGAGAGTTCTGCTTCTACGGCAGCCTGAACCTGAGGCCCCTGGCTGCGCCTCACAGGCAACCCATCCAGCACCAGACTCTCGATATGCACCTTTATCATGCAACACTCCTTTCAGGCCCGGAAATTGCCCTCGATGACAGGCTTTTCGGACTTGCGAAACTCCGTCCGGGCGGCATCCAGAACCAACTGCATGGTCACGGGCGTCCCCGCCACAGCCGCCAGGAAAGCCGCGTTCAGGGCGATGTTATGTATGCTGCCTCCGGTGAGGGTCAGCCTGGCCAGCCGGTCATAGTCCAGCTCCTCAACCTTCGTCTCCGGCGGGAAGACCTTCATCCACATATTCTTGCGCTCCTCAGGGCCGGGATAGGGGAAGTCCACAATGAATCGCAGCCGGCGTACAAAGGCCGGATCCAGAGCGCTCTTCATATTGGTTGCCAGAATGGCCAGGCCCTGGAAGGACTCCATGCGTTGCAGCAGATAGTTTATCTCGATATTGGCGTAACGATCGTGGCTGTCCTTCACCTCGCTCCGCTTGCCGAAGAGGGAGTCGGCCTCGTCGAAGAAGAGGATAGCTCCTCCGTCCTCAGCTGCGTCGAAGAGCTTGGAGAGGTTCTTCTCTGTCTCGCCAATGTACTTGCTCACGACCTGGGAGAGATCGACCCGATAGAGGTTCATCTGCAACTCGTTGGCGACCACCTCTGCAGCCATGGTCTTGCCTGTGCCGCTCTCTCCAGAGAATAATACTCCGATGCCAAGACCTCTGTTCATCCTCTGGCGGAAGCCACCCTCATCATAAACCTTTTTGCGGTTTCGAACCTGAGATGCGATCTGCCGCAGCAGACCGGTTTCATTCGCTGACAAAACCAAATCGTCCCACGTAGCCTTGGGGTCCAGACGTTTTGCCAGAACATCCAGTTGAGGCCTGGTGCTGATGAGACAGGACTCCCAGAGCCGCTCGTGAAGGCTGCGTTTGTCATCTTTTTCTGCAAGCACATTGGTGATAATCTGCCTTATAATCGCCAGATCCAGGTTGAACTGTCCTGCCAGCAGGCCAGGGCTTTCCCCGGCATCTTCCCCTAGAGCCTCAGCCCAAGCCGCCTCCTGCTCTGCAGGCGTCGGTTTCAATATGTCGAAAGCGTTGGACCTGGCCAGCCCAGGCCAGATATCTCTTGTGTCCAGAAAGAAGATGCCTTGACTGCGTGTCAAGAAACGGCTCAAAGATGCGGCACGCTCTTCGAGTCCTGCTTTATCTCCAACGGCATCGATGTACAGGCAGATGGGAAGAAGGAAGCGTTCTCTTTCCCAAAGTTTGGCCAGGTCATCCATCTCGACAGCATTTGCAGGCAGAAGATCGCCTGGCATACGGTAAAGATGCAGACCGAGACTGAGGGATGCATACGCGGCGATAAGCTGCTTGCTGTACTTGTCAGGCCCAAGCAACTGTATGACGGGCAAAGATTGCGATCCTGAGAACTGTTTCATGTAGTTGACGATCTTGTCTGCCACTGCTTGCTGGGAAGTCGTAAGTTGTGTCTCGCCCACGGCTATATCCAGCGGGCTTGTCAGTGGAGCCAAAAGAACATCGAGATAATTCAGTCCCTTAGTGTAGTCCACTATCCTCTGGTCTAAATGCAATGGGCAGGAGATCAGCGGCTGACCATCCGACTGATCAATTTCCAGCATCTTCCAGTAACGAAGTTGTCTCCCAGGAGAGATGACGTCCCAGGCTGGATCATCAAAGAGGGCGAAAGCTAGGGCAAATGTTGGATAAGTGCGATTCGGATCGCCCTGCGCCTGGGCGCAAAGGATTGGAATCCGCGTGTCGAGTTCAGGGGCTGCACATAGAAGCAGCAATTCCCTCTCAAAACGAGACAATTCGAAACGCTGGCCCAGGATGAGCAGAGCAGGAGGCGGATCCAAGCTTCTCTGCTTCTTCCATGGCAGCCGCAGCCTCGGCTAATCTTTCATCATTCGCCTCAGGCGTTGGCAGTGCCAGGGGAGGCTCAGTGGAGAGCCTGGAAGAAGGCTTTCCCAAGAACCGTCTCATCCAGGATCTATCTCCCGGCGTTATCTGCTCAGGCGAAGAAAAAGAAGAGAAAGGCAGGACAGTCTGGGCCGCATCAGTTTGGCCAAGGCTCTCCAGTCTCAGTCGCAGCCAGGCTAGGGCTGTTGTGAGGTATTTATCGTTGCCTTTCTGCCATTCCGACAGGTCACTCATGTGATAGTCACCTTCTGGCCGGGATCGAACTCCAGCCTGGGTGGCGTGCCAGCCAGAATGACAGGCAGGCTGTCGCTCCCATCTACTCGCAAACGCACCAGATAGGAACCTTTCTTGACGCTAAAGATAGCAAAATCGAGTGTGGTTGGCAGAGATGCATCTGTCGGTGTATCGACGTTTTGTACCTGCACCTGAGATTCACCGAATAGAAGAACGATGCGCTGCCCTTCCCTTACTCTGGGAGTACAGGTAACCGTCAGGGCGAGATCGCCTTCAGGAGCGTCTTTAGGCTCAATGGTCACCTTTGGCGCCAGGGCAAAGGGAACTTCATTGGAGGTCCAGGCAGGCATATCCGGCCTCCTGATGACCAGTGAAACGGTATAGAAGCCTGGCACCCATTTGGCAAGGGCCCCAGGATCGTCGGGCTGGTCACTGAGATGAACCTTTATCTGATTCGCATTTCCGCCCTGCATAGGCTCGATTTCAATGTAATCATTCAGACGCAGGCTGCTGAAGCGCACCATGAGCCCCTGGCTATCCAGGTGCTTGCCGTTCAGGATCAGGTCCTCACCCAGCCGCGCTCCGGGCTGGGAGTTGGGCGGAAGCACCTCTTCCAGCAAAGGCGATGCCGATGCCATGACATCCGGTCCTCGATCCTCCTTGCCGCGTTTCAGCACTGGAAGACTAGCTCTCACCGGTCTCGTGCTCTCAATAAGGAGTACTGCAGCCTGATATGCCGCCGAGATGCGATACTGGGTCTGGAAGATCATCCAAAGCTTGGACATCTCGTCCAGAGACATGGGCATGGGCGTTAACCGGACGCGCTCCGGCTGCAAGTCCAGACCGCTTTCTGAGAAAAGATCCTCGATCTCTGTCGGGCTGAGCAGGTCTGAGGCTACGAGAACGGAATAGTCGTGCAGTATTCGCATGGCTCTGCCCAGAAGTCGGTGGCTGAGTGTGTCTTCGTTATTCTTTCCATAAGCTGTTAGCAGATAATAGAGATTCAGGGCCAGAGGGGGAAGGCTGGACTCTCCGGATCGCACCGATCGAGGCATATCCATATTACGAAGAGCGGCATTGGCTGCCGTCTGGTAGAGGAAGAGGTTAATCTGGTTGTTGGTCTTGGTGTTCCTTGCTCTATCGGGCGGCTGCGTGGTGACCTCCAGGTCGGTCAGTTCCGGATCTGGATTTCCGTTGTCCAGCAATTTGGTTCCATCCTCGAGCAGCTTTTGCAAAGCGGTGGTGACGGCTTCGATGGCCAATGAATTGCTCATAAGCTTCCTCTCTTGATTTTTAGATAATCTCCCAGGCTCATAACCGAAGGCTCAGCATGTTTTCTTTGCGGTATGGCCGTCGTTGGAGTTGCCCTTATTTCGATGCGTCCGATGGTCACCTGGACGGGAGCTGCGAGCTCCGGTTTTGCCGCCATATCCAGTATTTTATTTAGTTCCTGTTTAAAATAACTCTTTACATAAGGTTGTGCAGCCACCATTCCTGGCGAGACTGGTTGTGTCAATGGCTTTATGCGGGCAATTGGCACGACAGTTTCATGCCTTATGCCGCCTGTTGCGCCTCTCTTTTTCTCAATATCTTCAATCGACGCCATAGGCACAATCTCTTCTTCCCGCTGCATAATCCTGGATACCGGTAGACTCACCACCTTGAGACTTAGATTTTGGTTCTGTTCCGGGACTGAAATTGGAACTATTTTTTCTGGCCGCGGGCCCTCCGACGTTCTTCTTGTCGACTTCCTCTCATAGCTCAGCTTCCTGGAAGTCTGTTCTTCTTCAAAGTGAGCTGAAGGCGAAGGTTCTTCCGGCGAGGACCGATATTCCGGGCCAATATTTCCTGTCACTTTCTGCACCGTTTCCAGAGATGGAGCCGTCTCTGGAGAGCTTACCAACCCGGAAAACCCCAAAATCGATGATCGATCGGATGACGTTCCTTTTAACGGTAACGAAGACTGGCGAGAGGTCTCAAAATTGGCCTGCCAATCGCCCTCACGTTGACCCGATGATGAAAACCGCTCTTTTGGTTCAGATATTGGCTGTATGGTTCTGTCCTGCTTTCTCTGCGGTCTTGCAGCTCCAGTACTCTCAACATCAACCAGAGCCTCAGGACCGGGTGAGTCCGGGTTCCCAGCAGCAGGTGATCTTGATACTATATTCCTGGCAGCAACTTTTGTATAACTATCCGGGGCGTAATGATTTGAAGCTTCGCAATCTTGCGCAAATTGATCTAGCGAATTTATAGGCTCAACATCCCTGCTCACGGAATTACGGAGACTGCTTTCAGCTGGCAGGAAACGTTGTGGTGTAGGCTCAAAACGCGAAGCCAAACGAGGCTGGATCACCTCCATCAGGTGCAAATTCTTTGCCGCAATGCTCTTGATATAATGGTTCATTGATTTACCAGCTCCAGATAAACTTGTCTCCTGCAGTCGCTCATGGCCAGGATCTCTGCCTCGCTCCAGCCGTAGGCCAGGGCAAGCTTATGAACATCATGAAAGGTGCGAAGAGCCCAGACGTCAATCTCTTTCCAAAGGAAGGACAGTATATCAAAGGTGGACTGCCACTTGTGCTCGCACTCCGGACAGGAGAGGCTTAGCTGGACATTGGCCTGTGGATCGGACTCGTTCATCCGTTTCAGAGTGGCCTCAAGAACCATCTCGGGCAGCGCGTCTACGGATATCTCTTCGCCCTCATGGCTGGCCCCCAGGAGACAGCGTCTTATAAGAGCCTGAGATGCTGCATCCAGGTCTTTTAAATCAGAAATAGCCATCAAATCCTGAGAGTTGGGCAGGCGAAAGCTTACCGCATAATCTCCCCTGTCAAGAGAGAGATTCTGGCCGGACTCTATCCCGGGCACCGACCTGATGTCCTCCGAGCTGAAGCTCATCTCCAAGCGTTGGCCGCATCTGGGACACGTCGCCAGCCCTGAAAATCTTGGGCCAAACGCCTGTTCTCGCAGGGACAGCAACAGGGCGTCCCGCCGTCCTATTGAGAGCATGGCCAGATCTTCCGGGGTCTCTCTTGTGCAGAATGCGCCTAGCAGCATAAGACCGCGCTGCAATGGCGTCTCACCCTGTCCCTGCTCCCATACTCTCAAAAGCTCAGAAGAGGAGAGCGATCGTGTATCCAACTATCTGACCTCAAGCCAGCGTCGGCTCCGTCGGCTCAGGAACCTCTACATCCCTTTCCCAGCCCTCATTCTCGAGCTTAATGTGCTGAATGGCCACGGCATTGGCGTTGGCGTCAAGGTCGGGCATGGCCTGAAACTCGGAGACCCAGGCGCGGTAGACCTTGTAAGCAAGGGCCAGTTGCCCTGCTTCATTGTAAACCTCTATGATTATGTCTTTGCGGAAATCCTTCAATGAGACTTCGCTGCCAAGACCGGCTTGGAAATTCCATACCTTTTTTGCCCAGTTTTCAAACTCTGGATCATGGGTCACACCACGCTCCAGAGTAATGGCCTCGTACTCCGTCCGCCCGGGGGATTTGCGGCTGCTGCTCGGATCGCCACCCTCCCGGTGCTTCACTACTTCGGTAGTTCGTTTGAGGGAACCTACCTTGCTGATGCCGGCTACGTAACGTCCATCCCATTTAACCTTAAACTTGAAGTTCTTGTAGGGATCGAAACGTTCTGTATTAACGCTGAACTGTGCCATTTTTCATTACCTCCTCATGTCTGGATCTGACCTGCCATCTGTTGAATCTTTATCACTACGAACTCCGCGGGCTTGAGCGGAGCAAAGCCTACTATTATGTTTACGATGCCCAGGTTGATATCATTCTGGGTCGTCGTCTCCTTGTCACATTTAACGAAGTAGGCTTCCTGAGGCGTCTGGCCCTGGAAGAAACCCTGGCGGAAGAGATTGTGCATGAAAGCGCCGATGTTAAGCCTGATCTGAGCCCAGAGAGGCTCGTCGTTGGGCTCAAACACCACCCACTTTGTTCCGCGGTAGAGGCTCTCCTCGATAAACAGGGCTGTGCGGCGGACAGGGATGTACTTCCACTCTGAGCCCACCTCGTCATTGCCTCTGAGAGTTCGGGCTCCCCAGACAACGGTTCCGTACACTGGGAAGTTCCTTATGCAGTTGATAGCCTTCGGATTCAGCACGCCGTTCTCGTCGTCCGTGAGTGTTTCTTTGACACCCAAGACGCCGGTAAGGCTGGCATCGATTCCTGCTGGAGCCTTGAAGACGCCTCTGCTGGCATCGGTGCGGGAGTAGATTCCTGCGATAAAGCCGCATGGGGGCGCGTTTCTCGGACGGTTCTCCTGCAATGGATCGGGCATCAAGAGCCAGGGGAAATAGAAGGCTGCATTGATGGCGTTGTCTCCAGTAAGGTTGGTGTCGGGACCATCCTGCAGGTCACCGAGTGTTGCATTCTCGGCACAATCTGCAATGAGGAAGGCGCGATGGTCCCGGCAGTACTTTTCTAGAGTGGAAAGCGTAGCCGGTGTGGTCTCTCCTGGAACGCAGAGGAGGTTGAAAAGGTCGACGCGATCAAGGAGGTGCACTCCTCCCGTTGCGCCAACAAGCTTGGTTTCAAAAGTGGCGCTATCCGGATCCAGGACGGGTCCGTCTGCACCGCTCACCAGGCGGGGGATAGGTGAGACTGTGTCTACCGGCGGCACATTCGGGTCTGGAGTCCCAATGAGGGCAGCATTGATGATGTTTGAATCCTCATTGATCACCTTCACCACAAACCTGCGATCGTTAGGATTCATGGAGATGTTCTCAAAGGACTCCACTATAATGCCGAGATCATCGGTGTCGGCGATATTGTTGAAGTAGAACACCTGCAGCCTGAACTTTGTGGCGTCGTCCGATCTGATCAGAGTCTTGAATCCATAATGGTTTCCCCATTCTCCCGGACTCATGGCAGTCAGGGTGAGCTTCCCGTCTATGGCCTGATGGGCAGCCACTGCCGCATCATCCACCAGCCTGATGACATAGGCATCTCTTCCTCCATTTGCGAAGAAGCTGTAGACAGCGTATCCCAGGGGGCTCCTGATGTCAAGTCCTCCAAACTGGCGTTCATAATCCGGCCAGTTCAAGATGCGCTGGGCCTTATCTGTCGGCCCCTTCTTTGCCCAGCCAACGAACGCTGCGATCGACGTAGACACGCCAGTGATCGTGCGCACACCGCTGGGGATCTCTTCTATATAGACTCCCGGATATGTGTACTGTTGGGGCATCAATTATCCTCTCCTATCTTTACAACATTTTTTTATTGCTGTGACAAGTATCTCGCCATCGGAGAGCTTCCCATTGGACTTCATCCTGTCAATCTCGATGAGCAAGCTCTCGATAGTCTCGTTGTTCATCTTATTTTTCTCTGCAAACCGCATGGCGATGCCCTTTAGTTCGATCCTTGAAGAATATCGCTTGGGCATTTTTCCGTCAATGAAGTTGAATATGTGTCCGCATTTTTGGTGTCCTATGGTCGGAGTCGATGGGTTTGCAGATGTTTCTATATAATCTTTAAACGTAGAGCCATCGATAATTTCACCACATTCGCATATAAGCATTGAACCACTCCCGGATATCATAAAAAGAAGCCTCTAGCTTGATGAAGTTTCATAGCCCAGGCGCTCGCTCCATCAGTGCAATGAGTTCCTTGCCTTATGTCAATATGATATATCAGTATTTATCTATTGTGTTAGAGGATAATTTTCTTCTTTCAATTTATAATTTAAAGATGGAAATTCTGAATTAATTCTCATATTTCTCCCTTCAAAATGGATGAATTCTTTCCATTAAATGCAGATGGTTATCCAATTTCATGATCAAACACCCATTTAGGGGAGTTAGCTAATTTGGACGCATAATATCAGCTTGCTTTGCCAATGGGGGATTGCTCAAATGCTATCCCATTCAATTCCTGATATTAAGCTTCCAAAAAGGCTAAATCCTCAAATGCTTGAGATTATTTTACTGGTTGAGACAATAAGAATCGCGACAATTTATGATTGGCAGATTTTGATCAGACTAGAATCGATCGGTTGAATGGATGAATTTGAAATAGATGAGTGCTCAGCTCTTTTGGATCGAACGAATTAAGTGGAAAGAAGTTCATTCCTGGCTTGTGAAGATAGTGTATTGCAGAACATTCGAGGAACGGTACCAAACAAATCCTGTAGAGTCCCCGGACAGAATTGCTCTTCCTCGGAAGATGTTGGATGAGTACGAATTCGTCGAACCGTTACCAGCCAGTCTGCAGGATATCGCCAGAGTGCATGGCAATGAGCACATCGAGCAGGTGAAGAATCGTGGCCTCTACAATGCCGCAGCCCTCGCTGCTGGCGGAGCCATCACCGCCGCCGAGCTGGCACTGCAGGGCGAGCCCGCCTTCGCCCTCGTGCGCCCGCCCGGGCATCATGCCTCTGCCAATCGGGCCTGGGGGATGTGTTTCTTTAACAATATGGCTATAGCCGTGCAAAAAATCAGGCCAAAAGCGCGGCGTGTCCTGATCATCGATATCGACCTTCACTACGGCGACGGCACAGCGAGCATCTTTCGGGGAGATCATGATGTCAGAATTGAGAATCCCGGTTCAGTAGATATAAACTTCGACTATCTGAGCATGGATGCAAGCGGCTATCTGAAGCAGATCGAGGTTGCCCTGGTGGGCGATGACTATGACATCATAGGGGTCTCGGCCGGTTTTGATACTTACGTCAAGGATTGGGGCGGTCTTCTGGAGACGAAGGACTATGAGATAATCGGCAATATGATCAAAGAAGGCTCACAAAAATGCCGGGGAAGGCGTTTTGCGATCCTGGAAGGCGGTTACCATGCTGACCTGGCACTAAATATAAAAAGCTTTATCAAAGGATTCGCCTGAGAACTTATCTCTCACTTTTGGCCAGAGGAATTGATCACCTTCAAAAAAATGGCGATTTTAATACTAGAATTATTTTTAAAATAATTATTTAAAATTTCTATTAAAAATTATTAATCTAATAATATTTAATATAATTATTACAACTAATATGTACTAAAAAAATTTTAAAAATAATTATGTAAAATATTTCATTTATAAGTATAATTTAAAATTTTCATAGTTAATTAATTAATAAAATAAATTTTTAAATTTGCTCACATATTTTTAAATTTGGCTGATCTGCATGAGACTTCTCAGGTAGATGCAAGAAATGCAGGAAATCTCGCCTTGATTCTATATACTATAAGCATGGATTTCTTCTTCGTCCCAGAAAACCAGGATTTTGTCAACAGGCTTATTCCATATACTATACGAATATGCCCCTCTCCCCGCCTATCCCCATCCTTTGCGACATGAAAACTGAGTTCATCGAAGGAAGCACGTCTGAGGCTCAATTCATTCATATAAACTATCAGAATTGAATGCAGATCTATTAAAAATCATAATAATTTTATAAATAGTAATTCGCTCGACAAGATATGGGATTTCCATACCAAATTATAATTTATAAAAATATCTATCTTTAATTGCAACTTTTCAAGAAGAATATATTTATAAAATTTATTTATATAATTTAGCATATTTTTTTACTTTCAAAGTGCATTTAATAATCATATTAATTTATGATTTCATTGAATTGATTATGTTTAGATAGAATCATAATAAAATTTCATTAAATATTATAAAAATATTTTAATTACTTGAATCTTTTATACTTAATCATAAATATATAAATAATTTATAAAAATTTATTTTATTGTTGCATAATATACATCCTTTCCGGCAAGAAGTTAGAGTTAATGGGGCTTGAAGCCAAGATAAATATTTAATTTAATAACTAATAATATTTTGATTTAATATTTTGCATAGATAACAACAATGAGCGGCCGAGACACACATGAAATTGCGCCATCCTGATGCCAAAATTCGGCTTTATTGCGGCACAAGTGATGAGACTCCTGACTCATATACGGTAGGGGGGGAGGCAATAATGCTACTCTTGGCCCAATCGTGAGTTAAGACCTAAGAATCGCTCCCCTCCAGGGAATCTTTATATCGATCTGCCGCCGCTTAAGAGATCCAATTAACGATTCGAGCCTCCATGAATAAAATACTGCAAGACCTTATGGAAATCGCAGGCGATAGAGTATCAGCCTCGCTTGCAGAGAGATACTGCTATTCCTGCGATGCATCGCAGATCGTCGGTCTGCCCGATTTTGTCGTGCGCCCGGAGAGCACGAGCCAGGTCTCCCGCCTGATCCGCCTATGCAGCGAACGCCAGATCCCCGTGACTGCACGGGGAGCCGGCACCGGCCTTGCAGGAGGTGCATCCCCGGTTTTGGGCGGAATCGTCCTGGACATGTCTGGCATGAACCGGATATTGGAGATCGATATCGAAAATCAACAGGTGATAGTCGAGCCTGGTGTGGTGCATGAAAAGCTCAATTTGGCACTCAAGCCCTATGGATTCTTCTTCCCGCCCGATCCGGGAAGCAGCGCCATGTGCACCATCGGAGGAATGATCTCATACAATAGCAGCGGCATGCGCTCGGTCAAGTATGGAACTGTGCGCAATTATGTCCTTGATCTGGAGGTGGTGCTGGCAGACGGTCGCGTGATTCATACCGGCTCGAGGGTTCTCAAGTCCGCAGCAGGATACGACCTCACGCGCCTCTTTACGGGGTCGGAGGGAACTCTGGGTATCATCACCCGAGCCGGCCTGAAGATCGCTCCCCTGCCAAAGACAAGGATTCTGGTGCTGGCCTGCTTCGAAGAGGCCGAAGTCGCAGGACAGGCTGTGATAAAGATTTTTTCCAGTGGCATCACCCCCTCGGCCTGCGAGATCCTGGATAAGACCACCTTGCAAGTCCTGAAGCTATGCGACCCGGACATTGCACTGCCTGATGATGGAGATGTGATCTTATTCGAGGTGGACGGAACAGAAGTCTCAACAGCTGAGGCTGCTATGCAGATCTCTGAGATTTGCCGCCCTATGGCAAAGAGCGTAAGGGTTGCATCCGGTCCGGAGATGGAGCCCATTTGGGCCGCCAGAAGATTGGTGGGCGCCGCAATCTCCCGGCTGGATCCTAATAAGACCCGCATCTACATGGGCGAGGATGTGGGTGTGCCCTTAAAACAGATTCCCGCTATGATCCGGAAAGTGCAGCAGATTACGACCAATCTCGGTATTCCTGCCATGAAATATGGCCATATCGGAGACGGAAATCTGCATGTAGCACTCTTCATCGATGTTGAAGATAAAGATCAATGGGATAAGGTCCGGCTCGCCGCAGATAGGATTCATAAAGCTGCGATCGAGCTGGGCGGAACAGTAAGCTCTGAGCACGGCATAGGCCTTGCCCGGGCAGAGTACTTACAGGAACAATTAGGCATTGAGGCGCTGCAAGTGATGCAATCCATCAAAAAAGCCCTGGACCCGAAAGGCATCCTGAATCCCGGAAAGATGGGGCTGTGATGAAATGAGGTCTCAAATTTAAAGGCGTCGATCAATGCGTTCGCTGTGGAACATGTCGCACATTCTGTCCTGTCTTCGAAGAGTCCGGCTGGGAGTCTGCCAACACCAGAGGGCGCATTATGGTCATAAAGGGCCTATCCTCCGGATTGCCAGCCGACAAAGACGTCCTGGATAGTCTGAATACCTGCACCACTTGCGGGATATGCACGGAAAACTGCCCGGCAGGTGTTAATCCCCCCGATCTGATAGAGAATGCCAGGAGAGAGCTCGTCTCTGCCGGTATAATGACCCGTGAGCAAGCAGATCTCAGCAAAAATATATTCGAGAGCGGCAACACATTTGGAGATCCACGAGACAGATTGTCGTGGCTCCAGGATAGGAGCCTCTTGAAGGAGAAGGCGGAATACGTCTACTTTGCGGGCTGCATGAACTCCTACCGCAACACTGAGACCGCGGCTCGCACTTTTGCTCTATTAAGCCGCTTTGGAGCGACTCTGCTTCCTGCAGAGCAGTGCTGCGGCTCACCATTGCTTCGTACGGGCTTTGATGCCCGCCGATTTGTGGACGAAAACTCGAGGCAGATAGAGGAAATAGGAGCCGGGACAGTGATCACAGGCTGCGCGGGCTGCTATACGACTCTTAAGAAGAATTATGCAGGGAAATTCCAGGTTGTGAGCGTCTCCGAGTTTTTGGCAGAGCATATCTCAGAGCTAAATATAAAGCCGCTCGACCTGACGGTAACCTATCACGATCCCTGCCATCTGGGCCGGCATAACGAAATCTATGAGCAGCCACGCCGGGTAATCGAGGCTATCTGCCGCCTTAAGGAGATGAAGACCAGCGGCAAGGCCGCCAGATGCTGCGGAGGAGGCGGAGGCGTGCGGGCCGGTTACAGAGATCTGTCCCTGCAAATGGCCAGGAGACGGCTGCAGGACGTCCCGGATGAAGTTGACTATATAGTCACCTCTTGTCCTCTCTGCATCAGGAATCTGAGAGACGCAGGCGCTGGAGAGAAGGTGATCGACCTGGTGGATCTTGTAGCCAGAGCTATTCAATGAGAATGCCCAATTGGAGCGCTTTTGGGAAATTCAATCTATCGCCAAAAGGAGAATCCTTTAAAATTTTCTGTAAAATACTTCCGGGCTCCTGGATAGCGGAGCCATCCTGAATCCCTCGAAACCTCGTTTCAAGAGATCTATCTGTCCTTCTATATCGGAGCAGCTGATTTTGATTTCGTCTTCCAAAGAGCCTCCCCCAATACTCATGTTGGAATCGGTATTAGTAACAGTACTGGTGCCAACATAACTAGTGGCCCTATTGGCGCCAGCACCTGCGCCCGAAGGACACAAAATGTCCTTGTACATGATATATCTCCACCATCCCTCAAATTTGGGAATTAAACCCCTTATCACAAATCCACAGGACATAATGTTTGCCAGACTTATGGGATTTCTTGGAGATACTGTGCAGCAGACGTGATTGTATCCCATTTTCTCCAACTCATCCAGATGCGCTCTTGCCAGCTTTTGTTGCAGACCATTGCCGCGAAAGAGAGGATGGACGGCCGTGGCCTGAAGATGGGCAACCTTAATATGCTCTTCTTTTGCCAGCTTAATATCCCTGCCCAGATTATCCTCTGCCAGCCCGGGAATGCGAATAATGCTATATGCGACCAACCCATCATCGGTCGCAACTCCTATTACGGAATGCTCTGACTGGAAGATATCCTTGAAGTCTTTTTTGCTATGCAACCTGAAAATCTCGGGCTCTGGGAGGTTTTTCCCTATCAGATTTTGCAGGCTCATCAATTCATGCAAAGAGTCTTTGTCCAGGAATTTCATCTCGTATCGACAATCATCTCTATCAAATTCGCTTCCACTGGAGAGCTTTTTTCTATTTCGCCGGATATCGCCCGAATCAATCAGACCACTCATCCATTCACCTCTAATCATCGAGCTCTTTCCACCAGGATAAGGGCTTGACGGCTCCAGACAGGTAAACTTTATGCTCCCTCGTCTTCCTATGCAAACCTCTTCTCACCAGTATTTGCATATTTTGCAGAAAACTATATAAGCAAGATCTGCTTACGGGATGGCCCGTGCATAATCCGGAGATAACTACCGAGACAATAATCACCATCACAGGGCTTTTTGGGGCCATTTTGCTTCTCCTGCATGTCGTGGTCTTTAGATGATATTCATTGATAAAGCAAGCTAACAGCCTGAGGTCTTACCGATAAATTTAGCGAGTGTTCCAGCCATCATGAGCCTAAACTAGAAAAACGTCCGGGGCCTTAAATATTGGGCAAAAAGTAAAAGATGAACAATTGTGAGAAAGAAGGATAGTAAAAAGTGGGCGGAAATTTCAGGAAGGAGGACTTGGACCTGAAAATCCACCGCTGGGCAAATTTTTATCAATGTTATCTCGTGATGTTCATCATTATTCCTTTCTATACGGATAAAAGGCTTCATTGGATTTAACTCTTTCGGTATATTAAGTAAGTGTATTTTGGGATCAATCTGATTATAATATTGATCAAAAAAACCGGTTGAATGGGCGAAGAGTAGATGTAGCAGCATTCTCAGATTGATATCTGAAAGTGCAGGAGGCTTGGCAGCAATTGCAGATCATTGTGTCTCATCTCTTATCTCATCTCAGGCGGATGTTATCAACCGGCAGGTGCTGAAATGATCGCGGGTGAAGATGCCGATTATGAAAAGGCCATGGATGTGTGCGAGAGGATGCTGGCCTTTGAGATGGATGATCTGCAGAGAAGCAACATTCAGAGAAAGATGGGCGACACCTGCCTTGAGATCTTCAGGCATGATAAGAATCTGGAGACGTGCGAACGTGCCATTCAGGCCTACAACGAAGCTCTCTTGGTCTACACATCAGATCGTTATCCAAATCTTCGCGCCAGGACTATGAGAAGCCTGGGCTCTGCCTATGAGGCCCGGGCTGACCTTGGGGATCGAATAGAAAACCTCAAGCGTGCCATCAATTCATGGCAGGAATCTCTTATCTTCTTTTCCGAGGCTAACGCTCCCGAGGACTATGCAGCTCTTCAGGATGACCTGGGTTCGGCATTTCGCAAGCTGGCGGAATGCGAGAATGGATTGGAAAACGGCAATAAAGCAATTCGGGCATGCAAAAATGCCCTCCGCATCTATGACCAGAGAGACCGCCCTCAGGAATTCGCGAGAGTTTTGACCAACCTGGGAAGTGCATATCTGACACATGCCCAGTTTGCAAATCGGGCAGATAACTGCAAGAATGCGATCATGTCGTATCAGAAAGCTCTGCAAGTTTATGTCCCTGATCGCTTTCCTGAGCAGTACGCGACGGTGAAAAACAATCTGGCAATAGCCTATCTCTCCCTCTCCGAAGCAGAGGACAAAGCAGAGAATTGCAGGCGTGCCCTACAGTCTTGCGGCGATTCCCTCCTTATCAGAACGCCCAAGAGCCAGCCAGACGCATATGCCGCTACCCAGAACAACCTGGGAAATGCATGCCTCGCCCTGGCCGAAGAAGAAGAGGGCCTGGAGAACTGCCAGCGCGCACTGGAGGCTTACAAGAATGCTCTGCAGATATATTCTCTGGAAAATTTCCCAAAACAATATGCAACAACGCAAAACAATTTGGGAAATGTATATCTTACAATGGGCCAGAGCGAGGATTGGCCAATGCAATTGCATGAAGGCCATTCATGCCGCTCAAGAGGCATTGAGGGTCTTTAAGCCGGAGGATTCGCCCGAGGACTACGCTGAAGCCCAGGGAACCCTGTGGCTTGCCTATCTTACATTAGCTGAGATCGAATACCGGGCCGGGAACTGTCTGCTCGCCCTGGAGGCCTGCCAGGAAAGGCTGCGTGTTTACAGCGCCGACAATCAGCCATTGCAGTATGCTTCCTGCCAGAAAGACATGGCCATCACCTGCAGTATGCTGGCAGATACTGAAGTCTCGGCCGAGGCTAAAGCCATTGACTGCAAGAAGGGGGTGAATGCGGCTCTAGAGGCCCTGCGGATCTACAGTGAAAAAGACCATGCCGAGGAGCACGCTGAAGCGCAGATCCTGCTCTGGGCGGCGTATTCAGCTCTGGCAGAGGTAGAGGATAGGCAAGAGAACTGCCAGAAAGCCATCGATGCAAGTTTGGTAGCCATTCGAATCTATGATAAAATAAGCCCCGCAGAGCACGCAGACGCTCTGAAGAATCTTGGTTACAGCTTCATCACTATGGCAGAGATTGTGGACAAGGCGGCGAATTGCAGAAAAGCCATCGAAGCCTACGAGAAGGCCCTGCAATATCACACCCAGGAGAGGGCGCCTCTGGAGGCGGCTGATATCTTGCGGGATCAGGCCTTTGCTTATTTTACTTTATCTGAAGTGGAGGATAGAGAAGAATGCGGCAAAAAAGCGCTCAAGGCCTACAAGAAGGCCTTCAAGATCTACAAGGGAATGGCTGCGAAGCTCGAGGAGGCAGACGAATCGGCTGCCAACGAATTGCGAGGTCTGGCGGAAAAATGTCACCGTTCCCTGGAATCATGCAAAGCCATTCTTAAGGCCGGCCGGAAGGCCAGGCATGATAAGCGTATCTAGGCGAGGTCGGGAAATTGATGGATTTGACGGATGAGCAAAAGATAGAGTATTTCCGCAGGTCCTACACGGCTGTCGATGGTCTGTGGTTCATGATGAATGAGGAGAAGTACGGTTTTGAGGCGGCGCTGCAGATGGATGAAGCTGTCTGGAAGGTTCTGCCCAAGATTCAGGCTCGCACCATAAAGGCTATGATGAACCTTGAAAGCGGCCTGCAGGGGCTGCAGGAGGCAGTCGCCGTACGTCTCCGCCTGGAGGGCTTTGAGTATGAGCTGAACGGCCAGGAGGACGGCTTTCAGATAATTGTCAAAAGATGCCCCTGGCATGACATGATGACCAAGTCCGGCCGGCAGGAGTTGTCGGAAAAGGTAAGCGACCTCATCTGCCGGGTGGAAAATTCGGTATGGTCTTCAGAGTTCGAGGATACAGATGCAAATTTAGGGGAAATTAAGTTCGAGCGAAGGGATCGGATATGCGAAGGAAGTAGCAGATGCGAGCTTCTGTTTTGCAGACAGGCAAAAAGAGACTAATCCCAAACTAAAATTGCTTCCAGGTAGGCTCCCTGCCCTGAGCTTCTGAAGCGGACTCTTTTCCTGATGCTTATTTTGTATCATCGAATCCAATTTTATTATGCGTCCCGTCGCAGAAGGGCTTTTTCTTGGAGGCGCCGCATCTGCAGAGAGAATACGGCCCATGTCTTGCCGCTTCTTTGCCCTCCTGATCGGTCAAAACGCAGACGCCATCCACAAGCAGTGGGCCATTCTTCACGACCTTGATCTCTGCTGAGGGCTTCTCGGTTTCTTCAACCAATCCCGCCTTCTCGTATGTCAGAGCCCCGGAAGGGCATCTATCAATGACTTTCGTGATCTCTTCTGAGCTCGCACCTTTCATATTTACCCATGGCGTTCTTTCATGGCTGAATACCTGGGGTAGACCTTTCACGCACTCCCTGGCATGTATGCATTTTTCCGGGTTCCAAAAGACTGTTAGCTCTCCATTGGTATATTTTTTCATCATAGTCGTATGAGTTTTCTTTCTACTAAGATTTTCTGCTATCGATGTCGATAAAAGAATCTATATATCTTGAGCCCTTAAATTGGAGCTTAGTTTACATCATCTTGTGGGAGGAAGATTTATGGGATTTATAAGTGAGTTTAAGGATTTCGCCATGAAGGGCAACGTCCTCGACATGGCAATTGGTATTATTATAGGCGTCGCCTTTGGAGCCATAGTCGCTTCGCTGGTGAAAGACATAGTCATGCCGCCTATTGGAATGCTTCTGGGCGGAGTGAATTTTGCCGACCTCTTTATATCTCTGGATGGAAAAACCTATGCTTCCCTGGCAGCGGCTGAGGCGGCTGGTGCGCCCACCATCAATTATGGTGTCTTCATAAACACAATTATCAACTTCCTCATTGTGGCATTAGCGATATTCATACTCGTCCGTCAGGTAAACGCCGCCAAGAAAAAACCTACTCCACCAGAGGAAAACACAAAGGAATGCCCTTACTGCAAAGAGACCATCACGAAGACCGCAATCAAATGCTCGCACTGCACAGCGGATCTGACCGGGTAAGAAGGCTCCACTCTTTTTTGTAATAAAGTAAGTGCAACTTTAGATGATGCCTGCTTACATCATATCGATTGATGCTTTCCCTATATTTTGCTGTAATACATTTCTGTCCTGTATATTGCCAGAAGAAGACCATAAAGCATCGGTCCGACGATAATGCCCACCATTCCCAGGACGAAGATCGGTGCAATAAATGACAATATAGTTAAGATTGGATGAATCTTTGCCGTTTTCAAGGCCAGCTGAGGCGCTATGATATTGGTGGGTATTAATGTGATTCCTACTACTCCAAAAACCAGCAGGATAATGCTCGTTTGATAGTCATTGATCAGGAAGTAATAGATAGCCATGGGTATGTATACCCCTGGGGGCCCGGGAATTGGAACCAGGGCGAAGATGGCCACCAATGTTCCCCAAACCAGGGGATTGGGTATACCTATCAGATAGAATCCTAGGGCTGCCACGCTGCCCGCAATTATTGCCGTGCTGAAGAATACAGTAAAAAGCGTTGTGTATATTCCGTCCAGTTCTTTCAGAAAACGACGGAACATACCTCTCCTGGTTTCGGGAAGCAGTTGGACGGCATGCTCCAGAATATGTTTGCCGTCAATGAGCATGTAATATGTGAAGAATATCAACACAAGAGACCAAGCAAATAATATTGGTAAGCTGGAAACAAAGCCTGATAGCTGCGCTTGTGCAATTGGAGTTATTGTGAAGGCAATGGCTGCTGGAATATCGCCTATCCCTTTTACGTATGAAACAATCGGCTCTGGGAGGTTGCTGTCCATCCAGAGGAGGAAGTCATTTGAAATGCTGGAGAGCTGGATGGCTGACAGACTCCCTGAACTTTGCAGGTTCATTATCTCGACCAGGAGTACTCCTGATAGTCCAATGAGGACGGCGAGTATTATTGCGAAGACTATCAGCATGGAAGAGATGGACGATAGCCCTTCGTGCTTGGTGATCCGGAAAATACCTGCATATACGGGCTTTAGCAGATAAATCAGGACTATGCTCAATAAGATTGGAGCAATGAAATCCTTTGTTACATAAATTGTGGCGACTAAAATCATCAGAACGGCGATATCCACGGCGATATCAAATCGCCCTCTGATCTCCATAAAACTAAGTTGTCATAATGATGAATAAGCTTTTCTCTTCAAGAGCTGAGAAAGGATAAAATAAATTTGTGGTAAGTGATAGAGTCACTCATTGGCAAATAGTAAAATCCGAAAGGAGAGGATCGAATGCTTTTCCCAGTAAGAATCCATTCAAAATCCCAATATGATCTATCAAACTTTGCAGGAAGAGACCAAGGCAAGGCCAGGACGCAAGGTCAAGATCATAAATTTGGGGCTGGAGCCGTGGGAAGGAATAGAGATGGGGCTGGACCCTGAGAATTTGGTGCAGGATGAAAATAAGCAAAAAAAACGTAAGGCAGTGGGCGATTATATTCGAGCCAAAGATCCCGAGTATGACGAATAGCTTCAAACCCATCGTATCGAGCTAAATGAGATGTCTACGCCTCAATTCCTGCAATGGTTAGACGATAAGATGAACGAGTATGGTCAGGGCAAGCTGATCGCACCCGATGACGTCATGGCAAACGAATTGCACGATAAGGCTCGCGAAAAACTGACGCAGAAATGGACCGATAGAATCCTGCGGGAGAATGATCTTGAAGGGCAGGTGAAACGAGAGTATGATAGGCATAAGCCCACCCTCGATGAGATAGGCAAAGAACTGGCTAAGATTGTGACCGAATCACTGCAGAAGGAACCAGCTCAATCATGGCGCGATCCTGTAATCAAGATGGCGGAAGATGCGATCAAATAGGCAGAAAATCCTTGGAAGAATAGACGACCTGAGAAGACCATTTCTGGCATATCGATTTTGGGTAACCGGCAATGCGGTCTTCACGGGAAATACGAATATTATAACAGCATGATAACAGCACGGCATCGATAAATCCACATGAAGACGGGGTGATGATCATAGATCTTGGTCCAAATGATGGCAGAGTTATGGAGAGGATTGAGTTTTATAGGGTTCATAGGAGCATTTGGAGCGGAAATCTATTGTAGAATGGTATCTTACCTAAAAGCCAGTGGTTCCGGGAGGTCTTGGTGGCCCAATGGCCAGTATTACGAAACTCCCGCGAAGACATACGCACAATTTTAAAATTTATAGAAGGTATCGACGATCCGCGCTAAACCTGCGCATAGCGATACTGGTTTAGTAAAATTGCAGAAATCTAGAAAACATTAGGCAGTCGAATGGATCCGCGAATAACGCCGTTATTTCGATAACGGCAGTGGCCCAAAAATGACTGCCCTATCCATTTCTGAAAAGAAGTGGCCCCATTGAAACTCTTCGCAAGAATCTATTTGCGCCTTGATTCTTAACTATCCATTTCTGAAAAGAAGTAGCCCAATTGAAACGGCATCCTTGCGGTCCCTGTTTTCCAGGTACACCTTGCCGATCAATGACTGAAATTAGAATAAATTTGGATTATATATATTCTCAGCCAAAACGGTACTATGAATAAGTCATGATGACATATGGGAATCCTCTATCAGCTGAAAGGTTCGTGAGAAAGGAAAGAAACAATATGAGAGTAAGTTATGATGACTGTATGGGAATCCTCTATCAAAGCAAATATATTTAGAGACCGCAAGAAAACAAAAGCTCAGTTTATCCCGGTAATTTATTCTTAACCTGCTGGGATACAAGTTTTGATCCAGGACGAGATTGAGAACAATCGGGAATTGTAGAGATGCCTTTGAGACCTTTGGTATCTCTGGCAGGATTAAGCATAATCAGCCGCCGAGTTCCAGGGCTTCCGGAACATCACCAGCCGATTGATCTTTCTCTGGCTGAGATCTCCCCCAGATCCTTTTTGAAGCGCCTCTAGAGAACCTGTAATTATCAATGTGAAGGAATATGAAGCAAGTAGCTCAGATAAGTTCAAATAGAATTCGCAACTATGATGATTAACTAGGCAGGGATATTGCTTTGATCAAATGGGTTGGGTCGTTCATGAGCATAGTTTTGCTCACCACATTTTTGGTATTTGCACAGCCAGAAGATTATGCGATGATTATATCCGAAAATGATGACGGCGAAGTTGTAGCCTATGCAAATATAGTGACCCAAACGGACACACAAACCATTGAAAATGTAAAAATAGGCATGTCAGGTGTCGACGGAGAACGTGTCGGAAATGGCAACGAAGGCCTCTCTGCCGGCATAATATCAACCCCTAATCAAGGGAATCCCCTGGGGAATCCGATAATAGTAGCGCCTTTTAATCGAATCGACCTACCAGGAAATGAGATAATAGTAACCGGTCTTAATCTAAGGAACCTCCCGGGAAATGGGATAATGATTGCCGATACAAACGTCAGTATGGTTCTGAAAGATATCATTGTTGAGAGCCGGGGAGGGGGAGTGAGGGATCAATCCTCTCTGCCTGTAGGAATAGGCATGCAAAATGCGAAGAACGTGAGAGTCGAAAACTGCACTGCTCTGGGCAGCGCGCTTTTCCGCATAGCCAATTCTCAAAACATCCAGGCCAAGAACAATACAGTAAGAAATTTCTTCTTTGAAGGAGTTAAAGATGGCATGATCGAAAACTGCACATCAGACTGTATCATGATCAAAGGAATGCTGTCTCCGTTCTATTTCAATAAATTGAAAGATTTCCATAATGATACTTTTTCAAGCCTGCCCAGGGATACAATGGTGGGTTCTCAGCGTTGCACTATCAAGGACTGCAACCGGTTGAAAGAGATCGACCTGTTTGATGCCGAAGATTGCAGCATAGAGAATTGCAGTGTTGAAAACGTTGGCCTTTGGATGATGAACGCCAAGAACGTCACCTTCCGTGATAGTACTGTTACAAATGCCACTCTATCAATGGATTGGTCCAAAAAGATAAACTTTGAAAACGTAACTCTGGTCAATTCAGACATATCTCTGGGAGGATCGGTACCTGAAGATTATGCTATAACATTGCGAAATAGCACTGTAGACGGGAAGCCAATATATTACTACGAGAACCAGGCAGACCTGAAACTGGAAAATCTTGATGCAGGACACATATGGCTGGTAAATTGCCCCGGATCCGAAGTCAATAGCGTGAATGCACTAGGAATCTTTGTGATAAACTCCGATGGTGTGGCAATAAGAAACTCACAGGTAGAGGGTGATGGGGTAAATCTGGCATTCTCAAAGAACTGTGTGATCAACAATAACAGATTGACAGATAAAAACTCCAAGAACGGAATTCTCCAATACGCGGTATGCAATAATAATACCGGGAGTTCCAATGTACTAATCTGAGATAGGAGGACATAGGCAGTTCAAAGATAGGCAGTTCGAAGAGGAGGCAACCGAGAGGAAGGATAAAGAGCCTTCCCAGCCAATAAGAGAGGTTAGTGCCAATATAGCCCCAGAAGGTATCTCAAAAGATCAGTCTCTTCTTTTTATTCACGATTGTCGATATGCTCCCTAACCATTGGAAGGGAAGCGCGGCCAATCATGGATGTGATTTCAAAGAGAAATGCAGAGCATCCTCCATCACAGCCCACGGTTATCTTTAAGTCAAATAACGAATTTACATATTGCGGGTGAGGTATATGATTAAGATATTCGGTTTTCTGGCTATGCTTCTTATTCTGGTATTGCCATGCAGTGGGCAAGATTATCTGGAGGGCGGATATGCGGGCAGCTATACCGGTGACATGGCGCAGTATTTCTCGGATCCCATCTTCGGATCGCCAAGCGGCAGCTATGTATCACCAGATCCGGCAGTCAGAGGGATGCAGGAATCCCTGGACCGACCAATAGCGTCCGTCGGATCGAGTGTCCCCAGATTTACATATGCTTCCAAATCAAATGGAATATCAACCGGATCGCCTGTCCGCAGATCTCCAACTGGCAAATCTACCGGCATGACTGTCGCAACGCCGCCGCCGGTAGGAGCAGCCGGTCGCTGGAGCATGCAACTTTCTGATGGCAGATCTGTATATTTGGAGCTGTATCAATCAGGTGCTAGATTATTCGGTCGCGGGAGCATTACTCTTGGCAAGACAACCCAAGGGGCGCTGGCAAGCGGGTCTGTCAGCGGCAACAAAATGATATTGGATCTAATTCCCGAGAGCGGCACTGAGCTTTATTCAATGTCCCCGGACATGAGCAGATTGGACCTGGCGTCAAAATATACCGTTTATAAATACGGAGCTCAACCCGGATATGGGACGGTCAAAGCGAGCAAACTTCCTTAAACCGGAGGAAGAAACAAGCCATTGATTTAAATGCGGGGCTGTAAATCAATCAGTGGAACGACCCGATTAATTTTTAATATATACCCTGCTGCCTGCAACTTGGAATAAAAATTTACTTGTATTGCAGTTGCCTTATCTAAATCCTCGCCTTCTGCTGCCGGACAAAGTGATCCCAGTTCCAGGGCTCGTCAAGAACCTTCACCTCAACCTGGCGGATGCCATGCAGACCTTCCACGCGGCGCTTGACCTGTTCGGTGAGATGGCTTACCATGGGGCAAACCTGGGAGGTAAGCACCATGTCCACCTCCACCGTATCGTCACCACGTATGATTATTTCTTTGGTAAGGCCCAGGTCCACGATATCGATGCCCACCTCGGGATCGAGCACGTCCCGCAAAGCCTCCCGGATCTCCTCTTCTCGCTCCATCTGGGCCATAAGCTCTACTGCCTCCGGTCCCGGCAGAGCTTTTTGTATAGAGCGCAGCCGCTCTTCCAGCCGGTTCTGCCGGTCGAGCAACCTGCTGACCACGCGCAGCATGGGATCGGGCAGATTGGCATAGTTCAGGTCCGTGCCGGTGGCTGGGCATTCTGGCTCGGCAATTCTTCCCGGCACACCGACAACCGTTGCTCCCGCAGGGACCGGCCGAACCACCACTGAGCCCGCGCCGATCTTTGCACCTTTTCCCACAGTTATCGGTCCAAGGATTATGGAGCCTGCGCCTATGACCACCCGGTCCTCGATGGTGGGATGGCGCTTCACTTTATCCAGGCTTGTCCCGCCCAGGACTGTGCCCATATACATCAGCACGTCATCTCCCACCTCGGCCGTCTCGCCGATAACCACGCCCATGCCATGATCGATGAAGAAGCGCTTGCCGATCTTTGCTCCGGGGTGAATCTCTACACCTGTCAGGAAGCGAGCGATGTGGGAGCTGAGCCTGGCGAAAAAAAAGAACTTATGAACCCAGAGGGAGTGAGAGATCCGGTGCATCCAGATGGCATGCAGGCCCGGATAGCAGGTGATTACCTCTAAAGTCGTTTTGGCTGCTGGGTCTTTGGCAAAGACGGTCTGGATGTCCTCTCTGATGCTCATCTTCCGGCCTCACCTCTAAATCTCGAAGAGCTCTGTGCTCAGGTAGCGCTCTCCGGTATCCGGCAATATTACCACTATCAGTTTGCCTTTGTTTTCCGGCCTCGACGCAACTTTCAGAGCAGCCCAGGCAGCAGCTCCGCAGGATATTCCTACCACTAATCCTTCCTCTTTGGCCAGTCTGCGGGCAGTGGCGAAGGCATCTTCATTTGTTACCGGGATGATCTCATCAATCAGGTCAAGCCTCAGGACATCGGGGATAAAGCCGGCGCCTATTCCCTGAATCTTATGGGGCCCGGGCTTTCCGCCTTCCAGCACAGGAGACGCGGCAGGCTCGACGGCAATGGCAATGAAATCGCTCTTGCGGGACTTTATTACATCGGCAATGCCCGTGATCGTTCCGCCCGTGCCCACACCGGCAACCACAATATTGACCTTGCCGTCCGTATCACGCCATATCTCCTCGGCAGTAGTCCTCCTATGGATCTCTGGATTGGCAGGGTTCCTGAACTGCTGGGGGATGTAATAATAGCTGGGGTTCTTGGTCAGCATATCCTCTGCGGTTGCGATCGCCCCTTTCATTCCCAAGGGTCCGGGAGTTAGCACCAGGTCCGCACCCAGGGCTTTGAGAAGCTTGCGCCGTTCGATCGACATCGTCTCAGGCATAACCAGCACCAGCTTGTACCCTCGGGCGGCGCAGACGAAGGCCAGAGCAATGCCAGTATTTCCACTCGTCGGCTCCAGAATGATGGTGTCATCTTTAATATGCCCTGCCTTCTCTGCAGCCTCAATCATGGCAACTCCTATTCGGTCCTTAACGCTTCCCAGGGGGTTGAAGTACTCAACCTTGGCAACGACAGTTGCATTCAGGCCATTTGTGACTCTATTCAGTCTGACCAGGGGCGTATTGCCAACGGTCTTGGTGAGATCTTCGTAGATCTTTCCCATATGTCAACCTCTCCTTTTCATGAAGTCTTGCTCTTTTGGTCACTTTCCATTAGCCTTTTCGGGAAGATAAAGGTCCTTATAGCGGCAATTCCGAAATATCAATTCAAAATTCAAGTCCTTATTTCACAATCGTTAATTCATTAAAGAATATAAAGTTTGCCAATTGATATCCATTGCCCCCTACCGAAGTGCGCCAGAGTCTATGGCAAGAACTATGTGGTTATTCTGTCAGAGGTATGAACTCGCATCATTGGATTGTGGCTGTGGAAACTTTGGTTGGCTGCATTCAAAAACTGGGCTCTTCGCTATATTGTGTGGGTAAGGAATGCTTTGTTTGTCTATGCGCAACTCTGCGACTCTGCGGTTTTACTCCGCTACCATCAGTCATAACCAGTGTCTAACGATCATTTAACCGCGGAGGCGCAGAGCACACAGAGGAACTACGGAAAAATTGTTGGATTCCTGCCCCAGGCGCATGAACCCACAGAAAACAGCGATGAGCCAAAAACTGGGCCCAGGAATGCCCTGTTCAGATCCCAGCTCCATTGGCTCAAGCCCGCGGCCAGTACATGATGATTATTACTCCCATCAATGCGATGAGGCCGCCTATCAAAGTCAAGCCTATCCGGTGCTACTCTGTCAATCTGCCAGCCCCAGAGAATTGATAAGATTATGAACATGCCGCCGTAGGCTGCATAAACCCGGCCGAAGCTTGCGGGCTGGAAGGTTGGTATGATCCCGTAGAGAACCAGAATTGCCGCTCCGAGCAGGGCAAATGCCAGTCCTCTCCCTTCTCTTATGTAAAGCCATATCAGGTATCCTCCGCCGATCTCGCACAATCCGGCGAGGAGGAATAAGAACAGGGATCTGGCGACTTCCATTATTTGCAGCATAAGCGACCTCCGTTAGGTACTAATGATATATAATGAATGGCAAAGGTGAATCAGTTGTTGCCTCCGGCGAAGTGTTGCCTAATCATGCTTGCTGCCGCCTGTTGGTCAGTGGAGAGGTGATCGGAGAGAATCCAGATCTGGTCGAAGCAGATAATACGGATTCACAGCAACGCTACCAAGTACATTAACGAGCATCCCGATGAGGCTGCAGAGATCTATGCCAAGAAAACAGGTCAGGATATAGATCAGGTAAAGGAATCCCTGCATACCTGGGACGGCAAGTGGATAAGCGATCCTCATGCAGAAATACCCTCCACACCGGCATATGTTGCAGAAAACTTTGAGCTAAAAAATATAAAAAAGAATCTGACTGAGCAGGATCTCTTCGATACCAGCTTCTACGATAGCCTGGCATGAAATGAGTCATACCTGAAGAGACATTCTTGAGCAAGCGAGAGGGAGATCGTCTTGATCGAGGCCATTTTTGCCTCAATGTCAAAACTTGTATAGCGAGGCAATGATCACTTTTATCCTTGAATGAACAGATTATCTCAGATCTGACATCTGACAAAAAGCCTTAAATATGATAACAATTGTGAATGAAGACTTCACTAAATGGATTATGGCCAGTATGCAGGCGAATGTCATTGAGATAGCGGAAAAAACAGGAAAAATTAGAGAGGATTCAAATGAGCGAGAAAAAATTCGGGCTAAGCACCCTGGCGGTTCATGCCGGCCAGGAGTCACCAGATCCCGCCACGGGATCGAGGGCTGTCCCCATCTACCAGACCGCTTCCTACGTCTTTAAGAGCACAGAACACGCGGCGAATCTCTTTGCCCTGAAGGAATTGGGCAACATCTACACCAGGATCATGAACCCGACCAGTGATGTCTTCGAGAAACGCATTGCAGCCATAGAAGGCGGCGTGGCTGCTCTGGCTGTGGCATCCGGCCAGGCCGCCATCTCCCTGGCGCTGCTGGCCATCACCCAGGTGGGGGATGAAATTGTTTCCGCCAACAACCTTTACGGCGGCACTTATGAGCTATTCCATTACACCTTCCCCAAGCTTGGCCGAAAGGTCATATTCGTTGACTCCACCAAACCGGAAGAGTTTAAGAAAGCCATCACTGCCAGGACCCGGGCCATTTACGCCGAGACCATCGGCAATCCCAAGCTGGATGTGCCGGACTTCGAGAAGATCGCCAAGATCGCCCACGATGAGGGCCTTCCCTTTGTAGTGGACAACACTGTGGGAATCGGCATAGTCAGACCTATTGAATACGGAGCGGACATAATCGTTGATTCTGCCACCAAGTTCATCAACGGCCACGGAAACTCCATCGGCGGCATCATTGTCGACTCAGGCAAGTTCGACTGGTCTCGCGGAAAGTTTCCGGAGTTTACAGAGCCGGATCCCAGCTATCACGGCCTGAAGTACTGGGATACATTCGGCAACTTCCCGGATCTCGGAAATGTGGCTTTCATCTTTAAGGTAAGAGTGCAGCTTCTTCGTGACCTGGGGCCGACTCTGAGCCCCTTCAATTCCTTCCTCTTCCTGCAGGGCGTGGAGACCCTGGCTCTGCGCCAGGAGAGGCACTCGGAGAATGCCCTGAAGGTGGCCCGGTTCCTGAAAAGCCATCCTGCAGTGGCCTGGGTCAATTATCCCGGCCTGGAGGAGCATCCCAGCCATGCCCTGGCAGAGAAGTATTTGAAAGGCAAATATAACGCCATCCTGGGATTCGGCATCAAGGGCGGCCTTCCCGCGGCCAAGAAGTTCATTGAGTCGCTGCAACTGCTCTCCCATCTGGCAAACATCGGCGACTCCAAGAGCCTGGTTATCCATCCCGCATCAACCACGCACCAGCAGCTGACGCCCGCCGAGCAGGAGGCCACCGGAGTCACAGCCGACTTCATCCGCGTATCTGTGGGCATCGAGGACGTCGAGGACATCATCGCCGATCTGGATCAGGCCCTGGCCAAGGCGGTGCTATGAAAAGGGAATCTGCGGGCCTGGTCGAGACCCAATGCTACCCTATTCCTGAAGAGATAGCTCTGGAGCACGGCGGCCGGCTCGCCGGGGCCAACGGTGGCCTACGAGACTTACGGCAAGCTGAATAAAGAAAAGAGCAATGCCATCTTAGTCTGCCACGCCCTCTCCGGAGACGCCCATGCGGTGGCTGGCACAAAGGCGAAGAGAAGCCAGGCTGGTGGGACATTATTATCGGTCCAGGGAAAGCCCTGGATACCGATAAATTTTTTGTGATATGCTCCAATGTCCTGGGCGGATGCAAGGGCACCACAGGCCCTTCTTCTCCAAATCCCAAGACGGGAAAACCTTACGGCCTGGACTTTCCCTTCATCACCGTGAAGGATATGGTGGATGTCCAGAAGAGGCTCCTGGACCATTTGGGCGTCGATAAGCTATTCGCTGTCATCGGCGGATCCTTTGGCGGAATGCAGGTTCTGCAATGGTGCGTATCCTATCCGGAGATGGTGCGCCTCGCCGTGCCCATAGCCACCAGTGCCTACTCCTCGCCCCAGCAGATTGCCTTCAATGAAGTAGGCCGCAGAGCGATAACTTCAGACCCTGACTGGGACAATGGCAACTACTACGGCCGGGACTCCTCCTGCCCGCGGTCTCTCTCTGGCCAGGATGATTGGGCATATCACATACCTCTCCGACGAGTCCATGCACCAGAAGTTCGGCCGGCGCCTGCAGGGCAAGACGGAGTTCGGCTTCGACTTCGCATCTCTCGACTTCCAGGTGGAGAGCTACCTGAGCTACCACGGCGATGCCTTCGTGAAGCGCTTCGATGCCAATTCATATCTCTACATCACCAAGGCCATTGACTACTTCGACCTGACGAAGAATGGCACTCTATCTTTGGCGGAGGCCTTCAAGGGTGCCAGGACAAAGTTCCTGGTCATATCCATAAGCTCCGACTGGCTTTATCCGCCTTACCAGTGCAAAGAGATCGCTGAGGCTCTCAGTGCCAATGATATCGATGTGCGACACTGCGAGATCAGATCAAACTACGGGCATGATGCATTTCTTCTGGAATCCGGGCAGATGAACTATACCATTCAGAATTTTCTCTCCCGCAGATCTGTGGGGGATGTGATGATCAAAGAGGTAGTAACCATCCGGCAGGGCTCCAGTGTGGAGGAGGCGGCCAGGATCATGATGACAGAAGGCGTAACTCACCTGCCTGTGATCAGACGAGGAAGGAAAGCTGGCGGGAATTGTCACCGCCTGGGATGTGTCCAAGGCCGTGGCCTTGAAGTATACTCTGCTGGAAGAGATAATGACCCGCAATGTGGTCATCTCCGCCCAGGAAGACCCAGTCGAGCGAGCCGCCAAGCGCATGAATGAGCACAATATCTCGGCTTTGCCGGTGGTAGATGCCGATCAAAGGGTGATAGGCATGATAACAAGCGACGGAGTCAGCCGGTTGGTGAGCGTGTGCAGATGATGGTCGCACCCTCTGACTTAGAAATTATTTTTGAGGGTAAGATGATCATACACGTTAGGGTGTTTGATGAGTCTGACAAGGTCCGAGAGTATGTTGTCCTCATGAAGAACAGAAAAGATATTGAGTCAATCAGTGGGCAGGAGGCAATACTTTCAGAGGGCGATGAAGTGGTTAGGCGAGAAGAGCAATCTCAAAATATTCTGCTAAAAAGGACAAGATACCTCTGGCTAAAGAATCCCGAAAACCTCACGATCAGGCAAAATGAGACGTTCAGATCTCTGAAAGATCTTAGACTCAAGACATTAAGAGCCTGTAACATCAAACTGGCCCTTCGCGATTTCCGGAATCAAGATCCACATTCAGGCAGAAAACTCGAATTCAATTTACCCACGTGAAACAGCGAAGAGCCTTTATCTGCAAATCCCTATTACAAATTACAGGCCCTGAGACCAGGGATCGTTTGAGCTGAAAACCGGTGGCAAAGCCATGCCGTTTGGTCCCGCACTTGTTCCCGCGTATGGTCCTGAATATGCTCCTCCATTTATATCCGGGCTTGTTCCTAATGGCGGTGAAAAGGTAGCATAGAATGGGACACCGGTTTCAGGATCGAAATAGACATAAACCGGCTTTTTGCTCTTAGAATCTGTGGAGACATAATAATATTGGCCGGTGTATGGATCTACATAAGCTTTTACCGGTGCACCAGTATCCGGATCTGTATAAGAGTAAGCCGGAGAGCTGCCATACGAGTCCATTAGAATATCACCCAGCCAGTTGTCAACAACATTGAGCTTTTTCATTGAATATTTGGGATCGCCTGCCAGGCTGCCATCGAGAATGGTAGTTCCCTTGGGCGAGCTCCCCCAGCTCCACAGCCCGCTTTTATTGCTCGCCGCAGCCGGCTCTGAATCTGTGGTTCTAAGAGTACCAATCAGGTTTTTTCCGTAGTCGTCACCCACACTCTGGAAACGGCTCGAGCTTTGGGCAGAACTGCCTTCAGCCATCAGGCATGCTACTAACAATGCCACCGCTACTAATGCAATCTTCATTCTGAACCCCACTGGGATAAAACCGATGGCGTGTGATAAAAGGCTTTCCCGGGAAATAGCTTTTTGAACTATTCAATCTTTCTGGCCGCAACCTCAATGGCCCGGATGACGCTGTCTCTGGGAATTATGGTGGCCACGGGAATGGAGAGCAGCTTCTCCACGGTAGGGCTGACGATGGGGGCGCAGACCAGGGCCGATGCTCCGTCTCGCTCCGCTCTTACGGCAGCGATGATGGCCTCCTCGATGGTGGTGGCCGAATACTCCCGCAGGGTTAGCATCTTGTCTCCAATCTTCATCTTCTTCTCGCTGATCTTGTCCAGAACAGGCCGGGCGGCGATGATGGCGATGAAGTTTCCCTCCGAGCCTTCCAGCTGGCGAATCGTCTTTACAATCTGGCGCAGCGTGGTGATATTTGGCTCTCTGTGGCCGGAGAGGATCTTGTAGAGAGTGCTTTGCGGAATTGCCGAGACCTTGGAAAACTCCCGCGCGGAAAGCCCCAGCTCCCTGAAGACCTCTTTCAAGGTTTCCCGCAGTCTCTCGTCCGACTGGAAGGCGGCCCTCATCACCCTCTCCACATTTGGCATACTATTGGACAATGTATCTCAAATATTTCTACTTTTGGGTTGAAAGACGAGCTTCTCTCAGGCAAAGCATTAATATCCAGTATGGCTCTACATTTAGGCCAATGGTATTTTTCCTGAAATCTATTTTCACAATTAGGACAAAATTTGTCCCTAAATAGAAAACATTATATTCTCCATTTGGAGAAGTTGCCTCTATGGGCGAATATCTGCTTCGATGTGTGAGCGACAGATCAGTGCAGCCTGCCTATTCTCTCGGCTGCCCCCATGACAATTCGCTTCTGCGCGCCGATTACCTGGCCAGGCAGATAGAGCCAAAGAGACCTGCCCGGCATCTGGCGCTTCCTGGACTGGCTTCCCGTGCAGGGAATTATAGCCGAAGCAGACGGCGCGCCTGTGACCTACAAGAGCCGCGGCCTGGCAGAGGAGCTGGGCCTGGAAAACCTTTACATCAGCTTCAACGGCTACTGGCCGGAGCGCGGCGCAAAGATGCCCACCTGCAGCTTCAAGGATCTGGAGGCCGCGCCTACCATGCAGAGGCTGCAGGAGCGCGGCGATCAGCCCACTCTGGTGGTGGCCTCGGCCGGCAACACCGCCCGCGCCTTTGCCCACGTGGCCTCTCTCACCGGCCAGCCTCTGGTTCTTTTCGTGCCGGAAAAAGCCCTGGCCAGAATGTGGACAATCGTGCCCGCAGGGCAGGCACGGTGACTCTGAGTAGCCGTGCAAGGGCGATTACTACGATGCCATTCAGATAGCGGAAAAGGTGCAATCCCGACCCGGCTTTGCGCCAGAGGGCGGAGCGAGAAACATCGCCCGCCGGGACGGCATGGGCACAGTGATGCTCGACGCCGCCCTGACATCTGGGACGCATGCCCGAGCACTACTTCCAGGCGGTGGGAAGCGGCACGGGCGGCATATCCGCCTGGGAGGCCGCTCTTCGCCTCAGGGCAGGACGGCCGCTTCGGCTCCTTCCTTCCCAGGCTGCATTTGGCCCAGAATCTTCCCAATGCGCCCATTTACTGTGCCTGGACGGGAAAAGAGCCGAGCCCCCATGCAGCGATATGTTCGATGACGTTCTCTTCAACCGAAAGCCGCCCTACGCCATTCCAGGCGGCGTAAGAGACGCGCTGCAGGAAACCCGTGGCGAGGTCTACGGCATAACAGACGCACAGGCAGCAGACGGCCAAGAAGCTCTTTGAGCAGTCTGAGGAAATCGACATTCTCAATGCTCCGGCAATAGCCGTGGCGGCGCTGGAGCAGGCGGCAAGATGCAGGCAGCATTCAACCCAAAGATATCATTCTTCTCAACATCACAGGCGGCGGCGTGGCCAGGATCAAAGAGGAGCATACCCTGCACATGCTGAAGCCGCAAATCACCGTCTCCCACTGGGAGCAAGCAGTGCAATTTCTGGAGGGCAAGAAATGAGCCAGGCAATCAGCCAGAGTATGAGCGAGGCCAAACTGCGATTCAGACAGCCGATGCAGTCTGATGCAGTGGATTGCCAGACAATCAATGCCAGCAGATCAATTGTGCAACAAATACGCGAGCAGACCCGAACATGTCCAGCCAACTATGCAGCAAGCTGTCCGGCCGGGGCCCTGACATTAACGATTCAGGGCGGCGTGGACAAGGACGGCCATCCCGATGCCGTATCCGAGATCGAGATAGCCCGGGGAGAGATAATAGGAATAGTAGGGCCCACGGGCTCCGGCAAGAGCACTCTTATCGCCGACATTGAGCAGTTTGCCCTGGGAGACACGCCCTCGGGCAGAAGGATTCTCATAAACGGTCTTGCGCCTGAGGTGGAGCAACGCAGCGATCCCAGGAAGAAGCTGGTGGCCCAGCTCTCCCAGAATATGCACTTTCTGGCGGACATGTCTGTGGGCGAGTTTCTGAGAATGCATGCCAAATCCCGGGGCAAGGATCCAGGGCTGGCAGACAAGGTCATAGCTTGGCCAACACCCTGACTGGAGAGCCGGTCAATCCCGCCTTCCAGCTCACCATTCTCAGCGGCGGCCAGTCACGGGCCCTCATGGTTGCGGACATCGCCGTCATCAGCGACTCGCCCATTGTGCTCATCGACGAGATTGAGAATGCGGGCATAAAGAAGCAGGAGGCTTTGCGCCTTCTGTCCGGCGAGGGAAAGATCGTGGTAGTGGTAACTCATGACCCCATGCTGGCCCTCATGGCCCCCCGTCGCATTGTGATGAAGAACGGAGGCATGACCAAGGTCATCAGCACCAACGAGGATGAGCAGAGGATCTTCAAGGATATCGAGAGGGTGGACGGCTGGCTCACAGCGCTGCGGGAGACCATTCGCCAGGGCGAGGTAGTAGCTTGAAGATGGTGGTGGTGGCCGGCACGCCGGGCTCGGGCAAGACCTCAGTGCTCATGCATGCCGTGAAGGATCTGATCCGGGCGGGGCCAGACCCGGCGCTGGTCAAGATCGACTGCATGTGGACTGAGGACGACGCCCGGTTCAAGCGGCTGAAGGTGCCCGTGGCCGTGGGCCTCTCCAAGGACATGTGCCCGGACCACTACGCCATCTACAACTTTGACGAGATGCTGGAGTGGGCAGAAGCCCAGGGAGCGGACATCCTGCTCAATGAGACGGCCGGGCTGTGTCTGCGCTGTGCTCCTTACCCGGACAAGGCTCTGGCCATCTGCGTGATCGATGTGACCACCGGCCCCAACAGCCCTCTAAAGGTCGGGCCGCTGCTCACCACTGCCGACGCTGCGGTCATGACCAAGGGCGATCTCGTCTCCCAGGCGGAGAGGGAGGTCTTCCGGGAGCGCATTCTGGAGGCCAATCCCGGATGCCGGATCATCGAGGCCAACGGGCTATCCGGCAAGGGCTCGGCGGAGCTGGCGGAATTGATCATGAAGCTGGCCGGACATCTCCGGGGAGATGGTCTTGCGGCACAATCCGCCTCTGGCCATCTGCACCTTATGCACGGGCGAGCTGCGCGTCTCCAAGGAGCACCACCGGGGCGTGCTGCGCCATCTGGACGGCTTCATGGAGTACACCGGCGAGTGAGCAGAGAGAAGCAGGGAAAAGGCCGGAGAGGATGGAACGAGCATGAAGCAGATCGAGAAGCTCTTGCCGGGCTACAACTGCGGAGAGTGCGGCCTCTCCAGCTGCCGGGAGTTCGCAGCCAAGCTGGTGGATGTGGCCGGGCTGGACAGGTGCACTATTCTCAAGCAGGAGAGATTCAAGGGTCGGGCGGAGCAGATTGCAGAGCTGTTGGCCTGCTCGGAGAAGACGGAGGAGATCATCGGCGTTCTGGACGGCCTGCAGGCGGATTTCGCCTTAGCGCCGCTGCCGGGCGAGCCCTCCTGCCGGGAGGATCTGCATCCCTTCAATCCCGAGGCGCGGCTGAAGGAGGGCGACATCTTCCGCTACCGGCCGTTGGGCTGCCCTATCACTCATTTTGCCAGAGTGCTCAAGATCCGATCAGGGGATTGTCACCGTTCATCTGGTCGGGCCGGTGCACCTGCTGCAGGGGCTGCCTGCGCCGGAGGACATCGGCATCTGCATGGTGGCTCGCCTTTGAGGGAACGGTGAGCAGGGGCAAGAGGCCGGAGGTGGGCGAGACGGTGCGCTTTCTGCCCGAGCACTGCATGATGCAGAAGGTGCATTCAGGAGTGGTGGTGCACTCGGAAGGGAACAGGGTGAGGATCGAGGGGATCGATTTGAAGGTGTGGTAAATGGAATCGAGAATTTTGCTTCTTAACTATGCGAGAATTTGAAGAACGATAGAATTCAAGGTCTCATCAGAATTCTTTGATGATGTTTATGATATCAAGACCTTTGACAGCTTCCTCCTCCGATACGAATGCAGGTTCTGAACGGCAAGGTCCTGTACGAGGATAATACCACCTTTATCTACGACAAAGCCTAGAGACCTTTAAAGAGTTCGAATCCTTCATGCGCGGGTATTACGATTACCTGGGAATAGAGGCAATCGACTGATGAATGTTAGGAAAACAGATTTTAAAGAAACAATGATAATGAATTTATGCCGAGAAGTCTGTTACATAGCCGAGGGTACAAAATGTACGAAGATAGAATAGTGATCGATCCGGCAGTAAGGCATGGAAAGCCGATCATAAAGGGTACCCGTGTTCCATTGGAGATAATTCTCGGCTCACTTGCCGACGGCATGGATATTGTTGAGATTGTCAGGGAATACGATCTACAAAAGGAAGATGTTCTTGCTGCCCTGGCATATGCGGCCCGATTGATAGCCGGAGAAGAGATCACCGTCTATGTACAAGCCTAAATTTTTGCTCGATGCAGATATGCCCAGATCGAGTGCTGAGGCTATTCGCTCCCTGGGTTTTGATGTGGAGGATGTTCGAGATTTAGGCATATTAATCATCACTCCACGTGGTCCGGGGTCTCTTATTATGCCTGGCCTCCACCTTCCGCCCTTTAAAGACATGCCTTCCTCACGCACGCAGGAATGCGAGAGTGTGCCTGGGGTGCTGTTGACCTGTCTGCAATATGGCGTTTCAGGCTAAATATATAAACTTGAGAGGCTATTTTGATATCGGTGATGGGATGATTGTGAAGGCGAAATACGAAAACAATGTCTTGAAGCCCCTTGATAAGTTGGATCTGATTGAAGGAGAAGAGGTGGACATTGAATTGAAGAAAAGGAGCCTCTTCGGGCTCTTAAAAAAGTGGAAGATCGACTCTCAATCTTTAAAGGATGAGCTGAGAGAGACCAATGGTTAGATTATTTGCGGATACTTACGCCCTCATCGAGCTTCTCAAGGGAAATCCCAACTATGAGAGCTATTCTGACGTGGAATTGGTCTCTACAGAATTTAATATTCTTGAGTTGGCATACGCTCTTTTCAGGGATTTTGGACCCGATGAGGCTGCAAGGGTTATGAAATCCGTGAGAGCTAAGATCGATGTCATGCTTACAAATGACACAGATTATACAAATGCGTCTCGGTTCAGATTGTCTGAAAATAGGACCGGAAAGAAGCTTTCCCTGGTGGATGCCCTTGGTTATTCTTATTCCAGAAAGCTGGGAATAAAATTTTTGACAGGAGATAGAGAATTCAGCGGAATGGAAGACGTAGAGTATGCCAAATAGCGTTATTGAATCTACCGCAGGGCTGCCCGCGCCCGAGGACATTGGGCCTCGCAATGGTTCTGGCTTTGAGGGCATCATTCACTAGGGGCAAGAGGCCGGACGTAGGCGAGACAGTGCGATTCCCTGCCCGAGCACTGCATGATGCAGAAATGGTTTACTGCGCATCAGGATGCAATGAAGAAGGCTATTATCGATTTCTCAGTGAGGCGTTTGTTGATTTTTGATACGATTTCACATCCGATGCCTCTGCACATCTTCGCGAATAATTCATCGTACTTATCAAGCGCAAAATCACTTCTTCAGGGATACAATCCTCTTAAGATTGCAATTACCCAAAAGTCTTTTGCGAAAGAAATTCTATCCGTAGAGTGGAGGCTTGATCAATGAGACTGCTAATTGGCATTATGCTTTTAATGGTGTTTATTGGCCTGGCAGAATCAATACAGGAAGGAGGGACTACCGGAAAAGTAATCCTCCTTGGGAGCTTATCTAAGAATGCCCTGAGTCAAACCAATGGTTCAAACGATTCCAATATCACAAATCAAACCAATATAACAGACCAGAGCAGCAAGGCAATCGCCATAAAGAATCCCATGAGCACAATTCCTATTTCAAACAGGTATAAGAGCGCAACCTCGCCCAATTCCATCGAAGCCAATTCAATAGCATACAGATTTACAACTTGAAAATATTATTTTTTATTTATAGATTTATTTAATTGGTATCGAATGGAGTCCTGAAATATGATTGATGATCCATCAGGGGTTTGTGATCAGGCAATACAATCACTCTGTAATGCCTTAAACCAAAAGCTTAAGCCACCCTATCGAAGGGCTTTTAACCGCAGCCACTTATTCTAGGAGCCTATGGGGATTAGTATCAAGCATACGATTTTATTTCTGGTGATCATATCATCCGTCTTCATCTATCTTCCTCAGGCAAAAGGAGGTTGTGCAGGAGGTTGTTCAGTCTCCGGCGGCGGGGGTTCTTCATCCAACTTCATGGGCGACCCGGCAGTCAACATCGACATGTCCAGCTTTGATGAGTTTGTCAGGGACAACCTTGGCAGTGATCCTCAAACGACATTACAGGCGAAATCGCTCTCTCAATATGAACCATTAAACAGCAATTCATCCAGTAACCAAACCAGCAATGGCAATGTTAGTCAGAACAGCTTTGCAGTCAGTCCTGCAATCAATAGCTCAGGAAACACGACATCCAATAATGGGACAGTTAAATTAGATACCACAGGAATGCAGGACAAGAGATTATCAACTCTGGTTTTTACCGCTTTCAATAACAATATGTTCTAGACCGAACCCTAATGAACCTGGATGATGTGGAATCTCAAAGCAAAGAAGCAGGCAAAGGAACAGGAAAAAGATTGATGATGCTAGCTGGCTTGGATCACATCTTCATCGGAATTTATCAAATCTTGGTGCAGGAGGAACATCATGGTCGAGAGAACAAGGAACCAAAAAGTGCATATTCGGGGCGCTCTCTCCAGATCAAACAATTCTATGTAATCTTGATTTCGCACTTCAATTATATGCGATAGATTATAACACATTAATATCTAATGCCAAAACATATTTATTTCAATGTCATCCTATCCGTGAATTATGAAAACAAACAGGTTATTATCGACGTTATTGGCGTTTGTTCTACTGGCATGTTTATCAGGGGTTCAAGGGCAATATGTGATCCCACTGAGCAGTTCAAGCACTTCGCCAGGTACTTCGCAGTACTCTCAATTCTATACTGCACTTACAGGATCTGTCCCAAACTCATATATTCAGCCCCCAGTGCAATTCAATCTCACAGGCAAGACCCCAGCAAATGTCTACTTCGGCACCCAGATGCAGCAAGTTCCTTACTCTACCTATCAATCAACCGCATCCGGTAATGCCCTATGGATACAGGGAGCAACAGATTGGTCACAATACGCTGCAGTTCCCCAGAGAACGATGGTATCGCTATTGGCGATCTCGCCCAGCGAAGGCAGCGGCAACCTTATCCTGGTCGATCCAAGTGGTCAGAATTATACCTCTAGCTACTTCTTTTATCCCGCTAGCCAGCTTGGCTTCTATGCAGATGCTCCTGGACGGTACACGTTGTCATTTATTGAAGGCGGGATAACAAGCAATCCTGTGGTAATAGATGTATCAAACACAGTGACAATTTCTTACAATCCAACAGCAAATTATTACCCACCTTCACCCAATAATCCCGCAAAGTCTTTAGGAAGTTATTCTGGGTACGATGTTCCATTTGATAGCAATGCTCCTCAAGCCGCACTGGACTATAAAGCTGCGAACAGAGCAAACCAGAAAGTGTTTGATAACTATAATAGTGGCAATCCCTTTGCCTGGGACTATGGAACCTACCAATGGTTGAACTCGCCTTAATTCCGTGAAGGGGGAAGAAATCGACAGCTTATTATTTTATCCTTTTTTTTAGGTTATAACCCGGTATCCACTAAGTGAAATGTTTCTTACATAAATTTAATAGCATGTAGGTTCTGGCCTTTGAGGGCACGATTCGTTGGGGCGAGGTCGGAGGTTGGCTAGGCGATGGGCTTCCTGCCCATACACTGCATGATGCAGAAGGTGCATTCGGGAGTGGTAGCGCACTTCGAGGGAGCCGGGATGAGGATCGAGGGGACCGATCTGAAGGTGTGGTAGCAGATAGCGAAATTCACGAGATACAATCAACTGCATAATGGTTTAATAATTTAAAGGGATGCGGAGATGATTTACCGCCCATCTTCTAGAACATGGGATTGCTGAAAAGCCTCCAAAGTCTGAATATCAAAGCGATTCCATCGGCACATTTGCCATCATGCTACCATCTCGGTCCTGCCAAAGCCCGCTTCCCAAGATTGGTTAGCCCTGCCGCATTTATGCCGTTTGGGAGGCTGGAACGTTCCATATCCGACTCGCTTTGGGTTTTGACATATCCCTGCATCTCCAACCCACCCAGGCGTGCCCCAAGTTCTTCGGGATCAAGTTTTACCAGAGAATTGATCCTATCTGCTTTTGGATAGGGAACCTTAAGGGCGGCTATTGCTTTCATGATCTCGAAATCAATGGTGTCCGTTGTCTATCACCTCAAGTTAATCAAAGTGCAACCCTGTAATAGTTATAGTTTCTTGCGATTTCTTCTGTCGAAACGGTTTTATCGGGAGATGACATATTTAAGAGATATGGCAGACGATAGTACTATTAAGAGCCTGATCTTGCTGGTTCTGGCAATCATAATCGTCATTGCCCTCTGGAGAACCTTGTGGTTCCTTGCTGGAGTGGCGATATTCATATTTGTGGTCTATATAGTTTACCAGTTGCTCAAGGACAAACTCTGATTCGTCCGCTTTGTAGACCCCAGGCAGATCCTAGGATTTATGCTGAGAAAGCAGTATAGATAGTGATTTGGGGCACAAAATGCCAAGGAATACAACCTGCAGAAGGATATTCTGGCTGCCATGGCATATGCTGTCCGATTAAATATCCACTAAAATGCCGCAGAAGCCCGCAAAGGGATCAATCATTATGCCAAGCTTAGCCCAAAAAATTGATCGAGCCGTCAAGGAGATCATAGCTCTAGGCGGCCCCAAGATTCGATTTATCATCCTCTATGGCTCAGCCAACGAAGGCCGTATGAAAGAGGATTCGGACATCGATATCAGCGTGTACTACGATGATGCTGATGCCTCCGAATTCCGTCTCAAAGTCTTATCCGATCTCTTTGACGATGTCTATGATATCAAGATCTTCCAGCAGCTTCCGCTTCCTATACGCCGCCAGGTCTTGAAGGGCAAGGTCCTGTACGAGGACGATACCACCTTTATGTACGACAAAGCTTATGAGACGATTAAAGAGTTTGAATCCTTCAAGCGCGGATACTACGATTACCTGGGAATAGAACCAATAACCTAAGCAGAGGCATGGAATGGCAAGAAATAGAAACCTCAGGGCGGAACTGATAAGGTCAAAATTAGTTGACATCGAGGAGAGCGTGAACCTTGTTTCAGAGAACCTTCCTCAAAGCTTCGAGGAATTTTCTCAGCTTGGGCTGGTCAAGGATGGAATCTACAAGAGAATGGAGTTTGCCATCGAGAATATTATTGATATTACCTCAATAATTAACTCGGATCTGCGTCTTAGCGTTCCCGAGAGCGAAGAGAGTTTTGTTGAAAGCCTAGTCAAAAATGAAATACTGACGCAGAATATGGCAGAGAAGACTCGAAGAATGAAGGGATTCAGAAATATAATAGTCCATAGATATGGAAGGATTGACGACCTTTTGGCTTATAAAATTCTAACAGAGCATATGGACGATATCTACGAATTTATGGAATCAATCGAGCGATTCCTGGATAAAACGGGAGAGCAATCGGACCCGCAAGAGTTGTGAGCAAGCTGCAATAATAGATGAAAACTATAATCGCCCAGCAATTGAAATCCTGCGTGCAGTGCCCGCAGGCCCATGCGCACGCGCGCGCCTGCCTGCATGCGAGAGAGTCCTTTCCTGTATTCTATGAGGCCTAACTCCTATCGTCCAGTCCGTTTCCAGAGAGATTTAATTAGGTGGATGCACATATAGCTAGACGGGGTGCATGCATGATAAGAGCAAAATTCGAAGACGGCAAACTTCCCATTCCTCAGAACATCGTGCAAAAAGCGGGGCTGAAAGAGGGCGATGAAGTTGAAGTGGGGCTTGAAGATGGAAAAGTGATTATCAAGCCTCTAATTGCCAAAGAAGAGTTCAAGAGGGAATTGAAAGGCTGTGTGGAGATCTCAAAGATCAATCCTCTTGAGGTAAAGAGAATATGGAAAGCCTGATATTTATAGACTCCAACATTTGGTGCTATTACTTTGATCGCTCTGCCCAAGAGCACGATCTTGTTTCAGAGAAATTAGAGCTAGCACTGGAAGGGGTTGTGGCTATAAATACCGTAGTCGAGATGGAGTTAGCCCATTACCTCATCAAGAGTTTAGGTGCTCAGGGAAAGAGGAAAATGGATCTATTCCTTTCATTCCCTATGGACGTTGTCGACTTCGACCAGCTATTGGCTATAAGATCGATTGAACTTCTTGCAAAGTTCTCACAAATTGGAATAGGCGGGTGAGATGCCACTATCTTGGCCGCTATGGAAGAGCTCGGGATCAAGAAGCTAATGACACATGATCGGGCTTTTAAACGGATAGACTCAATTGAGGTCGTAGATCCAATAGTCTGATAGGTTTAAAAGAGAGAAAATTCGAGATTGATAAACACAAACCACTAACTTATGGGCGCATAGATTATGGTGAGGATCTCCTCCGGCGGGACCTCTCTGGGATCGTTCAGGTAAGCCTCTCTTATGGGCCCGGTCAACTTCAGTCCATTTTCCTGAAGCCAGGCAAAGAGCCTCTCGTAAACCGGCCCGCTCGCCTCGTAAGGGCCTTTGTGAATTACCTTCGCCATCTTCCCGCCGGAAAGCTCGTGGCACTTGATCTCATCCTTCTCTAGTATCCTTTCGGCAACGGGAACACAGACTTCGATGTCGGCATTGCCTGCCTCATCGGCTTTCACTGCATCTTCAACGCTCTTCTCATGCCAGAGATAAAGGGGCGGCCCGGCAATTACGGCTCCCTGGCTCATAGAATACTCAAATAGAGCAGGCAGCATCTTTGCGATCTCCTTGTAATGCCCTTTCCGTCGCATTCCTGCCACGAGCTCGGGCCTTTTCATCTACAATTGTTATTTCGTTCATGCCTTCACACCAATCCAGTCCTATTTTTCCATTAGTGCTGAATATGCTGAATCTCTCAGTTCCCGGCTAAACTTTTTATAAGATCCGGTCCTAATTAGCAGCAATTATTTCCCATTGTCAAAGGAGTGTTCTTTGCATGCTGCATAAGGATAAAAAATCAATTAACACAAAGGTTTCGCCTTTCTGGACCTCTAAGATTAGAGCGCTTGCGGCAATGGTACTAATTGTCATGCTGGCAATGCCTGCCATGGCTCATTCGCCAGCCAGAGTGAATCTCGATTACGACAGCCAGAATCAGACCCTGAATGTAACAACGACTCATGCCGTATCAAATCCCAGCAGCCATTATGTCATGAAGATTGTCGTCGAGAAGAACGGTAAGCAAGTCTTGACCAAAGAATACCAGAGCCAGCCCACTTCTTCCAAGTTCAGCTATGACTATCCCATCAACGCCAGCAAGGGAGATGCTCTCAAAGCGACTGCCTACTGCAGCATTACCGGCCGCAGATCCGGCGAGATCACAGTTGCGTAGGATGCAAAGCCGGCCGCAATGCAGGCAGCAGCTGAGAATGAAACCGTTGGGAATGCATCGCTACCTCTGGAGAAGGCCAGTTGATGTGCAGCCTCTAAAAGACGGAAAAAAGAGATAGATGAGGGCTGATAACCCTCGTTATCATCACCGCCAGCGCGGCTTACTGGCTCATTAAGATTTCGTAGGTATCCTTGTGCGGATTGATGAGCAGCTTTTCCGCAATCTCCCTGGCATTCATCTCGGCTTCGGGACGAAGGCTATTGAAGTACAGCTTCCAGACGGTCGCCTTCTTCACATCCACCACATTCTTGAAGCCCAGGCGGCTTCGCAGCCGCTCCCGCGTGGAGATGGCCTCGCCGTCCTCGATATGCAGGGCGACCTTCACCGGCACATAGCCTTCCTCGAACTCCAGAGTATCGATGAGAACTTTGTGGCTCTCTTTGTTCTCATTGACCAGCTCTCTGGCAAAGCTCCTGGCCAGCTCTTCCGGGTCTCCGGAATCGACCTCAATGCTGAAGAGCCGCTCCTTCTTCACATCTTCCAGAACGTTTCCATAGCCCAGGCGTCGCACCAGAGTGTTCTTCACAGTGGCCGCTTCCGCATCCGGGATCTTCAGCCAGACCCGCAAATTGATCATGATCATGCGGTGCGGTATCGGAACCGAATCAGCGCCAGATCATCCCCAGCATCGACATCCTCGGCACCAGCATCGATATCCGCATCGACACCAGCATCGACTTCTGCATCAAGACTCTCACTATCCGATTCCATTAGCATGGATTCACCTCAATGTAGCGCTTCATAGACTCGAAGACCCGTCTTCCGGGTCCAGGCTCATCCGGCCTTTGCTTTCTCGGATCGAAGGAGGGAAGCTGCCAGGCGAAGAATGACTCTCTCCGGGTGGGGCATCATTCCCAGAACATTTCCTTCCGGATTGCAGATGGCTGCGATGCTCTCAGTGCTGCCGTTCACATTCACCGGGAACTCATTTATGACCCTGCCGTTCTTATCGCAATAGCGGAAGACCACCTGTTCTTGATCGTTCAGCATTTTCAGAAGACCCGGAGATGTCGTTACCAGATTCCCCTCACCGTGGGCGATGGGGATCTTCAAGAGAGCGCCCATCTCGATCAAGAAGGAGCCGCTGCACCTCCTGGATGAGGCGTCATGTCTCAGGTTGACCCAGTCGCAGTAGTAGCCCCGGCGAACGATGTTTCCCTTGGAGACCATCACATTCTGGGCCAGGGCCATATCCACGTTTCCCGAACCGGGCAGGAGACCGGTCTCCACCAGGATCTGGAATCCGTTGCAGATGCCGATGATGGGCTTGCCAATGGCAGCCTCCTCCTTGAGAGCCGCCAGGACCGGCTCTTTGGAGGCAATCACGCCTGCTCGCACCCGGTCTTGGTAAGAGAAGCCTCCAGGAATGACGAATCCGTCAAAGCCCGGACAGCTCGCCTGCCGGCCGGTTCCAGCGGAAGAGCTCTCCCTCCATGCCGACCGCTTTCACTGCCACCAGAGTTTCAAACTCGCAGTTCGTGCCAGGGAACTGCATTACTGCGATCTTCATCTCATCGCCTCCACAAGACCCGTGGTCCATGCTGCTCTTGCCTCATCCAGGTCCAGGTCGGCCACAGTCTCGCCTGATCTTGACATTTTAATCCGTCTCTTGCTTGTTACCTGGCCGATATGCATCGGCTCCAGGTTATGACTTCCTCAGAAGCTCCTCCAGTCTGGCCTCCTTTCCGGATTTTGCTTCCAGGACAAAACCAGAGGACTCAGAGAAGAGCAGTTTGTCGGTTCTCATACCGAGGTCTCCGGACGGGACACAGTCCAGATTCAGATCGAATCCGAACCTTGCAGGCCTGGTCAGTGCCATCTCCATTACTGTCGCCGCCAGGCCGCCGTTGGAGATGTCATGCGCTGCTGCGAGCAGGCCCTCATCTATGGCGTCGATGACGGCATAGATCATGCTCCTCTCCAGATCGAACCGGACAATGGGAACATTTGCTCCCATGACCCCGAATATGGTTCGGTAGTACTCCGAGCCGCCCAGCTCGTCAAATCTCGGCCCGATCAGATAGAGCCTGTCGCCGGGAGCCTTCAGCTCCATGGTGATGGCTTTGCTGAAGTCCTTCATGATGCCCACGCAGGCGACCACGGGTGACGGGTCCACTGAGCCCTGGGGCGATTCATTGTAGAAGCTCACATTGCCGGAGACTATTGGAACAGGCAGCTGCTGATCTCCATAGCCCTTCAGCCAGATCTTCTTGCAGGATTCGGCGAGGCCCTTCACGCCTTCCCGGAACTCCCAGAAGGCTTCCGGCTTCTCAGGGTTGCCGTAGTTCAGGCAGTCGGTTAGAGTTGATGGCGTGGCGCCGATGGCGGCCACATTTCTCATGGCCTCGGCCACGGCTGTAGCTCCGCCCCAGTAGGGACTGATTCTGCCGTAGAAGGGATTGGAGTCCACAGCTCAAGGCTACACCGAACTTCTCGCCCCGGACAGGCGCAATCAGTCCGGCGTCCGCCTCTCCAGGCCGGATCACGGCGTTGCCCATGACCTCGGTATCGTAGTATCTGTAGACATGCTCCCGGGAAGCGATGTTGGGGGAGTGCAGAATCTTGAGGAGGACCTCATTGTAGTCCGCAGGCTCCTCGAATTCCGGCTCGGCCTCGCTGTAGATGCGCTCCTGTTCCGGACGTTCGTAGCGGATGCCTGCTGTCAGGTGCTGTATCGGCACATCGCAGACGGTCTCGCCCTTATACTGGACTGTAAATCTGTCGCCGCGTATTTATCTTGCCCACGACGCTGGCTCTTGCGCCCTCGTAGACGTTGGGCAGGTCCCAGTCCTCGTTGTAGATCTTGAGTATCTTCTCGCGTAGCTCCGGCGGCGAGACGATCAGGAAACGCTCCTGGGTCTCGGCGATGCTCAGCACCTCGGGAGGGAAGTCGCCGGCTTTGTGCATCTCGTCCAGGTTGATCTCCATGCCAAAGCCGCCTGCAGAGCCCATCTCGGATGTGGCGCAGGTGAAGCCGCCGCCGCCCAGATCCTTGAAGCCGATCTCGATGCCCGACTCGCGGACCAGTCGGAAGAGATCGTCATTGGCCTTGAAGAGCACATTCTTCAGGAAGGGGTCCGGGATCTGCACAGCGCCGCGGTTGGTCTCCTCGTCTTCTTCTCGCAGGGCCTCAGAGGCGAAGGTGACGCCCCCGAGACCCGATGAGTCGGTCGGCTTGCCGATGAGGATCACGTCGTAGCCCCCGGCCCCTGCCAGGGGAGGCGCCCGCGAGCGGATGATCTGGTCGCGGCGGACGATGCCCAGGGAGACGACGTTCACCAGGCAGTTGTCGTCGAAGCTCTCGTTGAAGACTATGTCGCCGCCCATGTTGGGCACGCCCAGAGCATTGCCGTACTGCCAGATTCCGTCCACCACGCCCTCAGCCACCCAGCGCACCTTGCTGGCCTTGGGGCCGTAAGGGTCGCCGAAGCGCAGCGGATCGGCTGTGGCGACCACAGTCGCCCCCATGCAGTTCACGTCGCGGACAATTCCACCGATGCCTGTCGCTGCGCCTTCGTTGGGCAGGATCTGGCTGGGGTGGTTGTGGCTCTCGTGGGATATGACGACGCACCAGTTGTCATCGATGGCAACTATTCCGGAGTCCTCGACCGGGCCCATGACGACGTTGGGGCCGTCGGTGGGAAGGAATTCTTTCAGTGTGGCGCGGGAGCTCTTGTAGGAGCAGTGCTCCGACCACATGGCATCATAGCAGTATAACTCGGTGAGGCTGGGGTCGCGGCCCAGAACCTCGGCAATGGAACGCGCTTCTGCGACGGACATGCCTATACCGGCATCGCGCAGACTGGATTCTACTTCAGGATCGGCAAGACCGATTATCTTCAATTCGGGTACACCTCTGCAATTATGCGCTATTCATTCGAGGAGCGTTATGAATTTATCGATCCGAGAGGAAGGGAATGGGGGGTATGAAAAGGTGTGAAAACGACGGGAAAGTGGGCGGGGATGAGGGCGAGATAAAGGTCCCAATGGGGGAGATCTGCCAGATCGGTATACTAGAGGAGGAGAGGTTGGAGAGATTACTGCCCCTGGGATTATCGAGTACTAATCACAGGAGCAGCAAATGATGTGGATCCATGAGCTTGACTGGTCCAAGGGAAGGGCGGCAGAGCGGGTAGTTGAAATTCTTTAGTCCGAAAAGGCTTTGTAGAGAGTCACATCTATGCCCCCAAGTGGATCTGAGAATATCGTGATATCCAAGCCAAGCCAACGATGATTAATACTGCCTCAAGGTAATCCAGGGCTTACGACCCGTTTCTTACTCGCTTCCGCAATGGACCTAATTAGTAGTCCAATATTTCCGGAAACTGGCCGACCGGCGTTCTGAATGAATTTGGGTAGCAGCGGGGAAGCGTTCTTATCGAAAAGCCGTATATTTCTGAAATTGAAAATTATGGATATATAATAAAGATTCTCTGCCTATCAGCTAGCAATGTCTTAAGTATATTTATGAATGTTTACGATGGGTAAAATGTTCAGTAGCGGATCTGCATTCATGGCATGTCGAACTTAAGTTTTTTGTATTTTAATAACGGAGCTGGAATTAATCAAAGTTCCTTCTTAAGATACAATCTCCTTGGGCGATAAGTAATAATGCCTGCTTAGCCGGAGAACTATAAAGAGGTACCTCGCCACTAGTGGATGATTTTTATCCAATAGCTTTAAAATTGGAGGCAATACAACTATATAGCATGAAGAATATAACTTATTGTATGAATATATTGGTAAAAACTGGAGGAAAAACAAGAATGATCTGAAAACAGGTAGATTAAGTTTAGAAGATTGTTTTACTCTTATTGAAGTGCAATTAAATTCGAGCTATTGCAAAGTAACGATACTGGAAAAATAAATGACATTGAGGAAAATAAAATATGCACTCACATTGATAATTGACGAACGGAATCTAATTAACCTATTTGAGAAAGAATCCTTTCAATAGAATTAGGGCCACAGATTATTATCGCCACGCTTCTGACGAGATGCTACATGAGGCTGATTAGCGAAGATATTAATCATAGATACGAAAATAAATCTGACTTATAACATTCAATTACGATTACTTTATTGAGCATTCTACAGAAACTAGCTTCGAAATTCAAAGTCGATCCAACCTGCGATTCGAAGGTTGTTTGGGGCTGGAGAAAAAGCTCTTGGTTATGGCATTACAATCTTGAAATTGAAAGATCGAGACATATCAATCTTTCAAATGGAGACAAGTGGATTAAAGGAGAAGATTCCACATGAATGAGAGGTCTCCTGCCCATGGAGTTTATTAAAATTGCAGGATTGTTAAATTGGGACTTTCAAAGACTAATGCCCTTGCACATCATCCTGATTTTGCAGATGAACCGAAATTCCCATTGCCAACGGAAACTAGCCAAGCGAACAAATCTCTTCGATTTTGGGAGAGTCAAGGAATCCAATGACTATGGGCAATTTTGACTCATTAATGGACAGATATGAATTAAAAAGAGAAATCGGGCCGATTTATTATAGCACCAGAAATCCATAGAAACCTATTCTGCTTACAAGAAAAAATTATTGCACATGTTTTTGTTTGATTTATGGGAATCAGCGGAAAAAGACGACCTTCTAGGAGCAAAACTTTAAGGGTTATGAATAAGGGTGGATTCATTTCCTGAATCAGATATCCGAACAAGAGAACTATTTGAGAGGGCTTTCTGTAGGAATAATGCAGAAAGACTTAGGAGTAGCTAATTCCAGACAAATCAATTGATTTCAAAGCAAAAAAGCTATGAAACCTTAATAAATCAATAACCCGATATGACGAGCTTAAAGACGTACCTCGGATCGCTGGGCATGTGGTAACCTTTCATATCCTAAAACCGCTTTGCCTCCTGATAGCCCTTAGACTGGTTCTTTGGCTGTCTTGGCATCCCTTAACATATACTCAATGGTGCAGGGACCGGGCAGATCACTGGGACCGCCCGCATGCTCCCGCGCCCGTGAGCGAGCGACCCTTCCGGGCTCCCGGCTCCGACCGCTGCCACCCACAGGGCTGCCGGGCCGGAGGGCGAGCGCCGCCAGGCTCCTGATGTGTTTCCATGAGATCCCGGTCAAACTGAAACCGCGGTGCTTTTCTCCAACTGAGCAACTTTTTCACGAAAAGTTATTTATGATAATAATGGGTAAAATGGGTAGGAGAATATATGCCGCTCGCAAAGATCGATGAAAGAGGAAGAGTGCAACTGCCAAGCCGTCTCCGGCAAAAGATGAAGCTGAAAGAAGGAGATGAATTCGTAGCGGAAGATCTGGGAGAGGATACGATTGTCCTCAAGAAGATCAACCTGCGGGCACTTCTGGAGGATGCAATTGTTAAAGCTAAGTCGGTAGACCTGGATAAGCTGGAAAAAGAGATCGAAGAGGAGAGCCTTCAGCTTGCCCGACAGAAGTTCAAGATATCTGCTCGATAATACCGTCTTCATAGCCGAAGTGTTGCGCAAATGGACTAAGAGCACTGAACTGATTTATCATCTCCTTGATCGCTGTCAGGAAGCGGGCCCACAGGGCTGCCGGGCTGGCTGAATGGACGCAGGCCCCAGAAAACCAATAGACGCGCAGGAGATTCTGGCAAAGCTGTAAGTGCTAAATAGATGCACTCAGCTTTAGCTCGACCTGTCCAGCCCCTTGAGGCTTGGTCAGAAGTTTTCCTGCGCGAAATTCTCTCATGATCTTATCTATTTTTCTTGTAGTCTCGATTGAGAAATAGGCCTCACTGCAGCTATCGCAAACATAGGCCGGCACATCTCTGATTACTACCATCTCTCCCTCGACTTTAGCAGTGAAATCGGTTGTGCCCTTCTTGAGCCTCCCTTTTCCGCAACTGCAGATATCGGGAATCATTTTGACGTTCTCTCCCTGCAATTTATCCATTTATCTTCATCCGGCAGATACACAGTAACAACTCTGAGATAATCCGGAGAAAGCAGGCCTGCCGGGCAGCCGTTCCTGAGGATGAGCAACTTGGCATTTACAGGTACTCTGCAAATTCTTCGGGATCGACTTTCGCTAGCTTTAGAACGCTTTTCAATGTTCCCGGCTTAAGCTCATCATGCATCGGAATAACTGTGCCTATCTTGCCTTGCGCCGTGACTTTAGAGAGCCTGACATGGCTTCCCGACTGTCCTGAGACCATGAATCCAAAACGATTGCACAAGACTTTGATAACGATTTCCCCGGAGATGTCCCTCTTAAGTTTCGGCAACTTCTGTTACCTCAAAGGTGGTTATGAAAGATCTCTCCTTGATCTTTAGGGGAAACTCTTCCAGATAAAGCTCGGTAGCCTCCTTGAGATTTATCGCGGCCTCCTCAATGGTCTTTCCCTGGCTTGCGGTCCCAACTTCCGGGCACTCGGCAACGTACATGTCCTCATCTCTATGGATTACTGCGGTAAGTGTGAGCATACGGATTACTATTAGCTCGGCCAGCTTAAATGTTCTCCGGAAAAATGAAGATTCAGTAAGCGAGCGAGGTCATGAACTTCAAATTGAATTCTGCACGGCTTCAACCTACGAACGCAGGCTACAGGCTACCAATGAACAATTCTATACCAATGTGCCCGCACGCGTGCTCCTGCGCCCGTGAGCTACGCGGGCAGCTGCCCCGGGCTCCCGGCCCCGACCACTGCCACCCACAGGGCTGCCGGGCCGGAGGGCGAGCGCCGCCAGGCTCCTGATGTGTTTTCATGAGATCCCGGTCAAACTGAAACAGCGGTGCTTTTCTCTAACTGAGCAACTTTTTCACGAAAAGTTATTAATGATAATAATGGGTAAAGTGGGTAGAAGAATATATGCCGCTCGCAAAGATCGATGAAAGAGGGAGAGTGCAACTGCCAAGCCGTCTCCGGCAAAAGATGAAGCTGAAAGAAGGAGATGAATTCGTAGCGGAAGATCTGGGAGAGGATACGATTGTCCTCAAGAAGATCAACCTGCGGGCACTTCTGGAGGATGCAATTGTTAAAGCTAAGTCGGTAGACCTGGATAAGCTGGAAAAAGAGAACGAAGAGGAGAGCAATCAGCTTGCCCGACAGAAGTTCAAGTAATGAACCGGTAGATGTAGAAGTAGGCAGACACTATTCGTCATCCATATCGCGGCCAGAACCCATGAATTCGGAAAGCATTTCCACCACGTCTATAGGACGGGCATAATGTGGGACTGCTTCATCAGCGCTCATGCCGTTTTCCATATCTTCCACCAATTGAGGGATATCTGAGGCCAAGAACGCCTTAGTTCCTTCTTTGTAGCTTCCCGCTGCCAGCACGATGATCTCTTTGGGTTTAATCGGGTAGAGATCATGCTTGAGGAATTCCGCACTATGAGTACTGATAATGAGTTGCTTTTTGCCTGCCAGGGCCGATCCCATATACATGATGAGGCAGAGGCGATGAATGGTTCCTGAGTTTAGATAAGCTTCCGGTTTTTCCAGTATCAGAAGTGGGTTATCTTCCCAATATGACCATAAGATGGCAAAGGCTGCCAGGGTTCCATCTGAGAATTTGTCCTGCCCATATTTTGCTCTAGGCCTGCCGATATCGAAGGTGCCCTCCAAGCTAAGCGAACCTGACTTATCGGAAGTGGCGAAGCGAAGCTTGGGCATCTGGGGCATAGCGATACTGAGGATGTCATCGATGATTCTCATCCTCTTCTCCCGTTCCGGGGCAGGCATTTTTGCCGCTCTTTGCAGGATATTCCTTCCGAAGGGGTCGCCAGGAATGTCCGCGGGCGGGAATGGATCCTGGTGGCGAAAAAGCATCGGATTAAAGTTGAGATAGCTAATAGATCCTAAAAAAATGGCCAGTTCTTTGATATCGTTGTTTGTACTGATGCTGACTGTGCGGATGATTGTAGATCTGATAGTCTCAAGATACGTCTTATCCGGATTTGTGGCATTTGAGGCATCTATTTTGTCCGGCCGGTCCAGAATAATCTCTCCGCTCTTTCTCACTCTTTCATAGGCGAGCCTTGGCGATCCGGAAGGATCGGCTGTGATGCCCAGAGAGTAGCGATAGTAGGTTCCGGATGAAACTGAATCTGCCAGGTGCACCTCCAGCTCCACCGCTTCTTTCTTCTTAGCAGCCGAAAATTTGATCTTTTCCAGGCCGCCTCGGGTCTGCAGAGCAAAAGAGAGACCACCCTCGGGCCGGGCGATATCGGCCAGAAAGCGAAGGGCATCGAGGAGATTGGACTTGCCGATGCCGTTCGGTCCCAGGATAAATGTGCGGGGATTCAGTGGAATATCGACCGATTGGAAGTTTTTCCAGTTCTTTAAAATTAGGCGAGAGATTATCATTCACTTCACCTTTATATTCTCAGGCTCTCCTGGCATCTCTAATCATATCTCCATCTAATCGGTTCAATGGTCGGGGAGATGAAAAATGTTTCGAGAAACTGACTCTTGTTGCACCAGAAGAAGGATGCTTTCTTTGTCCCTCGGGCCTGCTCGAACCTACAGCATCTTGCAGGAGAGCTTTGAATCTTATGGCCATCAAGGCACACAGGGCTTACGGGCGGGAGGCGAGCGCCTGCTGGTCCACCCACGACGGAGCCTGATGATTCTCAAGGTTAAGATTCCGAGATAAAGTTATATCTTCTGGCGTTGTATGAACTTCTGATATGTTCTGCGAATACATCCAGGCTGCTATCTCTATGGCGGTCTATGAAGTCATAGATGATGAAGAGCCTTATTACGGCGAAGTGCCAGAATTGAAAGGCGTTTGGGCAACCGGTAAAACTCCGGAAGAGTGCCATGAGAATTTGAAGATGGCCATAGAAGATTGGATTGCGTTTAGTCTACGATTCAATTTGCCTATCCCGGCGATTGAAGGACAGATCATAAAAGCACCTGTCGAGGCCTAGAACACGTCAAGGTTATGCCCGGTTTCGCGGAAATGAGCTGATAAGAAAGCTGCATGCCCTCGGATTCGAAGGCCCTTATACGGGCAAAGGACCAGATCCCTTGATGTGGAAAGGAACGATCAGAGTGATGATCCCAAATCCTCATCGGGCTGATATTAGCGCTGATCTGATAAAGAAGATTCTGAGATAGGCGAGATCAGCAGAGAAGAATGGCTTTCAGCTTAGCGAAAAAAGCTTCCAGGATCTCGGCAAAACGGTTCTTCCTGCTCGCATTCTTCAAGCCCTCTTGCAGCCGCATGCACGTGCTCCCGGCGCTCGTGAGCTGCGTGGGCAACTGCCCAGGCTCCCGGCTCCGACCGCCGCCACCCGAAGGGCTACCGGGCCGGAGGGCGAGCGCCCCAGATCTCACCAAAGTTCAAAAGAGTTACAAAGGCTCCTGAATTAGATTATTATTTTGACTCCGGTATCTTGCGTCCCTTTTCCGTGCGATCAAAATCTGCGTCGAAGCTCATTATCTGCAGGCCATACTTCTGTGCAACAGCATATTGGTAGGCATCATCAAAATCCAGATGAAACTTTTTCGAGACTCCTGCAAGAGCGAGAACCTCTTCCGGATCTAATCCGATCACAGCTATTCCTGTCTTTACTATTACATCCTTCACGAAGCGGACGTAGTTTCATGTCTATTTCTCTGCAAAAGGAAAACACCAATGGAGTGAAGCGAGAAATCCGTTATGAAAAGATCTGTGGAGGGATTTGCGATAAACAGATGCTTGGCGGCCTTGCTCTTCTCCCGCTGCAGCAAGATTTCCAAAAATATGTTTGTGTCAAGGAGGTACATCAGGCTCCTCTCATCTTTCCAATCATGTGCTGGAGTTCCGCAGAGGAATACTGCTCTCCCAGATCCTTTAGGGCACCTTCCCAGTCAAAATCCGGCACCTTTTGCTTCTTTTTGGTTCTTTTCTCCAGCAAAAATTCGGCATAGCTCCGAACTTCTTTTTGAATGTCTGGAGGCAATTGCTCAACGAACTTAGCGAGGGTTGTCATTTCTCTCTTTCAGATATAAGGTGCCCAAGCTTTTAATATTTATCCTAATAGCCTGGCGGCAAGGAAGATTTCTCTCAATCGTTAACTATGTTTCTGGCTGCGCGCCCGTAAGCAAGCGACCCTTCCGGGCTTCCAGCCCCGGACGCCGCCACCCGCAGGGCAGCGGGGCCGGGGGGCAAGCTCAAGCTTCCCCAAAGCCGGAAGAGTCCACGATCACGATGACACCAGGATTAGATTTCTATTCTAACTCTGGTGTGGAATAGCACATTGCATTTGGGCTACGAGCCTGTGAGGTTGAAACTTCGTGGGGCTGAAAAGTTACGAGCGTAACTGGCGCAGCAATCTGTTGGGTATCAAACACTAGATGTAGTTCTCGTAATCATCCAACTCATTCAAAATCATCCTGGCGTGTCCTTCCACTTTGTGCATGTCATAGGAGTTTTAGGTGATTCGACCTTACTCCTCAAAGATCATATATCTGTTTTTTCCCAAATTTGGATAGCTCACTCCCGGCTTTGAATGGATTTTTCAATTTGGAAGATACTGGGATAATTATAAGTTCCTTTGGCGTGGTTTCATTTAGTGCAGTTTGATTTAGTGCGGTTTGATTTAGTGCAGTTTGATTTAGTGCAGTTTGATTTAGTGCAGTTTGATTTAGTGCAGTTTGATTTAGTGCAGGTCTGGTTTAGTGCAGTTTGATTTAGTGCAGTTTGATTTAGTGCAGTTTGATTTAGTGCAGTTTGATTTAGTGCAGTTTGATTTAGTGCAGTCTGATTTAGTGCAGTCTGGTTTAGTGCAGTCTGGTTTAGTGCAGTTTGATTTAGTGCAGTTTGATTTAGTGCAGTCTGGTTTAGTGCAGTTTGATTTAGTGAAGTTTGATTTAGTGCAGTCTGCTGCTCAGGAGTATATGCAGAAGCCAGTCCGACCAGGAAGATTAAGAAAAATATAGTAGCCTTAATAATATCACATCCATGTATTTGAGTTTCTATCAAGCATTGTGTAGACAATCGCCGAGATATATAGTTTGCCTACAACGACAATGTGAGGTTTTGGTGCAAACCTCCTCAAACTTTATTCTTGCATGTTTTTTCGTTCCATCTGAATCGCCCGCTTGACGCTCTTTTCATAATTCTAATTCTAAAACACAGAGGCTTGATCAATAATTAGGATTTCGATCAAGGTTTGTTTGGGGAACCCATGAAAATCTAATTTGAGAGAACACTTAATTAATAATCCTCTAAAGAGACTTAAAATTCCAATCTATCTTTGAAAAAGGGTGGGACCAACGAGTCCCGGTTCATATATGCATGGTATAGGTCTGACCGCAGCTGTAGGTGTTGGTCTGCGTATATTTGGACCCATCATTGTCCACAGTTATGGTATGAGGCTGACCTCCTGTTACGGTAAAGGCGAAAGTGCCGTCAAAATGGTCTCCGCGGCGCCCGTCACCGCCAATGTAGTTGCCATCCACACTTACAGAATAGCCTCTCATGTATTCGGATGTGATGACTATCTGAGCATTGCATCCAGGCTCGGGAGTTTGCGGATAGGTTGGGTAGGTGGGTTGTGGATAGCTGCCGGAATCGTAGTATGGCGGATAATATGGGGCATAGACATAGACGTAGATGTAGTTGCTCCAGCCATTGCAGTAGTACTGAAGAGTGTGCCATCCTGCCGCATCGCCGTTAAACCACATCTTTTGCCAGCCTGGATAGCGTATAGAAGCCAGGTATTTGCTCACCAGCTTGCCATTCGGGTACCATTCATACATATAGAGTGGCCCGGTTCCACTGACATCCAGCCACATGGGCAGCCACTGGCCGAAGTTGCACCCGGCCACAGTCGATGGCGAGTAGGGAATGTAAAATTTGTTTGGAGTTGTGACTCCAGGAGGGACTACCATGTATGTGCTCGCATAAGTGCTTGATCCAGTGGTTGACTGGTATGAAGTAGCACCTGTCACGTATGAGGGTGCAGTTGCCATGGTTGAAGGAGCACCTGTCACGTACGAGGGTGCAGTTCCCTGGTATGAAGGAGCACTTGTCCCGTATGAAGGTGCAGTTGCCAGGGTTGAAGGAGCTGCAGCCCGTGCTGATGCCGCGCTTGTGGGCATCAATGTCTGACCGCTCTCTGACGACGGCGGAGCCTGCGAGCTAGATGCCTGTGGGATTTGGATTCCTTGCGATTCAGGGCTAGGGGGTGTTGCCGGCGGAGTTGGCTGAGCCCATACAGCACCAACTAGAAACATTGCCAGCAGCGTGAGAGCCAAGATTTTTTTCATACTTTTCACCTCTAAATCATAAGAGTTTTTCATTCTCTTAAATCGAAATTTCGATGGAATCTCTTGGAATACGGGATTCTGAGTCCCATTGTATAATTGATACTATCAAGATAAATATCTATTACTTTCCGGGAGCGCGGAGAGTCGCTGATACTCTGAACTTCAGGGAGGTTGATGGTGCTTTACAGGGATCTACTTCCCGTAAAGTACTATTGATTAAAAAGCTGAAGAATGCAGCAATTAAAAAATGCGTCCGCCTCAGCGAACAAATGCGGGAGACGGGATTCGAACCCGCGAACGCCTGCGCGACAAGGCCCTCAACCTTGCTCCTTTGACCTGGCTTGGAAACCCCCGCTCGAAATATGGGTTTTGATCGGCCGGAGCCGATCCTGATTCTAAGATAACTCTGCTAATTTGGCGTCTAAGTCCAGAGCTCGCTTCTTTATTTCCGTTGCTGCTTCTGCCACCAGATCTTTGGCGGCCACGCTGCCACTGCTCTCAATGGAGACCACGAAGGAATCCATGATTGGCGAGAGCGTTATGGCTGCGGCCTCACACGCTCCAACACAGAGCTTGCACAGAGAGCATTCCAGTATATTTGTAGCTTTCGCTCTGCCCTCTTCAATTACCAGAATATTGCGGGGACAGACTTCGACGCACTTTCCGCATCCGTCGCAGGCTACGCTTATCTCAAAGCTCGGCAGATTCTTGTAGCCGCATAGCGTTCCCGCCTGCCACTTGGAGTGATCTTTGCCCACTCGCTTGGTGGCAAAGCCTTCCATGACCAGCTTCTCGCCTTCTCCCAGGATGACAATAGGAATCTTGTCGAAGGCAGCCTTTACACCAGGATCGGTGAACTGAATGTCCTCAGAGTAGACCATGCCCGGCCCTTCCTTGGAGAGCATAAACTCCACCCGGCATCCCGGACAGCCTGCGCCGCCGCACTGGCACTCATCCGGCTGGGAGAACACGCTCAGGTCCTCTGCAATCAAGGGCACCTCTCCGATCCGGAGAGAGATCTGCTCATCGAAGAGCACTGATGTGTTGTCATAGAGGCTGATCTCATCCAGGGCCAGCACCGGCACTTCACTCATGCAGGCGCGGCGAATGCCGTTTGAGAAAGCGGCTGTAACGCCGCTGAGGAGGTACCGGATGCGGTCCTCCCTCAGCTCAAGCAATTCGAACTTCAAGCTCTACACCCTTCGACCCCTCTTTCCTCCTTTGGGCTTCGTTCCATCGTGAGGTATGGGGGTCGCGTCTTCAATTCTGCCTATCCGGAGTCCCGCTCGCGCCAGAGCACGTATAGCTGCCTGAGCGCCCGGTCCTGGAGACCTCTGCTTGTTTCCACCGGGTGCGCGCACTTTAACGTGAACCCCGACAATTCCCTTATCTTTCACAGCGTCAGCGACCTGCATGGCCATCTGCATGGCTGTGTAGGGAGAACTCTCGTCCCTGGCTGCCTTTACAACCATGCCGCCCGAGATCTTGGCCAAGGTTTCGGCTCCGGTCTGGTCGGTGATGGTGATAAGCGTGTTGTTAAAGGACGAGTAAATATGGGCAATGCCCCATTTTCCTTCTGCCATTTATCCTTCCACCCTGGATACTCTGGATGCCCTTTCCGGATGGCCTTCCTTGGCCATGGGGGAACCCATGTAATAATCAATGCTCATTTCCTCGCCCCTTTTCACCAGATAGCCCGGCACATCTACCCTGCGCCCGGATACCTGGACATGGCCGTGAACGATGAACTGCCTGGCCTGCTTCAAAGAATTAGCGAGCCCCTGACGGTAGACCTGCGTCTGCAGTCTCCTCTCCAGAACGTCGTTGACCTTCATGGAGAGAATGGCGTCAAGATCTCCTTCTTCTTTCAGCATGCCCAGCCTCTTGAGACGGTTGAGAATGGCCTCCGCTTCAGGAGGAGCCTGTCCCATCGATACTGCGGCGAGCATCTTACGGCTGGACTGTCTGTACTTCCTGAGAACAGCCTGAGCCTTCCAAAGCTCCCTCTTGTTGCGCAGTCCGTAGGCCTTGACGACCTCCACTTCTCCAGCGATACGTTCCGCCTGCCAGGGAGTGCGTGGCCTGGCATACATCTTGCGACTCTTGCCTGGATATCCCATTTTTTACCACCTACTCCTTGGCTGCAGGTGCAGCGGCGGCTGGTAATGCCTTTCGGCTAACGCCAACAATGGCGCCTGTGCGTCCACTGGATCTGGTTCTCTGGCCCCTTACACGCAGGCCCCGCTCGTGCCTGATGCCCTTGTAGCTCCTCATCTTCTTCATGAGGTCCAGGTCTTCTCGGAGGGTCATGTTGAGGTCCATGCCCATGACATGGATGTCGGTGCCGGTTTCAATATCGCCGCGCCGGTTGACCATCCAGGAAGGCAGAATGCTGTTGGCATCCTCTTCGACGACCTTTTTCAGCTTATCAATCTCCGAATCGGGAAGCAAGCCGAGTGTGGCAAAGGGATCGACACCTGCTCTATCGGTAAAGAGCTTGGCGCATCTGCGGCCCACACCTTTAATGCCCGTCAGGGCCATATGGACCTGCTTCTTTCCAGCCAGGTCTGTATTCAGAATGCGAACTATATGCCGGAGATCTTCATCAACGGTCTTCTTGGTAGGCTTCTCATCAACCTTTTTAGGCTTATCTTTTGCTACCTTATCTTTTGCTACTTTCTCTTTAGCATCTTTCTCTTTTACATCTTTCTCTTTTGCCAAGTTAGTCCTCCAGAAGTTTAGTCCTCTGGATCAGCCCCGGGTCAGAGCCCGACGCCGCCCGCTTACCACGTTGTGGGGCGAATTAAATCCATTGAGCCAAAGTGAAGTTATGCTTCTCGTATAAAAGACTTATGAGGTTTTAGTTCTTTAAGGTTCTAGCTCGACCTTGTTTTCCCTGATCCACTCACGCAACGCCTCTTCTTCTCTCTGGTTCTCGAAATCGTACCAGCTCTGCAGGAGGTCACTGTCTTCCAGGAGGGCCTTGAACCGTCCATACGCTCCGCGCCCATTGAAGATATGCTCGACGAGGTCGCACTCTTCCGGCAAATGCTACTCTACAAACTCGAAGACGAGGCTCTGGCCAAGGTCGAGATCATTCTTGTAAGGGATCTCTACGAAATGATCACAGTCGAACCTGTCTTCATCCAATTCATCGAGATCTCCATTCTCGGAATGGTAATATATCTCACCATTTTCTAATATGATTTTCTCACTCCGGCAGGCAGTCGCCTGGAAAGCTTCTGCAAGCATGAAGCTCGTAGACGAATATGCCTTCTTTTACTCCCGGATCCTCGTCCATTATCGATTTTACCTTTTCCAGATTTGCATTAAAGATTCCAATTCCGGAGACATTGCTCCCATCAGAGATCGGACAGACAATGGATAGCAATCCGCTGGCACGCAAGTGGAAGTTCCTTCTCCCGTGCTCCCAGATGGTCTTTTCAGCCCCTCCCTTATTTCTGTTCGGCCCGGCCTTTAAGATAACGACGCAATAATTCTTGGTTTGGGAGATCATTTCCCGCATGAACTCGTCGGTAATTTCAGTCATATTAACAGCCTCAAGCTGGATGGTAAACTGACCTAGCCCCAGAGATATGTCTCAATCTGTATATCTAATTTGGCTGGATCAATGTGCCAATGCCGGCGTCGATAAAGACAATGGATCTCTCCTTTGATTGCTTCAGGTCCAGGATTGCATTCCCACTTTCTGGTTAAAGCTCCTTTCGCTTCTCATATTCACATATCATCCCTGCACTCTAATCATCTCTTCTCCGCAAATGCTTTGAAGAAGGTATAGCAGAATACACCATCCTCTGCTGTTGTTCTGTAAAGGTCCCTTACTCCTGCTTCATAGATCTGCGGCTCGATTATTCCCGCTTTTATTGCCGGTTCGCGGATGCCCTCAACCATTGCCGTAAATGTGTTCTTTGTGAAGCCTTCTACCAGTTCCGGTCTGCTTGAGTCGACGTAGACCATGCGAGGAGAAACGCGAACCGCGCTGTAGCCCGCACCGCTAAGCATCGGGTAAAGCTCTCTTCCGATCAACGCATTGCCGCCTGCCCTCCGCTGCAACTCGACCTGGGCCAAGATAGCCTTGCGGGCTGCTTCGCTATCGGGATGGAAGTAGGCGGAGCCGTGGTCACCTTCAATCACTGTGATTGTGCCTCCAGGCCTGATGAAATCCTTCAGGACGCGCAATGCCTCGACAGGGCGAGGAAGGTGTTCCAGGACAAAGCAGACAAATACGTGGTCGAAGTAGCCAGCCTCGAAGGGCAGATCGAATATGTCAGCCTGGAGGACGCGCACATTGGCAAGACCCGATGCTGCCACTTTCTTTCCGGTCTCGGCCACGGAAGCCCGGGAGACATCTACGGATGTGATCTCTGCATGAGGGCTGTTCAGCGCAAGAGTGATCGTTTGCGCTCCCACGCCGCAGCCGGTTTCGAGAACTCGACTTCCTGCAGGGTACGAGGTATCAGAGTGCAACAGCTCGACCAGTGTGGAGGCCTGATCTTGCAGGCGCCTGCTTTCTCTGGGATCATAGCCGTGAACATATGCGCTATTCATGCTGCTCATTTTGGAGCTGGATTGTATTAATCTTAGCTGCCAATTGCGGAGGAAGTGAGAGGGCTTTGCCGCCAGGCCCAATCAGGAAATATCTCATGCAACAGAGCCAGAATCTCCGAAGGATATAATGGCAATAATGGCAAAATAAAAGGAGAATGGGTCCCTTCAGAGGCTGAAAGAAAATGGGGAACCACCCGAGAAAGAGGCCGTGAACTGACGATTCTCCGGCAGAGTCACCATGTTCACCAGATGGGAATGCCCGGCTCGTCAGCGATGCGGGCTGGGCAAGAACCTTATGGAGTTCGCCCATAGCTATCCCGACGCAAAAGGACTACCTCACAATTTGCCTCGACGCATTTGTTTAAAATCACAAATTAACCGGGTCGGATCATTTAAAAAAAAGGAAAAGTTATTCTTCATTCAAAGTTTCTGGGTTGCGGCACAACGCTTTCGCCCCGGCAAAATACCTCTCCTTCAGCCTGAGGGCCACATTTACCAGTCCGATCAAAACCGGAACCTCAATAAGCGGCCCAATCACAGCGGCAAAGGCCTCCTGGGAGGCGATGCCGAAGACTCCCACAGCCACGGCGATGGCCAGCTCGAAGTTGTTGCTGGCTGCGGTGAAAGAGAGAGCTGCCGTCTTCTCGTAATTCACTCCCAGTTTGTAGGCCATGAAGAAGCTTACAAAGAACATGAGCAGGAAGTATATTATTAAAGGTATGGCTACACTCACCACAGCAAAAGGAAGCTGTACGATGTAGTCGCCCTTCAGGGAGAACATCACAACGATTGTGAAGAGCAGGGCAATGAGAGTTAGTGGCGCGATCCTGGGTATGAAATCTCTCTCGTACCAGTCTCTCCCTCTGGCCTTGATAAGGCTGAACCTGGTGATTATGCCTGCCAGGAAAGGTATTCCCAGGTAGATGAAAACGCTTTCTGCAATCTGAGCAATGGTTACATTGACCGTCGTTCCTTCAGCGATTCCCAGGGCTGCAGGCAGTACAGTGATGAAAACATAAGCGTAGAAGGAATAAAATAGCACCTGGAATACGGAGTTGAGCCCCACCAGGGCGGCGCAGTACTCGCAGTCTCCGCAAGCAAGGTCGTTCCAGACAATGACCATAGCGATGCAGCGGGCAAGACCTATGAGGATTATGCCATACATGAGGTGAGGATAGTCTTGCAGGAAAATTACCGCCAGGGCAAACATCAGAATCGGACCGATGATCCAGTTCTGCACCAGGGAAAGGCTGAGGACCTTCTTATCCTCGAAAACCCGTCCGAGCTCTTCATACCTCACCTTGGCCAGAGGCGGGAACATCATCAGAATCAGGCCTATAGCGATCGGTATTGAAGTTGTGCCGATCTGCAGGCTTAAGATGAACTGGGTTATGCCGGGCACATAGTAGCCAGCGGCGACGCCGAGGAACATGGCTGCAAATATCCAGATGGTAAGGTAACGGGATAAGAAATCCAGGCTTTTGTTGACTCCATTAGACATTTAATTCCCCTTCCAGAGGCAAAAATTTTATGGATCAGGTACTGCCAAGCTTTGTGTATTTCGTGCCGCTGGCATTCCCTCCAGCCAGAGACAAACCAGCCTCCGAGCCCGTGGCCTCGTGCGCCTTCCAGTCCTCCCAGGTGTAGATGCTGGCCTCATATCCCATGAGCTGCAGAGCATACCAGACCAGAGATGACCGGCTGTAATCGCTTGAATAAACCACGATCGGCTGGTCTTTGCTCAGCCTGCTGAACACCATGCCCAGATCGTCTCCGCTCTTGATCCGATCTGCTTTGATAATATTGGCAGGATCCAGAGCGACAGAACCTGGTATGCGGCCCTTTCCAAACTCCGCAAAAGGCCGGGCATCCAAGATCTGGGCCTGGCCGGACTTCACATACTCGAATTCGGCAATTACCTGGGGCTTGACTTCAGGCTTGTACTCAACGCCGGGCTTTATGTTCTCCAGGGTTTCGTAAGGCAACCCCGCAGCAATCCAATCTGCCAGGCTTCCGTCCAGGAGCATTACATCTTCTTGTCCCAGATAGCTGAGCACCAGGAAGGCAAACTCGGCCTCTCCGGAGCTCTCTTTATTCCCGTAAAGGACTATGGAGTCATCTCTGGAGACACCCGCTTCGCCCAGGACCGAGGCCAGCTCCTCATCTACTCTTAGATTGCCAGCGCCATCGAGGAGGTCTTTGGTAGGAATGTGAATGGCGTTCTTGATATGAGACTTAGCATAGCTGTCGCCGTTGGATACGTCCACCACGACGTCTGAGCTGGAGACGCTCTTCATGGATTTAAAGATCTCACCGTTAGGAAAAGAGGCCACCCGATCTAAAGGCTTCTGTGTGCCTATGCCGGAATCTTGCGTACTATTAGCAGAATTTCCTGGCACGTTGTTTTGGGCGCTTCCTGGCTGGACCGGCTGGCCGGTTCCAGGTTCAGAGTTGAGGAAACCACTGGGATCCCAGGTGCCCCCGCCGCAGCAGCCCGCATCCACCGCAGGAGCGAAAGCTATCAATGAAATTAACATAATTCCCAGAACATAGAGCCCTCTTGAACCTGAACTCTTCTTGCCAGGAGTTGAGCTGTCGTTGTTATTGTGAATAGTATCGAATTTGGTCATTTGTTGTTGCCTCTCTCGATTTTAGCTTCTTTCATAAGCTTCACCATATTGAGCATCTCGATCACAGCCCCTTCGGACAGCCGGTATCTGGACCATCTTCCGTCCTTGCGCTCTTTGATGAGCCCTGCGTCCTTGAGGATGGAAAGGTGATGAGATGTGCTGGATTGGGGTCTGTCGAGACCGATCATGATCTCGCAGACGCATAACTCTCCTTCTCTCAAGAGAATGAGGATCTTGAGGCGGCAGGGATCAGCCATGGCCTTGAATATCTCAGCCTCCTCCTCGATCTCCAGCTCATCTATCCTGTTCATTATGGAACGAATCTTCTCGACTTTGCATTCGGCTTTATCGGCATCGCCAATCAGCCGTGTCATCCTGTTAACAGCTTCTTCCGCAACACATGCCATGGACTGCATCCTCTCTTCAGCAGAATCTTCTCTTACGCAGCGACTTCTCTTCGGCAGCAATTCTCTTCAACAGCAACTGCAGCTTTTTTGAGTTAGAAGTTTTGGCCCCTCTCGCTCCAGACAATCACCGCATATTCTTATTCTGCCCCTTTTTTTGTGACTTACTATGAAGAGGGAATCAGCTTCCTTATTGCATATTTCGCATTTCACAGTGCCCATTGGCCATTCACCCCCTCTGATCCTCTCTGTGGCCCTGCTGGCAGTATGCATTATTATCTCTGATCTTGCGTGCACATATCAGTCCCAACGGCAGGGTAATCCAGCTATCCATATCCAGCTATTTCGATATATAAGATTTTCCCGTCATATAGTCAAATCCAATTACGACATCTGTCTTTAATTAAATATAATATACATTTTTCTCATAATTAGGTGACAGGAGAACCGAAATTAACAATTGAGAACATGTATGTTCGCCGAAATGATGTTAGATGCAAGGGATTCGAGCAAAAATTCTTCCTATGTAAGGCTATATAGATCAGAAGTCGAAAGACTTATATCCATTAATGTCGATATGCCAGTCCAGGCTTGCCCTATTGACGGGCAATTTCAAATGATGTGATCTGAAAAGAAATCAGTTAAGGCGACTTGAAAGCTTTAAGCAAGTGCTATTATCGGGGGGGCAATTCGCAGCCACAAACCTCATAATAGTATTTCGTCAAGACAAAAATGAAGCTAAAGGAGAGTGTATCATGGATACAATCAAGAAAACATTTAGCGTAGCATCTTTGATTGCGGTATTCATTCTGGCATGCAGCGTTAACGTAATGGGTGCTGAATATTCTGTAGGACCGGGAAATGACAGCTGGTGGACAACATATCCTGATCAGTCCTCTGGGGCTGGCGGCGAGGTCAGCCATCCTACCTGGGTCTTGGACGCTCTGGAAAATAAGCCTGTGGTGATCTACGCTCACAAAGGCTGCAGCTACTGTAAACCTCAGACAGAAGCCATGGCAAAAATAGTTGACGATATAGGAAATGAATTCACATACTTCGACTTATCCGCGGACGGGAGCGATGCCAGATCGGAGGAAGCCCTGCGGGCATACGATCCCAACGGCGGCGGCATGTATGTGCCCTTGACCGTAATTGTAACTCTGGCTCCGAACTCGGAGGGAGAGGTCGTGCCGGTATGGCACAGCACTGATGAGGTCACGGGCGAAGACTGGATCAAGAAATATATCGAGGACGCATTAGTCTACTATAACGAGAACTCCGCTGACTGGAATAAGTGAAGGATGACCGGATAAGGAATAGCAGTCATGTCTTCGAGGAGTAAAAGATCTCTGAATTTGGGGCCTATCACCCTTTTTTTCGTCTTATGTTCCCTCTGCTTCTTGAGCTTGTCGACTGGTCTAGCAAAGGAGGCTAAAGCCCCTGATTTTCAGGCAGTGGACCTTGATGGAAAGAATGTCTCCCTGAGCGACTACCGTGGTGAGGTCGTCCTTCTGCACATCACCAATATTGAGAATCCTCTCTGCAGGGAGTGCGAGAACGCACTGAACGCCCAGACCCGGGAGCTTTCCCTTTTAAAGCAGAAGGATCCCGGCATTAATATCATAACTCTCAATGTCCGGAAGAACCCATACTCAGACGACGGCCGGGCTCTGGCCGCTTTCTGGTGGAACATCAATGCAACCTGGCCCTGGATTGAGGACTTTGAGCCCTATCCTCTTACCGGCAAGTACATCGACTACTCTACCCTGGAGGGCGGCTTTGCCAACCCTACGCTGATCCTGATAGATAAAGAAGGAAATGTGACGGGTCTGTATCATGTCTTCCAGCTCGGCAAGGGCGAGATCGACGGCATCCAGAGCGCTGATTCTCTTTACAGTGACCTGAAAAGCATGGAGAGCGATGAGGCTTCCGGATTTGCAGGAATCGCATCCAGCCAGGGCGTAAACTACCTGGGCATGTTCGTCCTGGGCATTGTAACCTCGCTTTCGCCATGCTCCGTGGCCCTGCTCCTGGCGATGTTCTCCTATGTCATGACTGCCCGCCGGAAAGAGGAGTACCTCAAGAAGTCAGCAACGGCCTCCAAAGAGGGTTTCATGATCGGGGTGGCCTTTACTCTGGGTATGGCCTTGGTTTTCTTCGTGCTGGGGCTTTTTCTCGCAGACATCGGCGTCTTCATCCGACAGGCCCGCTTCTTTGACCTGGCAGCCGGCCTCTTGATGATCATCCTGGGAATAAATATTATCAAACCCATAGGCGAGATCATTGAGCCGGTCAGGTCGCACTTCTCCTTCCGCAAAGCCGATCCGGATGACTCTCCAGTGCAGAAGAAGGGCATAATGGAGAGGCTGGTTCACTTCTCTATGGGCCTTTTCGAGTATTCGGCCTTCATTGGAGCTTTCACCCTGGGCGTCTTCTTCGCTCTGGGCTGGGCACCCTGCGCCGTGTCGCTGGTCTTCCCGGTGCTCATCTGGCTCATCTCCCAGGACGTGACACCCCTGGTCGGAGGCCTGATGCTCTTCGCCTTCGGATTGGGCCACGGCGTGCCTGTGATTCCCATTTCCACCTTCTCCAGGGCGGTGGGCGGGCAGATCGGTGAGAAGTACATCTATGCCGGAAAGTATGTGACCAAGATCTTCGGGGTGGCGGTGATTGTGATCGGGGTCGTATATGCGGTGAGGTACCTGGGATTCAAGATGTGGTGAGAGCGGAGAAAATATTTTTTATTTTTAAAATGGATACCACTTGATAGCAAGCCATCGACATTTTTCATTCTCCAAGGCTCTCCCTGGCCAGCTCCCTCAGCCTCTGCAAAACGTCCCTTGCCCTCTGGACGCTGTCGCATTGAGAGAGGTCCTTGGGATTGCAGGAGGCCAGCAGGTCCATAGCTCTGTCCGCCAGCCGATTGCATCCTGAGTCCTCCAATCTCTGTAGCAGCAGGGCTGCACGGTGGTTGAACTCCCGGCACTCCGAGGACTGGGTGATCTTCTCGTGCATATTGCAGAGCGCCTCGATCTCCTGCAGGATTTCTCTTTCGTTCCGGCACATCCTTGATCATCCTCTTCCTCTGCAAAAAGAGCACAGGAGGTTACAATATAGCTTCTGCCTGTAAGCTATAATCAAGCATCAAAGCACTTCAAAATACTTTTCCCGAGAATTGGCTCGAATCCAGTCACTGCATTTCACAGATACGCTTCCGTCACATACCTGCGCATCATCCGGTGGCTGTTGAAGAAAGATGCAACCATTCCAATGGAGTTATTCATCATCCGGATCCATTCGTCTCTCCTGTGATAGAACATGGGGATAATTATATGCTCCAGCTTGCCATAAAAATCCTCAAGTTCCCTATTCCGGGCCTCTTCATAGGAGACCTTTTCTCCAGGCTCCGGCCCGATAGACCAGCCCGTCACTCCTTCTATCCAGCCTTCGATCCACCAGCCATCCAGGACCCCGAAATTGATCACACCGTTGTGCGCCGCTTTCATGCCGCTTGTGCCCGAGGCCTCCTGAGGTGGTAATGGAGTATTTAGCCAGACGTCTACTCCGGAAACCATTTTAAGAGCCAGATCCATATCATAGTTCTGAAGATATGCAACCCGGATCTCATCCTTCAGAGTTCTTTTAATTTCAAAGACCTTTTCGATTGCCTTCTTCCCTTTTTCGTCTCTGGGATGGGCTTTTCCTGCCATCACAACCTGGATACGGCCTTTGTGGTTAACCTTCCTGAGCCTTTCCAGGTCCGAGAAGATAAATGTGGTTCTCTTATACTCGGCTGCTCTTCTGGCAAATCCTATGGTCAAGGATTCGTAGTCCATATCCACGTTCGTCTCTTTGTTTACATAGTCGATCAGAGTTCTCTTTGCATTCATGTGTGCTTCCCAGATATCTCCATCCGGGCTGTTGTCGACCCGGAGAAGCATCTCGGGCTCATTGGCCCAACCAGGCATGTATTCATCGAAGATCTTTTGGAAGTAAGGGCAGGTCCAGGTGAAAGAATGAACGCCGTTGGTAATGGAATGGATCTCATAACCGGGGAACATCTGCATTGATGTCGCCCTATGCCTCTTCGCAACACCGTTTATGTAATTGGATAGGTTCAGTGCCAGATGAGTCATATTCAGGCTGTCGACCCCTCCGAACTTTTTTAGAACACTGGCATCTATAAAATCTCCCATCAGGTCATCGACCAAGTGCATAATCGAACTTATCATGGCCAGCTTCCACAGGCGTATGGGTGGTGAATACGCATAGCTCTTTGACGGCCTCTGTGTCCATTGCATGTCTCTTTAATAGTTCCAGCGTCAGCAGGCCGGATTGCCCTTCATTCATGTGATACTTCCTGATCTCAAAACCTAAGGAATCGAGAATCCGGACACCGCCGATTCCGAGGATTATCTCTTGCTTCAACCTGTAACTCTCATCTCCTCCGTAGAGATAATGGGTAATCGTTCTATCATCAGGGCTGTTTCCTTCCAGGTCTGTATCCAGGAAAAGCACGGGAACCTCTCCGCCAGTAGGGCTTTGCAGATTGTATTGCCAGGCACCAACCTTGACGTCCCTATTTTGGATCTGCACCGTTGCCTCAGCCTGCAATTTCACCAGAAAGTCCGAAGGATTCCATTCTATCGAATGCTCAATCTGTTTTCCACTCGAATCAAGTTCCTGGCGAAAATACCCGCGTCTGCTAATGAGGGTGAGAGCAACCAGGGGAAGATTCAGGTCGGCACTCGACTTTATGACGTCACCGGCTAAAATTCCCAGTCCGCCGGAGTAGGTGGGAATATCTCTTAACAAACCTATCTCCATGGAGAAATAGGCAATCTTCTTCTTCCTCAGGATACCCGTCATAAATGGAGATGGCTTGAGGATTTTACCCGTCTTGCTGAAAATTTATACATATATATCACGGAAGATAAATGGGCTTAATTCATTAAAGCCTTTTCCATCGCTGTTCCTCGGGATTGCAGGCGAACAGGGGGTCCATCGTCCTATCCGCCAGCCGATAGTACCCAGAGTCTTCCAATCTTACATAACAATCAAAATGCTGATCTATTATGAAGAACATTAAGAGTATAAGATGACATCAACTGCGAAGATGGGGATAAGGAGAAGGTTCTCTTTCTCTGCACTCACAACTCCGCTCGCTCCCAGATGGCCGAAGGCCTCTTGCGGGCCATGTACGGTGATCGATACGAGGCATACAGCGCTGGCGTTGAGGCCACATCTGTCGATCCTCGCGCCGTGCAGGTCATGCTGGAAATCGGCATCGATATCTCAGGTCAGCGATCCAAGTCTTCATTGGAATTTCAGGATACGGTATTCGATCTGGCGGTCACTGTCTGCGACCGGGCCAAACAGGCCTGCCCGATCTGCAGCACAGAGCTTGAGCTTCCTGCCAAATCTCCCAAAGCAAGAGAAGTCATTCACAGAAGCTTCGAGGACCCTGCCCTGGCCACAGGCTCTGCGGAGGAGCAGCTCGAGGTCTTCCGACGAGTCAGAGACGAGATAAAAGACTGGATCTCCCAGAATTTGGGGAGATAATGCCAGGGTTGGAGGCTTTTTGTCGCCGAGCAGGACAGGATGGAATAGCCATCAGCTTTTTTATTTATTGTCTTCAATCTCCTTTTTATCCATCTGTTTCAATTCCAGGTTAAGGGAATAGCCAACCACAGTCCTGATAGCAACTATTATCCCCAAGATTATTACTTCATCCAGGCTGGGCGTAAGGATGCTCTTTATTAAATCGCCTGCAATAAAAAATTCCAGGCCCATCATGATTTGGGATGTGAAATCTATCCTAACTGCATTGTAATCGAGTTTTTTCCTGCCAATTCCACTCAGGACTTTAATTATCGCCCATATGCCACCAAATATGATGACTGCAGCACCAAATGAGGACAGAAAGAGAGCTACTCCATCAACGATTGTCTTGTAATCCATCGCCCTTAATTAGCATGCAAAAAGACTTAAGAGTTTTGTATTGTGCTTAATTTGAATGGGATAGAGTGCATACATATTATGCTTAGGAATAGACTAGATCGATAAGCGCAGTCTCCATGCGGGGCACTCGCATGCCCTGCTGCTTGCCGTAGGTACGCTGATGCGGTTTGATTCCGGAGATCCTCCTGAGTTTTTTTGTATCCTGAAAGGTTTAGTACATGCCATAATTCCCGTGCTGCGTCCTCCGACATTGACAAGTCGCAGGCCAGCGATGCGCTTTCCGCAGCAGCCATAACTCGGAAAATTAGTCCATGAATTTCATGCGGAATTTATATACAGTTTCACATTGATAATAGTAACAGTATCAAAAGGAGCTATCTGCAATGGGACGAGTAGAAGGCAAAGTGGCCATAGTCACAGGATCGACCTATGGAATAGGCGAGGCCATAGCCAGGATTCTGGCCAGAGAAGGTGCTGTGTCCATAATCACTGGCCGGAGCCAGGAAGAAGGAAAGAAAGTCGTCGAGGAGATCACTGAGTGCTGGAGGCAGGGCTGAGTACTATCCGTTGGATGTAACCGATGAGAAGAGAATTGAGGACGTAACCAAAGCCGTTTACGAAAAATACGGCAGAATCGATATCCTGGTGAACAATGCAGGCGTAGCAGGTCCCAACAAGCCCACACATGAGTATACCCGTGCTGAATGGGAATGGGTCTTTGATGTGAATGTTACCGGTGCCTTTCTCTGCACCAAGTATGCAGTGCCTTATATGCAAAAGCAGAAGAGCGGAAATATTGTCTACATGTCCTCTATCTACGGCATCATCGGCGCTCCTGATCTTCCTGCCTATCATGCCACCAAGGCCGCCAACAGGGTCATGGCCAAGATCGATGCCCTGCTTTATGCGAAGGACAATATCCGCGTCAACTCAGTTCATCCCGGATTCATCTGGACTCCTCTGGTCGAGAATTTCCTCCAGGAGCAGTCTGCGAAGTCGGGGATAAGCTGCGAGGAGCTGAAAAAGCAGCTGGACTCCAAGCATCCCATAGGCCACATCGGGGAGCCGGACGATATCGCTTATGGCGTGCTTTACCTGGTATCGGATGAGGCCAAATTTGTGACGGGGACGGAGCTGATCATCGACGGTGGTTACACCGCTACCTGATCTCTTTTGATGCAATAAAATAGACCGGTGAGGCCATCCGGCCTTAACCGGTCACCTCTATATCCAGGACATCTGCAAAGGTTTTCAAGCTGCCAGATGCAGTCGCCGCTATGCTTACTGTGTAGGTCCCGGGTGCCACATTGGCATTCCAGATCCCCATATATTGGTATGCAGAGGTGCGCAGCAGGCTCGTCCTTGCTATCTCGGAACCGTCAGGGGCGTTTATGATGGCGGTGCAGCGCAAGGCGCTATCGACAGCCTGCGACCCGCCGGACTGCGATGTCCTGCCGGATGAGCCCAACTGGACAATCCCAGAATCGTTCCCGGAGGCGCCGGAGGCACCAGGGGTGCCGAGAGCGAATCCCTCAAATCCGCAGGTTGCGCATCCTTTGATTGTGAGCTTGACCTCTCCGTTTTGCGATGAATTCCCGGCAGCGTTAGTCTGCACCTCCTGGAAAGATGCCGTTATAGTCGTAGCTGAGCCAGACCTTACTGGGTTGGGCTGGGCCTCAACATTCTCCAGCTCGAATTTGAATTTGGGCTGATTTTCAACCCAGTCTCGCCAGGAATACAGTCTGCCATCATATCCGCTGAGATTTAAGGCAAACCAGACCAGCGAGGCCTCGACTCCTATATTGGTATAAACCACCACAGGCTGGTCCTTCTTCAGTCCGGTGAAGACCTTCTGCAGATCCTCCTGCGGCTTTATACTCTCATTCTCCAGCACATTCTCGTAAGGAATGTTTATGGCTCCTGGAATAGACCCCATTCCATAGTCCCTGGCAGACCTCGCATCAACGATCTGAGCCCCTCCGTTAACGACATAGTCAAAGGTAGCGAGAAGCTTCAGTATTGAGCTGGGGAGTATAGTTCGTCTTCGGCCTTGTGGCAGACTTATTGCTGGTGTTTAGCCCGGCTGCCGTCCAGTCATCGATGCTGCCATCCAGAACTCTTACCTTTTCATGCCCCAGGTAATTGAGCAGCCAGTAGGTGAAGATAGCAGGGGAAGGCCCGCCACCACAGGGAAGACACTCACCTGCGATCACCAGGGAGTCGTTGCTGGATATGCCTGCTTCGCCCAGCAACGTGGCCATCTCTGAGACGGACTTGAACTGACCGCCTTCGCCCATAAATTCCTCGTAATTGATATTAACAGCGCCTTCAATGTATCTGGCAGCGCTGGGGCTGATGTCGAGCACAATGTCGTCAGAGGAGACCTCCGTGGGAGATGCGAGCACCTCGGCGAACTTGCCCGTTCGCATCTTTGAGGCATTGTTCTGAACCGGATCGCCTGCATCAGGGAGCGGTGCAGAAATCGATGCAGGGGTCGCATTCTGCGTCTTCAGAATCGTCTCTTGGTTCCGAGGCTGTGTTTCTTGTTGCTGCTCTTGCTGTTCTTGCTCATAGACGGCCTTCTTAGCCTGCCATCCGTCCAGATCGGTCCAGTCGGGACAGGTGGGGCAGAATTCGCCTGTTTCCGTACCAGCCAAAACGAGCGCAGCTCAAGACCAAACTATGCACAAGGATGGAAATGATACCGTAAATGAGCATCATCTTCGTCATGGCAGCGAATCCCTTTCGTTCCGCTCGGCAGGAATCGGGTTTTACTATCATTCTTTTCTCCACAGAGGCCTTCATACACTTCTCTTTACCTGTTCCTAATCGCCTTTGGGTGGTTGATTCTCTACCCAATCCTGGTAGTTGTAGAGCCTGGCATCATAGCCCATCATCTCCAGGGCGAACCAGACCACAGAGGCTTTCATTCCAGTGCTGGTAAAGACAACTACCGGCTGGTCTTTGTCCAGAATCATGAAAACCTTATTCAGCTGGTCCTCGCCTTTGATCTTTTTCCCGTTCAGCACGCTGGTATAGGGTATGCTGATCGATCCCGGTATGCTTCCGGACCCAAACTCCTGCAAAGTCCTGGCGTCCACGATCTGCGCCTGGCCGCTCTTTACGAACTCATAAGTTGCCGTGTAATTTGCCGTTTCTGAGGGAGTGTAGACTTTGCTGGGGAGTATCTGGGCGTCTTTCGTGGTGTCACGTCCCGTTGCCTCCCAATCTTCAGCCGTTCCATCCAGGACCATAACCTTCTCATGACCCAGACTCTTCATCATCCGGTAGATGTAAGTCGCAACAGACGGGCCTCCTCCGCAAGGCAGGCATTCGCCGTAGATCACAACTTTATCATCCTGAGAGATTCCGGCATCTCCAAGGATCTTAGTGATTTCAGGCACGGGTTTCAAAACTCCCGCCTGCACATCAAACTCCATATAAGGTATGACCACTGATCCAGCAATATGCGCGCTGGAGTTCTCGCTCACGTCCAGCAGAATATCACCATCTGTGACCGCGTCCAATGGAGCGAGAATCGTTTTTGCCTCAGGGCTGCGTACTTTGCTCGCAGGATCCTCTGCAGCCTTTACAGGTATGGCTTTCTGAGCAGGCGCTTCAGCCTTCTCAGGGGTCTCAGAGGCCGTGTTCTCTTCATCCTCCGAGCCGGAGTCATTCATGTTCCATCTCATCTGCCTCGATTTCTCCGGCCACTTGACTCCGGCCTGCTGCTGGCTGTTAGTGGTTGGTTTTCCTATCTCATCCAGCTTGGCCATGGGGTCCCAGTCGCCACCGTCGTCACAACCACCGCCCAGGGATGCACATTCAGCTCCGGCATATGCGCTTTGTGTAAGGGCCATGACCGCCAATAAGGTCCCGCAGACTATGCAAATCAGCATCAGCTTTGATTTCAATAAATTCATTTCATTCCACCAGTATTTAATCCTCATTTCTTGAGCATCTTCTTGATCTCTTCCACAGTGCCGGTTTTTCCAACCATTTTGGACTCGCCGTCAATGAAGAGCGCCGGAGTCATCATTACGCCCCGGTTCATGATCTCCTGGATGCTGTCCACTTTGACGATCTCTGCCTGAGTGCCAGACTCAGAGACTGCTTTCTCCACGTTCTTCAAGAGGCTCTTGCACTTGGCGCAGCCTGTTCCCAGCACTTCGATCTTCACCATTTCTCCATCACCCGAATCTTTTGTCGGTATCGTTCAGTATATCGCATTGTTCGTGCTCTTTATTCTATTCTATATATTAGCTTCACCTAAACAATAGCTCAGACAATTGCTCCATATATCATGCCGGCCAGGGTCGACATTATGACAACCAGAACTATGTACACGCCGCCTTTCTTCAGACCAATTACTCTGGTGATCACTATCATGCTGGGCAGGCTCAAAGACGGCCCGGCAAGCAAGAGCGATAGCGCGGGGCCGGCGGCGGTATCGCCGGTGCTGTAGCCGAAGAGAGTTCCCACAATGGGGACCTCCAGCAGCGTGGGCATGTAGAGCAGAGCGCCTATGACCGAGGCCAAAAAGCAGGACGAAAAGCTGCTGGTGCCAAAGACGGCGCGAATCCATTCCATGGGCATGAAGTAACCGATAACGCCGGTGAGGAATGTGCCCACTACCAGCAAGGGAAAGATCTTCTTGGTCAGCCACCAGGTCTCGGATAGGAACTCATCTCTCTCTTCGGGCAGGTAGTAGGTCTTCATCAGGAAAACGGCTGATAATACCAGTGCTCCTACGATTATCGATTTAGGCAATAATGCGAAGAAGCTGGTTGTGGCCACGAGCAATATGGCCACCAGGATGGCCATGAATAAGCCTGTGATATAGCCGGGACGGCTCTTCGACTCGGAGTTGGAATCTATCTGGGGGGTTGCAGCGGGTTCGATTCACATTTTTTTTCAGATTTCTGGAATATGGCAGCCATGATGAGGCCGATGACGACAGCCATGGTGACCGCCGCTACTGCCCTGGCTATACCCAGATCCAGGCCCAAGACCCGTGCCGTGAGTATTATGGCCATGATGTTGATGGCTGGACCCGAGAAGAGAAAGGCCGTGGCCGGGCCGATTCCTGCGCCTCTCTTTTCTATTCCTGCAAACATGGGCAGGATGGTGCAGCTGCATACAGCCAGGATCGTTCCTGAAGTGGCAGCCACGCTGTAGCAGAGCCATTTGGGCGCGTCAGCTCCGAAATATTTGAGCACCGTCTCCTTATGCAGGAGTGTGGAAATGGCGCCGGCTATGAAGAATGCGGGAATCAGGCAGGTCAAAACGTGGGCCGATAGATATTCCAGCAATGTTGCGAAGCCTGCTTGCAGAGCCGCCATAATTGTGTATGTAACCATTTGAAGATCAGCACCTATGGAAGTTGCGCCGAGAATTGAGTATTGCTGAGGGATTTTTCCAGAATCTTTCCGGCTTCATTAAGCTGGGATATCTGCCTCAGAGCCAGTACATCCACCATTCTGATCAGATCAAATACCTGGGGATCTTTTATTCTGTAGATGGTCCTCTTGCCGTCTATCTTTCTTTCCAGGATGCCTGCTTCGTGGAGGATGTTGAGATGTTTGGATATGGTGGATTGAGATCTCTGAAAGGCAGGGATGATCTCGCAGACGCAACGCTCTCCCTGGGAGAGATATTCCAACAGCTCCAGCCTGGTGGGATCTGAAAGTGCATCAAGGATCTTGATTCGTAGATCCGAGACAGATTTTTGGGTCATGGTGAGAGATACTCTACATATCTACATATAAACCTATCGCGATAAGACGATATGATATCCTTGACTCCCACTGCCCTAAAAAAAGATATTCATTTGAAAATAAAGGCATGAGAAGGGATCGGATGGCATTCTGAAGGAATCATCCAGATGTTGAAGCATCGATTTATCTATCACTATCATATAAAAAAAATTGTGAGGCAGATGAAACTACCCCAAAAGTTGTCAGCTAGTTGCCGCAGCCGGCCGCAGGGCTAGCAGCACAGCCGCAAGCTTGACAGCCGCAGGCAGATCCGCAATTAGCGCTGGGATAATTAACTGCGCATGAAGATGCCACACTAGCTCCTTGGGCACATGAGCCTCCGCAGTTCTTCAAGCATCCTGATTGCGAACAGGATGCACTGTTGGGGCAGGTACATGATTCTGCTTGTCCGGGAACCACTCCAATTCCTGCAGCTTCTTGGGCACATGAGCCTCCGCAGTTCTTCAAGCATTCTGATTGCGAACATGATACACTGTTGGGGCAGATACACGATCCTGCTTGTCCGAGAGCCATTCCCATTCCTGCAAGCAGCAGGACTATTGAGACGATTGCCAGTTTCTTCATTTTATACCACTCTACTCATCTTATACCACTCTACTCATCTTATGAACGTCGCACGTTGACAACAGCTGATGATCACTATAGCATATGACGATTTGGATTTAGGCAAGATCCTTGGGACCATTAGACGAGAATGTGATTTAAATTGGAAGTGCATTCATTTTTAATCTTATTCTTTGCGGCTATTTTCCTTTCAGATTATTATTCTCACAGGAAAGACGGCAAGGGATCATGTAAATGAATTTGTCTGTTCAGGAGCTTAGAAAACCCTTTATACTTCGACGATCGTCTTATACAGGAGAGTTCACAATTGTGATGAACCAGCGCAAGGAGGAGTTATGAAGATCATTAGCCTGCTAGGAGCATTTGCAGTTTTCAGCCTCATGATGGCGCCTGCCTTCTCGCAGCCGAGCCTGTCGGGCTGTGAATGCATGCTTGAGGATTGCCATGGGGAGCCTATTGAGAATTGCTGCAGCAAGGCCCTAGATAACTGCTGCATCTCACTGAACTGCACCTGTCCTGGGCTGACTGCGTCATACCCGGGGATGGAATATTATGATCCCGGTTACTCTCAATTTGGCAAGAGCAGCTCGCGTTCGCCTGCCAGACCCGGATCGAGTGGTCTGCCAAGCTCCAGCAATGCCGGTGCGTCCTTCCCAGCGTCTCTGGTTGCTGCTGATAACATCGGACCGCCGGACCCGGATGTGGTAGAATATCTTCCCCCTTCGGCAAAGCAGGTATTCCTGGTTCTCGCATCAGACGGCCCTCTGACGCAGAAGGACATCATAAGTAAAACCGATCTTCCGCCCAGGACAGTGAGATATGCCCTGGGCAGACTCAAAGGAGAAGAGATGCTGGAGGAGCGTTTCTGCTTCAGCGATGCCCGGCAAAGCCTCTACAGCCTGTTTGGAATAGATACGAGGTAGATGGCCTGGTTGTTAAAGGTTGACATAGTCTAAAGAGAATTTACCCTCTCTCAATCACTGTATCCCCCGTTTGGCTTTAATCCTCAGGGTGGAGAGTTTTTGCAGGGCATCATCTAAAGTCTCTATTTTTTTGGCAAAGTGGAAGCGTATCAAATGTCTTACATCCTCCCGGAAGAAACTGGAGCCCGGAACGGCTGCCACGCCCACCTCTTTTGCCATCCATTCACAGAAGGCGGTATCGTCCGCACATCCGAACTCGGATATATCCATCATTACATAATAGGCCCCCTGGGGAAAGGTGTATGTGAGCCCTTCCGCATTCAGTCCTTTGATGAAGAAGTCTCTCTTCTGCGTGTACATCTCGCAAAGGTTCGCATAATATTCATCCGGAAAGCCAAGTGCTGTGACGGCCGCCTCCTGCAAGGGTGCTGGCGCGCCTACGGTCAGAAAGTCATGCACCTTTCTCGCGCCATCGGTGATAGCCGGCGGAGCTATCAGATATCCCAGCCTCCAACCTGTGATGGAATAGGTCTTGGATAAGGAGCTGCAGGAAATGGTCCTCTCGAACATGCCCGGGAGAGATGCGAAATAGATATGTTTATACGGTTTATAGACAATATGCTCGTAGACCTCATCGGTTATCACGAATACATCGTATTGATCTGCCAGTTCGGCGATTAACTTCAGCTCCTTTAACGTGAAAACCTTTCCCGTAGGATTGGAGGGATTGCATAGAATCAATGCCTTGGGTCTCTGCTGAAATGCCCTCGTCAGCTCTTCTTCATCAAATGAGAAGTCAGGAGGATACAGGGGCACATAGATCGGTTCGGCACCGGATAGTATGGCATCTGCACCATAATTCTCATAGAAAGGCGAGAAGACTATGACCTTATCACCCGGATTGCAGACCGTCATCATAGCTGCCATCATGGCCTCCGTGCTTCCGCAAGTGACAACGATCTCTCTCTCCGGGTCGATAGGTATTTTCATAAATTTGGACTGCTTTTTAGCCAGAGCTTCACGAAAATTTTGAGCACCCCAGGTTACTGCATACTGATGCGGCCCCTTCATTGCGACATCTTCCAGAGCCCGCAAAAGCGGCTCTGGCGGCTGGAAATCCGGAAAGCCCTGGGAGAGATTGATAGCTCCATGTGCGTTGGCAATTCGGGTCATTTTGCGGATGACCGATTCGGAGAAACATTCCGTGCGGCGGCTTAATGACGGCATAATAAATTGACCTCAGAGTTAGGGAATCCAACATTTTGCTAGATTATATAATATGTGGGTCTGATGCCGCCCTTGAATTAATCAATCTTTTCATTTGTATGTAGCTCCCCGGAAGGTCGGCTTTATCCAGAAGATTGTGGTATGAAGGGCTCGATGAGCACCGGACGCTGGATCTGGGCTTCATGCTTCCAACGGCCGCGTACTTCTTGCCCTTTCCCGCCTGACCGCAGGAGGCACGAGGCACGTAAGCTCTTGGAGTCTGCGAGCGCGGGATGCACGCCAAAACGGGAGAAGTCACTCATTCCAGCACTTTTTTGGCTCCCTTGAGCCTCTTGCCAACCAGATCTTCTGTGAGCCTCTGTCACCTAGAAGTAAGTGCATATTGTTTCACTAATCAGCATATTCTGATTTGTCAGAAATGTTTAAATATTCAGAAATATCCTATTGCTTGAGGTTTAATGACGGCTGCTGAAGACGAGTTGGGATCCTGTTGCACGCCCAAAGGAATAGGCTGCTGCAGAGTGGAATCGATAGTGACCATAGACGAGAGGGGGCAGATGGTGCTTCCTAAAGAGATTCGAGAAAGGGCGTTGATAAAGTCGGGAGATAAGCTGGCCGTGCTGAGCCTGGAGAAGGACGGCAAGATCTGCTGCCTATCTCTGATCAAGGTTGAAGAGCTTGAAGGCATGGTGAAGTCCAGGCTTGGGCCTGTCATGAATGAAGTTTTTAAGTGATAAATTAATTTAAATCCTAATTTGACTATCTAATTAAAAGAATTCTGATTCAGGTGGAAATATGAAAGAAAAAGATGAAAAATTGAAGATGGCTGTAAGAGAGAGCTATGGGCGCGTTGCAGAGCAATCCGGATCCTGTTGTTCGTCCGGCTGCTGTGGTTCAGCCAAGCCAGAGGAGATCGCAAAGAAGATTGGCTACACGGAAGAGGAAGTGCAAGCTGTGCCAACGGGCTCAAACCTGGGACTCGGCTGTGGCAATCCAATCGCATTGGCCTCTCTGGCGGAAGGGGAGACCGTGCTGGACCTGGGATCAGGTGCTGGTTTCGATTGCTTCCTGGCATCCAACATCGTCGGCCCGAAAGGAAAGGTCATCGGAGTGGACATGACTATGGAGATGATAGCCAGGGCAAGAGACAATGCCCTCAAAGGAGGCTACGACAATGTGGAGTTCAGGTTGGGCGAGATCGAGGCTCTGCCGGTTGAGGATAACTCCATCGATATAATCATATCCAACTGCGTCATTAATCTGGTGCCGGATAAGAAGAAGGCCTTCCGGGAAGCTTTCCGGGTTCTCAAACCCAAAGGCCGTCTGATGGTCTCAGATATTGTCCTGCAGAAAAAGCTCCCTGATTCTGTGCTGGATTCGATTGAAGCCTATGTCGGTTGTGTTGCGGGTGCCTCGACGAGGACTGGGTATTTGGATGCCATAAATTCGGCTGGATTTCGGGATGTAACAGTGATCAAAGAGACAAACTTCCCTCTGGATTGTATGACCAGCGATCCGAACGGCCAGGCGATCTTGTCCAGCCTGAAAGGATCTGCCGAGGAGATCAAAAAGATTGAGGGATCGATATCCAGCATAAAGGTCAGGGCCGTCAAGCCGGGACAGGGATGAACGGATAGAGCCGCTTTGTTCCAGGCAATGGCCTGCCGGAAATTGCAGCCATTCTTTTTTGCTTTTTTTGCTTTTTCTCATTTGGCGTAACTTGATGCCAAAGCTTCGTATGATCTTTTATGGCTCCCTCCCAAAGTTTCGACGACTTGGGGATAGAGGTCCAAATTATAATATTCCGTGAAAAAATAACTTGTTGTTGTCTGGTGGATGGCAAGTTGGGTTCCGCTACTGGATATTCTTGTGAATCTTATATCAGAACTGGCATGCTACCCACGCTACTAGAATTTATCTTGATGCAATCGATCTTTAAGACATATAATTCGATGAACGATATGCTTATCTAATTGAACGATCGTTCAATATTTTGATGGCTTCTCTGAGAAAGTTCGTGGGCTTCAGAGTGCTCGAATTCTTTCTGACCCATCCTTCTTTAGAGATTCATCTCAATGAGCTGGCAAGATCTCTGGAGATCGCCAGGGGAAGTGCCAAGAGCTACTGCGATGCCCTTGTCGATGAGGGGCTGATCCTTAATAGAAATAAAGCCAATCTCCGGCTTTTCAGATTGAACAGGGATGATTTTGCCGTCAGAGAGATAACGAAGGCCTACTATCTTCTAAAGCTCAAACATTTAGGTGTCGAGCGCCTGGCTGAAGGCTGCATATCTCTGGCAATCTATGGGAGCTTTGCCCGAGGTGACATTGACGAACGAAGCGATCTCGATCTTCTGATTATAGGCGAGGAATCTGATGTGAATAGAGATGGAATCCTGAAACTCCAGGATTCCCTGCGATAGAGAGGTCCAGCTAACCGTTTTGCCATACTACCAATGGGAAACCATGAAAAAAGATGGCGATGGATTCGCAGAGAGCGTCTTGAGGAAACACGTCCTTGTGAGCGGTGTCCAGCTATGAGGTTAGAAGAATGCCTCGATAAAGGTCTTATCAAGAAGGATCCCCAGGCAAGCGAAAGGGTAGAAAGCTCTCTGATGATTGCAGAGAGATTTCTCAGATCTTCAAGCCGTAACCTGGAGATCGATGAGCATGAGATGGCAGAAATTGCAGCCTACAATAGCGCATTTCATGCAGGGAGGGCTCTGCTTTTTGCGAAAGGGTATACCGAGCGCAGCCACTTTTGTCTCGGTGTTGCTCTAAAAGGTTTGTACAGAGGGAAAATCCTCGATCTTCTAAATATTTTTGATAAAATCCGGATATCCCGACATAATGTTCAATATGGAGGAGCGCTCGTCAGAGAAGATGAGGCGGCGTTTGTAGTGGAATATTGCGCAGGATTTTTTAGATGCAGCCAAAACGGAACTTAATGAAAACAAGTGATCCAACTATTACTATGAAGTGGAACTGCAGTCGTCCGCCCATCTTTGGAACTGAGCCGCATGTGAGAGTCCTTCATCCGGATGATGACGAATCCAATATCCTTTCAGGAATCTCAAGAGTTCCTGGGATTCAATCGCAGGAAGCTTTTGCATCTTGGACGACTTCCAGCTCTCTGAAACCGACGAATGTATTGATGGTCTCGATCTTTGTCTCTTCCAGACACATCTCAACAACTTCCAATATGTTTTTCATGGCTTCTTCTACGGTCTCGCCCCAGGAGTGACATCCCTTAAAAAGCGGGCAGCTAACTATGTATAGGCCATCTTCATCGATTTCAATGAGAATTGGCAAGTGCAGCTTTTCCATGATTGGATCAACCCATTTAGTCTTGCGAGCTGCAGACTTAAAGGTATTTCGCAATAGTTACAGTGCTTAACCCAATGAGATCCCAAAAGGCAAAATTAGGTTTGAGCAGGCGGGACCAGAGCTTATCTGTCTGCTCAGTAGCTGAGACGATCTGGATCGTAGGTCGTCGCCAATCGGTTTTCTGGATCTCTATTACTGGATGGGCACTGCTGATATGCGCCGCTGATTCGCAGTGGGCGCAGCGCGCGAAAAACGCGCGGTACAGTCTGGGCGCCTCAACGCCGGACAGGCTTGGACAAAACGATAGAGAAGGTTTAGTCTAGGTCCGGGCCATCGCAGGAGGTGACCGTGCCGCAGATCGTTATCATCGAGCCTCGCATGCCTGCGGCATAGGTGCCCCCATCAATAAGCCACATCCCTCCTTTTCCTCTCGGGGCTCGTCAGCCATGAATGCAAATCCGCCAGCACATTTTCTCCTATCGGCCCCAGGGGTTGAATCCAGTTCTTTGATGGATAGAAGGTGTGTCCCAGCCCAGGATAGATGATCAGGGTATGGTCGGGGTGGTTGACCTCCACTAATTTCTGCTCGAGCAGCATGGCCTGCTGGACAGGAACCTGGGTGTCATTCTCTCCCTGGAGGATCAGGATGCTGGCAGAGACATTGCCGATGATCTCGGTGGTATTGTTCAGGGCGAAGTAGGACTGCAACCATATACTTCCTGGGAACGTCTCGTTGGAGAGCAAAATTTGGGACTGCTTAATTATCAGTGGTTTCAGGTCATCCTGAATGCTGATGTTGCCCGTCTGGTTGGAGGTTATGACCGAGTGCCACTGGTACTGGTCGGTCGTATTGTTCTTCTCGACAAGGCCTGCAGACGGAAGCGGAGCAATATTCTCGCCAGGTGTTGCCATGATCGCTTCCACTTCCTTTATGGACAACAGGCCATCATGGTTGGTGTCAATGATCTGATCTGCATATAATAGTGGCCTGGTTATCAACTGGAATTCCAGAAGGTTCCTCAGATTCTCTGCTGTCGCAGACATGAGAACTATATTCTTGACCTCTTTATTCTCCAGGGCAATCCTAGGGGCGACTATTGCTCCTTCGCTGTGGCCGAGCACAGTTATGTCGTTCCTGTCTACCTCAGGCTGGGCTATGAGTACCTTCAGGGCCTTCTCGGCATCGCTCTTATAATTCTCGTAAGTAGCATTGTTGACGATACTGGCATTAAGGATAGTACCGTTCAGACCTACCCCACGTTTATTGAACCGGAGGACGGCAATGCCTCTCGATGAGAGGTATTCGGCTATCTGCAGAAACGGCCTTGAAGGTTCACTTGATCCGGTGACTATTGGCGGAAGGTACTCGTTCATGTCTGTCGCCCCACTGCCCTGAATGAGAAGAACCCCTGGGAAGGGGCCTTCCCCCACTTTGGGCAGAGTGAGCTGGGCATCTGTATTCAGGCCGTCTCCAAGATCTATTACCAGGTCACGAGCTGCGAACTCCTGAGCACCTGCATTGGGAAGAGACTGCAGAATGATCAGGACGACGATCAAGGGAAAAGAGGCGAATGCTATGCGTTTCTTCTTTTCGGGTTTAAGCTGGCTGTTTTTGAAAGAGATCATATTGAGATGTTGTCTCCACGGGTTTTAAGTTTTGGCCTCCTTGCTATGTGGGCGAACTTAATGATTGTAAATCAATATCAGCTTCGCACTTTCTTCCGGGGTTCCGCGAGTCGGCCTTCTGGGCCTCCCGCGCTGTGGCTGGGGCCCCCTCAACGCCGGGAAGGCTCGGATAATGGTGGTGAATGGTTGATGCTATCTGGCCATGTTTGCTCTTCCGATTGCAGGTGATTAAGCTGCAGACTGATAGAGGGTCAGAATGTCGGCCCCTGTGTTTGAAACGTCGTAGCCCATTGATTGGCCAAATGGTTACGAATTGCCACCACAGAGCCACAGAGCGCACGGAGGACTAACAGAGGACTCGACTATTCCATTCCAGGCAATATGTTGCAGCGCAGGATTAAATACGAGCACAAGACATGTATAATTTAGATGAGAACGCTTCGTTATAGAATTCTGATCAGGCTGGAGACTGACGGAACATATACGGTTATTGTCCCGTCTCTACCAGGATGTTTGACCTTTGGCAATACTATTGAGGAAGCTTTAGAGATGGCAAAAGAAGCCATCGAAGTATATATCGAAAGCCTTGCCGCCAGAGGCAAAGAGATCCCTGTCGAAGAAGATCAGATCGAAGCAACTATAACAGTTGTTGCAAATGCATAAGTTGCCCGTCCTGTCACCAGAGAAGCTTGCCAGAGCTCTTGAAAAGAAGGGATTTGTGCTAGACAGGATTAGGGGCAGCCATCATGTTTATTGCCATCCTGATCTTGATGTCACGGTTACAATTCCGTTCCACAAAAAGAGGTAGGCAAAGGACTGCTTATCGAAATCATGAAACAGGCAGGAATAACACGCGAAGAGCTATTGGATCTCTTATAAACGAGGGAGTGCGAATTATCGGGTACTTCCCCCGTTTGCGACCTTTCCATCTGGCTGATCGGGGTTCCACCTGCCCGAATCCCACGCAAGACCGACCGACGCCTGCGAGAACGCTCCAGCCGCGAGCTTGCGATTCGAGCCTCTTTTCATGAATAGTAGTAACCGTGATTTGGTATCCCTAACTCTCCTAGCTTTCATTCATTCGGTCGCCCTGGAAGATATGTTTCCCCAACAATCTTCTCCGCTGCTCGGAAAGCAAATGCAGCTATCAGCATAGTAGGATTTACTCCCGGCGACTCCGGCAGAACGGATCCATCGACTACAAACATGTCGGGATACACTTTGACTTTGTCAGGTGTGCCGTCGTTCCAAAAGACCTGGCCGTAGCTGTTGACCGCTCCTTCATCCATATTGGCGCCCATGGGACATCCGCCAAGAGGATGAAGAATTACTGCCGTGCTGCTCTTGGGATCCTTGAAATTCCAGAAGGGAGTATAGACCCTATTTGCACCACCGGCATCCATCTCTCCTGCCAGCTTTTTCATTCCGTCAACAGTAGCCTTAAGAACCTGGTTGTTATCTGCCGCCGGCCATTTGACGAATATCTTCTCGCCTGGATCGTTCGTGGTCTCCAGGTCTTTCCACTTGGGTTTGAGGCTAATGGATCCTGACTTTTCACCTCTGCCCATTCCCGAAAAGGCGTAGAACCTGGAGATGCGCTCCTCAGGAGACGCAAATGGATCGGTACGGTCGGTTGAGACCCAGGTCAGCAGTGCTTCCATGAAATTTCGTGTGGATTCGTCCTTTGCAGTGCCGGTTTTGAGGATATCAACCAGGACCTTCCTGGCTGAAGGATCGTTCCAAATGGTGGTGAACAGACGAACCAGTGATGTGGTGGATATGCCCCCTGATAGGATGCCCAAAACCCCGAATTTGAACAGTAAATTCAGGTCCTTAGTCAGATCATCCAGGTGGTTTAGATTTACTTCCTTTGCGCCATGAGCGAGCAGTTCCAACATCGTTGCAACAAGTGGTGCGACCATCTTGGGAAGAGTCGTGTCTTCAATGGCAAAAGCGAAATCGTTGCCCCCGGTCTTAAAAGAGACATACGATGTATTTATGGGCCCTCGGGTCACATCCAGTGTTCTGTGCTCCAGGGTCATGAACCCGAAGATGTCGCCATTTGTTACGAATCTTGTACCCAGTGCTTTGCTCAATTTGAGGCTGCCTCTTGCAGAGCACTTCAGGAGCAGCTCTGTAGAACCCAGTGAGCCTGCCGCGATTATTAACGACCTGGCGAGGACATATTTCTGCGTTCTTTGCTCAGTTTTAGGATCGTACTGGAAGTATTTTATCTTATACTGATATTCGTCCCCTTCTTTGAATTCGATATCATAAACTTCACACAGCTCGCGAACCTCCATGGGCTTGGGCTTTTTGGGTGGCTCAGGATTTATGGCGTCGAATAGCTGATGGCTGAAAGTATGTCTGGCATTGGGAACGCACCCCAGAACGCATCGCCCCTGTCGCTGGCAGACGTTTTCCTGGCTTTTCAGTAGCCTCTTGAGCTCATCAAGGGGCGGATTTGAGGCATCAAATAGGCCTGCTGGGACATTAGTTGTCGTTAGATCCAGATCGAAATCCCCTACCAATTTACCGTCTTCGTTTTTGACGTTGACAATATCGGTGTTCCCGCCATCGATCAGCGCCTGGCCGGCATCCTGAAAGGCTTTTGTCTTTTCTAGCAGGTTTCGGCTTAGACCGGCATTGGTTGTTATCCTGTTCACGACAAGAAATTGCAAAACCTTATCGAAATAGTCTTCAAGTTTCTTGCCCTCAAATTGGGTCGGCCAGTTCTTGTAAACGCTGCTAGGCGGCTCGAGTGTGACATTGGAATAAACCAGAGAACCGCCACCTACACCACTGGCCTGTATTGAATGTACGTTGCCTAAAACCTTGTAATCGTAAAGCCCTGTCTTGGAGAGCGTTCTATTGGCAGACAGGAGTTCCAGAAGACCGGAAGTGTTATCCGGATGGGGCCAGAAGTGATAGGGCCTGCCGTTATCTTCAAGAAATTCGCGCATGTTGGGGGACGTCTTTCTGCTTGCTTTGGGAACGAAATTCATCTCATGGGAGAGCCACCATTGTCCTCGTTCGAAGACACAAACCTTTTTGTCGGTACCATTTTTGGTGTTATCATCCTGGAACTTATTCGCAAGAGACAAGGCGAGTATGGTCCCTCCGAATCCTGAGCCCACAACCACCGCCTCGAAATTATCAGTCATAGGGTTAAATTGTGCGCTGAAGATATTTAGATGTAGCGAATTTTGCATACCGGCAAGCATAAGTTAGCGAAATGCAATACTGTATGCTGAAGCGGTTTGATGATTGAAATAGATGGTTCTTTTGGGGAAGGCGGAGGCCAGATCGTCCGAACAGCCGTGGCGCTATCCGCAGTGACGGGAAAGCCCGTCCGCATAGCCAGGATCCGGCAAGGTCGGCCTAAACCGGGCCTTGCCCCCCAGCATACATGGGCGATACTCGCCCTGGCGGAACTGTGCGATGCCAAAACCTCAGGTATTGCGCCAGGATCATCAGAGATCACCTTTGCGCCGGGAGAGATCCGCGGAGGCAGCCACAAAGTAAAGATAGGAACAGCCGGGAGCGTTACTCTTCTTATGCAGTGCCTTCTGCCCGCAATGCTCAAGACCGATATCCCTGTGTCTCTGGAGGTTCAGGGCGGCACTGATGTGCAGTGGGCCCCCACGGTGGATTATTTCAAAAATGTCTTCTTGCCGGCGGTGGGGTGCTTTGGCGCCAGAGTCAGCCTTGAGGTGAGACAGAGAGGATATTATCCCAGGGGACAGGGAAGCGCGCTCTTAAAGGTCGATCCCGCGAAGCTGAAGGCCGCCCACTTAATTGGCATGACCAAAGACACTGTAATGGGAATATCTCACTGCTCGAATTTGCCGGAGCATGTGGCCAGAAGGCAGGCTGAAGCCGCACTAAAGGAGCTGCATGTTTCGGGCTATGAGGCCAGAATTGCTCTGGAGGCCCTCCGCCTGCCTTCCATGGGTAGCGGCATAACCCTCTGGTCAGGCTTCAAAGGCGCAAGCCATCTTGGTGAGCGGGGGCTCCCTGCAGAAACTGTAGGGAAAAAAGCTGCAGAAGCGCTTATACTTGAGCTGAAATCCGGGGCATCAGTGGATGTGCATCTCGCGGATCAGCTTATTCCCTATCTTGCGCTGGCAGGCGGGAGCTATACCTCTAGGGAGATCTCCCCCCATGCCAGAACCAACATCTGGACAGCGGAGCATTTTCTGGACCGGAAGATCTCTCTATCTGGTGAAGGGATCATCAAGCTCGAAGCTTGAATTCATGCCGGTGGGGCAGAAATTAGGCAGAGCTGTATCGCTTCAAATAGGATTCTATGTATTTTCCGATCTCTTTGCCCCTGTAAATTCCAGCATGCCCCTCGCAGAGCACATCCGCCTTGAGGTCAAGCAGCTTTTGCATGGATGCTCTCCATTGCGCCAGGTCTGAGCCCCAGGCGGGTGAGAACGGGCCGTGAATGTCCTGGCCGAAGAGGACCCTGCCGTCCCTGGTATCGATATAAACGGAAATGCTCCCGGGCGTGTGGCCGGGCGTGTGCAGGAAGTTGAACTCCAGATCGCCAATATGCATCCCTGCGCGCTCCCCCTTAAGGATTGTGTCCACCTTGACCGGCTTGTAGTCCACGCCGTACATGCTTGCCGCGGTGAGATCGTTATTCTCGCCTTCGATTCCCGCTCGATCAAGTTCATGAGCGATTACTTTGCATCCATAGCGCTCCTTCCAGAGGGACAGGCCTCCGATGTGGTCGATGTGGCAATGCGTAGCGATAATATGCCAGATCTGGGCGGGCTCAAATCCCAGGGACCGAATGTTATCCTCAATTTTGCCCGCGGCATAGCCGACGCCGGCGTCAATCAGTAATAGCTCGCTATCTGCATCCACAAGATAGACATAGGCGTCTTCAGGCGCAGAGAGGCCTGGCCCGCCGACAGCGTAAACCCGATCACATATGGCCTTTGGTTTAGACATTGCATCTCCTCATTGAATTATCGAGTCTTCTTTTTCATCTCATTCTCTTCCTTCATCCTTGAGGCCCTGAGCTTTCTGATGCTGAAGTAGTACTCCACCAGCAGGGCAAGGCCTGCCAGGGCCAGAATGGAGAGGATCAAAGCTAATGCCTGCGGAGCATTTTTCCGGTAGTAATCCACTTCTATATACGAAATAGAAGTCGTATTATTCCAGATGAGAATTTTTCCCGCATCGTCCTCAGTGATCTCGTCCGGAGATGGCCGGGCGATCCCCAGGCTGCGGTCTCCTGTGGTGTATCCCTTGGGCAAAATTATGCGCACCGGTCGGTGGTCTTTAATGGGAAGTACGAACTGCTGGCCCTGCAGGGTTATGTTGTAGACCAGCCTTCCTGTGACAGGTCTCTCAAAGTTCAGGCTGTAGGTATAGTCACCTTGCCAGAATTCAAAACTGCTGTTGAAGGCCACGCTCTTGCCTTTTTCGTCAAAGAGCGTCATATTCCCTACATTTTCAGTCAGAGTGAGATTCAATTCACTGGCATTAATAGGCACAACGACCTCTGCCACTCTCTCGCCAAGAATGTAGGTAGTTCCGTTGAACTCAGTCCCGTTTAACTCAGCTCCAATAGAGATCGTGCAGATGATGGCCAGGGTGATGAGAGCCCGTGCGCCCACCTTGAGGAGAAGATCGTACATCGTTAGACTTGAGGATACACTCCAGCTTTATCAAGGGCGCGCCTATCTCCTTCCAGAATGAGTCACGAAGATATAATTCCAAGAAGAACAACTACGCTCTGAAGATGTGCTTCGAAAGACATGGGCGTTAAAAGATATAAGCTTCAGGAGATGACGGCTTGAGATGCAATCGATGCAAGATTCAATCATATCTTATTGATCTTGATGGTGTTCTTTATGTGGGCAAGAATCCCGTTCCCGGGGTCAGGGAGTGCCTGGAGAAGGTGGAAGAGAGTGGATACGGCATAAGATTTGTCTCCAACTCAACGCGCAGATGTCGAGGCTCAGTAGCTATGCGCCTCAAGGGCCTGGGATACGATATTCCTTCGAATAGTATCTTCACACCATCATTGAGGGCTATCGAATACATGAAGAAATCAGAAAGAGAAAGATGCTTCCTGCTTACCGCTGGAGATGTCTTCAGGGATTTCGAGGATGCCAAGATTCGCACAAGTGAAGAGGATGTGGACTATGTAGTCGTGGGGGATGCCGGCAATGGCTTTACCTTTGAGCGCTTAAATCAGGCCCTGCGTCTGATCTTGGACGGGGCTGATATCCTGGCCCTGGAGATGGATAGATACTGGAAAGAGCCGGAAGGGCTGGTTTTATCCGCAGGTCCTTTTGTTGCGGCTCTCGAATATGCCTCAGGAAAAAAGGCAGAGCTGATGGGTAAACCGTCTCCGGAATTCTTCCAAATGGCTCTGAACGACCTGGAGGTTGGGCCCAAAGATGCTGCAATGGTTGGAGATGATATCCTGACCGATGTGCTGGGAGCTCAGAAGATGGGCATGCAGGGAATTCTGGTCAAGACAGGCAAGTATCGCGAGGATCTGGCAGCCAGCTCTGGCGTTTTGCCCGATTTAGTTCTGGAGTCGCTGGCTGGCCTTGCCAGGCACATTTGAAGAATTCAGATTCAGCCTCTTCGATTCTTTATGATCTGTTCATATGCATCTGCGGCAGGAGTTCTCTTACGAGTCAATGCTGGATCATGATCCAGATCGATGTTATACAGCCCGAAATCACTGGCATCATTAAACTCAAGATCCCATTCCCGGTTGGATGTTATGGCCCAATAGAGATAGGCATCTACCTTCATTCCGTCCTTTATTGCTCTTTGTACCTGCAACACATGCTCTCGAATATATTTTACCCTCTCCCATCCGTCTGCTACCTTTACTGAGCCATTTTCGCATATGACTATAGGATGATTTGGGAATTTTTGGTTCAGATCTTTCAAAATATCGTAGAGAGCTCCAGGCCAGACCGGCGCCTGATCGAAGCGCTTGTAAGAAGCATCTATCAATCGTTGAATACGCTCAATGTGCAGGCTCGATATGCCCCAATAATAATCCAGGCCGACGAAGTCCATCTTCTTTTCGCAACCATGAGGACACAGATATTCTTCCAGCTCACCCGCCATGCCCATATACCACCAATTGGTTAACATAATTGTGGATAGGATCGTGTATTGCCTGAAGGTCCAATCGAGCAGGCTCGGCACGGGCTCCACTGCGGTCATGCGATTCTGAATGGCCACGGATTTTAGCTGAACTTTCTCTGAATTGCCAAATATCCTCTCTGCCAGGGCATGGGCCAGGTCGATCTCGAGCCCCTCAAGATCGCCCGTTTCGGGGTTGCGGTATCCGAAGCCGGGAAGGTCTTCTCTGACTGCGACGACCAGGTGGCCACGATCCTGTATGCGACGCAGAGCTGTTCCTGTAGGGGCTTTGGGTACGGGCTCTTTTGGTAACGGCTCTTTGGCTTCTTCGTGCCGTGCCAACGAAGCTTTTGGGCTGGATTCGCCAAATGCAAGCCTTCGAGCAGACCTCAAGGGCTTCTCAATCGCAAGACCCGTGATTTTCTCGTATTTGTCCCTCCATTGCGCCGTCTCTGCCGACTCATTGAAGTCTCTAATAACGGAATTGACCACCTTCAGCAGTCCGCTGTCGCCCTTGGCAATCGCTGCTGCATATTTTTCACTGCTTGTTGGTTGCAGCTCAATGATCCTGTATCTCCCAGGGTGTTGCACTATCAGCCCGGAAAGGATTGTATTGTCGGAAAGAAGGGCGACGTTTCCCATCTGGTCAAGGTATCGTAGATGCCTTCGGATAATCGTCCAGGACTATGGATTGAGAATCCTTTAGGAGTAGTGGGAGGTTTTTCTCCGCTGTAGTTCCCTTGACCACAACAATCTCTCCCGTCAGGTCCTGGACGCTCGCCACACCGCTGCCGGACTCTACTAAGAGCTGCTGGCGGGTTATGAAATAATCATCGGAGAATGCAACCTGCTCTTCGCGTTCGGGGGTCCTGGTTAGAGCTGCCAGGACAACATCTGGTTTGTTCTTATCCGAGACATTAGCCCTAAGTCTACTGATTCTGTCCCCTCTGATCAGGTCTCGCTTCAGAGCCAGGCGATCTGCCTGTTTTTGCAGGTCCTTGTCTCCCTTTATGACCGATGCATTTCTGTTGACGAGCTTCTGCAACCATAAAGGCAAACCGAAGAAATACTGATTAGCGCCTATCAGGGCATGCGGATTTTCGGCTTTGATGATCTCATATGCTCTCTTATGGGATAAAAACAGGTTGCGAATCAGTTTGCCTACTTCATCCATCTGTTCAGTCGTCGAAGTGCCCGCAGCGAGGCCAGGAGGAGCGGCGTAATATTCGTCCCACCAGGGCTTGAGGTAACCGCCCATCAATAGATTCGGTTCGTTGAAGGTGATCCAGTAGGGCACATCTTTGGCAAAGTGCCTGGCTACCTCACTCACGTAATTAGCAAATATATCCGGAAATCCTTCCGCCGTCATTCCTCCGCGTTCTTGCACATGTACCGGCCAGGTGAAGTGGTGGAGCGTCAATACCGGCTTCATATGGCAAGAGATGATCTTGGCAATCAGCTTTCTATAGTGTTCAATGGCTTCCTGGTTGAACTGGCCCGGCGCAGGTTCAATGCGAGACCAGGCGATTGAGAAGCGAAATGCTGAACAACCGAGCTTCTCTGCTATGTCAATATCCTCCCCATACCGATGCCAAAAGTCAGTAGCCTTTCCTCGCGCTGCTTTGGGATCACGCATCCCCTCCCACCAGTCACGGATGTCAACACATTTTGAGTTAAAAGCCTCGCATTGATGATCTGCAGTGGCAACTCCAAATATGAAAGAATCCGGAAGAGGAGGATGGTCGCCTTTATTGAACAAACCTGCCAAAGACTCTTTTATTGTCGTCTCCCATCAACCCCTATCAATCGATCCGCTTATGTCCGCTTATAATTGAGCGAATACTATCTGATTATATTTTAATCCTTCTGCTTGACAGAACGAAAACTCGATTAAATCATCCAAAAGGAGTTTTATGATCTATCTAATCAGGAACTGCATTTTCGTCCATGCTGAAGAGCTTGAATTTTGAGGAGACATACAAGTGCCTGGATTTCTCAGGGTTGCCGCCAGTACCTACGACCTTGCCGACAAAGACCGTATGATCGCCTGTCTCGAACTGATCTACCACCTTGCATTCAAATGCGGCTGTGACTCCTTCAATGGTGGGAACCTTCACACCAACCGAATCTACCAGCTTAAGCCCTGCAAGCTTTATCTTATCACCATCACGACCCGATTTCGTGCCGCAGATCAAAGCGGCATCAGATTGATCGCTGCAGGGATAGTTGACAACAAACTCCTTGTGCGTCTGGATACCTTCATGGGAGTACCGTCTGCGATCGATAGAGATCAATATCATAAATGGCTCGAAGGAAGTCCTGGTAACCCATGCTACGCCCATGGCGTTGGGTCGCCCATTCTTATCCAATGAGGTTACCAATACATAAGGAAAAGGCGCGGATAAAGCTATGGCTTCAGATTCTTTCAAATTCTGCATCTTGAACACCTTGAAGAATGTGGCATGAGATAGAATAAATAGTCTTCTCAAACTCTTTTCGGAAAATTTCTATATTTTCCCTTTTATGAGTTCTGTAAGTAAAAATTTTCGTTCAAAGAAAGATCATCTTCAATTTGGTGATACGAGGCTCTACTGTCACTCATTGCCATCAGTAGATCGCAATACCTCTCCGTCATTAAGTCGGTTACCTGCCAATAAGAGCCGATGCCATTTCGGAAATGGGGAATGAAATGTTCCCCACCCAACGATTCAGATCGACTTCACCAAACTGTCTTCAGGCTATCCTGATAATATCTTTTCGTATTCAAGCTCGTCTTTGGGAATGGGCGCTTTCTTCTCATCCGGATAGCCAAAGGCGATCATGGATTCCACCTTCAAATTTTCTGGAAGACGCAGAGCTTTTTTGATATAATCTTCGGATGATTGATCGCTGTTGTGCATTCTATTTCTGATCTGGATCCAGCAGGAGCCAAGACCCATGCTCTGACCTGTGAGCTGCAGTATAATCGATGCGATAGAGCAATCCTCGACCCAAACATCAGACTCTTCTTCCACAGCAGAGATGACCACACCCAGTCGTGCCCCTTTCAGGAAGCCTGAGCCGCTCGGTTTGGCTCGGGAGAGCTCTTCTAGCAATGCTCTATCTGTGACAAAAAAGAAGCGCCAGGGGTTGCTGCCGCGAGACGTTGGAGAGCGCAGAGCAGCCTCTTTGAGCCGTTCGATCAACTCCTGTTCTATCTCTTTATCTTTGAAGGTCCTGATACTGCGTCGGTTTCTCAATATGTCGAGCACAATAATCTCCCCAATATATACTAAACAATGCTTGCATGATTCAAATATCTTTCAGTCGCACCTTGATTGGCACAGAGATAGCAGACAGTTAGTTGATCAACAGTATTTGAGGCAACCTCCATTTCGAACTGCTCTGCAAACGCATTTTCGAATTGATTTTCTAACGACTTGGCCGTGCGTTTATGCTCTCGGGCGTGCTCTCGCATGGCGCGCATGCCCGCGTGGGCTTGCCGCCTGGGGGGCCAGGTGGCCGGTCGGACAATGCGGTCGAGGGGCTTGCCTACGGAAGGGCGGCGTTTTGAGGGGGGGGGCTGGATTGCCTGAACTCCGGAGTCCGCCGCCCGTTGTCCGGGATGTCCGAGCCACGACCGTCGGGCGGGCGGCTCATTTCTTGCTCAGCAGATGCAGGACTGGTCGCTGACAGAGCCGCTGGGCAACAATCCACTTTCAGCTTGACGTTTCATCTGCGCCTACTGATTTAACTTCAGAAAAATCCTCATTAGATCTGGCTTCCGTAACATAGTGCTCTAGAACCCGCCATATTCGAGTGATTGGGAAAAATGTCGGGAGTTCGAGAGAAGGGCTCCTGGCATGCGAAAGCCTTTTATTGCTACGTTTGAATCTAGCCCTGGTGGGGTCAGTATGAAGACTGCATTTGCAGTAGTGGTGGCATTACTAATAGCATGCCTTTTGGCCGCGGGCTGTTTTGCCCAGAGCACGAGCCGTTTCCAGGGTGTGGGTGGAGACTACGGTAGAAACGTATTAAATAGCCTGAATGCTTCAAATCCCCAGCCGACTGCAGCAAGCAATAGCAATAACAGCCTGTGGAATTGGGGAGGCGCGCCCAAAGGAAGAATATTGATCGATGGTAATCTCATTGGCGATCCCAGATACACAATGAAGAATCTCAGCGTTACAAACAACTGGCTGGGCGATTCACTCGTGGACCCGTATGGGGACACTCCTGCTTATTCCTATACAGATCCAGTAACTGGCAAGCCGGTTAAGACCTATGTGGACCCGAACACCGGGCAGACTTACTACACATATACAGATTCCAAGACGGGAAGACTGGTTTACGTCTACTTCAACCCTGAGACTGGGGAGCCGACGTATGCAAGCTTTACTCCCATTTCCGGCCAGTATGTAGAACAGGAGCAGTTTGCTCTGCCGCCGATCTTCAGATCCAGTGGTCTCTGAAATGCGAAAGCCTTTTATCGTGCTGCACTAATGTTAGAATGGTGGGTTCAGAATGAAGACTGCTTTAGCAGTAATGGTGATGACAATAGCTTGTCTCTTGGTGCTGGACTGCTCCGCACAAAGCATGGGCAGTTTCCAGAGTGTGGGTGGAGATTTCGGCAAAAATGTGCTGACCAGCCTGAATGCTCCGAATTCCCAATCGAATGCTACAAATGCAACTAACGCGACCAACGCAACGAGCGATAATAACAGCCTGTGGAACTGGGGAAGTGTGCCCAAGGGAAGCCTGCTGGCGAATGGAAAGCTCGTAGCTGATCCATTCAATACCTGGATGTCTACCGATTTCGCCAACAGCGGGATGGCTCAGGTTGGAGTCGATCCTTATAAAGGATATCCGATCTATGCCTACGAAGTTCCCAATACTGGCGAGACCAAGTATTTCTATATGGATCCTTTGACCGGTGAGCCATTCTATCTGGAAGGGTATAATGGCGCTGTTGCTCCAGATACAGCCCCAGAGTGGTAGCTACGCATTGCCGCCGGTGTTCAGATAGAGTGTTCTTCGGACAGATGGCATAGGCAGTCTGAATGTATGAGTCCACGTATCTCGCAGCGGCTTATGAAGTCTCAGTTCAATGTTATTGGCAGCGACTGCTGCCATTAATGCATGTGATAAATTAAGGAGTGATTGATAGATGAAGTATATTGCGATATTTTTATGTTTAGTAGGCCTGGTTGTGGCCCAGGGTTATACCGAATGGCAGCAGGGAGCCTCAGAGGGCCTCAAGATCGGCTTTGAAATGGGCCAGGCATACGAGAAGGCCCAAAATGGAATCGATATCAGTGGCTTCAATGCTCATGGTAGACAGATACAACGCCTGGGTTAGAGAGCACTTCGGAGAAGATCCCAATCTGCTCATGCAGAAGATAACAAGCTCCACTGACCTCAGCAAACCGATCCTGATTGCCAATAATACGACATTCCAAGGGGATAGTCCATGCGATAGACGGCAACACTCTGCCAGAAGGGACATACACGACCAATGACATGAACCTTTTGCCGGATAGCGCAGTGCTACAGAACTCCAGGACCTTCCGGAGAGGGCGGGGCTTGGCTGGGTGGAATCTAGAGCTTCCAGCCCATTTCCTTTATTTTCTTTTCTCGGCTCATTTGCTATTTTGGTTCAATATGGATCCAGATCGCTCTTTTCCTTGTTCGTATTTGCCTGAGAGGCACTGCATGCATGATGATGAGAAGTACCACAGTATTTTATAGTTTTAGGGTACCATAAGTATACGGAGAGAAAAATGCAAGCTCAGGCTAATATACTTTAATAATTAAGTAATATTACCTGTAAAAATATACATTAGATGGCCAGGTTGTGGAGCTGTGGGGGACGGTTCTTGAAAACAGCCGGCAATCGGTGTTAGACTTCACCAACCACCACTGGGAACGAGTGACTGAGTATCGAATGGCTTCTGATAAAAGGCCCTGCCTTGAGCAGGTTTGAGAACCAAAGAAATGAAGACACAAAACAGTAAGAAGGCCACCTCTAACCTGAGGCAGCACACCGAGAATAAGGTGACGGGAGAAGGGACAATCGACCTCGCTTTCTGAGGCGGATGTGAGGGCGTTCTGTCACGAGCTCGAGGTCCACCAGATCGAACTGGAGATGCAAAATGAGGAGCTCAGGCGGGTGCAGGCTGAGCTTGCCGCATCGGAGGAGAAGTACCGCGACCTCTACGAGTTCGCGCCCATCGGCTACTTCACCCTTGAATCGTCAGGGCAGATTCGAGAGGCAAATCTCGCCGGCGCTTCTCTCCTGGGAGTGGAGCGATCCTGCCTGGTGAACAACCGGTTCCAGTCCCATCTTGACCAGAGGAGTCTTCCGGAGTTCAATGACTTCTGCCGCCGTGTGATGGAGTCGGATGCTAAGCAGACGGCAATGTTCCGGCTTAATGGCACGGCAAGAAAAGAGAAAGCTGAACTCTGGGTGCTGATTGAAGCCCGGGCGATCCAGGATGGAATCAGCCACGGCTTCAGGATGGCGGTCATCGACATCACAGAGCGCAAGCGAATGGAAGAAGAGATAATGGAGAGGACTGCAGAGCTGGTGTTGGCCAAAGAGAATGCAGAGGCTACAACCAGGACCAAGGCAGCGTTCCTGGCCAACATGTCCCATGAACTCAGGACGCCCATGAACGCAGTGATTGGATTCTCCGGCCTCCTCCTGGAAGAATCCATGACTGCAGAGCAGAATGAGTTCATCGAAGGCATCAGGAAAGGAGGCGAAGCTCTCCTGGCCATAATCAATGATATCCTGGATTTCTCCCGGGTGGAAAAAGAGATGGGGCTGGAACGGAGCATCAACCGTTCAGCCTCAAGGACTGCATCGATGAGTCCCTGGACCTGGTGGCGGTCCAGGCCAGCAATAAGGGTCTCTCTCTGTCCAGCATCATCTTTGACGGCACTCCGGAGGCCATCGTCGGAGACCATGGCAGGCTCAGACAGATCCTGGTCAACCTGCTCGCCAACGCCGTCAAGTTCACAGACATGGGAGATGTATCTGTGTCGGTCTCCTCAAAAACCCTCGAAGATAACAGGCACGAGCTATCCTTTAAGGTTACGGATACCGGCATTGGCATACCCCAGGACAGGATAAACGAAATCTTTGAGCCGTTTACGCAGGTTGAACGGAATGCAAGACGCAAGCGTGAAGGTGTTGGCCTGGGCCTGGCCATATCCAGGCAGCTTGTGGAGCTCATGGGCGGGAAGATAAAAGCCGAGAGCGTTCCCGGCCGGGGCACGACCTTTAGCTTCTCAATCCAGGCCGAGACACTTCAAGGCAGACAGCTTGATTCTGGAGAAAAAAAGAAGGAAGCATCCTTTGAGGTCGCTCCCAAAGGGAAATCTTTACGGGTACTCGTGGCTGAAGACGACCCGCTGAACCAAAAAGTGCTCATGGAGATGCTAAAGCGATTAGGCTGCAAGCCAGAGGCTGTGTATGATGGTCTGGAAGTCCTCCAGGCCCTGCAAAGCCAGGATTACGATCTGGTGCTGATGGATCTCAGTATGCCGGAAATGGATGGGATCACTGCCACTCAGGCGATACGAAAAATTCGGCCAGGGAACGGGCCCAGGATTGTTGCCGTCACAGCCTATGCTCTTAAGGGCGACCGCGAGAAGTGTCTCGAAGCCGGCATGGACGACTACATCAGCAAACCGGTACAAAAGAAGGAGCTGGAAGCCATTCTGAGGAATATTCATGCCTTCGGAAAGACTGCTGAGCTGCTTATCGTGGAAATATTGAAGATATTACTATTGATATTGTCAAAGTGTCTTATTGAAATTGATTTTCCATCTTCCGGCCAAAGGAAGTAAATACGATTATGCTATCATTTTGATATCAAGGAGGCGTTATGGCCCAGATCATTGTGCGAAATCTTGACGAGGCCGTAGTTGATCGGCTAAAGGCCCGCGCTAGAACTAATGACCGTTCCCTGGAAGCAGAAGTAAGGCTTATCCTGGAACAATCGGCCAAAGTGGATACGGTTCAGGCTCGCCAGATAGTAATGGAGAGGCGCAAAAAGCTGCAAGGAAGGGAGTTTGTTGATAGCGTTGATCTGATACGCGAGGACAGAGATAGATGATAATAGTAATCGATGCCAGCGTAGCTGCAAAGTGGTTCTTCGATGAAGAACACTCTATGGCGGCTCTAAATCTCCTAGACAATCCTTTTGAGCTTAACGCACCTGATTTCTTCTTTCTGGAAATGAACAGCCTCCTCTGTAAGAGAGCTCGTCGCCTGGAGCTATCCACCACAGAGGCATTCGAGATGGACGACGAGATCGGATCCATGCCGATTCAATCCTATCCGTCAACAGCACTGCGAGAGAGAGCATTTGAGCTGGCTCTGGAAACGAAAAGCAGCATCTACGACTGCCTTTATCTGGCACTCGCCGAAGTGCTTGAGGCGAAAATGATCACAGCCGATAGAAAATTTTTCCAGGCGATGCAGACAGTTCCTGCAGGCCGTCGAACGATCTGGGTAGAAGATGTTGAAATTGGTCTTGAGAAATGACAGGCATTTCTGAGTTAGACTTCACTGACAGCCGCCGGGAACGGGTGACTTGATGGATCAAATGGCCGAGAAGGGGACCCTGCCTGATGCAGGATCAAGAACCGAAGAAAGAAGAATTGGGAAAAACCCAGGCGGAAGAGCCGGAGGAGGGCCCTCTCGCAGTCGTCGGCATTGGGGCCTCAGCCGGCGGCCTGGAGGCTTTAAAAGAGTTCTTCACACACATGCCTGCAAAGAGCGGGATGGCGTTCGTCGTCATCTCTCACCAGGATCCGGCACAGACCAGCCTTCTGCCCGAGATCCTCCAGAGGTACACCGAGATGCCCGTAGTTGAGGTCGGTGAGGATGGAGTGCAAGCCAGGCAAAACACAGTCTATACCAAGCCTTCAGACTCCGACCTCGCAATCTTCCATGGTAGACTTGTCCTCCTCAAATCCGCCAGGGCAGGCGGAGTGGAAACGACCGTCGATATCTTCTTCAGGCACCTCGCAGAGGACCGGGACGGAAAGGCAGTGGGCATAATCCTATCCGGCATGGGGGACGATGGAACTTTGGGCATCCAGGCCCTGAAAGAGTATACTGGCATGGCCATGGCCCAGGACCCGTCTACAGCCAAGTTCGGGTCCATGCCTCAGAGCGCGATTGCCACCGGGCTGGTGGATTACATCGCTCCTGCCGAGGACCTTCCACGACCGCCTTATTGAATATATCAGCACCAGGTCGCAGCTAATGCAGGTGCGCCCCATTCAGACAGAGACCCCGGTTCCTGAGAACGCCCTGTCCAGGATCTTCGCCCTTAATTCGCACCAAGACCCAGCCAGGACTTCTCCCAGTACAAGCGAAGCACTGTCATGCGAAGAATCGAGCGCAGGATGAGCCTGCACCAGCTGACCCGGATGGATGACTACATCCGCTACCTCCAGGAGAATCCGCCAGAGGTCGAGATTCTGGCAAAGGAGATGCTCATTGGAGTCACTCAGTTCTTCCGGGACCCCGCTGCCTGGGAGCGACTTATGCCCGCGCTTTCAGCTCTGATTCAATCCAAACCCGAAGGCAGCATGCTGAGAGTCTGGATAGTGGGCTGCTCAACAGGGGAGGAGGCATACACAATGGCCATTATGCTCCAGGAGTACCTCGAGTTCCCTGGGCAAGGTTGGAATTATCCAGTTCCAGATCTTTGCCACGGATACCGATCGAGAGGCCATCGATATAGCACGGAGTGGGAAAGTATCCGGCAAACATCGAGGTGGATGTCTCTCCCGCGCGGCTGGAACACTTCTTCACCAGAGAGAACGGGACCTATCAGATCAGCGAACGCCTGAGAGAGAACGTGATCTTTGCTCCTCACAATATCATCAGTGATCCGCCGTTCACCCGCCTGGACGTTCTATCCTGCCGGAACCTCATGATTTACCTGTCCACAGAACTGCAAAAGAAGCTCATTCCGCTCTTCCATTACGCACTGAACCCCGGTGGAATTCTCTTCCTCGGGACTGCTGAATCGATCGTCGGGTACAAAGACCTCTTCAGGGCTCTGGACAGCAAATGTAAGATCTTCCAGAGGAGCGACGTTCTCACCCATGACGGCCCTGGTGAGCTGCCTACGGTATTTGCAGCACCGCTTATCTGCACATGAAGCTCAGGCGTTCCCTGCTGTGGCTAAAGGGCCTTCCATCACCGCGATTGCCCAGGAACAGCTGCTTGAGAGGTTTGCTCCGCCTGCAGTCATTGTCACCGAGAAGGGCGATATTGTTTACTTCCACGGACATACCGGACCAGTATCTGGAGCCGTCCCCGGGGAAAGGCAAACCTGAACATCTTTGCCATGGCCCGGGAGGGCCTGAGGTACTCCATACTCTCTGCCCTCCGCACTGCATCCAGAGAGAGTGCGCGAGGTCGGAGCGGAAGAGCTGATAAGAACGGAGAGCGGGCCAAAAAGGGTCCGCATGACAGTGCAGCCGATACCAAAGCGTCCCAGAATGGCGAATCTCTTCATGGTGACATTTGAAGAGGTCCAGGAACCCGAGCCCATGCAGACTCAGGCCGCAGAGCCGGGCAGAGAAGCGCATCTTGCCGGATGCGCGCATTGCAGAGCTGGAGAGAGAGCTTGTCGATGCCAGAGCACAGTTGCAGCACATGGCCGAGGATATGCAGTCCTCTCAGGAGGAACTGACCAGCATGAATGAGGAGCTCCAATCTGCGAATGAGGAACTCCAGAGTACGAACGAGGAGCTGACCACAAGCAAAGAGGAGCTCCAATCGATGAATGAGGAGATGCTCACAGTGAACGCCGAGCTCCAGGCCAAGATCGAGGAGCTGACCCACAACCAGGACGATATGCGTAACCTGCTGCAGGGCACAAGGATACCCGTTGCTCTTCCTGGACAAAGATCTCCAGGTGCGTCGGTTCACAGATGAAGCGAAACAGGTCGTCCGACTGATCGAGAATGATATCGGCCGCCCAATCACAGACCTCAAGAGCGAACCTGCTGGATGAGTCCTTTGCCAGAGATTTGCGAGAGGTGCTGGACACGTCTGCAGTCCAGAGAGAAACAGGTAGAAGACGACTGAAGGGAAATGGTTTCAGATGCGGATCCTGCCCTACCGCACCTCCGAGAACCGCATCGATGGCCTGGTCGTCACGTTCAGCGATATCACGGAGATCAAGCAGCTTGAGCATGTCCATTCAGGATGCACGTAACTATGCCGAGAACATCATTGCGACCGTCATGGAACCCCTTGTGGTGCTGAACGCTGATTTGAGGGTCGTCTCCGTGAACCGATCGTTCTATACCACATTCAAAGTAACCCCTGAGGAGACGGAAGGAGAGCTCCTGTTACTCCATTGGAAATGGCCAATGGGATTTGCCGGAGCTCCGCCATCTTCTCGACAGATATTCTTGAAAAGGATACCGAGTTTGAAGGATTCAAGATAGAGCAGGACTTCCCAGGGATCGGACACCGCACCATGTTGCTGAATGCCCGGAGAATCCATTCCGATCTGGGACCTGAGCTGATCCTCCTTGCCATCGAAGATATCACCCATCAGGGCTCCTGCCTCTGCCCAGGAACTCCACAGGGGAGCCGAGAAAGAACCGGAGATACACTAAGATGCAAAATGATAAGACTGCGGCCATCTCTGACCTGAGGCAGCACGCCGAAAACGCAGCGACGAGAGAAGGGACGATCTGATTGGCTCCCTGAAGCGGATGTGAGAGCGCTCTGCCACGAGCTCGAGGTCCATCAGATCGAACTGGAGCTGCAAAATGAGGAGCTTCTGAGGGTGCAGGCAAAGCTTGCCGCCTCTGAGGAGAAGTACCGTGACCTCTACGAGTTTGCTCCCATTGGATATCTTCACTCTTGGACCTTCCGGGGAGATTCTGGAAGCAAATCTCTCTGCAGCCTCTCTCCTGGGAACGGAGCGGGCAAACCTGGTGAATAACCGGTTCCAGGCTTATCTCGACCAGGGCAGCATTCAGGAGTTCGATGACTTCTGCCGCAGTGTGATAGGAGTCGGATACAAAGCAGACTTCAGAGTTCCGGCTTTACAGCGGGGGAAGGAGAGAGCAAAATCCCCTCTAGTTGCTGATAGAGGCCCGGGCGATTCAGGATGGAGTCCATAGCAGTTTCAGGATGGCAATTGTCGATATCACTGTGCGCAAGCGCATGGAAGAAGAGCTCAAAAAGAGGACTGTAGAGCTGGTGGCGGCCAATGAGGCGGCTCTGGCCGCAACCAAGGTCAAGGCAGCGTTCCTGGCCAACATGTCCCACGAGCTGCGCACGCCCATGAACGCGGTGATAGGGTTCACAAGTCTCCTCCTCGATGATTACTATGGCTCCAGAGCAGAAGGAGTTCATTGAGGGAATCAGGGAGGGAGGTGAAGCCCTCCTGGCCATAATCAATGACATTCTGGATTTCTCCAGGCTGGAAAAGGGGATCGAGCTTGAGAATCATCCATTCAGCCTCAAGCAATGCATTAACGAATCCATGGACCTGGTTGCCGTCCAGGCCGGTGATAAGGGTCTGAATCTGTCCAGCACCGTCAGATACGGTACACCGGACACAATCGTCGGAGACCACGGCAGGCTGAGACAGATCCTGGTCAACCTGCTCGCCAATGCCGTCAAGTTCACGGATAAGGGAAGAGTTTCTGTGTCGGTTTCCTCAAGAAGCCTGGAAGATAACAGGCACGAGCTCTCCTTTAGGGTCGCGGACACAGGCATTGGAATACCCCGGAGCAAGATAGAAGAGATCTTTGAGCCGTTCAATCAGGTTGAAAGTAGCATAAGCCACCAGCAAGGTGGTGTCGGCCTGGGTCTGGCCATATCCAGGCAGCTTGTAGAGCTCATGGGCGGGAAGATCAAAGCCGAGAGCACTCCTGGCAGTGGCACGACCATCAGCTTCATAATCCAGGCTGTTGCCGTTCCGGGCAGAAAGCCTGATTTTGCGGAAATTGAAAAGCATGAGTCCGTCGTGGGCGAGGGTAGACTGGAAAAGAAATCTTTGCGGATACTTGTAGCCGAGGATAACCCATCGAACCAGAAGATGCTCTTGCAGATGCTGAAAAGATTGGGCTACAAGGCAGACGCTGTGGCTGACGGGCTGGAAGTCCTTCAGTCCCTCAAACGCCAGGATTATGATCTGGTGCTGATGGATGTTCGCATGCCGGAGATGGACGGGATCACTGCCACCCGGGAGATACGAAAATTATGGCCCGAGAACGGTCCCAGGATTATTGCCGTCACTGCCTATGCTCTTAAGGGGGACCGCGAGAGGTGTCTTGAAGCCGGCATGGACGACTACATCAGCAAACCTATACAAAAAAAAGAGCTGGAGGCCATTCTCAGGAATTATTCGGTGCTTGCTGAAGAGACTGGTGGAAACCGATGACACTCGTTGAGTTGAAAGCTGATTCCTTGGTATCGACATCAACAAATCAGGGATTATTGCCTTTCCATTTGTTGAACTCTTAGATGCTGACTTTGCATCCGTTCCCAACATATATATTTTCGAAATGCCTATGTTAATTAACGTTTATGGAAGATGGCCATGATGACGAAAGACCTTGAGAGCCTCCTCTCCGAGTTGAAGACCGTTCATGACGACCTGCGGCTCATACCCACAGAGACGGTAGTTGTTGCCGATTGGGTTCGGCTGAAATGCAGATACGGCTGCAACAACTATGGAAAGCATCTTTGCTGCCCGCCCTACACTCCCACTCCAGAGGAGACAAGAAATGTCCTTTCCGAGTACCGGCATGCTGCCCTGGCCCGCTTCGAGGCCAGGCCGGATCAGAAGCTGCCACCCAAGACCGCCAGCCGGGCTCTCAGCAATTCTGTGGCCAAGATGCATAAGACCGTATCCGAGTTGGAGCGAACTGCATTCCTCGCGGGTTTCTACAAAGCCTTTGCAATGAATGCTATGCCCTGCGTCTTTTGCGAGAGCTGCGTCATTGAGGAGATGCTGAAAAAAGATCAGGCTGTATTCGATCTGGATAGCGTGAAATGCAGAAATAAGGAGATCATGCGCCCATCCATGGAGGCCTGCGGCATCGATGTCTTCAAGACAGTGCAAAACGCCGGATACAAGCCCAAAGTGCTCAAAGATTGCAGGGAATCGGTAGAACTCTTCGGGCTGATACTGCTGGACTAGAGTTGCAGCGAATATGCCAATAAACCAATGAGCTAATATAATATACCATCAGGTCTTGTGAAGAACTGATGCAATGGGAATTAGTCGGCTGGGGCGCGGCCGTTTTGACCATGTTCGGATTTGTGCCCCAGATCCTCAAGATCTACAGCACGAAGTCGGCAGAAGATGTAAGCCTCTTTATGCTCCTGCAGTTCTGTTTGGGAATCTTCCTCTGGCTGCTTTACGGCCTGCATATCCAGGATGACATTCTCATCGCCTCCAATACGGTCTCCTTTATAACACTGGTGACAACCGTGGGATTGTGCTGGAGGTACAGAAACAATAATATCAGTTGCCATTAGAACTCTTTTCCATTCTTTCCCGAATCCTATCCTGCAACCGTTCTAGAGAACCTTTGGTGTTCAGGCGGTTATCGCAGGGAGAAAAATCCTTGGGGCTGCAGCCGGCCAGAAGATCCATTACTCTGTCCGCGATATCAAAAGCCTCCAGCTCTTCCAGCCGCTCTAGAAAGAGCGAAGAGCGCGAGTTGAACTCCCGGCATTTCCCAGGCTCTGAGGCACCTAACTCATGCAGTTCGCAGAGTTGATCCAGCTCCTTTTGGATCTCTGTCCAATGTTGTCTATCCATCATATTCAATCTAATGTGCGGCTCCAAAGACAAAAAGCAATATATCCAACGCAGTCAGAGCTACTATTAATGCAATCCAGTAAAGAGGCTTATTGAAGTACCATGTCCTTGCATTGCGAGCATAGATGTAGGCCACATAAGGGATCAATGGCACAATAGACAATAGCGGGTGGGGCTCGACCTTCAAAAGGTAAGTGAAGACGTATCCCTGAATTAGGAGACAGGCGACGGTTACCAGGCCGACCTTGGCTTGGTTGTTAATTCTCATGGCCTATGCTTCCTCGGCTCTGATTAATAAGCTTTTCAATAGAGAAATATCCGTCACCAGATCCCGTATCTGGAAACTATAGGTTCTTTTGCGGCCGATGGTTATTGCCGGCTATTTGAGCGCTTTTAGCAGCTCCTGCAGACTCATGGCGTTGAGCAGATCCTTCTTCTCCAGCCAGGCTCGTCTGGCAACATTCACACCGTACTTCATGCCCAGGAGCTGTTTAGCATCGTGAGCATCGGTATTGATGCTCATCTTCACACCCATTTCCTTAGCTGCCCTGGCATTGATATCGTTCAGGTCCAGGCGGCTGGGGTAGGCATTGATCTCCAGAGCGGCCCCCGTTCTTGCCGCCGCTTCCAGAACAGCCTGAAGATCGAGGCTGTAAGGCTCGCGCTGGTTGATGACCCTTCCTGTGGGGTGACCGATTATATCTACGAACTCATTTTCTATGGCCGAGATCAACCTTCCTGTTATGGCCCTCTCGGTCTGCTGCTGGCCCATGTGCACCGAGGCTACAACCACGTCGCAACGGGCCAATAGCTCGTCGGGATAGTCCAGTTCTCCATCGGCTTTAATGTCCACTTCAGTCCCCATCAGAACCGTAATCCCTTCCAGGACTTCATTTGCAGCAGCTATAGCCTCGATCTTCTCCTCCAGCTTTTCGGGCGCGAGGCCACCGGCAATGCCGACTGAAGGCGAATGGTCACAAAGGGCAATGTACTCGTAGCCCAAAGCCCTGGCTGCCTCTGCCATCTCCAGAACGGATGCTCTGCCGTCCGACCAGTTGCTGTGCACATGCAGATCGCCTCGCAAGTCCTCCAGCTCAATGATAGCCGGAAGACGTCCTTGCATTGCCGCCTCGATTTCTCCGTTGTCCTCCCTCATCTCCGGAGGGATGTACTGCAGACCCAGAGCCGCGTAAATGTCCTCCTCATTCTCGTAGAAAAGGTCATAGGAGTCAGCCAAACGCGTCAGTGAGTACTCATTCAGGGAATAGCCGCGATCAAGAGCTAACTGGCGCATTCTCACATTGTGATCTTTTGAGCCGGTAAAATACTGCAGAACTGTGCCGTAGGATCTATGCTCCACAATTCTCAGGTCAACCTGAATCGTCTCCTGTACGATGACGCTCGCTTTGGTGGGGCCTTTGGCCAGAACCTCCTCCACCATGGGCATGCGCACGAATGCTGCCACGACCTCCTCGGGCCTGGTGGCGGTAGCCAGTATATCTATATCGCCCACTGTCTCCCGCCCCCGGCGAAAGCTTCCTGCGGCAGTGATATGCTCCAGGCCTTCCATCCCTCGCAGATAGGCCAGGGTCTCATTGACTACGGGTTCGGCTGTGCTGTAGAGAATTCGAACACTTCGTTTCTTGTATCTTTCAATGGATTTTAAGATGTTCTTCTCGCGGGTCTCTCCCATTCTGGGAAGCCTGCGGATGCGATGTTCCAGGGCTGCCTTCTCTAGCTCATTCAGGTCGGTTATGTTCAACTTCTCATGCAACATGAAGATGGTCTTGGGGCCAAGACCCGAGATCTTAAGAAGTTCGCTAAGGCCTGATGGCGTTTGTGCCAGAAGCTCCTGATGAGACTGAATCTGGCCGGTGCGCAGATACTCTTCAACCTTCTGGGCGATGGCTTTTCCCACACCAGGAATGGACTGCAATCTCTTTTCCCGACAGACCTTGATAATGTCTTCCTTCAATGATTCGATAGCCCTTGCAGCTCTGCTGTAGGCTATTATCTTGAAGCGGTTCTCTGCATGCAGCTCCAGCAATTCTGCCATCTCATAAAGAACGGCGGCAATCTCGCGATTCCGAACGGAATTGGTCACAAAAAGAAAATATCCCAGGTGGTATAAGAATATCGCTTTCTCTAGATCAGCTCCTCGATATGCTTCATCTCTGAGACGTCAGTCAGGTCGCTGATCGACTCATGCTGCACATCTATATGGCATTCCCGAGCGGCAGCCACCAGATTCGTTCCGCCGACCAGAGCTATTCCCACATGATCCCGATCCACAGAGACGCCCAGAACATTCATATTCGGCGCTCCCAGTTCAAGGACACCGGCGAACCCTCCCGAGGCCAGAAGGTCGAGCACCCCCTCGATTCTGTCCCTGGCAATCATGGGGGCTTCCTGAAGGTTGCCCAGGATCCGTCCGTTTCCTGTGCGCATCATTCCCGTAATATCCATCAGGCCCTGAGCCATGAGAACGTCTATAGGATCGATGGTAGTTGCCCAATACATGAGCATATCTGTAAACCTGGTAGGCTCACGATTCACCACCTCGATCAGGCCGCCTCCTTTAGGATGCACCGGTATGCCGTGCTTGAGCAAAACACCACAGATAGTAAGGCTGCAAGCGGTCTTGATTTTTATCGAACCTTTTTCCTCTGCGATCTTGATCATAGGCGAGACAGCGAGGCCGCTCTGCATGGCATCATAAAAGACATTCAGAGTTTCATCGAGGCGCTCCTTTTTAACAAGGGATGTATTGGTGATGATTTTGCCAATCATCTCGACCGGATTGAAACTCACCTGATGCATGAGGTTCTCAATCCTGGCCAGAGTGAAGACTAGAGGTAGCGATGGTTTCACATATTCTAATCTACAAAGGGATTTATTAGCTTTTCATTAGAAGCTATCTTATATCACTTCGTCCATGCTATTGGCAATGTTGCGCCAAAGGTTCGTGCTGGATACAACAGCTCTCACGGACTCTCTGGCCTGGGAGAGCGAGGGGGCCACCAACATCTGCGAGGGGATGAACGCCATCTTGGATCGCGTGGCCGAAGGAAGGCTTCACCTGGGGATCAGCTGCTACATCCCATATCCTTCCGTTTACAACGAGATCAAGGATTTCGCCAGGCATAATAATTGTGATTCCCGTGTTTTGGGCAAGGTCGATACCTGGCTCGTCAAGAAGAGCCCTGACAGGTACAAAGTCAAAGTGCCTTCAAAGATATTTTACGAATATGTTGATTATATGCGTAGCCGCATAAACAAGGGAATGAATATCTCTGAGGAGGCTATATGGGAATCTGTCTCCAGGTGCATCGCTATGAGCGATGGCGGCAGCGATTTGAAGGAGATGAAGGACGAGATAGAAAGGGAGATCGTTGGCAGCATAATACGCAAATTTCGGGAGAAATATAGAGCAGCGCTTCGTTATGGAATCCTGGATAGTGCACCGGATATCGACGTCCTGCTATTGGCGAAGGAACTGGATGCGGCCGTGATATCTCAAGACCTGGGCATCCAGCGCTGGGCTGAGCAGCTCGGTCTTCGCTTCATGGAGTCCAGATCTTTTCCCATTATGATTAAGGAGTACATGAATGCGTTGCCAGAGAACCATATAGAAGAGAAGGAAGCGGACAGGATGATCTGATAATTTAATTATTTCTCATTTTGGATATTAAGCCTTTACCTACAAAACTTCCATACATCTTTCCAGGGCCAGTTTTAGCTCCTCTATTTGGATCGGTTTGCTGAGATAGTCATCCATCCCTGCATTTAAGAATTCTTCGCGATCTCCTTCCAGGGCATAGGCAGTCATGGCTATGATGCAGGGCTGCCTATCCAGTCTCTTTTTTCGAATGCAGCGTGTGGCATCCAGCCCGTCCATATTCGGCATTTGTATATCCATTAGAATGACATCATAAGGCCTTCTATCCAGAGCCGCCAGGACGTCCAGGCCGTTCCCGGCCACATCAGCTTTATAATCCAGATGTTTTAGCATGCTGAGTGCCACTTTCTGGTTTATGGGATTATCTTCTGCCAGGAGAATGGCAAGATCGCCGCCTTTTTCCGGTTGAGTTGAGGGCAGGCCGTCAGTATCCTTTACCTCTTTGTATTTCGGCATGATTAAGCTCTGCAGAAGACTCTTGAGCTGGCGCGGCTTGACCGGCTTGCTCAGCCAGCCAGAGACTGAATCGTCCCGCTGCACTTTGCTTCCCATCTGGCTTATCATGATAATAAATGCGTTATTCCCGTTTTTTGCCCTTATCTGCCTGGCCAGAAGAGGTCCGTCCATATCCAGCAAGATTGCATCAGAAATCACAAAATCATAGACCTCTCTCTCCAGATTTTCCAATGCAACCTTACCTGTTGCCAGAGCCGTTATCTCCATTCCCCAGGACAGAACGATTTTGGCGAGCATATTTCTGACCGACTCATTTCCTTCTACTATTAGCACTCTCTTACCTGCAAGTTTCGAATCCGAAGATATTGAGGTTGCCTTTTGGCTATGTTCAACACAGCGAATGGTGAAATGGAAAATGCTGCCCACTCCTCTCTCGCTCTCCGCCCAGATTTCACCTCCCATCATCTCCACCAGCCTGCGGCTTATGGCCAAACCCAGGCCGGTTCCACCGTAATGCCTGGTGGTCGAGGAATCAACCTGAGTGAAGAACTGAAAGAGCTTGCTCAAGTTTTCTTGGGATATACCAATTCCCGTATCTTTAACTTCGAAGTGAAGCACTACTTTTCCATCATCCAGCGGAGATGAGCTCACAGAGAGCATTACCTCACCTTTTTCCGTAAACTTCACAGCATTTCCCAGGAGATTTATCAGAATCTGACGCAGCCGGATCTCATCGCCTCTGATCATCGTGGGCACATCATCTTTCTGGAAATAGGTCAGCTCCAGGCCCTTCTCTGCAGCCTTGGCAGCAACCAGGTCCATGGAGATCTCAATGCATCCTGTCAGATCAAACGGCAGAGCCTCCAGTTCCAGTTTATTTCCATCGATCTTGGAGTAATCAAGAATATCGTTGATTACGGCAAGCAAGGCAGTTCCGCTGTTACGGATGGTCTCAAGGTAGTCACGCTGTTCCAGCTTCAAATCCGTCTCCATGAGAAGGCCGGTCATACCTATGACAGCATTCATCGGTGTGCGAATCTCATGACTCATATTGGCCAGGAATTTCGACTTGGACTTGGTGGCCGATTCAGCCCGGTCTCTCGCACTCTTAAGATCCTCCTCGGCCATTTTTGCCTCTGTAATGTCGCGAATGGTCTCGATTGCTCCGTAGATCTTCCCCTCCGAATCATAGAGAACCGTCGCACTTCCCAGAAGGTAGACCGCTTTCCCATTAAGGTCGGAGATGAAAGACTCACCGACTATGGTGTTGCCATCCTGCCTCTTAATGCTCTCATAATCTCCCTCCAAATTCAGGTCGGGTTTCATGACAAGATCGATCAATATCGGCTTTCTTTCTCCGTAGAAAGAGAGAGAGTACTCGTAGTTGTCCTTTGCCAGGATGTTCTCCGCCTTGATGCCTGTCATCTTCTCTATGGCACGGTTCCAGGCAATTACGTTGCCTTCCTTATTGATGACAAAGGTGGCATCGGGCAGGAAATTGATGATATCCGCCAATCTGCGCTCGGAGTCTTTCAGGGCCGCCTCTGCCTGTATCCTCTCCTGTACCTCACTTTGCAGCTCTCTATTGGCAGTCTCAAGCTCCTCCGTGCGCCGGGCTACACGCCCTTCCAAGTCTTCGTTGAGGCGGACGATCTCCTGCTGAACACGTTTGCGTTCCTTGAGATCCTCTTGCGCTTCATGATAGAATTTAACGTTTTCATCCAGTACCAGGATCTGGCGCACTAGGACCAATCCAATTATAATGGCTACCGCCCCGGCTAAGATGGAGAATGATAGACTAATGGGATGATAACGGCTCCAGATGAGCAAAGCAAATGCGCCTGCCGCGCAAATATAAGGTAGATAAAGAGGCCAGGTCAGCTGTCCGTAGCGAGGTTGCACATTCTCAGAGGGCCGGGAGGAATTCCTTGCTGCGGCATCAGCCTGAAACAAACCCGCCAGGCCGATCAGGATGGAGGAAAGAGGCCAGCCTATATCCAGCAGCCCTCCGGCGGCATATGTCTCCTCTAATGTCTGGCGAAAGAATATGGAATCAGTTATGATCAGAACAATCATTCCGCCGGCAAGAAGCAATAAGGGAGTTTGTTCGTCCTGATAGATCCTCTTGAAAAGCAACATAAGTACAGAGAATAGTAAAACCAAATCCGCTACAGGATAGGCAACATAAATGGCTAAAGCGAGAGGATCACTGTTTCCGGATTGCTGGATGATTGGGCCAATGATAAGGCTCCAGACAATAATAACTGCTACAACCATGACTATTACGGTATCCAGCGTCATCTTGAACCGCTCGGTGTGGGCAAATTTTATAGCAGGCAGTGTGAAGATTCCCAATAAAAATAGCGGGTAGAAGGCTAAGAAGAAATAGTTCGCAATAGACAGAGTAGGGTCCTCTTTGAGGACTATCTCGACATAGGCCCAAATGGCATCACCGATGGCGAAGATGAACATGGCCACGGTAAGAATCAGCCAGGCTGAATAGACCCTTTTTCTACAGAAATAAGAGATCATGGCACCATAAAAAAGAGCCAGGGTAACAAGGCCATTGATTAAAAAAGTGGCAATGTCAGTAAAGGCGGTGTTTGCATCTTGATCATTTCTTAAGAACCACATAACCAGGACAAAAGAGATGATGATCAAGGCTCCCGCTGCCAATGAATAGCGAAAAGGCAAAACCCATTTTAATGCTAAAGATCTGACACCCGCAAACATAATGCCGCCGGCGTCGGATGATGAATTTGCGATTGCTTTTTTTGCTTCACCAGTAGATTGCATACTCATCATCCATTGAACTATTCAACATCACTCCATAGAATGTCTAACGGGTCATTCCATTTTCGACCCTATGGCTATTTATTTGTTTAAACGTCTTCGTATAACAATATATCCATTGGTTCCAGTTCATGAAATTGCAAAATTATAATTGAAAAAATATGCATTTTTAAACAGAAGTCAATGATCTTGAAGCCAGACTCAATCCAAGCTTATTTCTCACACTAACATTATTAATGATTACGGCGACATCTCATTTTGACTATATTAACCTAATTTTAGCTCCTCGTAAGCTATGGGCCCAAATTTCAAAAGTCTCCACCTCAATAACCAAAAAGAGGTTTTTGATGCCAAATAGATCAATATACCAGAAAGTATATATGCGTAAGAACCAGTCAATGGAGAATTATGCCTAAGACTACATTGACCTTATCCGAACCGGTAGCCAAAACCTTGAAGATTTATACCGTACAGGCTAAAAGCAGTATGCGTGCTCAAAGCCAGGTAATAGAAGAAGCATTAAAAGAGTTCTTCGAGAATCATGGGGTCAAGATCGAGCAATAATTCATCTGGAGCCAAAATTGGAGAAGGATCAGTGGTGCTCTTATTTTGGCCTCAATAAATGGCATGATCCTCCGCCCTGCTTCTCAAAATAGTCCTGATGATACTCTTCAGCTTCATAGAAATTCGATGCCGGGACGATCTGGGTTGTGGCTTTATTTGTATAGGCTCCTGATCGGTCAAATTCCTCTTTTGATTCTTCTGCGGACTTCTTTTGCAGCTCATTGTGGTAAAATATGGCGGAGCGGTACTGGGTGCCGACATCAGGACCCTGTCGGTTGGGCGTGGTAGGATCATGTATTCTCCAGAATAGGGAAAGCAACTCTTGATAAGATACAATCCGGGGATCATATTTTATCAGTACTGCCTCTGCATGGCCTGTAATCCCGGTGCAAACCGCTCTGTAGGAGGGATTGGGGACGGTTCCGCCCGTATAACCAACCGTTGTCTCTATCACGCCTTTGACCTGTTTGAAAGCCGATTCCACGCCCCAGAAACAGCCGGCGGCAAACGTGGCCAGCTCATAATTCGAATCATCTTTCTGGGAGCCCTCAGTGGATTCATTCTTAGACTCTTCCTTTTCAAATTGGCTCAGGTATTGGCCATAGCCCTCTTTTTCCATATCTTCCACCGGTACAAAGCGTAAAGATGCTGAATTGATGCAGTAGCGCATTCCTGACGGTTTTGGCCCATCTTCAAATACATGGCCTAGATGAGACCTGGCGATTTTGCTCTGCACCTCTACCCGTCTCATATTGTAGCTGTTGTCAACATCCTCTACAATATTGTCCTCCTTCAAGGGCTTTGTGAAGCTGGGCCAGCCGGTTCCAGAATCAAATTTATCCTCTGAGCTGAAGAGCGGTTCACCTGAGACCACATCCACATAAATACCCGGTTTTTTATTATTCCAGAATTCATTCTGGAAGGGCGGCTCTGTACCGCATTGTTGCGTCACTCGATACTGAATAGGGGTTAATTTCTTTTTGAGATCATTATCCGAATCATTCGTGTTCATGGGCGCTCCTCTTTTCGAGATCTTATTAGGGATTCAGGGATTCTTCTTGAAGCATGACCTTTCGGTTTTAGTATGAGGCTAACTCATGATCAAACTGCATTATTTCTCAATAATGGGATAAATTCTTTTGGGACCAGTAGCTCTATCAGAACTGAAGATCGGGGTCCGCATAACTCTCTTGGAAAAACTGCAATGATGAGATACAATAATCAGAGATGCTGCAACGTACCTAAATTTTTATATACTATCGATGCATATATGATTACCGATCCAATTTATGATTGTCGATGTGTATGCGATAAAACTTCGATCTATCCAAATGAGATTGATTTGAGAGACAAATATATGTAAAAAATGCATTGAATAATAGCGCCAATTGATCTACTAGATTGTAGTTGAAAGCTGGATTGGAGTCCAGAAAATAGAAAAGAAGGTGTTATTATGAAGATTGGAATAATCGGTTCCGGGAACGTCGGCAGCGCTTTGGGCAAGATCTGGGCGGAGAAGGGACATGAGGTCATGTTCAGTTCACGTCACCCGGAAAAGTCCAAAGCTCTGGCTCAGTCGGTGGGAAACAATGCAAGTTATGGGCTTCCGGTGGACGCTGTTAAGTTTGGCGACATAGTTGTCCTGGCAGTGCCCTGGAGCGAGGCAGAGAATGCTCTGAAGTCGGCCGGCTCTCTTGACGGCAAGATCTTGATCGACTGCACCAACCCTCTGAAACCGGATTTCAGCGGACTGGCTATTGGTCTTACGACTTCGGCCGGCGAGGAGGATGCAAAGGTAGCCAAAGGAGCAAGGGTTGTGAAGGCCTTCAATACCACTTTTGCCGTTCTGATGGCCTCTGAATCGCGCCTTTTCGGTGAAGTGTCACCTACAGGATTCTATTGTGGCGACGATGCTGCGGCCAAGGCAGTTGTCTCCGATCTCATCAAAGATACAGGCCTGGAACCTGTTGATGCCGGACCTCTGGAGATGTCTCGCTGCCTTGAGCCTCTGGCCTTTCTCATGATGGATCTCGGATTCAATCAAAAGATGGGGACAAATATTGCATTGCGCCTTCTGAAACGATGAATCTAAGAAATTGTTTACGGCATTTAGACATTTACGGTCAGGAATAAAATTGTGGGGGGCTGATCTTCAATCATGGAAATGGATGGAAAGGTCGTTTTGGTTAGCGGTTCGACAGATGGCATTGGCAAGCAGACAGCGCATATTATTGCCAGCAAAGGCGCAATAGTCCTTTTGCACGGTCGCAATCCCATAAAAGGAGAGATGGTGCAAGAGGAGATTCGGCGCACGACCGACAACAATCGCTTGCAATTCATCCCGGCCGAACTGTCCTCCGCTAAGGAGATCCATAGACTTGGAAATTTGATCAGAGAAGGCCACGACCATCTGGATGTCCTTATTAACAATGCAGGTACCTTCGAGCGGGATCGAAAGGTAACTGAAGACGGATTGGAGACTACGTTTGCCGTCAACTATCTGGCCCAGTTCCGGCTTGTTCATGAGCTGCTGGATCTGTTGAAGAAAAGCGCCTCCGGCAGAATCGTCAATGTGGCCTCCGCTACTCACTGGAATGCCCGGACGGTGGACCTGAGCCATCTGCAGGGCGAAGAGCACTACGACGGTTATAAGGCTTATGCCCAGTCGAAGCTGGCTGTTGTCCTCTTCACCTATGCCCTGGCACGGCGGCTGGAGGGAACAGGCATGACTGCCAACTGTCTGCATCCTGGTGTGATAAAGACCAAAATGCTCCGAGCGGGGTTTGGCGACCATCCCGGAGACACGCCGGAAAAGGGAGCCAGAACCTCTGTCTACCTTGCCTTATCACCGGATGTCGAGGGGATCTCGGGCAGATACTTCGAAGAATGCAAACCTGTGCAGTCCTCTCCCATAAGCCGCAACCTGGAGCTGCAAGAGAAGCTCTGGCGGATCAGCGAAGAGCTGACGGGGTTGGTCCGAGAACCAATCTGAGAATCAATCTGAGAATCAATCGGAGGATTATGACTACTGTTATCAGAAAACCGGAGAGCATCCATCAGGCCCAGGGGAGAATTCAAAAGGGCACATTTCAAGGCCGCTGGCACTTCAGCTTCGATGATTATTTTGATCCCAATTTTATGAGTTTCGGGTCTCTGCGCGTCTTCAATGATGACACGCTCTCGCCCGGAGCCATCTGGCCCCTCCATCCCCACCAGGAGATCGAGGTGGTGACTTACTGTGCCGAAGGTGAGTTCAGGCACGCAGATGAACGGGGGGAAGGCGGCGTTTTGCAGAAGGGATGGGTCCAGCATACCACCGTGGGCAGGGGCATGTGGCACTCAGAGATCAACAACCGCCAGGATATGCCCATGAGGTTCATCCAGATGTGGTTTCGCCCAACCGCCCAGAACCTCCCGCCATCGGTAGAGCAGATGAAAGTGGAGGCTCCCGAGAGGACAAACAGGTTTCTGCCATTGGTCTCCAATGCTCACCCAGGAGCTTTGCACATCTACTCCCAGGGAAGAGTCTTCTCCTGCTTTCTTCAGGCAGGCCACGTGGTTTCCCATCAGTTGGAGCCTGGTTGGGGAGCTTATCTCTATCTCCTGGAGGGAGGAGAGGTCGAAGTAAACAATAAGTCCCTCTCTGTCTATGGATCGGCACTAATAAATGATCAGATTGGGATCGACATCGCCGCAGGGGGAGACAGCGAGCTGTTGATGGTGGAGGTCGAGGTCTGATTTGAATATTGAATATTGAATAATAGATTGAACAAAATCTGTGCAATAACACCTGTTATCAGTATCACCAACTGGAGGTATAAAGACATGAAACGATTGGCAATATGCTTGCTGATGATTGCCTTTGTTGCAATCTCAGGATGTGCCCAAATGGATAAACCAGTGGAGCAGGTCAAGAATGAGAGCCTGAATATATCCAGCGGAGATATGACCTATCCCGCCTACCTTGCCGCGCCGACTGCGACCGGCAAGTGGCCGGGAGTGGTCATGATTCACTCTTTCAACGGTCTTGAGCCCGGCTACCTGACCCTGGCGGACAATTTTGCCCGGGAGGGGTTCGTGGTCATCGCTCCCAAGTGGCAGACCTTCAACAGCTCGCCCAATGACGAAGTTGTCGGTCAGCTCATTAAAGATTCTGTAGATTATCTGAAGTCGAGAGATGATGTTGATGTCGACAATCTGGGGCTGACCGGCTTTTGTGCCGGAGGGCGGTACACTATGCTCTTCCTGCCCCAGATGGACTTCAAATCAGGAGTTGCTTTCTATGGGTTCCCCTACTCGGGAGGCTTCGCCAATGAGTCCAAGCCGGCAGACTATATCAACCAACTTGATTCGCCCATGCTGATAATTCATGGAACCCATGATCAATACAGCAATATCTCAGATATCTACCGTTACGCCACTGAATTGAATGCCTCGAATAAGTACTTCGAGATGAAGGTTTATCAGGGTGAGCCGCACGGCTTCATGGTCCAGAATGGCACTCTGTCGCAGAGCTTCCCGGCAAAGGATGCCTTCTGGCAGATGACGAGCTTCTTCAATAGAACTCTAAAGCAAAGTTAATTGTATCTTTTCTCACTTTTTTTAGTCCTATTGAAGGTCATGAAACCATGCTCGACAACCTTTTTTCAATATAGGCATCCATCTCCGTGCAGTAGCCATGTTGAGTGCAGCCTACTATATCGAAGCTCTTCGGCTGGTAGGCCATGGCATAGGTTTTCTCTGCCAGCTGGCGAGGTATGACGGTATCATTCGAGGAATGAATCATGGCGAGCGGCCGGGGTGGAATTTTGAAGAGATATGTCTCAGGGTCAATGGATCTGTAGAACCGGATAATGTCCTTATCTATCATTCCCGCCGAGGCGATGGCTGCATCCGTTCCATAGCCGCTGGTGCTGATAGCCAGAACGCCCCGCGATCTCGCATCCAGGGCGCTGGCGATGATGGCAAAGCGGCCTCCGTTGCTCTCCCCTGCATAGATTATGCCATCAGGATCGATTCCTGGCTGTAGGCGCAGAATCCCGGCGGCAGCTAATGCATCATAGACCATCTTATGTTCAATCGGTTCACTGCCTTTAATGAAGAGCTGCAGATCGCTATCCGGATCAATGGCCCCGAGATTGCGCTGGTCAAGGGTCAGTGTGGCGTAACCCAGGTCTGCCAGGCGCTTTGCCAGCCCCTGCTCTCTCTCTTTGGTCACAGTGGCTCCGGGCAGCAGCACAACCCCGGGAATGCGACTCGCCCTTTCATCCGAATTCTGCCCGGGCCTGGCTTGCATAGGGATTCTCAGGAGACCTGCCATTTGCATACCCCGGCTTTGGAATTGGACTGTGGAGAGGGTGGTGTTGCCATCACTTCTTGGCTCGCTCAGATTGTATTGGGGCATGGAGACCGAATAAGATAGAATTCCCTCATCAGAGACTGTCCAATCCCCGCCGTTAATCGCTGATGTGTCGCCGGAATTGAGCGATCCCATCAACATAGCTATGATGATGCCTGCAATCAGCAGTACTGCGCCAATTCTATAGCTCGCCATTTTCCCCAGATTCTCTTTAAAATCTTGATTTTGGATTCATGCCGTGATATTTGTTCGTTGGGCTATTTTGGTTGTTTTCGTTCCCTGTTTTCCAATCCTTGCTTTCCTAAGCTCGCCCCCGGATACCTGGAGTTTCATAGGGTATCCAGTATCGAATCTATCTCATCAATTACGTGGTCCCTTGTCATCGTTGGATTTTCAACGGACTTTATGAGCAACATGAGTATAGCATCTCTCGCTATCCTTTTTCTCTTTACAATGTCGAAATCAGCTACTATTACCCTATCGTCATCCATACCTGCCCATCTCCTGTTTCGATTCTATCCTTACATTCGCGGAATTTGCCACGGACATTTCAGCTAATCCTTTTTGCGGTCCAATGTTCATATTTTAATCCTTGATTTCTTGGACATTGCTTTCCTGGACACGATCTTGGACAATTGCATTTTGCTCTTGCTGATCGCTGCGGTGGGGCGACGCGCGCGGGTGTTGCGCGAGGGGGGAAGGGGCGCCCTCAACGCCGGGCAGGCTTGGCAAACAATAGAAAAGGTTGATTTTTAAAATCTTGTTTTAAAGTTGCCTTTGGACTTGGGTATGTACTGTTAAATCCAGGAAAAATATCACAGATAGTCATATAGACACGTTATTTTGTCCAGCAGCTCAATTATTCTATCCTTCTGGAGGATCTCAGCAGTCTTCCCATAAGCCTCATCATGATGCCCAACATATAAGAACACAATACAGTTACCTATTATCATATAGGCAATAACAAAAGGATCAACATGGATACCGCGAACCCCTTTGAGTCCATAGCTTTTAGGCTCCCCTATCTCAGGATTAGTTAATATCTGATCAATTTTATCGATGAACCTGTCTTTAAGAGCCTTGTTCTTCCTGGTTAGCTTAATGAACTGTTTGTCAAACTCAGGAGCCCTGTGGTAGATATAGTCCATAATAAAAGAGTGGCTACAGGTCTCTGAGAGAGTTTAGGAACTCATCTTTGTTTTTGTATGTCTTCCCCTTACCAGCTTTAAACTCCTTTATACCTCTGATAACTCCTGATGCAAACTCATTGGCTTTAAGTTCTTCCAGGTCAGATTCTTCTCTCCTTGGAGCAGGCTGAACTACCGTCTTCATCCTGTTACATATGAGTGGCGAGAATATTTAAAATCACCTATCTGGTGGACGCCAAAATCTAAGCCACCAATTTATATCGAATGTCTCTGGCAAGTGCTTCAATTCGTGTCTATGTGCAACTTGACCTCGGACAATTGCATTTTAATACATAGGGAGTGCGGAGGGTCACGAATTCCCCATCCTTTAGGGTGGGGATGAAGTGAACCCTCGCCCATTCTTTGTGCTCACCAAAATTGATTAAACATCACTTCTTTTAGGATGAGTTTATACTTGGCACCTTAGCCACAGGTGGTGCCACCCACCTAGGGCTAGGATGTGATAAGCTTGGAATTGCGCAGCTTCAGCCATGGCTATGGTCAAATCACCTACCACATCGTGTTGGTGCCCAAGTATCGATACAAAATATTCTATGATAGGCGAGTTAAAAAGGATTGCGAGTTGATCCTCAAAGATATTTGCATGGAGCAAGGATATAAAATTCATGCTATAGAAATTGTGGCGGATCATATTCACTTGTTCTTGGAATTCCACCCAAGCACTTCCCTATCAAGAGTCGTTCAATATTTGAAAGGAGGCAGCTCGAATAGGTTGTTCAAGCTTCATCCTGAATTGAAGAAACGCTATTGGGGTGGAAGCCTATGGTCAAGTGGCAAGTTCTTTCGATCTGTAGGAAATGTGACTGCGGATACAATCAAGCACTATATTGAGGAATCTCAGGGGCAACCGAAAGCAGAGATTCAGTCATGCGGATCTGGGGGATCTGGGCAGCGAAGACTCGACGATTTCTGGATTCCATAAAACCGGGCGTGAGGGCGTGCGGCCCGAAGCATACCCCATCCTTTAGGGTGGGGTGGCCGCACGCAGTTTGATTTTTGCAGCTGGCTACATCGGGGCACTGCGCGCGGGTGTTACGCGCGGGGGGAGGGGCGCCCTCAACGCCGGGCAGGCTTGGATACTTTGGTGGCATCCTCTAGCGCTGGGTCTCGGATGTTGTAGCGGCATAGACGAACATCCAGAAAGTCAGGAATCCAGAAAGTAAGGAGGCCATATCAAATTCCAAGCAGGGGAAGAATATCTTTCGTGGTTAAGACCCTGGCGGCATTTTGTCTTTTGAAATGAGCGTCATTGCTCCAGATAGGTGCATCGAGGAGCATGGCCAATGCCAAGAATGGCGAATCGGCGATGTCAATATCCATCATTATGCCTGTGGCCCTATCCCGAAAGGGCTCAATATCCTGTAAAGGAACCAGGCTCATTCTGCCGAAGATCAATTGAATCAAGTATCCAAATTGTTCGTCAGTGAGCTTCGATTTATAGATCAATTCTGCGTTATGCTTCAGGATCTCCTCTTGAGCAAAAGCAAGAGTATACATATCGAACGGGGATAAAAGAATAATCTTCCTCGTGAGACCATCTCTTAGCAGCGCGGAGATCATTATATTTGTATCCACTACGATCTCCATCGCAACTTCTCCACAATTCCTCTCTTTATCTTATGATCGATCTCGTCAACGTCCTCTTCGTTCAGCTCACTCTCCTTGAGGAGATCATCGCAGATCATGGAGATGAATACGTCATTTTTTACATCTGTTGATATCTGATGTTCTATCCTTCTTTTCACCAGAACATCAAGTTCTTTGCTCGCTTTGATTTTGAGCTCCAATTCTTTTGGAATATCGACTTCGATGGACATCTTTGAACCCATAAGAGAATTGTCCGACTTGAATTTAAATCTGCCTGCTTGGCTCCTGATCTTCCCAGACATCTTCATCGCTGGCGCCGTTCGCCAATGAATCCAATAGCGTGCAAGCTAGCCCATCGGTCGCTTCCGATGCCCCGGGCAGCGCTCGTGGCCGCTGCATCTGGGCAGGGCTGTTCCGGAACTGCAAACACTATTGTTTGGTCGGCAGCCGCTTCTGAAACCTGCCACCAGATCCGGGGGGACGCTTGGAAAGATCTGATATAGCGGAAGACCGGCCAGTGATTGATCAGTCTCTCGTTGATCAGCTTCCGTGCTTTTCCGGGGTGCCGCGAGTCGGCCCTGCGGGCCTCCTGCGCTATTGTAAGGGCGCCCTCAACGCCGGGCAGGCTTGGATACTTTTGGGCCGAAAGCGATCCAATCTAATGCTTAACTCAAGGCATTTTTTATCTGATTAGGATTCAAGGTTCAAAAAAGCAAGTTCTGGGCTTCGCCAGCTCCCTTATCCTCCAGGAATCAGCTTCAAGCTTGTCTAATAATGGGCTATCTTTGAGTGCGCCAAAATATTCAGATAGGTCCACCTTGTCTTCCTTTTTGGAACTCTCTATTTTCATATTCATATCATGGCTCACCTCCAAGGAGCAATGCAGCAATAACGCAAGACCAAGCACGTGGTCGCTGTGCCTTCCGGCTTCACTCACCGTCATATTTTCAAAGCTTCATATTGTTATCGTGCCCTCCATATAGAGAGCCGCCTGGCCGGATATCTTCACGCGCTCGCCCGCATGGGTGCAGAACAGCTCGCCGCCCCGTTTCGAGACCTGGAAAGCATGCAGATCATTCTTGCCCAGCTTTCCCGCCCAGTAGGGAGCCAGAACAGAGTGGCTGGAGCCCGTAACCGGGTCCTCCGGTATGCCCAGTCGGGGCGCGAAGAAGCGTGATACGAAGTCGCACCGCTCCCCGCGGGCTGTAATGATGACGCCTCGACACTCTATCCTGGCCAGAGCGAGGAAATCGGGCTGCACCTCTCGCACCGCCTTCTGGCTATCCAGCACAACCAGCAGATCCTCTGCGCTGCCGAGCGTCTCTTGAGGTGTGACTCCCAAGGCCTCCATGAGCCCGGCGGGAGGGCTTATGATGTGGGCTGCAATTGCCGGAAAGTCCATTTCGAGGAGATCACCTCGCCTGGTCACCACCAGCTCTCCGCTCCGGCGTGTCTGAAATCGGATGCATTCCCCGGGCCAATTTCGGCAATTGAAGAGGACAAAAGCGCTCGCCAGTGTTGCATGGCCGCAAAGCGCAACCTCTGTGGCCGGAGTGAACCATCTGAGATCAAAGCCTTCGGCGTTGGGGACCAGGAACGCCGTATCAGAGAGGTTGTTCTCGACAGCTATGGCCTGAAGGATCGGGTCGTCGAGCCAGCGATCTAGGAGGCATACTGCAGCAGGGTTGCCGGAAAAGACTTCGGAGGTGAAGGCATCGACCTGGTATATGCGGTATTCTCATTGGATCACGCTTCTTTTACGGGCTGGATGGTGTTGCCCCAGGGTCGCTCAGGACTATCAGGTTCTCGACGGCGATTCCTATATGCTCGATCCCATACTTTTTCATGGCAATATTATCTTAGCGCACTGAGCTTGTTCTTCCTTTTCTCATCTATCTCGCTGGCGTATTCTTGGTTGCACAGACCACAGCGTGAATGTTCCTGGGAAGCCTTTCATAGCTACGCCATCGTGCCGCTGCCATCCTAACTGTTTGTGCTGCACGGCACCGAGCCGATCGATGTCTTCTTTGGCCCGATCGCTGAGCCAGATTTCTGCGTCTTTAAGGCGCCGACCACGCGGGCGGCGAAGTTCACGGTGCCACCAAACACATCGCTTTCCTCCACATGCATCGGCCCGATATGAATGCCGGCACGGATTTGTATCTGCGGATGGCCCGTGTTTCTCTGAAATGCCCTCGCATAGTCCAGCGCTGCGTCTGCGGACTTGAACGCTGCCATGAAGCTGTCGCCAACGGTTTTGATTTCTCGGCCATTGAACTGGGCGATCAGCTTGCGGCTTTGGGCAAAGTGCGCTCGTCGAACTTTCCTTAGGATGTTTTCTGAGCCAGTTATGACATTAAAATGCCGACTTGCATTTGGGCCTAGCTCTAAATGATCCGATTATCGCTAAGACGCTCCAAGAGTTCGGAGAGCGCTTTGCCCTCGGGTGTGGTCCATTTCTTATCCAACCAATGAGCACGTTGAAACAGCTCCATATCGCTAAGGCGCATACAAATACCATGCGATCACCAAGACAGCGATTTTCTCTGTTTCGTCTTTTAGCTGGTCAAATGCTTCAAGTATACCATGAAGCTCTTCACGCGGAACGGAGGCACAATTCCACCCAACATCTCGAGATACTACTGGTTGGCTGGCAATGGCCCAATAAGTTATCCTCTGCACGGTCGCATTGGTACTTTGCCGCCAAAGCATATACAGTCTACTCAACACGTCAAGCTCTGGTGGTGGCAGCCAAACACGGCAAGCTCCGAGCCAGACAAGCGCCCAGGTTGCAGCAAATTGCTCCGCTTTGTGCTCACTGTTCAGAGTTTTCACAAACGCATCACCAGCGAGGCGAAGAGATCCACTGCAGGCCCTAATGCCATCTGGATAATCATTTAGCCGATAACAAAGATACATAATACCGAGGCAGCCTTCGCACTTAGTGATCCTCTCCGGTGATTCTAGCATCTTAACAAGATGCTCGGCTGCTTTAGCCCATCCGGCATCATCTTCGGTTTCGATCAACTGCCAATAGACAACCATAGCCATAGGGTCCCCAGCATCTAACGGATCAGTAGCCCCAGGTGCAAGGAATGACTTGCGGGACTCCTCACGTAATTCTTTGCCATATCTGCCCCTAGCTAACATCGTGCCGAAATCGGCAACATCGAACGACCCTGATCGGACAAGTTCTCGAATAGCCGCCCGAATAGTTTCTGGTCGCGCGGCCGCTTCGTCAGCCAAGCAATTGCCAAGGGCCTGAGACAGAGTATATTTTTCATTCAAATTTTCGCGCGTGACCGATCCTGTCTTCTCCGTGAGTCGCTTAATCAGCATCTCAGTCGCTTTTCCACCCAACACCGCGGCGAGCGGTATGACCTCGTGCCACGCCTCCTTTTCGAAATGTGGTTCAAGCACATCGGCCAACGTATCCGTGTCTTTCGCATCGCGATGCCAGCCCTTAACCATTGCTTGCGCGGTGAGGAACTCCTGGAATGTGAGGTGTCGAAACTCAAAGAACTCAACAAGTCGGCCGTCCTCCACATCGTGCCCAGCCATTTGGAGCAAGCTGCTGCGGTCTTCAACCCGATGGACGAACTGATCCACCGTGTCGCTAACGTAACCAAGTTCGGTGGGCATCGCATCACGGGCCTCCTGGAGAAGTGCAGTCAGCTTGGGGCGACTGATTTTCTGCACGCCGTCGAGCATCGTCGTGGAGGCCACGTAACAGAGTTGTGGCAGGGCTTCTTCCTTCGGAATCGGTTCGTAGCCTTCGGTGTTCCACGTCATGAGCAGTACTCTCGACCGCCTCGCCGTGGAGCCACAGCCCCGGCGCGTGGGTAGTGAGCCAACCCATCGCTTGACCAATAGTAGAGTGGTGAAGAAGCAGCGGGTTAACAGCGAGACCCTTGATACGGTCGTTCTTAAGGATCGCATCTGCGAGCTTTTCGGCTTCGATGCGAACTTTCTCCGTATCGTCTACCACTTCCCGGTGCCAAGCTACACAAAGGCGTAGGATATCGTTTGAGTCAAATTCTGAAATAGTTGCGTGAGTGCAAATAGGCGCCAAATGCGCTGCTATATGTCTGAAAACCGGCTTCGCGAGACGTGATAACCGTGGCGATGCCCGGGTATGCTTGTAGCGCAGCGCGCAATGTGCATACGAATGCGGCACGGTCGCCAGGGATCGGAGTATCTCATCCAAACCGTCTATAAGTAGTAAGACACGACCAGCGAGTAACTCATGATCCACATAGTTGCGGAAAACTGCAGCATTCTGGCGGACTGGCTCACGCTGAGATATTGCTTCAAGCAATTGTGCAAAAGAGCCGCGGGCTAGGTCTCGCAATTCACGGCAGCGGAAGAAGAGTGGCAACCAAACTTTTTGAGGGAGGCTGTCATCTATCTGCTCTCGCCTTGCCGGATCGGCATAGGCGATCGCAAGCCGCTTAACGAGCGTGGATTTGCCGCCACCTGGTGCGGCAAGCAGCGCAAGTCGTGGATGCTCTGCAAGTACTGCACCCATATCTTGACGCTGTGTCATTTTCTGTTGACCTCCTGTTTTGACCGTGACGTCTAAGTGAAGAGGCACAAAGAGATTCTCAAGTCTGAGTCGGCGTGAACCAACATCGCTATCTGCAGGGAGTCCGTCTAATTGGATGAAGCCACATTCGCTATCGAGGTATTTGCAATAAGCGGCAAGGGCTTCGGCGACACGAGCTTCTGTGTCTAGACCAGATGGCGGTTCGGGATTTAGGCAGATGAGTCTATCGAGTCCGCCTCTGCATTCTCGGTCAGCAGCAATGACTTCTTCAGCAAGCGCACGGGCGAGTGGGGTTCCGTCTGAGTGAATCAAGGCAAAGTGGGTGCGTGCTTTGCCCTGTGGTATAGTAGATGGCCCAAATCCATCCTCGTTCGTGAGCCAAGAGCTCGGCCTGAGGATCAAGATTGAGAGCCTAGAGGGATGCACTGCATCGGCCAGCGAGTTCAGTCGCGTGGTCTTTCGGTATGAGAATACGACCATCCACCAATTCTCTGACAACCTGTGATCCATAAGGGTACTATCTTCGTCTGCCGCTGCTTCTCCTGTTCGATGGCTGTTTCTTTGAAGCCACCTAGCGAGATGAAATAGCCCGTGACAGGATGCTTGCCTTCTTGTTCCGCATCAAGAGCGCCTACGAACTTATTCAAGTCATCACCGCCGATTGGCTCTGAAGTGGCCTTGCACTCTCCAATGGCGCGGCGAGGTTCGAGGCGGTGGTCCGCTGAGAGGTCGAGTTCGCGCCCGGACTTGTGAATGTTAAGGCGGGGCAGATCGTAACCGAGTGCAACAAAGAGGTCAGCCATCAGTCGCCCGAAGAGATCACCGCGACGATTGGAGTCCTTTTCAAGAATACGGATCGAGATTGAATCTTGCATAGGGTCGCTACCTTAATGTATATAATTACTATTGCTCGTTAGAGCTCACTAACAGTTCTCTTGTGCTTCGGGCTATTGACATTAAATCGTCCAGCTAACGCCTCACCATTCGACTTCTGCCATCTCGATTTGGGCTGTCGAGTAGTCTAACACCTTGCGAGCATTATAGAGATAATCGCCGTTCCTTGCTGGATACTGTTCAGGACACGTAATAGGATCAAACTACAGTCTTGCCAAGCAAAGCCTTCCCCCTACCGCATTCCTCGTGATTTCCAACCTGTGCACGGCCGCTCCCGTCGGCATCCCTCATGCCGGATCATCCAGTCCCGTGCGACTGTGACCCCAAATGAAAGTTCCTGCGCTTGTGGCTTTCATTCCAATTCAAGACAGCGAAACAGGCATCCCCAGAAATCCGCCATACCGCTCTACAGCCACAGATCAGAGCATCCTTCTCATCATCATCGAGCGGTCTGAATAGCCTTGTCCTGATAACAACCCCATCATTCTTTCTCTCTTTTCTCCAGCCGCCGACAGCTATGCCATTGATGATAATCGTATAATTGAAAGCGATGTTTCCCCTCGGAGCCAGCTTCCCGGAATATGCTGCCGGGAACATGGCACTGCGATCCTTATAGCCGATCATATATTCGTCAAAATTGGGCAGCAAACAGGCGATCGGCGACCCATCTTCCCCATCAGGAACAGACAGACGGCGAGAACCAGTAGTTCTTGCCATCAACTACCTCCTGCATTAGCTCCGCCTTGACCATCTCCAGACCCGCCTTCGCGTCCGCTGCCGCAAGCCCCGTCCACCAGATGAAATCCTGCAGCGTTGCCGGACCGTGGCCGGTGAAGTAGCGCCTGGCAATTTCCGCCAGCGCTTCATCCCGCTCCAGCCTCTTGCTATCGGCTACCCACTCATCAAACAGCACAAATGTCTGCTGCTTGCCTTCCCGGGCGCCAAGGCAAATGACTCCTTTTTGAGCCAGGTGTCCGAGAATATGATAACTGCGCTGACCTTCCGGGGAGATGCCGCCTTTGGCAAGCACATCGTACAGTGCCTCACGCGTCAGCTGCCTGCCGCCCTCAAGCGCCTGGGAGATCAGCTTTTCACTTCGTTCAAATATCTCATCGTTCAGGCCCAGTTCTTTGTAGCGCCTCGCACTCCGTCTGATAACGCGCGGGGTCAGTAACTCCAGCATCCATCTGGCATCCCGTGCCGGGACAAAATGCAGGGTGCCTCGCATCGGCCAGGTGCGGATGATCTTTCGCTCGTTCAGTGCCTTTTCGATATCGACGAGCGTCGAGCCGGGCAGGCGAAGCCCGATGCCCCACAGGCCGCCGGAATAGTCCTGCGACTGCACAGCACCCAGGCACTCGACTATCTCCTCAGGCTTACGAAACTTGGTGCCGGCAATCTGCTGGTTGTAGAGCCGATAGCGAATGATGTCAGAACTCTTCATCGTCTTCTCTCATGTCCATCCACTATCTGGCCACTTCCATACATCCGTACCATACTCATAGCCGCAAGTTATATTTCTTTATCTGCAATTTATGCTTACTATGAGGACTCTTAGTTATCGAATCACTCTTAGAAAAGAACCAGAAGGAGGTTATACCGTGCTCGTTCCGTCACTTCCCGGATGTGTCACTTACGGAAAGACTGTGGAAGAGGCCATAGAGATGGCCAGGGATGCAATCACGGGATATGTGGAGAGCCTCATTGAGGATGGCGAGGCGGTCCCCATAGAGGATGACCTCATCGAGTGCAGAGTGACTGTGGAGGCTCATGCCTAAGCTGCCACCTCTTTCTCCTCAAAAAGTAATAGCCATACTGGAAAAGAAAGGCTTCGTACTGAAGAAAGTCACAGGGAGCCATTATATCTTCACGCATGCTGATACTAAGAGGCGAGTGACAGTTCCTTTTCACAGCCAGGATGTGGCCAGAGGCACACTTCTTCAGATTCTAAAGGATGCCGGAATCAGTAGAGAAGAACTGCAGGATCTTCTCTAATTTCCCGCGAATTTTTAGAACATCAATATTTTGATTCCGAGATTTCTCTTCATGCCACTTTTACCCACCCCAGCTTCTCACGACTACGTCCTGACATTGGAACTCTCGATTAGTCTGCAGCTGAATCGCCGTCGCTTGGCCGGCCGCGGCCTTGAGCGGCGCCCCCAACCATAGCGCGGGAGGCCCGCAGGGCCGACTCGCGGAACCCCGGAAGAAAGAGTGAACCCTGGCTTTGCCTGCATCTTCTGCAGTCACGTCTGCAGTTCAATGACATCAGTATAGCTTTTAACGTCTTTGAGAAGGCCCCAGACAAGTCTTATTTCCGTCACTTCCCAGATGTGTCACCTACGGAAAGACCATGGGGGAGGCCATAGAGATGGCTGGAGACGCAATCACAGGTTATGTGGAGAGCCTCATAGAGGATGACGAGGATGTCCCCGTATAGGACGACCTCAGGACATTATAGGAATTATAGGTGGTCTTAAGATTCAGTAGTTTCACCAGGAGGCACTATCTTGTACACCTTGCCCGTATTTCCAGTCGGCCCGGCCTCAAGGCTCGCCATGATATACAGCTCATGATCCGAGTCTTCCCCAAAACCCCGAACAAAGCCCTCTGATCTTCTTCCCGGATCCTTGCACTACGTTCATTTTGTGGACAGTCCACATCCCTACACCAGCCGGCCTCAAATCATCTGGAGATGAAGGCATCTTCCAGCTCCAATCCGATGGCGGTGAGGCCACCAGGAGATTTCTGTCGCCGATCTCTGCATTGATCCAGGTCCAGTTCCCGAAGATGTAGCGCCCTTTAAAGTCAGCCAGGGAATTACCTCGATACACATGCCCACCGACGACCGTATCCCCTACGTCGTGGCCCACCTCAACTATCGGCCCTATCAGGGGTTCGCCTCTGTAGCTGTGGTCCTGCATTCATCAGGAGGCTGTCCGGGATTATTGGGATCGAAACAGTGGGTGCCCTCCCGGATGTTCCAGCCGTAGTTGCCGCCTCTGACTACCACATAGATCGACTCGAAGAGGTCCTGGCCTGCGTTCCCTACCAGGAGAAGGCCGCTCTCTGGATCAAAGGAGGCATAAGCCGGATTCCTGAGGCCCCAGGCATAGATCTCTGGGAGCGCATTGCCCTCTTCCAGAAAAGGATTATCCCCTGGGATGCCATACGGCCTGCCACCGGTACTATCTATGTCACTATCTACATCTATCCTGTGGATCTTGCCCAGATAACTGGCGATATCCTGGCCGTTGCCGATGTCGGGGTTGTGCCCTCTGCCGCTATCATTCGCCCCGCCTCCATCGCCCATCGGCACATAGAGGTATCCATCGGGACCAAAGCGTATCTGCCCTCCATTGTGATTCATGGAAGGCCAGTCCACCTCCATGATCACCCTCTCGGAATGAGGATCGACTTTATTTGGGTCTGAAGAGACTCTTAACTCAGATAACCGATTGGTATGATCCCAACCTTGAGGCCCGCCTTTCCTCAGAGGAATGCTGTAATAGACGAAAAGCCGACCGTTATTCCTGTAGTCGGAGTGGAATGCCAATCCCAGCATCCCCCGTTCATCGTATTTCGGAGAGAGCTTGATGACCTTGCTCCTGATATCGAGGAAGGGCTCTGGTCTGATATCGAGGCTTGATTCTAAGATCTTCGTCACTCCAATCTGGTCGACTATGAAAAGCCTCCCGGTGCCGTCATCTGGAGAGACCGCCACCATTGGTCCCGTCAGACCGGAAGCCACCAACTTCAGGCTCACATCGGGCACGAAATCCACAGGGGGCTCTGCTATTCTGGTTTTGGATCTGCCTGCCACAAAGATGGCCGCCTGGGCCGAGCCGGCATTCGTCAAATCCTTCTCGGATGGGTTTGATCTATTTCTGCCAGTCTGCTTATTCTCCTTTCCACCCATATCACCTGAAAGAGATAGCAGCATCAACGATGCCAAAAATAGGACCGTCATAAATAGCTCATACAAAAGGCTCACCCTCCATTCTCCCATTCCAAGAGCCACCAAAAATATCCTGCACTATTCTTACATTCTCTTGCTCGTTCATTGCTGGTAACTCCTCTGATTCCAGTTCATGCCATTGTTCAGATTGTTAGTATACGCGAAGAAACTTTTTAACTATTTCGCCAGGATGGTCCTAGTCTGCAGTTTATTGCAGAGGGGATTAGCCAGCTCTCGGTCTCGCCTTTCTAGCGTATGATGTTCACCGCTTCCGGCTTGATCGCCTTGAGGCCGTCTTCATGTACGCTGTCCAGGAAATTTGGCAGTTGCCTCTCATTGGTAAGGTTGTTGTCAATCATCCACCGCCCTTCGTCTTCCATGGCGGTGATCAGCGACTGGTCGAGCGTGAGAGAATACTGATGCAAAGGCCAGATTGTGGCCATGTATTCCTCAGTGTAGTTCAACCTTCTCTGGAGTATGGCCTTTGATTCAGTTGGATGGCTGAGAGCGTAATTCTCAGCCTGGACAAGCGACGTCAGGAGTTTGTTTATCGTCCCGGAATGGCTGGCAATCCAGTCGTTTCTGCAGGTCAGGACCCCGAAGGCATTCTGGTTGCTCTGCGCTTGCCAGACAATGGCGTTGTTGCCCAGCCGTTCTTCTACAGGATGGAGATAGATCCTGCGGGACTATAGATCGCATCCACACTGCCGTTTCCGATTGAATCGGCAAATTGGGACGGCCGGACATTCACTAAGGTTACGTCTTTCAGGCTGATGTTATTCAGATAGAGAAACCTGCCCAGATAAAATTCCGTTATCGTTCCGCGAGCTACTCCAATTTCCTTTCCCCGCAGATCCGGCGACATGATCAATGCCGCGATCTTTCCTTCCTACAATATACTGTCCCTGGTATTTATCGATGCTGCAGATCACACTGATATTCTCTTGTTTTAACACCATTCCCACAACCGGGTACTCCGACGAAGCCGCTATTTCCGCCTCCCCATCCGCCATGCCCTCCACACATGCCAGTCCCGTATCGCAATAGAAGACGGTCGTGTTCAGGCCGTTCCGGGAAAAGATGCCACCATCTTCGGCGATAAAGATGAGTCCGGCCAACCCCTGGGCAGTGGTTCTGATGGCAATCGACTCAAGCATCCCTGAATTGGCTATCTGGGGATTCAAGAGGTACCATGCGCCGATCCCTACGAGCGCTATCAGGACGACGACTGCAATCCCCTCAACTGCCTTTTTACCCATGCGATTTTCTCCAGGCGCCTTTTCAATCAACACTGCTTTACTGCTTCAGCGGATTGTTCACCGGTTCCAGCTTTGCAGCCTCTAGGCCCTTCTTGTGTATGCAATCCCTATAATAGGGTAGCGTCTTCTCACTGCCAAGATAAGATTGGCTCCTTGCTGTTGTTGTGGGTTCGTCCACCATCTCAGTAGTCCGACATTTTCGTGGCCCCCCGTGCGCTCTGTGGCTCTGTGGTGATATTGCGTAAATCACCTGGGTCTAAAAGTGTGGAATGAAGCTGCTGATTTCACCACAAAGGGACAAGAAAAATGAAGAAAAAAAAGGACTCTTAAGGGACACAGAAGATCCGGATTCTCCGTCTCAATCGTCTATTCACCGTCAGATCGCATCAAGTTCATTGTCCAGCAGCATGATGACTGCGCACCCGATCACCTGCGCGGAGGCGTGCGATCTCAACAGGTGCCCGCCAATGGTTGTCGCAGACTGATCGGCTGGTATGCCTTCGGGCAACACTGCGGTTCGAACCAATCCAGAACACTCACTGTTGCTGCCAGGTATCGAGATACCATAGCCACTCAAACTTGCCTTTGTAAGGTACTGGCCCATATTGAAGTCTACAAATTCCAGACGTTTACTCCCAATTTTTTCCGTAAGCCGCCTTACCTCCCCGGATTCCTAACGTCCCCAACCAAGTCGTCACCACTTCAACAAGAATATGAAGTACAATATGAAGTACAGTTCCACTAATCTGATCAAGTTTTCCAGGAGATTTATTCCAGTTGATCTTCCTTTTGAAGGATCTGGTCTTCAACTGATCATTGGCCCTGTTTGAAGCCAAATCGGAAGAGTACCTAGAAATTAATTGTTACCCTTCCTTTAATACCTTTAGGTACTCATCTCAGAGATTAGTGAGTTCCCCATAAAGTAGCATTTATAAAAAAGTGCGTTAAATGATGCCCATCGTTCATTCTAGCCCTACCCTCGCCCCAAGCTTTGCCATCTCCTGGAAGAATCCCGGATAGCTCACATCAACCGCCTCAGCCGTATCAATCATGGTCCCACCGGCCGCAAAGCCCGCCACCGTCAGGGCCATGACTATCCTGTGGTCGTGGTAGCCGTGCACGCTGGCCCCGTGCAGCTTTCCGCCAGTGATCTCGAGGCCATCCGGCCTTTCCCGGATGTCGGCTCCCATCTTGGCCAGCTCCACAGCCATAGCATGCAGCCGGTCCGTCTCCTTGTGTCGCACGTGCTCGGCATTCATAATCGTAGTCTTTCCTTTGGCCAAAGCCCCCAGTACGGCAATGGTGGGCACCAGATCCGGAGTCCGGCTGGCGTCCACTTCGATGCCTTCAAGGTCGCCGCCTTTGATCTTCAGGTCCCCCTTTTCTTTATCCCAGGAGACCCTGGCGCCCATGCGGTTCAGGATATCAATGATGGCCGAGTCCCCCTGCCGGGAGGGCAAGATGCCCTTAACAGTTACCTCAGAGCCCGTGACAGCTGCCGCTGCCAGAGGGTAGGACGCGGAGGAGAAGTCTCCGGGAATGGTGTAGCTCTTCAGGTTGTAGCTCTGCCCGCCCGAGACATTGAACTCCTGCGCCTTCGCTAGCACGCCCACGCCCGCGTCGGCCAGCATGTCCAGAGTGATCTCAGCGTAAGGGCGGGACTTCAGCTCGCCTTCGATCACAATCTTCGTGTCCTTTTCCGCCAGCGGAGCTGCTATGAGCAGTGCGGAAAGAAACTGGCTGCTTACGCCGCCCTGCAGGTGCGCAACACCGCCCCTCATTTTTCCCCTGACAACCAGTGGGGCTTTGCCGTTATTACGAATGGAAAAGGCGGTGGTGCCCAGCTCTGAGAGTGAGCTGAGCAGCGGTCCATTGGGACGGGTGCGAATAGAGGCGTCGCCCGTCAGCACTGCTCCTTCTGTGAGAGCTGCCACGGCCGCGCAGAAGCGTAGCGTAGTGCCCGAATTCAAGACGTTGATGACATCTTCCGGGGTCTGGGGCAGGTCAGAGACACCTGTGATCTTTACCTCATCGCTCAGGGTGATCCTGGCCCCAAAAGCCTCACTGGCGGCGACTGTGGCTCTCGTATCCGCGGATAGGAGGGCGCGCTTCACTGTGCCGCCCGGACCCAAAGCTGTTATCAGAATAGCGCGGTGGGTGTAGCTCTTCGAGGGCGGGGCATATACCTCACCGGATACAGCAGAGCGCTCGACTGACGCAATCATGATCGAGGGATGGGACAGGAAGTATAAGAAATATGTGCTATGGCATAACCTGACACAATGCATGAGAAGTATGAGAACCACAAAATAGTTTGCCCACATGAGCAATCGTCGGATGGGAAAAGCGCCCGGGTGAGTCTCAAGTTCTTCCATAAAATGGATGACAAGGGAGAGAGAAGCCCCCACTCCTCTACCAATGTTGCCGTTGGTTGTACGGCATTCAACGTAGTACGACATAAGTCGAATATAAATCTTACGACCCGAGGCTCGAACAGCTCTGCATCTATAATCTAGCAGCGGTAACCATTAGATGTTTGAGAATGGAACAGAGCCAACTTCTTGCGATTGGAGAATTGGAGGACTGCGTTACGATCTTGCCCAGCCCTTGAGGCTTGCCAAATGCCACGGCGCTCAATTCGGCCTTCAAGTCTGCCCCCCAAGCCTTCAGTAGGCATGAGGTTCCTGCGGCATCAAGTCTAAACGAATCCTACTTCAACGAAACCTATACATATAAGCTAATCGTTATTGATGATAGCGATTGTAATAGAATTGATGGCAATTAGTGTCCTGATCTTCTGGGGTTGGCACTATGGTTAACTTCCGGACTTGAGGGATTAGTTAGAAGAAATGCTTATTGGTTTTCCAGGGAGGACGCATGATATCTGATGAAGAACAGCCCAAGAGAAAGATGAACATATTCGATATAGGGATCTATGCAATAGAAGTAGGATTAGTAGCAGCGGTCATCTACGCAATAATTGCGCTTCCAACGCTGTTGAAGCCAGTCGCCTCATGAACTGCTTCCATCTTGCATATGATCTAGACTGAGATAGAGCGTAATTGAAAACCAGTTCCGCATAAAGCAAAAACGTGCGGCTGCCGGGATTCGAACCCGGGTTACGAGCTTGGGAAGCTCATGTCATAACCGCTGGACCACAGCCGCTCAAGTGTCATCTGCCTTATGATATGCCTTTAGCAATTCCAGCTTCCAATATTTAATGTTATAGGATTCGAGGGCTCGCCTGCCTGGAAGAGCTTCCCTGAGTAGGCAATCCTTTCCCGATCTCCTGCCTGATCCCGGGCGCACGCGCGAGCCCGCCCGGGGCGCGAGCTTCTCTCGATGCCAGCAAAGCCCCCCCATGACCGCCAACGCTTCCCGCTCACTACTTCTTTTCAATACTATCCTGTCTCCCGCCGCAGACACTTCGGAACAGATCCAGCCCATCCACCACCTTTCCGATATGATTGACTGCCGAATAGGGCTGAGTCTGGCCAAAGAAGATGCAGAATGCCGGGCCCGGCGACCAGTAGCAAATGTCGCCCGCTTTGGCCGTTGGCGATGGGTTCTCGTCCTCCATCTCCAGAGGCACTTCAAAGTATACCTCATCTCCCCAGAGGTTGGCCCTGGCCTCCAAAGGCAGAATCTCCCAGAAGGCATCTCTGATTCCAGGATTCCGGTCGTCCAGCTCTGCCAGTGCACTTCCCTTTCCCATGACCATGATCTCTATGGTTCTCATGAATTAGCCTCTGTTTATCAAGTTATATCAAGGTAGTAAGGGGTGATGGCCGCTCGGCTTGAAATAACTCTTTCCGGCTGCTTTCCGATTACTTTCGCCCTGCACGGCAAATCCTTTCATAGCTATCGATACTATTATGATTTAGACCGCCCGAGCCCTTACTCTTTTGATCACTCCCGGCGGGCGGCTCCATCCCCTCAATATTCGGGCACTGTGCAATTAGCCTGTGTCATCTACGTCATCCGCTTACCGGGCCAGGCATCGCATATGCGACATTTTATTTAGCTTCCGGCACTATAGAATATCTGGGAATGGACCACAACGCCCTCTATTCAAGAGACCATCATGGCATAATGGCGAATCACTGTCCAGGAGGCAAAATGACTGTCACAAAGCTAGAAGAAAAAGGGATTAAAGGCTTGATCTTCGACCTTTACAATACGCTGATTGACATCAAGACCGATGAGGATAGCATTCATACTTATGAGCCGGTCAGCAAATGGCTGATCTATCAGGGAGTCAAAATCTCGGCGGACGATCTGATGAAGGAGTACAATTGGCTGGTTAGAGAGGCCATGGAAGGCAGGTGGGAGAAGTATCCTGAGGTCAATGTGCATGAGGTCTTCACCAATATATGCAAGAGCCATGCCGTCTGGAAGATCGACGCGGAGTTGGTTGGGGCGGAAGCCTCTCGCGCCTTCCGGGCCGGATCTCTGCGCCATTTGCAGGTCTTCCCTCAAAGCCTGCGGCTCCTCCGGGAGCTGGAGAGCTACCCCAAGACCATAGTCTCCAATGGACAGAGGGTATTCTCAGAAAAGGAGATGAGGTTTTTCGGCCTTTACGACAAGTTCCAGCACGTGATCTTCTCCTCAGACTTTGGCCACAAAAAGCCGGATCCCCGGATCTTCCTGGAGGCAACGAAGCAGATGGGGCTCGAGCCGGAAGAGGTTATGTGCATCGGCGACAACTTCGACAACGACATAGTCCCATCCGCCCGGCTGGGCATGAAGACTATGCATATCGAAGAGGCCTGGAAGTTCTTCGGGGTGAATGAACCCCATTAGTATGCAACCGCCGGGTTGGATTTGAATGGCAATAGAGAAGTATGTTGGCACTTTAGCTCCTGGAAATGTTTTCCGGAATTGGCTGGTGCAGGTCCTGGGTGAGAAGGTAATTGATCAAAATTGCAGGGTCAATGTCTATAGAATAAAACCCGCCTCGCATACAGTCTGCCGGTACGAGTTTCCTGCACAGGGATTTAGTGTGGTGGCCAAGTTCTATGCTGAGCCTACAGGTTGGAACAAGAAATACAATCCTGTGCAGGCTATGGAAAACGAGTTTCGAACCCTCAAACAGATCGAACCGATAGTAGACATTCCCCGACCCCTGGCCGTCCATAGGGACTTCCACTGCGCCTTGCTAATGGAATATATTCGAGGAAAATCGTTCTACAAATATATGAAAGACATAAATAAAGAAGGCAGGCTGTATGATAAGCTCACCGACATCGCCCATATGCAGAGAAGGCTGCACGATCAAACACAATCCGATTACAGAAAAGATAGAGTATTCGCAAGGTTTCACAAAGTTCTGGACCAGCTGAGGCTGGATACCAAAACCAGGACGGAATATAACCGCTTGCTGGGGGCATGGTGGTACAGCCCGCTGCTGGACCGGCCCTCTGGCTGCATGATTCACGGCGATCCAAATCCCATGAATTATCAGTTCAACCACGGCAGGATCTATATGCTGGACTTCGAGAGCTCAATAGAGCATGCTAACTTCGTGCACGACCTGGGGATAGTTGCCGCCGAGCTCAAGAATTATTTTGCCATTCACAGAGGCGATGCAGGGAGAGCAGAGCCCTACATCGGCCACTATCTTTGGAAATACAGCCTCAATGAGCCGGAGTTTCATGCCATAACTCGCACCCTGCCATTCTTCATGAGCTTCGGGCTGCTGAGAATGGCCAGGTTGAGGCTGGGGGCAGACCATAGGGACTTTGTATTTCGAGAGGCAAAAGCGTGTTTGGAGAGCCTGGAGAAGTGAGAAGGCGGGAAGCCTGCCAGGCCAGAGGTCGTTACCGAAATGAAAATCCTTTCCTTTCCCATCTTCTTATCTTCTCCTCAGCCTTATATGCAGCCGGTCGGAGTAGTTGACACCGAGCCGCAATGCCAGATCCCAGGCCTCCCTGGCGCCCTGCATATCCCGATCGATGCCGTAAGCCATTACCCAGACTCTTTCCCGGTCCAGATTTGATACCAGCCCCTCCAATAGCTCGGATGTCCAGCACCATGCAGCATTCCCCAACACAAATTTTAGGTGGACGTTCGCCTTTTCGGCCCAGTAATCAAGATGAAAATTCGATCCTCGTTTGGGGCTCACAACAGCATAGCAAATTTTTTCCAGGATCTCTTCTGGAATGGGATTGGTGCCGTTTGTCTCGATATGAATCTCCTTGCCCATGCTCTGCAGCCCAGTGATCAACTCCGATAGTTCGGCCATCTGCAACGTGGGTTCTCCTCCCGTTATGACCACTCTCGGTCCCAGGATCTTGATCTCCGCCAACAAATCGGACAGCTTCAAAATCCGGGCAGGCTTTTGATCTGTGTCGCATCCCTCACACCTGAGGTTGCAGTCTGCCAGCCTTACAAAGGTAGCTGGCCTTCCCATGGCCGGACCCTCGCCCTGCATGGAATAGAAGATCTCGATCAGTCGCATTTTGTTCAAATCCTCTCATGTTCATGTATTTGCTCTCAAGTCTGAGGCCCTTCACCGTTTTTTCAGATACTAGCCACAGGAGTATTTCGGTTTCTCATTGATTGCCTCTCTCCCCTCTCTCGCTTGCTCTCTTAAAACTCTCGCTTCTAAAGCATTTCGATTGATGCCAAAACGGCATCTAATAGTAAAAATATATTTTTCTAGCTTGATGAACGACCAAAAAATATATAAATCCAAAATGCTCATTATTTAATGTTATAATAAGAGAACTTGCGTGGAGTGGGGGATGAAATGATAAAGATTGGAATTGAAGTAAGTAGCAGAAATCTGCACTGTGACCTCCTCGAGAATCCAGGCAGATACTTCTTCATTCGGGAGGCAGACAGCCGGGCATCTCTATGCATCCAAACCTGCAACTCTCAGGGCGAAGACATCAAAACCCATATGATCGATGCTCTCGCCCCGAACGGGGAAGGAAATCTCTATTCCATTTTTGAAGATGGCATCAATGACGCCATTCTCGAGCGGCTGGAGTGGAAGAGGCACTCGTGCCACGAGGATAAATATTCAGTCTCCGCCTCAACTGGTGCAGATGCTCTCCATGATGCCTGATTTTATGGATTGGATCATCTCATCTATCTTGACCAATGGCAGGAATTTAGTCATCTATCCTTCTGAAGATATTTACTATTTAACTACTTTATAATTAATAATTAATAACTTACATCATGATTTATAGGAAGATCTGCTCGGAATGGTGCACAACCAGGATACTGGCATTTCTTTCCAAATATATCGAAGGGATAGGTAGCAAATGTTCATAAAAGATTTGGCTAAATGCAAGTATTTCAAAGCATTCGACAACACAAACCTCTGCGAGCTTCTTCATCCTGGTCGCGATGGGTCAGACATTCCCTATAGCATCGCTCATGCCATATTGGAGCCCGGGGCGGCGTCTCTTCCTCACCGGCTTAAAACCTCCTCCGAGGTGTACTTCATCCTGGAGGGAATGGGCGAGATGCACATCGATTCCAAAGAGGCAGAAGTCAGCACAGGTCAAGCCATCCTTATCCCGCCCGGCTCCTGGCAGCACATCCGCAATAGTGGAACGGTGGATCTAAAATTTCTTTGCATAGTTCATCCCATGTGGCGTGCAGAAGATGAAGAGAGGCTATAGCGAAAGCTATTACTGCCCTCCATCCCTTGAGAGAACTCCGGACGATGAAGTAAGAGTTTCGGATTCAGGATACCATACCGTATCAGGGAAAGGAGTTGCATTAATTTGGGAAAAAAGGCAAAATCTAAGAATGATGCCATTATGACCGGCATTCTCGTTACAAGGTTCCAAATGGGGCAGATTGACGTGAGAGATTTGGAGAAGATGGCCACAGATACATCCAAGACCGAGAGGTCATCAGCAGCAAAGAAGGTGCTGGCGGGAATAAAAGATATGCCTGCTCTTCCTTAAGCCAGAAAATGCAATTCCTTTGTCAGATCGTCGATCCGTCGATCAGCAATCATTGCTTCTCTTCGATCACTGTGTACTCGTCTATGTCTATGACTCGATCCTTTTGTCTTTTTTTGTTAGCATCCTTACTGCCAACACTGGCTTTCAATATGTCAAGCAGAATTGCACCGAGGCCGGAGAATGCCGCCAGCTTGAGAATCTGGCCGCTCGCCGTCAATCGCAGGAGCACCAAGCCGAATGCTCCCTTAATCAAGGTCTGGAAGAGACTGGGTCGACTGCCGGTTGTCGGCTTCATCAGACTGGATACGAACGCAATTATTTTCGAGCTCGTCGAGGGTTGCATGACCCAATTCATCAAACTGGTCAACGCCATCAACAATGCACCTCTGACTGTTTTACTGAGGAGAGCTGCGTCAATTGCGGCTTTCAATAATCTTGTCAGCGTTCCCATTGCATCAATCTTTCTCTGTGCATCGATATATTATTATCTCTTCTGATTGGCTCACTCCTCCGGCCCGAACTTCTCCGGCCAGAGCGTTCTCTCCAGGCAGCGCTGTCTAATCATCTCTTCTGCTTCAACAACTGTGATGCCAAAGACCTCCGCCAGGATCTCTTTGGCCGCCTGAAGCTCCACATCTATCGAGTCTTTGCGGTCAATTCGCGAACCCTTGCCAGGCAAAATGGGGCGTCTTTTGGCTTTTCCCAGATTGTCGAGTAGCACTGCCATAAGGGAATTTATTCTGCATGAAAATTTAAGTACTTTGCTCTCAAATGGACTTGACGGGATTCGAACCCGTGGCCTCCGCCTTGCGAAGGCGGCGATCTACCACTGATCTACAAGCCCAATTGTCGCCAAAACAATAGAGTGGTTTAGAGGAGTCCGACCTCTTCCACTTCTACAGATTCTACACCAGCGAGCTTGCGGACGGATTCTTCTATTTCATCCGGGCTGTGGCCGCCCTTATCATCCATAATGGTCACAACTATCAAGGCCTTCAAGCCAAAAGCTATGGGCATCTCCTCGATAGCATGCATCCTGGCAAAGCTGGGCACTGCTTTCCTGATCTCTTCCGCCAGCTTGCCCAGATCCACATCTGTGCTCTCCGGCATAACCTTCATTCTTACCGCGGCGTCTCCCATTCTCTCCTACCTCACGGTCCTGTGAAGCCGCAGGCTTTGCAGGTATAAACGTTGCTCTGCTTTTTACATCGGTTGCATCTGGCAATCACGGTTCCGCAGCTTGGGCAGGGAAACCTCGTCCCGCCCACGCCGGTCAGCGTAATGCCACATGATATGCATTTCTCTGGCAGTTCTTCCTTCATGTTATCTCCCTCCTGATTGATGTATTTCCCTGTATAAACCTTCCTATTGGCCCTTGATGACAGTGCCGCCTTTTCCCTCTTTCAAAGACCTAACAAACCGCTCTGGATCAGTGCCGCTCATCACCCAAACGCTTCTCCCTTTGAGGCGATCACATAGAAGGTTGAGGGTACCCTGATCAATACAGCTCTCAAATCCCAGCAGGGAACTTGCAGATACCTCTTCAACCACCTTTCCATCCAGTATCACGCCATCCACATCGGTGGCCTTGATGAACGGAGCAGAGAGCTGAGATGCCACAAGCAGGGCCACAGAATCGGATGTGTAGTCCCAGTTATGCTTCAGGCCGATCTCCAGGCCAGAGTTCTCTCTTTGCATGGACTGGTAGGGCAAGAGGATCTCCAGACGGGGGTTGCCCTGTGGACGGCGAATTTCACAGGTCAGACGGATTCCGGTTCCATCTGCCAGAAAATAGGCATACTGCTCCATGGCCAGGATTGCCATCCAGTGCGCAGCCTCCTGGCTGAGTTCGCCGCAGGAGAAGATCTCTCGCACCAGATCAGCCATTGGCCCTCCGCCCGGGACCACCAGGAAGCTGTAGTCCTCCACCTCCGCGAGGGCTCTGAGGGCTCGCACGAGCTCCCGGGCACACGGCATGAGGCTCCCCCCCAGCTTTAGCACATAAAAGGGCATGGACAGGAGTAATCAGCCTATGGTATTTCAGCTTCGTTATTATGGGTGACGGCTTTGTTGCAAAAAGGTAGCCAAAGGCCGATTGGATGTAGGGTAGGGAGGGATCTTTGATAATCGACCTTTGCCGTACATCCATCCGACTTCAGTCGTAGATAAGCCTTTTGGTTGTGATAAATGAGATATGAAAATGAGATAGAAATGGGACAGTATGGATAATGAATGAGATAACAATGAGGATAATGATTGAGATGAAGAACGAGATTAAGACACCTCTCCTGGCGGTTGACGCCGTAATACTATTTCAGGCAGGAATTGTGCTCATAAAAAGAGAGAACCCGCCCTATCAGGGCTGCTTTGCCCTGCCAGGAGGATTTGTGGAGATCGGCGAGACGGTCGAAGATGCGGTGGCCAGAGAAGCTCGGGAGGAGACCGGCCTTGCCATCGATCTATTGGGTCTAGTGAGCGTCTACTCCGATCCCGGACGCGACCCCCGGGGCCACGTGGTCTCAGCTGCCTATCTCTGCAGAGGTATGGGCGAGCTCGTATCCGGATCTGATGCCAGATCGGCAGAGGTCTTTCCTCTGACGAAGCTTCCAAGGCTCGCCTTTGATCACGACAAAATAATCAGAGATGCTCTTCATCTGGCCGAACGCCTCGATGCATGCATCAAATTAAAGTAGAGTGATTGAAATTAGCTGCTCGATGGAAGAGATCAGAGAGCTCATCGAGAAGTATGCGCTGCAGAACGCGGTGAAGTACAGGGCCGCCCCTAACGCCGGGGCGGTTATGGGCAAGCTCATGGGCGAGCACCCCGAGCTGCGCGGCCGGGCCAAAGAGGTATCGCCCCTGGTCAAAGAAGTATTGGCCGTAGTGGAAAAGACCAGCCCAGAGGAGTGGCAGAAGAGGCTGGAGGCAATTGCTCCTGAACTTCTGGTGCAGCTCTCGGAGAAAAAAGAGCCTGACAAGGGTCTGCCTGCCCTGCAAGACGCAGAAAATGGCGTTGTTATGCGCTTTGCCCCCAATCCCAATGGACCGCCGACTCTGGGCAGCGCGCGGGGCATCATAGTCAACTCCGAGTATGTCAAAAAGTATGGTGGAAAGTTCATCATCCGCTTTGATGACACCGATCCCGTGAAGAAGCGCCCCATGCCTGAAGCTTATGGCTGGTATCTGGAGGATTGCCAATGGCTTGACGCCAAGCCGGATCAGGTTATCACAGCCAGCGAGAGGGTTGACCTGTACTACCCGATCGCAGAGGAGCTGATCCGCTGTGGCGGGGCGTACGTCTGCGGCTGCGCGCAAGCGGCCTTCAAAGAGCACAAAGACAAAGGAATAGAGTGCAGGCATAGAGGCCGGAGCGTGGAGGAGAACCTGCTTCTCTGGAGCCAGATGCTCGACGGGATCCTTGGAGAGGGCGATGCTGTGTTGCGGGTCAAGACCGACATGCACCACAAAGACCCGGCTATACGGGATTGGCCGGCGTTTCGCATCGTCACCGCCTCTCATCCGCTCGTGGGGAACAAGTATCGCGTCTGGCCGCTGCTCGATTTCGAGTCAGCCGTGGAGGACCACCTGCTGGGGACGACGCACATCATCCGGGGCAAGGATCTGACCGATAGCGGAAGCCGGCAGAGGTATCTTTATTCTTATCTGGGCTGGCGCTACCCCCATGTCATCCACTGGGGCAGGGTCAAGATCCACCAGTTCGGATCCTTCAGCACCAGCAAATTAAGGAAGTCCATTGAGGCCGGGGAGTACACCGGCTGGGAGGACCCGCGCGTGCCAACAGTGCGGGCCATGCGCTGCCGGGGCATCCGGCCCGAGGCACTGCGCAAGTTCATGATCGACCTGGGCGTGGGCGAGACGGACATCAGCATCAGCATGGACTCCATATATGCCGAAAATAGAAAGCTGATCGATCCGGAGGCGAACCGCCGCTTCTTCGTCTGGGATCCAGTAGCCCTGGAGATTGAGGGCGAGGTGCCCGCGCTGGCGCACGCGCCCCTGCATCCCACTGCGGAGCGGGGCGTACGGGATATTCCAGCCGGGAACAGGGTCTTCATCTGCAAGAGCGATCTTGAAGCCTTCAAGGTTGGGGATAATATTCGGCTCAAGGATCTGTGCAATGTGGAGATCACTGCCATGGAGCCGGCAAAGGCGCGCTTCCTGGGCAAGGACATGGGCAAGAGGACCAAGATCATCCACTGGGCGCCAGAAGATGGTGTGAAGGTGCGGGTGATGAGGCCGGATGGCATCGACGAGGGGATTGGCGAAGCAGGAATTGCCGAGGAGCTGGGCAAAGTTGTGCAGTTTGAGAGGTATGGATTTGTGCAGATCAATTGCCTGGGAGAGCCGATAGTGGCGTATTTTGCGCACAGGTGATCTTTGAGACTGCAGAGCCTATTCTCGCAGCCTTTCTTTTATCTCTTTCATGACGTCTTCCAGATTCATTTCCATCGACTCCTCCAGTTGAGGAGTATGTTTATGATGGGGAAAAGTGCGAAGATCATCATGATGGGGAGCGTTATCCCATCGTATTCTCATGGATCCGTTTTGATCCTGCCAGTGATAAGAATAAAGAAAACTATCAAGTGAACGATACTCTTTAATATACAGCTGACTGTCGTCGACCAGGACAACCTTTACGCGAAGAAAGTAGAAGCTTTCACCGCTCTTGAAGTCCAGGATTTCAAAGCTCTTGATTAGATTATCCTTTAGCGATTCTAAAGTCCGTCGCATATTCAATCTTTTTGAGCTTAGATTCGAGATCTTGAAGGCTGTCTGTATAGGCTTTCCACTCGATGAAATCATCCCAGAGTTCGAAATCCTCTGGAAGCTGGCTGATTCTTTCCTCGAAAGCCGCAATATCGCAGCCGTATTTATTTTCGAATGACCTTATTCTCTCTTTTACAGGAGATATCTCGGAGATCAGTTTCAGTCTCTCAAATGTCCTTATGTCATCCACGGATACTACGATGCTCGCATCTTCGCTCATCAAAGAGTATATGAGGCCTTATAGTATAAATTTCATGCCTCCATTGCTTTGTTCTCTCATTGGACAGGGATTCCAGATAGCCGACTATAGCCTCTTTGATGTTCTTCAAGGCCTTCTCTGCAAAACCGACTGGAAGTTCCAGAAAGCAGCGGCCTATTGATGGCCAATGATGAGATCCTGACGATAAAGGACCTTTTCGAGCTGCACCTGCCAGGAGCCAGGCTCGCCACCCTCTCAGCCTGTGAGACAGGAGTGCCAGGCACCAGGCATCCGGACGAGGTGGTATCCCTTCCCTCTGCCTTTATCCGGGCGGGCTTCGCCGGGGCCATCGGATCTCTCTGGACTGTGTCCGATAAGAGCACAGCCACACTCATGACAAGCTTCTATCAGCACTGGCGGGAGAAAGGCATGCCGCCTGTGCAAGCCCTGACAGAGGCCCAAAAGGGGCTGCGAGGGGAAGAGAGGTTCCGGCATCCATTCTACTGGGCTGCATTCTATATGACTGGAGTATGATCAAGGGAAAAGCGCAGCCGCCAGGCATATCTGGTCTACGAGCCGGTCAGGATAAAGCCTGCAGCAAACAGCGCCAGGGAGTGGTTGAAGGCATTCGGCATTATGCTGCCGCGGGGGATGGGCAGACCAGGTCTGTTCACGGCATCGATCACCTGGTCATAGTAGTCATTGACAGCGTTCCCCGCGCTTGTGACCAGGAAGGCGGCAAATGAGATTATCGATCGCCCCTTGAGAGCTGGTAGTCTACCTTAAATAAGTTTATATGCCTTCATTGCATGATTTAATCGGGGAAAGCAATGAAGACAGATCGATTAGCTTTAGCAGGTTCGTTTTGTTGGAATAGAGACTGTCCTGGCTATGGCAAAGTAGATCACGGAAACATAGTCCGGTATGGTCGCACCGACAAGGGCACGCAGCGTTTGAAATGCAAAATCTGTGGCAGAGTATTCGTAGGGAATAAAGGGACTATATTTTATGGCTTGCATCATAGCCCAAAAGAAATCCTGGAATGCCTGGCTATGCTTGCCGAAAGGAACAGTCTGGCAGCCATCCATAGAGTAAAAGGGATAAAAGAGGAAACCGTTCTGGATTGGCTCCGCAAAGCTGCAAACCATGCTGAGGAGATCGAAACGTTATTGCTTGCTAACCATCATCTGACTCGTGTTCAGCTTGATGCCATGTGGACTTATGTAGGTCATAAGGGGGAAAAAGCAACCATCCCGAGGAGCCCAATCGAGGTACCTTCTGGCGAGGCACTGCTATAGATATTGATACGAGGCTGAGGGTGGCACGTGCAATAGGAAAGAATGAGGAAGAAGTCGCAGTGGTTATGATGTCGCAAATAAGAGATCGCTGCAATCCTATTGAACCCCCGGCGATATCAAGCGACGGAAACGATAGCTATCCTGAAGCAATGCTTGAAACCTGGGGAAAGTTGCCTGAATACACAGGTCGAGGAAGACCTCCAACACACAAACAACCGCAACCTGGATGGAAATGCCTTCAAGTGACCAAGCATCGTTCTGGCAGCAGGTTGATTGGCGTCACTCACAAAGTGGTCTACGGCGATCCTAGCGAAGTGCCAGATTTTATGGGTCTTAATACCGCCTACGTCGAAAGGACGAATCTAACCTCGCGACAAATGAATGGAAGAATGGTTCGAAAAACACTATCATTCTCTAAAGAAGAGGAGATGCTACGAGCATCTTGTGCCCTGGAGGACGTGGTATATAACTTAGCAAGACCGCTTAAATCATTAAGAGTAGAGGTCAATAATGATCAGCGACGATGGGAACCCAGATCTCCTGCTATGGCAGCTGGCATAACTGATCATATCTGGACAATTGGCGAGATTATGATGATGTTAGCGGTTCCTGAGAGAAACAACGCATAATGGGGGGACTACCTGAGAGCTGAACACATGCTGTAATCTTGTCTGTCATTCTTTGCTAACTATAATCGGTTTCTCAATTCATTCGCTTTGGCGACGGAAGGTATAATAATATTTTCTTCAAAGTAATCTAGTAAGCCTTCAGTATTTGAATAGTAATATATTTCTAGAACCCATGGATAACATCTTATAGCATCGAACATTCCCCATGGGTCATGTCCTTCCTGTAATATCGGCTTAACAGGGACTGAGGGCAGCGCCGGCACTATAGACACAAGTTCCTGAGGGACGCTCTGTGGCTCTGTAATGTCCACAATAATGAACCGTGCTAACCGGGCAAGCAATGTAATTGTTTCAAGCGTGTTTCTTTCGGCTGGCGGTCTGAAATCGAACAACACTGGCAGATAACCAAAGTCTCTAAGTCTGTCTTTTATGGCAATAAGTAAGGGTTTTCTTGTATCTGTGAAACGACCCAGAATAAGTACGACTTTCTTCGCTACGGTGTCAATGACATCACGAATCTTTTCATTGTGAAGGAGAAGATAAATAAATTGTGCGACTTCAAGGTTATCAACTGTTATCACAGGTTCGCTAAATGGGGTTATTATCAGATCCTTCTGAATGGCATCCTTCAGTTTTAGCCCCCAGGCAGACAATCCGTAGACTCTGCATCCATTAAGGATTGATTTTTCGAGGTTGGTATCTACAAGAATAGTACCTATAAGGTCTGTTCCTGTTAGATCTGCACCACTAAGATCTGCACCAGTTAAATTCGCTCCATTCAAGCATGCACCCGTAAGGTTTGCATTAGAGAGATTCGTCCAAAGGAAAAACACTCCGGGAAGGTTCGCCTCCGACAGGTTTGCCCCCTTGAGATTCGAAAAGCTTAACGTCGCTCCATTAAAATCCACCTTACAGAAGTTTGACCCTTCAAGATCCACCGATACACCACTAATGTGTGCTCCTGTGAAGTCTACATATTCATCTGGATTATCCTCTCGCCACTGATTCCAAGCAGCCACTCCTTGTCGAAGGATATTGAGCAATTCCCTATCTGCCATAGAAACAAAAGGGTACTGAGTGTTCATTATATAAAACAGGAGTATGATCAGGGGAAAAGCTCCGTATCAAGGAACGCCACCAGCGCCATGGCCATTCTCTTCTTTATCGCCTTCTGGGAATCATGAAGAGAAAGATGCTGACGAGCAGGAGAGGTTGAGACAGATCATTGTCTTCACTTGCGGGGGCACGCGCGCGCGGCGAGCGAACTTTCCAGCAGGCAACGACAAAGTCCAAATACGAAAAAGGATAACAATCAAAAGAATGCTCAAGCTAACCGCCTATGTCTCCGGAAAAGTGCAGATGACCGGCTACAGGTCTAAGGTAGTGACCATAGCCAGGGCATTTGGCCTCAAGGGATATGTGAGGAACCTGCCTGACGGCAGGGTGAAGATCGTTGCAGAGGGCCCTGATGCCGATCTGGAGAGGTTCCTTAAAGCCGTCAGGATCAAAGACACCCTGATCGATGTGGTGGAAATCGAAGCGGAATTTTCTGATGCCACCGGAGCTTACGAAGAATTTTTTAAAATTGCGGGAGAGAGGGAGACCGACGCCCGCCCGGACCAGGCTTCAGAGTATCTCAAAGAGCTGATATCTGCCGTGCGAGAAGGATTCAGGGATTATGGTTTAAAGCTCGATAATATTTGCTCTAAATTGGATAACTTAAACTCCAAGCTCGATGGTATGGGATCCAAGCCGGATAGCGCGGATTCCAAGCTGGATGGCATGAGCTCCTGCTTAAAAGAGATCTCAGGTAAACAGGATCAAATTATCGATACGATAGACGACGCCCGTGGGGAGGTCGTCTCTGAGATTCAGGGCATGCGCTCGGATCTGAAGGGCCGCACAGAAGAGAGGCTGCAGAGGATCGAAAGCGATGTGACGGAGATTAAGGCCAGAATGAGGTCTTAACTCTCCGTCGCGATTGACAGATGGCCAATGATAAGGTTCTGACGATAAAGGATCTCTTCGAGCTGCACCTGGTAGGAGCCCGGCTTGCCACCCTCTCTGCCTGCGAGACGGGCGTGTTATTCAAGGAAATAATGCCGCTGCGAGAAACGCCACCAGCGCCATAGCCATTCCCTTTTTTATCGCCTTCTGGGACCCGGCCGCATCTCCTCTCACGACCTTGAAAACGGAGAGCAAAAGGAACAGGTCCGCCACCGCCACTATAACCAGATACGCCCTGCCAAAGGGGGCGAAGAAGCTCAGGGCCACCGCCATAAGACCGAATGCCCCGGCCAGGGATGCTGCCGCGCGCTCGCCCGCTATTATGGGCAGCGTCCTGGCTCCGCCCTGGCGGTCGCCCGCCATATCCTCGATGTCTTTTGCGATCTCCCGGCTCATGCTGGCCAGAAAGGAGAGCCCGAAGGGAACCAGATTGGCGATGATGCCCGCAGTCCCGGCAGCCGCGCCTCCAAAAAGGAAGGTCGAGCCGGTCAGGAATGCGACGGAGATATTTCCGGCCAGAGGTGTGGCCTTGAGGTTGCGGGCATAAAAGAACAGGAGAGCAGAGTTGAAGACAGCTACGGCGAGGCATATCTCGTTTACAAGCCCCGCCAGGATGCATCCTGCAGCAAATAGTGCCAGGGAATAATAGAAAGCCGTCCGGGGCAGGATGCGGCCGCTGGGAATGGGCCGCCCGGGTCTATTTATGGCATCGATATCTCGATCATAGTAATCGTTGATGGCGTTTCCCGCTCCCGTGATCAGGAAAACCGCAAGAAAAATGAGTGCTGTCGCTTCAGGTTTTATGCCCCCGGCGATGGCCAGACCGATGATGGCTGCGACGCCAGCCATAATGCAATTATAAGGGCGCAAAATCTCCCAGAATGCCTTCAATGCTACAGGTCCCCTGCGGCCTCTAACCGGAGATGCCGCGTACCAGATAGAGCAGATAGATCTCAGTTAAGAAGCTATCGATATGGCTGTGACGATCGGTATATCTCTGGCTATCAAAATAGCTATCTATTTGGCTTCCGATATCGGTGTCGATATTGCCATCGATATTGCAGTCGAAATAGCTAACGACTTGACCATTGATTTTGCCATCGATAAGGCTATCGATATTGCTTTCCATATGGCCATTGACATGGCTATTGATATCGATATAGCTATCGATATGACTCGTCTGGACTTGTGCGGCCGCATCATTCTCATCGAAGGCGGGAGCAATAGAGGCATGGACGAGCTTTATCAGATAAGTGCTGCTGGCAGGAACCTTCTCTCGATAGATGAGCCCGGAGTTCTGCATCCTGGAGACCAACTTCGAGCACTTGCTGCTGTCGATGCTCAAGAGTCGGCGCAGATCCGATTGAAAGACGCCATCCGATCGTGAGGCTATAAGATCCAGTGCTCTCTCCTGCAGAATGGAGATGCCACTTGTCAGTACGTGCTCTGGCTTTTCCGACATTGCGACCACGGGACCATTTATTAAAACTTAATTTATTTTGATATACTGTATTGAATTTTCATAGTATAAATCCTTTTTGACATGATACAGCTTTTTGTATTGAAATTATTGAAAAACATTCTGAAATAATGTTAAATTTTTCAAACTACCATTTATATTCAAATATTTGATGAGATATTCGACCCCATCCTAACTAGAATGGCTGCTGCAGCGGGAAAAATCATTAGAAATTATACCGGGAATTGAGCCCGAATCTCCCGGCTTCGCATTATAGGCAGATCCAGTTCCTCAAGAATTCCCACAATCCTCTTCCGATCTTCTGAGCGCAGCGATTTGCGATCGATATAGGCACAGTTCGCGCCCGATTTGTTGCGGGCATCATCTATGACATCCCGATTTAATCCCGCAATCTGGTAGGTGGAGAAGAGATGCCCAAATGCGATTGCCGACCCGAAGATAAGCTCTGTCTGCCTCTGCACATAATGCCCTCCGCCAAAGCCGAGGAACACAGGAAGCTCTTCAGGCTGCAGGGCCATGATTGCTCTGGCCACAGCCTCACCCGCTTTTTTATCACTCCATTGCTCTTTTGTGCTGCCGATCTCGGCAAAGAAGCAGGGCGTTTTCATATCCACCGGACCATGATGGGTGGCTTCGGCAGAGATTATGTAGCCCGGAACGCGCAGGGCCGCAATGTTATGCAGGAAGGATCTGAGACCAGCAGGCGCGGCCGCGGAAAGCCGGCTGTTGCCGTGGCCCTCCTGCAAAATTCCCGTGAAGTGCCCTCCAAACCAGGGTAAAGCCGCCTTAGACTCGTGCCGGCAGGGAAATACGACCATCTCTGGATGCAGACCTAAATCTGTCAGTCGGTTGTCAAGGCCGGAAAGGGTGGACTGTCTCTCATCATGAATCAGCAGACGAAAGGCACCTCTAGTCCAGTAGCCTTCCTCTTCCTGCCAGGGCTTCAGCTCCAGCAGACGCTCGAAAATATTGAGGCTTGCCGGATCTGCCCGAGAGCAGACTATGGCAACCTCTCCTAACAAGGCAATCTTCAGATCTCCTTGCCCACTCCCAGCATCTTCGAAACCATGGGTGCGTAATCTATCTTGGAGGCCTTGATCTCAGATAAAGGCATGATCACGAGCATGGGCCTCTCCGTGATCAGTCCCAGGGCGGAGAGATTGCGAAGCTCCAGATCCATGCGGCTCTTCAGCTCCGGATAGCCTGTGGACAGGAATGCGCCAAAAAGTTCGCCGGGCTGCATATAGCTGAAAAGAGGCGCCCCAATCTTGCGGAAAGCCTGGTAGACCTGACTGAGGTCTTCGCGATCATGGCCGTGCCTGATTCGCACGTGATAGAACGACATCAGCTCGCAGCAGATCTTCTGCCAGTCGACATAGGCCTCCCGCGTCAGTAGACCGCTCTGGAAGAATTTGGTCCGCTTCCCTGAAATAGTGGGCCGGGATATGCCTGTCCTCCTGGAGAGCTCGAGGTCCGAGAGCATGGGATACTTCACAAAGGCATAAAGCGTCAGCTTGTCCTTCTCGGTGAGCCTTGAGTCTTCCGTTAGTGCCGGCTTGGGCGAAATGATCTCTCTGGGGAGATCCCCTCTGGCAAGATCGAAGAGGCCGTTCACAGCCAGGGCCGCATCAGCTGAGTAGCTGGAGACCTGGAAGGGATAGTGGAAGTAATGTATGTCCTCCACGAAATCGCTCCGGTAATATTCGTCGATGATAGGATCGAAGTTCACACGGAAGTCTGTCAGGCTTTTCGAGAAGAACGTAGAGACGGAATCGGTGTCTGTGGCAATGTGTGAGACGCAGTTGGGGTAGTCGATCCAATTCTGGTAGGATGATGACCCCTTCCTCACCTCAAAGGGCGCGGTTGGACTGTATTTTACGAACACTGAGGTCAGGATTTCGGCGCCTACAGCTTCTCCGGAAGGCACATTCAACAGCTTAATAAGTTTCCAATCCCTAAACTTTCTTTTGCTCTTGAATATCGTTGACCGATCAACGCCTATGTTGGAAGCGAGATCTATGTCACTGAACCCCGGATATCTGGCAAGACCGTAAAGAACTAACCTCTCCTTTGATGTCAATTTTAGCTGCATTCGCATAACATATAGATGTCTTAAGTATTTATAGGTTGCCTATTCTTAGATTTCCGAATATATCCGTCCTGCATATACAAGGTATCACATGGCCAATTTTGCCAGAATTTAATCCGTGAGCCCCTTAGCTGCACTCAGCCCGCCACGGGGTGTCCCGGCAGGAAGCTGAACATACATACTTTTGCATACAGAGAATGGAAAATCATGCCCGGGAACTACGATATCTGCAAGCGCTATAATTTTCTTCATGCTGGAGACGGCCAGGTCACGATCAACATGCAAAGCTGGCGGAATGTTTTTCTGGAAGTTGCCAAAAGTAGGGAGGGCATCTCCTGCTATTACTATTATTGGAGGCGTCTTTGCAATTTTTACGGCTTGAGATGTGGAACCAACGACGACGGAAAGGCTGTCCAGAGTGTGGCCGGGAGTAGCCATTGCCCAAACGCCCGGGCCAATCTTCTTCCTGTCTTGAGGGGCGAGGGCCAGGACCAGGATCTCTGCCCGGCTAAAGAGGTGGTTGTTGCCGCAGTGATCGGGATGCGAATGGGTATTCACAACAGAGTCGATCTCCTCCGGCGTCAGACGAAGCCCTGCCAACGCTTTCAGAATATGCTCCTCCTCTCCCTCCAGTCCGGTATCCACTACGATCTTCCGCGACCCACTGATTATAAGCGTCACCGAAGACCGGGCATCCAGGATCCTGCCTGACTCATCCCTCAGGATCGAGCCTGGCTTGAGAAGGAAGACTCCGGGCATATGATCCTAACTCACGTGCCTTCAATCATGCAAAGTAGCGCTTTTGCAGCTTCTCGTTCAGCCTTTCCACCTGCAAAACCGCCGTGCCGATGTACTGGTGCGGATCGAGCAATGCCTCGATCTCCTCTGGCTTGAGATGCTTCATGACAGTCTCATTTTCCAAGAGCACATCAGCCAGCTCTAGCCTCTGCTCGAAGGCTGTCATGCTGCTCTGGCGCATTATCTCATGAGCCTGCTGGCGGCCCACGCCCTTCTTGGCCAGCTCTACCATCACGTTCTCGGCCATATTCAGGCCGTGCAGAAGGGTAAGATTGCGTTCGATGTTATCCGGCCGCAGTCGCATGTTGGCCAAGGTGCGCGTGGCCAGGGTGATGAGATGGTCGGTGAAGATGAAGGCTTCAGGGAAGACGATGCGCTCGCAGCTGCTGTTGGTCAGGTCGCGCTCATCCCAGAGGGGGATGTTCTCAAAGGCAGGAAGCAACTGCGCCCGCACCACGCGGGCCAGGCCACAGATCTGCTCAGATTTGATCGGATTCCTCTTATGAGGCATGGTAGAGGAGCCAACCTGTTTTTTGCCGAAACCCTCCTCGACCTCGGCGATCTCCGTGCGCTGCAGAGTTCTCATCACGACGAATATCTTGTCCAGAGTGGATGCCACGAGCGCCATCCAGCAGACCATCTCAGCATGCCGGTCGCGCTGCACCACCTGATTGGAGACGTCTACTTCAGTGAGCCCAAGGTGGCGCATGACCCGTGTTTGGATCTCCATGCCGTTCATTCCAAATGCTGCCTGGGTGCCCACAGCGCCGCTCACTTTGCCTACGGCCGCGCGGGGCCGCAGCTCTAAAAGCCGTTCGATGTGGCGCGCAATCTCCGACGCCCAGATGGCGAATCTCAGGCCGTAGGTGGTGGGCACTGCAATCTGGCCGTGGGTCCTGCCGGCGCAGACCAGATTCCGATTCTGCATGGCCAGGTCGAGGAGCAGTGCCAGCAAGGCCTTCAGCTTGGGCTCGAGAACGTCCAGAGAGGCCTTAATTTGTAAACCCGTCGCCGTATCCAGGATATCGTTGGAGGTCGCACCCAGATGGATCCACTCGCCATATTTGGGGCTCTCCTCAGCCATGGCCAGAACCGTGGCCATCATGTCGTGGCCGATCTCGTCCTCGATCTGCTTGGCTCTTTCAGGACGGGTGGTCTCTGCCGCTTTGGCTATTTCTGCAGCAGCGCCCTTGGGGATCATGCCCAGCTCTTCTTCGGCCAAAGATAAGGCAGCCTCCACCCGGAAGAGACAGCGCAGCCGAAAATCCTCTTCCCAGATAGCCTTCATCTCCTTGGTGCCGTACCTGAACTCGATTGGATGAATAGACATGTTTGAGTGGATGTGCGAGGGGATTGATGGAACTTTTGGTTGAAGGAAGACATGCAGCAGCCACAACCAAGTCCATTCACATGAAACTTTTCAGAAAAGAAAGCCGGCAATAATTGTAAGATTATGAAATAATTAATGTAATATCTTCAACACTATATCATTTATTCCAAGCAAAAATGCACTTAAACTAGGTGACTTTGGATCATTGAGGTCCAAGTAGGGGGAAATTCGCTTAGCCCACTCGAACTTGTCAGCACCTATGCAATCTTCTGGCTTTCTTCCTAGAGCTTTAGCTAGATTTTCCCACGCGCCAATTATGCTATCAGGAGGTGATTTCGGAATTTTGTTTAAATCTACTTTGGGATAAGCTCTCTTAATCGCGGAGAGAATCTGCGATGAACCACGATTCAGTTTCTTCAACTGCAATCCTAAATAGAACGCAAGATGGTTTCGAATCAATTTTTCGATAAACATCGATTAAGTCTGATTTTAGATCTCTGCAGTTATCATCGTCTGCATCAACTAAAACGACTACGCAGCAGGGAACAGGCAGTTTCCCGAAACCTCTGAGCTTTGCCGGAAGCTGATCAAGCAAACCTCTATTCCGAGGATTCGGCTTAGAAAAGATATTTTCTGGAAGTTTACCTTTCCCTCTATGAGAATGGATTCTAAAATTTATATCCTCCACTAAATTAAATCTGCGTTCCAGGATCTCTCTAACTGCCGGTACATCTGCGCCCCCTTCAACCAGAACTTCCATAAACATTAGGGCTTCCCCTTCCAAAATGATTGCTATACCATAAACTTCCCATTGTGATGCCCTCAGCGTACAATTCCCTAATGCCAGGAATATCTGCGGCTAAAGTCGCCGTACTGAAACCATCTTCCCCTTTTTCTAATATCCATACCTCGTCGGGTGTTAGAGCATCTACAAAATACGGAGAATGAGTCGTAACTACAATTTGTGGACCCCCTCTCTCATTATATGCATATTGCTTCATTATCTACTGCGAGAGGTTCCAGCAATTGGTGATGCAAGCCATTTTCCGGCTCTTCTATGCCAATCAATGGCGCCGGATCAGGATCTTCAAGCAGCAATAAATAGGCAAACATTTTAAGAGTGCCATCAGACATATCGAGTTGATAAAATGGATCTTCGTAACCGTGTTCATTAAATTGCAGGAGCAATCTTCCATCTTTCTGCCGCTCATGCGTAATTTTGTATATTCCTGGAATTTTTTTAGATATACTCGCTAAGACTTGAGCAAATCGCTTCGGGTGTTGCCGCTCTATAAATTGCACATAATTGGCTAAATTGTCTCCTTTGCGATTCAAGTGCTTTTGAGCACCAGTCATAGGCAAGCCGCGCGCAAGATCTGGAACAAAATAGGAGAGATACCAACTCTCTAAAAATTGACGAAAAGCTACAATCCGTGGGTGATCTGCTAGATTCCCAAGTGTAGTAATGCCTAAACGTTGTCTGTCCTCTAATTTTACCTCAATTTTCTTATTTCCTTCTTCGTTTTCAGTGGCTTCACCAGCCCATGCGAAGCCTTCTCCCCTTGTCATTTCCAGAAATGAGTATGACTGACCCCTGGATTGACCTTTTCGTCGTTGTCTCAAACGCTCATAGGCTACAAATGGACGCCCATCATTTCCCAAGTCCATGTGCAGAGAATAACTTATTGGGCGACTGTTCTTCTCTTGCCTGTAATATATTTCAAATTTCATCGGTTCTTTCGTGCCTTTTGTACGAAGACGTTCAAATCCACCACGATGAGGCAAATCGCAGGCTTCTTCCACTCCAAATTGTAAACAGTCTCCTATAAAGCCTAGAGCATCCATTAGAGAGGACTTGCCAGAACCATTTGGCCCAATGAAAGTCATCAAACGTGGCAAAGGTTTGCTTCCTTGATTCTCAAAAGTCCTGCCGATGGACAAATCCTTTAACGCCCTATAGTTCTGAACATGCATCCCTTCAATGAGCGCCATTTAACTTCTCCTAGAACTGAACAATTCGGATCTTATCTTATCCTTGTGGACTATCTAATAACTTCTAATAAGGTATATATTTCGTTTTGCATTCTACACTTGAATTCCAGCTATAACCTGGCTTTGGCCTTGTTGAACTCTCTTGATGACGGCGCACGATCTGTAATTGAAGGACCGGATTTAAGTCCATTGGCTCTTTTTTCTCTCGCGGTAAGTCAGCTCGGCGATGTTGCCCTCAGGATGGATTCCATCGCGATTCCTCTTTCTGCTGGGCTCTTTCCGTGCGGATGGCCTCCACAACGACGGCTATCTTTGGAGCTGCTCCCTTTGGGATCGTGCCCAGTCCCTCTTCTGCCTAAGAAAGGGCAACTTCCACCGCACCGGGAAATCCTCTTCCCAGATGGCCTTCATCTCCTTGGTCCAGTACCGAATTCGATGGGATGAATAGACATGTTTATGAGGATAAAGCAGGGGATTGATGGAACTTTTTATCTGGAGGAAGGGACGCCAACCTCTGCCTCGAAAATTCATTTTAATTTTAACTGAATATACCAGGTTCCGGCTTATTTCTTTGAATCAAGGCAAGCGAGGATTGCGGTAATCAGCCAAAGTTCTTACATGAACCGCCAGCAGTCAAATATTCGAGATTCAAAGCTCCAGTAGTTGTTATAAACTCCCTGGTTTGGATCGAAATTCGAACCCAAAACGATAGCGCCTGTTTCATGAGGGTTTAGGTTCCCGATAAGGCCATGACCGACATGAATTGGTGCCGGATGAGAGGCACCAATCATAATTTCATCTTCCGCCGATGCCACCGAGAACAGATACATCGCAAAGATTGATAAAATGATTAATATTTTCATCGTAATCCCTCACGTAACCCTTTCAACTCGCCGGATGAATGATTCATCCTTGAGCCCGGAAATGGCAAGATATAACCACCACGCAAGCAGACCGAATACTGTAGCCAATGAAATTATGATGTAAATGTCCATAACCACCCCTGCCATTCGATTTCGGTGATCGTCAGGAATTTTTATATGTGCAACTTGCACGTCTATAAATTAAAGATCTATGGCACAAAATATGTGTATATAGCACAAAGTGTGAAAAATAAATTTTATCAAATGTTATTGCAAGTAATTTTATAGAGTTAGGATACGCCATTATCCCAGAGTCAAATATTTTATTTATTTTATTCGAATACCCCGCAGCTTGCATCGGGGTGTTCCGCCGTCGTTTGACATTTGTGTCATACGATACAACCTTCTCAAACCAGCACAAAGCCTTTCCTGCAGAGCGAATAGAATCAATAATCTGCGTCAGAGGCTCACGGGTTCAAAGCCAATTATAAAAATATTCTATGACTCTGCATCATTCATGAGCCCACATTCCACTCCCGAATTAACTATACTTTGAGACTATACTTCTCCAGGACCCTCGCTAGCTCTTCAACCTTCAAAGGCTTGCTGATGTAGTCATCCATGCCAGCTTCAATAAACGTATTCCGGTCGCCTTCCAGAGCATAGGCAGTGACGGCTATTATTTTTGGTCTTTTATCAGGCCATCGCTGTTGAACGATCCGAGTGGCTTCCAGCCCATCCATCTCAGGCATGCGGACATCCATCAGCACAAGATCATAAGCCTGGCGTTCCAGAGCCTGGCACACCTCAATACCATTAGCTGCCACATCTGCCCTGTATCCCAAACGCTTGAGCATCTGCAAGGCTACTTTCTGGCTTGATACATTATCTTCAGCCAAAAGTATCTTCATTGGATTGATCTGGGCTTCCTCGTGGACTTTGCTTATATGTGCCGACTCCCGGGCCTCCTGTTGAAAGATGATGTTCATCAGGACTTTGAGCAAACGAGAGGGCTTAATGGGCTTGAACAGGTAGGCATCGAATAAATCAGGGTCGACACGCTGACCAATAGTTGTTAACACGACCAGTGGCATTGTCTTATCATATTTTCTGATTTTCCTCGCCAGAGTCACGCTGTCCATCTCAGGCATATTGATGTCCAGTATGGCAAGATCAAATGTGTCTCCTCGTTCTATCCAGGCGAGAGCATCTTTGCCTGATGCTGCAATAAGGGGCGCCATCCCCCAGGAATAAGCGTAACCTCCCAGGATGTGGCGGTTGGTCCGGCTATCATCAGCTATCAGCACGCTCTTGCCTACCAGCCTGGGCTGAACTCCTGCAAGTATTTTTTGTCTATGCGGTGCAATCGAGGCTCGGATTGTGAAATGGAAGGTCGAACCGATGCCTGCCTCGCTCTCCACCCAAATCCTGCCCCCCATCAGCTCCACAAGTTTGCGGCTTATGGCCAGACCAAGGCCTATTCCTCCGTACTTGCAGGTCACAGTCTCATCGACCTGAGCAAAGGGCTGGAATAGACGGTTCATAAGCTCCGGTTTAATCCCAATTCCAGTATCCTGAACAGCGAAATGAATCTCATGGGTGCCATTGAGTTCCTGGCCTGAGACTGTCAGCTTGACCTCCCCGTGTCCTGTAAATTTTACGGCATTATTCAGCAGATTGCCCAGAATCTGTCGCAGACGGGTCGGATCCCCGATGATGAACTCAGGAACATCTTTATTGAAGGTATATGCCAGGTTTAGCCCCTTCATGGCTGCACTTGCAGATACCAGGTCGAGTGCTTCCTCAACATTGCATCGCAACTCAAAGGGTTGCTCCTCCAGCACGGCATCTTCTCGCTCCATCTTCGAAAAGTCAAGGATATCGTTGATTATGACCATCAACGCATCCCCATTGACTCTGATGGTTTCTATGAATTCCTTCTGTTCTGGGGTCAGATCCTCATCATCCAGGAGAATCGAAGTCATGCCGATGACGGCATTCATGGGTGTGCGGATCTCGTGGCTCATATTCGCCATGAAATCTGATTTGGCCTGGGCTGCAGCTTCAGCCGCTTCCTTTGCCCTCAAAAGCTCATGTTCGATCCGCTTGCTCTCGGTAATGTCCCGGCCAACTCCGATAATGGCGATAACATTCTTTTGACTGTCAAGCACCGACTTGTCTGCCCAGGCAAGCCAGCGCCAGCCATCTTTTGTCATGGCTCTCTGTTCAACATAGCAGGTGTAAGGCGGCCTGTAGAGCTTTTCCATTTCCCTTGCCGTCATTTCTCTATCGTCTTCAAAAACGAGAGGCATAAACGTCCGGCCCAGCAGCTCCTCTTCTGTCTTTCCGAACAGATCGCAATAAGTCGGGCTGACAAAGAGGAACCTGCCTTCGGTATCTACTTTGACGACCAGGTCCGTCTGACCCTCAACCAGGAGCCTGTACTTTTCCTCACTCTCCCGAAGATTATCCTCAATTCGCTTGTGCTCAGTAATGTCCAGAATAACCCCCACAAGCCCGGACAACTCATTGTTGCCATTGGCGTAGGTTGACTTGTTGAAGATAACATCATGCCGTGTTCCATCAGCGTACCTTATTGAAGACTCATAGACCTGAACTCCGGGGTTATTGAATAGTGCTCGGTCCATCTCTCTGTATTTATCCGCCAGATCCTGAGGAAATATATCATGCACCGATTTTCCTACTATCTCATCTTTGCGTTTGCCCAAATACTTCTCGTAGGCCGAATTGCAGCCCCGAAATATTCCGTCAATACCTTTGTAAAAAATTGGACTGGGAATAGCGTTGATCAAATGCTGGAGGAAACGCAGGTTCTCATAAAGGGCTATTTCTGCTGTCTTGCGTTTCGTAATGTCGCGTATCGATTCTATGGCGCCTGCCAGATTACCCTCGCTATCATAGATGGGCGAGGCCTTGCCCCAGAGATAGATCCCATCTGGCTTAAAGGATGGTATGTAAGTCTCAGCTACAACGACCTCACCTTCTCTTTGCCATGAGTAATACGCCAACACGTCCTGATTGGCCGGCTGCAGGACCAGATCGATTAACAGTCGGCCTTCTAATTCCGTAAAATGGTAAGGCATATTCGTGATCGCCTTTGCCCAGAATCTCTTCAGCCTCGACTCCAGTTAAGACTTCCATTGCCCGGTTCCAGGCGATTACCAGGCCTTCCTTGTCTATAACGAAGGTTGCATCAGGAAAGAAGTCGATTATATCAGCCAAACATTGCTCTGAGTTCTTGATAACGAGTCCCGTTGCTTTTGCCAACAACCTGCACCCACCTTATCCCAGTTAAATATTTGAAGATCTCATTAAAAAGGTTTGGGCCCAAAAGGTATCTCAGTCTCAGTACTTCTTGATATGAGGAATGATTCAAGCAGGGACAAATCCCCTGCAACAGAACCTCACTGCAATGTCCTTCTTCTAATATATTTTCTATCAAATGGCTCGATTCCCAAATCCCTCTCATCCAGGCATCTCCAGTTTTTATCTATTTTCTGAATATCTGATGAGGAAAGAAGGCAATTGGCAATCTAAGACCTTATCATTACCAGTAGCATTTTGAATTGGCTAAAAGCTGCCAGGGCATGAGGTTTATTGGCCGGCAGGATGACCGTCTGTCCTTGCTCCAAATGGTAGGCCTGCCCCGAGATCGTCACATCGGCCTCGCCCTCTACAATATATATAAGTGCGTCAAAAGGTGCAGTATGCTCGCTCAGCCCCTGACCTTTGTCAAAAGCGAAAAGGGTTACAGTTCCTGTGCTCTTGCGAATTATCTCCCGGCTCACGATCGAGTCCGTCTGGTAAGTCACTGAATCCACCAGCTGCTCAACCTTCGGTGCACTGTTTTCTGCAGCGATTGATTGTTTGGGAACGTCTGCCATTTTTTATCACTCCTATTTTTGCGGTTGTATATCCTATCATTTTCCTATCAGACGCAAAAAGCTTTGGGTCACATCCATAGTTAGGGGGCGATCAGGAAAAGCCGGTATACCAGAAGCAGGCCAGTGTGAAAGTTCCAAACGTTGGACAAGAAATATCCGCCAATATTCGATGTCTCTATGTTTGCCTACCAGGCTTGCCGGTCTTAATTCCTGTTCAGGCAGGATGATTGAGCATCATGTTTGTTGATGTTCTTCCCCTGTGTCATTTCTTTATTTGTATCTTATTCATACTTTCTATTATGTAAAAATGGTTTATCGATATTGTTTTTTAGAAAAATTACTTAAACTTGTACGTAGTATATGCAAACCATGGCAGGAGTCCTTGATCAACTGATTTGGCCCGAAAAGAGTCTGATGAGGCATAGCATTCCTCAGGTGGATATGGCAGCTTTGGAGCTTGAGGCTGCCAAGGAGATCCTGGCAGAGGTCTTCAAGGTCAGGATCTCGGAGGTGGATGAGATGATTTTGAGCCGCTTTGAAGAGGCTCACTCCCAGGAAGCAAGCTCCGAAGAGAAGGGGCTATGGCCGCAGGAGTTCCGGCTGGAAGGCTGAGCCCCTTTCTATTTTTTTTACTCTTCGTTGAATTTCGTAGCCAAGGTTAGACTTTATAGTTTGAGCACAAAACCATCTTGACATCTTTGTGTTCTTTGTGAACTTTGTGAGCTTTGTGAAGTTGATTGGATCTTGATAAATGGGCAAATGAATTCACCACAAGGACACCAATCGCACAAAGAACCCGCTAAGAAAAATACGGGAATCCTGCAAACTAGCACATTAACTGGGGAGAGTTTTTTGGGGGCATGTTCTTTTCCCAGGACCATATTCGTACTTTCGGGGCGTCTTGTCTCCGCCTCAAGCCTCTTCTTCCTCGATCTCCTTTTTCCTCATCTCCTCTTGCATCCTGCACCTGTGCACCTCTTTTACGCCATGCGCATCCAGAGCCTGTTCCTCCTCTTCCCGGTAGGCAGCCAAGCGCTGCATGAGAAGATCAAAGTTCACTTTATGACCATCAAACTCCGGCCCGTCCACGCAGGCAAGCTTTGCAACTCCATCCACTTCTACTCTGCAACTGCCGCACATGCCGGTCCCGTCGATCATGATTGGGTTCAGGCTGACTATGGTCTTGATGTTGCGAGGCCGGGTGATCTCGCTGACCCGCTTCATCATGGGCACGGGCCCTATGGCCACCACGACTCCCGGAGTCTCTCTCTTCAAAACCTCTTCCAGGAGATCCGTGACCAGAGCATTGCGTCCAAATGAGCCGTTGTCCGTGCATATCAGCAATTCATCGGAGACTGCTTCCATCTCCTCCTGCAGGATGATGAACTCCTTGGTGCGCGCGCCGATAATGCTCACAACTCTATTGCCCAGGCTCTTCAGCTTTTTTGCTATCGGATAGAGGACCGCAACGCCGGTCCCTCCGCCAACGCATATGGCCATGCCCACCTTTTCCACTTCAGTAGGCCGCCCCAGCGGTCCCACAACATTCTGATAAGAATCCCCTTCCTGGAGCGCCTTGAAAAGAGCAGTGGATCGGCCCAGCACCGAGAATATGACCGTGATGGTCCCGTTCTCAGGATTGGTATCTGCTACCGTCATTGGCACGCGCTCTCCTTTTTCATTGGCTCTGAGAATAACGAACTGCCCGGGCTGGGCCACGCGAGCAATTATTGGCGCTTCGATCTCATTGAGGATCATCTTTCCGCCGGCCATCTCTTTGCGTCTTACTATCCTTCTCATGCAGCCTCAGGAACAAAATGCATCTTTGATAATAGTATCCCAAAAAAATTGCACGAAAGAAAGCGGGAACGGGATCATGCCGTCTTCATCCTGGCCGCTTCCTCCAGACCCAGTTCTTTTATGGACTCATCTCTCATCTTGTACTTCTGGATCTTTCCGCTCACCGTCATTGGAAATTCATCGACGAATTTTATGTATCTTGGAACCTTGAAGTGCGCGATTCTTCCTTTGCAGAAGGCCTTAATCTCTTCCGGGGTTGCCGCGGCGTCCTTCTTCAGCTTTATCCAGGCCATGAGCTCCTCGCCATATTTCTTGTCAGGAACGCCGATGACCTGCACATCACTTATGGCCTGATGGGTGTAGAGGAACTCCTCGATCTCTCGCGGATAGATATTCTCTCCGCCCCGAATCACCATGTCCTTGAGCCTGCCGGTTATCTTGCAGTAACCATCTTCGTCAAGAGTGCCCAGATCCCCGGTATGCAGCCAACCCTCTTTATCCACCACCTGATCGGTAGCCACAGGATTGTTGTAATAGCAGCGCATGATCATGTAACCTCGGGCGCAGATCTCGCCGGTTTCACCCCGACGGACTATCTTGCCGGTCTTGGGGTCTACTATCTTAACCTCGGTATGAGGCAGGGGCCTACCGATCGTAGAGACCCTCAGCTCCAATGAATCATCGGTTGAGGAGTTGGTGATTCCTGGAGAGGCCTCGGTCTGGCCGTAAGTTATCACAACCTCCTTCATATTCATGAGGTTGGCTGCTTTTTTCATGAACTCGATGGGGCAGGGCGAGCCGGCCATAATGCCAGTTCGCAGCGAACTGAAGTCGTACTTATGAAAATCGGGATGTTCCAGTTCTGCAATGAACATAGTTGGCACGCCGTGCACCGCGGTGCAGCGCTCCTTTTCTATGGCCGACATGGTCGATACGGGATCGAAATACTCCGCGGGGAGCACCATAGTCGCTCCATGAGTCATGCAGGCCATATTGGAGAGCACCATGCCAAAGCAATGGTAGAACGGCACAGGGATACATAGTCTATCTTTATCTGTAAACTTCATGCACTCCCCAATAAAAAAGCCATTGTTCACAAGATTGTGATGAGTGAGAACAACGCCCTTGGGAAAGCCGGTGGTGCCAGAAGTATACTGGATATTTATGGGGTCGTCGAAGTCCAGGCTTGCCTGGCGTTCCTGCAGTACCTCATCCGGCAGATCTTCACCCATCCTGAGGACCTCGTCCCAGGTCCACATGCTGGGTTGCTTATCGCCTCGCAACAAGACTGCTGTCCTCAAGAAGGGCAGTTTTTCGGAGTTAATCTGCCCCGGCTCGCTGCTCTTCGCCTCCGGGCAGACCTCGAAGAACATTTTGACATAATCCGAGCTCTTAAACCGGTCCATCAGGAGCAGCGCCTGCGTCTCTGACTGCCTCAATGCATATTCGAGCTCATGCGTCCTGTATGCTGGATTTATATTTACCAGGACAATCCCCGCCTTGGCGGTTGCGAACTGGGTGATGACCCATTCCGCTATGTTCGTTGCCCAAATAGCCAGGCGGTCGCCTTTCTTAAGCCCCAGGCCCATGAATCCTTTGGCCGCGCGATTTACTTCCTGCTGTAATTCACGATATGTGTATCGCAGGCCCTGTTGAACCGATACAACTGCGTCATTATCAGGGTATGTTTCCGCTATTTCATCGAACATATCACCGATAGTCTTTCCAATAAGCGGTTTCTCTGAACCCATAAACGCATAACTTTGGGAGACTTTGCCTGGCATGAAGTTGCCTCTCAATCGCTAAGGAGATATAACAGTATCTTAAGGCAGGTTTGGAGAATGTGTTCATCAATAAGAGGAATCTGTCTCTGGGTATGCTTTTTTTCGAGTATATTTCTCATTAACTTCAGGAAATATGCTGGTTTAAGGCTGGGAAATAGCAATCATTCCGCAGTTGGGCTTCGGCCAGTTCAGAGGCGTGGGAGCCGGTTAACCTGGGTGGTAGGTTGGGCCGTCACTCATCGAGCGGCTTCTTCCTGAGCAGGCAGATCTGAAATAAAGTAATCCAATCGGATGAAGGCTACAAAATTCAATAGAAGATTAGAAGAAAATCAGGTAGCAAGAAGCTATGCCGCCTCAAACCATTCATCACGATTGATTCCCGCTCTATTTAGGACCTTCTTAATGAGATCAACACTCACTTCTATCGCCATGATGCGGATTAGGAATGAGCAAGAATATTCCGTTCTTAAGCATATAGGGATGCTTCTTTCCCGGAAAAGGTCCCTCCCATCCCAGCTTGTTGAGGCGTCTAGTTAGCTCATACCATGAAACTGGGACGAGTTTAGTCTGCAACGGCCATCGGCTCCTTCGAGACTTGTATTATATGACCTTCGAGAGGCGGGATGGGGTATCCCCACGCAAGGTGCGCCGCTATCCAGTCTTCGAGGGCATCCATGAGGTTCTTTCTGCATTCCTCAAGAGTTTTGCCGGTTGCCCACAGTCCCTGAAGCTCTGAAACCTCGCCGTAAAATGGCTCTGGGTCATCGATGATCTCGTAAGTCGCCTTATCCATTGCAGCTTGAATATACTCAGCAAACATCAAAGAAATGTAATCTTTGATGAGATAAAGACTTTCCTTCATCAGGTAAAAAGGATCCAGAAGCCATCAACCTATATTGCAGGTATTTCTCCAAATAATGAGCAGTCATGCCCGCCAGTAGGCTTAGTCGCGGGTCTGTCGCAGATAGGCTGGCCTTAATGCAGTCACCACTCCATGGCCCGATCCAGATCATCTTCTGCTCGAGCAGATCCTCGGCGCGTTTGAGCTGCTTCCTGCCAGAACAATCGCAGTCTTGTTCTATTCTATGCTTCATGTCCCTGGATACTGGCAATACGTCATCGACTTGGCCAAAGAGTGCTCGATATTTTGTCTACTTGAATATGAGATATCACAATTTTCCCTCCAGATCACTTTGTCATTATGATTTATTCATAACTGTCATATTCCTTGAAAATAGAATTATACCCTATTTGAACGACGTTTTGCGATTCATAATTTTTCATAACTTTTAAGACTCGATCTTAAATACATATAAATTACGAACTTGACTCTGTTGCTCCAAGGAGGCTAGTAAATGGCCCTGCAATTGAAGTCAAAAGATGAAGTATTTGAGGCAATAGACAAATACAATGTTCGATTTGTCCGAATTTGGTTTACAGATATCCTGGGAGTCCCCAAGAGCTTCGCTATCAACCCGAGCGAGCTGGAAGGGGCATTCTCCGAGGGTATGGGCTTCGACGGCTCCTCCATTGAGGGCTTTGCCCGGATTCACGAGTCCGACATGGTCGCCAAGCCGGACCCAACCACTTTCCAGCTCATACCCTGGAGGCAACAGGAGAACGCCGTAGCCAGGATGTTCTGCGACATTCAGAACCCGGACGGCAGCCCATACGAAGGCGACCCCAGGTACGTATTGAAGAGGAATCTGGAGCGCATCAAGGATAAAGGCTACAACTTCCTGGTGGGACCGGAGCTGGAGTTCTTCTACTTCAAAGGCGAGAATAATACCGAGGTCCTGGACAACGGCGGATACTTCGACCTCACAACAGCAGACAATGCTTCTGACCTGCGCCGGGACACTATCCTGGCCCTGGACTCCATGGGAATCGATGTGGAGTACAGCCACCACGAGGTAGCTCCCTCTCAGCATGAGATCGACCTTCGCTACAAGGACGCTCTGAATATGGCCGACACGGTGATGACCTACAAAATCACCGTCAAGGAGATAGCCCGCCGGTATGGCTACCATGCCAGCTTCATGCCCAAACCAATCTTCGGCCAGAATGGCAGCGGGATGCATGTACATCAGTCCCTCTTCCAGGGAAAGAGGAATGTGATGTTCAATGCAGGAGATGCCTTCCATCTCTCCGATGAGGGCAAGTACTACATCGCTGGCCTTCTCAAGCACGCTCCCGAGATCACTGCCATCACCAACCAGTGGATCAACTCCTACAAGCGCCTGGTCCCGGGCTATGAGGCTCCCGTCTATATCTGCTGGGCCAGAAGGAACAGATCTGCTCTGGTCAGAGTGCCCATGTACAAACCAGGAAAAGAGGCCGCAACAAGAGTCGAATTCCGCAGCCCTGATCCCGCCGCCAATCCGTACCTGGCCTTCTCAGTTATGCTGGCTGCAGGCCTCGCCGGTATCGCCAACAAGTACGACCTGCCCGCCCCTCAGGAGCAGGACATCTACCACATGAGCGATGCCGAGAGGAAGGCGGCTGGAATCGCGTCCCTGCCCGGAAGCCTGAACGATGCCATTGAGCTCACTGAAAAGAGCAAGCTGGTTCGTGAGGCATTGGGAGAGCACGTCTTCAACGCCTTCATTGCCAACAAGAAGGCAGAGTGGGATGCCTACCGCATGAATGTGACCCAATGGGAACTGGAGAGGTACCTGCCTCTGCTCTAGCCCCCATGTTGGGCTCACCTTTTTATTTTTTGTTTATGAATTATAGATCAGAATTAAACTAATGCGAGGAACATCATGACAGAAAGACGTCTGCATCAATGGCTCCGTTCATAGTATTATGAACATTTCATAAATCACTATAAAAGGTCCATTGTGGTAGCTTCGCCTATACCATCGATTCAGCAAGAGGAACGTCTGTAAAGGTAAGCGTTATGTATCGGTTGAGTAGATCTGGTGGAGTTTAGGATAACTATGCCAAGGATAAGAAGGGAGCTCTACAATAAGGATATCTGTGCCTGCTCCATCTTCGGAGCCATGAACCGGGATGGGACGCGCTTTACAGCTGCAGGCGTCATGAAGGCCATAGCCAACATGCACGTCCGGGGCAATGGTCTCGGTGGAGGTTTTGCGGCCTATGGCATATACCCCGAGTACAGTGATTACTATGCCTTTCATCTCATGTTCACCGGCAAAAGCCCGGAGGCAAAGAGATCAGCAAAGCTCGGTTTCGATGCCTTCCTCTACGAAAAATTCGATGTGGTCCACGATGAAGAGATCCCTCATCGCGATGAGTCAACGGTGAGCGATCCTCCCTTGATCTGGCGTTACTTCGTGCTCCCCAGAAAGCAGGGCGAAGAATCTCCAGTCACCGATGAGGATTATGTAGTCAAGATGATCATGTGGGTGAATGCCAAGATCGAGAATGCTTACGTATTCTCTTCCGGAAAGAATATGGGCTGCTTCAAAGGCGTCGGTTATCCTGAGGAGATAGGAGAGTACTTCATGCTGGACAAGCTCTACTCGGCCTACACCTGGACAGCGCACGGCCGCTTCCCCACAAATACCCAGGCCTGGTGGGGGGGAGCCCATCCCTTCAGTCTCCTGGATACAACCGTAGTCCATAATGGTGAGATCTCCTCTTATGGCACCAATCGCTGGTACCTGGAGATGTACGGCTATGCATGCACTTTGCAGACGGATACTGAGGTCATAGCCTATGCTGCAGACCTTCTCATGAGGCGACAGAAGATCCCCATTGAGATTGTGGCCAAGATTCTTGCCCCGCCCATCTGGAACTCCATAGACAGAATGAATGAGAAGGAAAGGAAATTGCTCACAACATTGAGGATGGTCTACGGATCTCTGCTCATGAACGGGCCCTTTGCTATTATCATCGGCCAGACCGGAAGGATGATCGGCCTCACGGACAGAATCAGGCTCCGGCCGATTACTGCAGCAACCTGTGGAGAGATGTTCTACCTCTCCTCTGAGGAAGCGTCGATAAGACTGATCTCTCCAGAGCTTGACTCCGTCTGGACTCCCAATGGAGGAGAACCGGTCGTAGGCGAACTAAATAATATGAGGACGGTATAGGAATGAAATCATTCGTTTTTCCTGAGTTCCAGATCATAAGGGACGAAGAAAAATGTGGCCAGTGTCGGGGCTGCGAGCGGCAGTGCTCCTTTGGCACTCACACTTACGATCCGCTTTCTGATCGGTTGATATCCGACGACTACAAATGCGCCGGCTGCCAGAGATGTGTCATCTTCTGCCCCAAGGACGCCATAGTTGTCCGTCCTACCCAGTCGTTCTACCGACCGAACGCTTCCTGGTCTCGCGAAAAGATGGAGGATCTGAAAAAGCAAGCCGAGACGGGCGGAGTGATCCTGACAGGATGCGGCAACGACAAGCCATTTCGCATCTACTGGGATCACATGGTGCTCAATGCCTCTCAGGTCACCAACCCCTCCATAGATCCTTTGCGTGAGCCGATGGAGCTGCGTACATTCCTCGGCGCCAAGCCCGATCTATTGGACTTCAGGGCCTTGGAGGGGGATGTGGAGATAAAGACCAGGATCTCTCCCAATCTGATGGTGGAAACTCCTATCCTCTTCTCGGCTATGTCCTACGGCGCCATCAGCTACAATGCTTTCCGCTCTCTGGCGACGGCCGCCTGCAAATCAGGAACCTTCTTCAATACCGGTGAGGGAGGCCTTCCCAAGGAGATGAGAGAGCAGTTTGGAAAGTGCGCCATTGTGCAGGTCGCATCGGGCCGCTTCGGAATAGATGCCGAATATCTCAATTGCGCTGCCGCCGTGGAGATAAAGGTCGGCCAGGGAGCCAAGCCCGGTATTGGCGGCCATTTGCCCGGCGAAAAGGTCTCGCCCGAAGTCGCTGCTACGCGCATGATCCCTGTAGGCACGGATGCGATTTCTCCGGCACCGCACCATGATATCTACTCCATTGAGGACCTTTCCATGCTCATCTATGCCCTGAAGGAGGCCACCAACTATGAGAAGCCCATCTCGGTCAAGATCGCTGCGGTGCATAACTTTGCGGCCATAGCATCAGGAATTGTGCGCGCCGGAGCGGACATCATTGCCATCGACGGCCTGCGCGGGGGAACGGGAGCAGCTCCTAAGGTGATCAGAGACAATGTGGGCATACCCATTGAACTCGCCATATCATCCCTGGACCGGCGCCTGAGAAATGAAGACATAAGGAACAGATGCTCCATCATTGCCGCTGGCGGAATTCGCTGCAGCGCCGACGTCATCAAGGCTATAGCTCTGGGCGCGGATGCCGTCTACATCGGCTCGGCAGCCCTGATAGCTATGGGCTGCAACCTCTGCCAGAAGTGCTACACAGGCAAGTGCAACTGGGGAATATGCACTCAAGACCCGCGCCTTTCCGGCAGGCTGAATGTTGATATCACCTCGCAGCGTCTCTCCAACCTTATTCATGCCTGGTCGCATGAGATCAGCGAGATGCTGGGCGGCATGGGAATCAATGCCCTGGAAAGCCTGCGCGGCAACCGAGACCACTTGCGAGGTGTGGGCCTTTACGAATGGGAGCTGGACGTTTTGGGAATAAAGGGCGCCGGAGAGTGAAAGCAATTGACGAGTATCCAGAAGTCCGAAACGCCTCCCAAGAAGGATCGGGTTGACGGGATGATGGGAGCGGCTGAGATAGATGCCGGACCCCTGGAGACCAGAGAATTGAACGACCAGCTCCGGGATTTGATGCTTGCGGGCCATGAGAAGGTCAATATCAGGAATGTATGCGGCCACAGGTATATCGGCACCAGGCTCTACTCTCCAGAACACCGCAAGATGGAGATTGAGATCTTCGGGACTCCCGGAAACGACCTGGCTGCCTTCCTTTATGGTCATAAGATAACTGTGCACGGCAATGCTCAGGACGGTGTGGGAAATACCATGGATGAAGGCGAGATCGTCGTGGAAGGAAGAGCCGGAGATGTCCTGGGTTTTTCCATGCGTGGGGGCACGATCTTCGTGCGGGACAATTGCGGCTACAGGACGGCTTTGCACATGAAGGAATACGAAGATAAGAGGCCCGTTCTGGTCGTGGGCGGCACAGCGCAGGACTTCCTGGGCGAGTACATGGCGGGAGGGATTGTGATACTCCTGGATCGTTTCAACCAGCAGCATAAAGGCAACTTCATAGGTACAGGCATGCATGGTGGCGCAATCTATCTGCGCGGCACCGTGAAAGAGACGCAGGTAGGCGGTCAAGTAGAAGTCTCGCATCTGGATGAAGAGGATCGAGAGATTCTGGATCAATATGTCTCCCGAGTTCGTGAATCGCTTTCCGGACCTCTGCCTCTGCAAAGAGGAGATCCTGAAGGATGAATTTGTCAAGCTGACGCCGAAGTCGAAGAGGCCCTACAGCGGTATTTATGCTTACTAGAATTCCGAGACATTCGAGATGATTTAAAGGGATTAAGATGCCACAAGTCCTTGTTCCAACGGTCTGTCCATATTGCGGCGCAGGCTGCGGATTTTTCATTGCAGTCGAGAAAGAGCGCGCCACGGGGATCGAATATATGCCAGAGCACCCGGCAAGTGAAGGGGCTCTCTGCTCCAAGGGAAATGCAGCTCTTGAGATCCTTTACCACCCGGATCGGATTCGCTCTCCTCTGAAGAGACATGGCGACGGCTGGTCCAGGATATCCTGGGAGGAAGCTATGGATCTGGTGGCCAGGGGTCTGGGTGGAGCCCTGAAGAAGTACGGTCCGAACAGCATCGGTTTCCTTGCCTCTTCCAAGTGCACCAACGAGGAGAACTATCTGATTGAGAAGCTGGCCCGCCTCCTGGGCTCGCCCAATGTGGACGGCTGCGCCAGGCTCTGCCATGCGCCCTCGGTGGTGGGCCTGAATCGCACTTTGGGCGCGGCCGGAATGACCAATCCTATAGCGGATCTGGCGAATTCCAGGTGCATATTCATAATCGGATCGAATCTCGCTGAGAATCATCCTATCCTCACCCGCTGGATTCACAGGGCCAGGGATTCAGGGTCGGTGGTGATAGTAGCCGATCCGCGCATGACGCATACCGCCTGGATGGCTGATATCTTCCTGCAACTTAAACCAGGAACGGATGTAGCACTCTTGAACGGCATGGCCCATGTTATAATCAAAGAGGGGCTGGTAGACAGAGAGTATATCGCCAAACGGACCCGCGGCTATGAGGAGCTGGTGCAGGCAGTCGACGATTATGCTCCGGAAAAGGTGGCAGAAATTACTGGCATTCCTGCCGGAGATATCATTCGGGCGGCGCGCTCTTATGCCATATCTCCGGCGTCAGTCATTCTCTATTCCATGGGAATCACCCAGCATAGCACGGGCACTGACAATGTTCAGGCCATTGCCAATCTGGCCCTGATCTCTGGCCATCTGGGAAAAGAGGGCACGGGAGTCATGCCTCTGCGCGGCCAGAACAATGTCCAGGGTGCTTGCGATATGGGGGCACTGGCCGACTTTTATCCAGGCTATCGGAAGGCAGATGATCCCGAAACAATAGAGTTTTTCAGAGCTGCCTGGGGAGTGGACAGCATACCTCTGGGCAGAGGGCTCACGGCTACGGAGATGATCGACAAAGCAGGTGAGGGCGAGATCAAGGCCATGTACATTGTGGGCGAAGACCCGGCCAACTCCGATCCGTGCAGCCAAAATGTCCGCGCTGATCTGGAGAAGCTGGAGTTCCTGGTGGTGCAGGACATCTTCATGACCCCAACGGCTCAACTGGCGGATGTTGTTTTGCCTGCTGCCGCCTGGGCGGAGAAGGAAGGGACCTATACCAGCACAGAGAGACGTGTGCAGTGGAGTAAAAAGGCTATTGAGCCGCCTGGAAGTGCACGCTGTGACCTGGATATCATTTGCGAGATTGCCAGGCGGCTGGGGGTGCAGTTCAATTATCCCGATGCGGCATCGGTCCTGGCGGAGATCAATCGCGTGGTGCCGCAGTACGGCGGAATTACTCGGGAGCGTCTCGAAGACTTTGGCCTCATCTGGCCCTGCCCCAATTTGGATCATCCTGGAACGCCCATACTTCACACCCAGGGCTTCAAGTTCAGCGAGGGCCGGGCCACAATCGTGCCTGTTTCATACAAACCGGCAGCTGAAGACTCGAGCCGGGATTATCCTTTCATACTGACCACCGGTCGCGTTGCTGTGCACCACAATGCCGGGTCCATGACACGCCGCAGTCCTTCGCTGCTGGAACGGGAGCCGGATCTCTTTGTGGAGATCAACACGAAAGATGCCGCGCGGCTGAAAGTGAAGGACGGCGATGAGGTGACTGTAACCTCGCCGCGGGGAGAGACCGTGGCCTATGCACGCATCACCGACAGCATCAAGAAAGGGGTGGTGTTCATGCCTTTCCACTTCCCTGGAACCAACATTCTCACCTCGGAGGTTACAGACCCCGAGGCCAAGATACCGGAGTTCAAGGTCTCTGCCTGCAAAATTTCTCGGAGGGATTAAATGCCCGTCTACGTTGATGTCATTAGATGCATCGGGTGTCGGTCCTGCGAGGTGGCCTGCAAGCGTGTGCATGGCGGTAGCGGACACGTCAATGTGCATTTCGCCGGCGATAAAGCCTCGGTTCCCGTATTCTGCCATCACTGTGAGGAAGCGAGCTGCACCATGGCCTGTTTCTACCCAGGCCTTGCACAAAGAGGGAGATCGCACGGCCTTCGATGTGGAAAAGTGCACCGGCTGCGGCCTCTGCAGGCTGGCCTGTCCCTTTGGAGTGGTCTGGACGGATAAGATTGCCCATAAGTGCGATCTGTGCGAAGGCCGCGACGCGCCAACTTGCGTTACAACCTGTCCGGCCAATGCTCTCAGTACCGATTTCGATCTGGTGAGCCGCCGGGCGCGCGCACGCGCCGCGTTGGCCGTGGCACACGGAGGAAGAAGATGATCAAAGTTGATGCGAGCAAATGTCTGGGCTGCTTCTCCTGCTCCAATGTCTGTCCCAGCCAGAATATCACCCGTGAAGAGACGCCTGAATTGAGAAGCATTCACTGGAAGAGGTGCAAAGAGGAGTGCGACCTGTGCGTTGAGTTCTGCCCTGGCAAAGCATTGATGCTGGTGCCTTATGACGAATCTTATCCGGAGCCCAATGTATCTTTTGACCTGGTGGCCTGCAAGTTATGCGGATCGCGTTATGCTACAGAGCCTATGTTGAGGCGGATTGAATCCTCATCTGCCTGCCAATTTGCAGAAGGACTCCACTGGCCTCGACTGGATATGGATCTGCCCGATATGCCGTCGAGATATCGAAGCGGAGAGGGCCACCAAGCAGATGGTGCTGGGAAGAACCAGGAGGAATCCCTGACCGACAAGGGACGCTCTTTCATACTGAATTTTCGAAGTTTCACCTGTTCTTGCGGATGCGAAATTTGAATACAGGAAGCATCTGCAAATATTGCGGATTAGCCGGAAGGTGGGGCAGATCTCTAAAGAGGTTTGGTTTTCTCATGGATGATCAGTACGTGCCAGGTGTTCCGGATTCGCCTCTTATCCAGGGAAAGCCAAGCTGCCAGGCAAGAAATAGATGCTGAATACAGTCGTCACAAAATATTATGACTATGAGAAAGATCATCAAGATCGACGAATCACGCTGCAACGGCTGTGGCGATTGCATCACTGGCTGCGCTGAGGGCGCAATCGAGCTCAAAGACGGCATTGCCAGAGTGGTGAGCGACAGCTTCTGCGATGGCCTGGGGGCATGCCTGGCCGTCTGCCCGCAGGGCGCTCTGACCATAGAGGAGCGCGATGCGCCGGTGTTTGATGAGAAGGCGGCCAAAGAGCATAATAGTTTTGCCAAGAAGCATGAACATCCGCATCATGCAAAGAATGCTGGTACTGCTGCCGCGGTCACGCCCTGCACCATGCCAATTACCCTGAAGCAGGATCAAGGGACAAAGGCAGATTTCTCACATGAAAAGATTAAGCCCGGAGAAGAGAGCGCGAATGAGCTGTGCGGCTGGCCCATTCAGATGAGATTGGTGCGACCCTGGGCTCCTTACCTCAAAGGTGCCAGCCTTCTTGTGGCCGGGGACTGCACTGCCTTTGCCTATCCCGACATCAGCCGGGACTTTATCAAAGGCCGCGTAGCCCTGGTGGGCTGCCCCAAGCTTGATGAGACGGGTCCCTTTGTGGACAAGCTGACTGAGATCCTCAAGGCAAATGAGATCCTGGATATAACCGTACTGCATATGACTGTCCCCTGCTGCGCCCAGCTGGAAGGTCTGGTGGCGGATGCGGTGAAGCGGTCCGGAAAAGATGTGCCGCAAAAGAGCTTTGTGGTCGGGATCGATGGCATACTGAAACCGGAATGAGTCGAGTCAAATCCGGGCGAAATCGCGAGAAGGGGAAAATGAACAATAGACGGGCCGTTCATGGAAAGCTTTATCTCTTTTTATAAACCACTGATTTAGTTCAGTTCCATGGAGTTTGAAAGATGGGTTTAGAGAATGGCTTGGAGAAGTGTGGTGCAATTGAGGTTGCGGAGCTGCTGCTCACTGCAGATCTCTATAATCGAAATGAGAATCTGAATGAAGGCGACCTGCCCCCCAATATCCGCAAACATTACTTCGATGCACAGACCAAGAGCGTCAAAAGGCCGATCTATGTAACCAGCACAGATGTCCAGAAGATTTACGGCATCGAGAACGTCAAAACGATCATCAAAGATCTCACGTTCGTGGCTTTTGAGGAGTTTGGGTCTCAGCTTCGGCTAACGGTATTCGATGTAGCAGCCAAGTGGTTCGCCAATCAGAATGACCTGGTGAGGATCAGATCGAACCCCACTCTGGCTTTCTTTTTTGAGAACTACGACTCCCTGAAGGTGAGCTACAATGAAGCCAGAGAAGGAAATAAGCCCCTATGCGCCGACCGGGAATGGATCGATGCCCGGATCAAGGAGCTATGCAAGGATTCCAAGGAGGCTGAAGACCTTCTCAAGCTCGCATACATCAAGGCACCTGAAGATGTGAGGGACAGCATTGAAGGCCTGATTCTTACCGAGGAGCAGAAGACGGAGATCGAAAAAACGGGCAAAGCACTGCAAAACCGGGATTATCTGCGCCAGATCGGCCTTTACGAGATCGGCAAGCTCCTCTTTGTAGGACCGCCGGGGACAGGCAAGACCTCCACCGCCCGGGCGCTGTCGAGCTGGTTCTCCCTGCCAATGGTGGAGGTTCGGCTCTCCATGATCACCAGCCAATACCTGGGCGAGACCTCCAAGAATATCGATAAAGTCTTCGATCTTGCCAAGAGGCTCAGCCCCTGCATTCTCCTCATAGACGAGTTCGATTTCGTGGCCAAGACCAGAACCTCAGATGAGCATGGTGCCATGAAAAGGGCCGTCAACACCCTGCTCAAGGCCATCGACGAGATCAATCTGGTCGAGCATGGCGTCCTCCTTGTGGCGGCTACCAACCACCCTCAGCTTCTGGATTATGCTGCCTGGCGGAGATTCGACAAGGTATTGAACTTCCCTCTGCCGGATCAGGAGATGAGGCGCATGATCCTGGATAAGGTCCTCTCCCGCATCGATGCCGATGTGGACACTGGAGAGCTCGCCGAGATGACGGATGGCTACTCCGGCTCGGACCTGAGATTGGTGATCAGAGAAGCCGTACTGAATGCCCTTCTGGTGGATCGGAAGAATTTAGGACAGGAGGATCTGCTCGCCTCTATTGAGGAGTTCCGCCGCAGGATCTCTGATTACAAGCGGAGCATAACGGCATGAAGGTCACGCTCCTCGGCACGGGCGACGCCATCGGCACTCCCAAGATCGGCTGCAAGTGTCCAGCCTGCATGGATGCTCTTAGGGGTGGACGCAGCCGCAGAATGAGGTTTTCCGTTCTCCTGGAGTCGGATGAGGAAGACGGAAGAGTCTTGGTGGACACGAGCCCGGATCTGCGCTGGCAGCTCTTGAAGAAGGATATATCCAGCGTGGACGGAGTGATATGGACTCACGCCCATTATGATCACTATGCAGGTTTCGGGGATTTTCACCGGGTTCAGAGCCACGTGGATGTCTATGCTCTGAAAGATACCATGGATTATATCCTCAACTACCTCTACTTCCTAAATCCCATGCGCCATGACGTTCTGGCCTGCCAGCCCTTTGATATTGCAGGAATGGAGTTCACCCTCTTCAAAGTGAACCACCCTCCGGCGGAGACCGTAGGCGTACGGGTGGACGACGGCTGTAAGGTAGTCGTGATCACCAGTGACACGAAGATGGAAATACCAGCTGAGAGCCTGGAGCTCATGAAGGATGCCGACCTGATGCTGGCCGATGCCATTACTCCTCCCGGCTACACCATCAGTAAGCACATGACTGCAGACGAAGCCATGGACCTGGGTCAAAGCCTGAAAGCGAAGAGGCTCCTGCTCACACATCTCTCTCATCTTTATCCTCCCCATGAGATGGCTCTCAAGAAGTGGCCGCTGGGGCACGATATGATGGAGATAGTATTGTGAGATGGCTTTAAAAATGCTTTTGGAAGTGCCTTTGAAATTCTTTTGATTTTCCAGATGCTGTGTACTCGAAAATCGACATAGAATAAGTCTTAGATCGAGAAAGTAGATAAGAATTTTGATGGGGGAAAAGTTACCTCCTATCCACTGCTATTTTGACGATGCTTCGCAACTTAGGAGTCAGACTTGGATGATTAAATTTAATCTGTGTCAGGCAAACGCTTCATTGAACTTTACACATGGTCCCTTGATTTGCCCGTAAAAATAGGCTGAAGTCTCACACTCAACCGATTTGGACAATACTGGTAAAAAGGTGCGGATATCCATTTTCCCGCAAAATATTCGATTACTTTCGGCAATGGTTTTACTTTTTTGCGGATTCTTTTTGTGGGTAGATAGCATGTGGCTGATTTCGGCAACTAACCGAGTATTTGTGCCTCTACATTTTACAGAATAGCTACTGCAAAAACATAGATAATAATAAAAACACTGAAGAAAGGCACATCAATCACAATGATAACGCCAGATATATCCAAAATTATTGCAAGGTAGGCCAAAGTAGGGGCAAGCTCCATGCCTGCGATAGACTTTTTTACTAAAACGGCTGATATGATTGAACCCTGCCAGGAGCAACGGACACGCCTAATAATCCCGCTCAAAGAGCTACCGAAATCTCAGAAGAGTTAGAGATTCTTCGCGCCCGTAGCGTGAACTATTCCGTTAACGCCGCCAGGATTCTCTCTAATGCCACTGGGCAGCTTAAGGTCGCCTTGGATCCGCTAAACTATGTTAGTTGGGGGCATGACCGAAGCAGAGCAGGAAGTTTCTTTGAGGATAAGCTGGCCTGCAAGAGAGGAATGCACCAGTCATGCAAGCATATTCTCCTGGAGGTTAGGACCACTGATAACATGGTAAAATTCTGCAGTGAGATACAGAGACACCAGGAGTAGGACGATGCAAAAAATTGCTCTTACCATGATGGCGGTCGTCGCGCGGTGGATGAACATTACCGCTGAAAAACAGGTACCAAATTTTCTGGACTGCATATATGAAGATGGCCTGAAGACGATTATGCCTGAAGCGGTGAATATCATACGTTGAGGTGGGGACTATGAAAAACCAGAATCGAGCCAGGAGCATAACCATGAAAAAGATTGTTGTCGCCGGGATAGCAGTCATATCTGCACTGGTGATGGTGGGATCAGGGCAATGGCCTTTCCCGAGTTCCGAGACAACCGATTCAGGAAATCCCGAATCGATCATCATCGGTGTCCCAGCTATTGAACATTCGGCACTCATATATATCGCTGAAAATCAGGGCTTTTTTGCCAAAAATGGCCTCAACGTAACCACGCGTGATTATACCGTATCACCCGAAGCTATGGACGGCCTGTTAAACAATATGGTAGACATAGCTTCGATAGGTGAGTATACCCTCGTCGATAAAGCGTTCAAAAAAGAAAAAATCCGCGTGATCGGGAATATCGATAAGTTTGAGACCACATATCTTATCGGCCGGAAAGACAAGGGGATTGAAAACATCTCAGATCTGAAAGGCAAAAAAATAGGCTTAACCCGGGGAACTCTATCTGAATTCTACCTCGGCAGGTTACTCGATCTGAATGACATTAGCTTTCAGGATGCGACTCTTGTAGATTTGCCATCTACGCAGTATGTGCAAGCTCTCACAAATGGCAGCGTCGATGCATTAGTGGCATCGAAAAAATATAAGGATCAAATCGAAAAACTGTCAGGTGCTAATGTTGTGGCATGGCCGGCTCAAAGCAACCAGCCGGGCTTTGTGCTTTTGACTTCTAGGGACGACTGGGTTGCCAACCATCCGGAGACGATAAACAAGCTCCTGAGATCTCTTGTCCAGGCTGAACAGTATTCTATTAATCATCCAGATGCTGCAAAGGCGATCGTGCAAAAAAGGCTGAATTACACAGATGAATACATAGAAACTGTCTGGCCTAATCATCGGTTCACCCTGTCACTAGATCAGTCGCTTCTCATCGCAATGAATGATGAAGGGCGGTGGATGATCAAGAACAACCTCACCGCCGAGAAGACATTACCGTATTTTAGGGATTACATATACACGGAAGGCCTTGAGGAAATAAAGCCTGAAGCGGTGAACATCAAATGATTCGAGCCATAAAAACAGCGGGTAGTAAATCCATGAAAAGAATCGTTGTTACCGCGATAGCTGCAGTCTTTGTCATTGCCCTGGTGGGATCGGGGGCATGGCCTCTTCCGAATTCGGGGACAACCGATTCCGGAACCCCTGAGCCGATCACCATTGGGGGATATCCCTATGATGCAGCTGCATTAATTTATATAGCTGCTGATCAGGGCTTTTTTACAGGGAATGGCCTTAATGTGACCATGCGAGATTATAATTCAGCACCCAGCGCGATCAATGGCTTGTTGAACGATGATGTGGACATTGCGTTGTCATCAGAGTATGTCATAGTTGGTAAAGCGTTCAATAAAGAAAATATCAGCGTAATCGGGTGTATCGATAAGTATCAGATAGCATATCTTGTCGGCAGGAAAGACCGGGGAATAAAAAACGTTTCAGACCTGAAAGGCAAAAAGATAGGCCTTTCCAGGGGTGGAACTCAAGAATTTTATCTTGGCAGGTTTCTCGATCTGCACGACATAAGCCTGCAGGATGTAACTATCGTGAACTTGCCCTCCTCACAATATGTGCAAGCCCTTACAAATGGCAGCGTCGACGCGCTCATTACGGGGATATATATCGATCAAATTCGTGAGCGATTAGGTAGTAACACAGTGTTATGGTCAGTTCAAAACCACCAGGACAGTTATTTTGTCATGTCCTGTAAGGGCGGCTGGATTGCCAGTCATCGTGATCAGATAAACAAGCTCCTGAAATCACTTGCCCAGTCAGAGGAGTATGCAATAAATCATCCGGCCAAAGCAAAGATGATAGTACAAAAGAGGCTGAACTACACGGATGCATATATAGCAACTGTCTGGCCTGGTCACCGGTTCTCCCTCTCGCTCGACCAATCGCTAGTCACTGTCATGGAAGACGAGGGGCGATGGATGATCAAGAACAACCTCACTACTGAAAAGAGGATACCAGATTTCAGGAATTACATCTACCCGGAAGGCCTGGAGGTTGTAAGACCAGAAGCGGTGAATATCCAGTAAAATTGAGGAACAATGAAAATCAGGACTCAGTTGATCGTCAGCACAGTCATCTTCGCCGTAGCCCTGGCAATCATCTCTGCATCTGTGATTTCCACAAATCAACAGGTAGAGCGGCTGAACAAGAAGGAAGAGCTTGCAAAGAAAATCGAGCTTAAAGTCGGTGAACTCAGCTATTTATCGAACGATTATCTTCTTTACCATGAAGGCCAGCAGATCGATCGATGGGAATCCAAATACTCTTCGATTTCCAATGACATATCGAACCTGACTGTGAGCAGTCCCGAGCAGCAGGTGCTTGTCGATGATATCAAGGCAAATCATCAACGGTTGAAGGATGTCTTTGGCGATATAGTATCAGGAATCCAGAATGAACCGGAGAATCTGCAAAACACAGCTGACCCGGACTTTATTGAGGTTTCGTGGAGCAGAATGGGAGTTCAAACCCAGGGAATAGTATTCGATGCTTCACGCCTCTCGGAGATGCTGCGAGAGGAAGCAGATCAAGCGAGACAACAAAGTAACCTGCTCATCTTTGCCCTGATCGGTGCATTCGTTGCATTTCTTTTCGCCGATTATCTCCTGATTTTCCGGCGCATATTGTTGTCTTTATCGAACCTCCAGGACGGAACAAGAATTATCGGTTCAGGCAATCTTGATTATTCCCTTGAGGAAAAAAAGGATGACGAAATCGGTGAGTTAGCTCAGGCGTTTAACCTGATGACAGCCAACCTGAAAACGGTAACTGCTTCCAAAGCTGATCTGGAAAGAGAGATTGTTGAGCGCAAACGAGCGGAGGAACGACTAACGTACCAGGCCAATTTGCTCACGAATATCACGGAAGTAATCTATTCCACTGACGAGCAATTACGGCTTACATCCTGGAACCATGCGGCAGAAAAGGTATACGGGTTGAAGGAGGAGGAAGTCCTTGGAAGAAACGTCGCCGAGGTTACCGGCTCGAAGTTCGATCCCGAAATGAGGTCCCGATTGGCCGGGATCCTAGCAGAAACAGGGTCAGTCACGACAGAGATCGAACATACGACCAGGTCAGGAAAGAATGTCATTTTTGATTCTAAGACAATGCTCATACGCGATACCGAGGGAAAGATAGTCGGCTTCATTGCTGTCAACCGCGACATCACAGAGCGCAAACAGGCCGAGGAGGAACTTCGGTATCATGCCAACCTGGTCGATAACGTTTCGGATGCTATCATTTCCACCGATAGAGAACTGAAAATCCGGAGCTGGAATAGGGCTGCCGAGCGGATATACGGATGGCAGGAGGATGAAGTCATTGGTCAGATCGGATCTAACGTTCTACAGACAGCGTTTCCGGAAGGGGTCAGCCGAGAAGCCATCGCCAAGGACATTTTCGAAAAAGGCAGCTGGGAAGGGGAGCTTATCCAGAGGACTAAGGATGGCAGAGATATCACTGTAAATGCCAGAAGCATGGCGCTCAAGGATGAAGCTGGCAATGTAATTGGCGGAGTCTCTATTAGCCACGATATTACCGAGCGCAAACAGGCTGAAGAGGCATTGCGTGTGAGCGAGGAACATTTGCGTTCGCTGGCCGAAAACGTCCCCTGCGTGCTGATGAGGTTTGATCGGCAGCTCCGCGTCGTCTACCTGAGCAAGCAGTCCGATCGGTACAATCCGAATCCGGTCGAACGAATGATCGGCCAGACCAACCGCGAAATGGGAATGCCGGAGGTGTTGTGCGACCTATGGGATGCGGCCATCGAGCGGGTGTTCCGCACGGGCACTCAGGAAGAGATGGAATTCGACTTCGTCGGGCCGTCCGGGATGCGGACGTTCGCGCTGACATTCGCGCCGGAATTCGGCCGGGACCATGAGATTCGATATGTACTCGGGGTCTCTTCGGACATCACCGATCGCAAACGGGCCGAAGAGCAGCGCCAGCGCCTAGCACAAGAGCTGGCCGACCGCGCCGTTGAACTCCAGGCCGTGCTGGACGCAGCACCAGTCGCCGTCTGGATCGCTCACGATCCTCAGTGCCTCCAGATCACAGGCAACGCCTATGCCGATCAAATCCTGCAAGCCCCGCACAGAGGCAATGTCTCCCGCAGTGCCCTGCCCGGCGAAGTGGCTGTCTCCTACAAGGTCTTCCGCAATGGCGTGGAGCTGCAGCCTGAGGAGATGCCAGCCCAGGTCGCCACTGCCACGGGCAAACCTGTCATGGGTGATGAACTGGAGCTGATCTTTCCCGACGGGCGAGTCGTCTACCTGATCGAGAGCGCCGTGCCTCTCTTCGACGCCGAGGGCCATGTACGAGGCGCTGTCATCGCTGGCTCGGATGTGACAGAGCTCAAGCTGGTCGAAGAGGCATTGAGCAGATCCAGGGACGAGCTGGAGCAGAGGGTCAAGGAAAGAACTGCTGAGCTATCCAATGCCAAGGATGAAGTGGAGTCGATTAACGAAGAGCTGCAGGTGGAGATCCAAGCACAAAAGAAGGCAGAAGAGGATCTTGTAGAAGCCAAAGAGGCTGCTGAGGTCGGCTCGCGTGCGAAGGCAGAGTTCCTGGCCAATATGAGCCATGAGATCAGGACGCCCATGAATTCGATAATAGGCTTTACCGAGCTTCTTCTGGACGAACCTTTAGGCCCCGTGCAGAAGGATTACCTTGAGACCATCAGGATCAACGGCGATGCGCTTCTAACAATCATCAATGATATCCTGGATTTCTCCAAAATGGAAACCGATAAGCTGGTCCTTGAGGATCAGCCTTTCAATCTACGTAGTTGCGTTGAGGAATCTCTGGACCTGGTATCAGTTAAGGCATCAGAGAAGGGCCTGAACCTCGCCTATGCCATCGATAAAGGAGTTCCTGATACCATTATCGGTGACCCGGGCAGGGTTCGACAGGTGTTGGCAAATCTGCTCTCAAACGCCGTCAAATTCACTGATGTTGGCGAGGTTACAATTTCAGTCTCAAGCCAGCAGCTTGATGGAACAAATGAAGTTCATTTCGCAGTTCAGGATACAGGCATAGGCATCCCTCAGGGCAGCATGCACCAGCTGTTCCAACCCTTTAACCAGATGGAGCCATCGACCACTCGGCTGTACGGCGGGACGGGCCTGGGTCTCGCCATATCCAAGAAGCTGGTAGAGCTGATGGGCGGTCGAATCTGGGCCGAGAGCGAAGTTGGCAATGGGTCGACGTTCCACTTCACCATAAAGGCACCTTCAGGCCAGGTTGAGCCCGAGCCCGCCGGAGTTTCGCCTCATCTGATAGGCAAACATGTGCTTATAATCGAAGACAATAAGACCAACCGCCGCATCCTGAGCAAACAGGTTTACGATTGGGGCATGGTTCCCATAGCTGCAAAATCAGGCCAAGAAGCCCTAAGCTGGGTCCGGAGAGGAGATAACTATGGTATTGCTATTCTGGATATGGATTTGCAGGATATGGACGCCCTGGAGTTGGAAGAAAAAATACGCAAATACAATAAGACTTTGCCTCTGGTGCTTCTGACGTCTTACGGAAAACGTGTGCCCCCTAACCATGCCTATCTGACCAAGCCTATCAAGCCCTCTTTGCTACATAAAGTCCTGACAGATATATTGCCCAGGACTGATACATTGCCGAAGGAACCGGCCAAGTGCCAGACAAATGCATCTGGAGTTGATCAGCCCATTCAGAATAGCTCTCTGAGAATACTGCTGGCCGAGGATAACATATCCAGCCAGAAGGTCGCTCAACATATGTTAAAGAAGCTGGGATATCGGGCCGATACCGTAGCCAACGGAATAGAGGCCCTGCAGGCACTGGAACGCCAGCACTACGATGTGGTTCTCATGGACGTTAAGATGCCCGAGATGGACGGCCTGGAAGCCACACGTATTATCCGCCAGCGCTGGCCGGATAATGGACCGAAGGTAATAGCGATTACTGCTTATGCACTGGAAGGCGACCGGGAGAAGTTCATCGAAGCTGGCATGGACGACTACATGGCCAAGCCGGTAGAGATAAATGATCTGAGAGCAGTTCTGGAAAGGAACTTTGCAGGCAAGAACAAAACGGAGCGATTAAGGTGATGGAATCGGCCTTGAGACGAACAGGGATCGATGTTATCGGCAGTGTCCCCTGGGGGACTCATTTCTGCCAGTTCTATGAAGCTGGCCAGGATCTGATAGACATTCTGGTGCCTTATTTTAAGGAAGGCCTGGATGCAGGCGAGTTCTGCATGTGGGTGACCTCAGAGCCCCTGAGGGTAGAACAGGCGACTTTAGCGCTTCGGGCTGCGGTCCCGGACCTGAACGATTACATCGACAGAGGCCAGATTGAGATCCTCGATTACAGTCAGTGGTACACCAAATCGGGCAGGTTCTCAGCAGATGAGGTGCTCAAGGGCTGGGTAGACAAACTGAACAAGGCCCAGGAACGGGGATTCGAAGGACTCAGGCTGACTGGAAACACTTTCTGGCTGGAGAAGGCCGACTGGGATGACTTCACCCGGTATGAAGAGAAGGTCAACAATGTCATCGGCCGGTACAAAATGCTGGCCATATGCACCTATTGCCTTCAGAAGTGCAATGCTTTAGAGATATTGGATGTCGTCGCCAACCACCAGTTCGCCCTCATCAAGCGCTCTGGACGGTGGGGAATCATTGAGAGCAGACAGCACAAAAAGACAGAGCAGGCGCTGCGAGAGAGCGAACGAGAAGCTGTCGGCCCTATACACTTCGATGGTTGAGGGAGTCGCACTTCATGAGATAGTTTACGACAGTGCTGGAAATCCGGCGGATTACATTATAACCGATGTAAATCCCTCCTTCGAAAAGATCACGGGGTTTTCAAGGGATGACTCCTTGGGCAAAAAGGCATCAGCGCTTTATGGAACAGACGAGCCTCCTTATCTGGATGTGTACGCCAGAGTCGCTTCTTCCGGCAAGCCAGAGTCGTTCGAGACCTACTTCGAGCCGATGAAAAAACATTTCAGCATATCTGTATTCTCCCCGGCCCAGGGTAAATTTGCGACCGTCTTTTCGGACATTACCGAGCGCAAGCTGATGGAAAAAGCTTTGCAGGAAAGCCGGGAAGAGCTTGTTGTACAATCTGAGGAACTCGAAACCCAGAATGAAGAGTTGCGCACCGGAAACGAAGAGCTAGCAGAGGCGATCAGAAAGCTGCAGGAGAGTGAGACACGCTACAAATCCCTTGCTGAGAACGTACCATCTATCCTAATGCGCTACGATCGAGGCTTAAGGGTGATCTACCTCAGCCCCCAGTCTGAGGACATCACTGGCATCCCCACTGAACAGTTCATTGGCAAGACCAACCGTGAGGCAGGCATGCCTGAAGACCTCTGCAATATGTGGGAGGCTGCCATCCAGCGAGTGTTCAAAACCGGAGCCAACCAGGACCTGGAGTTCGAGTTTCCTGCAGTAGATGGCAGCGGTTCAAAAGCGTTTTATCTTAAGCTAGCTCCTGAATACGCACCAGACGGTGACATTGTTCAGTATGTACTGGGCATCTCCACTGATATAACCGAGCGCAAGAGAGCAGAGAATTTATTGCAAACCAATCTACATCGCTTCTATACTGTTCTTTCAAGCATGTACGCCGGCATTTTGCTTGTGACGGATAATGGCCAGGTTGAATATGCCAATCAAGCATTTTGTGACATGTTTGATCTGTTGGACTCACCCCCGGACCTGGTGGGGCTGACTCCAAGCGAAATGATTGAAACAATTAAGAATGCTTATCATAATCCTGAAGAGGCAGTTGCCCGCATTAAAGAAATAGTCTATCTAGGACAACCCGTAAGAGGCGAGGAAATTGCCCTGCAGGACGATAGGACGTGCCTGCGGGATTTCGCCCCAATATACGTAGACGGAAAATCCTATGGTCGGTTATGGCATCACCTGGACATCACCGAGCGCAAGAGGACTGAAGAGGAACTGGCCAGGTTTGCGTCCTTCCCCAAACTCAACCCGAATCCCGTTGTCGAAGTTGACCTGGAGGGTTGTATATTTTTCCTCAACCCTGCCGCCCAAAAGTTGTTACCCGGTCTCCAGGAAGAAGGGCAAGATCACCCCTGGTTGGCCGACTGGGAGTCAGTAGCGCGATTGCTTTGCGATAGCCAGACGGGCACGTATGTAAGGGATGTGTCCGTTGGCGATAACTGGTATCAGCAGACGATGTATATTGTGCCCGATGTCCAGAGCATACGCATTTATGGCCTGGATATAACTGAGCGCAAGAGGGCGGAAATAGCGCTGCAGGATGCCAAAGAAGAGCTGGAGGTTGCAGCAGAGGAATTGCGATTGCAGAACGATGAACTCATACATGCTCAATCGGCTCTGCTGGAGAGCGAAAATCGGCTGCGGACTCTTGGGGACAATCTGCCGGAGAGCGCCGTCTATCAATATACTCATGAGGCAGACGGTGGCGTTCATTTCCTTTACGTCAGCGCGGGCATAGAACGGCTCAACGCCGTCAGGGTTCGAGACGTGCTGCAAGATGCAGGCACGTTGCACCGACAGATTCCACCTGAGTATTACGAGCAGCTTGTTGAAGCTGAGGCACAGAGCGCTCGTGATCTATCTGACTTCGACATGGAAGTGCCGATGCATCGGCCCGACGGGCAGGTGCGCTGGATGAGGTTGCGCTCTCGTCCACACCGGATGCAAGACGGCCGCACTATTTGGGACGGCGTGCAAACCGACGTGACAGAACGCAAACGGGCCGAGGAAGCGCTTCGGGAGAGTCAGGCACTTTTGAGCGCGGTCACTGAAGGCATTCCTGATCCCATTTTTGTCAAAGATCGCGAGAGCCGCATCATTATGGCCAATCCTGCCACGCTCCGAATCATGGGCAAGCCCCTGGAAGAGACGATCGGGAAGAACGATCGTGAGCTATACAACGACCCGGCGATTGGAGAGGCCATCATGGCAAACGACCGGAGGATCATGGACTCTGGCCAGATGGAAGTTGTCGAAGAGGTTGGGCAGACGTCTGATGGTTACCGGACCTTCCTCTCCACCAAGATGCCCTACCGTAATAGCAATGGCGAGATCATCGGTATTCTGGGCATAACCCGGGACATCACCGAGCGCAAGCGGATGGAAGAGGAACTGCGAAAAAGTGAGAATCAGTTTAAAGTGCTCATCGATAACTTGAGTTCTGGAGTTGCACTGATCGATGAACATGGCAAGTTCACGATATATAATCCGGCGTTTTTGCAGATGTTTGGCCTATTTGAAGATCCATCTAATATTAAGAACGTCAACGATCAAAACTGGAGCGATTGGCAGGTATTCGGAGAAGACGGCACATTGTTGCATGTTGATGACCATCCCGTTCGGAAAGCTGCAATGACTGGCAAGCCTGTCAGTAACAAGCTTATAGGTGTGAAATTGCCTTCTGGCGGGGAACTCGTTTGGATGCTAATCAGTGCCGAGCCCATACTCAAACCCGATGGCAAAGTCGACCTATTGATATGCACTTACCACAACGTTACCGAGCGCAAGCAGGCCGAGGAAGCTTTACGAGAAACCCGGAACTATTTGGAGAACTTGATCGATTATGCCAATGCGCCCATTATCGTCTGGGATACCTCATTTAGAATCACCAGGTTTAACCACGCCTTTGAGCACTTAACTGGCCTCCGAGCTGCTGAAGCTCTCGGAAAGCCTCTGGACATGCTCTTCCCGGAGGAGAGCAAAGAGCAGTCTCTGGAGCACATCGGCCGCACTTTGTCAGGAGAACGATGGGACGCTGTGGAAATTCCCATTCTGCATGTGGATGGGTCGGTTTGGACCGTCTTATGGAACTCGGCCAACATTTACGATAAAGACGGCGAAATGGTCATTGCCACCATTGCCCAGGGCCAGGACATCACCGAGCGCAAGAAGGCTGAGAAGACTCTGCAGGAGAGCGAAGCAAAGTACCGCAACCTCTTCATGAATATAACAGAAGAGGTGCATTTCTGGGAGCTCATCCGGGATGAAGAGGGCCGGATAAAGACATGGAGACTGGTGGACGCCAACCCACCCACCCTCAAGACCTGGGGCAAGGCGCTCGATGAAATCAAGGGCAGGACCACGGATGAGATCTTCGGCCCAGGTGCGACGGATCACTACATGCCCGTTGTGCAGAAGATCATGACCGAAGGCATTCCGTATTCCTTCGAAGATTACTTCCCCAATTTGGATAAGTACTTCATGTTCACCAGTGTTCCTCTGGGCGACTATTTCGTCACTACGGGTGCCGACATCACGGGCATAAAGAAGGTTCAGGCGGAGCTTCTCAGGGCCAGGGACGAGCTTGAGCAGAGGGTCCAGGAGAGGACGGCAGAGCTCCAGGACGCAAAAGAGAATCTGGAGGTCATCAACGAAGAACTCAGAGTAGAGATCGATGAGCATGAGAAGACAGAGAAGGAGCTTCTGAAAGCCAATGATGTGGCAGAGGAAGCTGTAAAGGCCAAGTCCCTATTCCTGGCCAACATGTCCCACGAGCTGCGGACGCCCATGAACTCAGTAATCGGCTTTACCGGCCTCCTCCTGGACGAGCCTTTGGCTCCCGAACAGAAGGAATATTTAGAGAGCATAAGAAACAGCGGCCAAGCCCTGCTTGCGCTGATAGGCGATCTCCTGGACTTCTCCCGCCTAGAGAGGGAGAACGTCGAGATCGAGGATCAACCCTTCGATCTCCGAAGCTGCATTGAGGAAGCTTTAGACCTGGTTTCGGGTGAAGCCGCGAAGAAGAACCTGGACCTGGCCTACTTGATCGATAGAAATATGCCTGAAGCCGTTACAGGAGATCCGGCCAGGCTCCGGCAGGTTTTGGTAAACCTCCTTGGTAACGCCATCAAATATACGGATGAGGGCGAAGCTGTCCTCTCTGTGTCATCGAAAGGGCAAGATGAGATTCTATTCGAGATCAGGGATACGGGCATAGGCATTCCCGAAGAGAAAATAAGCATCCTCTTCCAGCCATTCTCCAGGGTAGACGAATCTTTCAGCAGCAGGTCGGAGGGCGCAGGTCTAGGGCTTGCCATATCCAAGAGGCTCGTGGAGATGATGGGTGGGAAAATCTGGGTTCAGTCCGAAGTCGGCAAAGGCTCGACCTTCTCCATCACCATTAAAGCCAAAGCCGTTCCAGGCAAGCCCAGGACGATCCCGACAGGCATTCAGCCGAGGCTTCTGGGCAAGCATATCCTCATCGTCGATGATAACAGGACTAACCGTATTATCCTAGGAAAACAGCTCAACTCCTGGGGCATGATACCTGTGCCTAAACCATCCGGCCAGGAAGCACTGGCTCTGATCAGAGGTGGAGCGCCCTTCCATGCTGCCATCCTTGACATGATGATGCCCGAAATGGACGGAATCGCCCTGGCCAGGGAGATACGCAAATACAGGAAAGATCTGCCCCTGATCCAACTCTTGTCAATGGGCCAGAAAGGAAACCCTGAACTCTTCCGGGCCGTCTTGAATAAGCCTATCAGACCCGCACAACTCCACAGAGTTCTTTCGGATGCACTCGAAGGTCAGCAATCCAGTGAGGGAAGAGAGAGCTTTGGTGCAGAGGCCGGTTTCAGTTCCATGAGAATCCTGCTGGCCGAGGACAATGTGTCCAACCAGAGGGTAACCCTGGAGATGCTAAAGAAGTTAGGCTACAGGGCAGACGCCGTGGCCAACGGCGCTGAAGCCATCCAGGCTCTGGAGCGCCAGCACTATGATCTAATCCTCATGGATGTTAAGATGCCAGTATTAGGCGGCATCGAGGCCACAAGGATTATACGGGAGCGCTGGCCTGATAACGGCCATAAGATTATAGCCATTACTGCTTACGCACTTGCCGGTGATAGGGAGAGGTGTCTTGCTGCCGGAATGGATGGCTACATCCCGAAGCCTGTGCAGAAAGAGGATCTGGCAGAGGTGCTGAGAGAGTATGAATCTTCCCAGGACAGTCCTTGATTGAGATGCAGAAACATTTCATGCTGAATGCGTCGTCTATACCGGATTTCAGGACTGCGTCTACAAGGACGGCTTTAGAAAGTGAGACCCGGGCTGGTGAACAACATCGGGTGATTGAACAAACATTACGGCCTACGATACCGGATTGGCTACGATCGATGACAGTGAAATGACGTCGATAAATAACTATCAAAATTCAGGTACATTTCTCACCCTTTAATTTTATCCACTCGTTGTATAGTGCTTGGATCTGTCTATCCTTGATCATGAGGAGGGTCTTGATATCGGGGATCAAGAAGGTTATGCCGCCAAATGTGAGCGGATCGCAATTGGGCGGTTTCCAGAAGTTGGTATTCATCGCCCATCCATATCTCTTTAATAAAGATCTGCAATGTGAACGATTTTAGAAATATCCTCAGGAAATGAATATCATTGATCCCGGTGACAGACTCCATCCTTCCAAACATCCTGAGTACTGATACAATCCGATCGGCTTCTTCATATGAGCAACAGATATCGATATCCCGAGTGGCATCCTTCAGGCCGTGCCATTGAAAAGCTGCACCCGCGAATAGGTACACGTTGGTTTTAGCCAGGACTTTCGAGCCAATGTAGGCCAGATCTGCCAAGAGCTGCGCCTTATTTTCGATCATGATTCTCCCATGCCCTGAAGTTGCCTATATCGGGTGACTGCGGGTCATTCGCATACCATCATTTTAAAACTCCTAGCCTTTCCCTCTGGCTATTGAAAGGGAATTAGCAGGGCCAATCCCACAATCCTTCCTCGTGCTCGGCTATGTCGTAATCGTTCTCTATTCTTTCTCATTTTGACAGCAGCTGTGCTTCTTTTTAATGAACCACAGGATAGCCAGCAGACCGATCACGAATAGCTTTATTTTTATCATCTTCTTTACGAGTTTTAGCATCATCTATTTCACCTGGTGCTATTTAGAACTCAAACTTATTAAAGCCTACCGAGATAGAGCCTCAATTCGATAATGCCCTGCAGTCCCATGCCGTTGGCAATCAGGATAACTCGGGTCCTGTAGCCCACCCTTTGAACCTTGTCTGAGACATAAGCAGTGAGCCGTTTTATTGTCTGCAATCTCAGACCCATTTTGTATTTGGCTTATTTTATCATTTTTGCCGTGTTTCTGCTTGTTCTAATTCCAATTTTCTGAATCAGGGCGATTCAAAATCGCATAGCTATCACTTTCGTGTTTCGTGTGCTCCTCGCATCCATTTCCAAGCGGCGGGATCGGGCAGATCAGCTGTTGCAAACCACTGCGTCATGCATCTTGTCCTCTTTTCAGAAGCAGCGGCCAGCATGATTCCCTCGATGCTGCGCTCCTCTGCGTTTGCAGGCGCCGCCCGTCCTTACACAATTCCTTTCAAAAAGTTATATATCTGAAGAGCATCCAATAAATACGTAAATCTTTAGAGCTTTTCAAATGGTAGAAGGAATGATTAGGATGAAAAATTGGAAATTATTTTTAATTGCAATGCTGCTAATACTGACAGCAGGCATAACAGGTTGCGTGGAAAAAACGCCGCCGCAGACGCAGACGAATGTTGTCGAGATCAAGAATTTTTCATTTCAGCCCAGTTCGATCACTGTATCTCAGGGAACAACGGTGACCTGGATAAACAATGATCCTGCGGAGCATACGGTGACCAGCTCAGACGGAATCTTCAGCTCGGGGAATATGGCCACCGGTGGCATGTTCAATTTTACATTCTCAAAACCCGGAAAGTACCAGTACCAGTGCTTGATTCATCCCTCCATGGTGGGCTATGTAATAGTCGCATCAGGAAAGACAGATGCGGGGACGGTTAATGCCACTGCCCCGGCTCGGCAGGATGAAGAATGATGGTAGTAATATGACGAATCAAAGCGCGCCCGTGGTTGGGCTGAAATTGGTCGCGTCGGGCTTTGCCGCACCTATGGAATTTATCAGCTCCAAAGATGGGCGAATGTTCGTCGTCGACCAGATAGGACTTGTCAAGGTGATAACGGCGGATGGAAAGCTGCAAGAGGAGCCTTTCCTGAATATTAGCGATCGCATGGTCAAACTTTCGCCCAGGTTACGATGAGCGCGGACTTCTGGGCCTGGCATTCCATCCTGATTTCGCCCGGAACGGTCGTGTCTTTGTGTTTTACAGCGCACCGCTGCGATCGGGAGCGCCGGAAGGCTGGAGCTGCACCAATAACCTCTCCGAGTTTCGCGTCTCGAAAGACAACCAGAACATGATTGACATGAACTCGGAGAAGGTTCTTCTCCAGATCGATAAGCCCCAAATGAACCACAACGGAGGGACCATCGCCTTCGGCCCGGATGGATATCTGTATTTGCCTTTGGGCGACGGCGGCGGCGCCAACGATGTAGCCATGGGACACGTATCCGGAGGCAATGCCCAGAATACCTCAACGCTCTTGGGCAAGATTCTGCGCATCGATGTGAATGTGAATAACTCCAGCGCAGCTTATGGCATTCCAGCCGATAACCCCTTCGTCAATGAAAAGGGCTTCCTGCCTGAGATCTGGGCTTATGGCCTGAGAAATCCCTACAGGATCTCCTTTGATTCTGCAGGCCGTCTCTTTGCAGCCGATGCCGGGCAGAACCTCTGGGAAGAGGTGGACCTGATCAGCAAAGGAGGCAACTATGGCTGGAATATCAGAGAAGGAACTCACTGCTTCGACCCCAACAGCCCGAAAGTAGTCACCTGCCAGCTGCCCTGATGTAGGCCGCAAAGGGGAATCGCTCTTGGATCCAATAATCGAGTACGATCATAATAATCGCACCGTGGTTGTGGGCGGTTACTTCTACGAAGGCAAGGAGCTGATGGCAGCTTGCAGGAAGCTACGTCTTTGCAGACTGGTCCAGCGGCTTTGCAAAAGGAGACGGCACGCTTTACATGGCCAAACCCGCAGGGGAAGGTCTCTGGAAGATGGAAGAGATCAGTGTCGCAGACAGACCAGGCGGAAGGATCAATGAGTACATTCGCTCCTTTGGCGAGGATGACCAGGGCGAGCTTTATGTCCTGACATCGGAAGTGGGAGGACCCACAGGAGATACAGGAAAGATCTACAAGATGGTTCCACCTGCAAAATAAAACCAGAAATGAGTATCTTTCCAGAGCCTTTCTGGATAGATCGGCAGGCCGCCAAATGGCTATGAATGCTCTGGCCAGGTCATTAGAAAATCGATGGCCAGAGGCTACTCAATACTTGCTCATCATTCCGAGGAGGTATATCTGAATGAGTGCGGAACCTTTGAAGAGGCTTATAGAAATATATGGCATTTTATTGAGAAAGAGTACAACAGGAAGAGGCTGCATTCTGCCCTTGGCTATAGATCTCCAGAGCAGTTCGAAATGGGGGTTGCTTTAAGTACTGTTGCATAATTGACTGTCTACTATCAGGGGTTCACTCCAGGATCCCTGTTAAGGCATCGTAGTTGAGCCCCTCTATCGAACCCCTCAATCCCAAATGAAACCACTAATTTTAATCCCAGCAAAACAAGACCTCATAAGGTGAATCCCATAACGAACACTGGCCGACTCCTCCTTAAGATCAATAGATTCTGTGCTTGGATGCTCCTCATCTTCATGATCATCTTCCTGGTATCGGGATACGCCTGGTACAACAGAATCCTGTTGCCGCTGCAGATGGCCAAGTACATGCACACCGATCTGGACCTGTTTCTGGTCGTCTTCTTCCTGACGCACGTCCTGATCAGCATCAGATTCGCTCTGGCGCGCTGGAGAGTGGGCCACGGCAGGCTGGTGAGCGTGCTTCTCATTGCCATCGGGATACTGTCCTTCTGGTTTATCCTCAGCATCAGATAGAGAGGCTATCGTCCAAATTTTTGTACCCCGTGTTATCGAGTTGAACAGAATGACCTCGTCTCTGTCAGTCTCCCTTGCGCTCTGCAGCTTTTGGTGGTGGCAGTTTGTTGCCATTTGATCGTTACCAGAGGTGGCGAACGTCTTAACCGTATAGTTCACAGAGTACGCGCGAAGCGACGGAATAGCAACCGTAAAACCATGGTAGCTTGATGCCTGCCCTCAGTAGATAGCTAAGAGGCGATGATTTTTTGAGCTCTCCCAGAGATCCATAGCCAGAGTATCTCACATGGATCGAACTGACCTTTCCACTCATTCTAACCAAGCCAGCCCGGCGTTGAGGGCGCCCCGTTGGCCGCGGCCCGCAGGCCGACTCGCGGCACCCCGGAAGATTGGGCCGATGCTGTCCTGTAGCATCAGATAGATGCCATATAAAGTCAAATGAAATCTAATTAAATGAAAAATGAAATCTAATTAGTCGCAAAATAGATATATCCAAAATCCTGAGAGCGAAGAGTACCAGAGATTTAGGGATTTGCTTTGTTCTTCCCTCAGCATTCAGATAAAAACAGCGCCACGAAAGACAATCATTGCATTCTTGATCTCACACGTGGAGAATAGATGATAATGCGGGGTACGGGAATTCCGCACTATCTTGCTGGTGAGACAGGCTCATTATATTCTTTGCTCCTTATGATTATTCGCCTATCCTGATATAATGAGTGCTTCTGATTCTCATTCATGGGCGTCCAGCCTGTGAGATCCATTGAACAGGTTCCCTCATTGACTATCTCAACCCACTGGTCCACGCCCAGCCCAGTTAAGCGGACCTCCATGACAGATGAAAGTATGACCGGTTAAGTTTACGGGAGAGTTGGATTTCAAGCTGGCCCAATCAGCACCGTAATCCGATCTTCTATAATCTGGCAGGAAGGGCTGAAGCGGCCCGCTGATGGAAGACATGTTCTCAAGAAGGAGGGGCTTGATCTCGGCTACGCTCCCTGGAGCTGAAACCTTTATTGGATATTTGTACTCAGAGACGATCTTTCCAGTTGCATCCATCAGAGTTGCAGTATCGCCCTCCGTGTTCCAGAGCAGAGTGCTATTGAACAGATCAGCGGCTGTATCATTGCTTTTCCCTTCATGAACTCTGACGGTTGTGCCAGCTTTCAGGGCAAAATTTGCTGGGAATGAGTACCTTTGATTCTCCATATTCATGAGCATCCAGCCTGTGAGATCCATTGAACCGGTTCCCTCGTTGGCTATCTCAGCCCACTGGTCTGCGTCCTGATAATTTACGCCTATAATCTTAGTAATACCTGTCCCGACGCTGGCCTGAGCATTTGCAACAACAGCAGCTCCCAGCGAAAGCGCAAAAAAGACGGATAAAATCACCAGTCCGCGTATGTATCCACCCGAATTTTCCATTTATAAACCTCCACTCATCTCATTACCTGCAAGAATCTCCTGATGAAGAGACCCGATCGCAGCACCAAAGAGGTATAGAATTCCTTGAGGCAATCCCGAGATTTGGTGACTTTTGCAGGCTCATATAAACGAGATCGACATTCAACGTATATAAGGATGAAGTATATACAGGCCTAACATACAGCTTTATGATATATGATCCAGTAGATTGGCCAAGACCATTGAATACGATCAGGATGCTTTCGCAACGGTCAGGGAGCTGGGATACAATGGCTGATTATTGCCGGTTAAACCCTCATGAGCCTTAGGAGGGGCTCGTGCCCGAAGGATACCTGCGTGACAAGGTTCGTAACTAAAAGTTCGAGGCCAAAGCAGATCATGATCCTAATATGCCCCTATTTGCCCCGGCCATGGCCACGAGTACTCAGCAAATAAGTGCATTGTTGAGGCTAAAGGACTTCATTAAAAGAAGTGGCCCAATCCATCATGTCTGCAGCTTAATCGTCGTCGCTCGGCCAGCCGCGGCCCGGGAAAGGCGCCCATGCCCCCGAGGCCCGCAAGGGCCGACTCGCGGCACCCCGGAAGAATGTGCGACTTTGTCCCTGCTAGTATCAGGCAGATCCCATCTGCATTAAATGAGTTCTAATTCGTCGCAAAAATTATTCCGCCCATTATTCTGGGTCCCGCGCGGGTGTTGTGCGCTGGGTCGAGGGGGGCGACCCGAGATCGTGCAGACACCTCTAACCCCGCGCGCTGCGAGTCCGGAGCTTGCTGGATTATCTAGTTTTCCTGGACGAATCCCTATGATTACAGCGGGTGGTTTGCCGCAATTTGACTCTAATCGGCTCCAACAGCCAACTTGAGTTATGTTAAACAAAGATGCACTATAATGATATAATCAATACATGAAAGCAAGTCTTATATCAATAATCATCCACCTAGCATTCGAAACGCTAGAGGAATGACGATGGTACGGCAATACGAAGCGCTGGCTGTGCAGAACACCTTCTGGGGCATCCAGAATCGATCCGATATAAAGAGAAATATAGGCCAGGTCTCGAATTTGATAGGTGCGGCCATTTGGCTGAGCGAGCTTGAAGCCCCGGTGAAGCTCGTGGCACTGAGTGAAGGGGCTCTCACGGGTTTCACGGATGAGGTCTTCGACTATGAGCACATCAAGGCAGCGAAAGAGCTCTACATAGAGATCCCGGGCGAAGAGACTGATCTGTTGGGAGAGGTCTGCAAGCAGCACAATATCTACCTCATAGGCCAGTCAAAGGCCAGAGACCTGGAGCTATGGCCTGAAGGAGACCGTTTCTTCAACATGGTCTTCATAATCGATCCCAAAGGGAGGGTTATACACAAGCACCATAAGACCTCTGTCTTCCAGAGGGAGCATTCGACCTGTCCTCATGATATCTGGGACCGATTCGTCGAGCTTAACGGAGACGATCCAATAAAGCTGCTCAGAGCTCTATTTCCGGTATGCAAGACGGAGATTGGAAACATAGGGACTCTGATCTGCATGGAGGGCAGCTATCCTGAAGCCGGAAGAGCCCTGGCAGTGAACGGTGCTGAGATCATCTACCGGCCCGCCTACCCCGAACCCTGGGTGGGACCCGGCTCGGATATGTGGGTAGTTCAGAACAGAGCCCATGCCATTCACAACACCTGCTATTGCCTTGCTCCAAACCTGGGTGCCTATCACGCCGCGCCCTGGTTGGTGGATCCGCACTACACAGCGCCCTTCAATGTGGGCGGAGCCCGGAGCATGATCATCGACTATACCGGAAGGATAATGCACGAGTGCGCCTCTGCCGGCGATGGTTATGCGGCTGCTACCATCAATATCGAGGCGCTGCGAGAGTTTCGGATCAATTCGAAGTTCTCCAACTTCATGAAGGACCTGAGAGTCGAGCAGTACAAGCTGATCTACGATGCCCTCATGGCCATGGGCGGAATCTACCCTAAGAACCTGGCCATGAAGGAACCTCCCAAGAGGCATGCGGAGACGGATGCTATTTTTGCTAAAGTGGTAGACAAGCTGGTGGATATGGGTATATGGACCAGGCCGGAGAAGTAGGAAAAGAGGTAGTAACAGAGGACACCCGAATTTACAGATCGAGTGCTCTAAAGAACCGTGTGCTAGGGTGGAAATGGGTGGGTGTGTACTGGCGAACGGTTTCGATCCTAGACCTTGACCGGGAGCCTGTCTTAAGAGGCTCCCTAACACCATAATGCGTGCTCAAACGGAGGCGACGCCCTGCATGTCTCGAGGCTCGTTGCGCAGGTGCGCCGCCGCCGCAATTTGGCGGCCATTGCCTCTCACATCCACATGCGTTCCTCTTGCTGCATCTTCCATTAGACTTCTTCAACAAATCCTATCCACTCATCTTTGCTAGTGCGGCCTAACATTTGGCATAGTGGAACGGTTGACTGCCAGGGCCTGTCGCAGCCTTGAGCGACGCCCAGGCAACCGGCAGGCCGACTCGCGGCAGCCCGGAAGAATGTGCGAATGTTGTCCCTGCAAGCATAAGATAGATACCATAATCATTTGAACGACATTAGTAATTCTCTTATCTGGATTCAAATAAGGTAAGACAAGAAAGTGTTAAATCTAAACAGGCGTGAATAGGAGATTGGTATGTTTGCTGAGTACATTCAGGCCAGTTTGAGACATGCGAAATACGAGATCCCTTGAAGATGGTACATACATGTCCACCGTAGAGGGCCTACAGGGCGTGATTGCCATCGGTGACAGCATTGAAGAGTGCCGCCAGGATCTTATTGAAGTTATCGAAGGATGGATAGCACTACGGCTAAGAATGGGCGATACAATTCCTTCCATAGATGGCGTTGCTATTGACGTCTCTGCGGAGCCGATAGCAGTTGTCTAGACTCCTTCCGATCTCCAGGCAAGAGCTTATCCGACGGCTCGGAAAGTTGGGATTCGAGGGACCTTATCCGGGATCAGGCCATTCCTATATGATTAAGGAACTGGCCAAGGGGCGCATATATGTGACCATTCCCAATCCTCATCACGGCCAGGATTTTAGTGTTGGGCTTCTAGCGCAGATCTTGAAGGAAGGAGAGATCAGCCGCGAGGAGTGGCTTTCAGTTTAGATACTTGATGCAGCAATCTGCATATAGGATTGATATCTAACATCCTTAACATTCAGAAAAACATTGTATCTTTAAAGAATTTAACCCAGCCCGAACAGAGGAGCGAGAGTGGTTGATCTCATGCTGCCCCGTGTAATTTTGCATAATGCCGTCAGCCTGGACGGCAGGATAGACGGCTTTCCCATAGACCTGGCTCAATACTATGAGCTGATTGCCACCTGGAAGGAGGATGCCACACTGGCTGGCTCCGGGACCTTCCTCAAAGCCGCCAGTGTTGCCCCGCCGGAGGATGAGAGCGCTTTTATCCCGCCAGAAACGGATCCGTGCGACCACAGAGCGATCCTGGTCATCCCAGACAGCCGCGGGCGCATACGCACCTGGCATTATCTGAGATCTCTGCCCTACTGGCGCCATTTTGTGGCCCTGTGCTCAAAGTCAACGCCCCAGGATTATCTCGACTACCTCAAAGAGAGGCATATCGACTGCATAGTCGCCGGCGAGGATCACGTGGATCTGAGGATGGCCCTGGAGGAGCTGTACTCTCGCTATTCTGTGAGGGTGGTGCGGGTGGATGCGGGAGGCACATTGAACGGCCTGCTCCTCCGCCAGGGGCTGGTGAGCGAGGTGAGCGTGCTCATCTATCCCAGCCTTGTAGGGGGAGAGACGGTAAGCAGCATCTTTCGCGCTCCAGACCTGCCGGCTGCGGTTGATGCCGATATAGCCTCTGGCAAAGGGGGCAGAAGGCACGATCCCACTCAGACTTATGGCTGCAGAGAAGCTTAAGGGAGATGTAATGTGGCTGCGCTATGAGGTCAAACAATAGGCTTTGCGAGAAAGGTGCTTATGAGACTTGCTGGAATGATTGCAATCTGAATTGGCTTTATCACTGGCTAATGGCTAATTTTCCTTATGCAATTCCATTTGATAGTGGCTGTTTTATCGTGGACCGTTTTTCGCTCCATCCATTCTCTCTTTATTTTGCAGCATAGATTTTTAAAGAATTATTCAGACAAGGTTAGAACTGGCAAAATGCTCAAATACTTGTAAATTTATTATGATTGGATTTAATGATAGTCTTGCAACAAATTCCAGATAAAATCTGAAAAATTTATCGGCTTAAAGGTGCTGTATCCATCGAGAGGTCTCGAATGAACCAACAAAGCAATCACTCCTGCTGTTGTATAGAGCGACTTATTATGGTCCTTTTAATTGTCCAAATATTTTCTGGATATATAGGAACCACTCTGGCTCTTTCCTCCAGTTCGGTTGAAGATTTGCAGGGGCGTATAGATCCCGGGCTAGTAAATTTTTATACAGTTCCTAACCTTCAGCAGGGGGATTGGCTCTATCTTTATGCGGGCAGGATTTCAGGCAATTTTGATCCTTTTGTGGCCCTGGGCAATTCCAGCGTGAACGCCAGCGTATTGGGCAGAGATTTTGAGGAGGAAATTAGCAGGGCCATTGAAGAGGGTCGCGATCCTCTTGAAGCCATTCCTGATACTGCTGAGAAATTCTTCCTCGCCTGGAACGATGACGGGGGAAACGGATACGATGCTGCAGTTAAATTTCAAGTGCCAGACAGTGGCGACTACCAGTTCCTTGTCGTGAGCAGCCCCTTGAGGAGGACCTTTGGGACCTATCGGCTGCAGGTCGGTGTAAATGACCCCAAAGTGCTTACCGGCCAGGCTATTGCCAACAGAAAAGGAATTGCCCTGCTGGAGAAAAACCTCTCTGAGATCGGCCACGCTGTCCAAGAGTTAAATGGAACCTTGACTGCCGGTAAGACCTCAACTTTCTATAAACTCAATCCTGTAAGCGAAGGAGATAGCATTTATGCTTTTATTGAGACTGCTTCAGGAGATTTAAAGCCTATCTTGATCCAAGATCAAGATAGGCTTTAAATCTCCTGAAGCAGTCTCAATAAAAGCATAAATGCTATCTCCTTCGCTCACAGGATTGAGTTTATAGAAAGTTGAGGTCTTACCGGCAGTCAAGGTTCCATTTAACTCTTGGACAGCGTGGCCCTCTCAGAGAGGTTTTTCTCCAGCAGGGCAATTCCTTTTCTATTGGCAATAGCCTGGCCGGTAAGCACTTTGGGGTCATTTACACCGACCTGCCTGCCTCAAGGGACTGCTTCAGACAAGGAACTGGTAGTCGCCACTGTCTGGCACTTGAAATTTAACTACAGCATCGTATCCGTTTCCCCCGTCATCGTTCCAGGCGAGGAAGAATTTCTCAGCAGTATCAGGAATGGCTTCAAGAGGATCGCGACCCTCTTCAATGGCCCTGCTAATTTCCTCTTCAAAATCTCTGCCTAATACGCTGGCGTTCACGCTGGAATTGCCCAGGGCCACAAAAGGATCGAAATTGCCTGAAATCCTGCTTGCATAAAGATAGAGCCAATCCCCCTGCTGAAGGTTAGGAACTGTATAAAAATTTACTAGCCCGGGATCTATACGCCCCTGCAAATCTTCAACCGAACTGGAGGAAAGAGCCAGAATGGTCCTATATATCCAGAAAATATTGGACAATTAACAGGACATAATAAGTCACTTATACAACAGCAGGAGTGATTGCTTTGTTGGTTCATTCGAGACCTCTCGATGGATACAGCACCTTTAAGCCGATAATTTTTTCAAATTGTATCTGGAATTTGTTGCAAGACTATCATTAAATCCAATCATAATAAATTTACAGAGTATTTTGAGCATTTTGCCAGTTCTAACCTTGTCTGAATAATTCCTTAAAAATCTATGCTGCAAAATGCAAGAAAAAGGATGGAGCGAAAAACGGTCCACGATCAAGCACCACTATCAAATGGAATTGCATAAGGAAAATTAGCTATTAGCCAGTGATAAACAGAATTCGGATTCAAGATCGTTCTTCAAGTCTCATAAGCACCTTTCTCGCAAAGCCTATTGTCTGACCTCATAGCGCAGCCACATCATCACATCTCCCTTAAGCTTCTCTGCAGCAATGAGTCTGAGTGGGATCGTGCCTTCTGCCCCCTTTCCAATGGCTATATCGGCATCAATCGCAGCTCGCACCGCAGCCGGCAGGTCTGGAGCGCAAAGAGGTGCTCTTACCGTCTCTCCCCCTACAAGGCTGGGATAGATGAGCACGCTCCTCGCTCCACCAGCCCCTGGCGGAGGAGCAGGCCAGTTCAATGTGTCCCATCCACCCGCACCACCCTCACCAAGCATAGCGAGAGTATGCTTCCTCCAGGGCCATCCTCAGATCCACGTGAGGATCCTCGCCGGCGAGCTGTCAGTCAATATGCCTCTGTTTGAGGTAGTCGAGACAATCCTGGGGCGTTGACTTTGAGCACAGGGCCACAAAATGGCGCCAGTAGGGCAGAGATCTCAGATAATGCCAGGTGCGTATGCGCCCGCGGTCTGCTGTTCGGGATGACCAGGATCGCTCTGTGGTCGCACGGATCCGTTTCTGGCGGGATAAAAGCGCTCTCAGTGTGGCATCCTCCCAGGAGGCCACTGAGCGTAGTATTGAGCCAGGTCTATTGGAAAGCCGTCTATACTGCCGTCCAAGCAGACAGCCGTTGTGCAGAATCACACGGGGCAGCATGAGATCAACCACTCTCGCTCCTCTGTTTGGGATGGGTTAAATTCTTAAGATACAATGTTTTTCTGAATGTTAAAGGATGGTCAGATATTAGGCTTATACGCAGATTGCTGCATCAAGTATCTAACTGAAAGCCACTCCTCGCGGCTGATCTCTCCTTCCTTCAAGATCTGCGCTAATAGCCCAACACTAAAAATCCTGGCCGTGATGAGGATTGGGAATGGTCTAGCATTGTGCTCCGCCCTTCAGAGTTCCTAAATCATATAGGAATGGCATGATCCCCAGATCCTCGAAGCTCGGATAACTTCTTGTAAAACAGGAAGGAGTCTAGACAACTGCTATCGCTCGCAGAGACCTCAATAGCAACGCCATATCTATGGAAGGAATTGTATCGCCCATTCTTAGCCGTAGTGCTATCCATACTTCGATAACTTCGATAAGATCCTGGCGGCACTCTTCAATGCTGTCACCGATGGCAATCAGGCCCTGTAGGCCCTCTACGGTGGACATGTATGTACCATCTTCAAGGATCTCGTATTTCGCATGTCCGAACTGGCCTAAAAAATGACAAACATACCAATCTCCTATTCACGCCTGTTTAGATTTAACTCTTTCTTGTCTTACCTTATTTGAACGTTCAAATGATTATGGTATCTATCTTATGCTTGCAGGGACAACATTTTCGCACATTCTTCCGGGGCTGTCGGCCTGCCGGTTGCCTGGGCGTCGCTCAAGGCTGCGACAGGCCCTGGCAGTCAGACGACCCAGCTGTGCCATGTTTAGCCGCACTAGCAAAGATGAGTGGATTAGGATTTGTTGAAGAAGTCTAATGGAAGATGCAGCAAGAGGAATGCATGTGGATGTGAGAGGCAATGGCCGCCAAATTGCGGCGGCGGCGCACCTGCGCAACGACCTCGAGACGTGCAGGGCGTCGCCTCCGTTTGAGCACGCAAATTCCGTATGGTGTTAGGGAGCCTCTTGAAATAGGCTTCCGGTAAGGTCTAGAGAAGTTCATTTTTCGCCAGTACACACCCACCCCGTTCCACCCTAGCACACGGTTCTTTAGAGCACTAAATATAATTCGGGTGTCCTCTGTTACTACCTCTTTTCCTCTTCTCCGCCCTGCCGGTCGTGTCCCAGAAACTCCACCAGCTTGTCTACCACTTTAGCAAAAATAGCATCCGTCTCCCCATGCCTCTTGGGAGGTTCCTCATCGCCAGGTTCTTTGGGTAGGATTCCGCCCATGGCCATGAGGGCATCGTAGATCAGCTTGTACTGCTCGACTCTAGGTCCTTCATGAAGTTGGAGAACTTGGAATTGATCCTGAACTCCCTCAGCGCCTCGATATTGATGGTAGCGGCGCATAGCCATCGCCGGCAAGGCGCACTCGTGCATTATCCTTCCGGTATAGTCTCCGGGCTCGGCCGTGTAGTGCGGATCTACCAACCAGGGCGCGGCGTGATAGGCACCCAGGTTGGGAGCAAGGCAATAGCAGGTGTTGTGAATGGCATGGGCTCTGTTCTGAACTACCCACAGTATCCGAGCCGGGTCCCACCCAGTTGGGTAGGCGGGTCGGTCATCGATCTCAGCACCGTTGACTGCCAGGGTCTCTCCGGCTTCAGGATAGCTACCCTCCATGCAGATCAGAGTACCCTATCTCCGTCTTGCATACCGGAAATAGAGCTCTGAGCAGCTTTATTGGATCGTCTCCGTTAAGCTCGACGAATCGGTCCCAGATATCATGAGGACAGGTGGAATACTCTCCCTCTGGAAGACAGAGGTCTTATGGTGCTTGTGTATAACCCTCCCTTTGGGATCGATTATGAAGACCATGTTGAAGAAACGGTCTCCTTCAGGTCATAGCTCCAGGTCTCTGGCCTTTGACTGGCCTATGAGGTAGATATTGTGCTGCTTGCAGACCTCTCCCAACAGATCAGTCTCTTCGCCGGATCTCTATGTAGAGCTCTTTCGCTGCCTTGATGTGCTCATAGTCGAAGACCTCATCCGTGAGACCCATTGAGACCCCCTTCACTCGTGCCACGAGCTTCACCGGGGCTTCGAGCTCGCTCAGCCAAATGGCCGCACCTATCGATACGAGACTTCTGGCCTATATTTCTCTTTATATCGGATCGATTCTGGATGCCCCAGAAGGTGTTCTGCACAGCCAGCGCTTCGTATTGCCGTACCATCGTCATTCCTCTAGCGTTTCGAATGCTAGGTAGATGATCATTATTGATA
>CAWJKV010000003.1:0-293799 GCA_963843555.1 uncultured Methanosarcinales archaeon
GGAGGCTACTATCCCCAGTGGTTTCTCTCCCGGGCGGTTTCAAATGGATTATCTCTTTCGAATTCATCCCTACCTGGAGTGCGACCAGGAGTTCTGCCACTGGAATCTTATGCTGGCCGATGAGCATCTCCCTTACCGGCAGGTGACAATCTATATCCATGATCCCAACGGTCTGATGGTCCAATTCTTTCCCCACCCGGATATGAATTATCGGAAGGAGGGAGATTCCGTCATCACCGGGAGCAGCCCCGAGGACGGACTCTTAGAGGTGGAGATGCTCCTCAGTCCGGAGGCATCAGGGTTCATACAGGGCTTCCCACGCCAGGTATCAGATGTCCAGTCGAAAACGCTCTCTGCCCAGGGAGGAGGCATTGACCTTCTCTTCTTCATATTGCGAGCAATGGTAGTAATATTTCCCTCCTGCTCATACTCATCTATTACAGGTTTGGCAGGGAGAAGCGCTATACTGTGCCTAAAGTTCTAGCACCATACCATCGAGTAGAAAGCCATGGCTGGTCAACATGGTCTTCAAGGGGGTAACGCCTACGACTTTGATCAAGACGGATTTTATGCCACGGTGCTGGACTTATCCCGGCGCGATATCATAAAAATAGACACAGCATTTGGCACAAAGATAATACTGCTTCCTGCGATTGATCGCGATATCGATAGCTATGAACGAAGCTCTGATTTTTTCAAGGATAACTCCTGGAAAAATGCTTTTTCTGCCCAGGGCTTTGAGGAAAAGGTGAAGGCTGGCGAGGTCTTATGATACGGATGTGTGAGCTGGCCCGGCTGCATGAGAGTATGGATGGACTTTTGCATTATATCAATGAAAAGGCGGTTAGTGATTTCGTAGTTGGAAGGGGCTTAAGAACACTGGGTTTGAGGATGCCAATCAGGCAATTGGCCATTCCTCTAATTTGGGCTGCAGTCTTCCTCTTCCTTACTCTAAGTGGATCGAATCTCCTTTCCAATCCACTGGCAATAACTTCGATGATCCTGGTTCTGCAGGCTTCCGTAGTTGCATTTGCTCCATCAACCCTCTTCGGCAGGTGGAAAGATGAATTCTATAAAGAAAAACTGGAGTGGGATGCGTTCGGCGCATTTCTTTCCGACTTCGCCATGATTCAGAGGTATGCCCCACAAGATCTGAACATGTGGAAGGAATGGCTGGTATATGGCACGGCTCTCGGAGTGGGGAAAAAGGTGGCGGAGGCAATGGCCGATTTAAACATCGCCATTCCGGAGGCTGTGGCCATCCACAGTATGAGTACTAGCTTCAGCCACGCTTACTCCTCCAGCTCACCAAGATCGAGCAGCTCTGGTGGGTCAGGAGGAGGAGGAGGCGGTTTTGGAGGGGGCGGCGGTGGAGGCGGTGGTGGAGGGGGCGCCAGGTGATCCTTCCTGGCTCTTTTCCATCCAATTATCGAGCTGCCACTATTTTACCTTATTACCAGCGCTTGAAAAGAATGGCATATCTTCTGGGCAAAATAGTCGTCTCCGTCCGTTCGTCCTCTGTGCGCTCAGCGACTCTGCGGTTTTCTTCCGTAAACCACCAGGGTTAATTATCCTGCTACGGTTAATAAACACAAAGAGCCCATAGAATTCACAGAGAAGGCACAGAGGAATCGAACATCCCTTTACCCACTCGATACAGCGAAGAGCCGATCATTTCTTTAACCCTGGGCGACCAAGTGTGAGCAATGGATCTGGAGACCAAAGCCCAACTTCTTGCGGTGGGAACGGTGCAGCTGGCCATGCCTCAATCCTGCGGCCAGGTATCCACAGCGGGCCCTGGTGCTGGAGGCCAGTCCGTCTTTTTCCAGTCAGGCCCGCGGATAGTGCGCCTTTCCGTAGCCGCAAGCTCGCCATTGCGTCTGGAGAGCCGCCCGGGTGGAGTGGCCATTTTAAAGGACGATATGGAGATCGCCTGCGGCCGGCTTGTGAATCCGCTCTTGCATTGCCCGGAGCAGGCTTACATCACTGTCTCGGAGCGCTGCATCTTTGACTGCAAATTCTGTGCCGTGCCCAAATTGAAAGGCGGTGTGAAGTCCCGGCAAACAGTGCGAAGAATGGTGGAAGAGGCAAGCAAGACCGGAAATCTGCGAAGCATCTCCCTGACCAGCGGAGTGGAGGAGTCGCCTCAGCTGGAGGCGAGCCGTGTGGCTGGGGTCGTTCGCGATCTAATGGACTTTGGCGTGCCCATCGGCGTCTCCATCAGTCCCTTTCCCGGCGTCAATCAAATTCTAAGAGATGCAGGCACAGTTGAGGTCAAGTACAACCTCGAGACCGTGGATCAGGAGCTGTTCGCCAGGTTATGCCCTGGCATCTCTTTTCAGGAGATCAAAGATGCCTTGCAGGAAGCAGTCGCCATATTCGGCCGCAACCGGGTCTTCTCCAATGTCATTATGGGCCTGGGCGAATCCGATAAAACAATGCGTCAGGGCATCGATATGTTGACAGAGATGGGCGTCCTGCCGATCTTGCGGGCTGCATATCCTCATCCCCTGAGGGCTGAGGAGGTGGAGATCAGCCGGCCCCCAGCGGAGAGGCTGCTGGAAATGGCTTGCTATCTGAAGAGGAAGCTAGATGAGAATGATCTGGATGGCAGACTTGCTCTTACGGGCTGCTATCAATGCTCGGGCTGCGATCTTGCCCCGGGCAAGGATCTTTAGGGCGCTCAGAACTCAATATCCTCATCATGGGTCAGACAGGCCTTATCATCATTGCGCCACCGGGATGAATCGTTCGAAAGGATTTAGTACTCATGGATCTATCGCCTCTTAACACGGGATTTGTAAAAAGTAATACTGGTGTTTCCATGAAAGACGTAGGCATACTTGTACTCGGGCATGGTTCCAGCCTGCCTTACAATAAAGAGCTGGTGGAATCGCTCGCTCAGATGATCGGCAAAAACCACACGGGGCCAGTCAGGACCGCTTATCTTAATATGAACCAGCCCGACATCCCGGCTGGGCTGAAGAGCTTCGAAGGCACCAATGTGAAAAAGATCGTGGCCTTGCCGCTCTTCCTGGCTCATGGCGTTCACACCCGCCAGGATATCCCCCACGAGCTGGGCGTGGACCCGGAGAAGCGCAGAGGCATTTTGAATATATGGGGCGAAGAGGTGGAGGTCATCTGCGCTGAGCCCCTGGGCGTGGATGAATGCATTGCAGCACTGGCATGCACGCGGGCCGAAGAAGCGCTAAGATAGCCGTACTCGATACCATCCACGGGGGAGCCGTTATCGCCCGCAAGATGGTCGATTCGGGCCTGGACGCTGTTGCCCTGGAGGTGTATCACCACACCGCCAGCCTGGCAGGATTTGATGAGGTTGCTGCCCCAGTGCACCTGGGGCCGAATAATCCTCACTTAGTCGAGGCCAGGAGACTGAAGAAGAAGATCATCACTCACCATCAAGCGGTAGGCGAACTCCTGGGGCCGTCTCTGAGCGGGGTGGTGGTCTTCGAGGTGACAGGAACTCACAGCAAGACCTCGACGGCGCTGTTGCTTGCAACGATGCTCTCCCGCCAAAAAAAGGTCTTATCGCATACCACCCGCGGCCTGGAGATCTGGAATGCGGGAGAGCCCCGTCTCCTGAAAAAGAATCTAAGCATCACTCCGGGAAATGTGATCATAGCCGCCGAGGTGGCTGCCGCCCAGGAGGCAGCCGCTCTGATATGTGAGATCTCTCTGGGCGGTACAGGCCTGGCAGACTATGGGATACTGACCAGCTTTTCCGGAGACTACCGCATTGCAGAAGCCTCAAAATGGGCCAGCACTGCCAAGCTGCAGATGGTCTCCCTGGCCAGGAAGGGCGCAAAGCTGCTCGCCAATGCTGATGCCAGAATCTCGGCCGATACTTCTTTTGCCATTGGAGGACAGGTCGATGCCAGACCGGACAGATTGGTCTTTGGCAACGACGAGCGGCCAATATCTTTAGGCCAGGATCTGGACTTTATCGGCTACCAGACGGCAATAGCCGCAGCCTCAGCCGCGGCCGATGCCTCAGGATTGGAGAGAGACGAGATTGCCCTGGCTTTAGAGGACTTTGATGGCTTTTCCGGACGGATGAAGATCAAACGCATGCAAGGCATGACCTTCTTCGACAACTCCAACTCCGGTCTCAAAGTCAGGGATGTAGCAAGGGCATTGGATCGGGCTCAGGGCCCCGATTTGGCCGTCGTGGTGGGTGAGGATTCAGAAACCGTATGTGAGGGCCTGGATATACCTGCCCTGACAGAGCTTCTCCGGCAGAGGCGCGTCCAGATATCAAAGCTGATTCTTGTGGGGAAAAGGCTGGAACCCCTGGCGGCGGAGCTGGGGGCTGAAACCGCAAAGAACCTGGCCGAAGGGCTGGGAAAGGCAGAGAAAGGCGGCCTGGAAAGGCTGCTATCGTGTGTGAAATGCTTTAGGTGATATGAAATATGGCGAACGAGAAAAACTTGACAATACTTCATCCCAGGCCCAGCTCCATCGTGGCTGCTCTTTACACTCTGCGTGACCTCGGGGCCGAGGTGGTCATACTGCATGGCCCAAGTGGATGCTGCTTCAAGCATGCCCGTCTCCTGGAAGAGGACGGCGTGCGCGTTCTGACCACCGCACTGGATGAAGCAGGATTCGTCTTCGGAGGCCAGCGGCCGCTAACCAGTCTTCTCAAGAAAGCCATGGAATTGTTCCATCCCCGGCTCATGGCGATCTCAGGAACCTGCAGCAGCATGATCATCGGCGATGACCTGCATCAGGCCGTGCTGGACGCAGATCTGGGAATACCCGTCCTGGAGGTGGAGGTTCATGCCGGCTACAGAGATAATACCAAAGGTGTGATCCTGACCCTGGAGGCGGCGAAGGACATAGGGATCATCGATGAGGCAGAGTTCCTCCGGCAAAAGACCCTGCTGGAGAAAGCCACCGAGGTGGAGAGGCTCTACGGGGCGGCGAGTAGTGAGTACCTGGCGCCGGAAAGAGGCGACCTCAAGTTTGAAGCGGCAGGAAGACTTCTACAGCTTATCAGAGAAGGAAAGCGCGGCCTGAATATCCTCAACGCCAAGAAGGAGACCGCATATATGTTTGCAGATATAACTGCGGCCGTAGCTGAGGTTGCGGGCGACCAGGTAGATACTCTGGCCAACCTGGATGACCAGGTAGGGCTGCCAAAAGTAAGAAGGGACGCCGGCAATGTCGCTCGCGACCTCAGAGAGAGGAACGTGGACTTCAAGCTCATCGGCGGACTGGACGAGTATCCTGTGACAGGTGATGCAGTCACGCGACTTGCCTCGGAGGGCCACTACGACTTTGCCGTCATCTCTGGCGTGCCCCATGCCCTCCCTGTATCGGCTCTACAGGGCCTGGAGATCTTTTCCATCACCAACGGGCCCCGCCAGGTCAGGCCGCTGCGCGACCTGGGCCACCAGCATGTCCTGGTCGAGATTGACCTCCATCCCAAGACTATGGGCGTGACCTCCCTCGTGGAATCAGAGTTCGGAGCTACACTCCGGGCCCTGAATAAAGCCAAAGCTAAAGAAGAGATGCTCTGAAAAAGAGCATTTTTTTTTATAATGCGTTGGGCAGTTCCGTCAGCAACGCATATATGACAAAGCCAATGGTACCGATGATGCCGATGCCTGCCATGGATATCTTGGCAATCATGGTGAACTCTTCCCGGCTGGGTTTTCGGGCCAGCTTCAAGACCCGGATATACTCCCTTACGTTCGTAGAAGGCATGGTGACGCCGAGATCCACGTCATCCAGCTTATTCTTGAGATCGAGCTTCTCCTTTAAAGAGCTCTTCTTCTCAGTCTCATTAGTTCCCTCGCTCATTCTCCACGTGGAATGAATTGGAGAATAAAAAAGCTTTCGATCAAAAGAGCGCCTGGCCCTAAGGAGGGGTCAGGCGAGATATAGGATCACGGGGACGACCGGATGCCTGCAAGACGGCATCTTCCCCGGGCGGACAATACCCGGGAGACAGAGGATGGAGCGCACTTCAACAACTCCAGCCTGAATGAGCATCTGATAAAACGGAGGAGGTCGATCATGTCGGCCAGGCGGTCAAAATTCAGGCATGTGGCTTAGCCTTACCTGGCTCCACCACCACCTCCACCGTGTCCTCCTCCGCCACCGCCGCCACCACGTCCACCGCCACCAAAACCGCCTCCTCCGCCGGAGTGAGAGTGGGATCCACCCCAACTACCGCCAGAACTCATGTGCTCCCGAGCGGCTATCTCCGATTTGGTAATCACATGCTCTGTTGACCTGGAATAGGCTCGCTCGAAATGGGCGGGCGCAAAAGTGACCGCATGAACCTCCGGAATGGCTGGTATCTTGAGCTGATCCATGGACTTGACAACATTCTTGCCCACGCCAAGAGCGGTTCCATAGACCAGCCAATCCTTCCAGATGCTGATATCCTCGGGAATATACTTCTGTATCATGGCATAGTCGGAAAGGAATGCGCGGAACGCATCCCACTCCAGCTTCTCCTTATAGTAATCCCGGTTCCACCTGCCAAAGAAGGCACGAGGAGCTGCGAAGGCTGGGAGGCAGGATTGGGCCAGGAAGACCACTGCCGAGTAGAAACCCAAATACAGTTGAGGATAGTCATCTGCAAGTATGAGGCATAGAATTCCGGTGCCAGCAATCAACGCCATGGGCAATATTGCCATCATCGCCTTCGCTTTGCCGTAGTTGGTGAAGAACTCGCGCCCGAAAGCTTCGCCTGGACCAGCCATCAGACTGGTCATGTTGCCACAAATTTCATTAAGTTCATTCAATGCAGATGTTGAGTCGTTATAGGCGCGGTTGCGCAGGCTTTCGATCTTCCTCTCAAAGGAGTTGTAGGAAAAGACCCCATCCACTGCATCTTTGTGAAGGAAGTTCAACACACTTCGTTCATAATCATCTTCGGCATCAGCTGGCTCCTTGAGCAGCCTTATCTTCAGGTCGTTTGCCTCATCTGATAAGATTTCCACCAGATCTTGTCTGTGTAAGTTGAGGATGGTTGCATAGAATCCATCTTTATCGAAGTCGAAGGGATCGCCTTTGAAGATCAGGTTTACCTGCCAGGGCTTTCTCTTATTTGGGACATAGCTCAGGCTGGCTGGAACTGTAAAGAACCTCTCTTTGCCGAACCGGCCATAGACCAGTAAGAGTATCAGAGGGGCTAGAAGAACCAGAAGCCTCATTACGATGCTATAGGCTGTGGCCAGGAGGTCACTCCAGGAATGAGATGCCTCTTCCCTCTGAAACTGTGCTGCTACATCCTCGGATGGCTGCACAAATCCCTGCATTGACAGGGATGGCTCTGACTTGAGCAGAAGATCGATCTGCAATGGTTGGTCCTGATGGCTGGAGCCGCTGATGACCCAATCTGTTCCGTCTCTCTTGACATCCATTTTAGGGACGGTGAAAAGGCCAGGGATGTGCTCTTCTGGGTCATGGACTGTAACCGCCAGATGCCTGTAGGGAAGATGTTCATTCGCCAAATTCAGTCTGATATAAGAATGGTCATCGTCGGAAAGGATGGCGGGATGGACAACAGATTTGTAGCCTGCATCCAGAGATGTCCGGAAGTTGGAACTCATGATGTAATGGCCTATTTCGTTATTGTCAGAAATGTCAGCGATTCTCCCGCCGTAGGGCCACAGCTCATAACTGGACGAAGGGTAGTAGGTTCCATTGGGTGCAAGAATCCTCGCCCCGTTAATGTCATCTTTTATATAGGGAATGGTCCCTTTCGGGGCAAGGACCCTGACCGGCTCGACATAAGGTTCATTGAGAGGCTCGGCGCTGAGAGGCGTCTTCCAATTTCGATATAGCATCCTGTATTTGCCGGATTGGCGAATAGCATATTGGAAAGTCTCCTTGAGGGTCCCATTCAGGTAGACGTCTGCACTGTAGCTATCTACCCAGATGGAACCGAGCGTCCCGGGTAAGGGGGCAATCTCTTGAGCTGGATCCTGGGATACAGTGTAATCTGCATTTGCGGATAAGGTCTTGCCTTCGACATCAGACACATTTCTGGGAAATCCGTCTATGAACTTCGCGGCTCTTGATTTGAGGAGCATCTCCACCCGGAGGGGCTCATCCTGGGGACAAAACCCGGTCATCACCCAGGTATCGCCAACTTTTCTAGTGGCCATTTTAGGTTGGGTGAAGAGCTGCACCAAATCGCCCCGGGGATCGTGTACTCTGATGGTCGAATTCTCATAAGGCAGATGCGTGTCTGCCAGCAGAAGATTCCAGTGAATATAATGCACATCCTGTTCCAGGGGCGGATGAATCGTGAAGATGTATCCAATCTCCTCTGAGCCGACATCAAAGTATGAGGGATTGTAACATCCTGCTTCGTCCCATTCTGCCAGGGAATTGACCACCCGGGTGTATCTGAACTCATCAGGAAAGGCGACCATGGTGCCGTCCTCATCCATTACCAGCAGGTCTCCTTGCCAGTTCCGGGCATAGGACAATGTCCCCGGTATGGGCACAAAGCCAGATGTCTCAACGTAGGGTCGGTCAAGTTTCTTGAAGGACAGGGGATAGGTCCAGGGGCGAGAGATCCTGTTTAGATATGAGCCATCCATTTTGTATCTGAACTGCTCATTTAAGGTTCCATTCAGAAAGAAGTCTGCCCGGTAATCGTCCACATACTTGTTTCCCAAATGGATATTCTCGCGGGCAAGGCCGGGGATGCCTCCCATAAGGTACAATCCTGCCAGGCCGACGATGAATACAGCGGCCATGAGAATGGTTATCTGTTGCTCCTCTCTCAATTATCACACCCCCAGATTTTTTTGATTACACCCCAGGGCCCATGCCAGATCTTTTAAAAAAATTGCTCCTATCAATTGGATTTTTTCATTTCAGTCCCATTTTGCCTCAGGCAAGCGAGGCTCGATCTCCTCTGAGGTAAGATAACCCTTCTGACGCAACTCATCCTCTTCGAAGTTGAGATACTCCTGCTTATGCATTCTCGCATAGGTGCCGATAAAGCTCGATGGGCAGGGTGTCAAGCATGGTATTGAACTCCTGGATGATGTTGTTGTAAGTGTACCTGTGCCTGGAGATCTCGTCTTCCACCTCGCGAATGGCATTCATAGTAGTGATGACTGCCTCCGAGGTCTTGAGAGGGGGATAGCTCTCCGCCACCGCTTTGATGTCGGCAAGCAAGCTGCGGCTGTCACTGTTGATCTTCTGGATCTCCACCGGCCGGGCATCCCCCAGGCCCGTACGCAGGCGGGTGATCTTCTCATGTGTCTCCTGCTCGAAGTGAGCATAGCTCTTCACGGAGTCCACGAGCTGCTCCACCATATCCAGCCTCTTCTTCATGGCCACGCGGATCTGAGAGAGGGTTGCTTCGGCGCCGTTTCTCAGGCTTTGCAGGCGGTTATATGCGGTGACGAAATAAAATATTATTACTATCAGCAACGCCAACAAGACAAAGAGAATAGTGGATAAATCCATGGTCAGGGCTCTTTTGCCCCCTCGACCTCCACATGAGCCTCCTTCTTGCGGGAAAGGCTATCCAGGAACTCAGGGATAGCTTCTACCAGATGCTCTGTCAGAGAGTGCTGGCTCTCCTTCAGCCTCTCTATTCTGACACCCTGCTGATCGATTATCACCACCGCGACGGGCTTCATGCCCAGGCCCCCGCCGCCTCCTCCCGGATTATCCTCCTTTCCAGATCCAGTCCCTGCGCCAAAGCCCATGCCCACGCTCACCAGAGGGACTATGGTTCTTCCCTCCACAGTGATTGGATCGCCAACCACAGTTCGGGCGGAGAGGGACTTTTGTATCTCACCGGTTATGGTTTTCAGTATGTCTGTCAGTCCATCCATGTTTCTGACTCCAATTAAAATATGGTCGCTGATGGATGAAAAAGCTTTCTTTCTGCTCTAAAGTGAAAGGAAATATCAGGATCGTTCAGATCCTGTCGACCGGCCATGCCCCTGATTTTGCGGCTTTTCCCTGAACTTTATCAGATTTGTGAGAAGATCGTTGTAGGGCGTCGAGATGCCAAGTTCCTCTGCGTATCTGGAGATGGCTCCGTTGAGTGCATCGATCTCCGTCTTTCTTCCTGCCTGGATGTCCTGCAGCATGCTGGCGCGGTGACCTGCAGTGGGCGGTAGCTGCGTCTCCAAAAGATAACGATAGTATTCATCCGCGCCCCTGTAGGGAAGCGTCACTCCCAGGGCCTGGCACACCAGGAAGATCTCCGTTATGATGATCTTGATTATATTCCGGGTCTCTTCGTTATCTCCTAATTTGCCATAGGGGACCTCTAGAATAGCTCCCAGTGGATTGAGGGAGCAGTTGTAGAGCACCTTCCCCCAGAGCGCTGACCAGATCTCGTCCTTGCCAACGATTCTGGCGGGAATTCCGGAGAGGTTGAGATCCTCTTGCAGGGTTTGCAAAAGAGGCCGGTTCACGGTCCCAAAGGGCTCGCCCAGCAGGACGTCGTCTGCGTTGACGGTTACCCTGGCCTGGCCGGGGATTGGGATCTCTGCACCAAAGATGACGCGAGCGCCTACAGTACGCTCTTCTCCGACGCTTTGGCTTATGGCCTCCCAGTTGTTGAGCCCGTTTTGTATGGAGACCATGATGCCGTCTTCTTGCAGCAGCGGAGCGGCCTGGGACGCGGCCGTCTTTGTATCTTTGGATTTTACGCACAAGAGTATGGTCGAATATCTCTTCCGGGAAGGCTCTGCACTTGTGAGGGCATCGATCTCTTCTGGCGGGATGAAGTGTTCTCCCCAGATGCCGGTGATCTTCAAACCGTGCTCCTGAAGGGCCAGGAAATGCACACCCCGGCCGGCGTATGTCACACGGCGGCCGATCTTCTGCAGAAATCCCCCCAGGACGCTGCCTAAGGCGCCTGCGCCGTAGATGAGATAACTGGGATTCTGGCTTTGGTCCATAAAACGCGATTTGGAGCTGGCTCTTTAAGAGGGTTTCGAAAAATCACCAGATTAATTATAACTATCAGGCCAACGAATGCCAGGAATAACGTGATTGTATGCCACTTGATCCCTATGATTACTTGCGAATTCAGGTCCAGATGGATTTTGGATGCCAACGCTGCGGCGCATGTTGCCAGGTAGCTGATCCAATCGACATCTATCCCAAAGATATCCGGAGATTGGCAAGCTACTTTGAGATCTCCCTGGAAGAGGCGATCGATGAATACACAGTCCCTCACCCGAGCGAGCCCGACATCCGCGCCTTTAAGGCCAGCGCGCCATGCCAATTTTACGACAAGACGCTGAAAGGCTGCAAGATATATCAGGCCCGGCCGATGGTCTGCAGGTGCAGCCCTTTCTTGAGCCCCGGTCAGATAGGGCTGCAGGGCGTGGAGATCTACGAGGACTGCCCCGCCTCTGCGGAGAGCCTCAAGAGAATTGAAAGGGATTTGGATCTGCTGCTGAGTCCAGACTCTAAAACGCAGAAAAAGCTGGAAAAGGCTCTATCCAAGATGATGCAGTTTGAGTGATCCATCGTAAGTCAGCTTTTCGTTCATTCGAATATTTTATAGGCTGGTACATCGATACAGGGATATTCTTAAGACGGGAAAGGCTAAAGAGAATCAGCCATAGTCGTAGCGAGGTGACTTTATGCCAACGAGTAAGAAACAGATGGAAAAGCTGAACAGAGCTAAAAAGGCCAAGGCAGAAGAGCTCTCGAAGCAGGTAGCTTTGGGTAACCAATCCGCCAAGAAGAAGCTCAAGAAGCTCGAGAAAAAGCTCAAGTGAGCCGCCTGGCCTTTCACCTATTTTTTATCTTCTTTTTAGCGAGTGTGGAGTCCCGAAACTATTTCGCACCTACTTAAGCTCCGAACTCGAAGTTCGGAATATGAAATTGAATAAGCGAAAAATCCACTGGATTATTCGCGAAAAGAAGAAGGGGGTGACAACAAGCGAGATTGCCAGGGATATGAAAATATCCCGCAGACGGTTCCTGCAGGTCTGGAAACAGTATCTTGATACGGGAATAGAGCCAGTTATCGGCAAAGATATTGGCCGGCCCAAGAAATCATATGATTCAAAAGGAGCTCAGATTGTTGTTTTGGCCTATGCTCGCTACAGATTTGGGGCACGGATGCTTGAGGCAGCGATAAGGAAGATCTATAACTTGCATATCTCATAATCGTATCCACATGTATCTGAAAGCATCCGGGCCCTCGGCAAGATGTATCTTCCGGCGGGCCTCCTTCACAGGCATCTTGCCGCCATTTGCAGCAAGTAGGGCCCTTCAAGATCTTAAGTCGCGCAGGCTTTGACTAAGGACTGATGGAGGACTGAGGCCCTTCGTGGTCAAAGCTATCCAAGCATCCGTCTGAAAATATTGAAAATACGGACAAGTTCGCTATGGGAACCCACGGGCCTTGAGTTAATCGGAGTCCTTAAAAAAAATCTCTTCATCCGAAGGCTTTTTCATTGCTTACTCCGCGTGCTATAGAATCGAGGGAATGATATGAGAGCTATCCAATGGCTGATATTTTTGCTAGTTTTAACCGCACCGGTATCCGTAAGTGCAATGGCTATTGATTCTGTGGACCGGCATTCCACTTCAAATGAGTCCGATTCTTTGGCCTGGCGCAATTCAGGTGATGCTTATTATATTATTGGCCAGTATAACGAATCCATCGAGGCCTATGATAGAGCCGTAGAGCTCGATCCCAGGAATGTGGACGTATGGATTGCCAAAGGCAATGTGCTCAATGACCTCGGTAGGTATAACGAGTCTCTAGAATCTTTTGATAAAGCCCTCAAACTGGATTCCGGGGATGCAGCAGCCTGGAATAATAAAGGAATCGCTCTTTCAAAATTAGGCTACTATTTGGAAGGTGTCAGATGCTACGAAGAAGCCATAAATATAAATCCGAAATACGCAGAAATTTGGGTTAACAAAGGAAATGCCCTTTCGGATCTGGGTAGACACAATGAATCTCTTGAAAGCTATTACAAGGCAATTGAGCTCAATCTGCATTATGCCAGTGCCTGGTATAATCTGGGTAGCGAACTTGATGAATTGGGCCGTTACAATGAGGCTATAGAAGCCTTTGACAAAGCCATCGAGATAGATCCAAAGGATTCTGAAGCCTGGAATAACAAAGGAAATGCCCTTCGTGATTTGGGTAGGTATAATGAGTCCATCCAATCTTATGAAAGAGCTACCGAGCTGGATCCCAAGTTGGCACTGGCATTCAAAAATGAATCGTATGCTCAAGCTTGGTCAAAAATTGTTTGGGATGTGAATAATAATGAATCATTGGAACGCATAAAATCCGAAGGGTGCGAAATAATTTCAGGACTGCACAGTTTCATGCTCTCCTTGATATGTGTTCGATGGCTATTTGGTTATTTCTTTCGTCGCCAGGGCCGCTCTTCTATCTTTCGCTGATGGTCATTGGGTAAAGCCTGAAGGTCTACATGTCCTGTGGGTGTTTCTTGACTTGATGCCAAGTTTATCCTCTTGATTTTTTACTCACCGATCCACATCCGGGTAACGCCATTACCTGTTGATTCGGTGATTTTAAAAATGGAGATGATATACATATGATTGAATGGCAGGCCCGCCAGCGGTTGCCCTCGAACTCGCACGCCAGTTAATCCCGTGCACCATTGGCGCTCTTGTTTGCTCGGCGGCATCATCGCATATATTTCCTCGCGATAATAACATCAAAAAACTCTGACCTTGTTACTGAAACCGGATGGTTTTATGGCCTTGAAATGCAGTCAGGACAACCCGAGACGGTCTTTTATGGATCGTATATCTGCCTGCATCTGTCTGAATTGCATTGCATACCCCGGTTGGACATCTTCTCTCACGCCTTTGATCTCTTCCAGAACCTGAGGGATTGCATCGGTATTCCCTTTCACTGCCAGGAGGATTGGAATCGCCTTATTCATTTGAGATGCCGTGTTTATCGATGCAAATTGCCACAACGGCATGACGGCCCCGGTGTAGTCCTCGGATCTCACATTATCCACTTTAGCGAGCGGCGGTCGCTCCAACATGGCTGAGTTATAGAATTTCGTGGTTCTCTGCTCGTCACCTTCGACCAGGGCTATAACTGCCTGTTGTCCATCTTCATCGTCATTGTAGACCTCAAAACCTCGGAGGGCCAGGCGCATTGCTAACTCAGCGAGGTAGGGCCTGTAGCCCACGTCATGTACTTTTTGACCTGTGATCGTTATTTTTAACTTCATGCTCATCATGATAAGTGTTCGTTGGGCTATTTGATCATTTCTCAAGTTGCCAGGATCTCTTCTATCTTTCGCCTTCATGGTCTTTGGGTAAAGCCTGAAGGTCTGCATCTCTCTGTGGGTGTTTCTAGACCTGGTGCCAAGTTTATCCTCTTAATTTTTTTAGTCGCCGATCCGTATCCGTTCAATGCCGTTACTTGTTGTATTCGACGGGATTTTAAGAATAGGAATAAATATACACAGGGTTAAATGGCAGGCGCGCCAGCGGTTGCCCTCGAGCTCGCGCGCCAGTTAATCCCGATGCATCCTCCTGCCCTTATACCTATAAGCGACAGTTACCCGCAGCAGGTCTGCTCCCTTCCGGGCCTGAACCGGTTTGGTGCAGGGAAAAGATTGCACCTGTTTTGAACCTCATGCCGCAATAGTATTGCCGAAAGAGAGTTGTGGAAGTTGAAGGGTATGAACTGAAAATCGTCAGCCGTTATAGGTGATATAAACCCGATTATGAAAGGGCCGCATTCTAGAGATTTTAAGATCAGATTTTAGAGATATTACTAAAACTAGACATATAAAAGTATCTATATTATTGACTATTATCATACAGGTTTCTTAAAATATTTTGTGCACTTTCAGGAAGGAAATAGGACAGAAATAGACTGATTAAGATTCCAACTAGAATCGCGATGCTAAAACTGAGAAGCGTTCCGAATAAGATGTATTCGCTGGTTTTTCGTTCATTGAATCTCAAGATTGATTTGGCAGTAACTAATAGTCCTATTGCAGTATATTGGTGAAGCAGCATCAGTGTGTAGATCAAAAGACGCTCAGTATAGCCGATATACTTGCCTGCATTCTTCAGGCCATCAGAATCCTCAAATTCCGGCCTCCAGCTTTCAACCAATTTTGATATGAGAATACTGGCTGGCCGGAAAAGGACGATATATCCTGCCAACACGACAATTAAGCAAATCGCAGTGGATGAAGACAGCCAAATTTTAAAAAAGGGAATGCCTTGATGCCAATTCAATGGGAATAATAAAGACAGGATTATTATGATTACTGCAAAATGTCCGAGTTGATCGAATATGAATGATTTCAGCGTATTATTAAAGTGCGTTTTCATCAAATCTATGACCAAATGGCTCAATAAAGTTAACACGACTACAAAAGCCGTCGCATATAAATTAAAGAATAGAGCCGATGCAATCCCTGCAAGAGTGGCAGCTACAAAAGCGTGCAAATAAAGATATTTCGACCTCGATTTGTGCTCTTCTTTGTCTTTTACCCATTTGTCAGGCTGCAATGCAAAATCAGAAATTATGTGGGCAAAGATCAGGTAGATTAAAAAGGAAAATATTAGCTCCATATTTTTAATCTCCTTTGTGATTAATTATGTGACTGTTGATTTTCGTTTTGATCAACTCAGAATACCTTTCAACAATTCTAACCACAATATCGTAATCCGTCTTCTTTAGCCGTCTGCCGACCGCAGAGAAGCTGATATTTAGCTTTTCTCCGATTTCCTTTAAATTATAATCATCAAGCTTATACATCACAGCAGCACATTGCTTAGTCGTCCATTTGCTTATTAATCGATCAACTACTAAGCAATGAATATCCATTTCTGCATCTACTTCAGGCCAGGGCGTCTTAACAATCAGATTTCTATCTCCTTTCAAGTTTCTGTCCAGAAGTTGGCCGGAATTTCTAAATGCTTCACCTGACATCTCACCGATGTTATAATTGTCCTTGCCAGTTGGGAGATGATCAATTTTTCCCAAGCCTATTGCAATTCTAGCGTCTAATCTTGGATAGGTTTCATCTACCTTAAAACTCGATATTAATCTTAGCCGCAAGATAATTGCATCTTTTATTGCGGAATCCGGATTTGACGTTGCTATCTGAAAACTATCTCCTCTAAAAATAGACGGCGGGATTAGTGAATTCTTTTCAAATAGTCTAAGGAATCATGAAGATCGTCGACCCAAGAACTGCCAAATCGTTCTGTAAGTCGAGTTGATCCGATAATATCTCCAGTCATTACTGCATATATTTTATCGTCCATAGTGGATTCCTTTTTCTACTTAGCATTATTTTGATAGAAACGTTACTTAAAGATGTCGGGAAAATCTTTACGCAATTACCCGCGCACGATTTACACGAGCAAGCATTCCCCTTACGTTATCAAATTTCAGTATAACGCATATGTTATTGTCTCTGATAGAAGCATAGATTACTCCAATTTCTGTAATTGGATCATATGTTACTCCAATTTCTATGATTGGAGCATATGCTACTCCAATTTCTGTAATTGGAGCATATCTTGCAGTACTCTGATTGAAGCAGATCTATTGGAGTATCTTGATGATAGCCGTCATCGGATCATCTCAACCACCGATTCCTCGCAGGGAATACGCTTACCCGTCGTCCTCGGTATGGCTTGAACGATCTGGAGGTTTAAACGGCAAATGGCAGACTGCATCTCATTCATTTCCTTTCTTGATTTCCCGAACCCATTCCCTGATTCCAGGATGATATGGTTATTCAGATCTTAGCATTCGTTTTATCGAACTACAGATTAGACGACACTGCCGCCGAATGCGGCGGAACAAGATATATCAGATATATAATGCTCATCCAGTCTAAATCATTTGCCCGTATATGATTGGGGCCATAGCAATCAGCGTGAATCCCGTTATCAATCTGATGGAGACTCTGTGTTTGTTCCTGAAATGATCCACTTGCTCTGGGCTCATACCCAGCGCGATGATCCCTCCAATGAGGAGCATTGGTAGTGCTATGCCCACGTTGTAAATCAACAAATAGAGCAGTCCTGATGAGGCATACCCCTGGCTGGAGATCATGCCGATAATAGCGATATAGATCCCTCCCACACATGGAGCCCTTACCAGAGAGAAGAGCGCTCCTAATAGGAAATAGGAGCTGAGCCTGCGGCTGGAAACGACACCATGGACATACTTCTTAGTCCAATCCGTGCGGAAGAGTGACGTGCCCCCACTTTGTAGCCTCCTGGCATCCTCCAGTTGCATTAGCCCCAAAACCAATAGGACAGCTGCCAGAACAAGGCGGAACATAGCGGCAGTAGACCTTTCCTGTAGAACGCTAAATAAGCCCACAGCGATAACAATGTAGACTGCAAGCATGCCCAGAGAAAAGGCAGCTACCATGGTCAGGATGTCTTTTCTGCGGCCTGTACTGGACAGCATTGAGCTTGCAAGAAACGCCAGTATAGCAAGAAGACAGGGATTAAAGCCCGCTAAAAGGCCGGCTGCAAAGACAGTAGCTACAGATGATACAGTGAGATCTTCGAGGGCACCAGCAGTAGCTTCATTAGCGCATACTGGAGAAGTGACCGTGGCGTCTGTAGTACTACCTGTAGCTAAGACGGGCGATAAAGTCATGACTGATATCATTATCAGTAAAATTGCGATGATACAGAGTCGCACGGCCTGCATTCTGGTATTCTCGGATAAGCGTATCATAGCAGCATATGATGGGTTCTAAGAAGAGGTCGTACCTTGAATTATTTATCAGTATTGATGTAGATCAACTGTCGCATGGAGCTGATGCCCAAGGAATTCCATGTGAACGGCTCTGCTCCAGATTATCTGCCTAATAGACGATCCATGAAGAACTCATAACCAGCTCCTGCGAAATACGGTACTCTTTACTCATGCCCCTCCATGCTTGCCGGTCGCCCTATAAATCCGGCTTTGAAAACAGGATCAATATATTTATTGTTAAATGGCAGGCCCGCCAGCGGTTGCCACTGAACTCGCGCGCCAGTTAGTCCCGATGCTTCCTCCTCCCCTTATACCTATAAGCGACAGTTACCCGTAAACCTTTAAGCCCTTGATAGATGCGCTAGCATATTGATTCTGCTCTTTTAGCCCTCATATTATACATAGTAAACGCGCTTATCGTATATGTAATTTTTGTGTAAATAAATACCATTACTAGTCGTATTTTCAGGTAATCTATTTCATTTTGTAAAGCATTTACCGTATAATTCTATCACATACCTACTAGAAAGTGGTAGTATACGTGGCATCAACATCTAGCAAGTTGGTTGGCTTTTCCCAGCCGCCTTCATCTCATATACTTCCTCGCGAAGGTCGTGATGAAGGCCGCCCACAGAAAGGTGCCAAATATGGCTCCTCTATTGCCACGGCTCGACTATGCAGGAGCAAGCCTATACCCGGCGGGTGCGGATTGATTATAACCGCAATATAGCCAGGGGCTATCGCACGGTAAAGCTGAACCAAATGTAATCTGAATGGCATTTGTAGCACCGATTACCCCGTTTCCCGTCCAATAAATAATGGCAAATAGATGTTAAAAGTTGCAATCCACCATACCTATGAGCCACGGATGGGGCGCAAATGCGATATCCAAATATCATTGGATAAAAATATATTCTAATACATTATATTTTATAAAATCTTTCAGATGTTTCCACTTTCTCTCTTTAATCGCATTGGCTAGACTGTAAACTAATTCGTTTTTATTTTTAGGAAATGAGACACGATTCTCTAACTCAATTTCTCTTACTTCGTCCCAGTCATACAAAGCCTCGAAAGGTATACCATTTGCTTTTCTTTCCCTTCCATTTCCTTGAAATGATAATAATCAGCTTCTTCTTTATCGCCTGATACTTCGGCTAGTTTTTTTGCCTTTCTAAATGCGCTTTGCTGAGAATATGGGTTAAAAAATACTGCATTATATAGATTTATATGATTCGTTTTCAAATCATCTAGATCGATATAGTCTAAAATCCCTGCATCTCTTAATATTAGGCGGCCAAAAGTGGCTTTACTGAAGTCTGCGTGTTTAAAGAATCTAGCTTTTTCGAAATTGCCATCATCCTTGATAATAGCCTCACCAAAGCTCGCGCGTCCCATAAATAGACTGCCGACGAAACTGAGACCTAAAGCTTTCTCATACCAATTAGTAGGGCGGTACATAATCTTTTCAAAAATGGCTGATTGCTCGAACCTTGCCCTTGAAAACTCAGCGCCACACTTAAAGACGGCTCTTTCGAAAAGAGCTTCTTGGAAGAATCTCGTTTTACTAAAATCGATAAAATCTTGGAAGGATACGTTGCGGAAATCCAGTTTGCCTTGTATTAATGAATCCGTTATCTCAATCTTGCCCGTGACAAGTTTTCTATCATCTTTTGCAGAAGATTTGAATTGCCTAAGTTTAAGTCACCTTTAACTATCACGTGATCATATTTCACTAGCTCGCCTTTCTCGATCTTGGCAAGTATCTCGCTAGCAGGAACCTCTTTCAAGCCTTGATCTTCTTGCGATTCATCTTCCATGCAGCCTTATTTCCTCCGGGAGATGGCAAATGTTGTCGCCATGAATTATATTCTTTCTCTTTTCCAGACGAGCTGACATAGATTACTTTGGCCCGCTCTGGTCCATTTAAATATTAGGTAATCATAAATGAGGATCAATAGTGCCAACACAAAGACACATCGCTAAGCCTTAGGCGCTAAAAATGCAGGAAGATGAGAGATGGACCCTATTGTGAGACTCGCGGCAAGTGCATCGCCTGGTGAAAAGAAATATGTCCTATTTGCGGGCGCTGGTGTATCAAAAGATGCAGGTCTACCAACATCATGGGATCTAATGATGAAGACTGCAGGCGTATTGTGGGCTGCAGATAATAAGGATGGAAATTCAACAATAGATGCAAGTCAATTAGAAGAATGGTTTATCAAGAGCAACTATTCGAAAATGGAATATAATGAATTGATGCATCAACTTTATCCGAATTATCCAGATCAACAAAGTTTCCTCAAAGAATATCTAAACGGCAAAGAACCAGGATTATCACATCGAGGTATCGCTGAATTGGCGAGGCGCAAGATAATAAGAGCAATTATAACCACAAATTTTGACAATTATATTGAGAAGGCCTTAGAAGAAAAAAAATTGGAATATCAGGTAATTTCTAATGATGATGATTTAGAGAAATCAGAACCATTAATCCATTGCAAGTCTGTAAGAATCTACAAACCACACGGGGATTTGGGACGCGGCGCGCTTAAAAATACGCCAAAAGACTTAGAAAAATTGTCTCTGAAAATGGAAACTGAATTAATTAGAGTCCTAAGTGAGCATGGGGTTATAATTCTTGGATACTCTGGTCGTGATAAAGGCATACAAAAAGTTCTGTCTGAGAGAAATCCAATTTATTATCCACTATTTTGGGTCGATCCATGTACGCCAAATGCAGATATTGAGACTATTTTAAGATCGATAGACTATACGTACATCCCATGCAAGGGTGCGGGGCAGTTCATAGAAGATTATATGAAAATTATAGAAAAATTGGAGAGTCTGTCACCCAGTCATGGTTTGGGTCCAACGATATTCGAGATAAGACGTGCATTATCTTCTCCAAATGAGCCTATTGAACCCATCGTTATGGAATTTCTGAATAATATTTATCGACGCTTACAAGGCATAAAACCGGATTTTACAAAGTTCGATGAACATGATGATGCAATCATCCAGCAAATCGATGATGGATTGATGATTTCTTATGATTTCATAGAAGCTGCAATAGAGGTAGCCAAGTATAAAAATGTAGGTGCTATTAAAAAAATTTATGAATTTTTTGGTGAAGGATTAAAGCTTTATGATATTCCAGATAATTTTTCTGGAAGTTATCATACCACTGATTTTGATGGATATAAGTTCTTGCTACAGGAAATGTTCATATCGCTTATAGCTGCCTTGATAAAATACAACCATTGGGATCTTATTCAGAATTTGCTAGGTGAAGGATTGCTAATAAATAGAAAACGTGAAGGAGGATACGCTTCATTCAGCGAGCTCAATGCATATCTCTATTCTCTAGACATAGAGCGAAATAATCGCCTGAATAAGAACCCTCGTAGAATGAGCATAACGGCGGATCTCTTTAATGAAAGATTCAGTAATTCAAAGCTCTCAGAACTTATAGAATTCCAGGAATTTATTGAGTCAGATTATTTTATTTTTATACGAACAGTGTGTCATGCGTCAGATCCATTAAATCCTCGACGGAAAGAAATATGGTCCCCATATAGTAGCGTCTATTTAACACGACCTCCAAGCTTTATTATTAAGGCGGAAAGCAAGAGATTTCTTGAGATCCTGGCGAATTCATCAGGCTGCTCAGAGCTAGATAGGTTCGTTGATAGACTGAAGAAAAGTTCAGAGATTATCCATAAAATTTGGCAGAGTGGATTTTATAATGGACCTTTGACGTATTATGATTTTGAAAAGCTGGGAACTTGGCCATGAAATGCAAGACGCTACATACGTCAAAAGCACGCATTATCTCGTTGTTTTTGCCAGTATGCACGTTGTTTCCCATCTGCTTCTATTCCCGAATACCTATAGCGGCCCTCATAGATTCCTCGCCTATCCAAAATACGCTTCACCTGCATAGGATGAAAGAGCCTTCTTTATGTCCGCGATCTTCTTGAGCGAGCATTCCGGCTTCATATCTCGCAGCTCAAAGACCCGCTAACTGTGCTGGCCTTCTCTTCATCCAAGGTAAGGGCCTTGTCGCCTCGCTCTGCCTTGTAACCGATAGGTGCCTTGCCGCCTGCATAACCACCCTGGCGGGCCTTAGTCTTCCGACCGCTTGACAACCTGGACGTAATCAAGGACTTCTCGAACTCGGCAAAAGCCGCTACCATAGTCAAAAGAAGCTTCTGGGTCGGATCTTCCCAGCGGCCCGGTTCCGCAATGCTTACTAGCTCCGCTCCAAGCTTCTTGATCTCCTTCATGAGCCACAAGGAGAGCATAGTGTCCCTGGCAAGCCGGTCTAGCCTGGTTACAATAACTTGCTTGATGTCTCCGGCCTTCAAAGCCTCAAGCAAAGCATGCAGGCCGGGCCTCTCCAAAGGTGGCAGCGATCCAGAAAACGCAGGATCCTCGATAGATCTGTACTAGCTCTAGGCCATTTGCAGCGCAGTACTTCGTGATCGCGTCTCGCTGGGTTTCAAGCCCGAAGCTATCAGCAGCCATTTTGGTTCTCAGTGCTTACCCGGACATAGCCTACTGCTCTCATAACAGTAATCAATTAGCGTTATGAGTTTATAAACATAACGGTAATTTTAATTAGCGTTATGAGACTCCTCAAAGTGATGGAGTTATCTAAAGATATCGGTGCAAAACAGAGTATAACCAAATCAATTATATTAGTGGTTTTCTACGTTTATTATATTATTAATAATTTTTCTTGGTGCGATAAAAATAATTAATTAGACAATTTTTGTCCATTTATTTCTCTGCATGAAGTCGTGGTTCACAATCTCAATTCTTATATAGTAGGTAGTGGTAAAAACAAATGGGATAACAATGGAATCAGCAAAAAATTGCCAAGATTTATTGAATAAGTTAAGATTATGTCAATCTGAGGTTGAGAAGCAGTTCCTAATAGCTGCAGATAAACTCGGCCATTCGAAAGAGTTAGAACCCCAATATCCTGCATTGGGTTATTATATTGACTTCGCAATCGTAAGTAGAAAAATTGCAATAGAAATTGATGGACACGACTACCATAAAACTATCGAACAAAGAACCCATGATAGTAAGAGAGATCGCGCTCTTGATTTAGATGGATGGAGGGTTATAAGATTCACAGGTTCAGAAGTCCGAAGAGATGCGAGAGCATGTGCAAAAAGAGCTACAATGGAAGTATCTACAAATCTAATTTCAACACCGAAGAAAAATAGGCATGAGAAATTTTGTGAATTATACCAAATCGCCAAAACAATAGATAATATAAATTTCGGTGATGGATCTATTGATGATATATCACTCCAGATAAATCCTAAGAAACACAAAATATACATGATCGAGCCTTAACATTATCAAGAGAGGGTAAATATGAGGAATCCATAAAAATCTTTAAGGAATTAATTGATAAAAACCCCTCATTCATTTGTGCTTATAATAATGTGGGCTGCGACCTAAATAGTCTTGGCCGATACGAAGAGGCAATTCGATGTTTTGAGATAGTTCTGAAGCAAGATCATTTGGATGCAATTGCCTGGGCAAATAAAGGAGTTGCTCTAAGTGAATTAGGCCATTATGAAGAAGCCATAAGATGTTTTGATGAAGCACTTAGAGTAAGGAATCCATATACATTTGCTTTGAATAACAAAGGCATCGCTCTTGCCAAAATAGGGCAAATCAAAAACTCATTTGCTTGCTTTGATGCTATATTTAAAAGAAATCCAAAACTTCCATCTAATGCTCCTGTGTGGAATGATAAGGGGAATATTTGCTTTGAGCTACGGCAATACAACGACGCAATTGACTGTTATAGGAGTTCAATTAAATTGGACCATTCAGATCCAATTGTATGGAATAATATGGGCAAAACTCATTACATTATTGATCAGTTTAGAGAGGCTAACGAGTGTTATGATAATGCAGTTCACCTAGATCCCTTTTATGATGATGCATGGTTTAACAAGGGAAAGGCTCTTAAAAAATTGAAAATCGAGGATGGAGCAGAGTCTGCTTTCAAGAAGGCAAGAGACATAAAATCAGGAAAATTGACAGATCCTCGGAAGGAGCCACCTTAAGTTGAGGATCGAATATGCTCTTGTTTACTGAGATAATGCTTAGAACCTTCCGACAATGTCAGGCAGATATAAATAGTTTTATGTTGCATCTTTAATTAGAAATGAATCAAGATAGAATAGATGATGCAGCGAGTGATATTGTGAGAACTGATGATGCGGACCCAATAGCTAGATTAGAAAAAGCTAAAGAAGAATTAGCTGATGCTCTTGAGAAAAATGATACATATGGGCGAACGAAGAAAGTTTTAAATGATGCAAATAATTGGATTTTAGCAACAAGTGCAGGGACGTTAGTATTAATTTTAAATGATTATAAACTGTTCTTATTAAATTCACCCACCCAAGAAAAGATATACCAACTTCCAGGAAAGTATTATTTTATTAGTTCAATAATTATTCTAATCTATATCTGTGATAGTATTAGGATATAATAAAATTCAGCTTATAAAAAGAGATTGGATCATGAATATGTCAATAGATAGTTTATCTATATTGAGGGATGAGATACTGGATCCAGAGAATAAGACAAAGGATATAGAAGCATATACAAATGAAAGTATTACAGAAATCTACGAATCATGGCGTGCAGGCCATGAGATAATAGTGAATCGGGATAAAACTCTGATAGTCGGAATTTTTATATATATTATTGGCATCATAGTTTATGGATCATACTTCAGTGGTATATATATTAATTATAATTAATTATGTAGCGCTATTATGAAAATATAGGGCGGCAACCGTCTTTTTGTAATCTTAAACCCAAGTCTCCAAACAGGCTCTTTTGAGCGAATCTCGCCCAGAAACAACAACTCAGAGTGGGAAGTACATGAAGAGAATGAGGCGGGGCAACGATTGAGATCGAATGAAATCGATTTCATATTGCCAATAACGAGACGCTCAGCGGCGAGGAGTTTGAAATCGATCTGAAAATGTGACGGGCAATATATTGATGATGATTAGGTTCATTGTTTTTGTCGCATCGCCGCGATCTCAGCATATTTCGCTTGAAAACATTCTACTGCCTTCTTTGCCCTTCGATATCGATCCTTCATCATTTCCGCTATTTGCTCTTCGTCAAAGCCCGACTCTGTAGAATCGAAAACTCCTGCAAAAGTTCCAGATCGGCATCCGCTAAGGTCTGCAAGCACCGATTCTACGATATCTGGTTCAGTGGTCGGTTGTTCTTCCAGCCTATCGATCCGCTTCTGCAGCGTCTTAATCGCAGTCATTGCTTGGCCTCCGCGCCCGACTGCTTTTCTAGGGCTGCTGGCCGTGCTCAGTCAGCCAGCGTTCGAACCTCTTCAAAGCCGGATTAACATCCTTAATAATTTGGCGATTCCAGTTCACCTTTTGCCCAGTCATTTTCAGCCACCGAATTCCTCGAAGGGAATGCGCTTACCCGTCGTTCTCGGTGAAGACTTCGAAAACAGAATCAATAAAAGAAGGGCATGTTCTAGATTCTTAACGGCTCGCTAAGCGACAAGATCGAACAGCGCAGCGGTTTGATCTTATCGTTCTCGGTGAAGACTTCGAAAACAGAATCAATAAATAAGAGTTAAATGGCAGGCCCGCCAGCGGTTGCCCTCGAACTCGCGCGCCAGTTAATCCCGATGCGTCCTCCTCCCCTTATACCTATAAGCGACAGTTACCCGCAGTAGGTCTGCTCCCTTCCGGGCCTGAACCGGTTCCTGCAATTATGGTACACAGATCTTCCTTCAGGAAGACCCATGGACCGGTGCTATCCCTACAGGACGGAGAATCATTGTCTGCACCTGGACTGAACGCGCAGCGCCCAAAGTCTTCCGCCAGCTTCGCCCCCCGCTTATCGACGATTTCGGGTTATAGGTGACGCCGAACCACCCGGACTGCCCGCCACTTTTAACATTGAGGTGAGTAGCTATAAAGCTAACGCAAAAGAGGGAGAAATTATGGCAGATGACATGGACGCAAATATGGGTTTCATCATGGGAAGCAGGCAGCGCGAAAGGGTAGTTCAGATTTTGGGCTCCAAGGGCAAGATGTCGGCAGAGAAGGTCGCCAAGGTTGAGCACATCCCGGCATCGATGGTCAATAAGATCCTGGCTGAGATGGCTGAGAAGAATCTCGTTACCGAGGACACCGGCGTCTGGTACCTGACTGAAGCCGGGCAAGAGATCGAGAAGGAGATGAAGAAGAGAGGGTGAAAACTTGTTCCTCGCCATTTAGTGCGGGTTCGTGCGCGGGTCACAGGAATCCGACATTTATTTTCGTAGTCCTCTGTACGCTCGTGCCTCTGTGGTGTTCTTTCATAAATCCTCTGGTTTGAATATGCCGCTACGAATATTAACCGCAGAGACGCAGAGTTCGCAGAGACGCGATATCTTCTTTATCACTATTCCATAACCTGAAGCCCAGAAAATTGCCTTTCATGATAGTTCTCCGTTCGTCGTCCTCCGTGCGCTCTGCGACTCTGCGGTTTTCTTCCGTACCCACCAGAGTTTAATTATCCCGTGATGAATATTAACCGCCTAGATAAAGAGCCCACAGAGGAAGCGCCGCCCGGGCGACCTCGATCCTAAAGGAAATCAAAAAAATATCATGGCCTACGAGCGCGACTGATCGCCAGCGCGAAGCAGGTGCTCCAGCTTCTCCACACAGCTCCAGGTCAGGATCAGCTGGGCAAGACCGATGGCGTTGACGTACTCCTGCCTCCTGTCGCTGATGATGGCGTAAGTACCCAGTGAGTCGCCCAGCTTCTTCTCCAGCTCCGCAATCATGGACTGATGAATCTCGCCATCAACAGTCATGATGCCCACATTCTTGCCGTAGTAATCGTCCCGCTGAAATTCAATGGAAAACTCGTGCTCGGACCTGTGCAGTATCTTGCTGAGATCAATGGTCAGACCAACCTCAGAGACAGGCTGATCGAGGGTCGGAAGTATCAGCCGCACCGAGTACCAATCGATGGCAGGCTCCGCCTGCAGCGGGGAGGGATGAAACCGGGAATCCTGGATCTTGATCACGATCTCGGCATAGATCTTCTGGATGTCTACGTAGAGTTTGTAATCGGGCTCGCGCTGCAGGATCTCTGCCATCACCTGATCAGGGTTGTAGCCCCGCTCGCCCACATCGCGTCTCACCTTCCAGAGCCGTTTTACAGACCGGGAGGGGTCCACAAAGATCTTGAAATCGATGAGACTGCGCAATCGCTCTGTGTAAAGCGGATGAAGCCCCTCCACGATTATCACCGGCGCGGGGCCAAAGGGCACCGTACCACTTATGGCGCCTGTGCTGTGATCGTAAACGGGCTTGTCGATGCTCTCGCCGCGGCGCAGTGCTTCCAGGTGATCCGCCAGCAGGTCGAGGTGATTGGCGTCCGGGTGCAAAGGCGTGATATTGCGCTCTTTTCGCTGCCTTCTATCCAGGCTGTGATAGTCGTCCATGGAGAAGGAGGCCACCATCTCTTCGCCCAGTATTCTCTTTATGCCGCGAGATATGGTCGTCTTGCCCGAACCGCTGTCCCCGGCAATTCCAAAGACGAATACCCTGCCGGATTCCTTGATCCTGTCCATGAGAGATTCCGTAATCGGTTTCGTGATAGATTCCATAAGAATGCTATTGCCTCCTGAGAAGGATGACTCTGGCGAGAGATGAGATGAATGTATGCTTTTACAGAGAATTTGCCAAATTGAAATCGTTATCTCTTATCTGGGCGCAAAAGACTATTCCGCCTTTTCTTCCGGGTTCCCCGCGGGTGTCACGCGGTGGGGTGACGGGGCGAGACTTATGGCCGTGCAGGCCTCTTGACCCCGCGTCCGCTATATGTCTGCAATCTAGCCTCCGTCGCTTGGCCGGCCGCGGCCTTGAGCGGCGCCCCAACCATATCGCGGGAGGCCCGCAGGGCCGACTCGCGGCACCCCGGAAGAAAGAGAGGAAGCGGTCTTCGTCTGCATCTATTCTATCCAGTCTGCAGTCAAATGACATCAGCATAGCTTTGGTCAAGACGCAAAAGTTTATTCCACCTCTTCTTCCGGGGTTCCGCGCGGTGAGACGCGCTGGGGTGACGGGGGCGCACTCGAGGCCGTGCGGGCCCCCCTGACCCCGCGTCCGCGGGGGACAATTTATGAAGCTCCGTCCTTTATCACAGGACGATTTTCATCACTCTCATTTATTCTGTCTTCTCCGAGGACCAGATCTTCGAACTCCCTGGTCTGGTCGATGGTCTCAAGCTCGCGTTTCTCAATGAGGGCCGTCTCTTCGATGCACTCCAGCTTCGTCTCGCCGTCTACTATTACCACCGACTTGGTCCTGGCGACAGATGAAAGGCTGCTCATGAGCCGGGCCTTCTTGAGCATGCTCTGGGAGAACTTGCTGACGCCAGTCAGCACTACCAGATCCCCGAGTCTGGTTATGGCATTAAATGGTGCCTGCCCCGTAGGAACTACATCAAAGCCTATCTCCAGAAGCAGGCGCAAAACAGTGTCTGTCACCGGGCCTTTCTCCTCCTCCACAGTTCCATGGTGGAAGGGGTCCACTGGCTGGATCAGCTCCTGCTCAAATATCTCTTCCAGCTTCAGAGCCACATCGACGGATGTGTCCATATCTTCCACTTCATACTTGCTTATGGTTCTGCGGGATACGCCCAGTTCTGAAGCCAGCGCCCCCAGAGATATGCCGCGCGCCAGGCGGAGCTGTCTCATTCTGGTGCCATCGATGCGCACATATAGCCCCCCGTGCGCCGCATAGACCAGAGGCAAAGCCTCGTCCAGAAGACAATCCGCCAGAGTAAAAAGACTGAGCGTAGGTATGCCGTAGCGGAAGTAGACTGCGCCCCTTTCCAGGTACTGATCGCGGGTCTTCTCGCCCACCAGAATGGGGCTCGCTAAGAGATGCTTGGCCAGACGGCGCACTTCCAGAGCCGTCTGCTCATTCAGGCCGTCGATGTTGGAGAGGATCTTCAGAAACAGAAACTGATCTCCCTTTCTGGCGGCAAGATCGAAGCTCCTGGGACGGAGATAGCAGCGATCCGAGGTAGAGAATCCGGCCTGCCTTAGAACCTCTTCCACACGCTCGGCGAGAAGTTCCTTATCCATCATTATATATGTCGGTTTGACGGCTATTTAAGGTTGACCATGTTCATTGGAATTGATGATACCGATTCTGAGAAAGGCCTGTGCACCACGTATCTGGCAGCAGTGCTTATGGAGAGGCTCCAGCCTTTTGGGGCGGTATTGGGTCTGCCGAGGCTTATCAGGCTCAACCCCTGCGCCCGCTTCAAGACGCGCGGCAACGCAGCCCTGGCCTTCCAGCTGGAGAGCGACCGATTCTGTGAGGTGAAGGAGGTAGCCCTGAAGACGGTCCTGGAGCTATCCGACTTCACGGGAGCGAATACCAATCCGGGTTTGGTGATTGCAGAAGAGGTGACGGCACGAATGACGGGCTTCTACCGCCGGGCAGTCACTGAGATTCTGGAGATCGAAGAGGCGAGGGCGCTTCTGGATGATGAAGGAATCTGGTATCGGGGCTTCAAGAAAGGGCGCGGCCTCATTGGAGCACTGGCAGCAGTGGGCGCGGATCTGCCGGACTTCACCTTACGAGCTGATCGCCTACCGGGAGCGCCAGCGCTGGGGCAGGCCCCGGAGCATCGATGCCTCATCCGTCTGGAAAGCGGATGCTCTGACCTATCCACGCACCTGGGATACAGTAGATCATCATAATAGCAGAGTCGTCTTCGCACCTCATTCCGGGGATCCCGTTCTGTTCGGCATAAGAGGTTCCGACCCCGAGGCGATCAAGGAAGCATTCCGGACCATAATATCGGAGCCAAAGGGAGCGAGTGTGCTCTACCTGACCAACCAGGGCACAGATGCCCATATCCTGGAAGGCGAATGGGCTGATACAAAGGAGAGTCAGAGCTACAGGCTGCATGGCCTTGTGGCAGAGCCGGCAGAGGCAATTGCAGGCGGCCACCTCTTCTTCGTTCTGCAAAATGGCACACTTTGCCTGAAGTGCGCAGCCTTTGAGCCCACCAAGAACTTTCGCGATATTGTAAAGCGGCTCATTCCCGGCGACGAGCTGGAGGTTTACGGCTCTATGCGAGAGGGGTCGCTCAACCTGGAGAAGATCAACATCATCCGTCTTGCCGAGCAGGAGGAGCTGACGGTGCCGCTCTGCTCGCAATGCAAGAAAAAAATGGAGTCTGCTGGCAGTGGCCAGGGCTACCGCTGTCGGCACTGCAAAACAAGATCCGTCGGTCGCGAACGGACCGTCCGTCTCCGGGATCTGGAGACTGGATTCTATGAGGTGCCGCCCTGCGCTCGCCGCCATCTCTCCAAGCCGCTGGTACGCATAAATCGCGAGAAGGTGCATCCTAGCCGGTGAGGGATTTTAGTAGATGCTAATAAAAAAGTGAAGGTGGCCATCCGGGTCGCCTCACACTCCAAAGAACTATTTCTTGAAGGCGCCTTCCAGAGGCGGGATGACCTGCTTCTTCCTGGAAAGGACCTTTTCCTTGTAGATGGAGTTGTTGGCGAGCTTGCCTCCGAAGGCCTTCTCGAAGCCTGCTGCAGCAGTGGCATTCCCTACGAAGAGAATGTCGCTAGCCTCTTTCATGACATCCGTGAGCATCAAGACGACCATATCCAGCTTCTCAGCATCCTTCAACTTGTTCATCTCATCGAGGATGGCCGCTCTCTTGGGCTCCAGGTCTTTGAGGTCCATGACTTCGATCTGGCCGACGCCGGACTTGGTGCCGGAAAAGTCAAACTTCTTGAAATCGCCCATGAGGATGTCCTTGGCGGACTTGGAAGAGATATCGCTCTTGGCCTTGAGCAGCTCCATACCGAACTTCATGGGGTCGACGCCCGCGATCTTGGCCAGCTTCTCCACGTCGGTCTTGTCGCGAGGAGTGCAGGTGGGGGACTTGAAGAGAACTGTGTCGGAGAGGATGGCAGACATCATCAATCCGGCCATCTGCTTGCTGATCTCTTTTTTATTCTGCTCATAGAGATTCGCGATGATGCCGCCGGTCGCGCCCACCGGCTCGTTGAGGAAGAATATGGGCTTGCCGGTGGCGAGGCCGCCAATCTTGTGGTGGTCAACGATCTCGACGATGTTCTCCATATCGAGCTTGTCCACCGCCTGAGCCATCTCATTGTGATCCACCAGGATCACCTTCTTACCCGTCGCGTCGGTAAGCTTCTCCGGGTAAGGAACTTTGAAGTAGTCCAGCAGGAACTTGGTCTCGCCGTTAAGGTCTCCTGCGGCTGCTGGTACTGCCTCACTCATTCCAAGGGCATTCTTCAGGTTGGCATAGGCTATTGCAGATGTTACGGAATCGGTATCAGGGCTCTTGTGCCCAATTACATAGATCTTGTCGGTCAATCGAAGCACCTCAGCATTGTTAATGTAGAACTTCAACTTAAAGCTTACTGGGCGGCAGAAGCACTTTATAGCGAGATTAATATATCTCGTATAGAAAACTTTATAAACAACCGGCCCCTTCCATTCTTGTCCCTTTAGAGGGCTGGCACGAGCCTAGAAATTTGTTCTGCCGTGAGTGCTGGTGCAAGAAGGGGACTACAGGCCGCGTTGATAGGTCCTTATGGTAGGATACTGACTATCTGTCTACCTATGACCATGAGACAACCCAAATGCGGTACAGACGCCCGCTGCGAGGGTTACTGGACTGACTGCGGATACCCATCGGATGAAGTGCCAGAGTTAGTATCGGGCGACAATATCAAATTACCTTTTGTCTGCAAAAAACCATCCCACAGCGATAATTTAATCTATTTTCAAGACCAGCTAAAAAAATGTGAAAGGCCACCTTATCACTCTGGAGGGAATCGACGGCTCAGGAAAGAGCACTGCCGCCCAGCATATTGCAGCATCGCTGGCGGAGCTGATGCCGGTGAGGAGATTGGTGCTAACTGCAGAGCCGACGAAAGGTGATGCAGGTAAGATCTTGAGGAAAGAGCTTGCATATGCCGGGCCTGGAGAGACATCTATAGCCCGGCGCATGGAAGAGCTCTTTCTATTCATGGCTGACCATGCCGGTCACCTGGCCAGAACGGTCATTCCTTCCCTCGAAGAGGGTGCAGTTGTCTTATCCGACAGATATACCGATTCCACCGCTGCTTACCAGGGTGTAACACTCAGAAATATCGTCCCGCATCCCGTGCAATGGATCAGAAGCCTCTACCAACCCTGGAATTTGCAGCCCGACAGGACGCTGCTCTTCATCCTTGACCCAAGCCTTGCCCTGCAGAGAATGCAGTCGCGTCCGGGACGGGAGAAGTTCGAGCAGGCTCGAGTTCCTGCAGTCCGTGGACGAAAACTTCCGCCAGCTGGCCGCCGGTGAGCCGGAACGTTTTGTATTGATAGATGCGAGCCTTGGCCCGGAGTCGGTAGCTGAGCAGGCACTCTTGGCCGTCCTCGAACTGATATCCTGAGAAGTTCTGCTCTTTTGCAGCCCTTTCAGCTCATGGCCAGTTCGATCAGCTTTTTGGCCCAGGCCAGCTTCCTTCTTTTGCGCGGAGTGACACTCTCATCTTCGAAGTCAAAGCCGACCAGTTTTATAGAGGTCGCCCCCAGCTCTTTTGCCAGAAATACACATCTATCCCCATCAGTGAATCCTCCAAAGTTATAAAGGCCCGGAGGAGGGCGGCACTGGGCTGTGCCTATGACCCTCTTTAGCTCTGGCACACATCTTTGCAGTGCGTCCAGATTGTCTCCGTGGGCATGTACCACCACGATGCTGCCCTCTCGATTGGCCTTTAAAATGTCAGGAAAGGAGCCGTCCAGGTCAGTAACTATGATATCGGGTATAATACCATGCTTCAAGAGAACCGTCGTCGCCCCGTCTGCTGCCAGGAGGACAGCATCTTTTTCCTGCAGCCCATCCAGCTCGCGATCCAGAGTCGGGGCATTGCCGAATACAACCACACCTCGGCCGCGAACCCGGGCATCGGCTTTAGGCAGCCAATTTTCTGAGCCATGCAAGAGCTCTGCCAGCAGCCTTGCCGCTTCTTCATCCCTCTTTAGAGAGAAGCCGAAATCCTCTAGCATAGCCAGGTAAAGGGGCTCCCAGGTCGCGAATTGCATATCGATCAAGAAAAAAAATTAAAAAAGAAAGGGAGATTTATCCCTTCTTCACTAGTAGACTCTTGGGAACTGAGCCTGGGTTGGTGCCTTGAAGCAGGTGCAGTCGAAGACGCCAGTTGCTGATTTGAAGGACTTCTTATTCGTGGCGTCCATGTCCGCAAAGCCGCCGAAGCAGCAGGGCAGCCAGTCTTCCGACTTCTGAATCAGATGGTAGGGCACTTCGAGAGTCATGTTCTTCTCGATATGGTAGGTTCCCCAGTAATCCTCATCGATCTCAATGGCAGGATTCTTCCAGGCAGTCATATCCAGATTGCCAATGGTACCCCCATTAATGGTATCCAAACTGGCAAAGGTTTCTGATGCCTGCAGGACGCCGATATGGGCCTTGCCGTCAGTCATATCTTCATTGACTTTCATCTGTGTGTAGCCTACGCCCACTATTTCTGGATCATAGGTTAAATTGAATTTCTCTTTGGCAACGAGACTCAATTCCTTATCCAGAGCATGGGCATACTCCACCTCATGGTGCATGCTGGTGCCGGCACGATAATTCTTCACCCAGGTCTTCTCCTTCAGTAAGGAGCTGTAGTCTACCGGGTTTGCGGCGTAGTAACCGGTTCCGACAGCGATTCTCATCGGCGCATAGACCATGGATACATCTTCCTTGAACTGGATGCAGTTCTCCATGATGTCGTTGTATGAGTCGGCGTAGTGCGTCTTCCTGTCCATATTATAGTAGTTCAGGACGGCCTCACTGTTTATTGAGCCGCTGCCGTGAGCGTAATTCTTCATAGCGACATTATCGGCCTTCGCATATATGTAGGTCATGAAATAACCATTTCCCTGCACGCTCTGCTCGAAGTCGAATGTCACATTGCTCTCTTCCAGCCCGTTTATGTATTTACCTTCCGCCGGAAATGTTTCGGCTGGAGCCGGAATTGTCGCTCCTTGAACCAATGAAATTCCCATAAGTGTAACCAAAACCATCGCTACCGATACTGCTAGCATTGCCTTCTTCAGATTAATCCCTCCACCTAAAGCGAATAACGCTATTCTATTTAATTATCCTTTTTCCTTAGGTAAACTCACCTATTTTAATCTGTTGATTGTCTTTTTATAAATTTGAAAAAATTTGCCTTGCCGCAATCAGATAACGTAATTTCCTTCAACGAGCTGCACCAATTGCCTGGCATCGCTTTTGGCTCCGGAGAGTGCTTTGGCCATTTTTGGGAAATCCCCCGAGCAAAATCAAGCTCTGACAACAATGCTCCTCTCTGCACGGATCGCCATAATTTATATACTATAATCTATCAACCATTTTAACTGGGAAAATTCTTACAGTGATGAAAATTACTCAATATATGGCCTTGGACACTGCATAAAAAGTTGAACACGTCATAAAAAAGTATTAATCCCATGAATGCATAACCAAAAGGTTAATACGTGAAGGGTTTCTCGATAGGTAACAGTATGCTCGCTCCTATCGATCTTATGGGAAGGTCACCTTTTGGTCATACCGATTGCGTCAGTTCCAAGCGATTTGAGAACGAATCAGAATTTGAATGATAGTTATATATCGAGATAAGCATCGATCATAAGATCTGTAAAATTGAGCATACAAAAAACCCCACAACGTACAGTGCCGAAAGAGAAACGCTTCGTCACTCTGGCGAAGGGTTCCCGGGTTTTTTGGTTCCGGAGTGGGACCAAACCCCAGCCATGGGCTGGAACAGGAGGATAAACGGGGGATGCTGGCAGAACTGGAAGATAAGAGAGGCAAACTCAGGCAGGAGTCCCTTGCCTTTAAGGATAGGCGCAGCCAACTGAATGCTGAGGCGAGCAAATGGGCCGCCAAGAGGAATGAGCTCAACAAGTCCACCAAAGATCTCATCGACAAGGCTCAAGAACTCAAGAAGCTGCGGGATGAGAACAATAAGAATGTGGCTGAAGCCAAGAAGCAGAGGGACGAGTTCAACGAAAAGACCAACCAATTCTATGCAAGAATAGACGATATCCGGAAGAAGTACAATTTGACCGGTGAGCGTTCCATAAGAGATCTGCGCCGCGAGATCGATCATCTAGAGTTTCGGCAGCAGACCGAGGTCTTAAGCCCGGATAAAGAGAAGCAATTGGTTGATAAGATCGCCGCCTTGCATGCTGAATTCCGAAGCCGCAAAGAGCAGCTGGAGAAGAATGATGAGCTGAGGAAGCTCCTGGATGAAGCTCAAGCCATGAGAGATGAGGCATCTCAGCATCACGACGAGGTTACCAAGTTCGCGGAGCTGGCCCAGGAATACCACGATCAGATGATAGGCACCTTCAAGGAAGCCGATCAGACTCGTGCCGAAGCCGATGCCGCTCATAAGGAGTTCGTGAAGGCCCAGGAGGCCGCCGATGAGCAGCACAAGGAGTTCATCCGCACCCAGCGAGAGGTTCGCGACTTCGAAAAGGTCATCGTGGGCTTGAAGAAGAAGAATAAGGACATAAAGGAAGATCGCGCCAAAGAGGTTGCCAAGCGCGAGGCTGAAGACATCCTTACCCACTTCAGGCAGGGCGAAAAACTGGACACAGCCGATCTGCTCAGGTTGCAGCGTGCCGGCCTGGTTTGATCAGCTCAAAAATTTCGACCTTATTGGGCAGAGATCCTGCCCTCTTCTTAGATTTTAGCTTCCTTTTTCCAAAAAGTCCGAATTCTCACCGGTGAAAGACCGTAAGCTTTTAAGCTTCTTCATCTGATCTGCCAAGGGATGAATGAAATTCGCCTGCTCTTCGGAAAGCCGGTTATCCGGGACAGAAGCGAGCTCATATCAGTAGTCAAGGATCTACAAACCCGTCACGGCTGCGTGGTGCAGGCGCTGGATGCAGATAAAGTCGTCAGCGAGAGACATATCTTCTTTGCCGCCGAGAAGGCACTCGCTGCATTCTCCCAGGGGCGAAACATTGCGAAAGATGTCGGAATGGAAATAATGCGTTATGCCTCTGGAGAGCGACAGATTGAAAGGGCCCTTCACATGGGAATATCTGATTGTACAAAGCGAATCGCACTCATCCTCGCCACCTCCGACTGCATTAGCCGCTGGCCAAATGCCGGGGATCTATCCCTGCTCGTGGAACTGGATGGATTTGGCTGTTCCTTCAGCGACGAGGCAGTGAGAGAGGCTTTCAACATCTCCTCCGCGGAGATGGAAGCCGTGGGTGAGGGAAGGATTGAAGATTTGGTCATTGAAAGAGTAGCCCTGGTTGATACATACCGGTGAATCGTCAAAAAAGGATGAGTCCTACAATGAAGGAAGAATTCTACACCCCGAAGCGGTGGCTCAACTGGATGAACAAGGTCAAGGATAGCAACTTCAAGCTCACCGAGTCGGATGATAAGAACTCGGGTGCAGTATTCATCTACATCATGGATGATGTTGTGCTGGCCTGTCTGAAGGTTATAGCCCGATGCGAAAGAGAAGTTATCACTCAAGAAGAGGCCATAGCGGAGATCGAGGCAATTAAGTCAATAGTCTTCCAGGAGCATGAATCCATGGGGGAAGATGCAGATCTGATGCTGGAATCCCTCAAGACATCCCTTGCCGCGGTATTTGTCTCCAGCCAACGCCATATCACGGGAGACTTTGATCGCGATAGTGCCCTGGAGGAACTGGTAGCAAAGGCAATCGCCGCCGAACAGAAAGAGAACCTGGACGAAGCCTTCGATCTGCTCAGTCAGGTCGGCGCGAGGGTTATAGGCGGAGAGAGTCTCCCTGAAATAGGCGACCTGCCCTACTGCATGACGGCAGAGCTTATGGATGGAATTGATGCCATATCTGCGGCCATGTTGGGCGATGACAGCTATAAAGAAGATGACGGATCAGCGGATACAGGCGAGGGCGATTAAGCTGAGGCCTGAGGAAAAGGCCAGGGATTAAAAAGAAGACTAAATCTCCATTGAACTCGGGTTGCCTGGCCTGGTTGTTACCTCGCAGCCATTCTCAAGAACCACAACCGTGTGCTCCGCCTGGGAGACCATAGCTCCTTCTACCTCCCAGAGCACAGGATATCTGTGCACTACTCCACCGCGCATGAGTTGCATGAGCGCATATTCCGCCCTCTCCCCCTTCAGCCATCGTCGGGCGAAAGGAAGCGTCTTGTAGCTTTCCTGAATCTCCTTCATCAGCACCCTTGCCGCAGGCAGCCGCACGGGCCGGGGCGCGGATAGGCCATAGATCTCATTGATGGGGGCCTCGCTGATTCTGCCCGATCCGTTGGTGGCAAAGGGCTCAATGGCTATGACATCCCCTTCTTTCAAAGTCACGCCCTTCTCCATAGCCTTGTTGGGCACGGCTGGCTCATCATGGGCCAGATATCTGGAGAGGCCGTGGCCTGTCAAATTGTATACCGGCTTGTAGCCGTAGCCTGTTATCGCCTCTTCGATGGCTTTGCCGATATCGGCTGTGCTTACCCCGGGACCGACCAGCTCCAGGGCTGCAGCCAGGCCGGCACAAGAGGCCTCAGTGAGCTTATCGTGGCCGCTCAAGTCAACCGTAATGGCGGCGTCGGCAATGTAACCATCGACGTGCACGCCCACATCCAGCTTGACCATGTTCTCGCCAAATATGCTCTTATCATCGGGCGTTGGCGTGTAATGAGCCGCGCTCCTGTCCAGAGATATGTTGCAGGGAAAGGCGGGCTCGGCTCCTCTTGATCTTATGGCACCCTCTACGAAATTCGCCACGTCCAGCAGAGACGCGCCCATTTCGACTTTTGGTCGCGCTTCTTGCAACACTTCGGCCAGGATCCGCCCGGCAGTTCTGTACTTCTCCAGTATTTCCCTGTCCATTGATACCACCATTTAAGGCAAGATATTCCCTGGCCTGTTTTCTTAACCCGTAATTTTAAAGCACCAGTTCTCTCTCGAAATGGGTGAGGTTCTCGCACCCGTTTCCTCTTACCACTACCAAATCCTCCAGCCGCACGCCTCCGATTTGGGGATAGTAGAGTCCCGGCTCCACAGTCACCACCTGGCCAGCCTGCAAGGTCTCGCCGATTTCGCTGAGCGAGGGTCTTTCATGCACGTCCAGGCCAACGCCGTGGCCTGTGGAGTGGGCGAAACCGCAGCCCTCTGTTTCCGGATAGCCCATATCCTGGAAGACCTGAGCCACACGTGAATGGACCTCCTTTCCCGAGATGCCAGAGCGGACGGCCTCAATGCCAACGTCTTGAGCCTGGCGAACGGCAGCAAAGATCTCACACACCTCAGGCGTTGCCTCGCCCCGCAGCACAGTGCGGGTCATGTCTGCATAGTACCTGCTGATCTTGGAGCGCGGAAAGATATCGATGACAATGGGGGCATTGGCATGAAGGGGCCCTGCTCCTCGCGCATGAGGGTCCGCAGCGTCAGCGCCGCCGGCCACGATGGTGTCCATGGTCTCGCATGCGTCTTCCAGCAAGGAGACCTCAATGGCAGAGCGCACCTGCTCAGAGAGAAGGGGCTGATCCTGATAAAATAGGATATCCCCGCGGGGCCGAGAGCCTGCGATCAGATCCACAGCCTTACGCATAGCCCTCTCGCAAGCCCTTTGCGTAGAGGTTACGGCAGCGATCTCTTTGTCCGTCTTTACGGCTCTCTCTCTTGTTGCTGGGCTCTCCAGGATCTTGACTTCAAGATCCGGTGACAAATTTTGGAAGATTCCGGAGGGGAAGCGGAAAGGCACGCCCACCCGCAAGACGCCGTGATCGCGCAGGAACTCTTTTAGCACCTCCAGATAGGCCAGGTCCGGTTTTCCGGAACTTTTCAGCTTTTCCATAATTTCGTATTGGGAGGTGCTGAGCACAATATCCGCCGTTGACTCTTTCTCGGCCCGGCCCTTCTCCATTGAAGAGACGAGCAGTGTGGTATTTTCCTGGGCGAGAAGGGCGAATCGGTCGCCGGCCAGAAAGTGAGAGAGGTAATACATATCCGAATCGCAGATGCTGTCGCCAACAAAAAGAAAACCGTCCAGGTTGGAGGCCTCAAGAAAGCTCTGCATTCCGGATTGCACAGTGGTTACCTGCGAATGGAGCGGGTCACTTCAGAAACGAAAGATGTGACGTCCGGGCTACGCTCTACGGCCGTGCCTGTCACTATCAGGTCCGCTCCTGCCGCCACAAGCTCCGCGGCCGCAGCTCCGCTCCGAATCCCCCCTCCCACGATGAGGAGCACATCTCCGAGAAGCCTTTTCACCAGAGCCACCATGGCAGCAGGCACTGGCGAGTCCGCACCGGACCCCGCCTCAAGGTACACCAGCCTCATGCCCATGTACCTGGCAGCCAGGGCGTAAGCCGCGGCCAACTCCGGCTTCTTTCTGGGTATAAGACGGGCATCGCCCACAAAACCTACTGTCCCCCCCGGCTCGATGATGATGTATGCCATGGGTATGGGCTCCAGATCATAGCGCAGTATCAAGGGAGCACCCATAGCCTGATTCTCTACAATGTAGCTGGTCGAGCGAGAGTTGAGCAGGCTCATGAAGAATACGGCATCGGCATTCTCGCAGATGCCAGCTACACTGCTGGGAAAAAGAATGACGGGCAGACTGGTCTTCTTCTTGATCTGTTCAACGGTCTCATGAAGAAGAATGCCTGCCGAGCCCACAGAGCCACCTACCATGATGGCATCTGTGCCTCCTCTGGTGGCAGCTTCGGCCATGGCTGCGGCCGCGTCAGGGCTCTGGGAATCAGGGTCAATCAGAGTGAGATGTCCCGCTCCATGCCGCTTCACAGCATTATTCAGGTGCAGCTCGACCCTGCCCCTTTCAGAGCTCATTTATGCGGTCTTATTTTCCTTGGACTTCATCCTCAGGCCATGATAGCTGCACTTACGGCAGCGGGTCGCTTTTACAGGATTACGTGCATTGCAGCGCATGCATATCTTGAGGTTCAAGATTCTATTTTCTGCTTCAGGAAATCTAGCCATAACAATCAGCTCTTCGTCGCAACCTAATCTGATATGAAACTTTCCGTAATAAATAGCGCCGGGGTTGGGATTTTCCTGACAGGTCTCTTGCGCCCTGCCATTTTGAACCCAAGTGTCCCTGGAAGGGACAACAGGTCTCGAGCCTGCCGCGTATGAACTCCCGTCGGCTTTCAGACCGGCGGAATTTGTCCGCTCTGCCACCCCGGCCCGAGTGATTCTCGGTGAGCCCATGCTTTATATCTGTTGCTCTTCCAAAAGTCCCCTTCAGACCGCAAATTGGGTGAATTAATGTCTCTAAGAAGTGATGCATTAGCGTTTCATAAAGCTGCCAAAGGCAAAATTGCCGTGCACAGCAAGGTACCTTGCTGCACAAAGCTTGACCTGAGTCTGGCTTACACTCCAGGCGTGGCCGAACCCTGTCGCGAGATCGAGAAGAATCCTGATGACGTTTACGAGTACACCGCCAAGGGCAATATCGTGGCTGTGGTGACGGACGGGACAGCCGTGCTGGGTTTGGGCGACATCGGGCCCCTGGCCTCCATCCCGGTTATGGAGGGAAAGGCCATTTTGTTCAAGAATTTTGCAGGCATCGACGCCTTTCCCATAGCTGTCGCCTCCAAGGATCCCTCGATCATAGTGAACACTGTCTCCATGATCGAGCCTGTCTTTGGCGGGATCAACCTGGAGGATATCAGCGCACCTCGCTGCTTTCGAGGTAGAGGAGCGGCTGAAGAAGATCCTGAAGATACCAGTCTTTCACGATGATCAGCACGGCACAGCCGTAGTCGCCCTGGCGGCATTGATCAACGCCCTCAAGGTGGTGGGCAAGGACTTCGGCGACGTGCGCGTAGCCGTGAGCGGCGCGGGCGCGGCGGGCATTGCCGTCACCAAATTCCTCCTGAGCTTCGGAGCGAAGGACGTCATCCTCTGCGACAGCCGTGGCGTGATTCACGGGGATAGGTCCGATCTCAACCCGTCCAAGCAGGAGATAGCCAGAGTCACCAATCCCCGCAATGTTAAGGGCACCCTGGCTGACGCCCTAGTCGGAGCGGACGTCTTCCTGGGGCTGTCCGTGGCAGGCATTGTGACTCCTGCAATGGTGAAGAGCATGGCCCATGACGCTATTGTCTTCGCCATGGCCAATCCCGTGCCCGAGATCATGCCCGATCTGGCACTGGAAGCAGGCGCCCGGGTAGTGGCCACAGGACGATCGGACTTCCCCAATCAGGTCAACAATGTGCTGGGCTTCCCGGGCATATTCCGGGGAGCTCTGGATGTCCGGGCCAGCGATATCAACGAGCCCATGAAGATCGCAGCCTCGCGGGCCATAGCCGGCCTGGTGGAGAATGTCTCTCCGGAGTGCATCATCCCTTCGCCACTGGACCGGAGAGTTGTTCCTGCCGTGGCCGAGGCGGTCGCGCGCGCGGCCATAGAGACGGGCGTCGCCCGCGTGCCGGTTGACCCCGTCGAGGTAAGACGCAGGGCGGAGGCGCTGGTGAGGGATCTGCAAAAGAGCGTTTGCTGATCTTTTCCGGGCGGCTGGTGTTGCTGTTATCAGGTAGAGAAGGGCAGCCTCTGGCCGTCTTCACCAGATATCTCGCGAACAATCAAAGTATTAAGCTTCAGGCGTTGATAAGAGAATTAGGTGTTCTTTTCATGAATAAGCAGCCAAAGAAGAGGAAAGACAGCCCGGAAGAGATAAGAAGACGGCTGGAGAACAGTCTCCCCTGGAGCCTGTCTCGCTGGTTTGCCCGGCGGATGGGGCGAAAGAAGTAGCTTCGATTTCGAAAGGGGAAAGATCTATCTACTTACAATCCTTACAACATTTATCATGCTTGCTACTAAACGCATTCCTGTGACTGAGGCTGTATGGGTTGAGCTATCAGACCTCAAGATGGCAGGACAGACCTATTCCCAGCTCCTGGAAGAGATGATCGAAGATCGGAAAAAAGCCCGATTTTTCCGCGATATGGAGCGGATTGAGGAAGAAGGCGAGTTTGTGGAGTTTCCGTGGTAGCCTACCAGCTGGTCATCAAGAAGAAGGCTTTGGAGTTCGTCAACTCATTACCCCCGAAGAGCCAGAAGGTAGTGATCGAAAAATGCAAGACACTTACAGATGATCCATTTCCTGGCCAGGGTGACAAAGAGATAATTCGGCGAAAGGGTCATGAGAACATCTATCGTTTGCATATTTCTAGATCTTACACAGCTTTTTACAAGGTACATAAAGGCGAGAAGAGGGTTTTGATCCTGGATATCACAACCATTGAGCAAGCGCATAAGATCTACGGTCGATTCTAAATCAGGCAGGAGGTCATTTTCGCCCGCCGTTTCAGTCAGCTAGATGATGGCTCCCACGGAAGTAATTTAGGCACCGAATTTTGAGAATGAGAAACCTGCGCCCCTCCAGACGCAGGTTTGCATCAATCACTCAAATTGGCCGATGATGGGGCGCCTTCCTCCACCAGATACCCAGCAACGGCTTGAGTCACATCCGCGGTCCCAGAGCTCCCGCCCAGGTCCGGTGTCTTCACACCCTGCGCCAGCGCCCGCTGCACAGCCTGCTCTATTCGGCGCCCTATCTCCGGCTCGCCCAGCCACTCCATCATCATGGCCGCGCTGCGCATGGCTCCTATGGGATTGGCGATCCCCTTTCCTGCGATATCCGGCGCGCTGCCGTGTATCGGCTCGAATAGAGCGCGCGTTGTGCCGATATTGGCGCTGGCGCACAGGCCCAGGCTTCCCACCACTCCGGCTGCCTCATCACTCAGGATGTCTCCAAATAGATTGGTGGTGACCAGCACATCGAACCTCTGCGGGTTGACCACCAGATTATAGGCCGCGGCATCCACGAGCATATCGTCGTAGGGAACGCCGCGCCGCCGCGCCACCTCCCGGCAGGTCTGGAGGAAGAGGCGATCGCTTCTCAGGACATTGGACTTATGGATGATGGTCAGACTCTGCCGTTTTGCAGCCAGGTCACACGCCACTTCTGCGATCCTCTCCGAGCCGCGGCGCGTTACCACCCTCAAAGTGCGCGACTCCTCCACCCCCACCTCTTCCAGACCGGAGTAAAGCCCCTCCGTGTTCTCCCGCACAATGATGAAATCCAGTTCGCGGGATTGGAAGGGCCGGATGTTAGCATAGAGGTCCAGATCCTTTCGAAGCCTCAGGAGGACGCTCTTGTAGTCCGGATCGGGCGGAGTGGTGATGGCCCCCAGGAGAACGCAGTCGCACTCCTTGATGGTCTCCAGGTCCTCGTCCGCCATGGCCTGGCCAGTTCTCTCCCAGCGGCACAGGCCTACCTCCAGAGGCACGAGCTCGAGCTCTGCGCCTGCCGCTTTCAGCACGGCGAGGGCGCTCTCCATGACCTCTGGCCCGATGCCGTCGCCGGCGATTACAGCTACTTTCTTAGTCCCTTGACCAGACATCTTACCGCCTCTGCTATCTCCCAGGGCCCGTCCCCCCAATGCACGACCATGCCAGGCTGGCCGCACTTCTCTGTCATGCCCCGCCGCTCGGAACGGCAACAGCGGGTGATGAAGGGCCTGTGGGGTTCAAAGACAGGATCCTCGCAATGCAGAGGACAAATATTCACAAATTCGTATTTATGCCCAGGATTATTGGCCAGAAAGATCTCGCGCGAGACCTCGCAGCCCACTATGCGGGGAAGGTCGCACGTTACCGGGTCCGAGTCCAGGGAACGCCCCAGGCCCGAGGCCCTGCAGGGGTAGTAGACATTTTCGCAATCGAACTTACGCAGATCCAGGATACTCGGCTTGAATTGAACCGCCAGGTCGCCCAGGATTCCGCATTCCTCCAGACCCCCGAGAACGTGAACCAGCCAGGGCGGGTCAGGCGGCGAGACATCCAGAACCTCGATGATTAGAATCTGGCCCGGGTCAGGATCTTTGACGAAGGTGATATGCTCATCCGGCCCCTGGAAGACTACCGTATTCGCTTTTCCTTTCTTGCAGATGCCATCCGCCAGATCGATCAGATGGGCCCGGTTGCGGGTGTCAACTCTCTCTGGATAAAACTCAATCTCTGCACCGGAGGCGATCAACTCCAGCTTATCCACCTCATGCATGAAACCTGAGCCACGGCTCTGCACCCGATAGAGCCTCGGCCCATCCCGGCTGATGAGAAACTCGGTGGCAAAGTAGACCGGCTCGCCCCGGCACTCCCGGTCCTTTATGCCCACGAACTTGTACTCTTCTGGAAAGATCATGCCCATGCCATCATGCCAATCCTTTCTGCCGCCGCCGGTGCGCCACCAGGCCACCATCCTCCAGTATCTCCATGAGGAAATCAGGCAGCCTTGTTCCCTGATAGACTTTATCCGCAACGCGCACAGTCCCTGCCTTCAGGTCCACCTCTACAGTATCGCCTGCCTGGCATGTGACATCCGCCTCTATCAGAGGAAGCCCAACGTTTATTGCATTTCTGTAGAAGATGCGGGCAAAAGACCGGGCCACCACCACAGCCACGCCTGCCTCCTTCAGTGCCCGGGGCGCCTGCTCGCGGGAGGATCCGCTGCCGAAGTTGCGGCCGGCCACAATTATGTCGCCCTTCTGGACTTGCAATGCAAATTGCGGATCCAGGCCCTCCATGGCATGCTGGGCCCAAACCCGGGTGTCTTTGGTCCGCAGGTACTTGCCGGGGATGATCACATCTGTGTCCACGTCGTCGCCATAGATCCAAGCCTTGCCCCTGATCATAATATAGAACACATCCCGCAATGGCATTAACGATTCGCAAGCATAATACTTTTGGCATTCGTCGAGCCATTACTTTCGCCCCGCCCTCTCATCCTTTTTCTCCTCATTCATCTCATTATAATCATCGTCTTTATGGAAGGGCATTTATGGGGCGATTTTATTGCAGACCAATTGTATCTTATACATACTTTTATAAGTTCATAAAATGATCTATGGTTATCTATTTCTCTAGAAAAGTATTTAATCTTACACGTACTTGATAGCAGTTGATGGCAGGAGTTCTGGCAGAGTTATGGAGGCCGCGGCATACGAGGCCGAAATTTGAGCCGCAAATGTTCCCCAGCTACAGGCTCGATCGGAAGGCTCTCGAGCTGGAGACCGCTAAGGAGATCCTGCGAGAGGTCTTTGGCACCACTTCCGCCGAGGTGGAGGAGATGATCCGGCTTCGTCTGGAAGAGCACGATGCCCTCTGAAAAGCCTCTCCGAATATTTTTGCGGATCTCATTTTTGGGCGTTTCGCCTCTCCAGGCAAATCTGAAATATCAGCAATCCCCATAGACTATCATGATACTCGGCATATCCGGCAGCCCTCGCAAGATGGCCACGGAACATATCCTGGGTGAGGCCCTCAAGATGCTGGCGGAGAAAGGCTTCCAGACGGAGCTGTTCACCGTGCGGGGCAAGAGCATCAGCCCCTGCAAACACTGCGACTACTGCCTCAAGAACAAGGAATGCATCGTCAAGGACGACATGTATCAGCTCTACCCGCTCATCCGGGAGGCAGAGGGTTTTATCTTCGCCACGCCCGTCTACAACGGCGGAATGAGCGCCCAGACGAAGATAGTAATAGACAGGACGCGAGCCACCCTGGCTGCAGAGCCCAAAGCGCTCAGGCGCAAGCCCGGCATGGCGATCGCAGTGGGAGGCGACCGCATGGGCGGCCAGGAGCTGGCAGTGCAGCAGATCCACACTTTTTACATTCTCAACGGCATGATACCTGTGAGCGGGGGATTTTTCGGTGCCAACCTGGGTGCAACCTTCTGGTCTCGCGATACACTGGAGGAAGCAAAAAAAGATGAAGAAGGCTTTCGGTCCCTCAGAAAGACCACCCGCCGGTTTGCCGAGGCCCTGGATTGGCTGAAGCTGGCAGAGGTGCAAGGAAAATGGGAAAAATAAGGATGATAATGCGAAAATAAATATCCTGAAAGGTCCAATCGGATAAGGGTTGAAACTATGGCAACGGATGGGGCAAAAGAAGGATCCAGGAAGAAGATCGCCTGGGGAATCACTGGCAGTGGCGACCGCATTGTGGAGACGGTCGAGGCCATGATCGAGCTGCAAAAGCAGTATATTGAAGTTGTGGACGTTCGTGTCTTCGTATCCAAGGCAGGCGAGCAGGTCATAAAATACTACAAGCTCTTCAACACCCTGGAAAAGAACTTCGACAAGGTCTGGGTGGAGATCAACTCCAACTCACCCTTCCTGGCCGGCCAGCTGCAGGTCAAGCGCTACGAGTTCCTGCTCCTCGCCCCCACGACCTCCAACACAGTAACCAAGATCGCCCTGGGCCTGGCAGACTCTCTGCTCTCCAATGCCGCCATCATGTCCCAGAAGGCGTTCGTGCCCACGTACATCATGCCCTGTGACTATAAGCCTGGAATCATATCTACCATTCTCCCTGACGGCAGCGAGATGAAGCTGCGCATCAGAAAAGAGGATGCAGAAAATGTAGAGAAGCTGCGCCGGATGGATGACGTCCATGTCATCGAGACGCCCGGCGATATTGCAGGTGTCTTCGAGAAATACTTCGCTCGATGAGGATAGGCAAAAGGTGGGCGATGTTATGCCTTCGAACTTTTGGTAGCAGTAGCAAATGGTCTGTAATGTCAAATAATTCCTTTTTCGTCGGCCTCAGGGGGTGGTCGTGATTCCAGAATAGCTTTGAATTTTTGAATAGCTTTATATTATCTGATTGTAATAGGAAAGGTAATGAAGAAATTGACCTTTGCTCCACTATCTATTCTCGTTTTAATTATTCTATTCTCCAGCGCCAGCTCTTCCGAGGAGAAGGGCGCTGTTGCTTGGTTCCCAAAAATAAATACGACTATCCTTTCTACCTCTCAGAACGTTGATTTTATTCCCAATTTGACGGCCTACCAGCAAACGACCGACTATACCTGTGGTCCGGCAGCATTGCTTTCTCTGGCCAAATTCTACGGGTTGCCTGATATCGAGGAAGATGCCAAGACAGAAATGCGAATCGCTCAAGAATTAGGCACAAGGGATTTGAATTCATCCCAGCCGGGGACTAAACCGCAAGAGATGGCTAACTGGCTTGAGAAAAATGGCTTTGATGTGCAACTTGAGTTTGAGGACAAAGGCGATGGTACTGCATTGCAGCGGCTGCGCGACAACATTCGGGATGGCATTCCAACTTTGGTAGAATGGATAGATCTCAGCGGACACTGGGTCATAGCTGTTGGTTATGACTATCGCAATGAAAGCGATCCGTGGGATGATGTCTTGATTCTGGCAGATCCTTATGATAAGTATGATGATTACGGCGACGGCTATTCCTATGTGAATGCAGATCGTTTTTACTGGATGTGGTTTGACGCACTGTATTTCGATGATATCACCTGGCGAACCATGATCACTGCCACCCCGAGAGAGCCTCTCGGGCAAAAGTCGAACCATACAATGGCACAATGACAACAATGCCTGCACAAGCAGAAGGAGGATATTCGTAACTTTTTTCATTACGGCCATTTGGCCTAAGGGCCCCATTCGCACTTTTGCTCAGCCTCCTGGCAGCATCTCTTCCTCTCCAACTCCAACGCCCATCTTTTCATCCAGGAAAAGCGTTATAAACTTTCCATCCGACCGCAGAGGAGATAATCGCGCAGGGAGGCTCCATCTGATGATCAAGCACATAGTGATGTTCAAGTTCAAGAAATTCGCCGAGAGCAATAATAAGTTGGGCAATACTCAGATGCTAAAGCAATATCTGGAGGCCCTTCCTGCCAAGATCAATGAGATCAAATTCTTCCAGGTGGGCGTCAACTTCAGTGACGCTACAGTCGCTTACGATCTGGTCCTCGTTTCCGAGTTTTTCAGCAAAGAGTCCCTCTATAGCTATCAGCAGCATCCAGAGCACCTCAAGGTGGCGGACTTCGTGGGCAAGGTGTGCGAGAGCAGGATAATTGTGGACTATGTGGTCTAGGGATTGCGATGAAGATAGGAGTATGCGGCATCGCCTGCGAGGTCTGCCCAAGAATGGTGCGGGGTATGTGCCCCAACGGCGAAGCGGGCTGCCTTCCACGGGAGAACAGGATGTGCCAGATAGCCACCTGCGCCTTTCGAAAGGGGGTAGAATTATGTTTCCAGTGCCCGGAGTTTCCCTGCGAGACGACAAAGCAGGGACCGATAAGCTATGGCTACTGTCAGTTCATCTCCGGCCGGGATTCTTAAGGCAAATAATCTATCTATTCTGATAATAATATTTGGATCATGCAGCTAATTATCGAGCCTCTGCCGCCCTTTGACTTCGATCTGTCAGCGCAAATCTTCGTGAATGGGGACGGGCGCGTACAAAAGTACGAAGGTAGTGTCTTCTGGCAGACAGTTCGGCTGGGAGGGATTCCGGCATTGATCAGAGTTTCATCTCAAGGGACAGTCGACCATCCCCAAATCCTGGTGCAGGTCGAGCCACAGGACGCCTTTTCCGATGATGATAAAGAGGATATTGAAGCCCTGGTGGTCAGACTCTTCAATCTGAAACTGGATCTATTGTCCTTTTACGAAGCGGTTAAGGATGATCGCATAATGCGGCCAATAACTAAACGCCTGTGGGGCCTGCACAGCCCCAGCACGGCCACAGCTTTTGAAGCTCTGATCGACTCCATTATCGAGCAGCAGATCTCACTCAAAGCCGCCTGGAGTATGCAGCGGCGGCTGATTGAGACCTTTGGGGAAGCCCTGAACCTGCGGGGCCGCACCTATTTCGCTTTTCCAGAGGCGGAGAAGCTGGCCGCGGCCACCATTGAAGAGCTGCGCAATTGCGGCCTGAGCGGCAGGAAGGCAGAGTATGTGCAGGGAGTCGCCAGGTTTGTGGCGGGAGGGCTGGACCTGGAGAATTTCCGGGCCTGGGACGAAAAAAGGATTATCGAAGAACTCAGCCTGATAAGAGGGGTGGGCGTCTGGACGGCGGAGATGACCATGATCCGGGGGATGCAGAAGTTTGATGCTTTCCCTGCCGACGACATTGGCCTGAGAAGGCTCATCGCCCGCTATTACTATGGAGGCGAGAAGATCACGGGAGAAGAGGCGCGGTGCACTGCCGCCGCCTGGTCGGGCTGGCGGGGTCTGGCCAGCTTCTACCTGGTCATGGCCGAAATGCTGCAGATCGAGCCTGAGCTGGACGAATTATTGGATAAAGATCCGGAGACGGCTTGATGCCCCGCAGATACTCTGACCGCAAAGCAACTCCCTGGAGAGAGCAATGCATCCCGTGGCCGGACAACAAGAGATGCATCAGATGTGGTGGCGACATCCCGGAAGAGATGCAATTCAACCTCGGAACTGAGCATAGATACTGCTCCCCAGAATGCATCCGATTGTCTGTCAATGCCATTCATGATTGGACCAGATTGAGGGCCTGGATCCTCAAGCGGGATGGATTTGCCTGCCAGAGGTGCGGGGCCAAGGAGATCCGGAGGAAGATACCCTGGCGAAAGGACAAAGTCTTCCCTTTGGAGGTTCACCACATCAAGCCGATCATGGATGGCGGTCCGAAATTCGAATCTGCCAACTGCATAACCTTATGCCATGACTGCCACTGTGCCGAGCACTTTCAGATTGCTCCTATCCGGAGAATGCATCGCACCCTGGACAGCTTTTAAAATCTCAAGATAACTCTTCCTTCAGCCCCTTTAGAAAGTGCCCCGTGGTGATGCCCCCCAAAGATCGTGCCCTGGCTTCTTCCTTCAGGGCCTGCAGATCCCTATCCCGCGTCGGTGATCCCGCTTGGGTGACCCTTATTGCTTTCTGGTAGATCTCCGTCATCTCCCGGGCATACTTTCGGGTTCTGCCGCGAGTGTCCACAGCAATGCCGTCCAGCCCTATCCGGAAGACCTCGGGCAGGAGGTCCAAAAGGCAGGTCTCGACGGAGTTGAAGATGTGCGTCCTTCCTTCGTCATCCTGGCGTACAGGGAAGATGCGTTTGAAGTCCTGCAGGGCCCAGAAGTCTCCTGGATCGGGTTTTCCTTTTGCCAGGCAGGGAATGCAGTCCTCAGTGACCATTACCTCCAGGTTGCCCTGCACCAAGAGCTCCAGCTTCAGGACGCCGTCAATCTGGCAAGCAGCAGCGACGGTCCGGGCCAGTTGATCGCAAGAGAGTTCGGGCGAGAAAGTGAGGTGCTGAAGGTACGGTGCCAGTGCCTTAATCGTCATGTGGTTCCATACATTCAGGCCTGCAGCTCCATAAATGCGGGCCTCCGGCTTCGCCTCCAGGACGGCCTCAATGGCGCCGATATTTTCCACCATGATCCCATCCACATCGACTTCATTGAGCAGATGCCGGGCAATCTTGAGGAAATCATCTCTGGTGATCTTGGGCCACTTCCAGATCAGCTCTGCGTCCGCCTTCTCGCAAATCTCTCTTGCCTCCTTGAGCAAAACCCTGGTCTCTCTGGCATGATCTACTTGACTTCCCAAAAATGGCTCGAAGTAGATGCGCCGGCATCCTCCCTCGATCGCTCCCTCTACCGCCTCCAGGCTGTCGGCATAGACTGCCAGCGCAGGGATGCGGCCATCCAGACCTTCTCCAATGTCCTGGCCGCAAGCCAGTCTCATCTCTTGCAGGCGTTCTCGCGCCCGTGCGACCAAATCTTTAGTCGGGCGATGCTTTTCCAGGAGGGCCTTCTCTGCTTTATCGAGAAGATCGCGGCGCAGCTGGTTCAGGGCTCCCAGTGGGGCGAAGAGGTCCCCAGGATAGTCCATATCTATCTTCCTGATGACGAAAGGCGTCCCGCCTGTCCGGCGCATCTGGGATTCGATCTGTTGCCGGGTTATGGGCTGATTTACTGCCTTCTCCATCTTGAATCTCGCTTTGACCTCCACGCGTTGGCCCGTCTCCAGCCTTCCCTCGACATGGCAGGTTCCGTTCGCAAAGGAGATGACGAGATCGATGGGAATCTCCACTTTGCCGGAGCTCGTGATCTCCTGCGCTCTTCTGGCGAGGCTTGTGCTGCCCGTAAGATAGACTCTGGCTCCCGGGCGCACTCTCTCCGGCGTCCTAAGCCGCACCAGGCCGTTTTTTTGGGCGGCGCTCTGCACGACCAGGCCCATCTCCTGGCCCGGAGCCTGGAAGACCAGGCCGTCGCCCCTTTCCGGTGCCAGGGGACCGCAAAGGCGAACCACTGCCTCGCCTCTTTGCAGGTCGTAAGAGGCGACGCTGCCCAAAAGAAAACCCTGATTGTCCGACGCCTTTCTGCCCATAACATCCCTGGCGCCGAGCAGGTGGCCTTCAGTAAAATCGCGGTTGAACGCCAGGGCCAGGTCCCTCTCCTCCTCCACTGACGCCGTCCATGAACCGCAGGCTATGGAGTCCAGAGCCTTTCTATAAATGCTGGTGACGATGGCCACATACTCCGGGGACTTCATCCGTCCTTCGATCTTCAGCGACTGCACAGGCGAGCGGACGATCCTGTCCAGATGTCTGTAAACGGAAAGGTCGCGGGTGGATATGAGAAATCTCTCTTTTTGTGGCTCCGCAGCCAGGCTCGCCGGCCTCCCGTACTCGTCCTTCTTGCCGCGCAGCAGCACGTATGGTTTGCGACAGGGCTGGGCGCACATTCCCCTGTTGCCGCTGCGCCCGCCAATGGCAGAGGAGAGGAGGCACTGCCCGGAGTAGCAATAGCAGAGCGCTCCGTGCACGAATACCTCCAGGCCCAATCCAGCGGCTCGCGTCTCTGACTCCCATTTTTTAATCTCTTCCAGGGTTACTTCTCTCGCCAGGACCGCTCTTTTAAATCCTGTTCGAGCGGCAAAAAGGACGCCCTCGCTGTTGTGGATAGTCATTTGCGTGGAGGCATGCTTTTCCAGCTCCGGCACAAGCAGTCCTGCCAGGGCCGCCGCTCCCAGATCCTGCAGCAGAATTGCGTCTGCGCCCATCTCGTAGAGCCGGATCAGGTATTCAGCAGCATCCAAGAGTTCTTCCTCTCTGATCAGAGTGTTGACGGTAACGTATACTCTAACGCCTCGCAGATGAGCGTAGTCAATAGCTTCTGCCAGGGCAGAATCATCGAAGTTTGCGGCAAATTTTCTGGCCCCAAATCTCTTGCCGCCAAGATATACGGCATCGGCTCCCGCAGCTATGGCTGAATGCAGTGCCTCGGGCGAGCCTGCGGGCGCGAGGAGTTCAGGCAGTTTTCTCAATGTCGATCGATCATATCAGAAGCCGAGCCAGTTGATAAGCCCTCGCCAAGGAAACCTATGTACCTTATGGAGTACGATTATTGACATATGCCACCCAACGCAGTGATCAAGAGCCCTGATACGCAAAGGTCTTCCAGAGTGCCTCCAGGCCAGAGGCTGACTGAATACTGGCCTGTCCTTCATTATGGAAACGTTCCCAGAATAAACCCGGAAGAGTGGCGCCTCAGACTGTTCGGCCTGGTGGAAAAAGAGCGCAATCTCAGCCTGCAGGAGTTCAGGGCTCTGCCGCAGGCCAGTGTCCTCTCGGATGTGCATTGCGTTACAGGCTGGTCCAGGCTCGACAACCTCTGGGAAGGGCTGCCGGCGGTTGCCATAAGAGAGCTGGTGAAGATTCTTCCGGGGGCCGGATTTGCCATCATTCATGCCTGGGGAGACTTCACCACCAACCTCACCCTGGATGACTTCTTCCAGGAAGATGTCATACTGGCAGCCAAACACAATGGCCTGGAGATATCTCCTGAACACGGCTATCCTGTGCGCCTCGTCGTACCCAGGCTTTACTTCTGGAAGAGTGCTAAATGGATAACGGGCGTGGAGTTCACATCCGAGGACCGACCGGGCTTCTGGGAGAGCCATGGTTACCACAATCGGGGCGATCCCTGGAAAGAAGAGCGCTACGGATGAGGATAGAATAAGGATATACGGGTTATTTATTGGATAAGATCCCATTATATTCTGGTGAATGTGATGAAGAGCGCTAACATAATACTCGTTCTAATGGCCCTCATTCTGCTCTCCTCAGGAGGGCAGGCATTGAGGACCTTTTCCGGGGACACGATTTCTATAGACACGCCCATAGAGGATGATGTTTTCGCCGCAGGCAGCATAGTGAGCATCAATGCCCCAGTGGACTCGGCAATAGTCGCAGGCGGCACGGTGAATGTCAATGCTCCGGTGAAAGGTGACCTCATTGCTGCAGGGGGCCAGGTCAATGTGAACTCTGATGTGGGCGGGAAGGTGGTAGCAGCGGGAGGAAATGTTATCCTGGGTGGCAACATTGGCACCAATCTTGTGGCCGCAGGTGGCCAGGTGAGCATACTTCACGACAAGATCATTGCCAGAGATGCTCTCATCGCTGGCGGCAATGTGGTCAACGCCGGCCATGTTAACGGCACCTTGACAGTTCGCGCCGATAATTTCACCAATACCGGCTCAGCCGGAAGGGTGGACTTCTACCAGACAGAGAGTAAGGCCCCGAAAGGAGACGAGGACCGGGGAATGTTCAATGTCTTCACCCTTCTGATCATTCTTGGCTACTTCATTCTGGGATTGATCCTGGTGAAATATCTCCCCGGCATCTTCATGGCAGTGGATAGCGAGATTCGCAGCTCTGCCTTACTCAAGACCATCCTTGGGTTCGTCATGATCATTGCCTCGTTTATTGCCGTGCTTCTGGTGGCCATAACCATGGTTGGTTTGCCGATCGCTCTGATCTCATTTCTCCTCATACTTGCCGCCCTGATGCTCAGTGGCACCTTTGTCTCCTTCAGCCTGGGCAAATGGATTGGCGAGCAAAGGAAGATCAAGCAGGGAGACCTGGTCCTCTTCACATTGGGTTTCGTTATCCTTAATGTGCTCTTCCTGGTGCCATATGTTGGCGGTCTGATCTCTTTGATCTCCATGAGTCTGGGATTTGCGGCTCTCCTTTACGCTGCACGCCGCTTCTTAAGAACAGATAAGGTTACAGCCATAGCAAAATAGTGCGCCAATAGAGACGCTTTTGCGGGCCCAACAAGGACCCGCAAACATTATTTGCGCTGCAAGACGATAGTTATATGTTCCGATCTTGTTGTGCGAGAGTGGTGAAGTCTTGAAACTGGTAGTATTCTACAATGGCGAGTTTGGCCTGAGAGTGGTGGGAAACCTCATCAATTACTCGGGATTTTGCATATCCTGCGGTGAGGCCTGCTCTCTATGCCGTAATGTTCGGCCGGGTTATGCCGAGAACATAGTATCCCTGGTGGAGATGCCCGATCCTGCGACTTTGGGCGACTTTATTGATGATGTGGATCCACTTCTTCCCAAGGATATCCCGGCAGCGGATATCGCCCTGGTGATCAATGTCCATCCCGACATACTCTTCGGCCTGCTTCCCAAATTGAAAGAGGCGGGCGTAAAGGGCATAGTGGGAGGCTCGGAATCGCCCCGCGATCTTCCTTTGGGCCAGAGGAAGCAGCTGGAGGAGAAGGCAGCTGAGCTGGGAATGGAGGCCGCCTTCGCCAAGCCTTTCTGCGCTCTTCGCCCGGACCCCAGCAAGCCCAACATCTATGCCTTCCTCAATGAAGCAGGGATAGGAGACCCTGTAATCGATGTGACTCTGCAGAAAAGCCGGGAGGGCAAAGAGCACATTCTGGCGGCCAACGTTGTCAGGTCAGCACCTTGCGGATCAACCTGGTTTGTGGCCAAACGCCTTCTGGGGCTGGAGCCTGATCAGCCCGACATCAGGGAGAGGATCTCTGAAGCGCATCATGCCTACCCTTGCACCGGGTCGATGGAGCGGGACACTGAAATTGGCGATACCGTCCTGCATAAGGGCGGCTACATCATCCGCGATGCCGTGGAGGATGCTTTCAAGAGAGCGAAACGCCAGGAGGCGTAAGCCCAAAACCTTTTTGCCGTGAATGAGATTCATAATGAATATGTCATCAAGAGATCTCATGTTCTCCATTCTCATGATACCATCGTCTGGAGAGACGCAATCTGCCGGCTATTGGCTGGAAAAGGGAAATGAGCTATGCAACTCAGGGCAGATGGAAGAGGCGATCAAGGCTTACGAATTCGCCTTGAGCCTTGATCCAACGCTGATCGATGCCCAGAACAACAAGGGCCTCATCCTCGCCAATGAGAATCGCCTGGCAGAGGCTCTGCAATGCTTCGATGAAGTCCTTAAGATCTCACCCCGACATGCCTATACTCTGAACAACAAAGGCATGGTTCTAGCTCAGCAAAAGAAGTATCAAGAAGCTCTGGACTGCTTTGAAGCCGCTCTCGTCGTGGATCCCTATTTTGCCGGTGCCTGGTACAATAAGGCTCTGGTCATGCAATGCCTTGGTCGGGACAGGGAGGCCATGGCTGCAATGAAGACCGCCGATACGCTGGAGGGAAAGGCTGGAGGATGCAGGCGAAGAGGCTAGATCGACAAAGCCATGGAAGAGATCCCTTCTCTTTCTCATGAGACAGTTGAACGTGCCTAAATAGGGGGGCCGGGCAGGATATTCCTCTTTGCAGCAATATGGTGGCACTGCTAACATAAATATCAATAGAATTAAAAAAATATTTTAGTTATCAAATTTCGAAATGTGATTGACTTGCCTTCTGCCATCCTGCAATTATCCTAATTCGATTATCGGTCTTGGTTTCATACGTTCTCTCATCCTCTTAATTGTTACAGCGGGGTCGTTTTTTTTCGCGGTTACCCAATCCATTCTGCTCCATTGTTTGTTCTTTGCGTCAACAAAGATCACATTCGCATTCATTGGCAAAGCTACAAGTGCGTCATAATTCACGAATAATTTTCCCTCTATATTCATTTGAGGCACATCTGGTCCTATCACTCCTGCAGGCATCTCCCACTCAAATCCTTCTGGCTCGACGCAGGGCAACCAGCTTCCAGTTGTTGGATCACCAGGAGGCCTTATATTCACTGTTCCACAAACATAGCACAAGCACTTTTTGTTATTCCCTGCAAACTCTACAGGAAATTTGCAGTGGAAACATTGATATCCACCCATTGCCTTTGCTTTCGCTTCTTCATCTGCCATCTCCATACCTCCGTATTAATTTTGAATTGGAGTTGAATTCGTAGACTATTCTCTTAGGTCAAATTGACATTGGTCCCATTGACATTGGTCGCATTAATGTTGGTCGCATTGATCTTGGTTGCATTAACGCTGGTCTCATTGACTGCGGTCTCATTAACTGGATTAAGAAAATCCTCTATAGTCTGTCCGGGTTGGGTCGTGGTAACATTTTCCGAATTAAGAAATGCATCAATAGAGGATCCGGCCTGTATATTGAATATCTGGCTCTTGGCATCGCTATGAAACGATTCGTTTGTATTTGGGAAAAGTTGTGGCACCGAGTCAATGAAATCCTGTGTGGCATTCTTGCTCAATATATCATCATCGACCTGCGGTTCTAAGAAGTGCTTTCCTTTCAATATGTTTTGGTTTGCAAATGCGTCTGTCTTGAATACGGACGCATTTACTCCGTGAGTATTCACCACAGGTTTCTCGGGCTCTACTGCTTTTCTCACCACATCCGCTGGTGTCAATGCACCAACTACCATCATCATTACCAATCCGATGATTACTAATTCTATTATTTTTTTCATTCTGCACTCCCCCTCGTGTTCCTTACCAATTTTGCGGAATTGAGGAGCTTGATGAATTCAAGAGCCTTGCTCACTTCCGATTTGAGAAAGTTGATGCGAGGCCCAACCCAGCATTCTGATTTGGGCAAATGTCAATTGAATTTGCCTCGAAATCCTTGCATCAACTCCTTTGGATCCTGCAATTATCTTGTTCCTAAACTATTTATAGTATACGACCACAAAACCCGATTTTAAGAAAGAAAGATAAGAATCATGCATACTAATTTACATTCTCAAAGTTCTTGATTGGCGAAATAGCTAATAAAGCAAATTTTATTAGATTTGTGTTCTGGATCGAACTCCGTTCCCATTTTCTTTTTTGAAACTCCACCTTCCAAAAGGCAAATAAACTTGCACGCCCTCGCCCCCCCCATGTCCCGCTTTCTCGTGGTCCTCGGCACCACCTCCCACTCCGGCAAGAGCACGCTTGTCGCCGCCCTCTGCCGCCTTCTCTCCGATCGCGGCTTTAGGGTCGCGCCCTTCAAGTCCCAGAACATGAGCCTCAACTCCTGGGTGACCCAGAACGGCTGCGGAGATCGGCATCGCTCAGGCGGTGCAGGCCTGGGCGGCCCGGGCGGAGCCGAACGAGTTCATGAATCCCATCCTCCTCAAGCCCAAGGGCGACCGCACCTCTCAGGTCATAGTCCTGGGCAGGCCCGTGGCCGACAAATCGGCAGAGGAGTACTATCGGGAGATCGAAGGGCTCAAGGAGGTGGTGGACCGATCAATCAAAGAGCTGGAGAAGGACTACGACTACATAGTAGTAGAAGGCGCGGGCGGAGCGGCGGAGATCAACCTCTATCGATCGGGATATCGCCAATATCTACGTGGCCCGCTCCTGCAGGCCCCCATAATCCTGGTCGGGGATATCGAGCGGGGCGGCGTCTTCGCCAGCCTTTTCGGCACGGTGCAGCTTCTGCCCGAGGACATCCGGCCACTGGTTAAGGGCCTGGTGATCAACAAATTCCGGGGCGATCCTGCCATTTTCGGATCCGGCCTGAAGACGCTGGAAGAGCTCACCGGCGTTCCCGTGCTGGGCGTCATGCCCTATCTCGATCTGGACATACCATCCGAGGACTCTGTCTCTTTGGGCGACAAGAAGGCCCGGCCTTCGCGGCGAGCGGTCGAGATCGCCGTGATCAGGCTGCCGCGCATCAGCAACTTCACCGACTTCGAGCCCCTGGAACGGCAGGCGCGTGTTCGGTACGTGAACCTCTCGGACGAATCCCTGGGCCATCCGGATGCGGTGATCATTCCCGGCACCAAGAACACCGTCTCCGATCTGCGAGGAGATGCAGGAAAAGGGCATGGCCGATCAGATAAAATCCCTGCCGGACACTCCGGTCCTGGGCATCTGCGGAGGCTACCAGATGCTGGGCCGGGAGATCATCGACTGCGGCATTGAGGACACCGTGGGAACCGTCCCCGGTCTGGGTCTGCTGGATGCTGTGACCCGCTTCGACCTTTATGAGAAGAGGACGGTGCAGGTGAAAAAGACGGTCACGGGCGGCGGCCCCATCCTGGAGCCGATCCGCGGCCAAATGGTCACAGGCTACGAGATTCACATGGGTGTGACCAGCCCCGAGGGGAGGCAGCCTTCGGAGACGACGGCGCTGTATCAGAGAACGGAATGGTGATCGGCACCTACCTGCATGGAATCTTCGAGAATGAGAACTTCCGCAATGCTTTTCTCGATTTCCTCCGCCGCCGCAAAAATTCGGGCCAGGACAGAATTGTTCCCAGCGAATGGCGGCCGCAGAAGGGAGACGGCTTTGCGGAGCTGGCCGCGGCTGTAGAGGCAAACTTGGATATGGAGAAGATCTGGCGGATGCTTGACCTGGATTGCTGCAATATCTTTTTCAGCCGGCAGGCATTCGTTCTACAACTGATGAAACTGGGCGTGCTCTTCTCCGGCGGCAAGGACTCGGTCTTTGCCTGCCGCCGGGCCATGGAAAAGAACCAGGTAGCCTGCCTGATAACTCTGGTCTCGGAGAACCCGGACAGCTACATGTTCCACACGCCCAACATTCGCCGCACCGACCTGCAGGCGAAGGCCATGGGCATTCCCCTGCTCACCTGGCCCACGCACGGCGTCAAAGAGGAGGAGCTGGAGGACCTGTCGGCTGCCGTAGCCGCCGCCCGGGAGAGATACGGCATCCAGGGAATCGTCACCGGAGCCATCGAGTCCGTCTACCAGGCGGCGCGTGTGCAGAGGATCTGCCGCGACCAGGATCTCTGGTGCTATAATCCCCTCTGGCAGACAAATCAGATCGATTACCTCCGGCAGGCTTTTAAAGGAAGACTTTTCCGATCATCATCTCCGGGGTCTATGCCTATCCCTTCGATGCCTCCTGGCTGGGCGCACGAGTTGACGGAGGAGCGCATCCAAATGCTGGAGCGGCTCCAGCAAAAATACAAGATAAATCCCTCAGGCGAGGGCGGGGAGCTGGAGACCTTCGTCCTGGACGGCCCCATCTTCCAGAAGAGAATCGAGATCCTGAAGGCATCCCAGAGCTATGCCAACTACCGGGGGCAGTTTGTCATAGAAGAGATGCAGCTGGTGGAGAAACCAGTGAGGAAATGAGTCCGGAAATTGAAGGGAAATTCCGGATAACGAAGGCAAATTCCAAGGAATGATGCATAGGAAGGGCGCATCCTCCTGGTTGACCTGTGCTTCGAAAAAGACTCCCTATCCCAGTACGAATTTGTCCATCCCATTAGAGATACGCTGCAAAAATTGGGCTTTCTCTGCAACATTTTGCATTATACCGAGGTCAAGCCGCAGGCTCTTGCCAACCACGATAAAATTATCCTCTGCGGAACGAGCCTGTTGGACAATGTTTATGCCGAGCATTTGCAGCTCTTCTCCTGGATAAAGGATTTGAAAAAGCCCATTTTGGGCATCTGCGCCGGCATGCAGGTTATCAGCGCCGTTCTATGGTGGATCGATAGTGCCAAATCATGCTATCGGCCTGGAAGAGATAGAGATCGTCAGGGCTTCACCGCTGCTGGGCGAGCCGCGGCAGATAGAAGGCTATCATCTTCATAACTATGCAGTGACATTGCCGGAGGGATTCATGCTTCTGGCGGGAGAACCTTGATGCCGTCGAGGCTTTCCAGCACCGCACCCATCCCACTTACGGCATTATATTTCATCCTGAAGTGCGAAACCGGTGGATATTGGAGCGCTTTGCCAATCTTTGATGAAGTCTGCCGGAAACCCCTTTCCTTCGAAACCGATTTATGTAATGAATCATCACTATTAGCGCGCTATGCAAGACTACTCCCTCAATCAGTTCTTGGCCCTGGCCAAGACACCACCCCTGGACATCGAGATCTGCGATGTAACCCTTCGCGATGGTGAGCAGATGCCGGGAGTAGTCTTTCGTGCCGATGAAAAACTGGATATTGCTCTGCGGCTGGATGAGATCGGCGTCGAGGTTATAGAAGCCGGTTTTCCCGTCGTATCCGCGGCAGAGATGAATGCCGTAAAAGAGGTCTGCAATCTGGGACTTGATGCCAAGATCTCAGCCCTCTGCCGGTCCGTCAAGAAGGATGTCGATGCGGCCATTGAATGCGGCGTGGACATGGTCAGCGTCTTCATCGCTACCTCTGATCTTCATCTCAAGTACAAACTGCACATGAGCTGTCCCGAGGCGATTTCTTGCGCACTGCAGACGGTGGAGTACGCCAAGGACCATGGCCTGATTGTGCGCTTCTCGGCCGAAGATGCCACGCGCACCGATTTTGAGATCTTAAAGAAGCTTTACAAGAAGGCAGAGGAGTACCATGCCGACTACATCAGCGTCGCCGACACCGTGGGGATCATGAATCCGCGCACGACATATTACATGATAAGCGAGCTGAAAAAGGTTGTCAAGATCCCCATCTGCATGCACTGCCACGACGACCTGGGAATGGCCCTGGCCAATACCCTGGCCGGAGCGGAAGCAGGGGCAAAGCAGCTGCACACTACGGTAAACGGCATTGGTGAACGCAGCGGCAACACGCCTTTAGAAGAGCTGCTGGTAACTCTGCGGCTGCATTACGACCTGGGCGGTTACGATCTCACCAAGGTAAAAGACCTCTCCAAGCTGGTGGAGACCTACTCGGAGGTCCCCGTGGCCAGGAATAAAGCCGTAGTGGGCACGAATGCCTTTGCCCATGAGTCGGGAATTCATGTGGCGGCCGTCCTGGAAGAGCCCAGAACCTATGAGCTCTACTCTCCGGAAATGGTGGGCGCTGCCCGGCACATCATCATAGGCAAGCACACCGGAGCCAAGGCGCTCAAATACATCACCCAGAGAATGGGCTACTACTTAAAGGACAAGGAGCTGGGCGATCTCTCGGAGCGGGTGAAGATGTGCAGCGAGTTCAAGCATCCCATAAACTGCGAGGAGCTGCGCAAGTTGATATTGAACATGGAGAATATCGAGGTTATTTATCCGGGACCGTAGTCTGAAATTGTTTCATTTTGAGATATTTCCGATAGTTCCAATCCGAAATCTAAGAAGAAATGAGTTCATCATTTCGAGATACGGGCACTTTAAAGTTGCTTTTTGGCCCTGAAGGTTCATTGCGAGGGATAAAGCAGAGTTCTCATTGAGGGCTATATTTAAATTCGTTTCCTGCTTTGCTATATCGTGCAACGATAGGACTGGTGCAATGTGAAAAAGTTTGCTGTGCTCTCTCATGTACTGCCGCCATCTAGTTCGGGTCAGGCCATGGTCCTATACAGGCTGCTGAAAGACTTGGATCCAGAAAGCTATTGTCTCATATCTCAGCGAAATTATAGCTCTGGGATATACAAGTCCTATACTGGTAGGCTGCCTGGAAGATACAACAAGATTCTGGCTGAGCTTCGATTTCGCAATCCCGTCATGTTTAGCCGTGGTTTGCTGTCTCCCATTGGTTCAGCTATCCGGTTAATCAATGCCCTGCTAGCAATTGTATGGATCCCCTTCAGAGGAATGCAGATTGCTCGAATCCTTCACAAAGAGAACTGCGGAGCCGTTGTTGCCTGCACAGCTGACTGGATAAATATCCCTGCCGGCTACTTAGCAAGCCGACTGATTGGCGTATCATATTTCCCCTACATGTTCGATTACTATTCTTATCAGTGGACAGAACCTTTTTCCAGGTTTTTTGCGAATCTCATTGAGCCACACATTCTCAAAGGTGCCGCCGGGGTTATAGTTCCTAATGAGTCCTTGCGCGATGAACTGGGGGATCGCTATGGAGTCGAATCGGCAGTTATCCACAATCCGTATGATGGCCCTGAAGTCGAGACGGATCTGCCCTGGCCGTCTAGTGAAGATGAGATTTGCATAGTGTATACAGGCGCGATCTATTATGTGCATTACGACGCATTTCGCAATCTTGTGGCTGCAATAGAGCGACTGGGCAGGGACGACGTCTACCTCCATATCTATACAGGCGATTCTCACAGATTGCTGCAATCGGAGGGTATTCTTGGACCTGTAAAATATCATGATCATTTGGAACTCTCAGATGCCCTAGAAGTGCAAAAGAAAGCTGATGTTCTATTCTTGCCGCTGGGTTTTGTCTCTTCAAATCCAAAGATCATAAAGACATCTTCTCCTGGAAAGATGGGTGAATACCTGGCCAGCGGCCGGCCGGTTTTGTTGCACGCACCTTCCGACTCATTTGTGAGTCGATATTTTCGGGAGCATGAATGCGGCGTTGTAGTAGACGAGGATAGTGTAGATCATTTGGCCGAGGCTATCCGAGAACTCATCGAGGATAAGGATCTAAGAAGCCGGCTGGTCGCAAAGGCGCGCCAATGTGCCCGAGATGATTTTGACCTCGCCTCGAATCGCACCAAGTTCCTTGAGCTGTTAGGTTCTGAGAATTCCAAAGCACTTTTGACATCGAAAGCAAGGTGATTTCTCTCCCATCGGCAAGGATGTGGGTATTCTCATCATCTCTCCTCACTCCTCTGCCAAGGTTAATGGTCGGATCACTTTTTATATTGGGGTAATATCTCATTGCATACGAAGGTGAATTAAGTGAAGGTTCTCGTTCTTGGTGCCACTGGGATGCTGGGCCATAAATTGATGCAAATCTTTTCCGAACGGTTTGATGTCACGGGCACTGTGCGCGCCAGCGCTTCAAGTTACAAGAACCATCCTGTGCTGGGGGGATTGTCCCTGCAAAGCGAGGTTCTGGCTGAGAACTTTGACAGCGTTATCGAGGCCATGGCGCAAGTCAAGCCGGATGTCGTCGTCAATTGCATTGGAATTATCAAACAGCATCCGAGTGCCAAGGATCCACTGCGTAGCATCGCCCTCAATTCATTATTTCCCCACCGACTGGCCAGGCTTTGTCATGTTTCAGGGGCTCGCATGATTCACATCAGCACAGATTGTGTCTTTTCGGGCAGAAGAGGCAATTACTCGGAAGAGGACTTAGCTGACCCTGTGGACCTCTACGGCCAGAGCAAGCTATTAGGGGAGGTAACGGACCCAGGATGTTTAACCCTTCGCACTTCCATGATAGGGCGAGAGCTGAAAGGCAAGCTTGGTTTGATCGAGTGGTTCTTTGGTCAAAAGGGCAAAAAGGTGCGCGGCTTTGCTGGTGCGATATATACTGGTTTCACTACTCCAGCTCTAGCAAACCTGATCGGAGATATAATTGAAAATCGCCCTGAGCTAAGCGGCATGTGGCATGTATCATCGGATCCTATCAGCAAATACGATCTCTTGAGTCTTGTCAATCAGGAGTTCGAACTGGATGTAGAAATAGAAATTGATCAGATATTTCAATGCGACAGAAGCCTCAATAGTACCCGGTTCCGGACAGCAACCGGATTTAAGCCACCCTCCTGGGAGGCGATGGTAAACCAGATGGCCAGCGATGCTACTGCATATGATAGGTTGATTTAATACACTTGAACAATGGAGGCTTCAATATGTTGAATGGAAAGAGAGTGGTAATTACCGGCGGCACGGGGTCTTTGGGCAAGGTTCTCTTGATGCGCCTGCTCTCAGGAGAGATGGGTAGGCCAAAGAAGATAATAATCTTCTCCCGTGATGAAGCCAAGCAGCATGCTTTGCGTGTAGAATACATGCAACGCAAATCAGCCACTGATGAAGTGATATACAGGAATTTTGAGCAGCTATTGGAGTTTCGTATCGGGGACGTTCGTGACTTCCACAGCGTAAGTGAAGTCCTGCGTGATGCGGATGTAGTCTTCAATGCAGCGGCTCTAAAGCAAGTCCCTACCTGCGAGTACTTCCCATTTGAGGCAGTGAAGACCAATATTGTCGGTCCGGAGAACATAGTTCGGGCCATAAGAGAGCACGACCTCCCAGTGGAAACAGTTGTAGGCATCTCTACCGACAAGGCCTGTAAGCCGGTCAATGTGATGGGCATGACTAAAGCCATTCAGGAGAGGGTCTTTATTCGGGCTAATCTGGAATGTTCAGATACACGCTTTATTTGCGTGAGGTATGGCAACGTTCTGGCCTCCCGAGGCTCTGTAATTCCGCTCTTCCACGAGCAGATAGCAAATGGAGGTCCCGTGACCATCACCACAACTGACATGACTCGCTTTCTCCTCAGCCTGGACCAGGCCGTTGACACCATATTCAACGCTTTGCACAATGCAAATAGGGGGGAGACCTTCATACCAAGGGTACCATCATCCAAGGTCGTGGATATTGCGGCCGCTTTGATAGGCGAGCGGCCAATAGAGATGGTAGTGACTGGCATTCGCCCCGGCGAAAAGGTACACGAGATTCTCGTATCAGAAGAGGAGGGCCATCGAACTGTGGAGCGTGGGGATTACTATGCCATCTTGCCCATGCTGCCTGAACTGCGCAAATCGGAATTGGAAGGTACGCCTCTTGGGCATGAGTTCAGCTCTTCTGATAATCTTATGTCCCCTGAAGAGGTGGCTGCATTGCTCAAAAGGCATGATCTGATGCTTCCGATGCGGCCAAGTCTTCAGCCGGAGCTGCTAAGATGAAGATCATGACTGTTCTGGGCACCAGGCCGGAGTTGATCCGTCTGAGTTGCGTGATCCCCAGACTGGACAGGCTCTCTGACCATGTATTGGTTCACACGGGACAAAACTTCGATCCCAAGTTAAGCGACCTATTCTTTCAAGAGCTCAGCATCCGCCAGCCGGATCACTATCTGGGTGTGAAAGGCGCGACGATAGGCGAGCAGATAGGGAAGATACTTTGGGAGTGTGAAAAGGTCATCCAGAGAGAGCGCCCTGACAGGCTCCTGATCCTTGGTGATACCAATAGCAGCCTGGCGGCAATCATTGCCAAGCGCATGGGAATTCCTGTGTTTCATATGGAAGCCGGCAATCGCTGCTTTGACGACCGGGTTCCTGAAGAGGTAAACCGACGCATAATTGACCACAGCAGCGATATCCTTATGCCTTACACTGAGCGCAGCCGCCAGAATCTCCTCCAGGAGGGCATACCAGTAGAGAGGATCTATGTAACAGGCAATCCCATCTTTGAAGTGATACAGAATTATGATTCCAAAATAAGGGAGTCCACTATTCTGGATCAACTCGGCCTGGAACCGCAGGGTTACTTCCTGGTGACCATGCACCGGGCTGAGAATGTGGATGTGGAAGAGCGGCTGCGGGGGCTCGCTCAGGCCTTTGACCTCATGCAAAGGAAGTATGATCTGCCCGTGATCGTAAGCACTCATCCCCATACCAAGATGAGAATGGAGGCTTTCGGCATAGATGCCAAGAACGATAATATAAGGTTCCTTCCTCCATTCGGTTTCTTCGATTTCGTGACGCTGGAGCGAAATGCCTTATGCACCGTAAGCGATAGCGGTACCGTGCAGGAGGAGTGTTGCATCTTCAAGAGAGCCAATGTCACCATACGAGATGTAACGGAGAGGCCCGAGACCCTGGAATGCGGCAGCAATATCCTTAGCGGTGCGGATCCGGAAGTGGTGCTAAGGTGTATCCAGACGGTCCTGGAGGGTGTGGTTGATTGGAGGGTCCCTCCTGAGTACCTGGTTCCCCGCCCAAGCAATGCCGTGGTCAAGATTCTGATGGGATTATGAGATTAGGAGTCGTTATTTGTCAAGCTTCAGATGAAACTCGGGCGACAAAAGTCTCGCCAAATCTTGGCCATTCTCGGACCAGATTGTTATAAAAGGCTTGACCAGGATTATTCTCTATGAGCGAGTACGGTCTTTTTGCTCAGAGGATCGGGCTGGTTGGACTGGTCAGTCTCTTGTCCAGCCTCAGCGCTATGGTAATGCTGCCGGTCCTCACCAAGAACATGTCTCTGTCCGATTTTGGCATTTGGACTCAGGTCAACGTCACCATGGGTCTCGTTTCTACGCTTATGCTCTTAGGGCTTCCTGATGCCCTTACGAGGTTTGCAGCCGCTGCAAAAACCCGTGCCGAGATGCAGGAGAGCTTCTGGACTATATTTACCACAATTCTAGTTTGGGGGGGCGCCTTGGCCGTGATCTTTCTCTATTTCTCCGGGACACTGGCAGGGGTTCTCTTTCATGGCGATCTTGCCGTTACTAAAATTGTGCCTATCATCATTCTGGTCCATTCGCTAAACATTCTGCTCTCCTATTTCTTCAGGACGGTGCAGCAGATGAAAAGATACTCATTTTTTTCCTTCTTGACCCTTGTTTTGGATTTGGCCTTCATCTCTGCCCTGGTGCTGACGGGGCACGGCATTCTTGGAGCGGTATTGGCCCTTTTGATTTCCAGGACATTGCTATTCTCGGCCATGTTTTACCTCGTAGTCTCGAACATTGGCCTCAGGATGCCGGGGTTCAAGGACATTCGTGCTTACCTGGCATTCGGCCTGCCTATTGTGCCCAGCATATTTTCCGGCTGGGTGGTAAATTCGAGCGATCGATATGTGATAAACATCCTCCTGGGAACGGCGGCCGTGGCTGTCTACTCCCCCGGCTACATACTGGGCAACATTATTGGCATGTTCGCAGGCCCTCTCATGCTCGTCTTGCCGGTTGACCTATCCAAACATTTTGATAGAGATAGAGCGGATATGGTGGAGATCATGTTGAGCCGTTCGCTGAAGTATTACCTGGCCTTAGCTATACCATCCTTCTTTGGAGTATCTTTGCTGTCGAAGCCTATACTCTCGGTGCTTTCCACAGAGGTTATTGCCTCTCAAGGGTACCTGATAACTCCATTCATCGCGGCGAGCATGATCCTGTATGGAATCACAACCATATTATCCAATGTTCTCTCACTCCAGAGGAAAACTGTGCAGATCGGTCTGATCTGGATGGGTGCAGCTCTCTTGAATTTGATTGCAACTGTGGCTTTGGTTCATTATTTGGGCATAATAGGTGGAGCGATGGCCACCCTTGTCGCTTTCGCTTTTGTCTTCTTGCTGGTGGCTTATATATCCTCCCGTTATATGAAGATGAGAGTGGACTATGTCTTTCTGACAAAGAGTCTGGCTGCCTCTTTGCTCATGTCCGGAGTCATCCTGGCCTGGGTACCATCCAGCCTTGTGGAAATATTTGCTGAGATCGGGATTTGTGGCATTATTTACTTTAGTACCTTATGCATCCTGGGTGGATTTGAGAGGACAGAGATAGAATTCTTAAGAAACACAATATTCAAAAAATAAGTATAAATATATCCATTTTAGCCACGATACTTGCAAGGGGGTAATGGTATGTGAGTCACCGGGTCTGGTTTTTGGGTTTGGACTTCAAAACGCTTTTGTACACATCATAGATCATCTTCCCCACCACAAGAGAGCTGAAGCGGCTCTTTGCGTATTTGGCAATCTCTTTCGAGTCGTATCTCCCGTAGTTATCCAGCATGTAGTCCATGGCTTTGGCCAGTCCCTCTACATCGCTCTTCTCTACCAGGATCCCACATTTATCATCGACAAATTCCTCCGGCCCTCCGCATCTGGTGGCAATCACAGGTTTGCCGCAGAGTCAGAGACTCGGCTGCGGAGACTGAGAATGTCTCGAATTTGCTATTGATTACGGAAAAGTCGGAGCCTTGAATGAAAGTCTCTACCTCGTCTGCATCCACCATGCCGTGGAAGTAGATCATACTATTGAGGAGGCCGTAATTGCTGGCCATATCTTCGAGTTTCTTCCTGTCGTTTCCATCGCCAATGAGGTGGAGCTCGAAATCGGACCTCTTTTGCTTCAATATCCTTATGGCCTCGATTATCCCGGATACATTCTTGACTTCATCTTTCAATAAAGATATGTGAATTATTATCTTTTTGTCACCATGCCGGACAAGGGATCTGTCGGGACGCTCTGGGACATCCACTACATTGGGGATGACGAAGAAGTCGATTCTCTATTCCGCAGGCCTTCATGGCATCTCTCAGCTGCAGCTCACTGCCATTAATGCCAGAGCTTTATTTCCGACAGCTCTGATTAAGTATTTTCCAACGTGAAGAACGCCGATAGAAGGTGCCGTCCTCCTTTAGATATCCTGCCCAGTGCTCTGTCACTACATAAGGTATACCTCTTAAGAATTTTAGGGCCAGACCCATGAGACCCGATAAAGAATGACATTAACGTGAGCCAGATCGGGCCTACCGAACTCCTTTTCGATGATCCTGTATCCATAAGTTCAGCTCTGGAAATCAAATTCATAGATTACTATGCTGGTCATAGAAATATTTCATCCACTCATTCTTGTATTGCTGCTTCTTTTGTATACCTTGACCTCGATGAGATTGCGTTCTCTTGTTACCTCGGCTTTCGTTTCTGTATCGCCGATTTGACGTAAAGCACGGAATATCGCAGTATCTGGAGACTGCAATGGCATGCCTTTCTACAAAGATCCCGCTCACTGGATTCTCCTTATCGGGTACCAGCTTGCCAAGAACAGAGAATCTTCAGCCTTCAGCTTCTGACTTATCGGCCAACGTACCGCCTCGCAAAAGGCTAAAGTCCGCATCGATTGAACAGCAAGCTCCTGTCCAACGTTTTGATGATTTTTCCTAAAGGCGGCGGACCATTTTGACATCTCAATTTTTGACATCTCAATGATCCTATGATGATTTGATGGCCTCAAAAGATCACTTCGGCTCGTTTGTTCCAGGTATGCTCTAGCCCTCATGCTCATCATCTTCTTGGAGATCTTCTCACGCATGGAAGGATCGTTTATGAGCTTCTCTATCTCCTGACGCTAGAGGCGACTTCGTTATAGTCAAAATAGATTATTGCCACCTTGTTTCCCAAGTCCAATGAGAGACTGACACTTGCGTGCACAGTATCGATTTTCCAGTTCCAAGGTACTCAAAGATCTTGGTGGGCGAGCTGTAATTAATGTACCCGACACGGCAGATCATAGGGCATCACAAAGACGTCCATCTCCCTCAAGGCAGCGGGCAGATCCTTCCTGGGAATCGTTGCCCTGTTTTATAAAATTGCTTTTTTCTATAGTATTCTTCAAATCAGGAGAGATTCCATCTCCATAAGATCCAAAAATATACAGCTTCAGAAAAGGACACCGCTGCTGCAAGCTCTCGCAGGCCTTCACCAATATATCGATGCCCCGGTTCTTCGTCAGTCCTCCAATGTAGCAGACGTTAAACCTATTTTCTGCGCTTTTGTAGGGGTCCGGAAAGAGCCGGCAGGAACTTCGTCTTCAAAGGCGTTGGGCAGAAATATTACCCGTTTATGGCTGGATATCTTATATTTTTCTGCAAGATAACCCCACATGAAGCTGTTCAAAGCCAGGACAATGGTCGCATTTTTAAAATAATATTCTTCTTGATATTCATTTAAAGCTGATCCGCTTGAACCGACTGCCTCTCCCTGCTCAACTGTATCGTGAATATCCAGGATTACTTTTAAATCCAGCATTCTGCAAAATCGGAAGAGCATTCGATTCTGAACGGTAGTTAAAGAGTGCGGGTAAGCAAAATAGACCAACGGCCGGTAACGAATCAGCGGCAAAGCCGATCGCAGGGCTACCGCAGTCTTTAGCACGTTGTTGTACAGTATGCCCACTAGTCCTTTTTTGGGGAGCAAATGAAAGCGGATGGCCATCACTTCCATGTCCTCAAAATTTTTCAGCTCATTTAGCAGGAAATGTATGCGCGTATATGTAGGCGAAGTATTCTCTTCCAGAGCTTTCTATCACCTCGCCGTTTACTACGGCAAAGAGCTTCGTCATCTAAAAAGCGCCTCTATAGACTCTATCAGGGCCTTTTCTCTTCTTGCAAGAGAGAACTAGATCCTCGATCCGTCTCCTGGCACGGGCTCCGTTGTCCGATCTCAAGGCCTCTTTGATTCCTCGGGCGGTAGCCATCTCATCCTCATAGGCGACATAGAATCCTGTATCGCCCACAACCTCGGGCAATGCTCCCTTCTCCGTAACAACAGGCACGCATTCGCAGAGCATGGCCTCGGCCAGGGACATGCCGAAGCTCTCATAGGCAGAAACCTGAACGTAGACCCGGGCCCTCTGATACCATAAGAGCAGCTCCTGGTCAGTGACAAAACCGGTGAAGCTCACATTGGGTGATGCGATAGATCTCAGGTGGTTGATGGAATCATCCTGCTCCTTTCCGATGACAACGAATCTGGCCTCCGGCACCAGACCGGCGGACTTGACGAAAGTCTCCAACCCTTTTCTCGACAGATTGGACCGGCTCACCCCACCTACCGTTATCACCAGGTCTTCTTTCTCGCCATCTGCCTGGAAACTTTTTATATTGACGCCGTTATATATAACCAGATTTTTCTTTGGTTGAGCCCATCTCAGAACCTCTTTTTTTGTGAATTCTGAGACGGGCAGAATGAGGTCGGCATATTTCAAAGAAAAAGAAGTCATGAATCTCTTGGCCCGGGAGAGGGTGAATTGGCCGTAGTTGATCTCAGGAACGCAGGCAACATCGTAGCCGCCTGCAATCACAATGGACTTCTTGCCAAGCAGCTTTGAGAAGAGGACCGCGGCAAAAGAGTGACCGGATGCAAACCAGGAGAAAGAGACATCGCATTTCAATACTGATTCCAAAATCTTAAATATGTCCGCCGATCGCCTGTAATTAACTCTTATGACTTCAAAATGTCGGGCCAGGATCTCTTCATCCTGCCGAACGAAAGACGAAAAATCATAATATATAAAGGCGATCTTCATCATTGCTATCCTAATCCGACGCATTCACCAGAACTCTTTCATACTTGTCGCAATATTTCTCCAGTCGTACTTCTCGGCCAGGGACCTGTATCTCTTTTCATCAAGTCTTGCGCCCAGCATTATCTTCACCTGCGCGATGAAGCTCTCCACATCATCATAATAGTAGATCTCATCTCCCAGCAGCCTCTCCAGGGCGATCATGCGGCTGGAGAGAACCGGCCGGCCGCAGGCCAGGTAATTGAAGACCTTGCCCCCGGCTGCGTACTCGTTCTTCTTCATCATCTTCAGAGGATTGAGACCGATGTCCATGGCACTGATGTACCGGGAGAGCTCGGTGTACTTCACAGCACCTGTAAAGATAACCCTGTCTGCCACTCCCAGATCTTCCGCCATCTTCTTTATCGTGCTTCCGTAATCGGTGAATAGCCCTGGCCCCACTACGAGCAGAGTTGCATCGAGGCTCGGCATCGCCTGCACTACCGTTTCCAGGTCCACCCAGTGCTCCAGAGAGCCGACGTAGCCTAGAACCACACCCGTCAGGCCCAGGGAGTTCTTGGCCTCCTCCATGGGCATGGGCATAAGCACCTTGGTATCCACGCCGTTGGGAATCACAGTTATGTCTTTTACTCCCAGGTCTCCTGCAAAAATTGAGATAGCTCTCTGGGTGACGGTTATGACGGAGCGGGCATGGCGGAGATTGTATCTGGTGATGGAGCTTACTACCCTTCTTGACGATCTCTCCCAAGGCCGATCCGGGATAGTAGATAGATGCCGATTCTTCCAGGTGATCCAGATAGTCGAAGACCACAGGAACGCCTGCGAAGTTGGCGGCAAAGGAAGGCAGAATGTTGGTGGAGAGGATGACGTCTATATTCAGGCTCTTCGCCACATTCCTGATCTTCCACAAGTGGTATGGAAAGTTCAAAAGATAATAAGAGCGACGGATCATCGAATGCGATCCAGCTCGCGTCTACAAGGCGGCACTTCGTCGTTCTGGCCTCCAGATTCCGGAACCTCTTCAAGCCGAAGTGCAGTACATATACATCGTGCTCTTCTGCCAGAGTGTCGAAGATGAAGTTGAGCCGGTTGGGAACAGGATGTCTTATCCAGTCCGTAGTCGGTATTACCAGTATCTTCATCTTACCTTTTATCTCGCCTGAATGCATTGTCTCGCCCTGGGGTTATTCGGGCTTCTATAAAAACTTGGGCTTTTTTGATATGCTTATCCGGTCTTTAGTATGCTCCTTTCATATTTTTTATGAATCCTTGACCGAAAAGATATAAAGCATAGTTCGTTCCATGTATTTGTTTAAGTTATCCTGGCTGTGATAGATTTGAAGGGAGTCATATTGGCGGCAGGAGAAGGCCGCAGGTGCAGGCCGCTTACCCAGACCAGATCCAAGGTCATGCTGCCCGTAGGTAACCGGCCTTTCATGGAACATGTCATCCTGGCGTTGGCCGCAAATGGCATTCGAGACCTCTTACGTGGTGGTAGGCTACCAGAAAGAGAGGGTCATGGACCACTTCGAGGATGGGATCGATTTTGGCGTAAATATCACTTACATCGAGCAGAATGAGCTCCTGGGAACGGCTCATGCCCTGCGCAAAGCTGAGCCATACGTAGATGAGGAGTTTCTGGTGGTCAATGGAGACAACCTTATAGACAGCAGGGCGATCAAGGAGCTGATCTCGGCGAAGGGAGATAACGTGATCTTAGCCGCTCTTCGCCAGCACACGGGCGACTATGGTGTTCTGATGGTGGAGCAGCAGCGGGTAAAGGCAATAATCGAGAAGCCGGGAGGCCTTGCGGAGGAATCCTCAATACAGGAGCCTATAAATTCAGCCCGGCCATCTTCGAAGATCTCTCCAGAACGCCCATCTCAGAGACGCGGTTCTTATGAGCTCACCGAAACCATATCGCAGATGATCAAAGACGGCAAGGAGATTGTGCCCTTGATCAGCAAGGGCATATGGGCGGATGCCATATTTGCCTGGGATCTGCTCAATGCCAACAGCCTGGCTTTGAGCATAAAAGACACGAAGATCTCGGGTGAGGTCGAAGAAGGTGCCAGATTGCAAGGGTCCCGGTGGAGGTCGGAGAGGGCAGCATTGTTCGCTCCGGATCTTATCTGGTGGGCCCGGTCTCCATCGGCGAGGACTGCGATATCGGTCCCAACGCCGTCATCCTTCCGTCCACATCTGTGGGGGACTCGGCAAGGATTGGCGGCAATTCCGAGATTCGCAACAGCATAATCATGAACGACACCAGGATCGGCTCAGGAACTATCATATCCGATTCGGTCATTGGAGCAAGCTGCACTCTTGGCGACCAACTGGTCGTCGAGACGGGTGCCTCTGTGGTGGAGGTGGAGAAAGCCTTCCAGAGAGCAGAGTTCGGCGCTATCTTTGCCGATGATGTATCGGCAGGGCAAGAGTCCTGGCAAGTCCGGGAACGGTGGTGGGCACGGGCGCGCAGATCGGCTCAGGAGCCGCGATTCGCGGCTGGATCGATCGAGAGAGCAGGGTGATTTGCTAATGTGCGGAATAGTGGCATACATCGGCGACGAATTGGCGGGTCCCATACTCTTTGATACGCTGAAAAGGCTGGAGTATAGGGGTTACGATTCGGCAGGCATAGCTGTCAAATCCGGTGGGGAGATTGAGGTTCTCAAGTCCGCCGGCCGGATAGCTGATCTGGAAAAGGTCTACAAGAGCCTTGGTTCCCCTGGAGAGTGCATGGGCATAGGCCATACCCGCTGGGCGACGCACGGCCGGCCAAGCGACCTAAATGCCCATCCTCATACCTCGGGCGAGATCGCCATCGTTCATAACGGCATCATTGAGAACTATCTGGATCTGAGAGAACTGCTGACCGAGATGGGGTATGAGTTTCAGTCGGAAACGGACAGCGAGGTTCTGGCACATCTCATCCACTTTTATTACCGAGGAGATCTCTATCTGGCCGTCTGCACAGGCCCTGGAGAAGGTGGAAGGCTCCTATGCCGTGGCAGTGCTGGCAGCCAGCTCGCCCTATCTGGTCTGTGCCCGAAAAGAGAGCCCTCTGGTGCTGGGCAAGGGGGAAGACGCGGTCTATGTGGCATCCGATGTTCCTGCGCTTCTTCCTTACACCGAAGATGTGATGCGCATGAAGGATGGACGAGATGGCTCGCCTTTATGCGGATCGGGTAGAGCTGATGGATCATGAAGGCTGTGCTCGCACGGCTGATATCGAGCACATCACCTGGGATGCCGATGCCGCGGAGAAGGGTGGCTACGCCCACTTCATGCTCAAGGAGATCCATGAGCAGCCGCGGGCCATTCGCGAGACCATCGCCGGCCGGATCTCGGAGATAGATGGCGACGTGCGGCTTGATTTGGGAATGAGCGACGAGGAGATTCAGGGGCTGGAGAGGGTGATCATCATCGCCTGCGGCACATCATACCATGCCGGATTGCTGGCGCGCTACCTCTTTCCTCGTGCGGCAGGCCTGCCTGTTGATGTGGAGGTGGCCAGTCCGAGTTCCAGAATCTGTCCGTCCGGCCGCAGGACTTTGGTCGTGGGCATCACCCAGTCTGGAGAGACCGCCGATACCTTGCTCTGCCCTGAAGAAGGCCAAGACCTGCGGCGGGCGCAGCCTGGCTATTACCAACGTCGTCGGATCAACGGTGACGGAGCTGGTGGATGGCACCATCTATACTCGCTGCGGGCCGGAGATCGGTGTGGCTGCGACCAAGACCTTCACATCTCAAGTGGTGGCGATCATTCTGCTGGCCGTACGCCTGGGCCGGGCCCGCGGCCATCTGACGCCGGATCAGGCCAGGAAGATGCTCATTGAACTGACCAAGCTTCCGGGACTGGTGCAGAGGGTCCTGGAGAAGAGGGAAGGGATCGAGAAGATCGCCGAGCAGTTTGCGGGATGCCAGCTGCTACTTCTTCATCGGTCGGGACTACCTTTATCCCATCTCCCTGGAAGGCGCTCTGAAGATGAAGGAGATCGCCTACATTCCCTGCGAGGGCTATGCAGGCGGCGAGCTGAAGCACGGGCCACTGGCGTTGATAACGGACAAGACGCCAGTGGTGGCCCTGGCCACCTGCGGCGAGAAGATCCAGTCCAATATCAAAGAGGTCAGAGCCCGGGGAGCAGAGGTCATAGCTCGTGGCCACAGAGGGCGACGCGGATATCGGCAAGGTGGCCAAGCAGGTGATCGAGGTGCCCGGACTATGCCCATCTTCTCAGCCGTTCTCTGCACGGTGGTGGTTCAGCTTCTGGCTTATTATACGGCCAACAAGCTCGGCCTGCCCATCGATAAGCCCAGGAACCTGGCCAAGTGCGTGACTGTGGAGTGAAGGGCTCTGCTAACCTTTTGGATGCAACTCAGAGGCTCTCGTAAACCTCTCGGATGATCTTATCGTTCATCTCCCAGAACCTGTAATCCTCCGGGACCAGCCGCTCGGGCTCTCGCATGAGATTTTCACGTACCGCATTGACAAGTTCTCTTGCCCTCACAACCACCAGGTTCTTTCTTTTCTCCTCCATGGTCACGCCTGAGGCTACCACAATCTTTCCCAGTGCCAGGTACTCATTGAGCTTCCAGACGCTCTTGTCTGTGGAGTAGGGCGTGAGGGCGTTTTCTTCCCTGGGTATCAGGCAGAGACGGGCCTTATTCAGCAGAGCTGCTATACTCTCATGGGGCTGCCAGCCCAAATTCTTCACATTATCGGGCTTTCTCCAGAGATACCACCTGGCAAGAGGCCCACCACCAACTATCCAGAACTCCTGGTCGGGTATGGAACGCGCCACATCCAAGAGCTTTCCAATTCCCTCCTGGGTGCAGATCCTTCCTATGAAGATTATCGGCTCTCTTCCGGGTGTAACCGCCCATTCCGGACTATCAAGCTCCAGGGACCCTTTGGCAAAGGAGCTATAAGGATAGTTGGGAATAACGTGCACCTCTTTTTCAGGCGCATATTCTTGCACCTTCCTGCCTAAAGGCGCATTTACCGTGGTGATGATGTCAGCGTTCTTTGCCAGTTCTTTCTCGAAATGCTCCGCGAATATCATGCCTGGTTTGCCGAAGGTTTGCGCAAACTCGACGCCCCAGGGCGACCTGTAGTCATAGATGAGCTTTCTGAAGCCTTCCCCCCTCAGACCTGCGAAGCCGTGATAGATCGCATCCGGTACATTGAAGATGTGAACTACATCAGGTTTTTTCTCTCTGGCGATCTTTTTCGCCATCCCCGCAATTTTGATCCAATTTTTGGTGCCAAAGTTGGGAATTATCACTTCATGTCCCTGGGACTTCAGAGTGCCTCCGAACATCTTCAGCCGCGTGGTTCTTTCTGGCTGATTGGCTAAAAGAAGTATCCTCATGATTTCACTCTAATCAAGCGAACCACAAACCAGCTTTTCAATCAGTTCTGCGGTCTTGATGCTTGCGTCTCCAACGCCGAATGCATCATGACGCTCTTGGCCTGGCTCAAAATGTCTGGCCATCTGAACTATCTTCTCTCTGCTCGAGCCCACAAGCACATTCCATCCGTCCGCCACTGTCTCTACCCATTCCGTCTCATCTCTGAGGGTGATGCAAGGGACCCCGAGCAGATAAGCCTCTTTCTGTACGCCCCCCGAATCGGTAAGAATCTTTTTAGCATTCTTCTCCAGATTGAGCATATCAAGATAGCCCACAGGCTTGATGACTCTGCTGCTCCTGTTCAGGTCATCCCAGAGCCCGAAATTTCTAAGATATTTCTCTGCACGTGGATGGCAGGGGAAGACTATATCCTCCAGCTCTCCCAACGCCTCTACAATTCCCCTGAGCTTATCAGGGTCGTCGGTGTTCGACGCTCTATGGATCGTTGCCAGATAGTACTTTTTGGGCTCTATGCCCAGATCCATCAGGATGCGCGATTTATTCTCGGCTACTTTTGCGCAATCTCTTTGCGCGTCCACCATGACATCTCCTGTCAGGTAAACATTCTTTTCAATGCCCTCTATCTTCAGGTTCTCCACGGCGGTCTTTGTCGGGCAGAGCAGCAGGTCAGAGCAATGGTCCACAAGCACTCGGTTTATCTCCTCGGGCATGCTTTTGTCATAGGATCTGAGGCCTGCTTCGACGTGAGCTACATTGATATGCAGCTTCGCCGCCGCAAGCGCTCCGGCCAATGTGGAGTTGGTGTCGCCAAAGACCAAGACCACATCAGGCTTCTCCAACATTATGACCTCTTCCACCTTCTTCAGCATCTCACCGGTCTGGTGGCCGTGGCTTCCCGACCCAATGCCCAGATGATAGTCGGGAGCCGGTATACCCAGGTCATCGAAGAAGATCTTATCCATTTCATAATTATAGTGCTGACCGGTATGAATTATTACCTCATCGAACCGTCTTCGCATCTCTCTTGACACGGGAGCAAGCTTGACGAAATTCGGCCGGGCGCCAACGATAGATGCCACCTTCATCGAAGCTCTCCATATCCTTCAGTTTGGCCTGATGCCTCAAACTTCAACTCAAAAGGATCAAAAACCAGATCTGCATCATCTGGATTGAGATACCTCTGGCCTTTGCCGCGAACCTCTTCTTCGGAGAGGATGGGATCGGCGACGTAGACGTCTAGGCCTTTATCTGCTAGCAGCTTGGCCAGAGCCAGGTTGCGGCTGTGATAGAACTCTTTTACTCCCGCCCGGAAGGTAATTCCCTTGATGCAGATCTTAACCCGAGAGAGTGGTTTGTCGAATTTCATACATTCCAGCAATATTTTCTCAGACCAGTACTGAATCATCTCATCATTGACAAGTCTAGAGGTATGCAGCAAACGACATTTATCGAAATGCTCGCGCATCTCCATCTCTTTTATGAGGAACCAGGGGTAGACGGGAATGCAGTGGCCGCCTACTCCAGTAGAGGGCAGATGAATGTTGCAGAACTGATGGTTGGCATACTCCCTGGCCTCAAAGAAGTCGATCTCCATCTCCTCGCAGATCTTGAAGAGCTCATTGGCCAGAGCGATGTTCACATCTCTATAGCACCCCTCCATCACCTTGATCATCTCGGCCGTTTTGGCCGATGAGACCAGATGGAGGTTGGGGATGAATTGTTTGTAGACCTGATAGGCTAAGAGACCGCTCTCTTCGTCTGTACCGCCTATCACTTTGGGGAATTGCCTGAGCCGTGAGATGCTGTATCCGGTCATTATCCTCTCCGGAGAATAGGCCAGGAAGAAGTCGCCCTGTTTTAGGCCGCTCGATTCGCATAGCCAGAGCCTCACTTTATCATCGGTCGTTCCTGGTGGAAAGGTGGTCTCCAGCACAACCAGATCTCCCTTCTTCAAGATCTGGCCCAAGGACCGCAGGGCCTCTTCCATGATTGAGAAATCTGGGCTGAATCTCTGGTCCACAAAGAGAGGTACGATCACTATGAAGTTCTTACAGAGTCCGGCATCTATGAAGCGTGATGTGGCGACGAGCCTCTCTCCCCCGTATTGCCTTATCAGCTCTTCTAAACCCTCTTCCTGAGGGATGGGGTTGATCCCCCGATTTATGAGCTGGCAGCGCTCCTCGTTTATATCAATACCAATGACATTGATGCCGCTGTCGGCAATGACAGCCGCCAGGGGGAGCCCGGCATTGCCCAGGCCGATCACGGCGATTCTCGCTTTCTCCTCAGACATCTCTATTATCCTTCCTCTCATGCAATTCGTGGGTCTTCATTTCGTGATCACGACATCTCTTTCGCAAGCCGGGCATTTATAAACCATCCTGTCGCTGCCTTCTTGCCAATCTGTCTTCAGACGCCTTCCGCAATAGCAGACCCAACCCTTTTGCCGGCCGGGATTGCCCAGGATTAAAGCGTTGGGCGGAACATCTTCGGCCACCAGGCTCCCGGCGCCTATCATCGCATACTCCCCGACAGTTATGCCGCAGACCAGTGTGGCATTGGCACCGATGCTTGCTCCCTTGGAAATGAGCGTGGGAACAACGTGCTCCTCATCCCAAATAAATGCACGCGGATAGAGGTCGTTGGTGAAGGTGGCTGAAGGACCTACGAAGACGTCGTCCTCAATGGTGACGCCCTTGTAAACGGAGACGAAGTTCTGGATTTTCACATTGTTTCCGATCTCGGCCCCTATATCGATATAAACGCTCTTGCCGATAATGCAGTTCTTGCCAATTTTCGAGCCCTGGCGCACGTGGGCAAAGTGCCAGATCTTTGTTCCCTCTCCTATAACCTCGCTCTCAACGATCGCCGTGGGATGGGCATAATAGCTTTGCTCGATTGTCATCTTCGGTCCCTTCTCAATCCGGGGTCCTTCCCATTCTAAATTCACGACCCCAACCGCAATCCCTGCTTAATCTTTTCGCAGATTTCAAGATTATTCAGGGCCTCTCTGGGTGTGACAGGGAAGCTCTTGCCGGATCTCGCGCAGTCTAAGAAAGTCTTCAGCTCAACCTTAAGAGGCTCCACCTTATTGACCAGAACCTTTTCGATGATGTTCTCTTGCAGGTATCGCTCATTTTCTACACCGTACTTCCCCGGCTTTCGGTAAATGTAGACCTCCTGGGTCATGAAGTCGCCCTCTGTCGTAAAGTCCTCGGCCTCGACATAAAAGGTCCGGAACTTTTTGGAGGAGAGCCGACTGGCGGAGATGGAGACGACAGAGTCGCGAAAGACCACCATGGCCTCGCAGACGTTGCGGCTACCGGCAGAGTAGATCTTATATTCATTTTCGCCCTTGAAGAGGACATTGAAGACGATGTCAATGTCGTGGATCATGAGATCCTCCACCACCGAGGCATCTGTGATGCGGCTTGAGGTGGGATTATGCCGTTTTATGGATACGTAATCCGGCCGCTCGGCGATCTTCTTGATCTCCTCCACAATGGGGTTGAACCTCTCGATGTGGCCCACCCCCACAACTATGTCGGTAGCATCGACAAGTTCCAGAAGCCTGGCTCCCTCCTCCACCGTCAAGGTGATAGGCTTCTCAATCAGGCAGTCTGTGCCGGAGCTGATGACCTTTTTGGCCGTATCATAGTGAAACCTGGTGGGCACACAGATGCTGACTGCCTGGGCATGGTCCAAGAGCTCTTCCTGAGAGCTGCAGATCGTGGCAAACTCCTTCATGCGCTCTGCATTTTCGGGAACCGGATCATAGACATACACCGTGTCCACTCCTTTCAGCTCTGAGTAGACGCGCACGTGATTACGGCCCATGACCCCGACGCCGATGACTCCTACGTCCATGCTCAGGCCTCGAAGCTATTCAGTGTCTCGGCGATATACATGAGATCCGACTGGCTGAGGGACGGATGCACAGGCAGGCTCATCACCCGGCGGGAGACGTCTTCGGATACAGGGCAACTTCCATTGCCATAGCCCAATTCCCGGTAGAGGGGCTGCTCGTAAACCGCTTTCGGATAATGGACGGCCGATGCAATTCCTCTGGCTTGCAGGAACTCCATCAGCTTCTCTCTGGTAACAGGGAAGCTATCCTCCACGCGAAGGACATACTGATTGTAGGCGTGCCGCACATTGCTCGCCTTGTAAGGAGTGGTTAAGCCTTTGATCTTGATATTTTGGTTGAGCTGTCCGGCATTACTGATCCTCTTGGCGATGAAACCCTCCAGCCGCTTGAGCTGCAAGAGACCAATGGCCCCCTGCAGGTTCATCATCCTGTAGTTATAGCCGAGAGCGACGTGGTTGTATTTTCCCGTGTCTCCGTGATTACGCATCAGGCGCAGACGCGCTGCCAGAGCATCATCATTGGTGGTGATCATGCCTCCCTCGCCTGTAGTCATGTTTTTAGTGGGATAGAAAGAGAAGCAACCTGTGCCGAAAGAGCCCACCTTCTTCCCATCGAACTCGGCACCATGAGCCTGGGCGCAGTCTTCTATGAGAGCAATATTATGATCCTCACAGATCTGTACTACCGCTTTGAGGTCGAAGGGCTGGCCGTAGAGGTGAACGCCGATAATGGCTCGCGTCCGGGGTGTTATCTTCTCTTGCAGGTCATCGGGATCGATATTGAAGGTCCTGGCATCCACATCTGCAAAGACGGGTTTCAAGCCCTGGTACAGGATGCTGTTGGCAGTTGCGATAAATGTGAACGCGGGCGAGATTACCTCGTCGCCAGGCCGGAGGCCCAATGCCTTCAGAGCAAGATCCAGGGCGACGGTGCCGTTGTTGACGGCGACGGAGTTTTGCACATCCAGGTACTTTGAGAACTCCTCTTCAAAACGCAAGACTTTCTCGCCCTGGGTGAGCATGCCACTCCTCAGCACCTCTCCCACGGCTTCGACTTCTTCTTCGCCTATGATGGGCTTGGCTATGGAAATAAAATCTCTCATCAAGATCTCCTTTCAACCTTGAATCTCTTCATTTCAATTCTATGCTCATCCTCTGCCTTGAAAAGGCTTGTTATGTCTGCGAACAAGAACGGAGTAGACTTGATTGGCTCAGCTCTTTCTCTCTGGAAGCAAGGCCCCTGATAATCGCGGCCGGCAGTCCCCAAAAGCCTGACTCGATGACCGTTCCCGGGTAGATGGTGGTATTGATGCCGGTCTGCACCTCGTCACCCATGATAACCCCCAATTTGCGCCGCATGCTATCCGTCTTCTGACCTTTGATGTACGACTTTATGGTGCCTTTGTCGTGGCGCAGATTGGAGCAGACGGTTCCTGCACCGAAGTTGCATCTCTCGCCGATGACGCTATCGCCTACGTAGGAAAGGTGGCCGATCTTGGTGCCATTCATAATGGCGCTATTCTTGACCTCCACTGCGTTTCCCACTCGAACATTGTTGCCTATACACGTCGTGGCCCGGATGTAACAGTTGGGCCCGATATCGCAATCTTCTCCAATCAGAACCGGACCCGTGATATAGGCTCCAGACCGGACAACCGTTCCCCGGCCAATGGACACATTCCCCGATAGCGTTGCTCCGGGCTCAACCTCTCCAGCAATTTGAGGCGCAACTTCCGGGAGCAGACGCTCATTGGCGGACAGGATGTCCCAGGGCCGGCCGATCTCCAGCCAGCTCTTGAGCTCTATTATCCTGATCGACTCCCTGGCCGCGGCCCTGTTCAGTGCATCGGTCAGCTCGTACTCTCCTCGCTCCGATTTGGGAATAGCTCGCAGGTCGTCGAAGATTCTTCGCTCAAAGAGATAGATGCCGGCGTTGGCCAGATTGGAGGGAGGGTTATCGCTCTTCTCCACCACGGATTGAAAAATGCCCTTCTCCTGCACATAGACGCCGTATCTCTTCGGATCATCGACTTTGATGGCCGAGACCGACGTGCCTCCGGCGGCCATCACCTGCAGGGAGCCGGCATCAGGGAGGACGTCACCATTTAAAACCATGAATCGATCCTCTGCCTGGCTTTCCGCTGCCATCAGAGCATGGCCTGTGCCCAGGCGCTCCTCCTGGACGGCGTAGTCTACCTTCACGCCAAGGCGGCTTCCATCTCCAAAGTGGGATCGCACTGAGTCGGCCTCATATCCCACTACCAATACGAAGCTGTCCAGGCCCGCCTCCCGAGCCCTGAGGATTATATGCTCCAGAAGAGGTCTGCCGGCCACAGGCAGCATTACTTTAGGCATCTTCGCGGTCAAAGGCCGCATCCTGCTGCCTTCGCCTGCCGCCAGAACTATAGCTTGCATTATATCTCCCGTCTGATTGAGGTGCATAAGAGCTTAAAAATGCTTTCGTAAAAAAACCGAAAAGGCTTTAGGGTTATTTGCCCCAACTACATGCATGTTGGATGAGTTCAGCCGTTACTCTGCCTTGCAGCGCGATCAATTGCCCCTGGCGACGCTGCTGGTCTACCTGAAGCGCAAGGGAGGCTTTGTGCAGCTCAACCAGATCTGGAGGGAGCTGGGGCCCACCGGCGGCGGCCCTTTCTGGAACCAGACCACTCTTATCAATAAGCTCGATAAGCTGGAGCGGATGGAGGTCGTTTCCATGGAACGGAGGATCCTTCCCTCGCCCCGCGCTGAGGCCAAGAAGAAGACCAACACCTTCTACCGGATCAATCCGTGCGACGCCGCTCTATCCCTACATCTTCGGCATGCTCAAGATCTACAAGGAGGAGCCGGACAGGTACTCATCTCAGCTGGTGGAAAAACCCCTCGATCATCTGTGCGATCTGGCAGGAAAGTCCAGTGCAGGGAGCCATATGATCGGAAGAGAGCTGGAGGTGGCCAGGGAATTGATCAGCGAAGTCTTCTCCGTAGGAAACGACGAAGTGAAGAGGATGATCAAGGAAAGGATGGCCCGCAAAGGCATGATCAAGGATCGCGATCGCAGAAAGGACCTCTCGGAGATTATTCAAGAAGGACCAAAAAAAGAGCCCAAGACGGCGACCAGCAAGACCCGTAAGCCCTCCAGAAGGAGGCAGAAGATTGAACCCGTTCCCGAAGAAGAGGCGGAATAGCCAGCTATGTTTAGCTAGCTCCAGCCTCTCTTCTTCCGATAGAGCCGCAGCATCTCCTCCACGGTATCGGGCGTCACCATTCCCGAAGCGGAGATCGTCTCGTAGAACCTTTTTGGGATGCGGGCCAAGGCGAGGTCGAATCCCTCCTGCACTTTGAATTTATATTTCTCGTCGAAGATCCGCTTTCCCAGGTCCTCCAGATCTTCATGGGTCTTGACGATGCCAACAGCACCTAAAGAGTCGATTATGTTCTCTTCGGTGTAGACGCCCCGGGCAAATAAGCAGCCCACCAGGCTGTTGAAGACGCCGCGAGAGTTGTCCTCTTTGATAAGTTCATCCACCATTTTTTCCGGGTCCATCGCCTTTTTGACCGCCTTCTGGTCGATGGCGTATCCGCCGTTATCCAGATGAGAGTGGCGCACGCCTACCAGCTGGCCCACAATGGAGGCGGGACCCGTATGGTAGCCGGATACCTCATTCTTCCCCAGAGCCATGGCAAAATCCTGGCCGCCATACTTTTCAGCCGCGTAGCCCACGCCCCGGGCCAGAGCCTGATAGAACTCATTGGGACCTTTGACGATATTCTCCAGGGCTTGAGTGTAACCAGCTACATTGTTCCACTGCATAGGCACATCCAGCGTCTCCCGGGCCGTGATGAGACCTTTTTCCAGGGCCTCGGTTGCCCAGGAGAGGACAACTCCTGCAGACATGACATCCAGTCCCATCCTCTCGCAGACGTCGATCAGCTGCAGTATCCCTTCAGCTGAGCCGACTCCCAGATTTGAGCCCAGGGAATAGATGGGCTCGTAGTCATAAGAGACCTTTCTCACCTCGAATTCGTGATGGGGGGAAAAGTCCGACTTCAGGGCGGCAATGTGCACGCAGCCGATGGGGCACCCGGCGCAGGATAGCCTTCGAAACAGGTATTTTTCCGCAAACATCTCTCCACTTATCTTCTCCCCCTCGGGGAAGCTGGAGAGCTGGAAGTTATTGGTAGGCAGCCCTTTGAGCCAGTTGAGGACGCTGATGTTCACAGATGTTCCGATATCGTGGTACTTTTGCATTACGTCCGTCTGGACTGCGGTCTTGTAGAGGCGGTTGTATACCTCCTTGTACCTCCGGGGATCGGGGACGTCAACGTGCTCTGTCCCTGAGATCACCAGGCCTTGAGCCGCTTCGATCCGAAGACGGCCCCGAAGCCTAAGCGCCCGAAGTGCCTGTAGGTGTCCACGACAACACCTGCGTAGCGAACCAGGTTCTCGCCGGCGGGCCCTATGCGAATAATGGACCTTCGGCCCACGCCTGTCTCGTGCTCGCGCAGGATCACTCCCGTGGTCTGGGCATCAATGCCCCATATCGATGTGGCGTCCTTGATTTCGACTTTATCATCGTTTATGGAGATATAACTGGGTCGATCTGCCCGGCCGCGGATAACAATGGCCTCGTGACCTGCGAACCTCATGGCCAGAGATAGCCTTCCTCCGGCGTAGGATTCGCCCAGCTCGCCGTTGAGTGGCGATTTAAATGTCGCCACGGTCTTGGTGGCCACGGGAAAGATGCCATTGAGAGGACCAATGGAGAGGATTATAGGCGCCTCTGGCGAGAGCGGATCGGTGCCGGAAGGACACTCTTCCTGGAGCAGCTTGATCCCTGCGCCCGTGCCTCCCATCCAGTTCTCGAAGAGTTCTTGCCTCTCCTCGACAAAGGATTCTCCTTTAGAAAGATCGATGTACAGAACTTTTCGCAGCATTTCATCCTCCCGAGGCGGGGACCTCTTCCATCTCCAGAACGCCATGGGGACAGAAGTCCACACAGGCTCCGCAGTGGATGCATTTGATGGGCAGTTTCTCTTTTCCCAGGGTTATGGCGCCCACCAGGCAGGCCTTTGCGCATTTTCCGCAGCCTTTACATAGATCCTTGTGGAAGACCACTCTGCCGTCCGGCTTCTTCTCAAGTGCACCCTCGGGGCAGGCTCTGGCACAGGGAGGCGTCCTCGCAGCCGCGGCAGACCACGACCCGGAAGTCGCCTTCGATCCCGCCCTGGGTTTGGACCTTGATGGCGCTATTTTGCAGGGATACGGTTCCGGTACGTATTCTGCTACAGGCGAACATGCAACCCAGGCAGCCTATGCAGCGCTCGGGATGGGCGACCTTCAAACGGCGGCGCGTTCTGGGCCTGGCGGCCGGAGAGCCTGCGGTTTTTTGTTGATCAGGCTCTGGCCTTATCTCTGACGCACCGGACTCATCCGTCTGGATAACAGGCATCAATAGCATTCCTCCTGGGAAAAATTTGCGATATAATGGCAGTAATTGGAATAAAATATTGTCGGGCAAAGTATAAAGCTGCTGCTCTTGTAACGGTTTCAATAAGCAGGGGACATTCTGGGCTATTTGCCCTTCAAATGGAATAAATAGACGAGATTTCTCTTCTCCTCCGGGAGAAGCGACTCTGCTGCCATTTCCACCTTCTTTTGATCCTGTCCGCCAGCGATTATTATCCCTTCGATTATGGCAAACCAGCCCTCTCTGATGCCAATCTCCTTGAGCCTCTTTCGATACTTCCTGGCCTGAACCCTGCCCATCTCCTCGCTGTACACGGGCAATAGCTCCGGCTTCTCTCTGAGCAGCTCCTCGATCTCCTGCCAGTGAAAGTCTCGGCTTTCCTGGGATCGCAAAAATGCCCTCAGCCTCTCTGAATCGCTGGGCGCCGCATCCTGGGGAGAGAAGGGCAGCGAGGTTATTATTCCATAGCTCGCTTTTGCCTGGCGAAAGCTGTCGTTGATGCTGCTCTTCATACCCGAGCCGAAGAATAGATTGTAGCAGCTGAATGAGCCGTCGAAGATGATCTTCTCCTTAAATGGGAGAAGGGTGGCCTGGACAATTCTGGGCAGATTGCCGATCAGCTCCCATTGCATGGCCAGCCCCTTCACACCGTAGGCCTTGGGCGGATGGCCTTCATCCATGAAGACCACATGGTCCTTTAGAAAGCGGACGATGTAGAATCTGCCTTTGACGAAGTGCCGCCAGCTGGATATGATCTCCAGCTCTTCAGCAGAAAAACCCTCGGGATTCTCCCGGACAAATGAATCGATCTGATCAGGCTCAGAGTAGAGCTTCTCTTTGAGCTTCTCGATATCTTCCAGATCCTTCCCGAAGAGATCCCTGGGATGATTTAAGTTCTTCAGAATTTTGTGTTTTTTATTTACATATATCAATAATGAGTGATACAGCCTTAGAAAGAGCTTTCTATCGGCATCTGGAAGGTTCATGGCAGATTCATGGAGCTGCAAATATTTGGCTTTATTCCCGGAAGGTCATGATGAGCAAATCCCTCCATCCCTTTCATCCGTCGCAGCCAGTGATCCAGGCCTCGCTGGCGTTGAGGGGGCCAGATACTCCTCCGCGCGCGGCGTCCCACCAAAGCAGATTGCAATTACTCCGTGTCCACAAACCTCTTCGCCAGAACTTTCATGACATGGGGCAGGGTGGTGTACTCCATATCCTCCATGGGCAGTCTCCCCGGCTCGAAGGGGCCGTGCGCCCTCATGTAGTCAGTGATCTCCAGGCACCTCTGGCGGGCCCGGTCGAAGGCCACGTCTTTGAAGAGATCGACGGGACCGACGAATTCTCCATAGGCCATCTGGAAGCCGGCGGCAATGACACGGGGCGGGCCGTCGAACCTTGTGGGGTGGGCCGTCTCAAAGGAGCAGGGCATGAGGGGGCCATTATGGCTGCCGCGCATCCATCCGCTGACCAGGTGCCCGAGCGCAAAAGGCTCCAGCACCTCGCCTAAAGCGGGCAGGCCCGGACTGACATCTGACCAGGGCCACGGGGTCATCCTTGCCGACGTACGTCCCGGCCGTCTGGAAGAGCTTCTCAGTGCTGACCACGGCAACGGCCTCCTGTTCCGATATTTTGCTGTTCGGCTTGCAGAAGACCCTCTTGATCACATAGCGGCTTTTTGCGCCAATGAGCGCCAGCAGGTCGTACATCTCTGCAGGACAGTCCATGAAGACCCTTCTGTGCTCCATGATGTCCCAGACCTCGAAGGTGAAGCCGTGGTGGCACGCCGGGTCTATCACCAGTCCGGCGGTGTTGAAGGGGTCGGCGAAGATCTTGAAGATGGGCAGATTGAAGGCACCGGGCTCGGTCTTGTCCATCATGAAGGCAACGACGGGCTCGCTGGTTCTCTCTTCTATCTCCATCTCCGCCACGCCCGGTCCCATGCCCCGGATGTTGCCAGAGAAGGCGTCCGCCAGCAAGTCCTGCCCGGCGCCGTAGAGCTTGAGCTTCTTGGCCTTCTCAGTGGCCTCTTCGAAGGTCTCCCAGGCCAGGGCATGCACCTCACCGTTGTCGCAGCCCTTCTTGTGGCTCATGAGCAGCTCCAGATCGTCGCCGCAGGCCAGCACTCTGAAGTCCGTCAGAGCTCCTGCCTTCTTTGCCTCTTCCAGCTTCGACTCCGCCGTCTTGATCAATGCGGGATGGACCGAGGAGTGGCCGGGGTAGCCGCCCACATCGGCCTTTATAAGGCTGATTGTTATCTTTGTCATCTGGATCCCATCTGATGCTCTTTGGCGAATACCGCAGATTTGTCTTTATTAAGTATTATATTGGGGCTTTTGAGGTCTTAAGCCTAATTGTGTGCAGTTTCACGGGAGGATGCTTTACGGCTCAGAGGCTCATCGCCTTTCAGCGCCGCGGGCATTTTCAGCGGCACATCAGTTGGCTTGATGAATTGATCCAGGATAGATCGGGTGCCTTTGACCTTGAGCTTATCAAATAGAAAGGCAAATTTCCTCTCCAGCTCATTGCAGATTTCGTCGCGGACGTCATTCGGCAGGTGCCACAGCTCCATTTTGAACGGTCCGAAGCCTTTCTTGCGGGTTTTGTAGATGAACTGCTCTTCCGTGTCCCTTTCTTTCCATTCGCCTTTCATTTCGGCTAACAGACGATCATAAATTTTTGCCCGCAGCGAAGCTGGGAAAGCTTTACTATCATAGATCATGTTTTGGAAACCGGTAGCCAGATGAATCTCGGCCGTTCCGGTAGCAGGAAAGCGGTCAAACGCCTCATCGGGCAGCGTTGAAGCGCCGTGCTGAACGGCGCCGGACAGACCGTATTGCGCCCGGGCGGTCTCCGACAGTCTCTGCAGCACGTCAAAATCAATTTTGACTTTCGCGACTGTTCCATCGGCCAGCGGCACACCGCCATGCGTCGTCCCGGTCTGCACGCTGATCTTGCTGATACCCTTGAGCTCTTGGCCCCGCTTCTTGAGCTCCTCCAGATAGCCGTCCATGAAGGTCTGCAATTCATCGACAGTGCTGTTCTTGCCGCCAACCTCGCCGATTTCGCCGCCCACAGAAACAGTGATGCCTTCCGGCTCCAGATCGCGAATAAAGGCGGTTAACTCCGCCGCAAGCGTAAAGTTTGTTCTTTGCTGGTCTTTGACTGTGGGCTGCGACAGATCAACCAGTGTTGATGTATCGATGTCGATATTGTAAAAACCGGCCTGGATGGCTTCCCGGATCAAATCCTTAACCGTCTCCGTTTCCTTTTCCGCGTCCGCTGCGAACTTTTTGGCGTTTATCTGAAAATGGTCGCCCTGCAAAAATACCGGTCCGCGCCAGCCGGATTTAACAGCCGCCGCCATAACAGCACAGGTGTATTCCAGCGGCCTTTGCTTTGTATAGCCTATTTCCGAACGGGCGATTTCAAAAAGAACAGGCCCTACATTCCCTTTTATCGCGGCACGAAATACTGCCTGCGCCACGTCGTAGGTAATGCCGCGGATATTGATCGCCGGAACGGTAAATCCGCCTAGTTCTCTGCGCCCCATGGCTTCATAAAGGGATTGGATCGACGCCTGCCTGATTCCCTGCGCAGCAGCGCCGCGGCGAATCAGAAACCCCGCTGCTTCCGAAGTTGCAGGGTCGGGACTGAAAACAACCGTATAGATTAAATCATCGATCAACTTTTCCCGAAACCTGGTTTCATCCAAGACACGAACATCTCTGCCGTCACCGGCGAGTATGGATTTGCATCCTTTCTTTAGCTGATCCTTATTCTCGTAAATCATTGCTGCCCCTTCGAATGTATTTATTGCGACAGGAATTCCCCCGCCATTGTCACTTCCGCAGACGAGCCGATGTAGATGGGCGACCGTTGATTGACGGACGTCACTTTGAGGGAAAGAATATCCTCCTTCCCATCCGTGGCCCTGCCGCCAGCCTGCTCCACGATGAAAGCCATGGGCTGAAGTTCAAACAGCAACCGCAGCTTCCCCTGGGGCGATTTCTTCAGTGCAGGATAGGTGAATACGCCTCCCCGCTTGATGATCACCTGGTTGATGTCGGGAACAAATCCGCCGCTGTAGCGCAGCTTGTAGCCGTCTGCCTCCAGCTTATCGATATACTTGCTATGGTTGTCCGTCCAGTCCTTGCGCAGACCGCCAGGTGAAAAGATCGCTCCATTCTCATTGAGCCGGATATTTTCCTCTGACAGGACATACTCTCCCTCGCGGTCCAATACGAACTCATGCACGCCCTTTCCGGCTGAATAAATCATAGTGATGAGCGGGCCATAAGTAATATAAAGAGCGGCGACCATTGAATTCCGGCCGCAGTCAAATATTGAATTTTTGTGGATGCCGATGATCGTTCCGATGGCCAGATTGGTATCCACCAGGGAAGAACCGTCCACCGGATCGGCGGTAACAATATATTTTTCCTGCCCTTGACCGATGGTGACGATATCTTTGAGCTCCTCGGAGGCATACTCGCGAACAAATCCGGAGTTCCGCAGCATATTTTTCAGTATGTCGTCGGAAATGCGGTCCAGCGCCAACTGATCCTCACCGTAAACATTCTTGAAGCCGGCCAGCTTGCGGTTGGATTCGTGGATCTTTGCGGAAATATATTTGCCGACCACGGCAATCTGCCAGATGAGGCGCCGCAATTCCACCTCGATGCCACCCATCCACATATGGCGCCTCAGATCAACGATGTATCGAGTGTGATCATTTATGCCTTCGCCCATAGATTCTCCTGATATTTTTTAGCAGTCTGCAGGGTATTCTTCGATAATATAGATGTTGCCCCCGCACCGAAAAAAATGTGCTTCAATCCTCTAATTGCTGTTTGCCAGATTTTTCCAAAATTTTTGCCCGCAGCTCAGCCTGGAAACCAATGCTATCATAGATCACGTTCTGGAAAGTCTATCCGGCAGAAGTTCTTATATCCGCCAGAGACTCATCTATGCCCGGAAACGGCCAATGAAGACTCAATGTCATTTTGAGAAGGAGTTGTCCAGATGGCGGAAGGAGTCCCGCTGGCTGAGAAAAAACATCAGGAGCGGTAATATGGAACTTGTGGCAAAATATCATGTTGAATCAGACCTTCCCATCCGGAAGGCCGCAGCGGCCATAGCCGCCGAGCAGTCGACCGGCACCTGGACAGAGGTGCGGGGCGCAGGACAATCCCCTTGCCGCCCGGGTCATATCGGCCCAGGGGAACGACGTCGAGATCGGCTTTCCTGAAGAACTCTTTGAGCCGGGAAACGTCCCTCAGTACCTCTCTGTGGTGGCAGGAAACCTCTTCGGTCTGGGCTCTCTGAAGAAGGTGCGCCTGCAGGACGTCATCTTCCCTGAGAGCCTGCTCTCGGCACACAAGGGTCCTCGCTTTGGGATAGAAGACGCGCGCAAAATCTTGGGCGTCTACGACCGGCCTTTGGTCGGCACCATTGTGAAGCCCAAGGTGGGCCTGGACCCGGCTGGGACTGCAGCGGTGGCCGCAGCAGCAGTTCGCGGCGGTCTCGACCTGGTCAAGGACGACGAGACCCTCACCAATCAGAGCTTCTGCCCTCTCGTTCCAAGGCTGGAGGCGGTCATGAGCGCTCTGGATAAGGTGGAGAAAGAGACGGGAAAGAAGGCTTTTTATGCTGTCAATGTCACCGCGGGCGCGGACAAAATTTTGGAGCGCGCCCAAGCGGCTGTCGATCACGGGGCTAACATGGTCATGGTCGATGTCCTGACGGCTGGCTTCTCCGCTCTGGAGGTGCTCAGTCGACATGTGAATGTGCCTGTGCACGTGCACAGGACCATGCACGGGGCCTTCACCAGGGACAAGGGCCATGGCATCTCAATGGTTGTCATATCCAAACTCGTGCGCATGATGGGAGGAACTAATCTGCATACGGGAAGCTACATGGGCAAGATGGCGCTGGGAACGGAGGAGAACGACCTTTCCCGGGATGCTCTGCGAGAGGAGTGGCACGGCTATAAGCGGGTCTTCCCCGTGGCTTCGGGCGGAGTGTATCCTGCCAAAGTCTATGGAAATTTGGACGGCTACGGGATAGACTGCATCATCCAGGCAGGTGGCGGAGTGCATGGCCATCCGGATGGAACAGAAGCCGGAGCCAGGGCGATGGTCCAGGCAGCGGAGGCATGGCAAGAGCAAATTCCTCTCAAAGAATATGCAAAAGACCACAAAGAGTTGGAAACAGCCCTGAGATTTTGGGGATCGTAAGTGGAAAGAATGGAATTGGGGACATTGCCCAAAAGCAAAACCGAAGAGTTTATATTGGTAGATGAGGGATGGATCAGATCGTTTATCACGAGCCAAAGTGATGTAGCGCTGTTTGAAAAATAGAAATGGTGTAGTGAGGGAGCATGTAGAGGGATCAGATGGCTAGAGACGATATCTTATCGAAAATCAAAATGGCAGAGGCTGAAGCCGGGACTGCAGTCCAGCGAGTCCTGGAAGAAAAGGAAAAAAAGATAGCCGCTGCCACTACTGAAGCAATGAACCTCGTCAAATCCGCCGAGATTGAATCACAGGACTACTATGACAAGAGCGTTGCCAAAGCAGAGAGCGACGTTATCACCAAAAAGCAGTCAATCATTCAGAGTGGTGAGAAGAACGTCAACTCGTTAAGCGGCAGCGCCAGCGCAAAGCTGGACAAAGCAGTCGAATATCTTATGAAGGAGTTTATGGGGTTGTTGCATGCTTAGACCCGTAAAGATGAGTCGCGTAGTCGTCGCCGGGTCAAAGGATGTAATATCTCCTGTTGTTGAAAAGCTGCATGAGTTGCGCTTGTTGCACATTATCAACTACGATGGCAGCCAGCCTGAGTTTGAGTTGGGAAAGTCTATCGGTAAAGCTAAGGAATATTCTGAGAACCTCATCAAACTCAGATCCGTCACCAGGTACCTTGATATCAAGAACAAGGCTCCTGAGAAGACCTATCCTGAGTCGCAGGTTCTATCCGAGATGGACAATCTTCTAAATAATGTCGGCGGGGAAATTACCGCTACCTTCGAGCGCATCACTGCGATCGAAGCAGAAGTCAAGTCCAAGCAGGATCAGATAAAGTCTCTAACTCCTTTGTCTGCCTTGCCGCTGCCGTTAGATGCTTACTATGGTTATGATTCTCTGGCGACCTTTGTCGGCACAGCAGCAACCCCTGTTGATGCTGACGTAGCGAGGGTCTCTCCGGTTAATGAGATCTACACAGGAACCGCCAAGAAAGCAACTCTTGTTGCGATATTCGTGCCTGTAGACAAGGCCGGCGACGTATCAACAGTTCTTTCCGAGCATGGGTTTTCTGAATTATCCGTTCCCAAGCTTGAGGGCAATGTAGACTCGGCAATTGCGACTTTAGAAGGCGGCATCAAATCCCTGGAAGGCGAAATGGCGCCTCTCCAGAAGAAGCTGGCCGACATGAAGAAGCAGAATGAAGACCTGATACTGGCGACAGACGAATATCTGACGATGCAGACCCGCAAGACTGAGGCACCACTCAGATTCGCTGAGACGGCCAATGCCTTTGTGATTGACGGCTATGTTCCGAGCGATCAGTTCAGCAGGCTGAAGAGCGAGCTGGAGAGCGCAGCCGAAGGCCGGCTAGAAGTACAGTTGATCGCGGACAATGAATCAGAAGAACTCGTAGAGAAGGGCGAAGACATACCGACCAAGATGGATAATCCAAGCCTGGTCAGGCCTTATGAACTCGTCACAAGGCTATTTGCCATTCCAGAGTACAAGGAGTTCGATCCGTCATTGCTGATATTCATCTTCTTCCCGATCATGTTCGGCATGATCCTGGGTGATATCGGATATGGCCTCATGACGCTCGTGGTTCTGATATTGCTCAAGAAAAAGTTCAGAACCGAAGGGTGGCAGCAGCTGATCAACATCGTCATGATTGCCAGCGTGTGGTCAATCATATTCGGAATCTTCTACGGTGAGATCTTTGGGCCGTTAGGTCTATGGAATTATATGTTTGGAATGCTGTCTCACGCGCAAATTGTGGTGTTGGAAGAGGAAGGCCTGTTCTTTGGTGAAGGTCTCTATGGATCTCTTGGAAGGCTCGGCCCGTTGGATATCTTCCCGTTATATAGATTGGCAACTAATGCGGTTCTGCTTTTGATAGGCGTAAGTTTGTTTATTGGTGTAGTCCATTGTTCTGTGGGCTCCATTTTGGGAATCAAGACGGAGCTGAACTACGGCGAGAAGAAGCATGCCTATTTCGAGCGCCTTCCTGTGATGCTTTTCCAGGTATTCTTTGCTATTGCATTACTTGGACTGGTCATGGGACAGATGCCAATGGTAATCCTGGGCGCAATAGTGATCGTTGTCTCCATAGGGATGATGGTTATGGGACCGGAAGGTGCCATGGGACTGGCTCACGTGCCATCCTATGTGAGCAATCTGATATCCTACCTGAGGCTTCTGGCCATCGGCCTGGCTTCGGTCGGTTTGGCATATGCCGCCAATCAGTTGGCCTTCTATGTCATAATGCCCATGTTAAGCGGTGGAGCGACGAATAGTGCTGATTTCACAATACCTGCCATTATCGTGGGTATGGTGGTCTTGGTGCTGGTGCACTTCATCAACTTCCTGCTGGGAATTCTGTCTCCTTTCATGCATCCTCTCAGGTTGCATTATGTGGAGATGTTCACGAAGTTCTACAGCGCTCATGGTGGTGGAGTGGAATACAGTCCCTTCGGACATGTCCGGAGGTTCTTGAAGGCATGAATTCGAGATTTCGAATTGAGAGATTGAACCCAAATTGTAATATTAATAAAAAGGAGGATTGAGGAAAATGGTAGTTGTAGCAGATGCGGGTGTATTGTATGGATTGATAGCTGTCGGCGCTGGCCTGGCTACTGGATTAGCAGGCATTGGTGCTGGTGTTGGTGAACAGGGTATTGGCGCTGCAGTAGTGGGCGTCGTGGCTGAGGAGCCCGGATTCCTGGGCAAGGGTCTTTTCCTCATGCTTCTGCCCGAGACACTGATCATCTTCGGCCTCGCTGTATCGCTGATCCTGATGTTCGCCTGGACGCCTTTCGCCCCTATCGTGACACCCTAAGTTGGCCATTCCAGAGGGTGAGAGGCAATGGCACTAGATGCAGTGGTTGAGTCGGTCCTGGCAACCAGCAAGGACAAGGTCGCTCAGATAAATAGCGAAGCTGACCTAGAGGTTGCAAGGATACTCAATGAAGCTAGGGAACGTGCCGCAGAGATTAAGTCCAGGAAGGAAACTGAGGTTGGACACACCACAGAGGCAATCGAGCGCAGGGAGATCTCCAGCGCCAATCTCGAAGTAAAGAGATCGGAGCTTAACGTTCACAAGGATCTCCTGGAGAAGGCCAGGACAAGACTTCTGGAGAAGACCCAAAATCTTCCCAAGAAGGATAACGAGTCCATGCTGAAAAAGATGCTCGAGCCTTACGATCTCAAGGATATGAAGGTCTTCTCCAATAAGAGAGATGAGGCCTTCATATCCTCTCTCGCCCCCAATTACGGCGGGAACCTGGACATCATCGGCGGCGTCGTGATCGAGAGCAAAGATGGGTCTCTGCGTTACGATTTAACCTATGAAACTCTTGCGCGTGAGGTATTTAATAACCACATGAAAGAGGTTTCCGGGATCTTATTCGGGTGAGGACGATGCCTGTACTACGTTTGCCGAAGTTCGGAAAACCGGTGAAGTACGCTTACATCACGGGCAGAGTCCGGGCGATGAAAACCAAGCTAGTCCCGGCAGAAATGTATGCCAGGATGATGAACATGGAGATGTCGGAGATCGCCCGATACTTGGAAGAGACACAGTATAAGGATGAGATCGACGCGCTCTCCAAGGATTACTCTGGGGTGGAGCTGATTGAGCACGCCACCTTTGCCAATTTGGCAAAGACCTTCAGGAAGCTGGCCGAGGTCTCTATAGACGAGCCGTCATTCCTGATTCTGGAGTACTTGCGGCGCTGGGATGTCTGGAACATCAAGACTCTCTTGCGAGGCAAGTTCTACGGGGCCACCGACACGGAGATTGTAAAATATCTCGTGCCGGCAGGAGAGTTATCCCCCGAGTACCTCGATGAGCTGGCCAAAAAGGATACCATCCAGGATATCATATCGGCCTTGGATGGAACTGACTATGCCAGCGCACTGTCGCAGTACGACGGCAAGAATTTGGCGACGCTTGAGAATGCCCTGGACAAGCTCTATTACTTCAGAATGGAGCGCGCGGTTGGCGGCACATTGTCCGTAGGTGGCGGCCTGCTGCTCAAGTACGTCCGCAGAGAGGTCGATATCAGAAACCTGATCACTCTCTTCAGGATGAACAGGGCAGGCGTCGATGCAGCCGTGATTCAAGAGAATCTTATCCCCGGAGGAAAGCTGCACGAAGAGCTGGCTCGCATGGCTGGTCAGCCTTTCGGCGAGTTCCTGCGCGGATTGGAAGGATATCCCTTCTGGTCTTCGATATCTGATATCGCAACAACGGATCTTGATGCCGTCAGCAGAGTCGAGGCCAGATTGAGGGCTTATCTCATCCGGTATGCATGGGCTCTTTCCAACTATCATCCGTTATCCATCCTGCCTGTGCTCGGATACATGGTGAGCAAAGAGACTGAAGTTTCCAACATCAGGAAGATTGTGAGGGGAAAAGAAGCCGGACTTCCTGCAGAACTCATCGAGGAGCAATTGGTGGTGGCCTAAAATGGAGATTGCTTTTGTGGGAGGCAGCGAGAGCGTCCTCGGGTTCAATCTGGCAGGAATAAAGAAATCTTATGCGGCCAACTCCGAAGAGGAGATGGTCTCAAAGATTGGCGAAGTCATGGCTGATTCCAATGTGGGAATTCTGGTCTTGAGGCAATCGGATTATAATAAGCTGCCCAAGAGGCTTCAAGAGCAGCTCTCCGAATCTATCAAGCCTACCATTATTTCCATCGGAACCGAGCAGAGCACAGAGATGAGAGAGAAGATTAAAAGGGCAATAGGTGTTGATTTATGGAAGTAGGTAAAATAAAGCGAGTCGCCGGACCACTAGTTCAGGCTGTTGGCCTGAAGGCTTCCATGTACGACCTGGTTCTGGTCGGCGAGGAAGGCCTGATGAGCGAAGTCATCGGCATTTCCGGCAATAAACATATCATTCAGGTATACGAGGATACGGGCGGCGTGAGGCCCGGCGAGCCCGTCAAGGAGACAGGAGCTCCGCTCGTAGCACAACTGGGTCCAGGCATTCTGACCCAGATTTACGATGGTATTCAAAGGCCACTGCCAAAGCTGGCAGAGATGTCGGGAGACTTCATCAGCCGAGGCCTATTCGTTGACGGCATTGATCACAAGAAGAAATGGGAGTTCAAGCCTGTAGTGAAGAAGGGCGATGTCCTCAAGCCAGGGCAATCCATTGGTGAGGTTCAGGAGCAGCTGCTCATCAAGCACAAGATCATGGTCCCACCCAAGACACAAGGGCGGAACCATCAAGGAGATCTACTGCTGGAAACTTCAACGTCGATGAGACTGTCGCTCGTCTTAGAGGACGGTACAAAGCTCACCATGATGCACAAGTGGCCGGTAAGACAGGCTCGACCTGTGACCGCAAAACTGGCACCCACCATTCCCCTGAGAACAGGACAGAGGGTAGTGGACGGATTCTTCTCCCTGGCCAAGGGCGGAACTGCAGCCATCCCCGGCGGATTCGGTACCGGAAAGACGGTTATGCAGCAGACCCTGTCCAAGTGGGCAGATGTTGATATTGTGGTTTATGTGGGATGCGGCGAGCGCGGCAATGAGATGGCCGATCTGCTGCATGAGTTCCCCGAGCTGCAGGATCCAAGGACCGGCAGGCCCCTCATGGAGAGGTCCATCGTTTACGCCAATACCTCCAACATGCCTGTGGCTGCTCGTGAGGCTTCCGTTTACACCGGAATGACCACGTCAGAGTACTACAGAGATATGGGCTACGACGTCCTGATGACTGCTGACTCCACATCTCGCTGGGCAGAGGCCATGAGAGAGATGGGCTCGCGTCTGGAAGAGATGCCTGGTGAAGAAGGCTATCCCGCATACCTGGGTGCCAGACTCGCCGACTTCTACGAGCGTGCCGGACGTGCCGAGGTTTTGAACGGCGGCCAGGGTTCAGTCAGCATTGTAGGTGCAGTTTCCCCGGCTGGCGGAGACTTCACCGAGCCCGTCACTCAGAACACACTGAGAATGGTCAAGGTATTCTGGGCACTGGACTCCAAGCTGACACAGCGCAGGCACTTCCCGTCCATCAACTGGCTGGATTCCTATTCTCTATACGACCAGATTCTGGAACCCTGGTTCGTGGAGAATGTAAGCCCGAACTGGAACAAGAACAAGAGACGCGCCATGGCCATATTGCAGGAGAATGCCGAACTGGAAGAGATCGTGATGCTCGTCGGTTCCGATGCCCTGCCTGAGGACCAGCAGGTCACACTGGAAGTCGCCAGGATGATCATCAACTTCTGGCTGGCACAGAGCGCATTCCACCCCGTAGACACATTCTGTCCCTACAAGAAGCAGTACGACCTATTGGATGCGATCCTGAAGTACAGAGACTATGCCTTCGATGCAGTCCAGAAGGGCATACCTGTGTCGCAGATTACATCTGTTCCATCCAAGGATGCTCTGGCCAAGGTGAGGCTGGAAGCCGAGTATGAGCCCATCCTGGCAAAGGTTTTGGCTCAGATGGACGCCGAGTTCAAGGCGCTGAAGTGAGGTGGGTTCAAAATGACAAAGGAATACAAGACTATTACTGAGATCTCCGGACCACTCCTCTTCGTAGAGAAGACTGAGCCTGTGGGCTACATGGAGCTCGTCGAGATCAGAACGGGCGGAGAGCTGAAGAGGGGACAGGTGCTGGATTCCTCCGATGAGATCGTGGTTATCCAGGTATTCGAGGGAACCGGCGGTCTGTCCAAGGATTCTGCCGTCAGTTTCACCGGAGACGTCATCAAGATGCCACTGTCTCCCGCCATCGTGGGACGTGTTCTGTCCGGATCTGGAAAGCCCAGAGACGGCGGCCCGGAAATTGTTCCCGAGGTATTGAGAGATATTGCAGGAGCTGCCATCAATCCGGCTTCCCGTGAGAAGCCGCGCGCTTTCATCCAGACCGGCATCTCCACCATCGACGGCACCAACACACTGGTGCGCGGCCAGAAGCTGCCTATCTTCTCCGGTGCAGGTCTGCCTCACAACGACCTTGCTCTGCAGATTGCCAGGCAAGCCAAGGCGCTCGGTGAAGCAGAGTCGTTCGCAGTTATCTTCTGCGCCATGGGCATCACCAACGAAGAGGCTCAGCACTTCCTGGCTGACTTCGAGAGAACAGGTGCTCTGGAGAGGGCAGTCGTGTTCCTCAACCTGGCCGACGATCCGGCTGTAGAGAGGATTCTGACACCCAGGCTGGGCTTGACCACCGCTGAGTATCTTGCCTTCGATCTGGACATGCACGTGCTCATCATCTACACGGACATGACCAACTATTGCGAGTCGCTCAGGCAGATGGGCGCTGCTCGTGAAGAGGTGCCCGGACGACGCGGCTATCCAGGATACATGTATACCGACCTGGCCATTCAGTATGAGAGGGCAGGAATCATCAAGGGCAGAAAGGGTTCCATCACCCAGTTCCCCATCCTGACCATGCCCGGCGACGACATCACTCACCCCATCCCGGATCTGTCCGGGTACATCACCGAGGGTCAGATCCTGATTTCCAGAGAGCTGCACAGAAAGGGCATCTATCCGCCTGTCGACATCCGCCCCTCGCTGTCCCGACTCATGAACTCTGGAATCGGCAAGGGCCATACTCGCGAGGATCACAGGGCAGTATCGGATCAGCTCTATGCTTACTATGCAGAGGGCAATGATCTGCGCGGTCTCGCGGCCATCGTCGGCAAAGAGGCTCTCTCTGAGCGCGATAAATTGGTGCTGGAGTTCGCTGATAAGTTCGAGAAGAGATTCGTCAATCAGGGCAGAGACGAGGATAGGTCTATCTTCGATACCCTCCAGATCGGATGGGATCTCCTGGCAGACCTGCCTGAAGCAATGCTCACCAGGATTGACGACAAATACATCAAGCAGTACCATCCCAAATACGCAGGCACAGCCAAGGCTGCACAAGCAACGACGAAGTGAGATCATGGCCGTAATTCGAGGAACAAAACCGACCAGGGCAGTGCTGATCGCTCTCAAGAAAAGGATGAAGATCGCAAAAACTGGTCACTCGCTCCTCAAAATGAAGCGTGACGGCCTCATGATTGAGTTCTTCGAGGTGCTAAACAGGGCCAAGACGGTCAGGAAAGAGCTGGTTGAAGCTCTGCTCATAGCTGAGCAGAGGCTTCAAATGGCTATGGCCATCGAGGGAACAGTTACCATCAGCAGTGTGGCTTATTCCCTGCAAAAAGAGCCTATCATCCAGCTCGAGTCCAGAAACATCATGGGTGTAGTGGTTCCCAAGATCGCGGCAGAGGCCGTGCAAAAGAAGATGTACGAGCGAGGCTACGGCATCATCGGAACCAGTGCAGCCATTGATGAGGCAGCTGATGCCTATGAGAAGTTGCTGGATAAGATCATCTTAGCTGCAGAGGTAGAGACCGCCATGATAAGGCTTGTCGAGGATATCGACAGCACTAAGAGGCGTGTCAATGCTCTGGAGTTCAAGGTGGTTCCTGAACTCAAGGACACCATCAAGTTCATCGGCATGGCCTTGGAGGAGATGGAGAGGGACAACCTGGTCAAGATGAAGATGCTCAAGGGCAAGTCCGAGAGGAAAGCCGCAGCAGAAGAAGTCAAGAAGGAAGCTGCCAAGGCCGCAGAAGCAGCCGGCAAGGCAACGGCTTAATTCCTGGCGATGTCGAGCTGGTTTGAGCGAAAAGTTCGAAGACTGGTTCGGGACGCCTGAGAAGAAGATGCGTCTTCTGCAGTGGTTGGTGTATATCACCAACCTCTACATTATTTTTGGGATATTTGTTCTGATATGGCTTCTGTACGGCAAATATATTATACAGGCGTGGAACCATTTCACAAATGGCAGTTGATTGGAACAACCTATCCATCCAACTTTTATCTCATCCAGATGTCTCTTACCGAACCCTATCCCAGTTGCGGAGAAATGCTGCTACTGTCCCCACTATGCATAAAGCAGCTGCAATGATCATTACATTGCTTATGGTCATGCTGAGCAGTGCTGGGTTTGCGTCCAAGACAGCTCCGTGATAGCCTGCCAGGTTAAGCTGCTGGTAGAGCAGAAGAGTGGAGACGGAAACCCCCAGGGCCATGCCCATATTCCTCACCGCCGAGGAGAGGCTGGAAGACGTGCCGAGCATCTCCCGGGGCAGTGCGGTCATGATCTCTGCATTGATGGGACTTTGATAGAGTATGCTTCCTATTCCAAGGATTATGAAGGAAATGTAAATCGATGTCATATCATCTCGGCGAATAGCACTGCTCATTATCACCAGAGATAGAGCTACAATTATCATCCCCAGGGCGGAGCTATAGCGGTAATGATATCGGTCGTAAAGCCAGCCTCCCAGAGGTGAGCCGAAAACCAATATGGCAGGCACGATGAGAAATACAGTGCCGACTCTTGCAGGCGAGTAGCCCATGACTCCCTGCAAATAGAAGGGCCCCAGGATGAAGACGGCAAAGCTCGAAATGATGAACAAAATTATGCTGATCACGGGAAGAGTGAACTTCTTCTCCCTGAAGATTGATAGCTCCAGGAGAGGCGACCTCTTATGTGACTCGATCCAGACAAAGGCCAAAAGGGATGCAAGTGTTAGCAGGGCCAGGAAGGCTACTGGAGACGTAAATGTGGCGCTGGATCCCAGATCTCCCAGGAATAGCATTAAGGATACTATGAAGACAATGAGCAGGGCTCCACCCTGCCAGTCCATGTCCAACTTTTGCGGTTTCACCTCTCTTATTCTCATATACCTGGCAGCAAGGGCCAAGAGCACAATGCCGATGGGAAGGTTGATGAGGAAGATGTATTGCCAGCCCATGAAGCCCACCAGGTAGCCGCCGAGCATCGGTCCGGCGATGCTGGCCAGGGAGACGGTTGTGCCTATGTAGCCCATGGCTCTGCCCTGCTCTCCACTATGGTAGAGCTCAAAGATTATGGCGGTGCTGATGGAGAAGGCCATAGCCGCCCCCACTGCTTGAAGAGCACGAAAGAAAATTAGCATGCCAAGGCTTGAGGAGAGTCCGCAGGCAATGGACGACAGAGTGAAGAGGACGAATCCCCCCAAAAAGAGCCTGACCTTGCCGGTCCGATCTGCTATTCTTCCGAAGATCAAGAGAAGGCTTGTCACCGTAACCAGGTATGATGTTATCACCCACTGGGACTGGGCCACATCGGCTCGAAAATAGCCGGTTATGGTAGGAAGGGCAATGGATACCACTGAGCCATCTATGACGAACATGAAAATGCCCAGCAATATGATGAAGGCGACGATATTTCTGCTTGCGACAGGGGTCTCGCTCGGAATTGACACTGCCTGGCCTTCTTGGTATTCGTTTTGCCCTTCTATCATGCCTCGTCCAGAGCCATCAGCGTCGGCATTATTGCCTGCATCTCTCTTTTGGATGAATCTAGATCTCACCTGGTAAGAATGAAGTATGCTGGCATATATATATGCGTCACCGAAAGTTGCAGCATAGTCTTCGCTGCGAATTTTCGCCAGGGGCTTCCCTTGAGAAAAAATCCTTGGTTCTAGGGTTTTGGCTTCAAAAGCCCGGGCAGCATTGACGCTGCGATGGTATCCTTTCTCTGCGCCATTCTGTAGCCCGTCACTACCAGCCTATTTCCGCTGAGGTCTCTGTCCAGATCCGGGTCTCCCGTGTCCACCAGGAGGCAAGATAGCTCCGCCAGCTTATGGGGCGTGGATACTATTATTAAGTTCTCTGCTCCAGCCCGTCGCAGTACGGCGGAACTTATCTGCTGGCTGCCTCTGCCCAGGATGAAGCCCTGGGCTCCGATGGGGCTGACAATGATTTTGACGCTCTTTTCCCTTTCCAGCAACGCCAGGAGATCTCTCTCCGAGGCATCCTTGAGGAGGAGCTTTCCTTCCTGAACTACGTCTACGCCAAGCAGGGTCTTCTCCACGCCCAGCAGCTTGGCGATGCTGCTGGTGGTAGTCCCTGCTCCCAAGATGTAGGCAGAGCCGTCCCTCATGAATTCGGAGGCAAAGAGTGCGATCTGGTCCTTGAACTCTTCCTCACTTGAGGAGCTATAGATCCTCTTTCTCTCCTGCACCAGCACAGGTTGGTAGGGCGTTTTGGCTATTGCATAGAGCCTGGTCTGCATCTCTCCTGCTCGGTAGAGCTCCTCGTCTACATCCACGATCTCCGTCTCTCGTGCCCGAAGTTCGCTTCTTATAAAGCCCTGCGCCAGCTCTGATGCCGCTTCAGGACTGATGGCAAAGACCCCGGAATGCATTTTCACGCCTGCCGGAATGCCAAGGATAGGCACCTGGCCCGATTGTGACGCCACATCCCGTGCTGTCCCGTCGCCTCCGCAAAATAGTATCAAGTCAACCCCTTCTTCCAGGAAAACCTTGCAGGCGGCTTTTGTATCCTGGGAGCTGGACTCGTCAGTGGATATATGAACTATCTCGCAACTCAGGCCGCACTCTCTTAGAGCTCTCTCACCCATTTCGCCGCTGGCAGTAAAAAAGAGAATGTTTTTCGCTTCCCGGGAAAGCCTTTGCAGGCATGCTCGGGCCCGCTCAGCCGCCTTAGGATGAGCGCCTCTGGCTCTCGCTTCATCTGCCAGGCCGTCTGTTCCCTTCAGGCCAACGGCTCCGCCCATACCTGCAATAGGATTGATCAGGAAGCCGATTCTACCAGCTTTCTCTGCCATCAGACCTTAGGTAGCTTGGCGAGGGACTGCTTCACCAGATCTGCAGGATACTCATAGTCTACCAGCTTGCCGTCGTTATAGGCATCGTAGGCAGCCAGATCGAAGTGGCCGTGTCCTGTCAGGGAGATGAAGATGATCTTGTCCTCGCCCGTCTTTTTGCATCTCAATGCTTCATCAATGGCGGGCTTGATGGCGTGAGCGGCCTCTGGTGCTGGAATTATTCCTTCGGTGCGGGCGAAGAGGGTGGCCGCTTCGAAGACCTCTGTCTGCTGCAATGCGACAGCCTCAATCAGTCTGTCATGGACCAAATTGCAGAGCAGTGGCGCATCTCCATGATAGCGCAGGCCGCCGGCGTGAATGCCGGGCGGTATGAAGTCATGGCCCAGGGTGTACATCTTTATCACGGGTGCCATGCCTGCCGTGTCGCCAAAGTCGTAGGCATAAAGCCCTTTAGTCAGACTTGGGCAGGCGGAGGGCTCACAGGCCACCATACGCAGATCCTTCTTATCCTTCATCTTATCGGGGATGAAGGGGAAGACCATCCCAGGGAAGTTGCTTCCGCCGCCGCAGCAGCCGAACATGACATCAGGATAGTCTTCAGTCATCTCGAACTGCTTTCTTCAGTTCCAGTCCCTCAACGGTCTGATGGAGGAGGACATGATTGAGCACCGACCCCAGGGCATAATTAGTATCGTTATGGCTGGCAGCATCCTCTACCGCCTCAGAGATGGCCATACCGAGGCTTCCTGGTGTGTCTGGAGTCTCGGCCAGGACCTGTCTGCCGTAGTTAGTCCGATCAGACGGGCTGGCGAGGCACTCTGCTCCCCAGACGCGCATGGCACTCTTGCGGTAGGGTTTGCTGTCAAAGCTGGATCTCACCATGTAGACCGTACATTTCAGGCCGAAGAGACAGGTGGCCAGGCTGAGAGCCGAACCCCACTGGCCTGCGCCCGTCTCTGTGGCCAGCCGCTCCATGCCCTCTTTCATATTGTAATAGGCCTGGGGGACGGCAGTATTGGGCTTATGGCTTCCTGCCGGGCTGACGCCCTCATATTTGTAGTAGATTTTGGCTGGCGTCTTGAGCGCCTTCTCCAGGGCGGCGGCTCGATACAGAGGCGTTGGCCTCCAGAGCCTATAGATGTCGCGTACCTCTTCAGGGATGTCTATCCAACGGTCCGTGCTCATCTCTTGCTGGATGAGCGCTTTGGGAAAGATCATCTCCATATCCGCGGCCGCAGAGAGGCTTCAGGGTCCCGGGATGCAGAGGCGGGTCCAGGGGCGTGGGCATGTCGGCAGCAACGTTATACCACTTCTTGGGGATCTCTTCCTCGTCGAGCAGGTACTTGATCTTCATCTGGACACTCCATTTTCCTACTTTGATGTAATCTCTTGTACATCGGTGAATTCATCTGTTTTATTTAAAGGCTTTGAAATGGTCTGAAGACTTTTCGATTGATTTTCTGGCTCCGCAAGGTTAAGATTTATTTATCATGGATGAGATGGCAATCCTCATGAGTGGCCAAACCCTGTCGGAGAAGATATTTTCCAGAGCGGCAAATAGAGAGGTGCGAGCTGGTGAGTTCGTTATGGCAAAGATAGACGGAGCCATGATTCACGATATCACCGGTCCTCTGGCGGTCAAGGGATTCTATGAGATCGCAGGTAAGGACGCAAAAGTCTGGGATCCCTCCAAGATCGTTCTGCTGTTTGATCATCAGGTCCCTGCGGATAGCCTGAAGGCGGCGGAAAATCATATCATGCTGCGCAAGTTCGCCGCAGAGCAGTCCATCCTCAACTACGATATTTTCTGCGGCGTATGCCACCAGGTCATGCCTGAGAAGGGCCATGTGCTTCCCGGGAGCATTATCGTGGGCACCGACTCGCATACCTGCACTTACGGGGCTTTGGGGGCTTTTGCCACGGGGGTCGGATCAACGGATATGTCGTCCGTCTTTGCTACGGGTAAGCTCTGGTTCATGGTGCCCAAGACCCTGCAGCTCATGATCGAGGGGCGTATGCCCAGGCACGTCACCTCGAAGGATGCCGTGCTGCGCATCATAGGCGATATAGGGGCGGATGGCGCCAACTACCTGGCCTGCGAGTTCAAGGGCGAAGCTGCGTCCAGGATGAGCATTCCCGAGAGGATGACGGTATCCAATATGGCCATTGAGATGGGGGCCAAGGCCGGCATCTTTGAGCCGGATGAGACCACCATAAATTACCTGGAAGGCCGGGTGAAGGACAAGGCGGCCATAAGAGCAGGAATTGTGCGGGGAGACGAAGATGCCGAGGTCTCCAGGAAGCACTGGAATGTGGACGACCTCGAACCCCAGATCGCTATGCCACATAATGTCGATAATGTCCTGCCCATCAGCCAGGTTCCCCCGACCAAGATCGATCAGGTGTTCCTGGGCTCCTGCACCAATGGCCGGTTCGAGGACCTGAGCCAGGCCTCGGAGCTGATGAAGGGCGAGCCCGTGGCTAAAGGGGTGCGCATGATTGTGGTTCCCGCCAGCCGGGAGGAGTACATGAAATGCCTGCACGCGGGTCTCGTGGAGAAGTTCATGGAGGCGGGGGCGATGTTCGAGTCGGCCTGCTGCGGTCCCTGCATGGGCGGGAGCTTCGGCCTCCTGGGCGCAGGAGAGCACGGCCTCTCCACCTCGAACAGGAACTTCGTGGGACGGCAGGGCAGCCCCCAGGCTTTCGTCTACCTCTGCTCGCCAGCCACGGCCGGTGCCAGTGCCATCACCGGGTACATCACCGATCCCAGGGAGATTTGAAACCGGGCTGAATGCCCGGGACCCTGAAGAGAAGCGCTTTGTGCGTTCTTTGTGAGCTTTTGTGCTCTTTGTGGTAGGAACGATTGGCTGCCCGGGATTCAAAAAGGGTGCCACGAGATCAACCACAAAGCTCACGAAGAGCACAAAGGACGCACAAAGATTGCTGACCAGAGCGTTTTTGGATTTCGATAAGGATGAAAGTTGCACTCAAGCTCGCCTATCTGGGCGATAACTACTACGGCTTCCAGCGCCAGCCGGATCTGGTTACTGTGGATAGTGAAGTCAGAAAAGCGTTGACAAAGATCGGCGTCATCCACGGCGACTTCTGCTATGCGGGCAGGACGGACAGGGGCGTCTCGGCTCTGGGCCAGGTCATCGACTTTTGGATCGATGAGGAAAAAGAGAAATTGACCCGGCCCAGGTGCGTCAACGGCCGGCTGCCCCGCGATATCTGGACCTGGGCCTGGGCACGGGCGCCTATAGGTTTCAGCGCCCGCTGGAATGCTCAGTGGCGGGAGTACCGCTACCTCCTCTGGCATCCGGGCCTTGACACGGAGTCGATGCGCGGCGCTGCTGCGCTCCTATTGGGCGAGCACGATTTCCGGAACTTCTCCTCTGCCAAGGTAGGTACTGTAAAGTCGGTGCAAAAGTTGGAGATCTCTGAGCAGAATGGCCTGTTCACCTTCGACATTCGGGCGGATGGCTTTCTCTGGAATATGGTGCGCAAGATCGTGGGCGCCCTGGAGAAGGTGGGCTCGGACCAGAAGGATATGAGATGGTTCAAAGATCTTCTCCGGCCGGAGCTCAACTATGGCGCGCCCACCGCCCCAGCCGAAGGCCTCATCCTCATGGAGGTTGGCTATAAGGGGCTGGAGTGGCAGGTGGACGGGTACTCCCGGGCACGGGCGGCCAAGGGACTGGCAGCGACGGTGCAGAGCAGGATGGCGGGGGCGAATGTGGCGAGAGTGATGGAGAGGGCGATGGAATTGGATGCGGGGGATTAGGAACCTGGGTATGAGGTTCAATTAGGATCAGCTTTTTCTGCAGGGATCTCCTGGGGCGGATAGCAGTTCTCAACCATGCGGGCTTCAATCTCGCGAAGCATTTCAGGACTATTTTCAGATGATGCATCTTACACGTACTAAATTATATATTTAGGAAATAGGCCACAGAACTTCTTTGAGGGCTCAGGCCAAAACCTGCAAGTTATGCATAGCGCCTTATGCAACCATCCAAGTGGCCTAAAACTGGCCTTCAAGCCGATGGTGTGGGTGCCCCTGAGCCGCCCTCTTTAGCTTTTCTGGCCCGCTCCTGGGCCTCCTCATCCATGAACTATGTTATGTGGTTATTGAGATAATCCAGCAAATTATCAAAACTCTTCGCTAGTTCCCCTCCTTTTTTTGTCTCTTCATTGTAAGCAAGGAAGTTGTATAGTTTTGTTTGCTCATCATACCATCTTTGTTCAAGTCTATGCTCATCACAATTTTTGATATTGTTTTTAATCTTTTTTGTTGTAGCTTCAATTTCCATTTGAAACTTATCTGCTTCCTTTTGTTGTTTGCTAATATCGTCAGTTTTGGTTTTTAAATCATCGGAGTAAGGAAATGCCAAGCTAATTGAGCCAATAATAACCCATAAATCTCGATTGGCTTTAGCTAATTCCAATTCGTATTCATCACTTTTTTTGATTGAATCCCAATACTTTTCAAGAGATTGCGTATACTTTTTTTTGCTATCTGCGTCCGTTGATTTCTCTAATAATTCGCACCTACAATCCAAAAAACCACTTCTCATATTAAAAGCAAATAAAGAGCCGTATAAGCCTAACATAAGTGATTTTTGGCCTTTTAATTGGCTAAAGAGTTGTTGCCGGTTCTTTCGAAAATCGGTTTCGATTTTTTGTCCCTCTATTTTGTATGTAACGATACCTGTAACCAAGCCGCCAACTAAGGCACCAAGGATGCCAGCAGCTCCAGAGATAACTTCAGGTTGTACCATATATAACATCTTAGTCTATATGTACTAAAATATTTCTACATATCCTGGCTCGCAGGTGCAATAGACATGAGCAGCATCCTTTAGCTAGTCAAATTTTCCTTTTTTTGATTATCAAATTTAACGTATTAATCCTGAAAGCATGAACCCTAAGCTGGTCACCTCTTTAGTTACACCTTCTCCGAGATATTCATTGAGCCCTGAAATGTGCCGCAAGATTACGTTTTTATGTGAGAATTAGTTCTGGTACATTTTGCATAAAATTTTTCACAATGACGTAGAACTATTTCCAGTTTTTACGCTCCCCGGCTGTAAGTTACTATACTGTCTTTTTTGTCTGGAGGCGGTTCTGCGAAGGTCTGGAAATGGAAAAGAAAGCCCTAACATATTTATATAAACATCCTTCTAGTCTCAAATCCTTTGAGGTAATTCTCCCAATTGAGTCTCATTGAGAACTGACCGGACCTCATCGGCATGCTGCTATCTTCAAAGCTCGTCCCGCGTTTGAGTCGATGAGGTTAGTCAATCGCCCCACCAATCCAGAGACTTCTTTTTCAATTCCAGTGAAGCATCATTTTCTATGAACTAGCCTGCCGAGGGCTTCATGGATATAGGCTGCAGGGTGCCGGACTCGCATGTGGGCAAGCGCTCGCGGGCGCGAGCGGCCAAGGGACTGGCAGCGACGGTGCAGAGCAGGATGGCGGGGGCGAATGTGGCCAGGGAGATAGAGAGGGCAATGAGGCAGTGTGACGAAACCGCGAGAACAGAGTGTCGCTTCAATTATAATCTGCTTTTTCGGCCATGATCATTGCCGGCGTTTTTCTTTGAATATTGGTTGAGTCGAAGTCCTTGTCGAAGCTCACAAGTATTAGATCATTATTTCGTGCTGCAACATATTGATACGCATCGTCGAAATCCAGATCCTGCTCTCTCATTGCAGATAATAAATCCCGCAGATCTGCAAGGCTCAATGCGATTCTCTTGACTCCAGTCTCCTCTAAAAGATCCGATAGAAAAGCTGCAAATACATCTTCCTTTTTCAGGCGAGAAGTTATTATTCCAATTGAATAGAGCGTGAATTCCGTTAGAGATATTTCGTCCAACTGAACCATCTGCAAGAACTTGCGGACCTCATCGGCATGCTGCTGCCTTAAGAGTAATTCTAGCCATACGTTTGAGTCGATGAGGTAGCTCAATCGCTCCACCAATCCAGGGACTTTTTCTGCAATTCAAGAGAAGTATAATTTTCTTTGAACTCGGCCAATCCGCCCGCCCAGTCAAACCGTAGCTTTTTGCGCTTGGGTTTGCTCTTTTTTTCAGCGAGGTATTGGGCGAAATCCAGAACCTCTTGCTGGTGTTGGGAGGAAAGTTTGGCCATAAGTTCGCGGATCTGCTCCATAGATGTATTTTGGAGGCTTATGGATGATATAATTTCCTATTTGCATCACACAACGCGGACCTGAGCACCAGAAGTCTTGCCTAGCTGAACGGGGGATTCAGGCAGCCTGCCGAGGCCCCCATCCTCATGGATGCAGGCCACCAGGGGCTGGACTCGCATGTGCACGAGCCCTCCCGGGCGCGGGCGGCCAGGGGGCTGGCCAGCGACGGTGCAGAGCAGGATGGCGGGGGCGAACGTGGCCCGGGAGATCGGGCGGGCGATGGGATTGGATGCGGGGGATTAGGACGATCTGGTCTAGCAAGGCGAGAGCATAGATGCAAAGATATACTAAACATCAGCATAACATTAGAACATATGAGCGAGATAGTTTTGCAGGTGCCGGATGATGCATTACTGGCCCTGAAGATGTCCCCGGATGAATTAGGAAAGGAGCTAAGGTTGGCAGCTGCCGTGAAGCTCTTTGAATTGGGAAAACTATCATCAGGGGCGGCAGCCAGATTGGCAGGAATACCAAGAACGCTCTTCCTTGCTAAACTTGCGAACTACGGTGTTGATACCTTTCGCCTGACAGAAGAAGACCTCACGGCGGAGGCACCTCTTGTCTGAAGTCATATGCAATACATCGCCTTTGCAGTATTTGCATCAGATAGGTCAACTAAGTATCCTCCAGGCTCTTGTCGGATCTATTATCGTTCCTCCTGCCGTCCTAATTGAACTGGATGCTGGTATGGCAAAAGGACTGGACCTACCACAACCTGAGAACCTCAAATGGGTCAGAATACAAGCACCTGTCAGCGCCCGGGCCGCATCTCTAATAACAGATCTCGGACCTGGAGAATCCCAGGTACTAATGCTGGCCCTTGAAATGCCCGGAAGCATTGCACTTCTGGATGATGCACTGGCACGCCGCGTGGCCATAGCAAATGGAATACCGATTAAGGGCACTTTAGGATTGCTTCTGGACGCAAAACGTGTGGGCCACCTAAATGCGGTGGAGCCTTCTCTTGATAAGCTCCAGGAGCTGGGCTTCCGCCTCTCTCAACAGACACGGGAAGCTGTATTGAAGCTGGCTGGAGAGTCATAGGGACTCTCACGATCTTTGGTGATGGCGATTTAATCTATAGGATATGGTCTTATGGGCTGCCCGAGTCTGGACTCACATGTGCACGAGCCCTCACGGGCGCGGGCGCCGGGGGGTCTGGCGGCAACGGTGCAGAGCAGGATGGCCGGGGCGAATGTGGCCGGGAGATGGAGAAGGCGATGGGATTGGATGCGGGGGATTAGGAAAGCCGCGTTATCGGCACATTTTCTTTCTGATAAGTCATAAGAATACAAATATCACACTTTATCGCGGTTGGATATGATAACGGTTCTCAATTATACCTTTGTTTACAATAATTTAAACGCCTATACCGCATACAAAATACATACAATACAACTTTTTTTTGATAGCTACCAGTTATTATTATCCGTTATTATTAGTGCAACTCGAGTTTTAACTTCTGCATTTTTGATTCATAAATGTAATAAGATATCAGTAGAACTATCCTTAATTCTTAGGAACAGTTAAATACTATTATGAAAGATCCTTGATTGTAAAATTGGATGAAATTTGCCTAAGTGATTTGCATATTGGATGAAACTCTCTAATATAGTCACTATTGGATTATCCAATATGGCATATACTTAAGACAAAATTCGGCCACATCAAGGAGGGAGAATAACGAACAAATTAATAAAATTATATTTGACCATCGCTTTGGTCGCGATGGTATCGCTGGTAGCATCAGCATCTGCATCGTCTTTGACTCTGTCCGCGACTATGCCTCAAATTCTCTCGGTTCAATTTCCTGCATCTAATAACTTCGGGGATTTGATTCCGGGTAATACAGTCACGGCGGGTAACCAGGTTCATATCGAAGGCAACTGCTATTGGGCTTTATCTGTCTATGCCCAGGATGACGGATACGGACACCACGGATATCTGACGCAGCAACACCCATCATCTATGCATGACTGGATACGTAATCCTGTATCTATGTACATCCCTACGTATGGGATAGGTCCAACGTCTCTTGAGTATTATTATAATTATAGCCCAATATCGGTTACGAGTGGCTTTGGTCCCATGGATATATACTATCAGCTTTCAACGATGTCTTCAGGAAGCGAAGATTCCAGATATCCATACACCATTACACTGGATTTCGTCCTAACTGCACAATAAGGCCAGCTGATGATTAAGTGATATGGACAATCGAGCTGAGCCATTCCTGTATAAGGAAGCTCGGCTCAATTTTTTTAAACACGATAATACTTGAAACCCTCAATAATCTATGCTATTTCACTTAAGATTTTGCAACTCAGAAAATTCTTGCACTATCAAGAGCGATGGTGGTTCAATTGAGAATTAGGAGAGATTTGAACTTCTCTTTACCATAAACTTATTAAAGTAGAAAGCAATATCTAATATAGCCTTCAAGGGTTAAATAAATGGTGAAAAGACGATATGGCATTAATCGATCGTGTTAAGCTGAATATATTACTACTAAAATGGCTGTAATTCAGATCGATTTAGCATATAAATTAGAAATTTATTTGAGAGGTGTATTAGAAGATGATATTCAAAAGCGTGGTAGTAGCGCCTGCATTGAGTCTAGCTCTGATTTTGTTGGCTGTTATGCCTGCTTGTGCAAACCTTACACTGGTTGGAGCGAAATATGAGGCTAATGTTATTCCAGGACAGCATATTGAAGATGAAATAGAATTAAACCTCGGGGCTGAAGATCTCCCTGTGGATATAATGACGGAAATTCTTGGTTTAGGCCAGAGTCCTAATGGAGTATATACCATGATCGAATCTGATCAGGACGATGGACTCTATTCAGCCAAGCCTTTCTTAAATATATCACCCTCTAATTTCCATCTCAATCCTGGTGAATCAAAAAAGATGCTGATCAGCGGTGACGTGCCCTTGGACATTGGAGATGGGTCAAGATACGCTCTGGCTAGCATTCGAGGGATATCTAAAGGAAGCGGACCCGTAGGGGTATCACTGGTGCTTAATGTTCCTATCCTGCTCAATATCACTGGTTCTAAACTCTCCAAAACAGCCGATATTGTGGGCCTGGACACGAGCAAGCCGGTCAATAATAATTGGAAGAACGCAACGCTTACGCTAAAGAACACCGGAAATACCAATTATGCGACCATAGTTAAGGCTGTCATGAAAGATGGTGAAGGAAATGTCATTGCCAATTCTACAACCATCAATCAAGTTCTCCCGCCAATATTACCTGGAAAGTTGAGGGAATATGCGCTTCAGCTCAAATCCAACCGGACAATTGAGCCTGGAAATTATGCTCTGAATGCAACAGCCTACTTGGAAGACGGGACTGTTCTAGCCAGCAAAGAAACGGCATTTGATGTTGTTTAATTTATACCATCGGGAGCGCTGAGGGTCACGAATACTCCGATCTTTAGGTGGGGATGAAGTGAACCCTCGCACAATTTTTCAGGCTCCATCAATCAATGAACCGTTAATCGTGGAATAAAGGGGATCCGAGCAATAGGACTCGATGATTTCTGGATTCCGGAAAACGGCGGCGTGCGGCCCGAAGCATACCCTGTCTTTCAATGCATTAGTTATATATATGATAAGTAACTTACTCATATTATTATGTGTGTTTCAGTCTTGCCAGTTATTAAAACCAACTCAATTAAATTTTGCTGTACTTCTTTAATTTATTATATAGCGGAATGGAGAAAGATCAGAATATAATCACCGAAAAACATTTTGATAGTATTGCATGGCAAAGGAAAAGGGGAAAAAATGGAGTACATGAAGGATCCAATAGACTGGAAGGCTTCACATGGACTCAAATCATTTTTTTTCCTTATTATTATAATAATTCTCTTAACTGAAATCTGCTTTGCAGAACAAACACCAATCATTGAGGCCGCACCTGGGCAGCCTATCGGAAATGTATTGACTTTAGGCGGGGATTCTGGCGGGATTACGATTGGTGTATCTCCCATTATCTCAGATTGGATCCTGGATCCAACTAAACCAATTTGCACCAGGGAAACCACCCTTGAGATAGATTGCAGAGGACCCTGGAGGATCACTGTCTCAGCAGATGTACCAGCTCAAGGTCATCTGGCTGAATATGATACATCCAGCTCTGCCTATGTCCCTGACGGAATAAGGCTGAAAGACTCTATGATCGTCATTGCCAAAGGAGGAAACAGCGTCGACCTCTCTCATGGGGGAGTGCTTCTGGACGGTGATGGAAGAGCTACTGTTCTATTGACTTTCATCCAGAAGGCATCCTTGGATGATAAATCTCTGCCCTCTGGCAATATTTATCAAATTAATATAATCTTTAAAGGATTAAAACTCTGAGGGCATGATGATCCTTCTATCTAAAACGTTGGCCGGAATCTATCGCTCGCGGTACTACTACAAATCGGCCCCGAAATGGATCTCTGCAAAGGGACAGGGAGGACTCAGCAAATGGGGAAAGCATGTATCCTCCTGGATTCAAGCCTTCATGGTCCTATCCGTATTATTTGCTCTCGCTGAAGCATCAGGTCATGATACTGACCTTTATACTATCCAAATTGACCTTCCCGCAGAGATCATCCATGATGTGATGATCATTGATACTCTTCCAAGTGGGCTGGTATATAGTGCAGGCAGCTTGAAGGTGACAGGCGCTGCTACCAATATGTCGGAGACTATAGCCTATCCAAATGATGGCAGTCAGCCTGTGACCATAACCTGGAGCTTTGGCGATCTGGACAATTCTGCAGACGAAGACATTTTGATTCAATTTCAGGTTTTGGTAGCTGATACGGATCAGAACAGGGATGGAATGATTTTAGCGCCAAGCGTAGCGCTTCTCCAATGGAGGGATCAAGAGGGGTTTGCTCAATCCAGCAGCACCAAATCAACTGCCGTTAGGATCATTGAGCCCGACCTCCAGATAAAGCAGCGATTCATGCCTCCATCTGCAAAGATCGGGGAGACTGTGACCTGCACCATTTCTCTTTGCCACATACCCAGCAGCCACTCAGATGCCTTCGATGCGGAGGTTGTAGAAAACCTTCCTCAAGGATTGATTTACACACCCGGTTCAATGGAGATAGTCGCCGGGCCCAAAGGGAGGTGTGATGATTCTAATAGCCAAGAGCTACGATGGCACTTTGATAAGATAGATATGTCTTGGGCAAAGACTACCGAGATCCAGCTTAGATATAAAGCAACTGTTGATAAAGGAGCTAAGCAGGGTTCAACGCTAAACGGCACTGCTGATCTATCCTGGGCTAGCAGCGTGGGAATCTATCCCGAAAAGAGAACCTATTTCGAGACGGCTAGTGGAAGCATAACTATCGCTTCCACGCCACCGGCATTCGTCATAACCGTAGCGGATTATCCCAATCCCATTCGCCCCGGCGATGAACTAACTTATGCAATTAATTACAAAAATATAGGAGGCTATGCTCAAGGCGCCGCAATTCAGGCCACCTACGATCCCAAAGTCGCCTTCGTCTCCGCCGTCCCCGCGCCCGACCAGGGCTCGGACAGCCAGTGGACGCTGGGCGACCTCATGAACGGGGCTTCGGGCACAATCGAGGTTAAGTTGGGCACCGGATCATCTTTAGCGGACGGAACCTTGCTCACCAGTTCGGCCAGGATCGCCGACCAGGACGGCGTTTCTGCCCAGGATACTGCCATCACCAGGGTCATGACCACCGCTCCAAACCTCCAGATCGAGAAGGCGGCCTCCGATCGGTTCATCCGGCCGGGAGGCGCTCTCAACTACACCATAACCTACGGCAACTCCGGAAATACGGAGGCTGAAAATGTCACCATAACCGATCTCGTTGACGGCAACCTTGACTTTGATCCTGCCGACGCCACCCCAAGAGCTAGCAAGATCTGGAGGGATGCAGAGGGGACGCATCTGTGGTGGAACGCGAGCATCCTAAAATCCGAGAGGCTCTCGCCGGGCGGTTCAGGCAAAATAGATATTCGCGTAGGCCTGCCCCCAGTTCCCGAACATCCCCGGTTCGACTGGGTTTACAACAACTACAAGATCGATTCAGACCTGAGTGAGGGCAAGTTCAAGATGCTGGAGACTGCAGTTATCCACTCCCTCTATGTGAGGAAGATGGCGGAGGCGCAGGCCTATTTTGCGAATGAGATGGTTAACTACACCATTATTTACGGAAACGACCTGGCACTTGATGCCGATAGAGCGGTGGTGATGGATGTTCTCCCTGATCCGGAATTTATGGAGTTCATCGAGGCAAATCCGCAGCCAACCGCCATAAAGAATAACGTTTTGGTTTGGGCACTGGGCACAATTCCTCCCAAAAGCAGTGGAACCATCAAGGTCTATCTGAGAATCAAAGAGAACCATTCTGATATCCGATTCAGATCCACCCAATCCGTCTCCGGCCAGGGCTACGTCCATTTTGACCAGAGGCTGGACACTGCCCAAAAGCCCAACAGCCTGACCAATTTCGCCAACATTACCGCCAGCTACATGGGTATGCCCGAATCCGATGAAAGCTCTGCAACTATAATGCTTGCTGATGCCCTGGGAACGGCAGTAAGCATCGTAGGCCACGGCAGCGGAACATATTCCAGGGATGAGGAGTCCCAGCTCTACTCCAAGGACAAGACAATTCAGATGAAGACCAGCCTCAAAGAGAGATACCGGGCATCCACTTTCTCTCTGCCCCGGGGCAGGTCCATAAACTACGACTCCAAATGGTCTGAGGTCCAGAGCGCCGAGAACCGGGTGACCGGGGCCTCTATGATTGAGCGTTATACGTATGCCAGCAGAATCGACCGAAATAGTACCTTGAGCCTGGACAAGAACGGCTCTATCCTTGCCTCAGATACATCCTTCGAGGGAGCGGGCCATGTAGGACTGACGAAGCGCTCCAACGCAAACCTTCCATATTCATTTCAGGGAGCTTTTACCTACGAGTCGCAGGAGGACTACCTGGGCAGCTTCAAGGTCTCCACCAAATTTGATGAGTACGGCAAGAATGCCAAATCCAGCCGCTCTGCCTCAGGAGTGGGTTATGCTGCTTCCGACAAACGCATCGGCACGAGCCAGAGAAGCTACGAATCTGGAACAGGCAACTATCAGGTAGAGGATCGCATTGAAACTCAAACCAACTACCTGGCCAAATACATAAACGCCTCATATGGATCCCTGAAATACAACTACACTCAGGATTTTAGAGTACCTCTTTCCCAGAAATGGAGCGAAGGCATGTGGTCCAGATCGGGCACTCTGCCCGTCAAGGATTCGAATAGCTCTGAGCCAGCCAGTTTCATTGGCGAGAAGTTCTCTCAGGCAGATTATCTCAAGAAGAACACTACAGCTAAAGGCCTTGACGAGATGGATACCGAGGCAGAGTTCTCAGGACGTGCTCAGTTCAAATCGCAATATGTCAAGTCAAAGGATCAGACCAGAGATGAGCTCAGCCTCTATGATGAATATGTTGGAAAATACAAAATAAACCGCAAGTTAACGCTCAATGGGGCTGCAACATTCAATGAACCGCACCTTAGCATAAGTAAAGTTGGCAGCATGGATCCTGCGGGAGGCAGCTTCATCAACTACGTCCTGACTGTGGTAAATGATGGCAACCGCGCTCTAGGGCCGGTCTATGTCCTGGATCTCTTCCCACCTGGCACAGAGTATGTCTATTCCTCTTTGAGACCCTCAGAGCTCGCCTCCAACTCCGCCCAATGGACGTTGGTCAACCTGGGCATCGGATCAAGTTCTACCATCGAGCTGAAGCTCAATGCCACGGAGGATCAGGATAATCTAGTAAATCGAGTGCAAGCCCGCGGTGGCTATAACGATGAGTGGGTAAGCGCTCAGAATTATTCCGCCCTGCAGCTCAATTGGCTCTCCTGTTGTCCCCGGCAGTTGCGAGCTATCAAGACTGGCTACGTAGATGCCAATGACAGCACGCTGGTGCATTATAGAATTGCACTCAAGAACCGGGAGAGTTACATCATGGCGGCCACCATCAACGATGACTTGCCAGGTGGAATGAAGTTCATCAACTCCACAATGCAGCCGTCGGACTGCAGCTCCGGCCATGTGAGATGGAATGCCATAGACCTGAAACCTAATGAGGTCAAAGTCATCGATTACTTGGCCAGAGCTCTTCAAAACGGTGTGTTCGTGAACCAGGCCCAGATAGAGACCACATCGTTCAATGGATCTGATAGTGCATTTGCGGATGTCTCCTGTCAGGTGCAGATCAGGAGCAGCTCCAACTCTGGATCGGATTCGAACTGGAAGCCTCCTGCATGCTTTGGCCTCAACTGCACCCAGCAGGAATTTGAGAAGGACTGGAACGCTTGCGTAAGCTGCGCCGCTCAGGAACCAGAGACAGTACCCCAGGCGGGTCAGACCTGTCCAGCCTGCTCAGGAGGGAGCGGAGACGACGAAGGATATGATATTCCTTGAATTGAATAGAACGGAAGTCACTGGCGGCAACGGCCCCGGGAGATGGAGAGGAGGACGCTTGTATTAGATAGACTGCAGAACCCGGGGATTTTTTGACTGGCTGCGACTCTGGAGGCTCTTCTTGCTTACTCCCTATATTCAATAAAGACTTATATCTACGAGAATCCAAAAGTACAAGGGTCTATTGCCTGTAAGCTCTCTAATAACGGGACGATCTCATGAAAAACGAATCCATCCGACTCATATGCCTCCTCTGTTTATTCCTGGTGATACTGGCCTCTCTGGGATGCATCCAGCCTGTAGAGCAGCCCGGGCCTATGCAGAATGAATCTCGTTACGTACCTTTGGGGGATGCCAAATCAGCGAATGCCAGAGTGGCTATGGGAGTGGGAATGCTCACCCTGGAAGGCGGGGCCAAGAACTTGATGGATGCAAACTTCATCTACAACATAGCTTCCTGGAAGCCTGATGTCAGCTATTTTGTCTCCAATGGGGTGGGAGATCTGCAGGTTCATCAGCCATCTGGCACAGGAGCATATCTAAATGGTGTTGTTCGCAATGATTGGAATCTCCGGCTCAACGATGAAGTTCCCACAAACCTCATCCTGGAACTAGGGGCAGGAGACGGCGCCCTGCGTTTTGGAGGACTCTCTTTGACAGGACTCGACGTGAAGTCGGGAGCTGGCACGCTAGCAATGGACTTCGACGGAATCTGGAAGAATGATCTCAACATAAGTATAGAGTCTGGAGTTGGCGAACTGACCATCGTGCTGCCCCAGAATACCGGAGCCATAGTTGAAGTCAGCCAGGGAATAGGCACTACTGAGGTGGGCAGCGGCCTGAAGGCCAATGGCGACTATTATAGCAATGACGCCTATGGAAAAACCGGCACGACACTGAGGATCAAAGTTACGTCTGGAGTGGGCAACACCAAACTCAGCCTTGCGTCTTGAAAGGTGTGGCCGCCCCACTCTGCCAGGCAGCTCAAGGCTGGCAGGGCTATGAATAAGTGGACCGGTGTTCAGGATCGACCATCCGTTCTTATTCGCAGAGATGGAACATGCAAATGCCGCTTTCTGCTATCTTTCCAAATCCGACTCAGGCTTTATGTTATCGCTCCCTTGCGTCCTCATCAATCCTGAACGCAGGCGGCTGCTTTCCGTCGATATCGGTAAAGCCGTACTCCCGCGCCAGATCGCCCACTGCCATCACCTCGCCGGATTTCTGCATCACCTGCGGGTCCCCAGCCAGATGGGCCACTGCTCGGCCTACATACTCAGGTGACTCAGTGCGGTCCAGCGGGAAAGGCTGCAGGGCATGCGCTGCCATCACGCGCTCTGTACGCACGAATCCCGGTGCCAGCGAAAGAGCTGCCACGCCATGCGGCCGCAGCTCCTCTGCCATGCCATAGGACATGCGAATGATGGCCGCTTTGGCCACGTCATAAAAGAGGTTGCCCAGGTACTTGCCCCTGTCCCAGGCCACGGTGTTGATGATCAGACCCCGGCGCTGCTGCAGCATGAGCGGCGCAGCGTAGCGGCTGGCCACCAGGTGCGCCCGCAGGCCCGCCTCGAACATGCCTTGCCAGTGCCGGAGCGGCTGATCCCAAAAAGGCGCCGTGAAGCCCTCAAACTCGTATTGCTCATATCCGCCCCAGACGTTGTTGACCAGCAGATCAAGCCGGCACTGTTCCTCTTGCACGCGCTGAAAAAGAGCCTGGACATCATTGTCCACTGTATGGTCGCAGCGAACAGCGATGCCTACCCCGCCCCGCATTGTCACTGCCTCTGCCGTCTCGTCGATGCTGCCCGGCAGGTTTTCGGTCCTGCTGCTCCTCTGGCTCCGACCAGTTACGTAAACCGTGCTCCCTGCTTCCCCCAAAACGATGGCGATGCCCCGTCCTATGCCGCGGCTGGCGCCGGTGACAACGGCAACCTTGCCTTCCAAATTGGGTGCTCTAAAACGTCTGATGTCATCACCAGTGATGCTGTTTTCAGAATAATTATAATTAACGCACAAATGACTCAATGAGATCCAGTGATGTCGTCTCCATGCCGCACTGCTGCAGGTGATGTGCCAGCAGGCTCGACCTCTCTCCCTCCGGATGGTAGACCAGAATCTCCTGGGGCGATATATGCTCGATCATCTTCATCAGGCCGCGAAAGTCCAGGTGGTCGCTGAGCTGAATGGTTGGGTATGACGTGTCCCTCCGCCCGGTCAGGAAATACTTGTTTCTTCCCGGCACCTGTGATAGGTTCCAGGGCGTGACCACATTGTATCCGTCTCCATTGACCTCCGTCAGCGGCCCGGCCAATTCCTTCATCAGTTCACGGGTCAGGATCAGGCTCTTCTCGTCCATGCCTATCTCACCTTTGTAGCCCATAGCCCTCATCAGAGCCACAGCCCTCTGGGCTTTGCCAAAGGCATAGGCACCGAAGCTTGCCCCTGACTCCAGTGCCTCGTAGAAGCCCGCCAGGTCATCCTCGAAGATGCAGGATGGATCATAAGGGTCTCCGTAGTTGGCTTCCGAAACCAGGTAATCGCAGCGGGGAAGTTGATGATAGTCTTTTACATCCCCGGTTACAAGCACACGCTGTCCAGTCTCCGTCTGCCAGGAGAAAGCAGACGATCCGATGGTGTGGCCCGTGGGGTGGGTGTCGACTTTGACATCGCCTACCATAAAGCTCTCTCCCACGGAAAAGGTGCGGCCTTTGTACTCCCGATCGTAGCGAATCTCCAGAGCGCGAGCGGTCTCAATGGAGGCCACAGCTTTGGCCGAATTCATGGCCGACTTGCCGTAATGATCGCTATGGGCATGGGTGATGAGGTAGGCATCGGGTTGAATGCTGGCCTTGGGAGCGCGGCTGGTGTCGATGGAAAAGAGATACGAATCGAAGCGGATGCAGAGATGAGGAGCGCAGCCTCCACGGCCATTGATCCTTCTCACCGCCTCCAGATCACAATCCATCCCCATCCTGATCCGACCCCCCCTGATGATCCTCACTTTAGAGCTTCATTGATGGCAAGAGTCAGCTCTTCCTTGCTGGTGACGCCCGCCCACTTCTTCACTTCCACGCCATCCTTTTCCAGAATGATGGTGGGAACGACGAAAATACCCTTCTCTATGGCCAGATCGCCTTCTTTGTCGACGTTGATCTTCTTGAACTCCACCTTATCCTTAAACTCGTTCGCCAGATCCTCAAAGACGGGTCCCTGCATCTTGCAAGGTCCGCACCAGTCCGCATAAAAGTCCATCAGAATGGGTTTTGCCATAATTCTCTCTCCTCACAAACTATTCGGGCAAGAGCCCGGTTTAAAGAACGCCCTTCCTAGTATATCAAATTATATCGAATTTGACACCGATCTTGAATATCCTGCCTGTAGGCAGAACCAGCATCTCTCGTCCCGTTCGTATTTTGATCTCCTGCAGTATTTCCTGGATCCTCTCTTCACTTGCTGAGACTGTAAACCACAGATTGTAGCCGCTCGCATTCGGTCGCAGATAATCATGCGATACTTCCTTATACTCGTTAACTACCCTGGCCGCGCCATCGGCTTCTTCCGGGGAGATTCGCAGAGCCGCAAGAATTCCGCTCCTTCCTAATTTGCGCAGATCGAGAATGGGCCCAATCCTTCTCACCAGGCCCTCCTTCTGCAGCCCTGCCAGTCGCTCAATGACTTCTTTTTCGTCCAGGCAGAGGGCCTTTCCCAGATCCTGGAATGGTCTGGAGGTCAGCGGAAAGCTGTCTTGAACCAGCGCCAGCAGCTTGAGATCTATCTCGTCCATGGTTATGCCTCCAGGAGGCAAGACGGGTCGGGTCCCAGATAATCCCCCGTCTTTGCATAGGCTCGGGCCCGGCAACCTCCGCAGCTCTTGGAAAAACTGCATCTTCCGCACTTTCCTTTGAGGTTTCGCTCTCGAAGCGCCTGAAGCTCTGCAGAATTCTCCCATATGTCGATAAAATTATTCTCCCTGATGTTCCCTACTCGGAGTGGAAAATAGCCGCATGGATAGACATCTCCTTTCCGTGAGACGAAGACGAAGCTCTTGCCCGCCAGACAGCCTCCCTTGCGTCTATCCTTTCCCTGTCGGGCCAGGCGGGCGTACTGGGGTGCGCAGGTGACCTGTACCTCCATCCCTCGCAATCGCTCCTGGTCGATCTGTATGAGAATTTCCTCCTGTCTCTCGGGAGTGATCAGATCCACCTCCTGGCCACGGCCAGTCGGGACCAGGAAGAAGAAATGAAGTGCCTTGGCGCCTACCTTTTCGGCGAGGTCGAAGATATTCGAGACCTCTGACTCATTCTTCTTGGTGATGGTGAAATTGATCTGAAAATCAACTTTGCCGCGCAGATTTTCCACTCCATTCAAGGCCGCCCGGAAGCTTCCGGGACCGCGGCTCAGGTCATGCTTTTCGGCTGAGGCGCCATCCAGGCTGATGCTGACCCGGGTGACGCCGGAGGCGGCTATCTCATCTGCAACCTCCGGTGTTATCCGGGTGCCATTGCTGGCCAGGGAGACGCGCATGCCCGATGATACAGCATGCCGGATAATTTGAAAAATATCCGGCCGCAGCAGGGGCTCACCACCGCTGAGGATGAGCATGGGCTGCAGGGGCGCAATGCTGTCGAGGAATGCCAGCGCTTCCTCTGTGTTCAATTCGTCCGGCTCTGGCGCAGGCGTTGCACAGGCACGGCAGTATCGGCATGATAGATTGCAGGCAGCCGTCGTCTCCCAGGCGACAATGAGCATTAAAGCAGGCCTTTCTTCACCAGCAGCTCGGCATTGAGAATGCTCGCTCCTGCTGCGCCGCGCACGGTGTTATGGCCCATGCAGATGAACCTTATTCCGGACCTGATTCTTCCTACAGATACGGACATGCCATTGCCACGGCCGCGGTCCAACCTGGGTTGGGGTCGATCTGGCTCATCCTTGACGATGAGTGCCTTCTTGGGCGAGGTGGGCAGATCGCCGAGGCCCGGGTCGAAGTTCAGCATGGCCTTCCTGACCTCTTCTGGGGTGGGGTTGTCCCTCATGGTCACCCATACGGCCTCAGTGTGGCCGTCCATGACCGGCACCCTGTGGCAGCTCGCGCTCACGGCAAAATCTGCGTTCACTATTCTTTCGCCGTCGAAGTGGCCGAGGATCTTCTGGGGCTCGGTCTCCACCTTCTCTTCTTCGCCACCTATGTAGGGAATAACATTTCCCAAGATCGCCATGGAAGGCACTCCTTCGTATCCGGCTCCGCTCACTGCCTGCATAGATGCCACATGTACGCTCTCTATTCCGAACTTCATGAGCGGCTTCAGGGGCAGGGTGAACATTACAGTTGTGCAGTTGGGATTGGTGGTGAGATATCCTTCCCAGCCCCTCTTCTCTCGCTGCACCTTTATGAGATCCAGGTGCTCGTAGTTGCATTCCGGTATGAGGAGGGGCACGTCTTCAACCATACGGTAAGAGCTGGTATTGCTGGCTACGGCAAATCCCGCTGCCGCGAAGGCAGGCTCGACGGTCATGGCATCTGACGCCGGAAGTGCCGAGAAGACGATATCAGCGTCGACCTCCCTTGGATCGACATTGACCACAGTCATCTCTCCGATATCCTCCGGAAGCTCGCTCTCCAGGCGCCACTTGGCAGCTACACTGTACTTCTTGCCTGCGCTCCTCTCCGATGCAGCCAGGCTGGTGAGCTCAAACCAGGGATGATCCTTCAGTCCTTCAATGAAACGCTGTCCTACGGCACCGGTGGCACCTAAGACGCCTGCTTTGATCTTGGCCATTAACAATCTCCTTGCTAGTTTGGGGCATAACGGCCCGGATGTATATATTTCTTGTCCGAACGAATGGAAGAATGAACTCTTAATATTTGCCTGGAAAAAAGAGATTCTGTTTAGATAATGAATTAGTCTCCCGCACAGGATCTTTTCAGGATAGCGTAGCTCTTAGCAAACTCCTTATTCACGTGGACCACTTCTTCATTGAAGTGCTCGAGGCTCTCCGGAACAGGTCCCAGCGCATCGGCCTTCTCTTGCGTATCTACTAATGCGCCGTGAGGCACGAATTTGCCGTCAGCGAGCCGGACGCCTATGACCAGAGCCGCGTGGCCGACAAAGCACTTCTTGCCCAGAGTAGAGGCGTGAACCACGGAGTTGAAGCCTACAAAGCTCTCGTCTCCGATCTTCATGGGTCCGTGAATTACAGCACCGTGGGCGATGGAGATCTGCTTTCCCAGTTCAATTGCGCTGCCCATCAAGCCGTGAAAGACGACGCCGTCCTGTATGTTGCATTCATCGCCGATGATAATGGGATGCGCCTCGTCCGCTCGCAGGGAGACGCCGGGTGCCACGTAAACCTGCTCGCCGATGCGCACGTCACCTATGAGCGAGGCTCCGTCATCCACGTAAGCCGAAGCAGGAACTATCGGTATGCATTCTGTGCTATTCCATGAGGTCTTGGGATTGGCCTTAAGCATTTTAGCATCACCTTCTCAGGTATTCATCATTCACCTTAAAGAGCTTGCCATTAATGGTGTTTCTAGCGATTGGCAGAATCCATCGTGAAATGCATCCTGAAAATAGGGGCTCTGATTCTTGCGATATGCTTAATATTATAATCTATAATCGCGATAATTGCCGCCAAATTTAAATATATGAGGGACGAAATTAGGCCAAAGCCATTGAATAATCTTCAAGGGTGATGGAGGGATGAGGAGTATTAATAGAGTTATCTTTATAGTTTGGGTTGGACTTATATATTATTTATATTTACCTTATGTATCGAATAAGAATGGGCAGTATCAATCTTTAAGGTGTTGACTTATGGAAGATAATGTGAAGTTATTTGGCATGCCTGCTGAATCAGGACGCTGGGTCCTGGTTGTTGTTGGTATGATGATTCAGCTTTGTCTTGGTGCCATCTATGCATACGGTGCACTGAGGGGCAGTATTGAGGCTTACTTTAAAACGCTTGGTCTGACTCCAACTCCAATGGATATGACCTGGCCTTTTATCGTATTTCTGGCAGTGTTTGCAATAACCATGCCAATAGCCGGCCCGTACATCCAGAAAATGGGGCCTAAAAAGGTATGTATGGTAGGAGGAGCACTTTGCGGCCTGGGTTGGATCGCAGCCTCTTTTGCACAATCGCCTGCGGCGCTTATCCCCCTATATGGCATAATTGGGGGCCTTGGTGTCGGCATTGCATACGGTTGCCCTATTGCCGTTTCTGCGCAATGGTTCCCGGATAAGCGAGGGCTTGCCGTTGGAACAACAGTTCTGGGATTCGGTCTCTCATCAGCTGTTGTAGCATATTCTAGTAAATATATGCTGGGGAACAATACGGGTATAATGGATATCCTGAAGATCTTTGGCATCGCATTCCTCATCATCACAGTTGTATTATCCATATTTCTGGTCTTTCCGAAAGCTGGCTGGAAGCCGGCCGGTTGGGTTCCCCCCGCGCCTAAGCCTGGGGCCGCTGCTAAAATGGATTTCATGCGCAATGAGATGACAAAGACAGGGACCTTCAAAGGCCTCTGGCTATGCTACACCATTGGAGCTCTAGCTGGGCTTACGGCTATTGGAATTGCTGGGGCAGTGGGAACGGAGGTATTCACGCCAATCAAGGCTGCGGAACTTGGCCTGCCCGTAACCGATCCTGCAGTTGCACTTGCAGTGAAAAATTTGATCTTCCTTCTGATAGTCCCATTTGCCCTGGTTAATGGCTTAGCCAGGCCTGTCTTTGGATCGCTGACGGATAAGCTGGGCACAAAAAATACAGCAATTCTATCGTTCGGGCTCATCTTCGTGGCATGCATGCTGATGTATATGTTTTATACCTCTGGGAACGCATACATATTAGCATTTGCCATTCTCTGGGCATGCCTGGGTGGCTGGCTGGCCATTGCGCCCACAGCTACGGCAAGCTACTTCGGTCTGAAGGACAATGCTAAAAACTACGGCCTCGTCTTCACAGCCTACGGCGCAGGTGCCGTTATCGGAGGAATAGTCTCGGCTCAGGCCAAGATGCTCTTGGGCGGCTACCAGCCATTCTTCCTGATTGTGGCCGTGCTGGCACTGATTGGCGTAGCTGTTGCCTTTATGCTGATGAAGCCGCCTGTCAAGAAGACAGCATAGCTTAAAAAATCTTTTTCTATTTTTTCTTCAAGCGTTCTCTTTTGTTGCTTCTAGAATGTATTCAGAGAGCTTGGTCTGGGCCGCCATGCACTTCTCGCCCGGAATCTCCACCGGATATAATCCAGTCAGACATCCCATGCAGAGGTTCTCTTTGGGTATGCCTACCGCATCCACCAATCCCTTGTGGCTTACATAGCCCAGGGAGTCGGCATTGATGACCGCCTCGACACCAGCAACCGTCTTGTAGGCAGCAATCAGCTCCTCGCGGCTGGCCATGTCGATGCCAAGGTAGCAGGGAGCAAGGATGGGCGGGCTGCCTATGCGGACGTGCACTTCCTCGGCGCCTGCTTTTCGGACCATATTCACGATCCTCCGGCTGGTGGTGCCCCGCACAATTGAATCATCTACCATGACCAATTTGTGGCCCTCGATGTTGGGCCGGATGGTATTCATCTTCAGGCGAACGGCCGCCTCCCGCATGCTCTGATCGGGCATGATGAAGGTTCTGCCTATGTAGCGATTCTTCATCAGACACTCCCGGTATCTGATCCCGGATCGCTGGTGGTATCCCACGGCCAGAGTTATGCCCGAATCTGGAATGGGCGTGACGGTGTCCGCACAGGCCGGATGCTCTTTGGCCAGGTTGGAGCCGATGTTCACTCTCACATCGTAGATCAGCCGCCCATCCATGATGCTGTCCGGCCGGGCGAAGTAGATGTACTCGAATATGCAGTGAGCCGGATGGGGAAGTCGCGCCAGTTGGTAGGACTTCATCTCACCATGCCTGATAACCACGAGCTCGCCGGGCATAACATCGCGGATGAGGCGGCCGTTCAGCGTATCTATGGCCACGCTCTCTGAGGCCACCATGAAGCCGGAGTCGATCTCGCCAATGCAAAGAGGCTTGATCCCCAGCGGGTCGCGCACGGCCAGGACCGTATCTCCCCACAAAAAGACGAGCGAATAGGAGCCCACGATCTTGCGCATCAAAGCGCGAACTGCTTCTTGAAGGTCATAACGCAAGAGCTCTTTTACAAAAAGGTGTGCGATAACTTCGGTGTCAGAGGTAGAATAGAATATGTCCCCTGCCTGCTCCAGTTGCTCTCGAAGCTGACAGGAGTTGACCAGATTTCCGTTGTGCGCTATGGCAATAGCCCCGTCTTTGTATTTTACCAACAAAGGCTGGCTATTTTCGATGCACGATCTGCCTGAGGTCGGATACCTGACGTGGCCGATGCCCACCTGACCGCGCAGCATGGCAATCTGAGCATCGTCGAATACTTCCGATACAAGACCCATACCCCGGTGGGTGCGGATGGATTTGCCATCGTGCACCGATATGCCTGCCGCCTCTTGTCCCCGATGTTGCAGGGCATAGAGGGCGTAATAAATGGACTTGGCTACGTTATTGCCCGTCTCATTGAAGGAAATCCCGACAACGCCGCAGGCATCGTGCAACTTTTTTCCTCTAGTAATCCGCCTTTCTCATCCACTTGTAACTTCTGAGCTTTGTAGAATTGCCAAAGCCGCACTTAACGCATACTTTTCTCTTGAAATTGAACGAGATACTGCCACAGCGTCTGCATCTGATATGAGAACTCTTGTGGCGCCTGCCCATTGAAGGAGTACCCTTGGTCATCTAAAACACCTCAAGGTGAAATATATACAACATTATCTCCTCGCACGATTACCGTTCCAATTTTGCGTGCGACCGCCCCTTCTGCTACTTCCTCCGTTTTGTCGAGCACCAGGTTCATGTGGATATCATAACCCTGCAGCTCTCCCCTGAAAACCCTTCCGTCTTTGAGCTTGACTATGACGGGTCCATTCAGTGATTCATTCAGAATATCAAGCGGTCTCTGACCCATTAAACCTCTCTCCAGCGATGATAACCGCAAAAGGCTACGAATTCCAAACTTGCGCGTTGCATATTTAAACCTATCGGGATACCTAAAGACCATGAAGATAAAATCCAGGCACCATCTCAAAGGGAGCGATGCCAGGAAGGTAATCGCAAGTATCGAGCCCTTCCTTGATGACCCATCATCCCTACGCAAGGCATCGCTAGAGATGGCTATCAGCGACGAGGGTGTTGATCTGATCTTCTTGGATGGACAACCTTTGATGATGATCGTGGAAGGAGAGCCTTTCTTCACTGTGCTGGGGGCCATTGAACTCATGCCCTGCAAGAGGCGGGTTGTAGTAGATGCGGGTGCGGTGCGGTTTGTAGTGAACGGGGCTGACATCATGAAGCCGGGAATAGTCTCTGCCGATCCGGAAATAGCTGCCGGAGACCTGGTTGTAATTGTGGAGGAGAGGTACCAAAAGCCCCTGGCTATAGGCCGGGCTCTGGTCGCCGGGACGGAGATGAAGGGCGAGGGAAAAGCGGTAAAGTCACTGCACCACGTCGGAGATCAGATCTGGAAAGGGCTGGAGGATTGAGATGGAGGAGATAGGTGAAATGATTGGCAAGGGATTTGGGATCTGGAGACAAAACCTCAACCTCTGTATTCCATTCCTGCTCAACTTCTTTGTGTCTATACTGGTCGCCATTCCCTTCCTCGTTGCCATCTTCATGGCAGCTATGCCCCTGGCAAGCATAGATTCAACTTCGATTCAGAATGTGCAGGATCCGCAGGATATGCAGATTCTGTTTTCTCAGATGGAAGAGGCTCTAGGCAGCCTGGGATGGCAAGAGATCCTACCGATAGGGTTTCTTCTCCTGGGCATGATCGTTATACTTTCAATAGTCGGAGCATTTTTCGCAGCAGGAGCCATCGGCATGGCCAGGCAGGCTCTGCTGGAGGGCAGAGCGGACACAGGTGCCATGTGGTCCGCGGGAAGGAAGCACTTTTTGAATATGTTCCTCTCCAACCTCTTGGTGGGGTTGATGACGATGGCAGGTCTTGTCTTCCTCCTGCCAGGCATTTTGAGTCTACCCTGGCCAGTGCAGGCGGAGCCGGCTGCTATGGGCATGCTCATACTTGGATTCGTCATATTCGTCCTCTATGCCCTGATCCTGTCCCTGGTGCTGGCCGCGGCACCCTATGCCCTGGTGTTGGAAGGGCTGGGCCCAGTCCGGGCCATCCGGGCCGGAATAGAATTCTTCAGAAACAATAAGTTTGATGTCCTGATCCTCTGGTTGGTGGTGGCAGCTCTATCCATTGCTCTGCAGATGATCGGCGGCTCCTTATCAACGGGAGATACCTTCAATAACCCGGCCCTGCCATTGGTCACTGGGTTGGTTAACCTCTTGATCCTGGTTCCCCTCTCCAATCTGTGGTGGACAAGGCTTTATATGAATCGAAAGGGCATGCTTAAGAACGATGAGGTGAAGGATCCTTGGTAAACTTTGAAAAATTGAATTATGCAGATCTATTGATTCGCTTCCGGCAGATGAAGCCTTTGCATCAGGCAGCGGTCGCAGGTCTGTTCTTTCTTGTGGTATACGTACCCTATGCATACTTTTTGCTGCAATTAAACCTGGTGGAATCGATCAGCATGGCTGTCATCTCCGCGATCTTATTCATGGTGGTGTACTATTTCACGTCGCACATTATCATGAGAAAGAATAAGCAGTTGGCAAATCAATCACAGGGGCCTAAGAAGGGATTGAGGAACAAGTGAATCATCTTCGAAGGGTTAGAGATGGAACTGAAAGTTATAAAAATGAATATTCCCGAAGGATCAAATCTGATTTTAGGGCAGAGCCACTTCATCAAGACCGTTGAAGATCTCTATGAAGTCATGGCGGGCACAGCATTGGCGGCAAAATTTGGCATCGCATTCTCTGAGGCCAGCGGTGACTGCCTGGTGCGCGCCGAGGGGAACGACGGGGAGCTCATCGAAACCGCCAAGAACAACTCGCTCGCCCTCTCCTGCGGCCATACCTTCGTGGTGCTGATGAAAGGTGCTTTTCCCATTAATGTTCTAAACGCTATCAAAGGAATCCAGGAGGTCTGCAGCATATTCTGTGCCACTGCCAATCCTTGCCAGGTAATAGTGGCCGAGACGGAGTTGGGCAGGGGCATTATGGGCGTCATCGACGGCTCTGTGCCCAGGGGCGTCGAGGGCGCAGGTGATGTGGAGGAGAGGCATCTTCTCTTGAGGAGGTTTGGATATAAACTTTGATCTGGCGATAACAAACGGCCGGGTTTATACGGCAAAAGGCCAGCAAAGCATCGACATCTGGATCAAAGACGGAAGGGTGGCTGCCCTGGGAGGACCGCACCGGGCGGCAGAAGAAATGAATGTGCACGGGATGCTGGTGCTGCCGGGATTCATCGATTCTCATGTGCATTTCCGTGATCCCGGACTGAATTATAAAGAGGACTGGGCGAGCGGCTCTATTGCTGCTGCCGCAGGCGGCATCACCACAGTGGTGGACCAGCCCAACACCGATCCACGAACACTGGATGCCCGATCCTTTGAGCTGAAGCTGGACCTGGCAAAAAATCGCTCTGTGGTGGACTTTTGCATCAATGGGGCGCCGGGCCGAATTGAAGAGCTGAAGAGGGCCGGGGCCCTGGCATTGGGTGAGATCTTCAGCTATGAGCACAGCGACCAGGAGCTGCAGCAAATCCTTTCTGAGGCAGAGCGATTGGGGATGCTGGCCACGGTCCATGCCGAGGACGGATTGATCGTAAGAGAGAGGACCGAGCCTCTTTTGGGCCGGCACGATTCCCTGGTCTACTCACAGGCGCGGCCCGCGGAGGCGGAGCTGGCGGCCATAGAAAAGGTCCTGGCCTGGTCGAAACGTTTGCATATCTGCCATCTCAGCACATCCGTGGGACTGAACCGGATAGTGCAGGCGAAAGAGAACGGAAAAGGTACAGATAGAAAGGTGAGCTGTGAGGTCACACCACATCATCTCTTCTTCAATATCAAGGACTACCGGGAACAGGGCTCCTATCTCAAGATGAACCCACCGCTGCGCGGCCAATTGGATAACGATGCCCTCTGGGAGGGCCTGCGGAACGGTTCCATCGATATTCTGGCCTCGGATCACGCGCCTCACCTCCCTGAAGAGAAGAGGGAGGACATCTGGGAGGCGCCCGCGGGCGTTCCCGGTGTGGAGACCATGCTGCCTTTGATGCTTTTTGCCGTGAAGAGAAATCTGCTGCGCCTGGAGAGGCTGGTGGACGCCCTGGCGGCAGGGCCGGCCCGGGTCTTTGGCCTCTCCCGCAAGGGTGCTATAGAGATCGGAAAGGACGCCGATCTGGTGATTGTGGATCCCAGGGCGATCACCAGAATAAATGCCGACCGGCTGCACAGCCGTGCAGACTGGACTCCTTATGAGGGTAAAGATGCCATCTTTCCCAGGATGACACTGGTCAGAGGCCATGTCGTCTATGATGGTGATCTGGAAGTTAGACCAGGCTTCGGACGCTTCCAGGGAATGCAAAAGGTTTTATGAGAACAGGGCCCTATTTCCAGTATGAAATCCGATTCTTCAGGTAGCAGTGATCTGGAACGCGTCATCGGCAGGGCGGCCGTTGAGGCAGCCAGAATGTCCAGCCAGGCCAGCCAGGCAGCGAAGAAGATCCTGGGAGATGTAACGAGCGAATTTGGCGAGACCAAAGGCGTTGACCTTGCCGCCATTGACCTCTTGGAGACCGATGATGAGTTGATCGCCCTGGTGGCCTTGCCGGGTGCCAGCAAAGAGATAATCGACCTGAGAGTGACAGAGGACAGCCTTTACGTCGATGCCAAGGCCAACCCACGAGAAGGAAGATACCTGCGCCGGGAAATCAATACTATGGGGATGAAACGGGAGCTCAAGCTACCTGTTGAGGTCAAGCCGGAGCAGGTGCGAGCCAGCTTCAAAGACGGCATTCTTGAGGTGGTCCTTCCCAAATTGGTAATAGTAAATGCCAAGAGAGTGCAGGTGGATTAGAGGCCAAGCCTCTAACTCCAATCTTACCATTTTTCCGCCCGAGCTAAGTTCAGCGTAAAAGCCTAAAAAGAAGCAGTCGACTGCGATTCACAATCCGCGGACCATCCAACGGACAGAGAAAAAAAGAAAAATTTCTTAATCAATATGCACTATCCAGGCTCTCCGTCGTAATCACCCGGGTGGTGTAGTTTATCGCTGTCTCCTGTCGCGGCAAGAGTTGCATCTTCCACTTCAGGCTGGTGGCCGTGCTCTCGGCAGGCTCTGGCGAGATAGAGATCAGTACAGCCTCTTGAGGAATGGTATCCGTTACCTCTAAAGCTGCCTCTCGGTCCAGGTTGCTCTTGATCTCCAAGCTGTAGGTCCAGTCCTCGATGGTCTCTTTTACGGTGCGATTTCCTTCCGTCGAGCCTATCACCTTGATGTTCTCGGTTATGTTGTAGTCGAAGAGCTTGCTTTCCACCTTCAGATCGGCAGAGGGGCCCACCACTATAGAGGCATTGGTACCGGCTGGCGTGTAGGGCATCTCTATGGTGGAGACATACTCATCATCTCTGTAAAGCAGGGCATTTCCCGCCGGCCAGGGACCGATCAGAGTGTTGTTGACCCGGATCTCCTCTTCAGCCGGACCTTCCTGCTGATTGTAGGCATCCCAGGTGTAGACTCTCACCAGGGGCGCAATCTCCTGGAAGAGCGGCAGGCCGATTTGCTTGTCCATCAAAAGGTCTTTTCGTCCCTCCAGTTCGAAGATATAGAGAGTCTCCAGCTCTCCTGTGGAAGATGCAGGCTCAGCTGCCAAATCCATGGCTTCTGCCGCAGGGGCTGCCGCAAGGGCATATCTTTCCGACATCTGCGGCGCTGCGCTGGCAAGATAGGGCAGCACAATTGGAGTGAGGCCAGCTACCAGCTTGAGCCGCACATCCTTCAAATCCTCCCCGCCGCGATTGCTGACCTTGGCCTCGGCCTTCACCAGCACGCGATCGTCAGTGAGGTGCAGGTCGTACCTGGGCTCCCAGGTGGCGGCATTGTACATGAGGTAGCTCAAGGAAAAGTCTTGAGATCCCGCGGAGGAGACGTTCAGGTTATAGACGGGATTCGCGTCGTAGACCACCCCTTCCACAGTTGCGTTGCTCACATTCAAGAGCAATGAGCCTGTGTCGGCACCTTCCGGAACATTGACCACGAACTTGTGGCTTCCTTCAGTCACGTCAAGGCTTCCCATTCGTTTCACTGCCATCAGGCCCTCCGGATAGATGGTGACAGAGTCCACGGGCAGGGTGATGGCTGTTGTGGCCTCGACCCCGCTCTCCTCAAGGGAGAGGGCAAGGGATGGGGCGCATAACAACAGCACCAGAAAAGCTGCTAAGTATTTCATGTCGATTCCTTCTTCAAAGAGTAATTGGCAAAGATATTATACTTTGCTGAAAGGATGGACGAGTCTCTCTGGAGTGCATTGGCATGCCTAATGAAATTTCAGAGATGCAATCTCGCAATGCTTATATCGCCCCATCTGATTGATGGATAAGGATGTTATTCATACTGGTGTTCCCATGTTTCTCGATTTTATGAGCGAGGTTGAGTCGCGGCTTTACGCTGCCCTCGATCGCTGCGGTTTCAAGGTAGAGGAAGGAGTAAACAACCTGGGGCTGGATCTGTGCCCCCATGCCGACCTGGCCTCGTCTGTCGCCTTCCGGCTGGCCCCGGTCCTGAAGAAGAGCCCTGCGAATATAGCCAAAGAGATTCACCAGGCCATCTCCCCTGAGTACAAGTATGTGGAGCGGGTGGAGCTTGCCGGCCCTTATCTCAACTTCTTCATGAATCAAAAGTTCCTGAACTACGTCCTGGACCAGGCACTGGCAGATAACGCCTGGACGGGGAGGATGACTGAAAAAGTAATTGTGGAGCACACCTCCGCCAACCCCGACGGGCCGCTGCATGTGGGCCACATCAGAAACTCTGTTATAGGCGACACTCTGGTCAGAATACTGCGCCGGGCAGGCTGCACTGTGGATGCACAGTACTACGTTAACGATATGGGCCGCCAGGAGGCCATGGTGGTTGTAGGCTGCGATCACTTCCAGCTCGATGGCAGCAAGGCCGACCACGCCATCGCTAAGGTCTATATCGCCGCCAACAAAGAGATGGAGACGAACCCCGAGATCCGAACCGAGGCTGATCAGGTCATCCAGAGCTACGAGGCGGGCGACCCGGAGATAACGGCCAAGATCCAGAGCGCTGTCCGGTATGCAATAGGCGGCATAGAAGAGACCTTACACCGCATGAACATCCGCCATGACAGCTACCACTGGGAGTCGGAGTTCGTGCGCAATGGAAGTGTGGCTGAGATCGTAGGGCTCCTGGAGAAGACGGGCCTCACAGAGTGGGAGGACGGAGCTTACCAGCTCGACCTGAACCAATATGGCTTTGAGAAGAAGATGGTTCTCAAGAGGGCCAACGGAACATCACTCTACATAACGCGCGACCTGGCCTACCACCGCTGGAAGTCGGCCAACTCCGACCGTTCTGTGGACATCCTGGGAGCGGACCACAAGCTCGTCTCTGGACAGCTGCGTACAGCTTTGCGCCTTTTAAGTGTTCGCGAGCCGGAGGTGGTCATCTTCGAGTTCGTCTCTCTTCCCACAGGTTCCATGAGCACGCGCAAGGGCAAGTTCATCTCTGCGGACGAGCTCATCGATGAGGTGGAGAAGCAGGCCTTCGAGGAGGTAAAAGCGCGCCGGCCTCTGGAGAATGAGGACTTTCTTCGAGAGGTGGCTCGCCAGGTGGCCCAGGGAGCGGTGCGTTACGATGTGGTCAAGGTCTCTGCAGACAAGGCTACCACCTTCGACTGGAAGCAGGCGCTGGACTTCGAAAAACTCTCGGCACCCTTCATTCAGTACTCACATGCCCGCGCCTGCAGCATCCTTCGCAAAGGGGATCAAGAGCATCAGTTCCAGGCCGATCTGCTCACCGGCGAGAATGAGGTCGCTCTTATCAAGAAGATCGCCGAGTTCGATCTGATCATCGATAGAGCCGCCCGGGAGCTGAAGCCCCATCATCTGGCAACCTACGCCCGCGAGCTCGCGGAGAGCTTCAACCTCTTCTACCGCTACAGCCCGGTGCTGGATGCGGCTCCAAATCTCCGGGAGGCAAGAATGGCGCTGGCAAGAGCGGCCAGAAATGCACTGCGCACGACTCTGGAGACCCTGGGCATATCTGCTCTGGAGACGATGTGAGGAATTCCAGTAGCGTATCGGATTGCCAGAAAAGGAGCGGCCTTCTCATGAAAGTTTTCCGCTGCAACATCCTGGCTTTGATGGCGGCTTTGATCATGCTGCAGGCATTATTTCTGCCGGCAATATCGGCTCAGGCCTCTATGGCAGCAAATCAGAGCTGGTCTGAGGAGCCCTGGAAGAGCACCGCAGAAGAGGGCGACGGCCAGAATGTGACAACAATCTCTCCGCCTCTCTCCTTCAACCTGAGTGGCAATGAGCCCTCGACTTTGCGTCTCGGATCTATGCAGATAAATTTCTCCGACTATGTCGCCAGCCCATTATTCAGCGAGCTGTGGGTCCGAACAGACAGGCAATGGAGCCAGTATGAGCAAATCCATAAGGGTAACGATGTGGATCTCATCCTTTACACTCCCCGAGATGGAAATGCGGATATCTATCTCGTATCCTATGCCAAGAGCGCCATAAACCACTGGAGCTTCAAACTTCTGGCTGGCCACTATCTGCTCAGGCTTACGCCGGAGGATTCGGGCAGGCTCTTCCTGATAATGGCCCTTGACAACCAGCCAAGCAACGCCCTGATACTGGATGCAGTGGAACCACCCCAAGAGACTTCGACCTCGCCTTTGGATGTGGCGAGTATACCGGTCGGAAGAGCCAAAGTTACCATAAGATCGGAGAGAATCAAAGGCTACGATGTCTACTTGGACGGTGTATTTTACAGCAGCGATATCAGTGACGGGGCCCTGGACGGCATAACCGGCTTCACCATAGTAGCAGATACGACTCACACCATTACGGTATCTCAGAGGGACAAACTGGGAAACGTCTTCAATAAGAATGAGCACACGAAGAGCTTCAAAAGAGATACCGCCTATACCCTGTCGATAGATTGATGAGCCTCTTTATCGAGCAAACAAATCCGTCTACTTTTTTATTGCGGCAAGGGTTTTTTTGTGCATGGTTTTTTGCGCATGAACAATCTTATAATGGAAATTTTTGGCTGCTGTCATAACAAAAAAAAATCAGGTGTTGTAGCCTGTATTCAGACCTGCACTCCTTTGCCATTGGACCTACCCTTGCTCTCCATCATGAAGGCAAAGTCGGCCTTGGTATTGGTCTTCTTGCCATCAGGGAGACGGCCATAAGTAAAATCGGTGTGCGAGTCGTCGCTCTGCTGGGATGTCTTGTCAACCTCATTTCCGGAGCTGTCATAGAGATAGACGGTTCCGTTGCCTGTCGTGACCCAGGCGGGCTGGCCGTCAGCGGCTATGAATCCCTTGGGATCGATGATGCCTTGCAGTGGAATGGAACCCACCCAGGCTTCATCTAGGATCTTAATCGTCCAGCCGGTCAGATCCACTCCAAGGTCTCCGCTATTGTAAAGTTCTACCCAGACAGTGCCATCGTCGGGCGCACTGAGTTCCACCTCATTAATTACCACATCACAAAGGCCCAGACCAGTGGTGGCCACGAGGCAGCAAAGAGCTATGAACGCTTTGAAACCATTTCCCAATTTCGAAATCATTTCCATGCACTTCTCCTCTTATATTTCTATAATTATCATTCCATCAAATTTAATACCGCCAATCTCAACCCTTTTCTCAACTCTTAGCGTACATTGGAGGTTCCTTTGGTGCCAGAGCTGAGACCCCAGTCGCCATCTGTGTTTGTATCGTGACCATCGGGGTGCCTGCCATAGGTAAAGTCATTGTTTATGCTGTCCTGTCGGTTGGCCGTCTCGTCCATTTCCTCTCCGGATGCGCTGTAGAGAGTGGCATATCCGCCGTCATTATGATTCCAGGAAGACTGGCCATCGAAGACATAAAACCCCCTGGCCGGCAGGATCGTTCCCGCGGGAACGGCGGGGAGCTTGCCCACCCAGCTTCCGTCAGTGATTTCTGCCGTCCATCCACTGATATCCACACTCCCGTTCCCCGGATTGAAAATCTCAATCCAGTCAGCCCCGTTTTCGGGGGGATTCAGTTCCATCTCGTTTATGACAACCGATGCCGCAGAGCTTACGGATAAAACCAGCAAAGCTGCTGCAAGATAAACCGCCTTTGATTTCACTGCTGTTTTCCTCCAATCATGCCCTTATCCTTATTGCACAATATCAAGAATTCGGATTTCAGGTATATTATCATATCGCAGGTTATCGATCGCAACCCTTGCCGCCTGAAGAAAATGGCTAAATACGGTAGTTGAGCTGCAAATCGAATCCGGAAAACGCTATATAGTTAGAGAGTCATAAAGGCGATCAAATGATCTGAAAAGATCGAAAGGAGATATAAACCAAAACTAGCAATGAGGTGGATTGGATGAAATTTGCGATTCTACCATGCAGGGCGCCCTTTGGCTTGATGCTGTTTTTCTGCTGCATCGCGCTTGGTCTTCTGACCGGGAATCCGGCTGCAGCCCAAGATAATTACACCAGCATAAAAGCGCCCCTTGACGACGGAATGAATAATTATGCAGAGCTCGCTACTATCTTGTCTTCGAAGGTTAATGCGGAAGCGTACGGTTTGGATGTCTTGAACTATACTGGGGGAAGGGATGTAAAGGCATCTATTCTCTTGAATGGGAGTATGGTCAGCATCTATGTATTCTATCCTTGCCAACCTCCCCAAAGGCTGCTCGAGCCAGAGGAACTGAAATCCCTGCTCGCCACTGCTGATCCGACTATAATGCAGGCGAACTATAGCGACACATTGCTTGGCATCGGCGGTAGACCTGCCGTCTGGGGTGAGATGGGTACACAGATATTTGCCGCATATCAGCCCACCAACCAGACTGCTGCGTTGGTAGTGATGGACAGGAGCTTGCCTGAAGAGACTATGGCGGATTTCCTGGCAAATATGAGTGTAACTCTGAATGAAGGGGTCACACCCCTCACGCCAGGCTATTGCCCTGATACCACAGTCGTCTCTGATGAGGCTTCTGCCATTTCCACTGAAGCAACTGAGGCTCCTGTGGAGGAGACTGCCGTGGAAAATCCTGCCCTAAGCGAACCGCCGGCAGAGAAGCCTACTTTGGAGGAGACCGTAAAAGACAATGCTGCGGCCCGCAACGAGAAGATGGCAGCAGATAGGGCGGCAGCTATGGCAAAGCTCGAAGAAGCAAGAGCGAGGATGAAGAGCTGAAAAGGGTCCCCAAGAGTTCATGTGCGTGTCTCTTAATCTGGCCGGTGGCCTGCAGTGTATTAAAGCCACTGGCTCATGATTTTTTTTTGCCCTGATGTATCGAAAATTGAGGTGCATTTTTTCATGATTGGCTAACAGCATTCGATCGGATTGAGAACCTGCACTAGAACTCGGGACTACAGGGACTAGGGACACCAAAACCTTTTAACCAGGATCTTCATAGTAGATAGGATATCTGTGCTCAAACATTAACAGGAGGTGTATTGATGCCATACGAGAGCATAAGCGAGCTGCCCAAGAGCGTCCGAAATCTGCCCAGCCGCGCCAAGGCCCTTTACATGAAGGCTTTTAATAGCTGCTGGGAGGACCAAGAGAATATTGATGAAGCAGCGCGCGAGAAGGCATCTCACGAATCTGCCTGGTCGGCCGTGAAAGAGCAATATGAGAAAGACGACGAGACGGGTGAGTGGGTAAAGAGCGAAGAGATCGTGGGAAAACGCTCGCGCCACCGCAAGAGCAGGTCCAGTGGGGCCTCCTCGCAGGCTAAGGCACACGCATGATCTCCAGAGAGTGATGCTGTCGAGGAACTGAGCCGGAAATGACTCAATGGGCTCCTCTTCAGCTATCTCGTGACTTTTCTAATCCAAGACGTTCTGGCTTCGATTCATTGCAGTGGTTTTCATCCTGATTCTGTCCTTTGCTCCATAAGCAATCGATTTCATTTGCGATTTCGATATGAGTATTCTCACCATAAATTAGTTATAAAATGCGGCCAAGATTGCTGCGGGGAATTCATATGCCAAAGTTGGCGATAATCTATGCGAGCGGTCTGGGAAGGACCAAAACGATGGCCGAAGCCATTTCGAATGGAGCCATGACCATTCCGGGCGTTGAGGTGGTCTTGAAAGACGCCTATGATGCCTCTCCTGAAGACGTTAAGAATGCAGAAGCTCTAGCTCTGGGGGGTTCGACCTATAACTATAAGCTGATCAAGGCCATGGATCCATTCCTAAATGAGCTGTCAAAGCTTGATCTGAAGGGACGAATAGGAGTTGCCTTCGGATCTTACGGGTGGAGCGGAGAGGGCGTTCCAACTCTGATTATCCGCATGAAGTCCTTTGGCATGAAGGTGATTGAGCCTGGAACTACAGCCGTACAGGTTCCTTCCAAGGAAGATATAGAAAAATGCTTCTTATTAGGAAGAAGTATCGCCATGGGCCTGGTAAATTAGTCTCGAACAGGAGTCGCAGAACATGTCAAAAGACATTCTGGAAAAGGGGGCCATTGTGCAGAGGGACAGAGAGACCTTTGCCATAGCCCCGCACATCGCAGGTGGCATAATCGATCCTGCCGGCCTTAGAAAGATCGCTGATGTGGCTGAGAAGTATCATGCCAAGGCTCTCAAGATCACTTCGGCACAGAGGATCGCCATTGTGGGGATCGATCCGAAGGACATCGATGACGCCTGGACGGATCTGGGCATGAAGGCTGGAGCTGCCATAGGTCTATGTGTTCGCAGCATCAAGATCTGTCCAGGAACCACATTCTGCAAGCGCGGCCAGCAGGATTCCGTCGGGGTAGGCTTAAAGCTGGACGAACTATATCATGGGATGCAGCTCCCCTGGAAGTTCAAAATGGGAGTTTCAGGATGCGCCAACTCCTGCGCTGAGCCGGCTGTAAAGGATATCGGCTTGATTGGAACCTCTAAGGGTTGGAGGGTTCTTGTGGGTGGAAGCAGCGGCGTCAAGCCAAGGCTGGGCCAGATGCTGGCAGAGAATCTGTCCGATGAAGAGGTTTTATTGCTCGTCGACAGAATAGTCGACTACTACAAGGATCATGCCAAGAAGCAGCGTCTGGGCGAGTTCATCGATGAGATAAGCTTCGAGAAGTTCAAGGCGGAAATCCTGGCTTAGCAGACGGACCGGGGCCAGGCGTCGCGCCATTTTAAATTGAATCAGAATTTTTTCCGAGAAATTGGCTGGAGAGGCGAATACTCGCGCCTCTTCGTTTTTTTGTTGATGGGATCAGGGCGGCAGAGTACCGTATCCGGGTGCATAGGTAGGCCAGTAATAATAAGCCATGTTGTTCTGATACAAATAGGGATTACTGTTCTGATATGTCTGATATGCATTCGGGTAAGCATAATAGGGCATGTAATCTGGTATGTAGGGAGAACTATATCCTCCGTTCAGGAAGTTGTAAGCCTCTGCCATCCATACGGCTTGCTCATAGTATTCTCGTCCGGGGCAGGTTCCGTTGTAGAAGCTTTCCAGTTCACAATAGCCACCGTCCGGGAAATAACAGTTTCCGTCTTTGGGACATCCGCCCTGATTCACACAGTACGCCTCTAACGAATTTCTCGCCAGGCAGGGGCCAGTCCCGCCCAATCCTATGGCAGAGACCGGCTCTGTCGGCAGCATCAAAAACAAGGCAATCAATATCAATATTGTAAGTAATCTCATAATGTCCCCTCTCTTTTATGACCTATGCTCTTCTAATCTATGAAAGATTTTTGGTTGAATAGAAAAAAGAAGAATGATGCCCTGGGAAATCCCAGGGCGTTGATCCATTCAATTGCAATTCGCCTACGTTACCTAGGCTACTGTGGCATCGATCAGAGCGGTATCGTTGCCTGGCATGGTTACATTTTCAGTTTCAATGGGTACTACGATCGCATTTTCAGCTTCAATGGGTACCACGGTCGCATTCTCCGCTTCAACGGGCATCATGGTCTCATTTCCTGCTTCAATGGGCATAACCTGATTGGCGAATACCAGTCCTGTTACACTCATATCCGTGATGTTCACTGAGAACTTGCCATCGCTGGGTGATACGATTCTCCAGCCCATCTTAAGAACTTCTGAGACGACATACTCTCCTGCGGCCAGATCAGAGAATGCGAACTTGCCTTCCATGGAAGTGTTAGCGCTCATGATGACATTTCCGGCAGGCTGCTCCAGGTTAACTGTCCAATCGGCCAGAACAGTTTCGTTGCTATCCATGGTGCTGTTTCCATTCGTATCATTGAAGGCCATGCCTTCGATAGTGAATCTTGGAACAACTACTTCGGGTGCGGCTGTCACATTGGCCTCAGGAGCCACGGTCTCTTGTGTAACATTGGCGGCAGGGGCCACAGTCTCTGGTGCCGGTATGGAAGCCTCTGTCGCGTTTGCAGCACTACCTAAGACTAAAGGCTCCACGGCCTGTTCGCCCGTGGCATTGGCGCCTGCGAGACTAATTGAGTAAGGCATGACGGTCCCTTGCTTGATCGAGTAGGCAACCCTGGTGCTCTGAACTGCCGGAGTACTGACCGGAGATCCGCTCGTCGCCATATCCTGTGTCATATTATGGCCGGGAGCTCCTAATGAGATGCTGTAACCGACTCTTGGTCCAGATGTTGCAGTATATGACTGATTCCCTGCAATCTGATTAGTGAACCCCAAAGCAGGCATTGAAACGATGGCTGCTATAATGAGGGCCACGGTGATAGCCAGAACTTTCCTCATATTTAATACCTCTTATTACTCTTGCGCATAGCACTTATGACTATAGATTAACATCCTCCCTATTGAGAAGAATTGTCGTGAAGTCTAGTTATTCTTCGTATAAATAGACTTTCATGGCCCAAGAGCATCATAGGGGGACCGCATCACATTATGCTTTTGCCTTTCTCTGGCTGGGGTGGAGGCCTGCTGAAAATTCCCTGTCCTGATTCGTTGGCGGTCTGTTTTATTTATATTTTTTTCAGTTCATACTATAATATGTTATAGCATATATTACCTTCATTATACTCAATGCAAAGTTGGCTAATGCTGGCATCAATTATCTCGTGGAGGCAATAGATGCGATCCATCACAGTTTATGCCCGGGACTGATGCAAAGCCTTCCCGGCAGGTGGAGAATGTTATCCCCACCTTATCCGCACTATCCTTCACCTTCTGCATCAGAGAGCATCTCAACTCTCGGGGGAGATAGAGGCTTCCCTGCGTGCGGCAGCCTTTCTGGAGCAGTATTCTCAGGGCAATTCCCGCTTCCGGGAAGGCTGATGAGATTCTTTTCGTATTGCCAGGTCGGGCTTTGTAGGTGGATGAGACTATGTGCCTGGCCCCGGCATGAGTCGCAGCGTAGACCAGATCCTCAATTTCAGAATCGTTTATGCCCGGGATGATGGGATCGATGCGGGCCGAGACAGGGACTCCCCGATCCGCCAGTATTGTCATGGCATCAAGGCGTCTTCGGGGCAATGCAGCTCCTGGTTCCAGCTTCCGGCAGATTGAGTCCTTCAGTGTGGTTACTGTAATTGCAACCGTGGCCTTCATGCTGGCCAGCAGATCTGCATCTTCTGCCACCAAATCGGATTTCGTCACCACCTGGACTCGACAACCTTTCTTTTTCAATATCTGCAAGCATCCTCGACTCAGCCTCAGCTCTTTTTCCATTGATGGATAAGGGTCAGAGCTGTTGGACATCGCCACGAGGGTGTGGGGCTTGATCTCTGCCAAATCTTTTTCCAGGCGTTTTAAGAGATCGACTTTGGGACGACAATCCTGAAAGTGGGGGATATAAGATGAGGCGTAGCAGTAAATGCAGCCGTGCGGGCAACCTGTGTAGGGATTCAGGCTCATCTTGGCGGGGCAGGTGCAAAAAGGGCTCTTCCAGGGGTCAAAAGGTCTGAGAATCATTGGCCGCAGATCTCTATGAAATCCCGGCTGGAGCCAAAGCCCGGGCAGTAAGCTGCCTGGAGATCTCTTGCCATCAATGCTTCGCCTCCGCCTTTCCCCACTCGAGCGTGATAGTCTCTGACTGCCTCACTATCTCCAAGAATCTTCTCCTCGGCAGGAGAAATTCCCGCGAAAGGCAAGGCTCCGGGCTCCCCAAGTATAGCCACCAGCCTCTTTCTCCTCTCCTGATAGGGTCTGCTGCATGTGTCCTCTCCTGATTGGTAGATCAGGTCATAGGCCAGGAGGGCAGGCGATAGGCGGCTCTTGCGAGAGAGGCGACGGCGGTTGATGTACTTCAGCATCTCTGACTGGCGGCATATCTTCCCCTCCTCGAAGCCGATGAGATCAGCATCTACGATAAAATCCTCTTCAATGGCGCCGAGCTGCCGGGATAGGCCGTTCAAGGCCGTAGTAATGTTACGAAGCCTGGAAGTGAATATGAGTGTCTCTCCTTTTATTTTATGGACCTGGACCCTCAGGCCGGGATACTTGGGAAGAAAGGCAAACTGCCGGCTCTCGCCTTCGGATTCTGGATTCATTGCTCTGCCTTTGCGAATTATCATGAGATTGATGGGGATCCTGGGCTGGATGGTTGATCGCTCCAGCTCTGAGGTGAGGGCCATGCCCGCGATTCTTCCTGGGTCTGGCATGAGATTGTATGACCTTAAGATCCGGGTTTGGTCGCAGTGGAATGCCTGAAAAAAAGCGGCAAGCATCGTCTTATGTCCGATGCCGGCCAGCATATTTCTCAGAGCGGTGCGGGCGATGTACTTTCCCTCCAGAGGGGTTGCCTGCAAGAACAGGCCCCGTAGAATGGCGTTCTTCCGTTGTTCTGATTCTTTGCCCTTCATGCGAGAGACGCGTCTCAGCTTTTCATAGACGGAAAGGGCCTGCAAGGGCTCGCTGCAGAGCGAGTGCTGTCCCTTCTGGCGCAGAGCCGCCTCGGCTACCAACCCCATCTCGCCCATTCTCTCTCTGAGCCGGGAGACGTCTTCCTCAGATACCTCCGCCAATGCCGCCATCAGGGCTTCCGGGCCTATTCCCATCTCTCTCTCTTCCCAGGGCAGCCAGAGCTCGCCCAAGAGGAGCCGCACCGCAGGGCAGAGCATCTCTGGTTCTTGATATGCCAGAAGGCGTGCCGTTAGGTCGACTTTCTGGCGGCGCGGAGCCTGGGATATGTCTTGCAGGGCCTGGGCAATTTGGCAATAGAGCATTTACCTCGCTATCTTGATCTTCTTCAGATCCTCTGCCCTCTTGGACAGGTCTCCAATCATGGAGTCCAGCTCTTTCAGAAATGATCTGGTTTCATTGGTGGTCACGGCGCCCGGTGCTGACGCTTTGATCAGTCCCTCCTGCTCCAATACTCGCAATGAATAGCGCACCTTGTGGCTGGGTATATTTGTCTCCTCAGCCAGCTTGAGAATGCCGATGGGCTCGTTCTCCACTACTTGCTTGAGTATGACCAGGTGCCGTTGCAGCATCTCAAGCTCACCGCTCACCTTCTCGGTAAGAATTTATATCACATCCAGTCACGGATAAAACAATATTAATTCGAGTGATGAACTTATAATTCCATCGATTGACACGGCACATGCTAACACAGATAATCAAAATCCGGAGAAGGCAGGAAATTCCGGATCCCCGGCGGCCGGAGGTTCCTGGCAATGTATTGAGGCTGATCTTTGGACCAGCCCAGGGGCACAGAGATTGATGACTTATGTTAGCTATAAGCGCGACCGGCGGGAGAGGAAGTCTATGCCGTGCCTGGATGTCAGGCGTTTGCTCTGGTCCTTTCCCAGTATCTGCGGGGACGATACACCCGTCACCACAAGCATGGTTCTCAGAGTGTGCTCGAGGTTCTGGTCTATCTGTGCGCCCCAGATTATGCGAGCCTCTGGGTTGATCTTCTGATAAACCTCATCCACGACGGTTTCGGCATCGGTGATGGTCATATCCGGTCCCCCCACCACGTTCACCAGAGCTGAGGTTGCCCCTGATACGTCCACGTCGAGAAGGGGGCTACGGAGAGCCTTCACAACGGAGTCGCGTGCCTTCTCCTCGCCTTCTGCCTCGCCCATGCCGATCATTGCCACGCCGCCGTTGGTCATGACAGTTCTTACATCGGCAAAGTCCAGATTGATGAGGCCGGGCCGGGTGATGAGCTCGGTGATGCCTTTGACGGATCGCATCAGAACTTCATCGGCTACCTTGAAGGCCGCTTGCAGAGGAAGGTTGGGCACCACATCGAGAAGCCGGTCGTTTGGTACTACTATTACTGTGTCCGAAACCTCTCGCAGCCTCTTCAGGCCGGCTTCAGCATTCTGCATTCTTATGGACCCTTCGGCACTGAATGGAATGGTGACGATAGCAATGGTGAGAGCTCCTGCTTCACGCGCGGCTTCTGCCACAACGGGCGAAGCGCCTGTGCCTGTGCCGCCTCCCAGCCCGCAGGTTACGAAGACCATATCAGCTCCGTCTACTGCCGCTTTGATCTCGTCAATGTTCTCCTGGGCTGCCTCCTCGCCTATGGCCGGCAGGCTCCCTGCCCCCAGGCCTCGAGTTGTCCGTCTGCCTATCAGGAAACGCCTGTCAGCATTGATATGCAGAAGATGCTGGGCATCAGTATTGACGGCAAAGAGCTCAGCTCCCTGGATGCCGCATTCTGCCAGGCGGTCGATGGTGTTCGAGCCCCCTCCGCCGCACCCGATGACTCGGATGACAGTGGTCAGTTCTTCCAGAACCGACACTAGCTCTTCATCGCTCTGGATCATGCTGGAAGGCTTGATCCTGCTATCGGCCTCGGATCTCTCCAGGGCGTCGTCGATGATGTACTTAATCTCCATCCCCCCTTACTTTTTTTCTGCCTGATTCTAGTAATCTATTAGTATATAGATTTTTGCATAGAGAGGACGGATGTCTTAGGAAAATATTTATAAATCGTTTGAGAATGGTGGATGAAATTTGTTTCAGAGAATCAAATTACGAAATCCCAATGTGGTCATCGTTCCATCTCAAAATGGTCGCCATCAAATTATAATTATCTTTGCTCTAAAACATAAAATCAATTTGACTTCAAGGATTTGAGCTTCTCAATCTGCTTCATTATCCTCTCAGCTTCCTTTGCATTCTCTGACTCCAGATATTCGACAATTTCCTGAAGGCTCCTGTTCAATTTGTAGATACGATATGGTCGACCCTTTCCAGGGTTCTTCTCGTCTCTCTCTACAATCCAGTCCAATTTACGAATCTCCCGCATGGCTATGCTCACTTCAGGCTGCCGAAGATCCGATCCAATCTCTATCTCGCGAGATGTTGCCTCTGACACCCCTGCAAGGTAGGTTAAAACCTTGGCCACGTTCCTTTTGAGGCCAATTTTCATCATTATGGATGCAAATTCATCCCGTTCATCTATTGAACCTGAGGCAGCTGATGTATTCAAAGCGTTCACCAAGCGCATAACTAATGGTAACATATATATAAGTTTCGTTGAAAACAATTCCCTTGAAATAGATATGGTATCTGTCTTAAAAATTATTTTTTATTTTCAAATTTTAAAAAGGTGATCCCTGATGAATTTTGGTCGTCGATAGTTGTGGGAAGATTAAGATAGATCATAGGTGAAAGTAGATTGGACAAGCCAAATAGCAGGATTTACACTCTTTCATAGGAGGACCAAATGCATATAATGGAGTTGCTGGGCAAATCACGTGTCAAGGTAGATGAGGAAAAAGTGCTGGAAGCGAGCGAGCCCATGATCGAGTGGTGTCCCCTCTTCGACAAGGTCAGAGGCATAAAACGGGTAACAATCGAGTCGGCGGCTGCCAATATGGATTTTCGCATCCAGAAGCATGGGATGTTCTCGCCCCGGCGAAAGCTGGAAATGGATGCCTTTGTGGGCTTCGGTGCCTCTGAGTCGATGATGACGGGCCTGGAGAGGGGAATAATTGATGCAGCCGTAACTGTATGCGATGGCGCAGGAACGGTCATAACGCCCAACGGAAAACTTGTCCAGGGAATGGGCGGCTACATCTCCGGACTGCAAGAGACCGACCCCATCCCGGAGGTGATTGAGGGCATTCGGGCCAGGGGTGGGCATGTGCTGTCGCCAGAGACTGGCAAGATAGATCAACTGGAAGGAGCTGCCTATGCGGCGGCGGCCGGCTATGCCAATTTTGCAGTAACAGTTGCCGATGCGGCATCGGCAGAAAAGCTCCGGGAGCTCGAGAAGGTGGCCGGGGTCAGGGTAATGATAATTGGAGTTCACCTCACAGGCATAAGCCAGGAAGATGCGTCGCGGCTCGTGGCTGTAGCCGATATTGTGACAGGCTGCGCCTCAAAGCATATCCGAGAGCAGGTCAAGCCTCTGGTGCAGGTGGGAACGGCCGTGCCACTATTCGGCCTGACCCACTGGGGCAAAGAACTCTTGGTGGAGAGGGCCAAGGATGTCGAGCAGCCCTTATTGATCAACACCATGCCTCTGCCCGTCCTGCCGGAAAAGAAGCAACCCAGGCCACTGGTGTGAGATTAGATTTTCGGAGTTGCAGATGGATTGAAGCGTCTCTCAGGGGCAAGGAAGGGTCATGATGGATGCATTGCCGCTCTCCAGTTGCATCCTCATATTCGTATAGCCCTCGTAAGTGCCGCTCATGGTGTAGATGGGTACATTGCTCGCGCTCTTTTGAACCCGGGCTCCAACTCTTGCCGTTCCCTCTACCTCAGAATGGACGCTATAGACTGAGTTCTGATTGGTCTGGCTGACGGATGTATCCTTGATGAGGTCTCTCAGATTGGAGTAGCTCTCTGAATAGACGGAACCGACTTCATAATTCTTGGCACAAAGAGCGTTGCGAAGGTCGCTAGGTGTGATCGGCGCAGTGTATTGGGCGGGTTTATTCTGGTACACGCCCCATTCCATCACCTCGAGTCTCGTTGTAGCCGTCTGGAAATCCGCCGTAAACCTGGGCGTAAATGGATCGGGATACGGTGCCGGTGCCTCTAGTTCCTGTGACCAGTTTCTGTCCGTGGAAACCCGCCTCCGTCTGGTAAATGCGCGTGTCGTCGATGTACCCCTGGCTGTAGATCCAGGAATGCTCGGTGAGGTTTTGGGGAACTCCTCCCGCCATGGGAATGAGCATACTGCCCAGGTAATAATACAAAATGCCGACATCACCAAGAAACCGAGCCACCACTTCATCTGGACACCTCAACTCCGAAACATTCTGGCGGATGCATTGAATATAAATCTGATCCCTATCTGCCTGGTGGCTTATTCCGTCCTCTGCGTCTGATATCTTCCAGGCGAGCCTCCAGAGACGACTTCAGATCCATAGACCGTCCCGCTCCATAGTAGTCCAGCCGGGCGGCTATTGCCAGCTTTCCTGCCAGAGCGCGCGACACCTTTCCTCTGAGCCTTTTGGGGGATCCTATCACGGCAGGATGGCGGTAGATAATCCCGTGCTTGGGCGAAGGTGCATTGCCTTTCAGGTGCTTGAAGAGGGACTTTTCCGCCCCCATTACCTGTACTCTGCTGGAGGGCATTCCTGCCAGGCGGCGCAGACTCCCGGCTTTGGAGATGAGCCTCGCTGCCAGGACCGGTCCTGCCAGGGTGGATAGGTTCGGGGCCAGCTCCTCTGCAGAGGTGACAACTTCCATTTCCAGGTTCTTCCTGGACTCTCTCAGGCCTTGAATCGCTCTCGCGAGTATGCCCATGTTTTCGTCTTCACAGAGCCCATCAGCCAGATCCTTGCCGTGAACGATCTCCTGGCGGTGCAGACGGGACCATTCATAGAGCCTCTCATCCAGGAGATTCACCGCCTGGGAGATATCGTCCAGGGCTTCCATGGCCTGGAGCAGGTCCTTCTCGGCTGTGGTAAGTTCCAGGAGCTGCCGGCGCACAAGTCTCAGGGCCACCTCTCGAAGACGAGAGTTGTATTCGCTATCATTCGCCGCGTAGCCGCAATCCAGGGCAATGCTGCGCAGATCGGGTTGCAGGGCAGGGCCGGTCGGCGGCTGCACCCTGAGGCGACTCGATCATGCTGTCTATCTCTTCTGCGGCAATGAAGGATCCTGTCTCTCGGTCAATTCTTCCAAACCAGGTTACAGATCTCCATCTGCTCACAGTCTCGGGCGATCTGGAATAGATTACTTTCGGGCCGCACAGATTCCTTTTAAATACTTTCATGCCCTACTTACATTACCTCTCAACAAAAATTAGGGGGCAGATTGTTATGAAAGAACTGGTTGATCAGATATCAGCTCGTCTCAGGGATCAGAAGATCGAAGTCCCTGAGGAGGAGATCGCGTCTCGCCTGAAGATGCTCATCGATGATTTTCGTGTGCCTGAAGGCGAGGCCAGAAGATCGGTTTTGAATTATTTCCTGAAAGAGCACGGCATAATGCCCCAGGTCAGGGCCAGCTCTGAGAAGGTCAAGATCTCAGAGATCAAGGAGGCCGGCAAGTGGGTGGATCTGGAGGTCAAGGTCCTGGATCTCTGGGAGCCGGCAACCGAGGCCATCTCCCAGACAGGGCTCATCGGCGACGGCTCAGGATCGATGAAGTTCGTCAAGTGGGCCAAGTCCGAGCTGCCCAGATCTGGAGCTGGGGCAGAGCTATCTCTTGAAGAGAGTGGTCACGGACGAGTTCCAGGGCCGGTTCAGCGTGAAATTGAACCGCACCAGCCAGATCGAGCCGCTGGAGAAAGAGGTGGAGGCGAGGCCTGCCAGCACGAGCTCGCTCAAGCCGGCAAGGTGGTTGAGATCACTGAACCCGGCCTCTGGGTCGATCTGAAGGTCAAGGTGGCGCAGCTCTGGGAGACAAACAGCGATGCCATCTCCCAGTCCGGCCTGGTGGGAGACGAGACCGGTTCCATAAAGTTTGTGAAATGGGCCAAGGCCGATCTGCCCAACATGGAGGAAGGCAAGAGCTACCTCCTTGCGCAACCTTGTCACAGACGAGTTCCAGGGCCGGTTCAGCGTGAAATTGAACCGTACCAGCCAGATCGAGCCTCTGGATGTCGATGTGGAGATTGGATCTCAGGCGGCGGAGTTCTCGGGCGCACTGGTGGATGTGCAGAAAGGCTCGGGCCTCATCAAGCGCTGTCCCGTCTGCAAACGCTCTCTAGCCAAAGGTGTCTGCAGCGAGCATGGAAAGGTGGATGGCACCTACGATCTGCGCATCAAGGCGGTCACTGGACGATGGCCGTCGGGTGCAGGATGTGCTCATCAACAGGGAGACGACGGAGCGTCTGGTGGGCCTGACTCTGGATGATGCCAAGCAGATGGCTATGGAGGCTCTGGATCACGAAGTAGTGCGCGGCCTTATCGAGAGCAAATTGATGGGTAGATATTTCAGCATCACTGGACCGCGAGTCGATCGCTATATCCTGGTGGAGACCATAAATGAGGTCCCGCCAGTGACGGAATTCAAAGTGGACGAGCTGATGGGCGAAGTGGAGGCGGTCTAAGATGGCAGGATTTTCAAGAGAAGTGGCGCGCAGGGTCTTTGCCGAAGAGCTGAAGAGCTCGAACTACTCCTTCCGGGATGGTGAGGAACAGAACCAGTATGCTCCTCAATATCTTCTCACGCCGACCGGGCGCAAAATGCAATCGCGTCTTCACTGTTGGCACTCTGACGGAGAAGGATGATATCGGCGGTGACACCGAGTACTGGCGGGGGAGGCTGGTGGATCCAACGGGCAGCATACTGATCTACGCCGGTCAGTACCAGCCGGAAGCGGCTCAGATTCTGGCCAATATGGAGGCTCCCGCTTTTGTGGCCGTGGTGGGCAAGCCCAACCTCTACCAGACCGAAGACGGAAATATCATCATCTCTCTGCGTGCCGAGTCCATCCAGCGGGTCGACGAGGCCACGAGAAATCAGTGGATAATGGACACTGCCCGCAGAACATCGGAGCGACTGGCGGCACTGAAGAACGCGAAGCCAGTGCCCTGTCTCCAGCGACTTCTGCCACGGCAGATCAGGTGCCATCTTCCACGCCCCTTCCGGATGCAGAAAGAGCCAGGAGCATTACCATACCGATATCGGAGCATTACCGGCAGATGATACTTCGCGCGCTCTCCTCTCTGAAGGCCGAGCTGGCCGGAGAAAGGCGGAGCGCCGGCAGACTGAAAATCGAAGGCCGGCCAGTTCCCGAGAGCGAATCGCAGCCAGCTGCGCCCAGAAGAAGCCTGAATCCTGGAAGCGATGCCAGCCCCGAGCAAAAGAGGAAAGGGAAGAGAAGAGTGAATCTCTCGAACGCCTGGCCGGAGACGGAGAACGGATGACAGAGGTGGAGACCTCAAACTTGCGGCAAGAAGAGCTGAAAAGTTTTATATAATGTGCTGAGGCTCTATAACATGGGTGAATCAATATGGTAATTGGAGTAACGATGGTGAAGGTGGTGCCGGGACAGGAGAAGGCCGTCTACAATGCCTTGCAGGAGATCGAGGGCATCAAGGATGTCTACCATGTCTTCGGCGAGTTCGACTTCGTGGTCATCATTGAGGTCGAAGGCCTGAGCATGCTCAACAAGCTTGTCGACGTCATCCGCGAGATAGACAACGTTACAGCCACCCAGACCGTAGTCGGGGCTGAGCTTTAGCCCCTCTTTTTCCTATTTATGGAGATCGCTGAGGAGCTGGCCAAGCAGCAGAAGGCCATCTCTGTAGCTGAATTTTTTGAGAAAAACCGTCAGATTCTGGGATTCGACTCAGCACCTCGCGCCCTGATCACCTGCGTGAAGGAGGCGGTGGACAATTCTCTGGACGCCTGTGAGGATGCAGGGATACTGCCGGATATCTTTGTGCAGATAAAACGCAGCGGCGATTATTATCAGGTCATCGTGGAGGATAACGGGCCGGGCATTGTGCCGGACGAGATTCCGCGCGTCTTTGCCAAGTTGCTTTATGGATCGCGTTTTCATACTCTGCGCCAGAGCCGGGGCCAGCAGGGCATCGGCATCTCTGCGGCGGTACTTTATTCTCAGCTCACGAGCGGCAAGCCCACTAAAGTCATCTCCAAGATCGCTCCGGATAGACCAGCCTGCTACTGTGAGCTGCTTGATAAACACGGCCAAGAATGAGCCCGAGATCCTCAAGTCGGAGGAGGTGGATTGGGAGAGGCCCCGGGGCACGCGCGTGGAGCTGGAGATGGAGGGCTCCTATGTGCGCAGCCGGCGGCAGTCCGTCTTCGGTTCCCTGAAGAGCGCGGCCATCGTCAACCCCCATGCCCGTCTTACTCTGGTGGAGCCGGAAGGCAATGTGGAGGTCTTCGAGAGGGTGACGGAGAGCCTGCCCAAGAAAGCCTATGCCATCCAGCCTCACCCGGACGGAATCGAGCTTGGCGAGCTGATCAAGCTCCTGCGTTATACGGACAAGAAGAAACTGCGCGTCTTTCTGAAGGAGACCTTCTCCTCCATCGGCACCATATCGGCACAGGAGCTATGCCTCCGGTCAGGCCTGGACCAGAAGAGCCGCCATCAAGCCTGGACCATGAGGAGGCCAAGCGACTGCTGGCCGCCTTCAAGCAGATCAAGGTCAAATCGCCTCCGGTGGACTGCCTGTCACCCATAGGCGAAGAGCTGATCAAGGCCGGCCTGGAGAAGGAGTACCGGCTGGACTTCATCGCCACAACGGTTCGGCCCGTCTCCGTTTACTCCGGCAATCCTTTTCCCGTCGAGGTGGGCCTGGGGTACGGAGGTGAACTGGAGAAGGAGAGCCGAGTGGAGATTCTGCGTTTCGCCAATCGCGTTCCTCTGGTCTACCAGCAGGGCGCCTGCGCCATAACGCATGCCGTGGAGAGCGTCTCCTGGAAGAACTATTCCCTGAGCCAGCCCACAGGAAGCGGGGTCCCGGTTGGGCCGGCGGTGCTGCTGGTGCACATAGCTTCCACCAATATCCCCTTCACCTCGGAGAGCAAAGATGCCGTGGCCGATATGCCCGAGATCCTGACTGAGATCGATCTGGGGCTGAAAGAGGTATCGCGAAAGCTGCGCCGTTACCTGAGCCGGCAGAGCGTGCTATCCGAGAGCCGGGAGAAAGAGGAGATCATAAGAAAGATCCTGCCCCGCATTGCGAAGAAGCTCTCCGATGTCCTGGAAAAGCCCGAGCCGGATATCGGACCGGTGGTGGCCAAGATCATGGGCAACCTTCTCGTCTTCAGACGCTTGGAGCAGCAGAACGGACATGTGGCCGTCAGGATGATGTAGAAAATCATAGCGACCTGGTCAGATCCTTCAAGCTGCATGAGGTCCTGGCAGAGGAGGCAGTCGCCGTCTCTGCCTGCTGCCAAAGTCATTCCGCTGGGGGACGGTTACGACCACCACTGGAAGTTATCCCTCGGCCCGGGGGAGAGCACCATTCTCAGCTACAGCGTTCATGAGGATGGCAGCCCCAGGAAAGAGCCGGTGGTGGAGGGTTTGGATGCGGAGATTGTCACAGGGGCCAGGGTGATCTGATAAATGGATGGATCTGATGAGAGGAAAAATCAAGCAAAAGTAGAAAAAACAGCAAAATCGAAAATGGCTCAGGAGAAGATTATGGGCCTCGCTCTGGATCTCTACAACCAGTTCCAGCAGGGAATAGTGCCCCATATCACTCTGCCCTCCAGAACCAAAGGCAATATCGAGTTCTCCACCAAGGAGGATGTCTGGGTCTACGGAGACCAGGAGACGATGCGCAGCGTCAAGACCGTGCGCGGAGCCAAGACGCTTCTCAAGACCGTTCACCTCGCCGAGCTGCTCATCAAGGAGCACCTCAAGAACAATCGCGGCTCGACATTGAGAGAGATCTATTACATCTCTGAGAACTGGGATATAGCGAAGTTCCACGAGCAGGCGGAGAGCGACCGTCTGATTGAAGACCTGGAGATCGTCACCACTCTGCACCGGGAGGACTTCCATGTCCGGCCGGAGGAGGATGGAGCGGCAGTATTCGGGCCTCTGCGCCTCCGAGAGCAGACACGGCGCGGCGAGCGCGAGATGCACTGCCAGGAGGATGTGGGCGAGGCCGGCTACCAGATACCGTTCAATGTGGACAACATCGAGTTCCTGAGCCACGATGCTAAAATGGTCATGGCCATTGAGACGGGCGGAATGTATGCCCGGCTGATCGAGAACGGCTTCGATGAAGAGTACAATGCCATCCTGGTGCATATCAAGGGTCAGCCGGCCAGGTCCACGCGGCGCATCATAAAGAGGCTCAACGCGGAATTGAACATTCCCGTGGTCGTCTTCACGGATGGGGACCCCTGGTCCTATCGCATCTTTGCCAGCATCGCTTACGGGGCCATCAAGAGCGCTCACCTCTCCGAGCACCTGGTCACACCCAAGGCGCGTTTCCTGGGGGTGCAGCCCAGTGATATAGTGGACTATAATCTCTCCACTGACAAGCTCACCGATCAGGATATGCAGGCATTGCGCAGCGAGCTGACCGATCCGCGCTTTAACACGCCTTACTGGGAGAAGCAGATCAAGCTGCAGATAGATCTGAAGAAGAAGGCAGAGCAGCAGGCCTTTGCCGGCAAGGGACTGGATTATGTGACCAAGACCTATCTGCCTGAGAGGCTCACCGAGATGGGGATAATATAAACGATCATCGACTTTCACACTCACATCTACCCGCAATGGGTAGCGGCTAAGATCCTGCCCGCCGCGAAGAAGAAGCTGAAGGTGGAGGTGCCGGGAACGGGCGCCCCCGATGACCTGCGCAGTCACATGAGTGATTCGGGAATATCCAGGTCTGTTCTCCTGCCCCTGGCCAAAGGTCGGGAGGATGTGTCCAGCCTCAACGACTGGATCCTATCCGTCTCAGGAGATGATCTCCTTCCCTTTGGTGCCGTCCATCCCTTTATGGAAAATCTGGAGTCGGAGCTGGACCGATTGGCCGCCCGCGGCGTTCGGGGCGTCAAGATGATGCCACTGCTGCAGGAGGTCTATCCCGATGATCCCGGCTGCGAGAGGCTTTATGAAGCCTTGATAAAGAGAAAGATGATCCTGGTGACCCACGCGGGCCGGGATCCTCTGGAGAGACGGGAGATCTTCGGGACGCCGGAGCGCTTTGCCAGAGTCGATCCAATGCTATCCCGACCTTCGAGTGGATCTGGCTCATCTGGGAGGCCTGCGAATGTGGGATGAGGTGCAAAGATATCTCGTGCCTGCAGGCAGAAATGTTTACTTCGATACCGCTTACGTCTCCTTTTATCTATCCCTGGAAGAGATCGAGGAGCTGATAAGGGATCTCGGTCCGGATAGGGTCATATTCGGCAGCGATTATCCATGGGAAGAGCCGGGAAGGGCAGCGGCCATAATAGGGCGCCTGGGCCTATGTGAAGCGGAAAGGGAAGCCGTGCTCTGGAAAAATGCGGCCAAGCTATTGAATTTATGATCCAGAGGTTGTTTGGCTACCCAAACATCGCTCCTATTCCCGCTTCTGCCGCCTCCGCCTCATCCCGGAAGGCCTTCAGCAGCGCTTCCCCTTTCTCGCCCTTCAGCTCTTTGGCAGCCGTCTCGGCTAAGCAGCTTCCGTGCCTCCTCCGCCAGCTCATCTTTGGCTTTGATGTAAAGGCACATGCCATCCAAGTCCTGACCCATGGCCCTGCACTCTCGCATGGTAGGGCCCAGTCGCTTCCAGAACTCTTCATCCAGCATCTTCAACATGTCTTTGCTGTTTTCCATTGGGTAAGTGTAAACCAGCTCCATCAGTATAGTCTCCTCAAGTTCATAGTTCCTGCATGGCCTTCTTAAGCATCTCTGTGCACTGGTCCATGAGCTCCGCTGCTCCGCGGATATCCTGGGCCGCCTTCTCGCTCACACTGGCAACCTGGGCCGCCCTCTCTCGAAAAGAGGTGCTGTGGCTCTCGTTGTGCTCTATCCAGTGTTCCAGCAGGTGTCTTACTGACTCTTTGCTGAGGTCTTTTTCCATTTCTTCATCGCCTTCCGTCGTCGTAGGAGGTGCTGCGCAAAATAGTTTTTCATCGAAGACTACATAATTTGATTCTTTGCATTCCAACAAACCCATCCAGCCGCCAGGTTGATGAAATATAAGGCAAACACGAATGGGAAGGTCGATGAAATTAATTTACCTTGAGGATAGCTGTATAAAATCTTTTGATGCACTGGTCAGCTCTGCTGATGGCGAGAAAGTGGTCTTGGATAGAACAGCCTTCTATCCGCAGTCAGGTGGACAGCCCTCTGATCTGGGATCGATCTTTCGAGGAGAAGAGGAGTTCAGGGTTTTGAGTGTCGATCCCCCTGATCCGTTTCACGTCCTGGATAAACCAGGTCTCGCTCCAGGTGATAAGGTCTCTGGGAGAATCGATTGGGAAAGACGCTACAGGTTCATGCGCAGCCACACAGCCTGCCATATTTTGAGTGCGGTCATATTCAATGAAACCGGTGCCAGAATAACCGGGAACCAGATAGATCTTGCCAGATCCAGGGTTGATTTCAGCCTGGAGAAGTTCGATAAATCGGAGATGGCTGCATATGTTGACAGTGCTAACCGGATAATTACCGAGAATCATACAGTTAAGACCAGCATGCTATCGAAAACTGAGGCCATGGCTATACCTGATCTGGTGCGCCTGGCCATGGCGGTTCCGGACAGAGAAGAGATCAGAGTTGTGGTGATAGAGGGCATTGACCGGCAGGCATGTGGAGGAACCCATGTATGCAGCACCGGCGAGGTGAAGGGAATAAAATTGGTCAAGGCCGAGAATAAAGGAAAGTCCAATCGGAGGGTCTACTTCGAGTTGGTGGACTGAGATCATGTCGGGGGCCTTGCATGCGATCTGGCCCCTGCAGGAAGCTCTGACCTTGTAAGACTCTGCTTTAACCCCCGAGTCGTTCTTCATTGTGCGAAGGAATGAGGGCTATCATTTGTGCTTAAAATCTCTTTGAAATGGGCATTATTTATAGCTAAAAACATGCGCCGATCGGGATTCGAACCCGAGTTTAGGCGTTGGCAACGCCTAGTGATAACCGCTACACTATCGGCGCAATGCGATGTGGCGCGTTGCACCCCCTCTAATAACCTTCTAGTCTAAAAACATTGCGGATAAATGGCCCTCCCTCGGCCAGGAGAAGGCTGCACACCCTTTATCTACCTGGAAGAAGAATTTATTTATGGTGAATTCGCTTGCATGATGTCGTCATAGTAGGAGCAGGCCCGGCAGGGCTGACCGCCGCCATGTACTGTGCGAGGGGCGGGAAGAAGACGCTGGTTTTGGGCAACATATACAGCTCTCAGGCGTCCATGGGTGGCCTCTATGAAAATTATCCCGGCTTTCCGGAGGGTATTCAGGGCATAGAGCTCTCTGAGAAGATGCTGGCTCAGGCCCAGAAGTTCGGCGCGGAGAACCAGACCGAGCAGGTGGAGAAGATTGTGAACCTGGGAGACTTCTTCCGCGTGAAGACGGAGAACTGGCAGTATGAGGCCAAAGCCGTCATACTGGCCATGGGAGCCGGCCACCGCCAGATCGGCGTGCCTGGTGAGAAGGAGCTGACGACAAGGGGCGTATCCTACTGCGTGCACTGCGATGGGGCGCTCTTCAGAGACAAGGCAGTGGCCGTGGTGGGCTATGGCAATGGCGCCGCCAGAGCCATACTGTATCTGGCCAACATCGTCAGCAAGGTCCATCTCCTCTCCGCGCGAGAGAAGCTGGTGGCAGAGCCGGTTTACCTGGAAAGAATCACGAAGCTCACCAACTATGCGGCAACCTTCGGAGCAGAGATCACTGAGATTCGGGGCGACCAGTTCGTGGCAAGCGTGGAGTTCAAAGTCGGCAATACACCCCGCTCCCTGAAGGTGGACGGGGTCTTCGTGGAGATGGGCATGAAGCCCAATATTGAGGTGGCTGAGGGCCTGGGCCTGGAGATGACCTCCGGCGGTTATGTGAAGGTCAACCGGCTCAACCAGGAGACGAGCATGCCGGGAGTATTCGCTGCCGGGGACCTGACAGGTGGAAGAATGCAGGTCGCAACCGCAGTGGGTTCAGGCGCCTCCGCCGCCATCAGCGCCCTGCAGTATCTCGGATAAAGATAAGAAAATTGGAAAGGAAAATTGGAAAAGAACAATGGCGAAGCTTGATAGAAGGCTGGATCTGAAAAGACCCGTTACCGTCTGGCGCTCGCAGGACCTGGTTGAGGGCCGGGAGGCATCTTCCCTCACCATGATCCTGCGCACAGTGGGCTGCCGGTGGAACCGCTGCACCATGTGCGGCTATGCCAGCGAAGGGGCGCCGGCCTCGGCCGATGACCTGGTAGCTCAGTTTGAGAACGCCATGCAGAGGAGCTCCCCTGAGGTCACAGTTGTCAAGATCTACACCAGCGGCAGCTTTTTGGACCCGCAGGAGATGCCCGCGGCAGCCAGGGACGAAATCCTGCAGCGCCTGGAGGCCCTGGGCATAAAGAAGCTGGTTATTGAAACCCGGCCGCAGTATGTCACCCGGGAGAGCGCGGAAAAGTGCCTCTCTCATCTCCCCACCGAGTTTGCCATGGGTCTCGAGACCTCCAACGACCTCATTCGGGAGCACGTCATCCGCAAGGGTTTCACCTTCCAGGACTTTGTGAACGCCGCAGAGGCCGTGCATAGTCTTGGAGGGCGGGTCAAAGCCTACCTGCTGCTGAAGCCGCCTCTGCTCTCCGAGGGCCAGGCCATGAGAGATGCCATATCCTCGGCCCGGGCGGCGCATAATCACGCGGACGTTCTCTCCCTCAATCTCTGCAATGTGCAACGCAATACCCAGGTCGAGCGCATGTGGGAGCGGGGCGAGTTTCGGCCCCCCTGGCTCTGGTCGGCCCTGGAGGTATTGAAGAGCATCCCGGGACCGATAGTTTGCGACCCGGTGGGCGCAGGAACCAGGCGCGGCCCGCATAACTGCGGCCAGTGTGATGAAGCCGTGGCCGAAGCCATCCGGGTGCATGCTCTTGCCCAGGACGTCGGTCCTTTCGATAAGCTGGACTGCGAGTGCAGAGCAACCTGGCGGGAATTGATGGAGGTGGAGGAGCACTCCTTCGGCACTCCTTTTTAAGACGAATCTATTACTATAATGCTTGTATCTATTATATCATTTGTATCTTTATATGCTTTTTTTCATTAAACTTAATGATCCAAATATTGCCATTTGGGTGATTTAGGAATTTAACCATGAGCTATTTGGTCTAATCCAGGATTATTAGGCATTAATTGGAAACCAAAAGCATTTAATATTGGTAGAGCATCCGGATAGCAAAACTCTCCCGAGACGAGAGAGCTTACAGATATAGGACAAAAGAAGGAGGTGGTCGTATGGTTTCGACATTCGGGGACGCCGTTCGGAATTGGGATATACGGAAGCGTCCAGCCGTACGACCAATGCCATGAGCCCAGGAGTCGGCTTCTGGTCAGCAAAGACCATCAAAAAATTGAAGGTTTTGTAGATATTGGAGGGAATATTCATGCAAATTGACCCTGTAGACATTGGCTTATTTGCCATTGTGCTAATTGTACTTGTCGGACCATTCATGTCTAAGAAGATAGAACATAACCTTGAAGTTTTTCTGTTTATTATGGGTGTGCTAGCAGTAACCATATCAAGCTTCTACAGCGAAGAAGCTCTGGCGGCCCTGGGCTACACAGCAGAGCAGATGGAGCTCGTCGGCTGGAATAGGGAAATAGTGATGGAAGCCATTAAAGAGCCGATATACAAGGGAATCGTTCCCATGGTGCTGCTGGCCGGTGTATTATTCCATTACGGGCGGTCCCGTGCCCAAATGGCCATGAATTCGATCATCAAAAAAGTCCCTCTCAAGATTGTAGTGTTCCTGTTGGTCTTCATCTTGGGATTGTCTTCAAGCTTAATAACTGCCATCATTGCCTCTCTCCTATTGGTTGAGCTCATGAACTGCATGCCCTTTGAGAGGAAGACTAAAATAAATTTGATCATAATCGCCTGTTTCTCCATAGGTCTGGGCGCAGTTCTGACTCCTGTGGGCGAGCCGCTTTCTACTATCGCTATCACCAAGCTGCAGGGAGAGCCTTACTATGCAACATTCTGGTACCTCTTCAACCAGCTTGCCATATACATCATCCCAGGTTGTCTGGCCTTCGGCCTTCTTGCCATGTTCTTCACCGGCAAAGCCAAAGTGATGGAATGCAAGGTGAGTGAAGAGGATGATGGCGGTCTGAGAGATGTAGGTGTCAGGGCTCTGAAGGTCTATGTCTTCGTTATGGCCCTCCTGCTCCTGGGTTCTGGCATGAAGGTAGTGATAGACAAATACCTGCTTGACGTAGCCCCCCAGATTCTATACTGGATCAACATGATTTCAGCGGTCCTGGATAATGCTACATTGACTGCGGCTGAGATTAGCCCGGCGATGAGCCAGGTCCAGATCAACTCAGTTCTCATGGGCCTGCTCATCGCGGGAGGCATGCTCATTCCCGGAAACATACCAAACATCATCTCCGCTGGCAAGCTGGGAATTACCAGCAAAGAGTGGGCTAAACTTGGTGTGCCTCTGGGTTTAATTACTATGTTGATCTATTTCGTGTGGCTCTTCTACATACCCTTCCACTACGAATTCAGCCTCGGGACAATAATGATCCCGCGCCATCCTTTTTTTCTCAGCGCCCGTCTTTCACTTTTCTAAGTCCTGGCGTTGTGATGTACCACCGCCCCTTCTTGCCCCGCAGAAACTCCAGGGCGGCATGATAGTCGTCAAAGTAATGGGCTTCTTTGCTCTCCAGGTTCATCACTGAGATCTTCTCCTCCAGAATCAGTCCCTTCTCCTCCAGCAGAGCTTCGACTTCCATGCGAAGCCTGCTCTTCTTGACCAGGGGCATCTCTTCGTCCAGGCTGATCCCTCCTCAAATCCGGGCGGGCCTGGCCTTTTCCAGGGCCCACTTGATGTACTCGGCGGCAGGAAACTCATGAACTGAGGTGGCCACAATAAGGCCCTCTCCGAACCTTGCCATGACCAATATGGCTCTGCCTTTCGCATCCTTCACGACGGTCTCGAAGCCCTCGCCCGGCAACAGGTAGCCGTCGCATTCCGGAGTTGATGTGCAGAGCAGGCAGGAGCACTCCTGATCAGATGGTGTGACATTCTGTGTGCCCAGTTCGCAGACGTACTTGAGAGGCAGGGGCAGCCACTCGTAGTCATGCTCGGGCACCAGCGGACCAAAGACGGTCAGAACACCGCCCTTCTTCACAAAATCAGCTATACTCGACTTCATCCTCTGCAGCGCCGGAAGCGTCCTGGAGTACTGGGGATTGGCAAAGCCCGTGGGGATCATCACCATCCGGTACTGAGGCAGAAAGGGGCTGCCCAGAACTCCGGGCGCCAGAAACTGATAGCTCACGCCCAGATCCTGGAAGAGCTTCTCGAACAGGAAGGTTCTCTCGCCAATGAGTGCGACATCTGTCATATACTATTATCTTCTGCCGGGGCACAGGGAAAACCTTTATGGTTCCTTGACTGTCGATGGCCCATTGGTAACATTTTCCTCCATAAAGTTTATTACTAAATATCATGCGTATATTAACCGCGATTATATATGGAACAAGAATTGATGCGAATTGGCGTTTCGTTACCTGAGAAGCTGCTCAGCAGGTTTGACGAGATAATCTTGAAGCGTGGCTACTCCTCACGCTCCGAGGGCATAAGAGATGCCATCAGAAACTACATAGTCCATTATGAGTGGATGAGCGACGTCCAGGGTGAGAGAGTAGGCGTCATAACCCTGGTCTATGCCCATTCCCAGAGGGGCCTGGTAGACAATCTGACGGAGATCCAGCATGAATCCGGAAGCATCATCCAGTCCAGCCTCCATGTCCATCTGGACCATGAAAACTGCCTGGAGGTGATCGTCCTGCGGGGCGAAGGTCAGGATGTGAGAAAGGCCGCCGAGAAGATGATGTCTCTGAAGGGAGTAAAACACGTCAAACTGAGCACAACCTCTCTCGGCAAAGAGCTCTGAAGGCAAGATCATAGGGAGTCTGTTGGTGCATAGTTCCATGTCCTGGCAGGAGATATCGCCCGGTATCTTTGCCCTGGAGGCGGAAGGGCATTTGCGATTGGCCACCCGATCTCTGGATCCCGCGCCCGTCTATAGGGAACGCATTCAGGAAGGCTACAGGTTATGGGATCCATTCCGCTCCAAGCTCGCGGCCCTCCTCCTCAAGAGCAAAGGCCGGGGACTTCGACTGACCCGTGAATCCAAGGTCCTGTACCTGGGGGCAGCCACAGGCACTACAGTCAGCCATGTCAGCGATATCGTTGCCGATGGACTGGTTTATGCAGTGGAGTTCTCGCCCCGCTCTATGCGCGACCTCATCCTTCTCTGCGAGAGGCGCAAGAACATCATACCCATTCTTGCCGATGCCGCAAAGCCCGAGGAGTACATAGCTCTTGTCGAGCCTGTGGATCTGGTCTATCAGGATATAGCCCAGCGAAATCAGGCCGAAATTGCCTCCCTGAACTCTGCGCGGTACCTGGTGCCAGGAGGAGAGCTCCTCTTCATGCTCAAGACGCGATCTGTGGATGTCACAGCAACGCCTGATGCCGTCCTCGAGGCGGAGAAAAGAAATCTGTCCGGGTTGGATTTAATCGACGTCATGGATCTTCTCCCCTTTCACCAGGACCATTGGGCGATACAGGCCAGACGGCCCTGAGTCCTTCTAGCCTATGATTTTATGGATCTCATCGGAGATGATGTTAGGCAGCAGCCTTACGTAGCCCAGCAGCGGGATTTTCGCCCTCGCAACTCCGATGACCCATTCCTGTTTCACAGGCGTAAGGTAGCTGATTCCCTCTCCCACAAAGGTTCCGTTTCCTGTCTGGTAAATAAGCAATCCCGTATTCTTATCCAGGTAAATGTCACTCCCCACATTCATGATCTCATCGCGGTGTGACTCAATGTAGGATGCATTGGCCATGCCGAACATTTGCCCCGCCATCTGGTCGATCACATCATTATGGTCCCCTTTGGTGATGTATCCGGAGAACGGCGCATTGGGGCCGTCTTTCCACATGGGCTCCCCAGTCTCCACATATCGCAGGGCGCGGTGTATGATGGGTGTGGCCTTCTCCCGGCCCGGCGCTATTCCTATAACCATTTTGAACTGATCCAGGAGGTTCATGCTCTCCTTGCCATAGGGCCTGTAGAGGATCACATCGCCCGGATTATTGAAGGCCGTATAGTTGGTCTTCTCTGCCTCATCCCAGGGAATCACAGTGGTGCGGGATGCTCCCTGGACAAGTATTATATCTCCTATATTCAGATTCGGCACCATGCTTCCTGACTCCACTGCTACCATGGGCGTCCAGAGGCCCAATGCCAGTTGAGAGAGGATCGATATGGCTCCCACTACCACGATTACGAAAATTATGTCCTTGATCAGCCCTGGAAGAGGCAAATTGTCAAACCATTCTCCGATCTTCATCAGCTATATTTATCAGTTGGTACATTCTTATACTCCTTTCGATGCTACAGATATCGCGCCATGGCTTCCAGAAGGACCTCAAAGCCAGCCGGGATGTTGTGCAGAGATTTGCTGAGCATGGATATCAATTGGAGCCGGAGGCCCTGGAGATCATCTGCAGCTATCCTGGAAGCCAGGACGACCTGATACTGCGCATCATCAGCAGCACAGATCGATCCGTGGCTGTGATCAGAACCTCTCAGATCTCATGCCATCTCAATTCACCTGAACGCCCGGATTCTGCCAGACCCCTCCCGCCATCCCTGCCTGGATCGCACAACTCCATTTCGCCCTCACAGGATTCGTATGCCGAATTGAAGTGCGATATAACCGGCAGGTCAACATGCATCGGCAATTATGACGATTTTGTCTGCTATTTTCGCGACAGGTATGCGAAAATCAGGGAAATTCTCTCCCGTCGCCTGAACTCCCGGCCCATAGAGTCCCTGGGGAAGAGCACATCAGGCCGGGAGGTATCTCTCATCGGTATGGTTATGGATGTCAGAAATACTGCCAAGGGCAATCGCGTAATTGAGCTGGAAGATCCCACCGGTTTGATAGTTGCCGTCATTCAAAAGGACGCGGAGGTTTATGAACAGTCAAGCCTCATCATACCGGATGAGGTCATAGGTGTCACCGGCATCTCCGACGGCAATGGAAGGATCTTTGTTAAGTCCTTGCTCTGGCCGGATATGCCAAACCAAACCGCCCCCCTGGAGAAGGGAAGCGGTTATGCTCTCTTGATCTCCGATCTTCATGTGGGGAGCAAATATTTTATGGATGATGCCTGGCAGAGATTTTCGCAGTGGCTCAACGGGGAGGTCGATGATCCGTCCGGCCTCGCCTCAAAGGTAGAATACATGGTGATTGCCGGAGATCTGGTAGACGGCATTGGCATCTATCCCGGTCAACAGAATGACCTGGCTATAATGGACATCTATGCCCAGTACGAAGCAGCGGCGGAAAGGCTCAACGCCATAAGAAAGGGCATAAAAATCATCATCTCTCCTGGCAACCACGATATTGTGCGCCAGGCAGAGCCTCAGCCCTCCCTCCCTGAAGAGGTGCAGAAGTATTTCCAGGGGGATATGCTCTTCGTCGGCAACCCTGCCAGTGTCACTTTGAGCGGGGTTTCGATACTGATTTACCACGGTCGAAGCATAGATGACCTGGTCCTGAGGCTGCCTGGCATCTCCTACGCTATGCCAGAGAAAGCCATGATAGAGATGCTGAGAAGGCGGCATCTGTCTCCAATTTACGGAAGCCGTGTATCCATTGCACCAGAGCATGAAGACCATTATGTCATCTCCCGGCCGCCTGCCATCTTGCATTGCGGACATGTCCACACAGTGGGAATCGCCAGGTACAAGGGCGTGGCGGTGATTAATAGTGGAACCTGGCAGTCTCAGACCGATTTTCAGAAGAAGATGAACATCCAGCCCATCCCAGCAGTGGTGCCCATTGTTGATCTGGCTACCATGAAGGTCCGCAAACTGATCTTTACATAAGCCCTATTATAGAAGTTGTGAAGTACGAATCAAGTGCCAAAACAGTATTATCTTTTTTAGATTGTTCTATTTTACATAATAATTAACAGATCTCATTTCATCGATCATTTGCCACAGGATGCCTATCCATGAAATACTGTCCCATTTCAATTCTCTCTTGAGATATTTTCAGTGCTGGGAATAGAGAACGGATGCAGTGATCGATATACCGTCAAAAGTTCGGATCTTTTCCTCTCGACTGCTGGAATACGGGGTGGTCATCCAGGAAGATATTTGAAGGCGAGTTATTTTATGATTCATATCATAAGTTCGTATCTCTTACCAAAAAAGATAAATATTATCGAAGCAAACAATAGTCGTTATAACACAATGAATGGGGTGAAACTATCAAACAAATAGGAATGCTATTGGTGTTGGCTATAGCTGTGCTAGCGGTTCCCGTTATGGCGCAGGGCATGGCCAGCAGCGGCGGCGTGGATATCCTTGGAAAAGAAGGTGGGATTTTTGAGACCACTGGATCTGCCTTCAAGTTCCCTGAATATCAGGATACAAACGTCGACAATCTGTATGTCGGAAATGATAGGGCTCTTGCCTATGGAGTTCCCTGGCAAAAGTCACCAGCGACTTTTGCCACAAATAACCTGGAGATCAAAAAGAATCAGGATTCCGGTGAATGCAGTTGCTGCAGCGATAACAGCGTTTCCTGCCAGGATTGTTGCATCAAGGTCAATATAGACCAGATCAAGGTAGGCAATAGGGACGCTCAGGCGTTCGGATTCGCAGCCTCTACCAACAACGTCAAGGTCGTGGCCAACCAGCAGTAATTTCGGTCTCTTGAATCCGATAAGGAATGAAATGAATATAATGCCGAGATCCACTAGCACACTGTTAGTGGGTTTCCTTTTAATTTTCTTCTTATCGGGCCTGGTTTCAGCTGAGTTGCATCCATACGCCTCGGAACGGCTCAATGCATTCAAAGAGATCTCTTCCCATGTATGTCAGCCCCAAGAGAGTCCAAAATTAGGGCAGCTCAAGATCGGCGAAGAGACAATCAATTTTCCCTGGGCTTTGAGATATATTCCGGGCATAAGCTCAACACGTCACAATTCTATCTCCCGCATGCCGCCTGTAAAAGATGATATTATAATGAATAGTTCCAATTCAACTGCAAAGGTGGAGGATCTATTGGCGATAAACTCAGTAAAATTGAGGGATCTCCGCTACAATGATTCACAGAACGGCGATCTGGAATATCAAGGCAGGTTTAACACACTGGGAGTAAGTGTGAGTGGCAAAAGGGACAGTTCCGGGGAGAACCTTATTATGAAGGTACCGAAAAATAACTACAGTGAAAATAGAGCGCCTTATGGAAATTATTTAGGAATCGATGTCAGCGGCATAACTGTCAGTGCCATCAACACTATGGAAAGAGGAAGTGCTGTAGCCACCTCTAATATCATCATAAATCCGGTGCAGATTATTGATCTCGCTCCGGAGGTTGAAGAAAAGCTGAAATAATAGATTTCTGCATCGAATAAGATATTATGTCTCTTTATCGTCCGCCGCCGGATGCGCGTTAGGCAAGAAGTCTTGCTCTTTGTCATTTCCTCGTATATTTTCTACGTCGTATCCGGTATCTTCTGAGACTTCTGTTTCCAGGACCCATATGATTTCCTCGGGCTCATATGTTTCTCCTGTGGAATAACACCTAACCATGGGAGCGCCTATGAATTCTACCCGCAAATCGCATAATGGGCAGATCGCCACCTCAACTTCACCTTTTTCGTTCTTCCTTTTGGTATTGAACAAGATTTCCTCTCCTGAGTAGTCGGACCGGGGAATAGAGTGATAATACGGTGAGGTTTAAACAAGCTTCGCTGCAAAGCCCGCCACTTAAGGGAATCACTATAGCGGAGGTTTGAGCCGTCTTGCACCATAACAGGCAATTTGGGATTTAGCGCAGCTCCTTTCTTGCCCCCTCTCGCCTCGCCTGCGCATATCCGATTCTGGGGGGGAGCGCTCCACACAAGAACGGAAAGGGTATGCCAGAATCTCGCATAGGCCGTCAAGACTTCGCACTAAGCGAGGCACTCCATACATTGACGATTACGTGAGATTTGAATGCAATACTTGACAGATCTATTGAACTATTTTTACTTGACAATTCACTGAAAAATTTTGTATTTATGGCTAAAAATCGCTTGCTGGTTAGATTTTTAGAGCTTATAGCATGCCGCCAATTTGGGGTTGATCTCTGACTTTAAATCTTCATCCACTTCGCCCAGGACGCGAATAATAAGGGATTTCTCCACAGTCGCGAGCTTATCCAACATTATTACCGAATCGGATATTAGACCGGTACTCGTGAAAGAACGTCTACTTCGTGGAACTATAACATCTTCCGGCGATATCGTTGAGGGCATTACCGATGAGATGTAAGCAACAACTACATCCAATTCGGTTTCATGAAGAACAAGAGCAGGCCTACGCTTAAATGAACTCAGATCTGTAAAGGGGAATGGGACTACGACTATATTTCCTTTCATCAATAGAGATCAGGCTCATTATCGACATATTTGGATAACGCCCTCTGTGAGAGCCTCATAAGTCCTCTGGTGATCTCTCTCTCATCACCCGGCTCTTCCAGGTCGTATGGGATATCTTTGGTTGTGATCCGCCGCTCCAAACTCTCACACATGGATGTTAGGTTTGAATTCTTTGTATTTATAACTTGATCGCCAACAATTCCGCATCCATCTTCCCGAGTCCCATCTAGATGCACTTTGCGCGTCTTTGTCGCCCTCGCGCCAGGAGGCCATCCAATTTGGAAATCCAGCTCTTCAGTGGTGGAGTCCGCAGATGCTCATTGCTTCCCTTTCTTAACGGCCCTGTATGCCTGCCCCTGCTGACGAGGATGATCAGGATTGACGTATTCGATCTTTCCTTCTCTGAGCATCGGCCGGAGGTAGCTGGTGCGGACCCAACCTTTATTTCGAGTAATATTTTTGCCAGCTCTTCTGCAGCGAACGGCCTTATGCTGCATAGATCAAAAATTACAGACTTGATGCCTTCTGGTTGGGTATGCTTTCCAAGCCCATAAATAATCTGCCAGAGGGATGCTGGGATTTCTGGAAACTCTTGTTCCAAGGACTTTATGGTGGGTTTGATGGTAGGTATTAGCTCTTTGATGGCAGGTTTGATGGTTGGTTTCGATTCTTCGATGGTAGGTAATTCCGTCTGAATTGAATCTTTAATCAAAGCCATTCCTTTAGCATTCATTAACGTTCCGTAGGTGTATAGAATGTAGCGGATCCACGATTATGTGGCTGGATGAGGCCCAAGTCTCGCAGTCTGCGCAATATTGAGCTGACTGTTAAATGATTGTGCTGAGTTATGAAGGGCGATTATGGCCCATTTTCAGTCGTAATCATCTTCCTGGATCTCCAAAATAAATTGATGCGTTTCATTCAGCGATTTGATCGCCTCATTCCTTTCATCCGTACTCACCCACCGTCTCAACCGAGATCCCCCTTCCGAAACGTGTACTCCCCCGTCACATGCACCATCTCCGGCATCCCGCCAAACCTGGCCTGCAGTATCAGCTCCCCGATCTCCTCTTTCATCACCCTGGCAATGCCGATGACGGACGTGGTCGGACGGGCGTTCACATCCACCGCCCAGGGTCGCTCCCCCAGCACGAAGTCGATCCCTGCATACCCGCGCAAATCCAAGGCCGCAGCCGCCTTCCTTGCTGCCTCCCAGATCTCGTCGGCGCGGGGCGTGTTGTAGGGCACCTGGCTTCCCTGATAGCTCATGCCGTCGCCCTCAAAATTGATGAGCTGACGGTTGATGGTCAGAGGCAAGAAGCCCTCCCGGCCCACGATGAAGCTGGCGGACAGGTGCAGCCCCTCATGGTAGCGGGTGACGATCTCGTCTGGACCTGCCCTCACAAATGAAGTAATGCGCACGCCCTCCGAGCCGCAGCCCGTGCGCGGTTTCACAACGTAGAGATGGCAGCCCTTCTCCACAGGATCGGGCTTATCCAGGATCTCGGCCACGGGTACGCCTGCGCGCGCCAGCGCCTGAGTGCAGAGCAGCTTGTCGGCCGCTACGCGGGCTGCGCCCGGACTGCAGCCCAGATTTGCAGTATGATCCTCGATGAGCTTCAGGAAATGCGACTGCAGATCATCAGGCGCAATTAAGAGACAGGCATCCACCTTGACGGTCTCCAGCAATACCTCGAACTCTGCCCGGTCGTCTACCAGAATGTAGTCACCCGCCTTGATCCTGGGGCCGTGCGTAGCATATGACACAAGGTGGCCACTCCTCTCGAAGCTCTTCAACGAGGGTGGAGAGCATGGCCCGGCCCTCCAGCTCGCAGGTGCCGCCCAGCCCAAGGGCGGATGCGTACTCCGCAACCAGAATCTTCATATTAAAGTCGCTCCCACTTTTGCACCAGACTATACTAATCTGATGCCCGATCCGGTTCAAAAGGCTCAAACGCCCGGATACAGCATGCTTCTCCTCTTCTGGCAAGTGCTTTCAATTAACTCTGATCCTCTTTGAAAACCAATTCACTAACCAGCAAACCTTATATGCCGTACAAATGGTAGCATAAAAGTCCAAATTTGTACTTACATTGATACTAGTGGTGATTATTACGAGGATGAAGACATTAATGGTGGACCCCTCCCGGTGCACAGGATGCAGGACTTGCGAGATGGCCTGCTCCCTCTATCACGAGGGAAAGTGCAGTCCGGTATTATCCAGGATGAGGATCATAAAATACGAAGCACTGGGAACGAGCTACCCATCTGTATGCGCCCAGTGTAGCAAGCCCCAATGCAGCTCTGTCTGCCCCAGTGGAGCCATCAAGCCCAGGGATGAGACAGGTGCTCTGACAGTCGACGAGGCCCTCTGCACAGGATGCAGAACATGCCTCGCTGCCTGCCCCCAGATCGGTTTTCACCCTCAAAAGAAGGTCGCCTTCAAATGCGATTTATGCGGTGGTGATCCCCAATGTGCCAGGTTTTGCACATCATGCGCCATCTCATTCTCCGGAGCGGACGAGTTCCAAATGTCCAGGAGAAGGGCCGTTGCCGACAGGGCCGTTAAGGCCGTCCAGGTGGGATAGAGAGTGGTCGATAACGAGGTAGTCAATGGCTGGACGGGCAGAAGGCTGCGAGTAGACCTCTCCAGCGGCAAGACGAACGTCGAGGAGATTGACGAATCATACCGGAAGAAGTGGCTGGGAGGTCGCGGCTTCAATTCCGAGCTTCTTTACCGGGAAGTGGGCCCGGATGTGGATCCCCTGGGGCCGGACAGTCGCCTGATCTTCGGAGTGGGCCCGCTCACGGGAACTTTTGCACCATCGAGTGGCCGGACGACTGTCACCGCCCGCTCTCCACTGGGCGGGGGATTCGGCGACTCGAACATGGGAGGCCACTGGGGGCCGGAGCTCAAGTTCGCGGGCTATGACCAGCTGGTAATCCAGGGGAAGGCATCCAAACCCGTCTACCTCTGGATCGATGACGACAGGGTCGAGATCAGAGACGCCTCCCACCTCTGGGGCCGGAATGTTCCTGAGGCCGACGCCATGATCAAAGATGAGCTGGGCTCAGAGGAGATCCACATCGCTCTGATAGGTCCGGCAGGAGAGCATATCGTCAGGTACGCCTGCATCCTCAATGATGTCTACCGGGCCGCTGCCAGAAGCGGCATGGGTGCTGTCATGGGCTCCAAGAATCTTAAGGCCATAGCCGTCCGGGGCACCAACCCCGTCAATATCGCCCGGCCCGAGGAATTCTACCAGATTTCTGCCCAGATCAGAGAACGCCTCCGCCAGGACCTGATGGCTCAGATGCTCAACGACCAGGGGACATGGCTGCTCACCATGCCTGCCAACTACGAACAGGGCTGGTTCTGCTGGCATAATTTTCAGAAGGGATACCATCCCGATGCCAATAAACTGAGCGGCGAGGCCCATAGAGACAACTTCCTCTCCCACAGGGAGGGCTGCTTCGCCTGCTCCATCTCCTGCGGCAGGTTCAGCAAAATTAAGGAAGGCAAGTACAAAGGTGAGATCACAGGCGGGCCGGAGTACGAGACCCTGACGGCCATCGGCCCGCGCATCGGTTTGCTGGACATGGATAAGGTGGTCCACAACAATAAGCTGGTCAACGAGCTGGGTCTGGATTCCTGCTCCTGCGGAGGAGCCATCGCCTGGGCCATGGAGTGCTGGCAGAGAGGACTCTTGACTGCAGAGGAGACCGGCGGCCTGGTCCTGGATTGGGGCGATCAAGAGCTCATCACCAAGCTCATTGGAATGATCGCTAACCGGGAAGGCTTTGGAGACCTTCTGGCCGAGGGCTCCAGCAGAGCGGCAGAGATCCTGGGCCGGGGTCATGACTACTCCATCTCCGTCAAAGGTCACGACATGTCCCAGGACGATCCTCGAGGGCTGGGATTCGCTTTTGGAATCGGCTTTGCCACCGGCCGCCGGGGAGGAGATCACCTCCAGGGTCTGCCCTGCCTGGAGCTGACAGGACCCTTCTATCCGGGTCTGGTAGAAAAGATCCTGGGCACCAGGGAAGCCGAGGAGAGGCTCTCGCCAGTCAAGAAGCCTGAGATGGAGCGGTACCAGGAGGACCTGAAGGCCGTGGGCGACAGCCTGACGCAATGCACTTTCACTCACAGCTGGTCGTTCGCAGTCCAGCCCGAAGACATGGCGCACCTTATGTCTGCTGCCACAGGTGTCGAATTCACTGCGGAAGAGCTGATGAGAATTGGAGGCAGGATTGTGCACCTGGAGAGAGCTTACTGGAACCGCCTCCTCGTGGGCCGCCTGGAAGACCGGAGTCCAAAGAGGTTCGTTGAGGAGCCTATGCCTGATGGACCGAACAAGGGCACCGTCTTCCCGGAATCGGAACTGATTCCCCGCTACTATGAGGTAAGGGGCTGGGAGAAGGAGACAGGCTTTCCTCTGGCCGAGGTTCTGATGGATCTGGGGTTGGAGTTGATCGCAGCAGATCTGGTGCCCTACCGGGAGGACTATCGAAAGAAGGTTGAAGAGGCCGCCAATTCTGCCTGAGGCCGGGGTTAAGGATGCAGATAACCGCTCGCTACTACGGCTTCTTCTCCACAGTGACGAGGAAGCTCTATGAGGTGCTGGAGGTCGACGACGAAATAGCCGTGAAGGATTTGATAGAGGTTCTGGCCAGGATTTATGGCTATAAATTCTCCCGCCTCTGCTTCATCCGGCCGCTGTACAGCGACAGGGATTATGTGAACATCTGCCTCAACTTTCTGGACCTCAATAGCCTGCAGAAATTTCCGCTGGGCCTGGAGACCAGGCTCAAAGAGGGTGACCTGGTCTCATTCGGGGTCATGGGAGGCGCGGCTTGAACCCGGATGTGTGGGCCAGGCAGATGGCCATACCAGGGGTTGGAGCAAAAGGACAGCAGAAGCTGCACGAGAGCAGAGCAGTCGTGCTTGGCCTGGGAGGTGTGGGAGGACCCGCTGCCCTTTACCTCGCTGCAGCAGGCATAGGAAGCCTGGTGCTGGTGGACGGCGACAGGGTTGAGGCAAGCAATCTCAACCGCCAGATCCTCTTCGGCTTTTCTGATCTGGGTAGATCCAAGGTCCATCTGGCAGCGGAACGCTTGCTCAGCCTCAATCCGGACCTGAAGGTGAAGGTTGTCGATACCGTGGTCAAAGAATGCGACCTGGAGCCGCTTCTCATGGGCTCTCAGTTTGTACTGGACTGCTTTGATAAGAATGCTGACCGGCTGGCAGTCAACCGGGCATGCATTGCTTTGGGAATTCCCGCGGCCCATGGATTCGCCCAGGACTTCAGCGGTGAGATTTTTATGGCGATTCCAGGAAGTAGCTCATGCCTTGCCTGCGCTATGGACGAGAGCTTCCCGGAAGTTGAGGTGACGCCCATCATGGGAGTGACCGCGGGGATGGTCGCCATCTCCATGGCTTCCGCCGCCATCCTCTTTCTGATCGGAATTGCCGATCCAGTGATCGGATGCAGATTGATCTATGACCTGGCCTTCACTGGAATTACAAGAGTCCCTGTATTGAAAAATCCTCGCTGCTCTGCTTGCGGCAGTAATAAAGAGGATAAGCAGGAATGAGAAGCAGAAATGAGAGTGTAGGGCAAATAAAGAGGAAAAAAATAAAAAATAGGGTGGACCTATTGGTCGCGGTCTCCAAAGTTCAATACTGTCTGGCCATATAGGTGCGCTTGCCTGTCAACTTGCCGCAAACCGCACAGGCCGCCTCAGAGAAGCTCTGGCGCTGCGGCTCGTCCCAGCATATTCGCTTCCACCTGATCCTCCAGCTGGTGGCCGCAATCGACCTCGCCGCACCATGGCACCAGTGCCACGCCCACCTCTGTCTGTTCTTTCGCTTCGTTTATGCTGACAACTTCCCTGACCTTGCCTTCACTGAACAGTTTGGCCCTGGCATAGAGCGCCTCCTGCAGCTCCTCCGCCTCTTTGATGACGGCATCTGTCAGGCCCTCCATGGGCACGGCTTTCTTTATGCCATCGCGGCGCACCAGTGTGACGACTCCCTTCTCAATATCCCTGGGCCCGACCTCCAGACGAATGGGAACGCCTAACATCTCCCATTTGTAGAACTTGGCGCCGGGCCGCTCGTCGCTAGTGTCCAGCTTCACCCGGATATGGGCCGCGGCAAGAAGGTTTTCCAGATTTCTGGAGACCTCCAACACCTTCTCCTTGTCGCCCAATAGTATGGGCACTATGACTACCTCTGTCGGGGCGACGCACCAGGGCAATGCCAACCCTTTTTCGTCCCCGTGCACCGAGATGAGAGCCGCAATGCATCGCTCCGATATGCCGTAGCAGGTCTGGGAAACCAATTTTTGCTCGCCGTCTTCCGCTTCGTAGGTGATCTCGTAGGTCCTGGCGAAGGTTGAGCCCAGATGATGCGCCGTGCCCACCTGCAGCGTCTTGCCATCGGGCATGATAACGTCTATGGCTGTGGTGTAATCCGCGCCGGGAAACTTGTCCCAGCTGGGGCGGCGGCTCACCAGGAATGGTATGGCCAGACGCCGGTAGAATTCCGAGTACCTCTGGATGGCAACTTCAACCTGTTCGGCCGCTTCTTCCCAGGTGGCATGAACGGTGTGCGCTTCCTTGAAGGAGGTGATCTCCCGCAGGCGTATGAGCGGCCGGGTATGCTTGGTCTCGTAGCGGAAGGTGTTGACGATCTGGTAGATGCGAAGGGGCAGATCGGCATGCGACCTGATCCAGAGCTTGAACATGGGATAGATTGCCGTCTCGCTGGTGGGGCGCAGTGCGAGCTTGACCTCCAGAGGAGTCAACCCGCCATGGGTCACCCAGTAGACCTCTTCCTCAAAGCCCTTGATATGCTGCGCCTCCTTCATGAACTCGTTCTCAGGGATCATGAGGGGGAACTGGGTCTCCTGATGATCAAAATCAAGAAGCTCCCGGATGATGCCATAGACATTTTTCTTAATGGCGAAGCCGAAGGGGAACCAGACACACATTCCCTTGACAGGATAGCGGTTATCTACGATCTCCGCTGTCATGAGCAATTCATGATACCATTCACTGAAGTTCTCTTTGGAGGGCAGCTTGGCAGCCTTAGAGCTCTGCGCTCTGGAATCTGGCCTGGATGCGTTCATTTTGGATTCAGTCCCGCCGCCGGACTTGGAGCCGGCGTTTTTTCGTTTTACATTCAGTCTTGGAATCGGTCATGCAACCACCGATATAATAAATGGGGTGATAAAAGTTTCAATTGCCGCCGCCAGTAAGAGCAGCGGTGTAACCCAGCGGATCAGGAAATGAAATGCAATTTTGATCTCGCTGGAGAGGTCAGCCTTCTCTCTCAAGATGGATAGAGCCAGCAAATAGCCCAGCCGAAAGCCTATGGCGATGCTGACCAGGATTACAGGAAGCTCGATGATGCCGTGGGGTAGGATTCCCGCCGCCAGATAAAGCCATCCCACTTTCTGGACTGCCTCATAGGCTACGATGCCCAGGATAAAGCCGTTGCTGGTGACGACCATGAGTGGCAGGATCCCCAGGCCCAGGCCCAGCAGCATAGCCATGGATGAGGCCAGGAGATTCTTGAGGAAGATGATTATCATTATGAGTAGGGGTGGCTGATCCATAATCCACTTCAACATCTCTAGCTCAGAAGTCCAGCTGGAGGCGAACTCCGGATCGACTGCCGCAGTATAATAACCCATCACAGCCGTGAGACCAAAGAGAAACACGGATAGGCCGATGTAAACTCGAATCGACTTCAAATAGGCCATATCATCCTTTATCGACAAACAAGATCTCCCACCCAAACCTCGTCCGGCCTTTATTTAAGACTAGCGCGGTTTCGCGAGTGCCATGAGAATGAAAAAGCCCGTCTCCGCCAGCACCGAGATCGCAGCCGGAACACCCGCCTCCGGCCCAAAGAGCATCAAAGATATGGCTGCTGCCAGCCCCAGATTCTTAAAGGAGCCAAGGAGGGTATAGGAGATCGCATGCGATCTGTCCGAACCTGCCAGTCGGGCCGCTATGTATATTGCCAATCCTATTCCCAGAGTGCGTGCCAGTGCGATCCAGTAGACGCGATCCAAGTCTCCCCAAAGGGCGCCCTGATTGAGGCCGATCACAGTGTAAGTGACCCAAAAAAATCCCAGGTTAATGGGAAGAACGGGATCAATCGATATGCGACGCACAATCCTGGAGGCCAGGGCCGGGAGAAGAATCAATAACAGAGATATCTGCACCAGGAAGATGGGGCTTATTCCTGTCTGGCGAGTGAAGGCATAGATAATGGCGGGCATCAGCACCAGTGACGCGAGATATGATATGGCCTCGGAATGAAGAGAAAGAGGCATATCACCATTCAAGATGCGGGTCATGGGCAAGATCGCAACTGCTGGGGGCACGGCAGCCATGACAATGAAACCCTGGCGCAGAGCTTCATCGTGCAGACTACTGCTCAGCAGCAATATGAGCCCGGAAAGGAGCCCGTAGTTCAGGGCCAGACCCAGCATAGAGCTCTTAAGGGAAACCTGCCCAAGAGTCGCACTGAGATTGACATCGGTCAAGGAGAAGGCCATCATTATCATGAGCACGGGTGTGATAAGCCATCTCGGTGGACTGTGCAGGCCCGGGCCAGATGAGGCCAAAGAGGATGGAAAGCAAGAGAACGAAAGAAGAGTTCTTTAAAAGGCTCATGCCCATTCTTCCAGCACCCATCGACTCCTCCCGACAGTATCCTCAGACACTTATCAGGTAATAGAACCCAAAACAGACCAGGAAGACGCCGCATATTCCCAGGATTCTTCGATAATTCTTTTCAGAGAGAATGCTCCTTCCCCGATCCAGGCTGGTTGAGACCAGGAGGTACCACCCGAAGTCCGCACCCCAGTGGCCGATCATGAAGATGGCTGCCATTATCAACCCCGTTTGCAGGCCCGATAATACCAGGGCGCTGCCTATGGAGAGCCACCAGATCCAGAAGTAGGGATTGGCCCCGCTGGTGATCATTCCTGCCAGATAGGGGTTGCCGATGGACTTCCCTTCCGCTGCCACCATGTTGGCGTTCCTGGCTCCCTTCACGGTAAGAATTCCAAAAGCGATAAGTGCCAGGCCGCCAACTAATGCAATAGTGCGAGAATACTGCTGCATAGTCACGTATAGACCTCCCACAATTGATAGAAAGATCAGGGATTCCACTACAGCATGGCCTGCGGCGATCTTGGGGCCAGCCGTCCAGCCATATTTGAGGGAAGAATTGACGGTGGCAACAAGCGTCGGCCCGGGAGCGAGCGCACCAGTCAGACCGATGAAGAAGGCAGCTGCCAGCATCTCAATCATCTCGAACATCATCTACCCTCTGTCATTTCATTAGCAGGTCTGCAGTTAAAAGACATTTGCTCCTGGCATTGATCACGAGTCTCAATGAAATACTTCCCGGAATCAGGCCGCCAAAACAGACGAAATGGACAGGTCGGGATTTGAACCCGAGGCCTCTACCATGCCAAGGTAGCGATCTTCCAGCTGATCTACCTGCCCTTCGATCCTGAAGGTGAGCCGTACTCCATTTAAACATGTCGGTAGGAAAGCATCTTCAGGAGCATCCGGTGCAGGATATGGAATCATCATTCTCACCCTAAGAGTTATATCCGACTTGACCCGATAACACACTTCTACATGAAAATTGTTGCTCTAATACTGTTATTGTTCATATCTTCTGGATCGTTCGCCCAGGAGCACATTGCATCCTTCCCGGCTCAGAACAACACCACAGGCTTGAAACCTGTCTACCTGGGCTCAGCCAATAATAGCTCAACAGAATCCCTCAATAGCTCCGATTACTATCATATCACATATCCAATATGGGACCAGTTCGCCTATAATTTGCCGCTCACCAGCATCCATGAATGGTTTTCCAAGTATAGTATTAACTCCCCTGCAGCAGTCCCGAATTTCCTCAGAGACGACTGGAGACCGGCATCCGAAAGCATGGCTACTCCGACAATAAAGCAGTTTGCAAAGGAAGATAGGTACCGGGAGGGAGTCGAGCCCCACAACGACCCGGACCGCATGGAGCTGAACCATTTCCTGGATAGTGATGAGCCGCCGGGAAGGCCACTGCTCTAGAAAATTATGGGTGGAGCAGAAGGGCATATGAGCGCAAAGATATACTGACTATCAACATAGCATTAGAGCACATGAGCGAGATAGGGGACCCTGCCGGAGAGCTGGTAACGGTAGATGCGTGCCTCGTCCAACGCCTGGGGCCGCATTCGCCTCTCTTTGCAGCCTCCGCATGCCTGGCAAGCCAAGGCCCGGGTGGCTGACTGGGCTTCGGCGGAACTTCCTGATCTCATGCAGAGGCTTATCTGCCCAGACCTTCGAGTTATTCGCACTTCCTCATACAACCTTCCCAAATTAAGTTAAATATTCTTCTGGCAACGTACTCATTTCATCCACTATAAGAATGAAGATCAAGTAAAATTGAGTGGTTACTGATATCGATCAATCGATCTTAATCCCACATCCCGCACTTTAACTTCCCAAATCTGGTATTTCTCTAGCTAACGATTCTCCGAATAGAATTATAAATTAAGCTATTCACTTACATTAATATTTTATCTGCTTGCCATGTCGCTCCGATTGAGTGTAATTGAGTGCATATTGTGCCATCTAATCTCACATGATAGAATCAACTTAATGTCAAATCAATTTAAAAGAAATTGCTATTTAATTAAAATACTTTTATCAATTAGCATTAATCAATAGCTGTGAAAATACTAAATCCCAAACACAAAGTGCGGAATGTGGGTTAATGCTATCGATTCCGAAAATGCAGAACTTGGAGCGCAACATCGAGGAGTTTGAGCGGGGAAGTGACCTTATAATATCTTGCAGTTTAAAGCATATCGAAAAAAAGAAGAGATGGATTGCTGGTTACACATACTATATGGGGCTGGAGTTTTAACCCTTAAACCTCAGATCTTAGGTGCGTCGGACATGGCCCGCCCCTAGTGAGGAATGCCCCCCACACGAAGAGAGGGATCTCCAAAGAGCGGAATCCTCCAAGGCTCAAGGTAATAATATATATTCTTCACTGTGGTCTCACCTGGTTTAGGTGGAGCCCATTTCTTGTAGTTCTCTTGAACCATATAACGCCACATATCTCCCAACTTCTTATTGCCCTTATGAAAAGCCTCGAAAAAAAGTATAAGCAGATCAGGTGCGGGATCGTTGCCGGTAATTGTACTCCCCATATAGGCGATTGCGCCTTTATCTTTAACCATTGTCATCCCCTCCGCCATGCTTTCATAATCTTTGGCCTGGAGGCAAGCGGGCTGTGGTGGCATGGAATGGAAAACTTCGCCATTTTCAGTTCCTGGATGGTTATTGCCTTTGGTGTCTTGATAGGCATTTTGTGGTGGTACTGGAGCAAATCTTCCTGTATCGCACGCTGCAGCAACGACCACGGGCAACATTTTCGAGTTATTAAGTTTTTTTACGTGGTCAACTAGATACCCTCCGTTAGGAATTCCCCAGCCATTCGATCCGCCATGGCCCATATAACTCACGAATCCGACTCCTTGGTCCATATAAGAATTAATCCTATCTGGACTTGGATTTTCCGTATTCTGGCAACTATTTCCGTCCTGATACAGTTTATGCACAGTGAAACCATGAAGATAATTCGCTGAAATGTACTCTTGCTTAGCGCAGATATCGGAATGCCAGTTGCTGGTGGCTATGAGGAGCACTGATTTTATCCAGGTTGAACCAAAAGCGTAGCTTTCATAGTACATAACATTCGAGACGTAGGCATCGACCTCTTCCTTCTTTGAAGCCAGAACTCGTCCTACAGCAATGTTCGGAACCACATGTACATCATCAGGATTTAACGGACCACCAGTGTCTATTGGCACTTCTCCAAAATAGCCGTCTTTGTTGCCGTCCCAGTCATCAAATGAATGATCCTCTTTGAAGAGAGCCGCATAATAAAGGTCCACAGGAACGAAGAGAGTATGAAAATCAGTCTCTCCGGACTTAGGAGGCCAAGTCCATTTTGTATAGCGCACTGGGAATCTATCCTCATCTCCCACAAGCATGGCATACTTCACACCGTTGTTTGGTTGGAACAGTGCGAGGCAGCGTTTGACTTTTTCAGCTTCATCTCTGCCAGGATTTGTCTGGTAGATATGTTCAAGGTGGATCAGCATGGTAGCGATGCCAGTGTTGTTTTTATGGTCCACGAGTGGCTTCAATGCTTCGGCGAATTCATTTGGGGAAATGATCAACAAATCATAATGTGGCTTACTCCAAGCGATTAGAGTGTCTCGCAGGCTTTTGCAAGGCATCGACACATCTTCTGGTATCCGAAGTGGCGTCTTCTTGCCAATTGCCGCTAACGATTGACGCAGACTAATCATGATCGTTACCTTCCTCTGAAAATTAGTTCCATGACATTCATCACTGCAATGCAACGAGGATAGGGATTAGATTCTTACCGCTCTTCAATGGCTGCAGAGCTTTGCCAATCACCGCACCAAACGATCTAGCGTGATCGCTCGCCTTCATAGCATGTCCCGGTGTCTGAGAGGTTGTCAGCAAATCACCAACCTCAATTGATCCGTAACCGGCATCCACTTTGCAGTGAACCCTTCCCATCAAAGCAAGTGGCACCCTGTCTGAGCGTCCTGGTTGCCTGCCTAGAACCAAGCCGGGCTTGAGATCCCCTGCACCAGAGATAACTCCAGCGACGCGTTTGTCGTATGGATGTTTGCCTTGTTCAAGTTGGCCTGCATCGTTGAGGGACATTACCGTGCCCGCTTCAACAGATTCTGTAGCCGAAACTTCGAAATCTTCGGCACAATCGGCATTCGGGAGAATGATATCTCCAGCTTTTCCATCTATCAGGACACCGCCCACTCGAAGGGTGCGGGATCGGCGGGATTTAGGTCAATCGAGTAATGTCTACTGGCATCTATTCCAAGGAGCTTATTCCCTTCTATACCGACATTTCCTGCCCATAGAGTATCGCATTTGATTACATTTGGCATAGTATCTCTCCTTTAACAATTTGAACTAAACACATAAGCAACTTCTAAATATAAAAATATTTTGGCTTTAAATATTACCTTGTTTATATACCAGTTTTTAAAATTAATAAGAGCCATAACTAAGCGTATCGTGATGTTTTACGTTAAGTGCTTTAATGTCTGTTATATAAAAATTATGATGATTCTATTGTAATCAGGAAAACCTCAAAGTTAAATTTTGTAGCATAAAAGTTATACGTACTAATTTTGTACAACCTTCAAGATCGGTATAAGTGCCCAGCACAATTTTATAAATATGCTCTCTGCCTCGAAAGGTCCCAGGGTTGCGCGCCGGATTCTGCAGCATTTTTTGGGCTCACTGCCATCGAAAAACCGATGTCGGGCATTGTCGATAAAATCATTCCATAGTGTACTGGAATGGGCAGTTGGGCAGAAGCGATTTCGGGCCAAATTAAGACTGGGATGAAAAAGAGGACGGGACCCAGCAAGTTGCACGCACTCGCCTTTAACTTAGGGGTGGAGAGAGACGTTGTGGCCCGTAATCCCTATAGGGCGCGGCAGACGAGCCGCTAAATCTGTGCAGGGCATTCTTCATCACATAGCGCGGACTTTGACCCTGGAACCTGGCTTCTTCGCGGGCAGCCCACACGGCGACTCCGTGCGCGACATATTCGTTCCGTTCCAAAGACCGGCAGCGTGCAGCGTTCGGAAAGAAGTGGCTCCGGGGAGCAATAGGGTGGCGGCTCTTTGAGATAATCCTGAGCGGAGGATAATGGAGTACGTGGCCAATCACCGAAGCAGACCACGGGAGAGGCGGCCATCTTTCCCAACGCCCATGCGCTGGATCCATCTAAAGAAGATGCAGGCGCTGGCCGACCGGATGTTCTGCATCTACGGTGAGCAACCAGAGGTCGCGAAAGGTCAGGGGGCGAGGATGCAGAGAAAATGCTGAAGGCATACACGTGAAATGATCTTGGTGATATCCCAGGATCTGGCAGAGGTCTTCCAAATCCGACTGGCCCCGGAAATCCTTATTCATCCAGAACATATTTTATAAGTTTGTCTATGTCGGCTTTCCTTTGGGGATTCAAGGACACGTGTAGTCCATAACTCGTCTGTTTAGGAATCAGCAGACCTTCTGAGATAAGCTCATCTGCCGCATCTTTCGCTTTGCCGCGGAGATGTTTCGGAATGCTCTTGGGAAGATCGTCAAAAGCGGTGTGGCTTCCGCCCCAATTATCGCGTCTACGCAGCTTTTTCAATATCTGTGCTTTCAGAATCAGTTTTTGATCTGCGGTCATCTATTTCCAACCCACCTTTATAATCACAATTTTATTTATTATATTCAAGTATGTTTTTAAAAACAATAACGGCAAAGTATATAAACATTTCACGGACTAAGTAGTATCAAGTGCATTTATGGTACTAATGGTATTATGATATCTGTGGCAGCACGACTTGCACGGTATCATTGAATAAAGTCATGTGGCACTTTACTCAATGTATCTACCTTAATTCTGCAAGTCGCATCAAGGCAATAATAGATATGAGATGGAGGAAAAACAATGGATGAATCCCTCTTCATAAGAGAGCTTGGTATAAAGAGCCCAATGCTGAAAGTATTGGACTTCTTGATGGATAACGAGTCGTTTGACTATTCTAAAACAGACATAGCGGAAGGCACGGGGCTGAGCAGAGCCACTCTATTCAAGGCATGGCCTAAACTTGAAGCTTTGGATCTAATTACTGCCACCAGGTCAGTAGGCCAGGCCAAGATGTACAGGTTAAATAAGCAGAACCCTATCGTAAAGAAGCTCATGGAGCTGGATGACGCGATCTCTGAATATTTCGCTCTGAAGCACTGCAATCCGGAAACTAGCACCATGGATAACTTTTCGAAACCTATCAGGCCAGGCCAAGATTTGATAAAAGCGATAATCAAGAACGAGACTGATTCGGCCAACAGTAAGAGAGACCGACACGAAAAGCCGCTATTGGCCTGATGGACGCCACTATTTTGTTTCAAAATTTGCACAGGTTCAGCTTTGCCAAACTCCGGGCATGCTCACTGCAGATAGTTCTCAATGCTCGTCAACTTCTCTACATCGCTCTTGCTTATGCTGGAATCCAGTACGACCTTCTCCTGGACCTCTATGGGAGCTTTCGCCCGCAGAGCCAGAGCGAGGCAGTCGCTGGGCCGGGCGTCTATTTCATTTTGCGTGGTGTCGCTCTTGATGGTGAGTCGAGCATAGTAGATGCCACCATCCAGGTCGTCAATAAGCACATTGGTGATGCTGGCAGACAGGCACTCCAAAACAGAGATGAAGAGGTCATGGGTCATGGGCCGGGGCGATAACTCCCCCAATAGAGCATGATGAATGGAGATGGCCTCGGAGAGCCCCACAAATATGGGCACAATCCTTGCCTTTTCATCCTCCAGAAGGACCACGGGCGCGGGCGAGCTTCTTTCCGACTCGGCGATGTAAACCCCTTTAACCCTGACTGGTACCGGTGCCTCCATGACACTATCTTGCTCTATCATCTTATAAAACTCCGGCGATCTAAATTCTTCCTATGCTGCCCGCTCTATGCCAATTCGCACACAGACCCCTTCAATATCCCAGTCCTTGACCAGCGATCCTGTCAGTTCCAGTCCCAGTCCCATCTTCAAGTCAGCCGCCCGAACCTCGCCTGCAATATGCTCCTTCTTTTGCATGGCCAGATCGAGTATGGGCTTGCTCTCAATATCAACCAGAGCCCGGATCTGATCCTGTACGCACAGATCCAGCTCTTTGCGCATATCCTGGATGCGACGGATGATCTCGCGGGCGTATCCTTCCGCCTCAAGCTCGGGCGTGAGGGCGATGTCCACGTAGACGAAGCCCCGGGAAAACTCAGCGGCCGGAAGGTCCTTGGGCGCCAATTCCTTGAACTGCACCATCTCTGCCGTTATCTTATACTCCATTCCCATGTGCATCAGGAGCGCTTCACCGCTGTTGTCCAGCTGGCTCTTGACCTCAGCCGGCGCGGCAGCAGCCTATGGCTTCAACCACCAGTTTAGCTTCGCCCTTAAAGACCGGCCCTATCTTCTTGTGAACAGGAGTCATCTCCAGGTCCATCTTGGGCTTCTCTCCGGGTGGGAGCACAGTTATTTTTTTGGAGTTGGTCTGGCCCCGGAGCACATTCTCCAGGTTGTCGAGGTCCAGAGCTTCTTTGGAGGGCGCGATTACGATCTCCGAGACCGGCCAGCGCAGTTTTCTGCCGCCTTTCTGCCGGGCATTGGATGCTGCCATGGACACCTCCCTCACCAGAGCCATGCTGGCCTCCAGGCGCTTATCGATCAGCTGCTCATTGCCTCGCGGCCACTCGCACATATGAACCGACTGGGGAGCCGACTCATCCAGCCCTCTCACCAAATTCTGATAGATGGATTCGGATATGAAGGGCGTGAACGGCGCCATGATTCTACATAGTTTCACCAGAACCTCATAAATCGTGGCGTAGGCGGCCAGCTTGTCAGGATCGTCCTGCTCAATCCAGGTGCGCGGACGGACCAGCTGGATGTACCAGCGGGAAAGGTCCTCTAAGATGAAGTCGGAGATGGATCGGACAATGCGGTGCAACTGATACTGTTCCATCTCTGCCGTGACCTCCTCGGCCAGGCTGTTCACCCTGGATATGATCCAGCGGTCCTCCGGCCGCAGATTGTTCTGGTAGCGGGATAGATCCGCCTTCTTGGCATCGAAATTGTCCAGTACCATGTAGGGCAGAGCAAAGCGGTAAGCATTCCAGAATATGTTGAGCATCCTGCCCGTGTTTTCCACTGCATCCCAGGAGAAGTGCAGATCCTCCCAGGGGGCGTTGGCTCCCAGAACATAGAAACGCAGTATGTCGGCCCCGAACTTCGTCACCACCTCTTCCGGCTGGACGATATTGCCTATGCTCTTGGACATCTTCCGGCCCTGGTCATCCAGGGTGAAGCCATGCATGAGAACGCTCTTGTAGGGCGCTCTTCCAAATGAGACCATTGAGGCACCCAGCTGGGAATAGAACCAGCCGCGCGTCTGGTCGTGGCCCTCGGTGATGAAGTCTGCCGGCCACCAATCGCAGAACTCCTCTTCGTGGCTGGGGTAGCGCAAGCGTGGCCCAGGAGGCCACAGCGCTGTCAAACCAGACATCGAAGACATCCGGAGATCGTTTCATCTTGCCGCCGCAGGGGCAATCCAGCAGGACAGCATCAACATCCGGCCGGTGCAGATCATTGAGCTTCTGGCCGCTTCTCTCCTCCAGCTCTGCCGCCGTGCCTATCACTTCTATATGGCCGCAGACGGTGCAGGTCCAGATGGGCAAGGGAATTCCCCAGTACCTCTGCCTGGAGATGCACCAGTCGCGGGCATTGCGGATCCAGTCCGAGAACCGGGCTGATCCCGCCCACTCCGGATACCAGGTCACCTTGGAGACCTCGTCCAGCATCTTGTCTCGCAGATCGGAGATTCTGAGGAACCACTGGCTGGTGGCGATGAAGATGATGGGCGTCTTGCAGCGCCAGCAGTGCCCATAGCGGTGCGTGAGGCGGCCCGAAGCCAGCAATCTCTCCTGCTCCTCCAGATCCGCTATGACCTTCGTGTCTGCTTCCTTGACATAGAGGCCCTGGTACTTCGCTCCTGCTTCCGCCGTGTACCTGCCATCCTCCCCCACAGGGCAGAAGATTTCCAGATGGTGGTCCATACCAAGCTGATAGTCCTCCAGGCCGTGGCCGGGTGCGATGTGCACACAGCCGGTGTTCTCTGCGGTAACAAAATCCGCAGCATAAACGCCATGAGAGATCTCCTTCTGTCTGGGCACCAGGGTTCCAAGCGGGTGCGTGTATTTCAGCTCCTGCATCTCCTGGGCGGAAAAGGTCCGCAGCAATTCATAATCCTGGTAACGGCCCGTCTTCAGAACGGAGTCCACCAGTTCCGAGGCCATGATGAGAATCTCGAATTTACCATCCTTCCGGGCCCTCACTTTGGAGTACTGGAAGGTGGGGTTCACAGCCACGGCCACGTTGGCTGGGAATGGTCCAGGGAGTGGTGGTCCAGATCACAATGCTGGTATTCTCTTCGCCTATTACCGGGAACTTGACATAAATGGAGTAGTCGGTCTCATCCCAGTATTCCACTTCGGAGTCCGCTATGGCCGTCTGGCAGCGAGGGCACCAGTTCACTACTCGCACTCCTCTCTCCAGGAGGTTATTCTCGTGCGCTTTTTTCAGTGTCCACCAGGCAGCCTCCAGGTACTCATTCTTCAGGGTCATGTAGGGGTCTTCCCAGTCTAGCCAGGCCCCCAGGATCTTGAACTGAACTGTCATGTCGTCTTTTTGGCGCAGCGCGAACTCCTTGCACCTCTGTATGAACTTATCGACTCCGTAGGCCTCGATGTCTTTCTTGTTGCGAAAACCGAAGGACTCCTCTACCTTGACCTCGATGGGCAGGCCGTGCATATCCCAGCCTGCCCTGTCCTTGACCTCAAAACAGTTCATGGACTTGTAGCGGAGTACAGCATCCTTGATCACCTTGTTCCAGGCGGTGCCGAGGTGAATGCGACCAGTGGTGTAAGGCGGTCCGTCTACGAAGAAGAACTTCTTGCCGCCCTTTCTCAATTCTCGAACCTTGCGGTAGGTTTCCCTCTTCTCCCACAACAATCTGACTTCATTCTCTAGATCTTGCGCATTATACTGTCCAGCCACCTCGGTGATCACAGGCAAATCCTCCGAAAAACGATTTGCATCCATGTCACACCTCTATATTTAGCTTTGTGACCTTGCGGTGAGCCGCACTCTCTGGAGGAATATTGATATACAGACAGCTCGAACCCAATCATCGAGGGTTGCCTATCAAAGAGGAGATCTGGATCGAGAAGTACCGGCCTGAGAGATTGGACGACATCGTAGGCCAGGACGAGATAGTCCGCCGTCTCAAGTCTTATGTGAAAACCAGAAACCTGCCACATCTTCTGTTCTCGGGACCACCGGGGGTGGGCAAGACCGCGGCCTCCATCTCCATCGTCAAAGAGATATTCGGCGAATCCTGGAGGAACAATTTCATAGAACTGAATGCCAGTGACGAGCGGGGCATAGATATCATCCGCCACAAGGTGAAGGACTTCGCCCGCATGGCGCCTTTAGGAGAAGCGGACTTTAAAGTTATATTTTTGGATGAAGCCGATGCCCTGACCAACGACGCCCAGAGCGCGCTGCGGCGCACTATGGAACGCTATTCAGCCACAACCCGTTTCATACTCAGCTGCAACTACTCCAGCAAGATCATCGAGCCCATTCAGTCTCGCTGCGCTGTTTATCGCTTCAAGCCGCTCTCGGCCCAGGCCGTGACCAAACGGATCAAATTCATCGCCCAGGAGGAGAATCTGCAAATATCGGAAGGTGGTCTTTCCGCCATAGAATATGTCGCAGGCGGCGATATGCGCAAAGCCATCAATGCCTTGCAAGCGGCAGCCCTTTTGGGTGATACAGTGGACGAAGAGACGATCTACCAGATCACCTCCACTGCCAAGCCGGAGGAGATCCGCAATTTCATAAAGACGGCTCTGTCCGGGGATTTTGTGGGGGCGCGGGCGGCACTGGATGATCTGTTGCTCTCCAAAGGGTTGTCGGGCCAGGATGTGGTGGTCCAGATTCACAGAGCCATGCTGGACCTGGATATACCGGATAAGGACAAGGTAAGGCTCATCGACCGCATCGGTGAGATCGATTTTCGCATGACGGAAGGCGCGAACGAGAGGATTCAGCTCGAAGCCCTGCTGGCCTACTTTGCTCTGATGGCGTCATAGCCGCCGGAGCGAGATAATATTTTCATTTGTGTATATTTATCTTTGAATATGTACCACGCAGCCTGCAGCGGGGTGCGCCGCAGCCTTTTGCCCCATAATATTGCAATCCCACTCAGCTTCTTTTGGATCCGTTATTCATTTATCATTCGGGCTCTTTGTCCGGATCCAGTGGATAGCTGCGCTGCAGAGCGGCGTACAGCTCTTCTATTCGCACCGGTTTTGAGACATAATCGTTCATGCCCGCCCCGAGGCATTCCTCTCGGTCGCCTTTCATAGCGTGTGCAGTCATGGCTATGATGAGGGGCTGGCGGCCCGGTATGCGGCGTATGTTTCTGGTTGCTTCCAGGCCGTCCATCTCGGGCATCTGCACATCCATGAGCACCACATCATAGGGATAACTTCGCAGTGCCCTCAAGACCTCCAGACCATTGGCAGCAACATCTGCCCTGTAGCCCAGGCGCTCCAGCATACGCATAGCGACCTTCTGGTTTACGGCATTATCCTCAGCGAGCAATATTCGCAGGTTTTTTTGCCTGTTCTGATCCGACAAATCGAGCGGCAGTGCAGGCGCTTCTGCCAGCCTTCTTGCATAGGGCTCTGTGGAAACCTCTGCCTTAATTGTGAAATAGAAGGAGGAGCCCTTTCCGGGATAGCTCTCCGCCCAGATTCTTCCTCCCATCAGCCCGGCGAGATGTTTGCATATGGCCAGACCCAGGCCAGTTCCTCCGTACTTACGGGTAGTCGAGGCATCCACCTGGCTGAAGGATTGAAATAGGCGGCTCATGCGATCTATGGTGATACCGATTCCCGAATCCTGGACCTTAAACTGTATCTCATATTCATTATCTGAGATGCAAAAAGAGGATACGCTAACATGAATCGATCCGGTTTCTGTGAATTTGACGGCATTGCCCAGGAGGTTGACCAGGATCTGCCGGAGCCTTGTCAGGTCTCCCAGGAGCTGACGGGGTACAGACGGCTCGATGGTATAGCTGAGCAAGAGGCCTTTGCTGATTGCCGCCTCAGCTACCATATTCATGGATGTTTCCAGACATTCCTGAAGATCAAAGCTCTCCCTTTCCAGATCCAGCATTCCTCCCTCGATCTTGGAGAAATCCAGGATATCGCTGATAACGGCCAAGAGCGAGTCTCCGCTGCTGCGAATGGTCTCAATGTAATCCCGCTGATCCGGATCGATATTCGTATTGAGAAGGAGGCCCGTGAAACCTATGACTGCATTCATGGGCGTGCGGATCTCATGGCTCATATTGGCCAGGAATGCTGACTTCGCTTTCGTTGCCGACTCGGCCCGCTCTTTGGCCCGCTTCAGATCTTGCTCTACCTTTTTCCTCTCCGTGAGGTCGATACTGACGCCCACAAATCCTATTCGTCTACCTTCCTCGTCCGACAGCGTGCTGAAGGCATAAAAGGCCGGAAATAAAGTGCCATCCTTTCTTCGCACCATGTGTTCGCTTTCCCGATAGCCGTAGCGCATAATGTCATCCATCACCTCTTTCATGAGGGCACTCCTATCAGGAGGCACAATGGTCTTCGCAATGCTTTGGCCCAGCACCTCATTTGCCTTCCATTGGTAAAGCACCTCTGAGAATCGATTCCAGTAGATGATCCTGCCCTCAAGATCAGTAGCAATCACAGCATTACGAACTTGATCGAGCAAAGACGCCTGGAAAGTTACCTGCTCTTCGGCAGCCTTCCTTTCGGTGATGTCCTGACCCTGGGCGATGGTAGCAATGACTTTTCGGCCACCTTCATCATAAATGGTCGCCGAGTTCCAGAGCACCGTTCGAACCATGCCGTCTTTATTCCGGATGGGGATTTCGACTGCATTCCAGCTCTCGCCGGAGAGAGTCCTCTGGATGTAGGCAAGAGATTCGGCTCTGGTCTCATCGGGAAAGAGGATGTCGAGCGATCTTCCCAGGACATCCCCGGCCAGGTGGCCGGTCAGCCTCTCGAAGGCATGATTGAATCTTGTGATGCGAAAGTCAGGGTCCCAGACAATTATGGGTGCATTGGCATGGCCAAAGAGGTTCTCCAGATAATCACGGGTCTCCCGTAGATCAGCCACCGCCTTTTTGAGCTCTTCTGAAGAGCGTTTGTTCTCAGTCACATCGTTGCCGATGCAGAGGACTTCGACGACTTCTCCCCGGTCATTTTGCACCAGCCTGTGAGTCCAGGCGATCCATACCCTCTCTCCATTGGATCGCATATTCTCCATGACATGAGTGGAATAGCTTTCCGGATGCTGCATGATATTTTCGACTATGGCCTGAAGATTGCAGCCCGTGCCCCTGTCGGGAACGATGGTATCCGCCACGTTGCGGCCCAGGATCTCTTTTTCCAGATAGCCGAAGAACACCAGGCCGAAATGATTAATGAACTTGATGCAGCCACAGGTATCCACTCTCATGATGACGCTGCTCGATGTTTCCACCAGCTCTCTGTACTTCTCTTCGCTCTCCCGCAAGGCTGCCTCAGCCTCAAAGCGGCCAATGAGATCCTCCAATGGCGCTGGCCAGGGTCATCAGGATGGAGGCCTCTCCCCAGGTCCAGATTCTCTCGCTCTTTCGGTCGTCAAAGCCTATGAAACCCCAGAATCGATCTGCTGTGAAGATGGGGACGATCAAGAACGACCGCACACCCAGCTTTTCGAACAGCGATCTTGCCGGCATGGGCTGGTCGCGGGTGTTACCCCGCATGGGCATGCCGCCCGAAAGTGTCTCAAACCAGCCCGGAAGAGAGCTGTATGGTATTGAACCAAGGTCTGTTGGGCACATTGGGGGCGGAACAGTATCGCGAGTCCATTGATAGCGCAGACAAATCTGATGTTCGCTACCCTCGTCCAAATGGTGCTCATAAATGTAGGCCCGGTCCACGTTCGCCGAACAACCCAGGATCTCAAGAGACTGGTTCAGTGCAAGACCCATCTCCCCGGAGATCAAGAGCTGGTTGGTGGCCAGGGTTGCGCCCGCCATGATCCTGTCACATTCACGCAGGTCATTTTTCGCATTTGGACTCTTCAATGTAATCAGAAAATGGCCGGCGAGATCATTCTCTTGTAAGGAAGTGATGGAGTACTCCAGATCATTGCCTGCCAACCCAATATTCCCCCGATAGGTTTTGCTCTTTTCTCCCCGGGCGGATTCAAGAATCGTGGTGGCAAGGCTGCCCAGGACCTGTATACAGTCTTTTCCTCTGGCTTCGCTCCCCGAGCATCCTGTCAGTCTCTCTGCGGCAGGATTCGCGTAGAGAACATCGCCCGTTTGGTCACAGAGGCAGATGGCCTCATCCAGGGCTTCCAGGGCAGATCGGAACATTTGCTCAAGATCCGTAAGATCACCTCACCAGAACCGCCCGGACTGGGGAGGCTTCTGCATCCTTTATTCGCAGGGGAAGGCAGATGAGCGTGTACCTGCCGCAGAGGGACATCCTTGAGATCGATGCCCTCCAGGATCAAAATATCGTTTTCCAGAAGAGTTCGATGCACAGGCAAAGAAGCGTCTTCATAGCTATCTACCGAAAGGTAGTCGATGCCCACCAGGCCGACGCCCGAGGAGACGCAAAGCCGGGCCGCGTCTGGTGTGAGACTGATATACTCTTCCGAGAAGACAGGATTATGCATTAGCCGCTGCATTGAATTGCGGGTCTTGAAGAGCAGAGCATCCCCTTTATTGATCGATTGATATGGGATTACAGAAGACGGGATTGGTTCCTCCCCTGCGACAGAGATAACCTGTGCCGGGATGATGAATCGCTTAAGGGAATACAAATCCTGTGTCCGGCCATCCTTGAAGAGGTGAATTGGGAAATCCAGGTGGCTTGCGATGTGCGAGCCTAAGGTCAGGGTAGACAGATTATAGTCTGCTCCCTCCTCTAACCTTGACACCCATTGCCGGGAGTAGGAGCTGTCGCCGGGGTAGGCGGGCGCTGTCTCCAGGGGGACGCTTATGTCGTGCACTTCTTTAATATCCCAAGCTTCTGGGGTGGTTGATTCAGATTCGTGCGACATGGAATTTTTCGCAGATAGATAATATTCAGCTCCAGGCGGCCGGCGGATCCCACGAAGCCCTCCCTGGACTCAGGAATTTCCTGCCGGATAGACGAGTCTGGGAAGCGCCGATCATCTGGAATGCCAGTAGCAGCGCCATGATTGTGATAATCGTTGTCGTCTTCAAGTTCAGATCACCGATGTCATTATTCTCAGGCCATATGTTCGGATGTGGTATTTATTTCCTTCACTCCGATAGATGGATCCGGATCCTTCTTTCTCTTATCATCAGCGGCCTGAAGCCACAAAGCCTTATAATCTCTCAGGCGGATTTGCTGCCCTTATGAAGAACCTGGGCACCATGGACCGGCTTTTAAGGGTGATTCTGGCTGAGGTATGCATCCTCATAGCCTTTTTTTGGGTGGCCGACGAATGGCAGATTCCCATCTACCTGATTGCTGCAGTGTTGCTGCTCCAGGCGGCCACAGCCACTTGCAGCATCAACACATTGCTTGGCTGGAACAGTTGCGAGACCGTCAAGCGGCGGAATAAGAATCTGATGACGGTCTTCGTGGTTGCGGCTCTGCTCCTGGCAGTAGCGGGCAGCTATGCCAGCGCTGTCATAACGCGGAGCATCTTCCTGGGAGAGGCAGAATCATTGAATGCATCCTATTCCATGACTATGCAGTCCCTGGACGAGGGAAATCGAGAGAATGCCACTATGCAATACGGAATGCTGGAGAGCAGTTTTGGGAATTTTTCAAAAAAGTACAGCAAGTACAGGCCGCTGACGATCAAGTATGACGGCAACTTCACGGGTGACATGAATAACATCTCGACAGCGATATCCGGCTCCGGAGAAGAGATCCGCCAGGGGGATCTCGTGCGCGCCCGGGAGAGACTGTCGCAGGCCGGTCCAAAGATGCAAAGGATGCTGGACCGATAATTGCTCTATTTTCTATCCACGACCTTGATGAGGTGATAGCCGAACTTGGACTTCACCGGCCCCAGGACTTTGCCTTTCTCGCCCTCAAAGGCGGCCTTCTCAAACTCCGGTACCATTTTGCCCTTGCCAAACCAGCCCAGGTCTCCACCGCTCTTGCTGGAAGGGCATTGGGAGTATTTGCGGGCCATCTCGGCAAAGTTCTCCTGACCGGTGGCCAGCTTCTCTTGGACCTCCAGCGCTTTCTTTTCCGTCTTGCATAAGATATGAACGGCATGAACTTCTTTTACCATGCCCGGGAATGAGGAAATGAAGAGATAAAAAGCTAGGGGTTAGCTACGGCGCTACAGGATAGAGGTGAGTTGGATCGGGGCAATTGCATCGATAACAATGATGTTGGCCACAATTGCCGGCGTTTCGATCTTTCCGATTTTTCAATGTATTGGATACAAAGGTACAAGAGATACAGCTGGCTATTGCACGATCTCCTGCACCCGGCCCACCTGGCCGTCCTGCATCATTACCTTTATGCCGTGCGGATGGAATGAAGAACTGGTGAGAATGGTCTTCACAATTCCGCGCGTCCTTTTGCCGGTGCGCTGGTCCTTCTTGAGAACAACATCCACCTCCAGGCCGGGGCGGATGTCTTTGCGATTCTGTCCATTTTTTGCGGGTGACATTTAACCTCTGATTGGTTGTGCTTCCTTCTGCATTTAAAGCCTATACTCATTGATCCCCAAAGCGCCTTTAGAGGATTCCGGCCCTCAAGGGTAGGCCGATTGGCAAAGGCTTGATTCGCATTCGCGGTGCCTGGCGTCAAGAGCTGGATAAATTGTTCCCCGCGGACGCGGGGTTAAGGGGGGCCGCACGGCCATAAGTCGGGCCCCGTCACCACAGCGCGTAATACCCGCGCGGAAGCCCGGAAGAAGAGGCTGGATAAATGTTTGCACTCAACGGATATGCTGATGTCATTCAATTGCAGACTGGACTTCGCAGACGCAGGCAGGACAGCATAAGCGCATTCTTCCGGGGTTCCGCGAGTCGGCCTGCTGGCCTCCCGCGCTACTGTGGGGGCGCGGCTTATGGCCGCGGCCGGCCAAGCGACGACGGGCGGTTAAGATGAAGACTGATCGAATGCCGCATTGTTTCGATGGAGCCACGACTCTTCAGACATGCATAGGCGATCTTAAAGACCGAAGCAAAGGCTATGATTGCTGGCATAGGTAATATATTGTCGAAAGAGAAATTAGTTGCCTATGCGGCAAGTGATGATCTACCCCGGCGAGGACGACTATTGGGTGGCAGAAGTTCCAAGTCTCCCTGGTTGCATCAGCCAGGGGAAGACCCGAGAGGAAGCCATCGTCAACATAAAAGAGGCTATCAATGCGTACATCAATGCACTGGCTGAGGATGGCCTCCCAATTCCAGAAGAACGCTTTGAGGCTCTTCTGGCGGTTGTATGAGCAAACTGCCTGTCATATCCGGACGCGAATGCGTTAAAGCTCTGGAGAATGCAGGCTTTTACTTTAAGAGGCAAGAAGGGAGCCATATTGTGATGAGGCGAGATGATCCCTTTTCTCAGGTAATAGTACCCAATCATAAAGAGCTTGATCGAGGCACTCTGAGGGCAATCATCAGGCAGGCAGGTTTAAGCTCAAATGAGTTCTTGAAGTTAATATGAATGTTGTATACTTTTTCTTCTACTTGGTTTTCGTTTCCGCTTTCGCATAAAGGGCATCGCTTCATAAATTGTTCCCCGCGGACGCGGGGTCAGGGGGGGCCGCCACGGCCTGGAGTGGGCCCCGTCACCCCTAGCGCGTAACACCGCGCGGAACCCCGGAAGAAGGAAGTGGAGATATATTTTAACTGCGTCTGCGATCAGGCAGACGCACTTCTTCCGGGGTTCCGCGAGTCGGCCCGCGGCCTCCCGCGCTACTGTGGGGGCGCACCCTGCGGGGTGCAACGATGAAGCTGCAGACTATTAGTATGTCCCGATGTCTTGCCAAAAACCTGCAAAAAAAAGTTAAATCGCTCTCTTGCTCATCCTCGCATGAACTTGTCCCAGGCCGGGTAATTCTCCTTAAGGACAGTGCAGATGTCCTCCATCATCGCGAAAGGTATGCCTATCACTACGTCCTCATCCGCCAGCCCGGCGTTCTTCGCCGATCCATCGCAGCCCAGAGAAAAGTTCACCTCGCCTTTGAGGTAGGGGGAGCTGGTGGCATCCACACAAAAGGACTGAATCCCGGCGGTATTGAAGGTCGAACGCCCTCCCTTTTTGAACTCAACCGCCTGCACAATTCTCCTGGCCTGAAGCGGATTGCCTACGAATATCACCACATCCGGATTCATCACCATCTTGTCCAGCGGAGCCACGTAAGTTGCGATTGTGCTGCCGGGAAGAAGTCGGGGCATATTGGCGGCGATGTTGGAGCCCACCTCCTTCGTCTCGCACTTATGCAATTTATCAAAGTACAGAGATCCTGATTGTGATGTTCTCCGGGCATGCCTCCAGGCCGAGGCCGGATGAGCCTCCCTTGCATTCGTGGTAATCTGCATGCGCCAGGAAGCTTGTTCCCTGGAGCCTCGCTGTCTGGACCATGGAGCAGTACCGGAAGGGCTTCTCTATGATGTCGAGATCTTTGGGGATCTCCTCTTCGCTCTTGAACAGTCTCACGCCCACGATATGGTCCCTGATTCCCAGGGAGGACTTCAATACATCCGACATCTCTTCAAGATTCATTATAGTACACCGGAGAATAAGAGGTCAGGATCGGATTTTACACTTGCGCTCTGGTGCGGGCTTAATGGTGATGGAGAGGAGCTTAAGGGATGTTGCCAAAAGACGGCTGGTAGTGAAGAAGATAATCCGCAGGTATTAAAAAGAAAGAAAAATTGGGAGTTCTCAGGCCACTTGGGCTTCCTCGGGATAGCGGGAGACGATATTGCCCTCAGCATCCGTCAAGGTTGCCGTGTCCCCTCCGTTGTTCCAGATGGATGAGCTGCGATTCCAGAAGAGATCTTCAGAGGTGTCATCTCCAATTCCTGTTCTGATCTTAACTTTGGCCCCTGCTGTTAGACTAAAATCCGGGAAGGTGTATGTGTGATTCTGCCCATCCTCCAGAACCCAGCCGGTCAGATCTGCATCCGACGAGCCATCGTTGTAGATCTCCACCCATTCCTCATTCAAGTTCTCTTTCTCCGGGCTGGGAGCTACGAAACTGGCATTGGTAATGGCGATCTGGATGTCTGTGCTGCTGTCCTCTTCCTGGCCCAGTGCTGTTCCGAGGAACAGTACGGCGAGGGAGAAGATTAGCGTGCCTGCTGATATTCGATTATTCATTTTTTTTTCTCCTTTATTTCTTCTCTAAGGTTTAGTATGATAAGTACCGACTTAACTCATGTAATATAAATTTTTCTAAAGAGTTATACTTCTGAAGTGCTGGATCGATTTTAATCGATTAAACATTAAAGTAATAGATAAATAGTTTTAAGTGCTATCGATTATATATTCAGGTGAGAAGTAAAGGTGGGAGGTGCGACCATTTATTACTGTAATCATAACATGATGCAGATGTCTCAAAAAGAGGATTGACCTTAGTCTCGCTCTTGCCTTCCTCTTCACAGACATTCCGTATTTGAGCCAGGATTTGATCCTTGAATCTCTTGTTGCCCACGAATTCTTTGTAAGCATTTTACTACATATAAAAGTTTTTGATGTATAACTTGCGCGACATAGTGACCAAAAGGCCAAATGACTGCCCGATCCAGGCCAGCATAACCCCGAAGGGCTTGGCTGGGGCCACGCGCGCACGTGGGGGCGCGGGCGCCTGGGGCCGAGAAGCCGGGGGTCGATTTCAAGTTGCCAATTTCTCGGATAGTTTCTATCCCGTTATCTTGTTCACAGAAGCTGCCCCAATTTTTCTCCTCTAGGCCGGCTCACAACTGCCCTTTCTCCAACTGCCCCTTTTCCAGCATTTGCATCTTCTCTTTAGTCTCCGGACCCCAGGCAAATCCCCCCAGGCCCTTCCTGGCGACCACACGGTGACATGGCACGAGGACGGCAAAAGGATTCGTAGCCATGGCCCGGCCCACGGCGCGCGCGGCCTCTGGGCAGCCTGCGCAGACGGCAACCTCTCCATAGGTCATGGTCTCGCCGCGCCCGATCCCCTGCACCACGGCATAGATCCTCTTCTGAAACTCGGTGCAGGCCGAAAGATCCAGCTCTGCCGCAGGGCAGGGCGCGCCTCTCTCCAGGTAGGCCGCAATCCTTTCCGCCAACTCTGAGGGCTCCTCAGGTCTCTCTTTGGAAAAATAGATCCTTTTCACTTTTTGATCTGACCGCTCCACAAGGAGATAGAGACCCAAAGAGGGAACGAATGCGCCTTCGGTCATCCTTTGATGATCTCCCGGAAGGTCTTGAACTGGCCCAGCTCGATCTTCTCCACCTTCAGGTCGGCGGTGTCCAGGATGGCGATACTGGAGAGGCCGGTGAAGTGGCCCCAGATCTCGCCCGGATTGATGAGCAGAGTCTTGCCCTGCCGCGTCACCTCGAAACGGTGGTTGTGGCCCCGGACCACTATATCGTAGATCTGAGAGGCGACTACCGCCTTGACCAGCGGCTCCTCTGTGCCATGCATGAGGGCGATCCGCAGGCCGTCTGCCTCGACCTCACCGAAGTCGCCCAGGTACTCTCCGCCCACGCGCGCAAACTCTCTGAAAAGACCGACACGATCTCCGTCGTTATTGCCGTAGACCAGCTTGATGGGAATGCCAAAGCCCTCGAAGGTGTAACAATTGCCCGAGCCTATCATATCTCCGGCAAAGAGCACCATGTTGACGTTTCTTTTGAGAAAATATCGATAGAGCATCTTTGACTCCTTGAATGCTGTCGTGTGCATCGGACATAATACCTATGAGCATAAAATCACCCGGGCTCTAAATCCTCCTGGCTAAATCGCCCTGTTTATTGGATCGAGTGGGCCCTGATGTCATTGATATCGAGCCATTCAGGATCATATCGACTTTGCACTGACTCTAACTCGTATCTCCACCATCTTCCCAGTCACCAGCGCCAGCACCAGGATAACAGCTGCAGCCCTCAAGCAGGAGGTCCGTCTCCATCTTATTATTGGTTGCGCCCATCTCAATCGTCGCATTCAATGTATAGTCTCCAAAGAAGCTCTGATCACCCTCGTTTATGGTCGTGACCATATCCGGAGCCGTCTGCTTGTATTTCAGATCAGTCATCCCGGAAGAGAAGGCTTCAATGTCATAATTCAGATGTTTTATGGGGAGGAATTCTACCTTCACAACATCATTATTATCTGCAATCAGGGTGATATTCACGCGTGAAAACTCCATGCTGCTTCGCCTGACTCCGGAAAGCTCAGTTGCATAAAAAAAGGTCGCGGAAACGTAATCACGGTTGTTCGCAGATAGGTCACGATCGTTGATCTCCTTTCCTTTGTAGACAACTGCCTCATCCGATTGAAAATGCACCGGCCAAACCTCTGTAAAGTTGAACTCATAGAATGGGCTTCCAGAAGGCTTTAGTATCTCCCGGGTTATAGGCTCCTCAGCCTCGGCAGATAATTTGGTATATTTTTCAGATTTTATCTCACCCTGAAAAGCACTTCGCCTCTGCTTTACGGCAACATCATTGAGATCAATGTCAATATACTTTGAGTGGCTGCCGCTCACTATCCTGCCTTGCGGCGTTGCCTCAATCCCGGTGATATTTCCTCTGCAATAATCCTGCAGTTCAAAGCTTATCGTCTCACTTTGCCTCTCTATTTTCCAGCTGCCAATATTCGCATACCAAGAGGTGGCATGGGTAGAGGGAGGCAACGATATAAATAGCATAATAAATAGCACAATCAACAGCAAAACAATCCGCAAAATTCTTTTGTTATCCAGTTTGGCCTTGAATAAAATGCGCATGAAAGCCATATCGAGCTTCCATGCATCTTTGACGAACAGCATGAACTGATGGAGTCCTCAATAGAGCTTAAGCAGGTCTTAATATGCTTAATTTGCTCGTGGTTTTGGACTTGGTTGCGGTAACCTCGGTATTTGTCTGTGTTTTTATTGCTCTGGAGGACATAAGTGTGCTGCTCGAGCTTTGAGTGGAAAATTTTCTATTGGCCTCTGAAAAGACGCTGAATAGGGTCCTTGAGGGCACAATTGCCGTCTGATTGGCTGAGACAGACGTATCCGTGGCATTGCCCTGGTTGGAATAGCCGGTCAAAGAGCCAGTTGGAATTCTTAGTCCCACTTTTGTGGATTGCCCTAAAGAATTCCATGCCTGAGCAGAACATTCTATATCGTTTCCTTGATCTACAACCAGCGACTCAGCGACTCTAATTTCTTCGTTAGCCTTGTTTACGATTTTAAAATCATGGGCGTGATAGACGCTATTCGACATTTTGGCTATCAAGCGCACGTGCTCGCCGCCATTCAGAGAGTCAAAAGACTCATTGAAGTCCAGGCTTCCACCTCCAGCCACATTCGAGTTAGTGGAGTAGTATTCAGGACTTGCCACAGTGCTGCTGGCAAAGGCGTTATCGATACCCGCATTTAACCCGGAGCTTTCCGATGCGCCTCTTATTCCATTAGATATGCCCATGGAGAAATCTAGCCCATATGCTCCTGGCAGAAGGAGAATAATGGCAGAAACCAAAATGAAATATGTCCTTAAGTAACTCATATAAATAACCTCGCTTTGTTACGTAACATAAGAACGTAAGACTATAAAATTATGCTACCTTTTCTTAGTATTTCCCATCAGTACTGCCCAGCACCATTATAGTACCACGATATTTCGAAATTTGATTCCTTCTCACCAATTTGGCGAAGAGGCGCATCAACTGCACTTCAACGCAAGGGCAATACGAGCAAAGCATTGCCTGTAGAAACCCGAAATTATTTTGCACTTGCTCAAAGTCCGAACTCGACATTTGAACGGAGTATTGAATAAGCAAAAAAAATCCATTTGGGTTATTCGCGAAAAGAAGGCAAGCGTGAAAAACGAGCAAGATAGACAAGGGCGTGAAAATAACGCGCCCGAGCGAGTCCAGCAAATCGGGAAGCATTATCTCGATGCAGGAATGGAGCAGATTATTGCGAAGACACTTGGTTCTCACATAGCCCTATCATGCAAAGACGGCTCAGCTTGTCGTTTTGGCATATGCTCACTGCAAATTTGAGGCAAGGATGGACGTGAGGTAAGTAACAATGAAGATCTATAAAAATATTAAAATATTCCATATAATCCGGTGTGATGCAAATGATTCAGGACTGCACACAAGCAAAGCATTGCCCGAAAGGTCTAAGTACAAGGAGTAACCTGGTAGCGAGAGGCCCGCCTTAACTCAGCCTGGTAGAGTGCGCGGCTGTAGTATGTCTCGCACCGTAGAGGTGCTACGCGCAGTCACCGCGATGTCCCCGGTTCGAATCTGGGAGGCGGGATCTGTTGTGTCCGGATGGTGTAGTGGCCCATCATGAAAGCCTGTCGAGCTTTCGACCCGGGTTCGAATCCCGGTCCGGGCGTTTAATACAGATATGAAATTGGGAAGAGCTTGCATTGGCTATCGCTTTTCTCCATCTCTTTTTCATGTTTTTTTAGGGGCTATTTGTAGTCATCCTGAAATGTGCTCCGCCCGGCAGAATCCTGTCATTCGGAGAAATGTTGAAGCACCAGGCCTGCAAGTCGAAATAGCCTCTATCTCGAAGTACAACGTCGCCATTTTTTTAATGGATCAAATCGAATAATAAAAAAAAACGCGGCTCCGGCCTAGCTGACGGCCAGAGTCTTGATTATTTGAGTGGTATTATCCCTATCAAGTAACGATACCAACACGGCATAAGTGGATCTATCCAGGTCCCAGACGGCCATGTCGTAGCTGCCGCCAAGCATCTGAATCCGCTCATCCTCGGTGCTCATGGTGTGGACGGTCACATTATTTCCCAGGGAACTCACAGCGGTCCAGTTTCCGATCTCAGAATCGCCTCTGGCTTCAACAGCAGACATGCCCCCGACCAGGAAAAGCTCGGAAAGACTGCCGGGACTCATCTTGCCTAAGACTTCATCATAGACGCTCATGACGGATACGAATGCCGCTCCTGCTGTGGCTGTGTTGTTGATTAGGAAGTCCTGGGAGGCCATACCTTTGCTACTGGCGTTAAATGCGCCGCTGTCAATCTCAAAGCTCGGTCCCAGATCCACGGATAGGGCCTTCTCCGAGACTGTGAGAACCTTCGATTCCAGGGCCAAGGTTGGCAAGGCCAGGCAGGCCAGGAAAAGCATGACCGATATAAAAGCTGCAAAAGGCTTCATTTTTGTAACTCCTTTTGATCGGATTGATGTGGATAGTATAAAGATTTTTCTACACTCTCAATAATATATAAAATCTTACTATAAAACTCTGTGATTCCAGGCCTTCAGATGGCCTGGATCTCCTCTTTCGTCGCGATCTTGACGTTCTTCTCGCCCAGCACCTTCCGGCCTTGGCGATGTCGTCCACCCGCAGGATGAGCATGGCACGCTGAGCTTTCGCCGTAACAAAGGCATAGGCGTAGTCCACATTCACGCTGTTCTGTCCCAGGGTATTGACTATCTCGTAAAGGCCGCCAGGAGTATCCTTCATCTCCACTGCCAGAACATCGGTCATGGAGACGGTGAAGGCGTTCTCCTTCAGGACTTTGTAGCCCTTCTCCGGGATCATCCAGTACCATGCGAATGACTCCGAAGTCGCCGGCCTCGGCGATGGTCAGAGCGCGTATGTTCACACCTGCATCAGAAAGCGTTTTTGCAACCTTGGCCGTCCTTCCCGGCCGGTTCTCCACAAAGAGCGAAATTTGCTTGATCTCTTCCATCTTGAAAGCCTCCTGCACCTTCCACTAAACCTTCCTGTTATCTGTCACTCTCTTGGCCTTACCCATGGACCGGGGGATGGTTCCGGGCTCGACCAGATCCACTTCTGCAGCTATGTTCAGCACGCCTTTTAATTCCTTTGAGACTTTCTTCTTCAGCTTCATCAGGTCGCCGATCTTATCGGAGAAGCCGGACTCGGTCAGCTCCACGCGCACCGTCATCATATCCAGAGGCCCCTGGCGGTCCACCACGATCTCCCAGTGGTCGCCCACCTCAGGAATGTTCATCAGGACCGACTCCACCTGGCTCGGGAAGACATTGATGCCGCGAATGATGAGCATGTCGTCTGTGCGGCCCAGAATCCTCATGATGCGCGGGTGCGTACGGCCGCATGCACATGTCTCATTGGTTATGATGGATAAGTCGCCTATTCTGTAGCGAATGAGGGGCAGAGCGAATTTATGCAAAGTGGTGAAAACCAGCTCCCCGGTCTCGCCTTCAGAGACCGGCTCTCCTGTCTTCGGGTCTATGACCTCGGTCAGCAGCATATCTCCCCAGACGTGAATTCCCTTCTTCTCCTGGCACTCAGTGAACAGGGGTCCCGATATCTCGCTTGTCCCGTAGATGTCATAGGCATTGATTCCAGTTGCGTCTTCGATTCTCTTGCGGGTTTCAAGGGACCAGGGCTCGGCTCCGAAGATGCCCACCTTAAGATGAGTATCATTCCGGATGGAGATGCCCATCTTCTCCGCCACCTCCATGATATGCAGGAAGTAGGAGGGCGTACAGGCGATGGCGGTCGAGCCCAGATCCTGCATCAGCTCAATCTGGCGTTCCGTGTTGCCCGTGCCGACCGGCAGTACAGCGGCGCCGATGCGCTCTGCGCCGTAGTGCAGCCCCAGGCCGCCGGTGAAGAGGCCGTAGCCGTAGCCTACCTGGACCACATCGTCCCGGCTGAGGCCGATGGATGTCAGCGCTCTGGCCAGGGACTCCGACCAGGTCTCGATATCTCCTTTGGTGTATCCCACTACGGTTGGCTTTCCAGTGGTGCCGCTGGAGACGTGGTAGCGCACTACCTGGCTCTTGGGAGCGCTGAACATGCCTGTAGGGTAGTTGTCCCGCAGGTCCACCTTCCTGGTGAAGGGCAACTTTGTGACATCGGCCAGGGTTTTAATGTCGCCCGGCTCCACGCCTGCCTCTTTGAATCTCCGCCTATAGAAGGCAGAGTGATCGTAGACATAGCGCACTATGGACTTGAGCCGATCCTCTTGAAGGGCATGCAAATCCTCGAGAGGCATGCGCTCAATATGCGGATCCCAGTAACCAGACATTGATGATCAACCTGAGGCGATGAAGACCAGGGTGAATAAAAAGCAATCGATTCGTCTCTCATCATTTTTCTTTCAAAAAGATTTAAATCCATTATGGCATTGTTTCATGCAGTTTGGATGCCAAGGCTGGAGCAACAGCACAAGTCAACTCACAAGAGACCACACAAGTCGCAATCCTCTGCCAAAGGCCAGAGCGGAACGGGAGATCATGGAACATCTCAATCTTCACCACTGGAAGAAATCCAGGCCATCTGCCCAACAACTTGGCCGTGGAGAAAATCCGCTCAGGCATTTCGAATATCAGAAACCCAATCCTGGTATCCTATGTAGCCAAAGGCCTGCTGCCCTACAAAGGATTAGGATCAGGAATTAAACGCGCTCTGGAGGACTGGCCGGATATCAGTTTCACCGACGACCGAGAAGGATCCATGTTCATCGCCACCGTCCACCGAAAGGAGCTTGAAGGTCTTGGGTCGTCGGAAAAAGATTCCCAGAAAAGTACCCAGAAAAGTACCCAGAAAAGTACCCAGAAAATCATCGAACTCATGCAGAATGATCCGGCAATTACCATCACAGAGCTTGCGCTCCGCGTAGGCATTACAGAGTGGGCCATCAAGAAGCAAATAAGAAAAATGAAAGCGCAAGGTCGCATCCAGCGCATCGGCCCGGATAAGGGCGGCCATTGGCAGGTAGCAGAGTGAACTCAATCATGAAAGCAATGATCAATGAAGAAGAACAATCCCTGGTGCACAAAGCAGTGGCGATCGAGATGATGGAACTGAAGGATGGCAAAGTCAAGACTTGCTCCTTCCAGGAAGTGAAGAAGAGCATTTCATCGAGAAACGAGCCCTGACCTGCGCGAAACGCTCATCCTCCAGTTCCCTGGTGACAAAAAGCCGTCTAGCTCTTCTCCACCTCAGCCTTGACCAGAATATGCACCTCGCCAGGACTGGCCTTGCCCCGCGTCTTCTTCATAACCAGTCCCACAATGAAGTTCAGGGCGCGCTCGCTTCCTGCCCTGTAGTCCGCCACGGCTGCCGCGCTCTCAGCTACGGCCTCTCGCACAGCTTTTTGCACAGCATCGTCCTCAGCCTTGCCCAGGCCCATTGTCCGGACGATCTCCTCCGGCGAGCTGCCTTTCTTGTCCAGGATGCTGCGGATGATCTCCACCGCCCCGTCCTCTGTGATCTCGGCTCTCTCCAGCATCTGCACAATATCGACCATGTGCTCCTGGCGGAAGCTGTCGATGCCCAGGTTGCGGTAGTTCAGTTCTCCCTTGAGAACGTCGGCAATCCAGACTGCGGCCAGCTTGGGCGCCGCCCGGGCGGCGACGGCCTCGTAGAAGTGGGCTAGCCTTATCTCGGAGGTTAACGATTTGGCATGATCATCAGCCAGAGCGTACTGCTTCACAAACCTCTCCCGCTTGTCATCTGGCAGTTCGGGCAGCGTGGCCTTGATCTCCGGAACCCAGGAGGCGATGCGCAGTGTCACCAGATCGCACTCCGGGAAGTAGCGGTAGTCATGGGCCCCCACCTTGCTTCTGATGGAGACGGTCACATTGCGCAACTCATCGAAGTGACGGGTCTCCTGCACCACTTTGATGTTGCGGCGCTGCAGGTTCTTCTGGCGGGTTATCTCATAGGAGAGGGCTTTTTCCACGCCCTTGAAGCCGGAGATGTTCTTGACCTCAGACCTGTCTCCTCCTTTTAGAGAGATGTTCGCATCCACACGCATGGACCCTTCCAGGGAGCCGTCGAAGACATCCAGATATTCGAGAATGCTCTTCAGCTTGTCCAGGAAAGTGCGTGCTTCTTTGGGAGAGCGAAGATCCGGCTCGGTCACCACTTCCAGAAGCGGCATGCCGCAGCGGTTGTAGTCCACCATGGTGTACTTCGCCTTGTCGATGGTGCCGGCATGCACCAGCCGCCCGGGGTCCTCCTCCATATGCGCCCGGTTGATGCGGATATCTCTCTCCAATCCATCATCCCCCAGGATCATGATGTGTCCCTTGGTAGCCAGGGGAAAATCGTACTGGCTGATCTGGAAGCCCTTGGGGAGGTCCGGATAGTAGTAATTTTTGCGGTAGAAGAGCGTCTCCTCCTCAATGGTGCAGTTGAGGGCGAGACCCACTTTTATGCCGCACTCTACGGCTTTGCGGTTCAGCACGGGCAGGGAGCCCGGCAGACCTAAGCAAACGGGGCAGGTATGGGTGTTGGGCTCGGAGTCGTGGTACGCAGTAGAGCAGCCGCAGAACATCTTGGATTGCAGACGGTTGAGCTGAACGTGAATCTCGAGACCAATGATGACGTCTTCCATTCAGACCACCTCCGGCGTTCTTTCATGGAAGGGTGTGGCCGCCTCGAAGGCATGCGCCGCCCGCAGCACGGCGGCCTCGCCGAAGTGCGGCCCCATGAGCTGCAAGCCGATGGGCAGCCGCCCGGCAAATCCGCAGGGCACGGAGACTGCAGGAACGCCGGCCAGGTTGATGGGCACAGTGAAGACATCCGCCATGTAGAGCGAGAGTGGATCGTTGATGCGCTCTCCGATCTTGAAAGCAGGGATGGGCATGGTAGGGCTGGCCAGGAGATCTACATCCTTGAAAGCCCGCAGGAAGTCCTCTTTGATCAGCGTTCTCACCTTCAAGGCCTTGAGATAATAGCGGCCGTAGTAGCCGGCTGAGAGTGCGTAGGTCCCCAGGAGTATGCGCCTCTTCACCTCCGGCCCAAAGCCCTTGCTGCGAATCTCGGAGAATGTGGTATGCCAGTCCTTGTCCTCACCCTTCTGGCGGAGCCCGTAGCGCAGGCCATCGAAACGGGCCAGATTGGAGGAGGCCTCGCTCATGGCAATGACATAGTAGGCGGCGAGAGCATAGCGCGTATGCGGCAGGCTGACCTCCTGCCACTCTGCGCCCAGGTTTTCCAGTTTGGAGACGGCGTCCCAGACCGCTTTTTCCACCTCTTTGTTCACGCCCTCGCCGAAATACTCCTTGGGGATACCGATCTTCAGGCCGCTGACTCCGTCTTTGAGGCCCGTCAGATAGCTTCCCTTCTCAGCCGAGGTTGTATCCCGCCAGTCATGGCCGGCGATGATCTCCATGAGGAGGGCGGTGTCTTCCACGGTATGCGTCAGCGGTCCGATCTGTTCCAGAGAGTTGGCATAGGCAACGAGACCGAAGCGCGAGACCAATCCGTAAGTGGGCTTCAGGCCCACGATACCGCAAAAGGATGCAGGACAGCGCACTGATCCGCCTGTATCTGAACCCAGGGCGCACGGGGCTTCGCCGCCGGCGACACAGGCCGCGCTCCCGCCGCTGGAACCGCCCGGAACGCAATTCTGGTCCCAGGGGTTTCTGGTCGGTCCGAAAGCGCTCGTCTCTGTGGAGGTGCCCATGGCAAACTCGTCCATATTGGTCTTGCCCATGATGATGGCCCCCTCCGCCTTGAGGCGTTCGACGACATGAGCGTCATAGGGAGGGATGTATCCGCGCAGTATCCTGGAGCTGCAGTTGGTCTCAATCCCCCTGGTAGATATGCACTCTTTGATGGCGATGGGAATGCCAGCCAATAGTCCCTGGCCGGGATTTTTATCAAACTTTCTGGCCTGATCCATTGCGCTTTCTCTGGCAAGAGTGGTGAAGGCATTGAGCGAGCTCTTCTCGATCTTCTCAAAGAGCCGGCAAAGATACTCCTCAGCGGATCCGCTCCGCAAACTGGCCTTTAATTCGGAGAGCATAATCACACAATCCGGGGGCTCTTGAAGTAGCCGTTTTCGCGCCGCGGTGCATTTTTGAGCGCTTCCTCCTGGGTGAGTGACTCAAAAGCCACATCCTCTCGAAAGATATTGGCCAGGTCTACCACGCGGTAAGTGGGTTCTACTCCATCCGTATCCACTTCGTCCAGCTGATGGAAGTACTCCAGAATGGAGTTGAACTGCTCCACGAACTCATCCTTCTCCTCATCCTCAATCTTGATGCTGGCAAGCCAGCTGATGTGCTCCACATCTTCCTTGGTGATCATGTCATCCCACGCTTTAATCCGCAGCCGTTCGGCGTTTCATAATAGTGATATATCAATAGTACATCAATAGAGAGACCTGCCATGCCAGTCCTTTTTTCGGGTCCTCGGGCCAGACAGAACCTTATCGGATATAAAGTCTCTTTTCGAATGAAAATGAGGAAGGAACTGAGGATGGACTCCAAGATCAATATGCCGGCATCATATCACAAAGTTGCGGAGATTTCAAGGCAAAAGGCTTAAGCATTCTGATGGGATGATAGCCAGGGGATATATTGGAAATCGGATAATGATATATGAAAAAGAATGATGTTATTGTGATTGGTTCCGGAATCAGTGGCTTATTGACCGCGCTAGCCCTCTCCAGAGAAGGCAAGAAAGTACTGATTTTGGAAAAAGATGACTGCATTGGTGGAGTTTGCAGGTCTTACGAGGTAGATGGCTACCGTGTGGATACAGGACCTCATGCCATAACAAGGTTGGAGAATGGCCCCCTTAAGGAACTGATGGACAAATATTTTAATGTGGTCCCTCAGTTCATTCCCTTTGGAAAGTACTATGTGAGAATCGGCAGCGAGATAAAGACGTTTCCCTGGAGCATCAATGCCTGGATGACTTTTAGCCTGCTCCCTATGACAGACAGACTGCTCCTGATGAGGGCCCTATTCAATACGCTGTATCTGCTGAATTCAGGCAAGGATTTTTCCAATATTCCTCTATCCGAAATACTTCCCAACAAGGTTTCAATTACGACTAGACGATTTCTGGACTGGCTATGTTACTTTATGGTAGGCACGTCCATAGACAATGCGCCGATCTCTCGATTTATCGATAATAAGATCCATCACCCTCACCCGCATGTGGTTCCCTATGTGGGAAAACTATATGACTTATTTATAACAGATGGTGCCAGAGACCAGGGATACCCTAAAGGGGGTCTCCAATCTATAGTGAACTCCATTTTGGCATCATTTCCAAAAGAGGGAGTGGAAATCAGAGACGAATGAGAAGGTTACAAAGATCGAATGCAGCAAACGAGTGGAACGGGTGGTTACAGATGAGGATAGTTACGAGAGCGAAGTGGTTGTCTACTCGGGCTTCTCATCTAACTTACCATATCTGGTTGACGATTTACCGGATGATTATGCCAAGAATCTTCTATCAATCAATAAAGTAAGATCATTGACAATATGGCTTGGTCTGACCAAGAAGATCTTTACAAACTATGGTTCAGAGATGTGGATCGACTCGGATCCGTATGCATGGGTGGTTCCTACCACGAACTATGATCCCACATTAGCGCCCAGAGGGAATCAGCTTGCAAGTTTCGCATTTACCCTGCCGGGCGAGTACAATGCATCTACTATAAAGAAAAAAGCATTTGATAACATAGTCAATAACATTCCTGATATCGAAAAGCATATTGATATGATACATTATCAAGAACTAATACCAGAAAAGGCATCCTGGGGGCTAAATTCCGGCTTCGGGGATGTAAGAACTCCAATAGGAAATCTTTACTGCGTGGGGACAGATACCGAAAAGAGGAGCGCAGGAGTCAATCGGTCGGCGTATTCCGTCTTGAGGTGTCTGGATATTATGAAGGCAGATGGAAATTTGTGATAAGCACCTAAAACGGAACCCTTTTATCTTTTCTCTTGTTTTGAGACCAGCATGTTCAAGATCGGCTTTGTCAAGCTGGGAAATATCGCTACCTCGACGGTCATCGATCTTTCCCTGGACGAGATCGCGGAAAGAACAGATATCGAATTCAAGATCGTCAGCTTCGGCCCCAAGATGACTAAAAAAGAGGGCGAAGCGGTTTTGGAGCTGAAAGACTGGGGCCCCCAACTGGTGGTGATCACCAGCCCCAATGCAGCGACATCCGGTCCAACAACGGCACGCGAGCTCTTCCGGGGTATCCCCACCATCATAGTCTCCGATGGTCCGACCAAGAAGGAGGCACGCGACCTGCTGGCAGCAGATGGATATGGTTACATCATCCTGCCCGTGGACCCGCTCATCGGTGCCAAGCGTGAGTTCCTCGACCCGGCTGAGATGGCGCTCTTCAACTCAGATGCACTCAAGGTTCTGGCCGCCTGCGGTGCTATCAGACTGGTTTCGGAAGAGCTCGACGTCGCCATGGGCACAATCGCCAGGGGCGAGCCCCATCTGCCAGCCATTTTGGCCACACCTGAGAAGTGCGCAGAGCGCATGAGCTTCCAGAATCCTTATGCCAGGGCCAAAGCCGTTGGAGCTTTGCATATGGCCCAGACCGTAGCCGGCATCGACGCCCAGGCCTGCTTCCGTCTCAAGGAGCTGGAGCAGATCGCCCTGGCCGCGGCCGCGGGCCATGAGGTTATGCGGGCGGCGGCACGCCTCGCCGACGAGGCCAGAGAGCTGGAAAAGGCCAACGATACAGTCTCACGCAAGCCCCACGCCCGCACAGGAGAGTTGATGAGGAAGACCAGGCTTCTGGAAAAGCCGGAGAAGATTTAGGACAGATTAATTTCGCTCCGCGCGCTCATTGGCTAAATAGATGCAGGTGCAATCATCTCCTGCAATTTAAGGGACTGCTGCCCGGCCCTACTCGTTTCTGGGCAAGAGATGGGCGGCCTTCCCATTAACCCAGCATTTTTCCGAAAGCGACATATCCTGCATAGAAAGAGTTTTAGCATCCAAGCGTTTTGTCCTCCTCACATGGCTCTGCTGGAGATCAAGGGGGTGAATAAGCAATTTTTCGCGGATGGAAAAGAGATGGAGGCCCTGCATGACATAAATTTGAGCATCAGGGAGAACGAGTTCGTCTGCTTCATCGGCCCCTCTGGCTGCGGTAAGACAACTCTACTTCGCATAATTGCGGGCCTGGAGGACCCCACATCCGGCACTGTTACCCTCGATGGCGATCCCATAAGAGGTCCGTCTCCAGAGAGGGGCATGGTCTTCCAGGAGTATTCCCTCTTCCCCTGGCGAACAGTCCTGGACAATATCGTCTTCGGCCTGGAATTGAAGGGAGTTCCTGTGAATGAACGCAAGAGGCTTGGGAGACAGTATCTGAAGATGGTCGGCCTGGAGAGCTTTGAGACCCGCTATCCTCATGAGCTCTCCGGTGGCATGAAACAGCGGGTGGCCATCGCCAGAGCTCTTGTCAACAATCCCAAGGCTCTGCTCATGGATGAGCCCTTCGGAGCTCTGGACGCCCAGACGCGCAACATCATGCAGTCCGAGCTGCTGCGCATCTGGGAAGAGGAGAAGAAGACGGTGATCTTTGTCACCCACAGCGTTGATGAGGCTATCTACCTGGCGGATACCATTGTGATCATGTCCGCACGCCCGGGAAGAATCAAGGACGTCATTCCGATTCCCCTCACAAGACCCAGAAGCAGGACCAGCACCGAGGTCAATCAGATAAGGGATCGTATACTCTGTGACCTTCGCTCTGAGATGGTGACCTGTTGAGGATATAGTTTTATATCGCCTTAGATCACTTGTATCTTAGCCTGTTTTTCGCTGGTGAGGCAGTTGGTCAGATCTAGATGGATGGAGCTTCCGCGCATAGTAGCGGTAGGTAGTGGAGTGATACTGGAACTGCCAGAGATCTGCGCCGATCTGTTGCTCAAGAGGCGCGGCCTTATCATAACCGGCCCCCGCACTGAGGACGTTGTGGGAAAAGCCATATTTGAGCTCCTGGAGGATGCCGGTTTTCAGCCCGAGACCCTGATTTGCACTGACTCCAAGCTGGAAGAGGTGCGTCGCGCAGAAGGGATGGCCCAGGAGATTGGGGCAGGATTCCTGATTGGTGCTGGTGGCGGCAGATCGATAGATATTGCCAAACTCGCCTCACTGGGAATGAATATTCCCTTCCTATCAGTTCCCACCGCCGCTTCGCACGATGGCATCTGCTCCTCCCAGGCGTCCTTGACGGTAAATGGAGAGACCTCTTCCCTTCCGGCACAGTCGCCCATGGCCATTGTGGCCGATACCAAAATAATATCTCAGGCGCCGGCAAGGCTCCTTCGTGCCGGTTGCGGCGACATTATCTCCAACTACACTGCCATCCTGGATTGGCAGCTGGCCCACAGGCTCAGAAATGAGGAGTTCAGCGAGTACGCCTCCGCCCTCTCCGGCATGACGGCGCACATGGTCGTCGAGCTTGCTGCAGAGATTCGTCCCGGCTTCGAGGAATCGGCAAAGATCGTCGTTAAAGCCTTGATCTCCAGCGGCGTGGCTATGAGCATAGCCGGCTCTTCCCGGCCAGCCAGCGGCTCAGAGCACAAGTTTGCCCATGCCTTGAACCGCATCGCTCCAGGAAGAGCCCTGCATGGCGAGCTGTGCGGTCTGGGCACCATAATAATGATGTATCTGCATGGCGGCGACTGGAAGATGATAAAAAGAGCATTGGCGCTGGTGGGGGCCCCTACCTCCGCCGCAGAAGCGGGCCTGAATGCGGAGAACGTGATCGAAGCCCTGATCAAAGCCCACGAGATCCGGCCGGAACGCTATACTATCCTGGACACAGGCCTGAATAGAATTGCAGCGGTAAGAGCCGCCGAAGCTACAGGCATTATTTAATAAGATAATAATTATCAAATTATGATGATAAGAAAGGAGTATGAACTATGTCCGAGGCATCTACACAAATTACGCTGATTGGAACGAAACTCGCCAGCATTGGCATGGAATTCACCTTTGTGGGCTCGACTCCGGAATGCGAATCCTGCAAGCTCAGGAACACCTGCATAAATCTGGAGCCTAAAAGGCGCTACAGAGTCTTGGGAACGCGCGGAGAGCTGGTCCACGAGTGTCCCATCCACGAGGCAGGGGTTCGAGCCGTGGAGGTTGCAGAAAGCCCCATAATTGCCGCTTTCGACGCCAGAAAGGCATTCCCCGGATCCAAGATCGTCTTTGAAGCCATGAAGTGCGATGATCCGGAATGCAGCATGTATGATATCTGTCATCCGACGGGGTTGAAGGATGGCGAGAGATGCACTATTGTGGAAGTTGTGGGCGAAGCTCCTGAGGATTGTCCACGGGGAAGTGTTTTGAAGCTGGTGGAGTTTCGCCGCTAGATGAATACTATCACTTACACCCGAAATATTTTTCTTCCAGTGACGGACCTCTGCCGGAACCGTTGCGGTTATTGCTCTTTTCGAAAGGAACCGGACAAAGCCCATTTGATTCAAAGATCACTGGCAGAGCGGCTGTTGGAACGCGGCGAAGAGGAGAATTGCTGTGAAGCGCTTTTCACCTTTGGCGAGAGCCCCTGGCAGGTTCCTGGCTTCCAGAGGCTGCTCGACGGGGCAAGAATCCCGGATCTCCTGGATTACGTGGTAGAGCTATGCGAGATGGCACTAGAGCATGGCCTATTGCCTCACACCAACGCCGGCCTCCTGGCAGAAGAGGATTTGATTCGTTTGCAGCCCTATAACGCCTCCATGGGACTGATGCTGGAAAGCACTGCTAATCTGTCTGTCCATGACTCAGTCGCCGGGAAAGAGGCCTGACTTGAGATTGGAGCACATAGCCCGGGCGGGCAGGCTGCGAATCCCGTTCACCACCGGCATTCTGGTTGGCATCGGCGAGAGCTGGCAGGATCGTGTCGAGTCCCTGCGGGCCATCGCCCATCTGCATAGAGCCTTTGGCCATATTCAGGAGGTCATAATCCAGCCGCTTGATCCGAAGCCAGGAACAGACATGGCGAATGCTGCCCGGCCCGGGATGGATGATCTTTGCCGTCTGGTGAAGACTGCCCGCGAGATTCTGCCTCCTGATGTGGCGATCCAGGTTCCGCCTAACCTCGCGAACCCCTTGCCGCTTGTGAAAGCGGGCGCAACTGATATAGGCGGAATCAGCCCCGTGACGCCAGATGCGATAAATCCCGAGAGAGCCTGGCCAAGAGAAGAGGAGCTGCAAGTCCTTCTCGCGGGTTATACTCTGAAAGAACGGCTGCCGGTCTATCCCCAATTCGTCGAGCGGGGGTGGCATGGTTGTAGAACCCGGGTGCTGGTGGCAACTCTGGCAGGCGAGGACGGCCTTCGGGCGAAAAAGTATATCTTCTAAGGCAGGGTGGTGAGTAAGCTTGTGAAGAAGAATTGGCTGGAGATAGGTATGAGCACGGGCCTCGTGTTCCTGATGATCGTCCTCATTTTAGGAGCTCAATTGGTCCTTCCTGTAGAGCTGAGACCTTCGAGCTTTGCTCTGATCATCTTGTTCTTCATGGTGGCCATGGGCTTTCTGGGATTGAGACTCGTGGATATGTAGCAACGTTAAATATAAATATAATAATACACATTTTCCGTCGAGGGTTTTTTAGATGGCAGGATTTTTAGAAAAGCTCAAGCTCATAGGAAAGTCCGGAGAACAGGATTACTCTGAGGTAGATCTGGGTCAATTCGTGGAGTCGAACGGCTCCTCTGAGACTGTCTTGCGCGTCGCGGAACTGGGTCGAATCGAGGTTCTGCCGGAGATCAAGCAGGAGATCTACGCCGGGAATATCGTCCTGGTGGATATCGCAGGGCTGAAGAGGGATAAAGCCGCCCTGGATAGGGCCGTTGGTGAGCTCAAGAAGGCTGTCGAAGATGTCTCCGGAGATATTGCAGGAATCGGAGACGACTTAATCGTATTAGTCCCCAATGGCATAAAGATAGACCGCGAGAAGGTGGTCGGAGGAAAAGATTGAATCTAACTACAAATGCTAACTGCCCAGTCTGCTCTGCCGAGATGCAGTTTTGTTGGGAGACTCGGGATATCCCGCATTTCGGGGAGGCCATGATCATCGCCGGAGTCTGCGACTGCGGCTTTCGCCATAGCGATACCATTCTCTTGACTCAGAAGGAGCCGGTGCGGAGCACATTGCCTGTAGAGACCATCGAGGATCTGGACGCCAGGGTGATCCGCTCCTCCAGTGGCACCATAAGAGTCCCGGAGCTGGGCATTGATATCGAGCCGGGATTCGCCTCGGAGTCGTACATATCCAATGTGGAGGGCGTCTTAGACAGGATCGAGGGCGTGGTATGTTTTGCCACACGCTCGGCGCGAGAGGCAGAAAACCTCGAAAGCACAACGAAAGGCGAAGAGATCCTGGAGAAGATTGAACTTGCTCGCAAGGGGCAGTTCCCACTGACACTAATTATTGAGGACCCCCTGGGAAATAGCGCCATCGTTTCTGAAAAGGCTGTGCAATCCCCTCTGACGGATGAGGATATTGCCCGCCTCAAGACCGGCATTATACTCTTGGACGCTTAGAAATGCTGGTCTTAAGCGGTGGCACGGGCACCCCCAAGCTTCTACTAGGACTAAAAGAACTTCTTCCCCCTTGCGAGCTCTCTGTGGTCGTAAATACAGCAGAAGATCTCTGGATTTCCGGGAACTACATCTCACCAGATCTCGATTCGGTGCTTTATACTCTGGCAGATTTGATAGATGAAAAAAAGTGGTGGGGCATAAAGGGCGACAAAACCCTCACCCATGACTTTCTGCTCACCCTGGGCGTGGATGAAAAGCTCACCGTAGGGGATAAAGATCGAGCCGTGCACATCTTTCGTTCCAATCTGCTCCGCCGAGGGGTCAAGTTGAGTCTGGCCACAGAAGCCCTGGCCGGGGCATTGGGAGTGGAGCAGAAGGTCGTCCCCATGACAGACGATATCGTCTCTACCGTTGTTGCCACATCAGAGGGGGTGATGCATTTTCAGGATTTCTGGGTAAGTCGGAGGGGCGAAGCCGGATGTTCGCTCAGTAGTTTTCACGGGATTGGAGGAGGCGCTTCCCAGCCAGGGATTCCTGGATCTGCTGGAGAAGGAGGATACGGTCCTTATCGGGCCCAGCAATCCGGTCACCAGCATCGGCCCCATCCTGGCTCTGCCCGGTGTACGAGAGCGCCTCCGGGACAAGAAGGTCGTGGCAGTGAGCCCTCTTGTTGGGAATAAGCCGGTCAGCGGTCCGGCTGCCAAGCTCATGGCGGCCTGCGGTGTTCCTGCCAGCGATGAAGGCGTGGCTGCTCTACTCGGGCATATCGACCTCTTCGTGGTGGACAGGAAGAGCGACTACCGCGGCGAATGCAAGCGTATGAAAACGCTTATGAGGACGAAAAATGAGAGTCTGGCAATGGCAAGAAGCTTGCTGGATATGATTTCATGTTCTTAGGCATCGATCACGGCACCACAGCCATAAGGTTTGCCACAGAAAAAGGATGCTGCTGGGAGCTTCCCAGGCTTGAGGCGAGCCAGCTGTCTGCCCAGGAGATCATATCCCGGGTCTCGCAAAACCTTCTTCTCAGAGACGTAGACCTCGTGGCCCTGACTTATTCCATGGGAGACGGCCTCACCAGTATCGTCCGGCTGAAGGACGCCCCCCAACGGGGCCTGGTCAGCCTGGATGGGGCCGGCCTTCACCAGGGCGGCGGAACCAGGGTCTTTGAAGCCATAAGTGAATCTGGCTGGCCGGCTATCCTCTTGCCCGGCATTCATCGCGCCAGCGATATCGATCCCAGGCTGAAGGTCTTCAGCCACGGCATGAGCCCGGAAAAGGTAGGTCTGGCTTACGGCGTCTTCAAAAAGGGAGTCAACAGCTTCATCGTCTGCGATGCCAGCTCCAATACAGTGAGCTTTTGCGTACTTGATGGAAAGATCATCGGGGCCATCGATGCGCCCATCTTTGCGCCCGGCCTGATGCAGGGGCCTCTGGACGTGGACGCCATAAGAGACGTAGATGCGGGAAAGATGACGGCCAACCAGGCCTTTTCCCGCGGAGGTATTCTCAGGAAGATGGGAAAAGCAGCATTGGAGGAATGCCGCCCGGAGGAGAGGATGCTGGCCCTCGAATCACTGGCTCTATTCGCGGCCATGGAGATCAATGCCCTGCTCGTCCTTACTCGGGATCTCGGCGAGCCGAATCCGGGTCTATTTTTAGCGGGAAGCCCGGCTCCTTTGATCAAAGGGCGCGTGGCCGGGCTTCTGGGCAGAGATGTAGGGACTCTTGAGAGATGCTCTGCAGCGCAAGGGTGCGCCTGTATTGCAGAAGATGTATTCAAAGGCTGCAAAGACATCCTGGGCTTGGATGTGGATGAGCGAGTCAGGGATGTTTAATTAAGAAATATCTCGCCGACGGTCTTCCCGTCCACACCCGGGCGCGCGCGCACGCTGGCGAGCGTGCCGGCGGGAGTGCGGGCGCGTGCCGGAGGATGGCGGCATAGCTCAATTGCACACCAACCTGGTGATGATCAGTCCCGCAGTGAAAGCCGATACCAAGATGGCGGCATATCACAGTCGCGGGGAATTCATATGGTACTGGCACACTGGCATATGCTGGAATGTGTATCTGACAAGTAAGGTAGGTGTGTACCATTCTGCGTTGTTGGGCGCTCTTTTTCCTTCAAAACCCACATGATTCGTTGACTCGTACATGGATGACGAAAATCGATACCTAACGAGAGATTTTCATGGGAAAATTGAGACTCTGATATTTTGGGAAACGAGCAAACAGGCTGCCGAGTCCTCGTGAAAGCTCTGACTGCTTCGTTAACCGGAGATATCATTCAAACTAAGGCTTTTGACGTATATCTTCCTTATTATTGGATCTAATAGGTGATTTTAATCCATATCCGGGTCATTATTATGAACACCGTCTTTAACGAAACCTATTTATATATCGACACTCAACGAAGAAATATCTCCAATAGAATGGGGATCTCTAAAAGCCTCAAGTATTATTTTATCACTATAATAAATACTTGAGATAAAGGAGGATCAATTTAATGGTAAAATGTATTTCAGTACTAGCGCTAGCTATGCTTTTAGTTGGCCTAATGACACCTGCCCTGGGATTATCGGTGAGCGTCAGTGGTGGGGCTGGTGCGGACTCCGTTTCAACATCCACTACCTATAACCTGGACAAATCGACATCGCTCCAGGAATCAGTCCGGTTGGCAGATGGCGAGATTTCTAAGGACCTTACTGCAAGCGGATCTGGTGATAACAGTATATCAACCACATCCAGTGCAAACGATAAGAGTGCAGGCACAGAAATAGAAAGCTCTGGAGACTTCCGGACTGCGGCCTTTGCAGGCGCATCCGGCGAAGGTGTCGGGATCAGCCAGGACACGGCCATGTCAGGCAGCTATGGCGGCATAAGCTATCATGCTGATTCTCCGGAGAATAAAATGGTGGTATCGAGCGGCTTTGAGGGCGAAGGCGACCTGAAGGCAGGCATTAGTGCGACAGCTGGAGAAAATGCTGCTATATCGGGCAATTTGAACGCTCTGGGTGTGGAAATGCTTGACAGCGAAAGCTTGCAGGCCTTATCTTCTGGCGACGTTGCCATGTCTATGGATGGATTATACTCTCTGTCCGATGGGGGCCTGGGGAGTTTCGGCCTGAGCGCTGCAAATACCGGGAAGGAAACGGTTAGCAGCGGGACCTCCGCATTGCTTACAGGCCCGGTATCCACAGGGACCGGAGGAAATGCCAATGCTTATCTCTTAACGGGCCTGAGATGGAATACAAAAGATCCTCAGCTCAAAATTGTGCTGAAGAATGATGCGTACCTTAAAGGCGAAGGTATGAGCACCAGCGCAGTGCAGAGCGCAATCGCGGCAGCAGCCAACACCTGGGATGATGCCTCAAACCAGAATCTCTTTGCCAATACCAATCTGGTAACGCTGAACCCAACAGTACAGGCCGACGTTTACAACAGAATTAACACGTTTAGCTGGAAGCCATCCGGCGCCAGTTACTTAGGATACTCCAGGACCTGGTACAATTCAAATAGGGTTGACGGATACTACACCGCCCTGGATTCAGATATTGTATTCAATTCGAACTATAAGTGGACCACGAATGGAAATGGTATCGATGTCCAGTCGGTGGCATTGCATGAAATGGGCCATACACTCGGATTGGGAGATCTTTACGGCAAGGCTCAATTCAGCAAGGATACAAGACAGGTGATGCATTACTACACAGGAGTCAAGCGCACCCTTGGAAACGGCGACGCAACTGGTATCTGGAAGCTCTACCACTGAAACTGATGGCTCCGGGAGCGATCAAACTTTTTTTTTATCTTTTTAATTTTCAGGTCCATACATGCAGATAGTGTAGCACCTCTAGAAATTGGTCGGGTTCTCGAATCATTGAATGGCCTCCGTATGTTCGTCAGCTCCTCGATGCTCCATACCAGAACCTCTTCGCTGACGCCAACCTTGTGACAATCAGCCCCAACAGTGAATGGTGCCAAGCGCACCTCCGGAAACGAAGACAAGACGAGGTTGGCGCTTTACAAATGAGGCCGATGGCTCCAAGAGCATTGGGCCTCTTTTTCCATTCAAGGACGGAGAATCTGGTCACTGGAAAACGAGCGAACTGGCACCGAGTCCACGCGAAAGCTCTGACCCCTTCGTTAACCAGCGATACCAATTTAAACTAAGGCTTTTAACGTGTATTTTCTTATTACGGCTCTAACAACTGATTTAATCCGATAGGAATCGCTATATCGAATGCGTAGGCTTGAATGCAAAAACTATTTATACTACGACATTCAACGAAGATTCAACTCAAATATAACCTGAATGCTTCGTAAAACCCAGGTACTTGTAATACTAACAACAAGTCAGTACTTGGGAAAAGGAGGATCGATTTAATGAGGAAATACATTTTAGCATTAGCGTTAGCTATGGTTTTAGTTGGCTTAATGGCACCTGCCCTTGGATTATCTGTGAGTGCCATAGGCGGAACCGGAAGTGACTCCAGCTCAACATCGTCTACATATAATCTTGACGCATCTACTTCTCTTCAGGAGTCAGTCACATTGGCAGATGGCCAGATTTCTAAGGTCCTCACTGCAAGCGGATCCGGAGATAATCTAGCATATCGATCTCATCCAGCGCAGACGACAAGAGTGCAAGCACTGAGATAGAAAGCTCTGGAAACTTTCAGACATTCGCCTTTACAGGAGCATCCGGCGAAGGTGTCGGGATCAGCCAGGACACGGCTATGTCCGGCAGCTATGGCGGCATGACCTATCACGCTGATTCTCCAGAGAACAAAATGGTAATCTCGAGCGGCTTCGATGGCGAGGGCGACCTGACGGCAGGCATTTCTGCAGCAGCCGGAGAAAATGCCGCCATGTCGGGCAATTTGAATGCTCTGGGAGTGGAAATGCTTGACAGCGAAAGCATGCAGGCATTAGCTTCCGGCGACATTGCCATGTCGTGGATGGATCTATATTCCCTGCCCAATGGTGGCCTCGGGAATTTCGGCCTGAGCGCCGCAAATACCGAGAAGGAAACGGTTAGCAGCGATACCTCTGCCTTGCTCACAGGCCCGGAGTCTACTGCGTACGGCTGGGGGAAATGCTGATGCTTATGCCTTAATAGGTTATAGATGGAATACAAAAGATCCTCAGCTCAAATGGGTCCTGAAGAATGACGCATACATGACCGGCGAGGGTCTAAGCACCAGTGCGGTGCAGAGCGCCATCGCGACTGCAGCCAACACATGGGATGATGCCGACAAACCAGAATCTATTTGCCGATAGCAACCTGGTTACTTTGAATCCAAATGTAGCCACCGAAAGATACAACAAGATAAATACAATTAGTTGGAGGCCGATTGACAAGGGTTTGTCTGGCCTATATACGCCTTAACTGGTCTAGTTGTGGCAGTGCTGTTGATTCCGATATCGTGTTCAATTCGAAATACGAATGGAGTACGAGCGGAAAAAATGGTGTTGATGTTCAGTCGATAGCATTGCACGAAATGGGCCACACGATTGGATTGGCCGATCTTTACGGTAAGGCTCCATTCAGCGAGATACACGACAGGCTATGCACTACGATAGAGGCGTCAAGCGCACTCTCGGAAACGGTGACATGAAAGGCATCTTCTATCTTTACCAATGAGCTTGAAGGCCTCTATGGCATCACATATTTTTTTCATTTTGGATGTGTCAGCATAAGAAATTCGTGACTAATGGGGCACATCAGTATATAAAAATGCTTTTGATATTGAAGCGAAGAAAGTAGATATTATCGGAAGCCTCATGGGCGAAGAGACTGCCGAGCCCTCGCGAAATCTCTATCTCCCTTCGTTAAACTGCGATTCTAGTTTTTAATTAAGACTTCTAATATATATTTTTCTCCTTATTGTTTTCAATGATTGATTTAACCTCAATCCATATCGCTGTTACGAATATCTGTGCTAAGCGGAAGATATTTAGATATCGGACTGCGAAAAAATTGTTTCGCCGAATAGAGACAACCTTAAAAACTCTTATACTCACAATACCGAATAACATAAGTATTTCACATAGGAGGAATCGATTAATGAAGAAATGTTTCATAGCTTTAGCCTTAGCTATATTCTTGTATGGATTGATGACTCCAGCCCTGAGCATCAGTTTGAGCTATAATGCCGAAAATAATGGTAAGATAGTCTCATCATCCTCCACCTATATGCTCGATAAATCTACATCACTAAAGGAGTCAGCCATTTTGGGAGATGGCAAGATCGCAAGGGACCTTACTGCTAGCGGATCAGGAAACAACCGCATATTAATCGCATCCAGCGCAAGCGGAAGGGTGCAGACACCAAGATGGAAGGCTCTGGAGACTTCAGGACTGCAGCCTCGGTGGGTGCATTTGATGACGGTGTCTTGATAAGTCAAGATACAGCTATTTCCGGCAGCCATGGCGACCTAACCTATCACGCTGATTCTCCAGAGAATGGGGCGGAAATTCGACAGGCTTTGATGGCGAGGGCGACCTGAAGGCAGGCATCTTTGCAGTAGCGGGAGAAAATGCTGAAATATCTGGCAATATTAAAGCTCTTGGAATAGAGATGCTCGATAGCGAACTCATGCACGCATTAGCTTCAGGCGACGTTGACATGTCCGTCGATGGACTATATATCCAGCCCAATGGCGACCTAGGGAATTTTGGCCTGAGCGCCGCAAATACCAAGAAGGGAAAAGTTGGCGGCGATACTTCCGGCCTTCCTTACAGGCCCAGATTACAGTGATGATGGAGGGAATGCCAATGCATATGCCTTCACTGGCACCAAGTGGACCACAAGAGATCCCAAGCTAAAGTGGGTCTTGAAGAATGATGCAAATATGGCAGCAGAGGGTCTAAGCGAAAGTGAGGTGCAGAGTCTCATGATATCAGTTGCTAACACTTGGGATGATGCCTCAAACCAGAATCTCTTCGCAGATAGCAGCTTGGTAACGTTGAATCCCAACGTGAAAGCCGACAGTTTCGATAGATACAATCCCGTTAATACCATTAATTGGATGTATTCGCCAAGCGTTTGTCTGGCCTATACGAGAACCTGGTCTAAGTATGGCAGTGCTATTGATTCCGATATCGTGTTTAATACGAAATATGGCTGGGACACGAACGGAATAACCGGTCTTGATGTTCAATCGATAGCATTGCACGAAATGGGACACACGCTCGGCTTGGACGATCTATACGGTAAACCCGTGTTCAAGAGCGATACCCGCCAGGTGATGCATTACTACACAGGCATCAAGCGCACACTCGGAAACGGCGACTTGAAGGGTATCTGGAACCTCTACCAATGAGCTGGATGGCTCAGACAGCCATCACTTATTTTCTAATTTCTAAAACCTCTTCGATTCCGGACTCATACATGGAGCATGAGAAACCTGATTGCCTGAACAGCCTTAATATGGTTGATATGGGCAGTGAAGGCTGTTTCATTTTTGGGACTGCGATCCTGTATTTAAAACTAGCCATCTGAACCGCTCGCATACATGGATGCGTCTTTGAACGCGTATGGGAAAATGTCCCTACGAGGGTTTTAGCATCTGCCCATATCAGGCCAGGTAATAATATGACTGGAGCAAAGGAATAAAGTTTGCGGAGTTGATATCCACAAGAAATTTCTCATTGCTACGATTCTCTCCCGAGACGGAACCAAGATACAGAAGCGATATAGTACAGATATCGATGATCTATTGAATTTTAGAGACTGGGTTATCAAAGAAAACTGCGATTGCGTGGCTATTGAGTCAACTGGTGTCTATTGGTATCCAGTGAATGCCGTTCTAGAAAAAAGAGTCAAGCTGATATTGGCCAATGCTCATCAGATCAAGCATACTCCCGGCAGAAAGACAGATTCCATAGATTCTGAATGGATTGCGGAGCTTGCTCTTAACAATCTGATTGATCCATCACGAATATTTCCGAAAGAAGATCGAGATCTTAGAAGACTGACCCGGACAAGAGAGAGTCTGGTCAAGATCAGATCTCAGATGAAGAATCAAGTTCATCAAGGACTGGAATCGTGTAGCATAAAAGCTCTCTTCGGTTCTTTCTGATAATTTTGGCAAATCGGGGAGATACATTCTGGATGGTCTGATCAATGGAGAGAACATCGATGAGGTCATTGCTGGAATTCCCTCAAAGAGAGTTAGAAATAACGGCGATCAAATTCGGACGGCAATTAAGACGGGTCTAGACCAAATCCAGGTATTTCTTATTCGATCTCATTTAGACACTATTGACTGCTTAACAAAGAAGCTTGACGAAATAGATCTCGAGATAAAGCAAAGGATCTCAGGAAGAAAGAACGATTTACAGATTGCTATGTCTGTACCGGGAATAGGATTTACAGCAGCTACGACAATTCTTGCGGAGATAGGGAATTACAGGGACTTTAGTACGCCAGATAAACTTGCCTCGTGGTGTGGAATAGTTCCCAGTGTGTACCAATCTGCAGATAAGCTTCTCACCGGAAGTATCACGAAGCAAGGTTCAAAGCATATTCGTCGGATACTGGTTCAAGTTGCTCACGCTGCAGCCAAGAAGAGGGGGTCGAAGCTCAGGAAATTCTTCCTAAGGGTAAAAGCCAAGAAAAGGATATAACGTGGCAGTCGTGGCTTTAGCCAGAAAGATACTCTGTATTTTGCATCATCTCCTTATGAACCAAGAATTGTATCAAGAAGACGGAGTGGAGAAATCAAGTCAACAAAGATCGATTGGTCTTCCGCGACGAATGATAAGATGAGCTCTGAAGACCATGATTGAGATTATTGCCAAAGCTGGTTACGAGGTGAGGAAGATTGAACGAAATGGGGGTTAAGCCCCCCATTCTTGATTTTGGGAGGTTTCTCATGGGAAATGATGTGACCAAAGGCTTCCAGAGAACACTATCTGCACTTATGATGAAAATTCAGCAAAAGCTATATGTATCAACAATCTAAAAGGGACTGGCAGGAGGGTGGAATAGATCAGAGCAAGGTTCATTTATCTCTTCATATTGATACTGGCGATCCTGGCTCAGGCAGAGGGAAAAGTCGGCTATAGCATCTCTGTTACCGTAAATGATAGTAATGCCAGCACCTCCTGGGGGAGGAGTCATTTTACTTCCGTGTTTGACTTCAACTCAGAAAGCCACACCAAGGGAGATGGAAACTCAACCCAATATACGAAAATAAGCGGATTGACAGGCGTGAGTTTGCTGGAAACCACCCACACCAAAGAAGGTAGACTCAAAGAAGATAAGCGTCTGTCAGCGATAAGTTCTGTGAATTCCATAGCCATTGATGAGTCTGTATCGAACAATGCAGAAAAATACAGCGTTACAATAAATGAAAGCATGCCATCTTATTTAATTAGCGTAAGCGAAGTTCAATATAGGGGAGAAGGAATTAATAAAAGGAGCAACTATATAAATAATGACGATGAAATAATGACCCGCTATCAGGCAAAGAAGTTCTCTGAATCAACCGCCTTCCTGGCAAAATATCGAAATGCGCTCATAGTTGCGGATGTAACCCCGAACGAAATCGTCGAATTCATAGGGGAGAATTACAGCACCGCGCTGCAGACGTCTTCGAATTCGGATATGTACTCCGGATTCAAAATAAGATCCTCCAATGAATTCATCGAGCAGGATTACTTTGGCCAATTCAAAATAGATAGACGCATCGAAAAGTCTCATAGCTATGCAAAACAGGAACCGGATGATCTTGAGGATCTGCTGGATTGCTGCCCGTCAGAATATGCCAGTTTAGACTATTCCCTGCAGGCTGCAAGGCTATGCTTGTGTCGTTCGGCTCTATCCGGATTGGATAATGGCATGAAATGAAATGGGTGAGTTAAAAATGAGAAAATGTATCTTGGCAATAATGGCGCTATTATCAATAGCGGCCATAGGAATGATGAATGCGACTGCCATATCGCCTGATAGTGAAGGCGTGTCTGCCGGAGATGCGAGTGATCCGCTCCTAAAAACGCTGCAAGCCGGAGTGAATGATACGGCTGAAGGTCAATCAGAATTGAGAGTCTGGAACAGCTTCATTGAGAACTTTGACTATCAGGGTGTGATTCTTAATGAGACTTTGCAGGGCAATATGACATATGAAGAGGCCATGGTTGCAACCACAGCGCTCCTCGTTCTTAATTCCCAATCTGTCGCCGATGCGCAGAGTATTACTCCAGACGAAAAGTACACAGATTTCCTTAGCTCCACGATCAATGCCATGAAATATTTCAATATATATCTCTACAATATGGCTAAGCTATTCGAAACGAGGGATGGGAGATACTCTGCTGTCGGTAGAGAAGCGTTTAATCGAAGCATGCAGTACTATGAAGCAGGAAAGAGCGAAGCTGAATTTATCTACTGAGACAAGGATATTCGATACAAAATATAATTTATTTCATATTTTTAATTATTTTTCTGATAAACTTTTGATTATGGTAAGTGATGAATATATTTATTTTTTATGAAAAATCCCGGTGCATAGAGCCCGGCTAAAGAAACTAAATTAAGGACGGCAAGTTATCAGCTTAAACTCTAAGTTATTATTAGCATCACTTATTAGTGTTTATTTAATACTTCAGAGGGAAGAACTCTTTAGGTAAATATTGGGGAGATAGACCCAGTAAAAGGAGGCAAAGTATATGTATAGTAAGTGGATTAAGAGCGGCTTCATTCTGGCGATGCTACTAGTATCAATGGTTTCGCTATCGATGGCCGCGTGTCCTTGGTTTATCAAGAATGAACTTTATACCGCAGATTGCCGCGATATGGCAAAAGACGTTCCAGCAAGTGCGGGACTCTTGGCGAACGACCCCGGTGCGACTGCTGTATTGAATCCAGCAGGCATAACAATTGATCCCAAATACGGAACTCTGCATGTAAACGCTGATGGATCTTTTGTTTACAATCCAAATCCGGATATGACATCAGGCACCTATGTGCAATTCAAATATAATGCAACCAATGGTGCCTGCGCAGCCAAGTATGCGGGAACTGCCAAGATCCAGGTCTCCTGCAAGTGCAGGCCCAATCTTGTGCCCATCCCGCCCATTTGCCTGCCAAAAACTCTCGATGAAATAAGAGAGATCATCGAAGAAGCCGGCGTGGGCTGTATTGGATGCGGCGCTGCAACCCAAGTCCCCGTCGATCTGAGCAAGATCGAACTTGACGAAAATGGTATGCCCATTGCAGGCACATATCCATTCTTGCTGAAGTGCCCTGGCTGCCAGGATGCATTCGGAGAGGTAACCCTAATTGACCGGGATGCACGGCTGATGCTCCTGAAAACTTCGAGTTTTGCGAGGGAACTAGGACACTCGATGCAATCATGGCCGAGGCCACGGCAAGCAGCCCATTGTGTGGGCTGTGACCAGACACCTGTCCTTGACTTCTCTGTGTGATTGTAGTAGATGGATTTGTAGCCGGCGGCAGCTACACGGCCACTTGCGGAGTCAGTTACGGATTGCGGTGGCTCAGATACGGGTACCATCACCGTCTTCCAGAAGTGCGAAGTCGCAGCACCACCTGTAGAGATCTGCGAGGGGAAAACCTTAGCTCAATTGGAGGATGCGATCGATGCTGAAGCCGGCTGCACTGGTGCGGACTGCGACGAAACTCCTGTATAAATACTATGAGAATGTGACTGTAGATGCCACTGGATTTGTAACCGGCGGCAAGCTACACAGCTTACCTGCACTGTGGCACAGCGAGGACTGCGAGTCCTCTGCCAACGGCGACATCACCGTGGTCCCGAAGTGCGAAGTGGAAGCTCATAGATGTGACAATATGTGACTGCGCTACTCCAGAAGAGTTAGAGGCACTAATTGAGTTAACGAACAACTCGCCATGTGGCGATTGCGACATTGACCCCACGATTTCGATTTCCCTGATCTTGCCGAACAAACGCACAATTGGAAATGTAGTGAATGGCACATACCTATACACCGTTACTTGCAATGCAGAAAGCGTGATGACTGCGATTCTTCGGCGACTGGCGAAGTAATTGTAGCCCATGCGATGAACCATCTGTCCATGTGAAGCCGTACTGCAAAACCCATGAAGTCTGCGGCGAAGTCAAGAAACATGCCTTGAAAGCTATGATACTGGATGGCTGATTAAGAATGACTATGCCACGTGCGATGACAATGTTAGCCTGCCTGAGCCTGTAGAATGCGACTCTACACCCGTGATAGATCTTAGCGTGAGTGACAGATAGCCAACGGATTCGTAACAGGCGGTACCTACACGGTAACTTGCCATGCCGAAGTCCAGATGCCTCCATCGTGCCACAGGCACAGTGACTCGTTACTGCCTGCCCGCTGCAGCTGCGAAGCCTATGCACCGGACATTTGCCTTGAGGTAGTCTGCTATGGCCACATATGCCACCAATACACTGACTACGAAATCAAGCAGAAGATACTGAATGCGGGTGCAAAGTGCACAGGTGGATGCACCACAAAGACCATTGAGCTCCCAACAGGCATGAAGTTCAATGAGCTTGGCCACAACGAGGTTCGCGAATACACATACAAGGTCAAATGCAGAGACCAAAGCGGAAACTGCGTTGACGAAGATGAGGGTACAATCAAAGTCAAGAACGACTGCGGCTGCAGCAGCTGTCATTGATTTGATTAAGAGCACCATTTTGGTGCTCAACCTCAACTTTTTTTGATATATAATCTTCGAATAATAGCTGTCGATAGGCTAAAAAGACTGTTATGTTTGATCAAATGTCCTCATTAACATATCGCAGAAAATAAACGAATAGCCATAAATTCTTATATATGAAAAAGAGGAAAAGAACCATGAAATCCTTAATCTTCGTAATTTTTATTCTCATGATGCTATCAAGCTCAGCCAGCGGTTTCAGTGACGACTACCTGCGAGGAGTTAAAGATGGATTTATTTGGGGGGTCATGCTCACAGAATCCAAGCTCACCAATTCTCCGGAATATGAGCTCAAGCTTTCGCTCTTTGAAGAATTCCTGGATGATATCGCTTTCTTTGATGAAGAAGGGATAGCGGATAAGCTCCGGGCTTTAATAGATAGCATATAGATTCGCAATCGCTAGAGGTTGCTATTATTAGATCGGATGAGATGTTAGCATCAATATTTATGTCTTAAACATCCTTTCAGTTATTTGGGAAGATAAATCTTATGGAGGCAAAATATGCACAAAAATTGGATAAAGAGCTGTTTTGTTCTGGCGGTGCTGATAATATCATTGGCCTCGCTTTCATCAGCTGCGTGTCCCTGGTTCATCAGGAACGAGCTGTATTCCGCACAATGCGGAGTCATAAAAGTGGTTCCTGCGAGCGCAGGAATTCTTGCCAATGATCCGGGTGCCGTGGCAGTGCTGAATCCGGGTGGGATAACGGTTGATCCCAAGTACGGAACCCTGAAGGTTGAGGCAAATGGATCTTTCGTCTACGATCCTTCACCGAACATTCAATCAGGCACCTATGTGACATTCGCATACAGCGCAACTAATGGAGCCTGTGCAGCCAAGTATAATGCAACTGCCAAGATCCAGGTGTCCTGCAAGTGCAGGCCCAATGTTATGGATGTAACTATGTGCATACCCCAGGACCTTGATGATGTCAAGGCCAGGCTTATGGCCGCAGGTGCGGGATGCTGGGGATGCGGCGACGTCTCTCCGTTATTTGATCTGAGTCAGGTCAAGCTTGATGCAGGAGGCGTGCCCATAGCAGGAACTTATGCTTACCTGCTGAAGTGTCCTTATTGCACAGCAGCAGCAGGCATTGTGACCATTACCGGGACATGCCAGATATATGCTCCCGACTTCAACTTCTGCGAGGGCGAGGTCAAATTGGATGAATTGCTGGCTATGATCGAGGCGGAAGCCGACTGTGCCGGCGATGGCTGCGACCAATTCTCCTGCTATAAACACCGATAATGTCACTGTGGTGGACGGATATGTAGCCGGCGGCAGCTACACGGCCACCTGCAAAGAGGGCACTGATTGCGAGTCTTCAGATAGCGGCACTATTACTGTCTTCCAGAAATGCGAAGTGGAAGCGCTGAGCTTAAGCACTGCATGTACGACGTTAGATGAATTGGTAGAACTACTCAAGGATACGCAACCCTGTGGTGACTCTCTCGACGCTGCTCTGGAGATTGATACTAGTGGAGTGACTGTTGACAAGGATGGATTCGTCAGTGGCGGCAGCTACATAGCCACCTGCACTGTTGGTCCGGACTGCGAGTCTTCAGCCACAGGCGAGATCACATCTACGGGTGCCTGCAAATTCTGCTCTTGTGAAGCCGGTGTAGCGCCTATTGAGGTCTGCAAGGGAAGAGTCACCAAAGCTTCTCTGGAGGTAATGATTCTTAATGGAAATTCCACTTGTGAAGCCATCCCGGGCCTGGAATGCGACTCTATTCCTGAGGTAAATCTCTCCGATGTGCAGGTGGATGAAAATGGGTACGTAACCGGCGGCGAGTACACGATTGGCTGTGGATCCGATCCGTCCTGTCCGCTAGCCTGGAGCACTGTGACTGCCATTGATTGCGCCGTCTGCAAATGCGACAAGACGGACCTCGGCAGCTATCCGGTATTGATGGATCAGACTACCGATGTGGGTGTGGCCCATGTCGAGATAGCCGGCGGCAATCTGGTGGTGACGGTTGATGTTCCAGGAATGACTTCCAGCTACTTTAAGGCTCAAACCACGCCAATAGCGGATTGCTCAACAGGCTCGGATTGGGAGCAGCTTGGTGGAGGGGATACTATAGTCTACACCAAGCCTTTATCTGAAATCAGCGGCCTGAGCTGCAGCTCGAATCTTTATATTGGCGTTCATGTCAATGCACCTAATACGGCCTGGGCAAAAGGAGGCTGCGACATCAATTGCGAATCAGGAAGCAGATGGGCTTATGGTATATGCATAAGCGGCCCAATCTGCAAAGAGATATGTACCTGCGATCCGTAAAATAGCCCAAAAATGCGAGCGTAAGGCCCGCTCGCATGCTCTTTTTATTATAGTTATTCCGAGAATATACTTTATATTTAATAGATCGATTTCTATTTTGACTCAGCCCGGTTCCGAAAAAGGCATGCAAAACCATTTCTCATTTGGTGAGACCAAAATCTAATAATATGAACAAATGAGTCACATAATCGGTAAATGACAAAATGACAAAATCAAGCGATCGCCCCGTCTCAAGACTCATTAAAATAATAATTGCAATTGGGCTGTTGAGCCAATTTAGCTATGCTGGCAATTTCAGCCTGGATTCCTGTAGGGGCCTGCAAGCATCTCCAGACAATGCCAATGATGGGTCGCTTGATTTTCAGGACATTATATCTCTCCTTATGAGCCCTCTAATATCTCAAGCAGAAGCACAAGATTATAATTACACATATAAAAATAGTAGAATCAGATTTGAATCGGAAGGCAGCGTTGCGGGCAAAGGTTTCACCAGCGTGAGAAATAATATGGAAGATGCGGGAAACGACAGCTTATCCCACAACCTTCATGGAAGCGGCTCTTATTCAAGTGAAACCGCCGTACGCTATCTTTCCATAATTTCAAGTGAATTGCCGGAAGAGATCACCGACGAGTTCGGAGATGAGGGAGATCCTCTATTCAATGACACCTCAGACTCCCAGTTCTCCAGTTTGAAGACCGTCAATCTCTCTGCCGCCTATTACGCCACGTCTTTTGATCTCTTTGGCCATCCCCTCAACTTCTCCAGCAAATGGTCTGAAGTCACCAAAGCTAAAAGGGGCCAAAACGAGGCATCATTTCAGGAGTCGTACCGGCATGCTGAAAAGATAAATAAGAGCAGCGATCTCCTCATTGCAGCCAACGAAGTAGACTCCGAATCGGTGTCTAATTTCCAGGGCATGGCGGACCTTCAGTACAGCTCGCCGGAAAACTGCTTCAAGGATAGCTACATCGGCAACTACAGTCTGGAAAGGGATCTCTCTTCCGGTCAGCTCACCTATTCTTTGACGGGAACAGGCTTTGCGAATGTTGACAAGAAAATTAAGATAGACGGCCTGCAGAGGACATATGTGCACGGCAGCGGCGATATTGCCCTTGAGGAGAGCATAGGTGAGGAAGCTAACAGCATCGAAAAGAGCATAAGCCTAACTTATAAGCCCATAGAATTTGCCGTCAATCCAGAAAATTCTCTCAATCTATCCTCCAAATGGAGTGAAGGAGTATCATCTCAGACAGAGAATAATATCCTGCTGAGCGAGAGCTTTACAGACCTGGTGCTCATGGATAAGGAGACGAAGGTCTCAGATCTGACCAATGCCGAAACAAGAGTCAACTTCACTGGCAGAGGAGAATTCGTAGTTGCGGGAGACAACTATACTCTGGATGATGTCTACATAGGCAACTACAGCGTGGCAAGAAAGGTAGCCATCGTCCAGCTTCCCAAATACGATAAGCCTCACGTAACAGTGACTAAACAGCTCTACATAGATCGCGCAAACTGCAAAATAGCCGATTACAACATAACTATAACGAATGATGGCAATACGGCGCTCGGGCCGGTCTTTATCAGAGACACCTTCCCAACAGGTACATCCTTCCTGGGATCGTCAAGGCCGCCCATTGAACTGACCACCAGAATTGCGAACTGGTCCATAGAAGATCTTTACCCCGGCGAAATAGAGCACATCCGGCTCAAGCTAAAGATCGAAAAAGAGGTCGATAAGCTGACCAACCGTGTGAGGGCTACGGCCTATTACGTGGATGCGAGCAATAAACTCACCAGGACAACCTCGAATTACAACTCAACCGTCTTGCTTGACAAGAACATATGCATGCCAGGAAAGCTATCTGTAGCCACGACATCCACCCTGGATAAGAAAGGCACTGGCATTATACGCTTCAGGTCGACGGTAGAGAACCTGGCGGATTACAATGTGAGTGTGAACCTCACCAGTTATCTTCCTGAAGGTGCCTCCTTCCTGAACTCAACGCCGAAAACTAAAATTATAGGCGACGGTAATGTCACCTGGTCGTTCAAACTGGCCACAGGGAAGAAGAGATCCATAACCTATTATGTGCAATATAATGAGAGCGGCCTTATTGAGAGCAGAGCAGTAGCACACGCCGTTTCAGCAGAAGGGTACGAGAATTTGACCGCAGAAACCAGCGCATCGGTATTAATTCCTGAACCCAAGGCCATCTATGTGGATAGAATTATCGATGACTGGCTGCCGGAGGATTTATCCGATCCGCTGTTGCCGGCGTGCGGATCCGACGACGGACAATGCCTGTTGGTACCATCTGAAAATACAATTTTATATCCAGCGCCTATAAGAATCGTGCCGCCCTCACCTGGGTACAGCAGTGAATTATCATGCTGCTGACATTCAATTTTAGTTAATATAATATTTTCCGCCCGTGAGATCGGTAAGGACAGGTGTTTGGCTGATGAAGCGGCCCCGAGACCATTTGATTGTATCATTGTATGCTTTGTCGAAACATTCCTGCAAGAGAACCTTTTTGTTTCTTGCCCTCTCTTCTTTAATGGCCTTAATTAAGTTTGAGGTGAATATGCTCAAGGAACCGGTCCATTCCTCATTGCTGGATTCGTTATACCTGGAAGAAGCTAATATGAGCTGACCTTCTCCTATTGCCGGGCTCAAGCCTTCACTATTGCAGGCATCGATAATCACTGCCAGGTTTTTAAGATCCTTTATTTGCTGCTTGAGTTCATACTCGCTGATATAAGATGATATACTGCCATCAGCATCCTGGGGGATCAGATAGAAGGTGTCATTGTTGGCCCTAATTCCATGTCCTGAAAAGTAAAAGATAACATTTCCTAATTCCGTCTCATCTTTGATCTCTTTTAAGGCCACCTCCAGGATGTTGCGTTTTGTCGGCTTTCTTTCCGTTTGGTCGCTGAGCAAAACTACCGTATATCCAAGCGTGCTCATGAGGTCTGCGACCGATCTGGCATCATTAGCGCATGTATGCAAGCTCATTCGATCTTTGTATTCGTCGATTCCCACAATAATCGCATAGTTCTTGGAGTTCCTCGTCTCTTTCTTTAGATTTGGGAGCTTTTCCGGAATATATGTAAAATCGGTGCTCGAAAGACTGCTGATAGAAAACGGATCAACTGGGTCCAAAGTTGGACGAGATGGGTTTCCGTCAGCCAGACTCCTCGTCGCGGAGGGGGCACCTCCAGTGGTAGCCCCCAATAGTTCCAAGAAAAGTTCCCCACCTGATAGATGACTGCGAAGAGATGTGCTGGTCTTAAGCTCATTATTTTCTGTAATATTTGAATAAGGCACAACATTCTTGATCCAATCCAGGGAATTCTCAGCCATTGAATGATCCTGATATGAGGTTTGATGCTCATCATCAGGCTTGCGGAATTGATAACCGAAGTCTATTCTATCCTGTATTGCCCTATCTTTTTCATATATATATTTTAATCCTGCTGCACTCGCCTCCAGATCTCCGCCACGTTCTTCTATCTCGAATACATTATTATCTATAGTCGACAAGAACTCGTTTGACCGGCCAGGATCATAGCGGCCAACATCATAGAATTGAATACCACTATTATGTTCGGGTATCTCTTTCATAATCGATTCCTTTTTCAGGAATATCTCCGAGTCGAAGACTGTGAGGTTCTCAGAAAAGGAATGGCGATCTGAGAAATCCTGTTTCTGCAACGATGCAAGTCTATCCCATTCAATATTTAATTGTTCTTTAGGTATGGAAAGGGGCTCATTGGAACTTTCAGCTTCTGCCAGTATCTTTAGATAATTTTCAGTCCTGGTTACAGGATCTGGCACAGCCCCAGCTAAAGACGCAATTAAAATGAAGAGCAGCAGGATGCTGGGATACTTCGCATTCAACTACATCACAGTCTATTTATCGATTTGTTACAATCTTCGCATAATCCTATATATAAAAGATCCATATTTTTTGTACTTAGTGGCATTACTTATCATTCTTTCCGAGATGCAACTCTTACGCTTGATTCCTATCCCTTTAATAAATTACAGGGATATGTTAATAGTAGACCTGCCTGGAGAGGGCAAATTTCCTTTCCAAGGATTGGGGAAGAATTACATAAAGGAGGCAAAAAAGCAATGTTGAAATATATTGGAGTATTGATGCTGGTTCTCCTGGCAATGGGAGCCGCTAGCGCACAGCCAAAGGTTTGCGATGTATGCTATGCAAACATCATCACCCAAACAGATACCCAAACCATCGAAAACGTGAAACTTGGGATGTCTGATGTCGGCAAGGAAACCGTTGGCGTCGTAAATGAAGGTCTGTCCGCTGCTATCATAGTTACACCTCCCTACGAGGACAATGAAACCGGCAGTATGTTCGCGGTCGCTGGCTTCGCGAGAATCGACCAGGCCATGACCCAGACCATCAACGGACTTGGAACCGATGACCCAGCACTCATTGAACTTGGTGCAGAGGGTGCAAAGGGCCTCGTACTTAACAAGGCTATTCAGGCTGCCTGGATCACCAATCAGGGCCTTAAAGAGAGAGAGAATCTCACCTGGGTAAAAGAGGGCGCCTACATCGGTCAGACCACGAACCAGAATGTCAAGAATGTATGGGATTTCGACAGCCGCGAGGGAGCCAAGATTCTGAACCTCGACAACAAGGTAGCCTTGATTGTTGATGATCTGAACACAGTTATTAACCTCACCGCCAGCGCAGATTCCGACACAACCGACAATGCGACCTCTTCCGGAAACTTCTACGATGATGTTAACATCACCGTTGCCGCAAAGGATCCTTAGAGAACTGGTTAGTCGCTGAAACGCCATAAAGAATAAAAAAAAGCAGGTGGATAAGGCGCAGGCATGAAAACCCGCGCCTTATTCCCAAATATTATTTGATGATTATGTCTCAGATTGCCAGAGTTTCCAGATCGTATCCCTTGTTGATAACGATCGTTGTTCTATTGATGAGTCTATCATTAGAAACTAGCTTATGCCAGGTTCCTGATAACAATACTGCAGACTATAAATTAGAGAACGTCACACCTACCCAGATTCTCGAAGATCAAAAGATAATATCAGACGAAATTAATCCGTCCAATATAAAATTTGTCACCACCCGGGATTCATATCAGTTGTCCTCGTTTAGCAACCTCCCTAAAATGGGTTTGTTCAGCAATTTGAATACGTCACTAATGTCGACAGAAGATGGTTGGAAAAGATCGCGCCAATTTAGCGTGTTTTCCTACGGATCAGAATTGATGGAGCTAAGTGAGTTCTCATGGATGAAGAGTGAAGGGTTTAATAGTGAAGACGAGCTAGAAAGTTTTATACGAAGGGGGTTATGACCGATCGGCCACCCTTAAGGATGCCTCATATCCCTTTGTTGCTATTAGAGAAGATCTCGCAGAGCTATCAGATGCACTAACCCTGGTGAACTCAACTTCAAAAATTTGTTATATATTATTTGATGATCCCTTATTAAACTATGATATTACCGCCCTGAACAGGGCTTTTGGAAATTCGAGCCAGTTCGAAACGTTTAAATACAATCCAAATTATGATCCAGAAATGGCTAATTTAACCAGAACATCAGGACTCGACTTGAGTTTGTTCTTAAATGACGATATATGGGCACAATTTGGGTCGATATTTAATAACAAAGAGATCATGAAATTGTTTCACGATGCGGCATTGAAACAACGAGACGGGAATAACCAGCCACCTAATACAGAAAGATCGCGACATTGGTTTGAGGAATCAGACGGCGGAGTATACTGCAGATGGGGTGCCACACCATAAATTGCCATGAAAAAGAACGTGTGTACATGAAGTTCTTTTATTTATATATCTGTATCTTATTCGCAATCGTTACATCCACAGCCGTAGCAGATGAGTCAACTCTGGGGTCATTTTCCGAGAATGAGAGTTCAGGGAATATGTTGCTTGCCAATGATACTGGAAAGCTAATAAACGAATCAAGATCGATTCTCGAGGGGTTGGAGTCGTCGAATGCACCCTCCAAAGGAGGAAAGCTATTCGTGATAGGCGAGGTTGCCCTATCTCTGGCCTCGAAAAATCTGGATAGACTGTCCAACGATCCGGCTTTAAAGATCGAAACCGGAGAATTCACGGAGCTGTACAGCGAAATGAGTTCTGCCTTCGGAATAAAAAAAATTCCTATTCAATTCATCAAGTACGAACCCCAGGAAAGACAAATATCCATAGATAATAACTTTTCTTCAGAAATCGGGCCTATTAACATCATAATTCAGGATCAACTTGAACCAAATCCTACCACGTTTTTTATGTATGATATTTCAAATGGGCACAGAGAAGCCTCCGGTGGAGTTGAAGTTATATGGGATTATTAGGATGCTTGCCAATGATGCAGGATCTCAGGGTGCAGGTGCTGGTCATGGTCCTGATATTTGCCATCTCCATTGCGTCGGGTGACGTCAGTCTTCAGAACAGCTATTATACCACAGGCAGCGATAGCCGCGAACAAATATACTTGCATGAAATGGATTATTCAAATTCAGCGAGTGTTTCTTCAATCTCGTATTATGCCAGTTCACAAGCCAGTCCTGCGAATCAATCCAAGGATAGCAGTTTTGAAGATGCTGCCTATATGCATTCAATTGATGGAGCGCAAGGTGCAAGCCTTAAAATCGATGCTGAGGATCCGGAATACTCTCGATCGATAAGTGGCGGCGAATCCAATTCAATAACGTTCTCCTATTCTAATGGACCTGGCATTGTCCAGGCGGATTACTTTACGCCTTCTACTAAATATAGCGAAGACATTTCCCTTATCAATAGCACATATTATGCTGACTTTGGCGTATACGATTCAAATTCGCATTCCTATGGGATCGGAGACTCTATGGGCGATAATCAGAGCAGCTTTAAACAAGATATTTATATGGCGTTTTCGGATAAATTTTGTAGCATAAAAACTGTCTTGAACACAGGTAGTAAAAACAACGGAACCAATCCAGTGAATTACACCTGGGATGCCTTCAGCGGTCAGAGGCAATATGCTTATGCTGGGACAAATCTGCAAGTCTTTCCAGGTAATAGAACCGTCGAATTCTGGATTGATGGCACAAGCTCTATATTGGAGGATAAATTTTCCCCGGACAAGAAAAATGATACATATCCTGCCAAATTCGATAAGGATGGATATTTAGTATTAAAAAATAATAGTTTGACACGAGTATCAAGCAAGACCATCCTCATGCAGTATCGGCTGAACCAAACAAGCTAGATGTGATAATTCTTTAAATCAAATTTGGCGTGCTGCCCTGCCCCGCCTGAGAATAAGGTATGATCGGGCGCACACCCAGTTTTCAGGAACTCAGCAGGCCTCGAGTCTTCGTTTGCCCAGATCCCCTTGAATCACATCTTAGCCATAGGTGGATGGCACCGTCTGTGGCTTAGGTGCGAAATAACAACCACATTTTTTTGAAAAGATGAATGGTTTGTAGATCTCGGATAGCGTAAAAGAACGTGGGGGGAGAGGGTCATGATGTAATAATTCTCACGCAATAGTCTTCCACCTCTCCATCGGGTGCCAGCCCGTCGAAGGACAATCCTTTTTCACTGCTGAAGCGGAAACGGGAATAGGTATCGCCTTGCAACGCCTTTGCCGGAACAATAAAGGAAACATGATTGATGCCGATATCCAGGTCCAGGTCGGAGAAGATCTTCTCCTCCCCGTCGGCCCAATCGCCATCTCCGTTAAAATCCATCCAGGCATTCAGAAAACCAGGGCATGAAGCAGTTATTTCGATGAGAGCCTTCGCTCCAGGATGGAGGGGCCCTGCAAAAGCGACGCCGTCTTCGTCATCAGTCTCATTGATATCATCCCCTGCAGCATTTGCGTGCGGCTGTCCATCCAATTCGGCATCAATTTTTTTGCCTATATAAATGCCGGGCACGATCAGATGTCTCGCACCCCGGGAAGCCAGAAGCGTGTGATACTGCGGATCCGGGGCATCCCCGAAGTCCCACTTTCCTTCAGTTAGAATTATGGTATATTCGTAAAGTTCGGTGTCATTTATTGTTCTCAGTTCGTGGGGCTCTTCTAGCGTCTCATTCGATAAGTCACCCGACCTTTCACTTATTAATGGAAAATTCATTTTGCAGAAGACTATTCCTGGTTTATCATCATCTTTGCTTCTGATTTCATCAACGACTTTAATGATATCTTCAGGGATGTTGCTCTCTGTCACTACCGGACCACTAACTTCTATTATCGCCATTTCGCTGATATCCAAATCATTCACTCCAGCCTCTTGCACTATGTGTTGGACTATGAAGACGTCATCATAAGGGGCACCTGCTACCTGTATGCTATTTTGCAGACCAGGAGAAACGTCATTTGCACTCACTTCCTGGCTGATGCTCTGCATGATCCAGCTCCCGGTTGCCAGTGGCATTGCGAGACAAAATAATATGAACGCAGCACACAATATTGATCTAATGGTGAACCTCATTTGGATAATCCTCTGGAGGATGATAATTTTTTGGGGATACATTTACTATGATGAGAGATCTTTTTGGCGTATAAATGGTACGGAATATTGAGACCTGAGATGTGATCAATATTTCGGATCAGTAATTGGTATGTCTTATCAAATCGCACCATCATTCTAATAGAAAGGAATTTAACGAGGAGCAGCCCAATTTATCTAGAAATTGGCGTCATAAAGCAATATTAAGAAAGCAAGGACGATGATATATGTCAGAACTCAAATTGATAGCCGGGAGCAATATACGGGCGTTTTGCATAATTATAATAGCGATGACTATCCTTTGTGCATCTGCAAGCGCTGAATGCTCTCCCTGCACCTTTGTGAATAATTGGATAAAGGAAACGATCAACAGGATCCTTCCAGGTGATTCCCAACCTGACAAGGAGATGACTTTTGCAGCCAGTTCAGAGATCTTGGAGGTAAAATCGGCTACACCAGAGAGTTCCTCTCAGAGCGAATTGGCCAATGACATGCTGGTGCCTGTTTCCGGAGTCGGCAAAGATGACATAATCCTCGATGTAAGCGAAAATACAAAATCCTACATACCCGGTGCAATTCATATTTCGTATGTGAATTTTATAGATAATAACAATACAGCTCAGATCAAGACTCTGCCGGAAATTGCCAAGATCCTGGGAGATGCAGGCATTGGAAGCAGCGATTCTGTGGTCGTATACGGCGAATGTAAGCCCTGTGGGGGAGGGCCCTCGGCAACATCCTATGTTTACTGGCTGCTTCGCTACATCGGCCACGATAAAGTCAAAGTGCTGGATGGTGGGATCGATGCCTGGACTGGGGCAGGAATGCCCGTTGAGAATTCTTCGTCTGTCAGGCCGGCCACAACTTATTCACCCTCTCTGAGACCGGAACTGTATGCGACATATGATTATGTCAAGAGCGGGGCCGCTCAGATAGTTGATGCCAGGTCCGCCCGGGAGTTCGAGTCCAGAACGATACCTGGTGCCATCAACATTCCCTACGATGAGGTATTGAAAGGAAAGATGTTCAAGGATAGGGCCGGGATTGAGGATGTCTTCCGCAATTTGACGAGCGATAAACCTGTGGTTGTATTTACCACGACGGGCACCAAAGCGTCCCTGGCATGGTTCGCTCTTATGATGACGGGCCATGATGCCAAGATGTACACATGGCGCGATTGGATCAAGAGCAATAGTACGAGGACGAGCACAGGATGAATCAATCTTAACCTGTCTAATTAATAAAATATATTTTTTTATTTTCATTTATTTCATTGTCCTGTTCTTTTCGCCAATAGTTTTATGCTTTATGCCTCTATCCTATTTCTATGAGAATTATTTCAGCGGAAGAGATGCAGGCCCTTGATTCTAATTGCAGGTATTTTGGCCTGCTTCCTCTCCAGCTCATGGAGAATGCAGGTGCGGCTTTAGCTCGCGAGGTGATGGGGCAAAGATCGGGAAAGAGGATCAAAATTGTCGCCGGCCGGGGCAATAACGGCGGCGATGCCTTCGTCGCCGCGCGCCATCTGGTCGGCCTCGATGTAACGGTCTATCTTCTGGGCCGTATCCCGGGATATCATCCACAGAAGAGGCGAAGAGGAACTGGGAAATTCTGGAGAAGATGGACTACGATCTGCAGGAGATAAAGGACCCCATGGATATGTCGTTGGGGGAATGCGACCTGATCGTAGATGCCATTTTCGGAACGGGCGTGCGAGGCAGCGTCAAGGGACTGGAGGCCGGGGCAATCGATGCCATCAACTCCTCAGGAAAAACCGTGATCTCTGTGGATGTTCCGAGCGGTCTGGGCACCAATAAGGTCGTGCGGGCTGATGTTGTCGTAACATTTCACCGGCCCAAGCCCGATATGACCGGCAATGTCGTGGTTGCGGATATAGGCATACCACCTAGCGCGGAGTTCTTTGTGGGACCGGGCGATCTATGGCTGATGGGAAAAAGGACTCCCGGAGAGCCACAAGGGAGACAGCGGCAGGATTCTGGTAATTGGCGGCGGGCCATACACCGGCGCTCCGGCACTCTCGGCCCTGGCGGCTCTGCGGGCCGGAGCGGACATTGTCACTGTGGCCGCGCCCAGGACTGCAGCCAGGACCATCTCAGGCTATTCTCCCAACTTGATCGTTCAGGAGCTGTCGGCAGATCACCTCTGTCCTGAAGACATGACAGTTCTCAAGGAGCAGATCGCCAGGCATGATGTGGTGGTCATGGGCATGGGACTGGGAAGGCATCCGGAGACGATGGCAGCATTGGCCCAGATAATTCCTCTCGGCCAAGAAGTCGTCATCGATGCCGATGCCCTGCAGCCGGATCTTCCTCTGAAGGGCATTGTGACGCCTCATGCAGGCGAGTTTAAGAGAATCAGCGGCATCTCTCTGGTCGATCTGGACTACCGGGAGCGAGTAGAGCCGCTGAAGGGCTATGCCCGCGAGAAGGGTCTGGTGGTTCTGCTCAAGGGGAAGGTCGATCTGATCTCGGATGGAGAGGTGGTGCGGGCCAATACCACAGGAAATCCAGGCATGACCGTTGGCGGAACGGGAGACGTTCTGGCCGGAGTTACAGCCGCTTTTTACGCTCGAACCTCCGCCCTACGGGCCGCGACTGCTGCAGCATTCGTCAACGGAAGGGCAGGCGATCTGGTCTACACGGAATTGGACTTTGGCATGGTGGCCACCGATGTGATCGAGAAGATTCCCCAGGCAATGAGGCTGTGAGACCTTGACCGATGATGGAGAAGCTGGCCGGAATGGTGGATATCACTGCCAAGCCGCCTCTTTTCAGGAAAGGCCACCGCCACGGGCACAATCCGGCTCAAGAGAGTCCACAATCGAGGCCATAAAAGCCGGGCAGGTGAAGAAAGGAGACGTCCTCGGCACGGCCAGGCTCGCTGCCATCCTGGCAGTCAAGGACACGCCCCGTTTGATTCCCACTCTGCCATCCCATCCCCATCACCGGGCTGGAGGTGAACTTCGAGCTGGAGGGGAGAGAGTGCGGGCCACAGTCACTGTGACATCAGTGGGCAAGACGGGCGTGGAGATGGAGGCCCTGACAGGGGTGGCCGTAGCGTTGCTCAATGTCTGGGATATGGTCAAGTACCTGGAGAAGGACGAGACGGGAAACTATCCGGAGACGGAGATAGAGGAAATCCGGGTGTTGCAGAAAAAGAAAGTGCGCAAAAGAATTGAGCCATGAGTTCTTTCACAGCATCTCTTGTCCTGCAGCAAGATCTGGCAGCTTCTCGCCTGACTCCGATCAGACATGATGATTATCAACAGTGTCTATGAACAAGGTCAATTCAAGAGCTGAGTAAACTCCTCTCTTGACATATTTGCTTGCTGAAGAATCGATAATAGCACGCCTTTTGGCATCTTATCCCTTTTTGGAATTATGACCAAAGCTTTCGTCCCTTCTCATCGAGCTTAAAAAGCGCCGTATGACTACCTTTTCCTCTCTTGGGTGCGATATCGAATCCCGCCTTTCGAAGGGCTTTGATAATCTCCTGCGAGGAAAGAGCGGGGAGCCTCGTTATGCGAATACCTCTATCTGGGCGGTGAATTTGTGGGATGAGTTCAGGGCAGCATTAAGATCTTCCAGCATCCCCAACTCCTTTGCATTTTCCAAATAAAGCTCCACAGCCTCCTTCAGGTTGCACAGGGCCTCATCTGGGGTGTCGCCACAGCTTGCGACTCCCGTTTCCGGAGACTTGGCTACGTAGACTCCCTCCTCTTCCCAAATTGTAGCCGCCAAGCTTAGTTTCTTCATCCTTACCGACCTCGTTTACACATTGGAATAATTATAGACACTCTAGCTTCTTCAATCCTTCGCATTGCTTGATCCTAAATCCTCAAAATCGATCCATATGAATACAATTAAGGTTCCGCCTTAGATTGGTAAAGCACTCAGGCTTTTATCCCAAACTCCGGCAGCCTCTCTCTCGCCGCCTCGCGGGCCTGCTGGTGCTCGCGCAGGAATCTTTCGATTCTCTCCGCCACATCCTTCTTGCAGGTTCCGCACATGCGCCTGCCGCTGCGGCATTCTGCGTCCAGCTCCAGGAGTTCTTTGTCGTCGTCAGAGAGATGGAAGACCAGAAACTCGTAGATGGAGCACTTTTCCGGCTCGCCTCCCAGCTTCTTTTGCTCTGCCAGGCTCTGTCGGCCACCTGTGATGGCCCGCATGATCTTCTTGGCCGCCTCTTTGGGATCTTCCGTCAGAGCGATATGGCTCTCCGGCTTGGAGGAGGACATCTTTCCTCCGGTCAGGCCCGTCATGAACCGGTGGTAGATGGAGGCAGGAGGTATGAAGCCGTAATGCCCATGCTCAATTTCCAATTTTATTATGAGCCGGTCGATCTGCTTCCAGAAGACGCATCTGATGCCAGGCCATTCATCGATCTCGGAGATCTCTGTGACATCGATGTGCTCCTCGTACCGCTTCACCCTTCCCAATCCCATTTCCTTCAGGGCCGATTCCGCCGCCTGCATCAGCTCCTGGCTGGCCGCTTTGCCCCGGATGCTGATGTAATCTTCTCGTCAGCTCCACCAGAAACTTTCTCATGCGATAGGCCAGGTCGCGGGTGAGCTTGATATGAGGATCTTGATCAGCCCCTACCGGGATGACGACTGGCTTTGGTCCGCCGAATTCCTCTAATTGAGGATGAAGGATGTCTGCACTCTGGGCCATGACGCTCTCCATGTGAGAGATATGGGTCTCGCCGGAAAATCCATAGATGGCACTGACCTCGGAGAAGTTGGCCTCTCTGCCCAGCTCAAAGGCCAGATTCCTCATCTTGTAGTTCTCCGACTGGAAGTAGATATGGCTGTTCTCTTTTGGCTCAAAGCCCAGGGCGATGAGGCTGAGGATATACTCGTTGATGCCCAGGATTCTGCATTTCTCCCAGCTTATGCCCCGCACGGCATGAGCTTCCATATCGGCGATAGCTGCAAAAGCGTCCCCTCCCTGCTGCTGGTGCCAGATGATCTCGTTCATGACCATCATGTGGCCGAAATGAGCTCTGCCGGAGGGCATGAAGCCGCTCATGACGGCAAAGGGCTCATGCCTTTGCATGGCACGAAGAACTGAGTCGTAGTTTCTGTGGCCGAAGATGATCTTGCGCGCCATGTAGGGATGAGGCTCTTTAAGCTCGGGAAGGATATCATCAAAGCTCGATATGCCAAACTCCTCAAAGAGCTTGGTGTAATCGTCTACATGAACTGCGCCCCAGGGATCAAGCTTCAATTCCATGGCCCAAGGGAGTGAAAACGATGATATATCTATCTTCTCATTGTTATTTTGAGGCTTGATCCCTGTCATAGTCAAGATTGAAATAGCAATATTATTAAGTGTATCTTTATGCGCGACTGGTCAGTAATATATTCTAGCATTATTTCATAATATCTATGCTACCTGTATCATTCCAATATTATTACTGTATTATTATAATATTATTTGATATTTTCCTATATTATATTATCTATTACAGATATTTATGAATGATATTCACCCCCCTTACGAATGAGCAGGTCGAGAATTCCATTTTTTTGGATCTATGAATTGAAAGATATATTATCATTATGCTGAAGGAATATCTTTACGCAGTTGCATATTTATAGCATAATCTTAGGCTCAAGAAACAATAAGTAGTCGAGAAATAAACTATTTATATCATAGGGTATTTGTTATATCTAAAAATAGAATGAGGTCGTTATGAGACAATTCTCTGTAAAAGTTCTGGATGATGCAGACAGGGAGTTCGTAGAGGTTCTGCGAGAACTCAGCATTCCCAGAAATGTGGCCAGTATGATCACCTATCTAGCCAATGTGGAGGAGGCCACCTCTCGGGAGATAGAGATCGGCTCGAACCTGCGTCAACCAGAGGTGAGCATTGCTATGCGCACGCTGCGCAACAACAACTGGGTGGAGGAAAGAGAGATCAAGAAGGACGGAAAAGGCCGGCCCATGAAGGTCTACAGGCTTACTATATCCTTAGACGAGATCATAAAGCACTTTGAGGATGAGAAGCGAAAAGAGTCGGCCAAGACCCAGGAGAGCATCGAAAAGCTCAAGGAGCTAAGTCGGGGCTTGAGCGTAACGCCAACATAATGCAAAGCAAAATAGCAAAAATGTAATGAGAATTTCTAAGAGATGAGATGGCAAAAAGGCATCCCATCTCCATAATCGTTCCTGTGCTTCATGAGAGCTCTGCTTTGGCCAGCGATAAACACTACGAAGGATTTATTTCTCTTCTTCTCCCCTACCCCGGAGGTCATCGAGGTTCTCTTCCATGAGCTTCTTGCTTTTGGTCTCTTCCTTTTTGCCACCCTTTCTCTCGGTATTTCTTTTCTTAAAATCAGCCAAGAATCTCACCTATATCTCATCCACTCCGGGAACTGTAATTAACCTTTCCATCATTCTTCCATCACTGCCAAATAGGCCCACTGGTCATAAATTCCCCTGGAGTCGCGATTATCGATTACCCTGCCCTTCCAGCCGGCTTCCCCAAGCGCCTTCGCGATGAGTTCCGCTTCTTTTTGCGTGTAAACGGTAAATAGAACCCTCTTTTTCGCGAGGCTGGAGGCTTTGAGGAGAATGTCCCTCCAGAGAGGCCAGTTGAAATCATCTATCAGTCCCACCATGAATCCCAGAACGGTATGAAACGACCGGGCTGGAAAGATGTCGGGCAAGAGCCTGGCATCCAGGACGAAGCATCTTTTGGGATCCAAAAGTTCGCTCTTCAAGGACCAGGCACAGATCGCAGCGATCGGAGTCCATGGAGAGAGGATGCTGCCCCAGGCGAACAAGCGCCTGTGTGGCCATGCCGCTGCCGCAGCAGATCTCCAGGATGCTTTCATCTTTGGGCAGTATCGGTTGCAGGAAAGCTGATTAGCCTCTCGATTCTCTCTTCTACGTAAAGAGGCGCTCCTTTCAGAGAGCAGCTCTCGCAGAAAAGCTCTCCTGCCAGAGAATTGGAAAAGTATTCCGTCAGAGCCAGGAAAAAATCGTCCTCATTTGCCTGCACCGTCTTGATGATCTTCGATCTCCATTTCCCGGCATGATCCTGCAAAATTTTGCGGGAGGAATATTTATCCGTCAGCAGCAGCCAGAACTCTGCCGGCTCGGATAGGTGCAGGGCAAAGCCCAGATCTTTGATCTCGATGCAGGCATCTGCATCCAGCCCCTCCTGCAGTATCTCGGTAGTGACGGGCAGCTCCAGCAGATCTTGCCAGGACTCTTCTGCGAGAAATATACTCTCCTCTTCTCCCAGGTCCAGTAGACGATTTAGTAGCACGAGACCCATCTCTTTTGGCCCCCGGAATATCAAGCTTCTCACTTCATGCCGCCTCATGCCGCCGGAACAGATATATTATATTCCTGGCAAAATGGGGCTGTTTGAAACTGGTAGATCTGCCCGGCGTGGGCTCTCGCATAAGAGAGCGCCTCTTGGAGCAATACGGGGACGAGGAAAAAGCCCTGCAGGCGGTCTTGAATGCAGATGTGGCCGGCCTGTGCAGGGCCTTGAGCGAACGCCAGGCACTCTCCTCTTGGTGCAGCATGCCAGGGGTTTGAAGTATGCCGTCACGCCCGAGCAGTTCCTGGCCACGGATGAGGCGGCCAGGATCCAACAGATGCTCATCTCCCGCCTGGCAGGCTATGCACATACCGAATATGCCCGGCTCAAGATCGGCACTCTGTTTGCCTCTTCGTCAATGGAGCTTCTGGCCGAGAACCGCAAGTTGCGTCCGGCAGCGCTTGAGACGGCAAAGAAGGTGCAGGGACAGGGCCTGGAGGAGCTGCTGAAAAAAATCCGGCCGCTGCGGGAGAAGGCATCTTCCAGGGTCAGGGAGAGGGCGGTGGCCGCCACCTCGGCCGAGGCCTTTCAGAGGCTGAAAGCGCGAGGGTCTGGATAGATTGATAGATCTTCATTTGGCAGAAAGCCCGGCGGAATTGATGGACCTGGCCAGGAGCTACAGCCACGTCTGCCTGGTGGGCGAGGATATGGAGGGACCCGCAGGAGCTGGAGCTGGCCGAGTCTTTGGAGGAGTGGTATCTGGTGCCCGAGGCGGTCCTGGGATTTTATAAGGAAAATTTAGAGTACTCTGCTGGCCGCAGTCGAGGCGGCTTCCAGGCTGCAGGCTGCGGGGATTGACTGATTTTCGGAATGGGAGGACTTGCAGAAGCTGATCTCGCAGATTGAATGAGAGCGGGGACGGTGAAGGAGAACGTCTGGACAGATTGGCGGCGCGGCTGGGCGGGTGCGTGAGCGAGGCCGTCTCCTGGGCCAATGAGGAGCTGAAGAGAAAGATCGAGAAGAGCTCGCTGACCTTGGGCGGGACGGATCTGCTCCTGGTCATGAGCCGGGGAGAAGGCGTGCGGGAGCTCTTGGAGGTGCAGATGAAGGGCGTCTTTGCAGGAGGTCTTGCGGGAGGCAAAATTGCGCGCTGCCCGGCGATCTGGAGCTGCAGGGAGTCGGAGACGGTGTGGCTGGATGAGATCTTCTCGGCTGAGGTCAGCTATCCTCTGGAGCTGGACCGACAGGCTTTGCGCTCCTTTGAGCAGGATCTAAGAAGCCGGAGGGAAGGACGGGGCTTGAGGGCAAGAAGGGAGACTGGCCCGGGGCCTGGACGGCCAGAAGGATAAGGCCAGCGGCACTGGTCCATGCGCTGATGGAGTTTGACTTCGCCTATGCCCTGGGCTGCTTTGCCCTGGCGGAGAATCTCACCTTTCCCGAGATCGCCGAGGAGCCGTGCCTCTGTTTTGAGGAGGGCCACCATCTCTTTTTGGAGAAGCCGGATGCCGGTGAGCTACTCCCTGGGCGCGGCCGAGCACAAGGAGACGGTGGCCCTGCTCAGCGGCGTCAACTCGGGCGGCAAGACCTCGTTGCTGGATCTGATCGCCCAGATCGTCATCCTGGCGCACATGGGCCTGCCCGTGCCTGCCCGAGCCTGCAGGCTCTGTCTCTTTGAGGAGATGTACTACTTCAGCAAGAGCCGTGGCACTCTCTCTGCCGGGGCCTTCGAGACGGCCATGAAGAAGTTTGCCGTGGTGGAGAATCAGAAGAGAAAGCTGGTCCTGGCGGACGAGCTGGAGGCCATCACCGAGCCGGGAGCCTCGGCGCGCATCATCGCCTGCATGCTGGACGAGCTGAACCGGCGCGACTGCGTGGCCATCTTCGTCAGCCACCTGGCCGAGGATGTGCGCCGCTTTGCCGAGACACCGGTGCGGGTGGACGGGATAGAGGCGGAAGGGCTGGATGAGAACAACTGCCTTGTGGTGAACCGAAGCCCGCGATACAATTATCTGGCGCGCAGCACTCCCGAGCTGATACTGGACAGGCTGGTGCGCTCCACCAAAGGGCCGGAGCGGGAGTTTTATGCCAGACTGCTGGCGAAGTTTAAGTGAAGCATAAAGAAATTGATGGCGGTGCACGGGCGAAGTTTGTTGTTGCGGATCGGCTCAAGGTGCTCCTTTTATATTCTTGAGACCAGGCTATTTTTATGGAAATCTGGCAGATAGTCGTGATCTGTATTCTCATGATCCCCCTCTTCCTGGTCGCCAACTACATCATCGTCAAGAAGATGGCCGCGAACAGAAGAGTCGCGACGACCGGATCGAGCGGGCCGTCTCCGACAGCGTGGCGGCGAGCTATGCTGACAAGGGGCTGCCCCGCCAGAGCTGGCCCAAGTATAAGGCGGCGAGGAAGAGGAAAAAATAGCAATTTGGCCGCAGGATTTGACCGATAGATATATAGTCCAGAAGGTATCTCTTTAATAGGCTTCATTGCATTGATTTGGAAATGGCAGAGGCAGCAACACTTGGTCTCAAGAATGATGACCAACATGAGGCTCCCTTAAACGAGACGGATCTTATTAAAACGACTTGATCATTATATTATCACTTCAGTTTTAAAAATAGCATTCTTCGTTTAGCGCCTCTGCATCCGGTTGGAGTATCTATCTGGAAGGCTTTACAGCAGATAGACTCAACTTGTTTTCAGATCCTCGCTCAGTAGAGCTTCAACCAAAATTGAGGGCATCGCCCTATAGGGCATCGCTCTAATATCATTAAGAGGCAATAAATGTCATTTGGAAATTTAAATATCATAGATCCGCTCTTGCGAGCGCTGGCCAAAGAAGGATACACCACACCCACGCCGATTCAGATGCTGGCCATACCTCCTCTGCTGGATGGAAAAGACCTGGTGGGCATCGCTCAGACGGGCACGGGCAAGACGGCAGCATTCGTCCTGCCCATACTGCAGAAGATGATGGAGGTGCGCAAGTCTTCTCCACCGGGAGTTCCACGCGTACTTGTGCTCGCGCCTACCCGTGAGCTGGCTGCCCAGATAGGTCAGAGCTTTGCCACATATGGTCAGTTTCTCCGCTTCAGGCAATTGGTCATATTCGGCGGGGTCCGCCAGGGGCCGCAGGTCCAGACGCTCTCCCGGGGAGTCGATATCCTCATCGCCACACCAGGGCGGCTGCTCGACCTGATGAATCAGGGTTACATACAACTGAAGGGCGTGGAGTTCTTCGTCCTGGACGAGATCGACCGTATGCTTGACATGGGTTTCATCAAGGATGTGCGCCGGGTGGTCTCAGCGTTGCCTGAGAAGCGCAATTCACTATTCTTCTCAGCCACAATGTCTCCCCAGACCAGCGAGTTTGCGGAGAGCTTTCTCCATAATCCTGTGCATGTAGAGGCAGCCCATACTACGTGCACTCTGGACTGTATCGATCAGAGCGTCTTCTTTGTGGATCAGAACTCCAAGAATTCCCTGTTGCTGGAGCTTCTCAGAGATGGAGATATGGACCGCGTTCTGGTCTTCGCCCGCACGAAACACCGGGCGGACAAAGTTGCCATGATGCTGGAAAAGAACCGGGTCCGGGCGGATGCCATTCACGGCAACAAGTCGCAAAACCAGCGCACCAAGGCCATGCATAACTTCAAATCCGGTCACATCCAGGTACTTGTGGCAACGGATATTGCGGCGCGCGGTATCGATATCGATGACATTACTCATGTCGTAAATTACGATCTGCCCAACGAGCCGGAGAGCTATGTTCACCGCATCGGCCGCACCGGGCGGGCAGGCGCGAGCGGCACGGCATTCTCGTTCTGCGCTGCAGATGAGCGCAGCTTCCTGAGGGATATCGAGAGGCTCACCCGGGAACAGATAAAGGTGGCAGAGCACCAGTTCCATTCCGAAAAAGCCAAGATGGCGACGGGTTTGGCTGCAAAGCCGGTCCCACCCGGCAGATCGAGGGTCACACAGAGATCGATCCAGACGAAGAGCATGGGAAAATCTGCTCCTCGCAGATCGCACTCTGCCAGAGTAGCCTGCTGATTGGGCTGTTGGATAGGGCTATTTTGTGATAGAAAAATAGCCCGCTATTTTTTTAAATTTTTGATTACGGGCCTCGCATGTGCGCATACGGTACGGGCGTGCGCATGTGGGCGCGGCCCCGCCCGGGCGAGCGTGGCGGGCTGCGTGCAGATGGCTGCACTTACGAGCCTGGGTTCAGTTTGCCTCCAGCTCCTTGGCCCTGGCGAAGGCGGCCTCGGCTTCTGTCGGTCCTTCCGAGGGCCTCAAGAGCAATGGCTTTGTTTTGAACTCTTCAATATCTTTGCCTTAGCAGAATTTCGGGGAAATCTTCCCGATTCACCTAGATATTCTAGCCATCCCAATCGCCGAATTGGTTTGAGCCTAATCCAGTAAAAGTCTTGTATGTAGCCAAATCAGGCTTTTCGGCATCACCTATGCATTTTTCCTGTTATCCGCTGGCATGATTGCAACAAAAATGTGCTTTAATCCAAAGCGACCATAATAGGAAAGAGGCTTTTGTATGAAACTTATGAAACTGATCTTAGTGGCCATGCTCATTGGCACGATGATGCCTGTGGCTCTATCTCAAGGAAGTTATCTCAGTCCCTACATAGGCCAAATATACCCAACCGACTGGCTGGAAGGCGGGTACGTTAGCAGTTTCGACCGTTCAACGATGATGGACCCGGGGATAGCTGGCATGGTTCATTGGCTCGACGCTCCTGTTCCATACGTCTCCGGGTACAGTTCCGATGCTTCCTTCTATAAGCAAATGGTACCGGCCTCGACGTTCTCGCCTTTCAGCAGAGTATTATGGAACCGCAAGTGCACCCATTGGGGGTGAGATAATTAGCGATCCTGTAAGATTCGATATCACCCAGGCGACACCATCCAGCGTGTACTACGGAGCCGGCCAGGGTTTGCCTTACTCTCAGTATCTATCCATTGTGCCCTCCAAGACCAATGATCTCTGGATCCGGGGGACAAGAAAATTGGACACAGTATCTGGTGAGCCCTGTGGGAATGACTCTGGAGCTGATTGCCGATGTTCCTGGTGGTGGGGTGGGAAGCTTCTATCATACTATTCAGACGGAAACAAGCCGCCAAGAGTCCAAAATAGTTCAGTTCAACGCAGGCTATAACACCATGAAATTCAATGCTGACCAGATAGGAAGACATATCCTATACTTCGTAGCAGGCAACCAGCCGAGCAATGTGGTCATTGTGGATGTGTTTGCCCAGGCGCCGCAGGCTCAGCCTTCTACTTATCCTTTGACAGATTCAGCAAATGCTCCGCAGTACTTATCTCCATCACAAATGCCGGCAACAGCGCCTTCTTCTGGAGAAGTGCCAGTGACAATAAGCTATCCCAATCCGGGTAGCTTCCAGGTTTACGTCGACGGTGCCTACGTGGGCACTGGCGCAAATGGAGACTTCACCTTCAAAGCCAAAGGTGGCATGTCTCATGTGATAAGCATTTGGGATGGCTTCTGGATGTACCAGAAGAGCATTTACTTCGAGAGCGGATTGCCAAAAGTGATCAATGTTGAGGCAATTTAGCGGTGAAAATACCGATCAAGAATGTGATGGTTGATACCTGTTCAGCACCTCGGCCAGTTCATTCATTTTTACGGGCTTGGTGATGTAGGCGTCCATCCCGGCACCCAGACACTTGTCCCGGTCGCCTTCCAGAGCATAGGCAGTGATGGCTATCACCTTCGGCCCATCGACAGGCCAGCGCTGGCGGATAATCCGGGTGGCTTCATGCCCGTCCATCTCAGGCATTCTCACGTCCATGAGCACAATGTCGTAACGCTGGCGTTCCAGCGCCTGGCATACTTCAATTCCATTAGCAGCCGCGTCCGCGCTGTAGCCCAGGTGTTTGAGCATCTGCAGAATGACTTTCTGGCTTGATACATTATCCTCGGCCAGGAGTATCCGCAGAGGATTGGCCTCTGCCTTCTTATCGACATTGCCGGGCCGGGTTGCTTCTTGAGCATTTCCTCTCGATATGATCTCCATCAACATCTTATGCAGTTGGGACGGCTTGATGGGCGTCGTCAGGTGGAAGGCATGATTGGCTGGAATACGCCGTCCCAAAGTGGTCAGCATCACCAGTGGCAGAGACTTGTTGTATTTGCTGATCTCCCCGGCCAGAGCCAGGCCATCCATATCCGGCATATCCATATCCAGAATGGCCACATCGAAAGCATCTCCTCTCCTGACCCAGTCCAGAGCCTCCTGGCTCAAGGATGCGATCCGAGGAACCATGCCCCAGGTGTAGGCATAGGCTCCCAGGATGCGGCGGTTGGTCTTGTTGCCATCGACTATGAGCACATGCTTTCCCACAAGCTCTGGCTGAACTCCATTCAAATCAGCGGTCTGCTCTTCAGGAACGGCAACAGCAAGGATAGTGAAATGGAAGGTTGAGCCCTTTCCAGGTCTGCTCTCAACCCAGATCCTGCCTCCCATCAGCTCCACAAGCTTCTTACTTATGGCCAGACCCAGGCCAGTTCCACCCTCGGAACGAAAGGATAAGGGCTCTACCTGGCTGAAGGATTGGAAGAGCAGGTCCAGCTTGTCACCGGGAATGCCTATTCCCGTATCCTGAACAGCAAAGTGAATTTCGCGATCATTGCCCTGATTGCGGGACACGGACAGCTTGACCTCACCCCTATCTGTAAACCTTATGGCGTTGCTCAGCAGATTGCCCAGGATCTGGCGAAGCCTGGCAGGATCAGAGATGATGTGCCCGGGAACACTGGTGTCAATGGTGTAAGCCAGGTTCAGACCCTTCTCCACAGCCTTGACGTTTACCAGTTCGAGGGCTTCTTCGATGGTGGACCGGAGGTCGAAGGGCTGCTCCTCCAGCACCACCCTATTGCTTTCCATCTTGGAGAAATCCAGGATATCGTTTATGACGACCATCAGGGCATCACCGCTGAGCCGGATGGTCTCTACGAAGTCCTTCTGCTCCTCCGTCAGAGTATCATCATAAAGGAGCAGGCTGGTCATACCTATGACGGAGTTCATGGGCGTGCGAATCTCGTGGCTCATGCTGGCCATGAAAGCGGATTTGGCCTCGACAGCGACCTCGGCCGCCTCTTTGGCCCTCAATAGATCCAGGTTGATTCTCTCAAGATCTGCCGTTCTCTCCTGAACCCTCTGCTCCAGATCGTTCTTCAATTGTATCAGAGCCTTTTCGGCAAGCTTTGTCTCGGTTATATCGATGACGGCGATCCGGCACTCTCTCTCTTGCCTTTTCGGGAGGTCTTCCGTGGCCGTGCCCTTCAAGGCGGGCATAGAATGGAGGCCCATTTTTTTTGAGAAGGAACAATTCGCACATTTGCTTGACAGAGGTCTCAAATGCTTTTTGGGAGAAATCTTCAAAAGAAGGACGGTCTTTTGGCGCAACAAACCTCTGGAAACTTTTTTTTGTAAGATTGCGCCTCTCCACGCCGAGGAGAGTGGCACCCGCCAGATTGGACTCCAGGATCTGCCCTCGCTCATCCAGAGTGAACAATCCGATGGGCGCAAAGTCGTAGAGGTCGGAGTACTTCGCAAACGCCTCTTCCGCCTCCAGCCTGGCACGCTTCAGCTCCTCGTTCTGCATCTCCAGTTCTATCTGATGGACCTGCAGCTCGTGAACCAGAGCCAGAGCGTTTATGCTCTCCTCTTCCCCGGGGTCGAGCTACCTCTTCTATCCTTCAGGCTCTCCTCTGCCAATCTGGCGCAGATCACTTTCATTGTTTAGCTTGGTTTTTTCCTTCTTCATGACCTTACCCGTCTGTAATTGGGGACTGCTCTTTGCGATTCGTGATGTCTTCTATGGCGAGGAGGATAAGCTCTTTACGGGAGGCCTCCTGAGCAGATGCGTCGTGCATTGAGGAGCATTCTTCTCTTGCCGATGGCTGGAAACTCATGCTCCATCTGGAACCCCTCGATTGGAGTGTTTCTGGGAAGCAGTTCCTCCAGAAGCTTTCTTAAGGCAGGAATGTTCCACTGCCCGTTTCCGAGATCGTAAAGAGTTTTGCCCTCGGTCTCTTCGGGCGTTACCTGGAACGTCCGGTAGAATGAGGGATTGGCCGATACAATTTTTAGATCGTTGTTCAGCACCAAAAGCGATTCCCGAACCGTGCGGATTATCCCCTCGGCGTACTCGGCCCGGTCGATCATGCGCTCCCCCATCCGTTTGAAATCGGTAATGTCGGAAAAGGTGACCACAACTCCGTCGATGATGTTGTCGGTGGTTCGATAGGGAACGATCCTCATCAGGTACCACGACCCCCTTTGGTCTGCACCTCTATCTCCTTGAAGACCAGCGACTTCAGCACCTCATTTGCATCTCTGGCCAGACCATCGTATTGCAGGTTGCTGACTATGTCAGTGATCGGACGGCCTATGTCGCTCTGTATCAGACTGATTATCTTCGTCGCATACGGCGTGAACCTTTTGATTTTGAGGTTGTTGTCCAGGAATAATGTCGGAACTTGCGTGCTGTCGAGGAGGTTCTTCACATCGTTGTTGATCTCCGAGAGCTCTTCATTCTTAGACTGCAGCTCATAATTGAGGGTTGTCAGCTCCTCATTGAGGGATTGAAGCTCCTCTTTGGAGGTAACCATCTCTTCATTGGTGCTCTGCATCTCCTCATTGGTCGATTGAAGCTCCTCGTTCGCGGATTTCAGCTCTTCCTGGCTGGTCTCCATCTCTTCGACGACGGTCTGAAGGTGCTCCTTCGTGTACTGTAGCTCCTTTTCGAGCTCTTCGTTGATGACCTTCAGCCGGGAAGTGGATCTTGATTTTCCACGGGCTGATCGAGCCCCTTCGACGGGCATGGCTACATCCTCGAACAGGACTATCATCAGCCCGCGCATCACATCTGGCTTGTCGAAAGGAGTGACTGTGAGGTTGATGGTCTGCAAGGCCCCATTCGTCATAACCCTCAGTCCCTCAATAGTTATCTTCCTCTTCTCGGCCTTTGCTTTGCGGATGGCGATTCCCAGCTCCGCCCTCAACCCCTCGCGGGCCATGGCGTAGATGTTCATGTTTGCTTTCCCAACAGGCGGTTCCAGATACTTCCCGGTTTGCCGGGTCAGGTAGAGGATATCTCCCAGGTCATTGATGAGCACAACCGGAGGAGCGATGGTCTGGAGGATGAGAGTTTGGGCCGTCTCGATGATGCTGGCACTTGGGCCTCTTGGTTCTGCTTTCGGCTTCTGCATTTGGTCTTCATAGGGGAGAGGCAAGGTGGGGAATTCGACCAGTGACCTGCGGGCGACTAGATTTTCCCTGCGTTCGAAGAGCTTCCATTTGTTGTCCAGAGGGAGAAGAGGTCTGTGAAGCCTCCAATGGATTCCGATGAGCCGAGGAGGAGAAGGCCTCCGGGATTCAGGGTGTAATGGAATAACGGCATCAGCTTCTTTTGCGTCTCAGGGCTCAGGTAGATGAGAAGATTTCGGCAACTGAGCAGATCCAGCCTGGTGAATGGAGGGTCCGTGAGAACGTTCTGCTGCGCAAAGACGATCATCTCCCGGATCTCGCTTCTGATGCGGTAACACTGCTGTCTTCTTTTATGAAAAACCGCTGCAAACGCTCCTCGGATACGTCCTGGGCGATGTTGGCAGGGTAAGTTCCAGTGCGAGCTATGTCAATGGCCTCTTTGTCTATGTCGGTGGCGTAGATCTGGATCTTGAAATTGCCTTTCGGCCTTTGCTCATCCAGGCATTCTCTGAAGACGATGGCAATGGAGTATGCCTCTTCGCCGGTGGAGCATCCGACCACCCAGACGCGGATGGTCTCTTTTCCGTTCTTGCTCTTCAAGAGACGCGATTTGAGTTTATCTTTCAGGGCTTCATAGGAATCCGGTTCCCTGAAAAAGCTGGTCACGCCGATGAGGAGCTCTTTGAAGAGCAGATCGATCTCATGAGAATTTTCAGACAGGTAACGAACATACTGATTAATATTGCTGATTTGATGGATATTCAACCGCCTTTCAATACGGCGGTTAACAGTGCTCTTCTTGTAGAGGCTGAAGTCATTTCCGGTTTGAGCCCGGAGAAGGGCAAATATCTTGTTCAGTGCGCCGGTAGTCTTCTTTTCCGCAGCATCGGCAGCCTTCTGGTCAGGCTGGGAGAGTGATTCACATAGCTTTGCAGCCTGGCCGGCAGCTCATTCACCGGAGCCACAATATCGGCAATGCCCGTATTGATGGCGCTCTGGGGCATTCCGTCGTACTTGGCCGAGCTTATGTCCTGCACCATCACCAAACCCATCTTCTCTTTGATGGCCTTCAGGCCTAAAGTCCCGTCCGTACCCATTCCGGAGAGGATGATGCCGATGCCCAACTCCTTCTGGTCATCGGCCAGGTGCCTGAAGAAGAAGTCGATGGGCATCCGAAATCCTCTGGGCATGGAAGGCTCCAGAAGCTGAAGGGTTCCGTGCATGATGGACATGTCCTTATTGGGCGGAATCACATAGACAGAGTTCGGCAGGACCTTCATCCCATCCGCTACCTCAATTACCTTCATGGTGGTGACACGCTGGAGCAGCTCGGCCAGGAGAGCCTTATGTGTTGGGTCGAGATGAGAGACCAGCACAAAGGCCATTCCGGTGTCAACTGGCATGTTGCGGAAGAACTCTTCAAATGCCTCCAGAGAACCGGCCGACCCGCCGATTCCTGCGATGTAGAAAGGCTTCTTTCGTTTTTTCTCAATTTTGAGACTATCGGAAGGCATGTCTATCGCACCAGTGCAACTCATCATTAATTTGATTTCGACCCGTGATTGGAAGAGAGAAGAGCCATAGTCCCAAAAAGGAAGCTTCGATATGGCAATCGGCACCGCACGCTTGCACCAATTGCGTCCGTAGCCGCCTCACCACTTTGTGGATTTTGGGATTAATTCTAGCTTTGGGCGCAATAGATAACGGCTTTAGTATAAGAATTTATTTAAGAACCTATACTTAAAAGATACAAAGAGGGAAAATTAAAAAGAGATTTTACTTTTATGAAGCTTTACTCACAGGTATCGAGAAGGCTCTTTTTTCTTGCCGCCCCTCTTGTCTCCAAGCTTAATGGGCTCGACCTTCACTTCTGTCTCTTCCTTTTTCTCTTTCTTTTCTTCGTGGTGTGTCATTTCATTCCTCAATCTATTATTGCAGCTGATCTTAAATATATCTTCCGGTGAGCATCATTCGCGCAATCGTTAGCGAATTTGATCATAAAAAAGTGAATTTGAATTTCATCCCAGGACTCAGGTGCCCTTCTGCTCCAGAATACAGGTGGGGTCCTCTGCCAGCAGGTCACCGTGATAGTAGTAGGCTTTCTGGCGGCATCCACCACATAGTTCCAGATAGTCGCATTTTCCGCATGCTCCTTTGAGGCTGGATTTGATCTCTCGCAGTGCTTGCAGCTCGGCAATAGGATGATCGATCCAGATGTCCCGGAAAGAGCGCTCCCGGACGTTGCCCACCACGACCTGGGGCATGAAGTGGCAGGGATGGACATCTCCCTGGTGGTTGATGTTGGCCACCTTCACCCCGGTCGAGCAGCCGCCTGCATTGGTCAGAAGCTTTCGCACGTACTCCTGACGGATAGGGTCATCCTTTAACAGCTCCAGCAGATAGGCTCCATCCATGGGTGAATCCGTGGTCAGGATCTCGATATTCCGATCTTTCAGCTCCACTGCGGCCTCTGCCAGCAGGCGGATAACGCTGCGACGCTGCTCAGGCGTGACGTCCCTGTCGGCCATCCCCGCTCCCCGGCCCGTAGGGACGAGGTGATAGAGACAGAATCGAGGAATATTCTCCGCCACGGCCAGGTTGAGCAGAGCCGGGACATCCTGCCAATTGTCGCGGGTTAAGGTTATGCGCAGGCCCGTCTTGAGGCCGGCATCACGGGCGTTCTTCAAGCCCTGCAAAGCCCGGGCATAGGCTCCGGAGACGCCCCGGAACTCGTCGTGGCGCTCGGGCCTTGCCGAGTCCAGGCTCACTCCCACGTACCTGATCCTGGCCTCGGCCAGAAGCCTGGCCACTTCAGGAGTTATCAGGGTTCCATTGGTGGAGATGACGGTGCGCAGGCCCACTTCGCGGGCGTGGAAGGCCAGAGCGTAGAAGTTGCGGCTGAGGAGGGGCTCTCCGCCGGTGAATATGAGGATGGGTATTTCGAGCTTGGCGAGGTCGTCCACCAGATGAATGCCCTCTTCCAGAGTCATCTCGTCGCTGGCCTCGTGGCTGGCATCCATGTAGCAATGCTGGCAGGCCAGGTTGCAGCGCCTTGTCAAATTCCACATCACTACTGGTTTTGTCTGGGCGGAGAACCTGAGCAGATCGGCGGGCAGATTCTGGCAGGATTCGCTTGCCCTGAGGGCCTCCCACACTGTGGCCTGATCGGCCAGCGCTTTGGAAAATATGATCATTTTGATTGCTCCTGCTCCCTCTTGGCCAGGGCCCGAAGCATGGCCTCAAAAGTGAATTTCTCGGGCACACTGTCCACTCTTACCCCCAGCCGGTCGAGCTCCTCACAGGTCGGTTTGCCGATGGCAGCCACAGTGGCACCCCTCAGAGCTTCGCGTAGCTCCGGCTCCAGCCCCAGGGCTCTGGCCCTCTCCAGCAGATTTCGGGCCGTAGAGGAGCTGGTGAAGGCAAAGATGTCCACGCTCCTCGCCCTCTTTATCAATTCGTCCAGCCTGACGTCCCCAGAGTTTACGACGTCATATAGGGGAATGTCGTCTACCTGAAGCCCGGCGGCCTTCAAACCCGCGGAGAGGTACTGGCTCCCTTGAGCGCTGCGCAGAAAGAGAATTCTGCGAGATTGGCCTTTCAGCATCCTCTCCAATCCCGCTGAGCTGTACTCCAGAGGCACCTCAGACTTCAGACCATATCCGGCCAGGGCCTGCTCTGTCTTGGGTCCAATGGCGACAATTCTCTTCTCTCTCAGGGCACTCTGGATGGTCTGGTCTTTCAGGGCGGTCTTCACTCCGTTGGCGCTGGTGAAGACCACGCATTCCGCATCATTCAGCCTCCTCTGCAGATCTTCGGGCAGGGGCTTTTCCAAAATTGCGATTGCAGGAGCCATAATCGCCTGAAAGCCAAAGAGCTCTGCCTGCCTTGCCGACTCCGCCTGTTGGCCCTCAGGCCGGAGGATGGCGATCTTCTTGTGCCCCAGAGTCGGGGCCAACCGGACCACATCGCCCACCACCAATATGGCGGGCGACTCGATTTGCAGTGATCTTGCTTTTTCTGCTATGTCGGCCAGAGTTCCGCATATGGTTCTCTGCTCAGGCCAGCCTCCCTTCTCCACCATGGCCGCAGGCGTCTGGGGCGATTTGCCTGCCTCGATGAGGGCAGCGATATTCTGCTCCAGGCGGGATACCCCCATCAGAACAACAAGAGTTCCATCCAGTCCTGCAATGGCCCTCCAGTCCAAAGGCGCATCCTTTCCCGGCTCCTCGTGGCCGGTGACGACTGTAAGCGAAGATGCCAGGCCGCGGTGAGTTACGGGAATTCCGGCCAGCTCCGGCGCTGCGATGGCTGAGGTTACGCCCGGAACAACCTCAAAAGGTATGCCCTTTTCCCGGCAGGCAATTGCCTCTTCGCCACCCCGGCCGAAGAGGTAAGGGTCGCCACCCTTCAGGCGAACCACAATGTTGCCCTCTTCTGCCTTCTTGATGAGCAGCTGGTTGATGCCTTCCTGGTTCAGCTTATGCCTTCCTGCATTCTTGCCCACATCGATCAATTCCGCTTTGACTCCTTCCAGCGCCTTTGGATCGAGCAGCCGGTCGAACAATACGACGTCTGCTTCCATTAACAATCGTCTGGCCTTTATGGTCATGAGCTCGGGATCACCGGGACCTGCTCCCACCAGATAAACCTTACCGATCGCCAAAAACCTTCACCGCCTCTTCCACCAGCTCTCGCCCACCCATCTTCATGAGCCTCTGTCCCATAGCCGCCGCCAGACTCAGATAATCATCTTCTATTGAGATCAACTCATTCACTCGCACAAACCTCTTGCCGTCCAGAGAGAGAACCTCTGCCAGAACTCGCGCCTCGCCTTCATAAACATCGGCATGAACGGCCATGGGCACAATGCAGCCTCCGCCAACGGTCTCCAGGATCTGGCGTTCGATCATGGTCTCCGTCCTGGTGTGCATATCATCCAGCGATTGGGAATAAATTTCGGCCTTAGATCCCTTTTTGGCCACTACTATTATCGTTCCCTGGTTGGCGGATGGAACGAACCGATCACCGTCCAGCCGCTCGTAATCCAGGTCCAGGCCCATGCGCTGCAGACCGGCCTCGGCCATGACTATGGCATCGTAGTCGCCATTGTTTAACTTGCGCAACCTGGTCTGCAGATTTCCGCGCAGGCTTTTTACTTCCAGATCGGGCCGGGCCCGGCGCAGCTGTGCTGTTCGCCGCATGCTCGAGGTACCAATAATCGCCCCCTCTTTCAGCTCTTCCAGCGTTTGAGCCCGATCGTTCCGGCTCAGCAGAGCATCATAGGGCGAGTCGCGCTTCAAGATGGCAGAGATGGTCAGCTCCTCCGGCCTTTTGGTGGGAAGGTCCTTCATGCTGTGCACAGCCAGATCGATCTCGCCGGAGAGCATGCGTTCGTCTATCTCTGCCACGAAGACCCCGAATCCGCTGAGCTGGTGCAAAGGCTTGTCCAGGAAGACGTCCCCGCTTGTCTTCACTTTCCGTAGCTCCATCTCTATGCCCAGCGGCTTCATTCCATCCAGCACAATCTCCGTCTGGCGCAGGGCCAGAGGGCTGCCCCGGCTCCCTACTATCAGCTTTTCAGGCAGGAGCGAAACGCCTCCAGAGTGGTTTCAATTACGACGTCGGAATGTGCAGCGGATATGAAATCCGTCTCGTACTGGCTGGGGGTGAGGAATATGCCCATTTTGAGCATGCGGCGGAAGAAGGCCAGATAGGCCAATTTATCGCATTGCAGAGCCTCGGCATAGTTATGCGGCTCCGGACCGAAGAATATCTTGAACATGGAGGCGATGCCGACCACGCTGTAGTCCAGTCTCAGTTCGTCCACCATCTCTTGCAGCCTTTTTCGCATCTCGTTTCCGGTGTTGTTCAGCTTTGCCAGGACGTTCTCCTTTTCCAGGACATCCAGTGTGGCCATGCCGGAAGCCAGTGAGACCGGACTGCCGTTGAAGGTTCCTGCCTGGTAGATGCCGCCGCTGGGCGCCACCTGCTCCATCAGATCGCGGCGGCCGCCAAAGACGCCCACCGGAAATCCTCCGCCGATGATCTTGCCCAGAGTCGTCAGATCGGGCTTGACGCCAAAGAGCTCCTGCGCTCCGCCCAGGGACAACCGGAAGCCGGTTATGACCTCGTCGAAGATAAGCAGGACACCGTGCTCGCGGGTTAGCCGCCGCGCAGCCTGAAGATAATCCTTCTCCGGCAGCACGGGACCGATGTTCCCCATAACGGGCTCCATGATCAGGCAGGCGATCTGGTCCGGGAAGTTCTTTAAGACCTTTTCCAGGGCATCCAGATCGTTGTAGGGCACCTGCAAAGTGTTCTTGGCCGTGTCCACCGGTACCCCTCGCGAGTCCGGGATTCCCAACGTTGTGGCTCCCGAGCCCGCCTTCACGAGAACGCTGTCATGGGCACCGTGAAATCCGCCTTCGATCTTGATGATCTTATCCCGGCCGGTATTGCCGCGCGCCACGCGTATGGCGGCCATGGTGGCCTCGGTGCCTGTGCTCACGAATCGGAGCTGCTCCATGCTGGGGTAGAGGCCGGAGATCCTCTCTGCCAGCCGGACCTCCAGTTCCGAGGGCGTTCCATAAAGCCAGCCGCGACTCATCTGGTCCGTGACTGCCTGAATGATGGCCGGGTGGCGATGGCCCAGGATCATGGGGCCATAAGCCAGACAGTAATCGATGAATCTGTTCCCGTCGCTATCCCATAGATACGGGCCGTCAGCTTTGGCCGTGTAAAAGGGATAGGGCGAGATGGCGCGCACCGGGCTGGAGACGCCTCCGGGCATGATCCTTTGGGCTCGATCGAAGAGCTTGATGGATGAGTCAAAACGCATTGGAAGAGCACCTCGTTTTGTCAGATTAATCAAACTTGCGATTCGTCCGATGAGATCTGCAGACACGCTTCGTCTTTATGCGATCGGGAGCTATTCCGCATCCGGCTTTCGTCTTTCGGTCTCAGCTACTATTATTATTTTCAAAAGGTTTATATAATAGTAGCAACAATCTTAACTGTATTAGTATCATCAAACAGTAATGATGATTAATGCAGTTGAAGAAGCGCGAGTAAGTTGTAGGGCTTCAGAGAAATAAAAAGAAAAAATATATTAGAAGGGATGGCACGATTCACAGCTCTGTAGCCCGCCACCCTGCCTCTTCCACTTTTTTTATGACCATGCGCAAGGGCAGCCCTGTCTCTTCAGCGATCTTGATGCAGTCTTCGTACTCTGCTTTGATGTTCAAGAGAGCGCCATCCATCCGGCTAACCTTTATGCTGGCATTGTAGCTCTGGCCAGATATCTCCAGCTCTACCGACACAATCTCGCGCTCGGCCACGAAGCGGTGCAGGCTGGGGAAAACGCGAACTCCTAAAGAGCCCGTCTCCCGGACGATTATCCTGGCCAGACTCTCCATCTCCTCATGCCGGGTTAAGGCCCGGATCACGTTGCCGCTGCGCCCTTTCTTCATCAGGGCCGGCAGAACTGAGACATCCAGGGCGCCGGCCTGCATAAGCAGCTCTATCAGATGGCCCAGGACCTCGCCGGTGACATCATCGACATTGGTCTCCAGCTGCACCACGCGCTCGCCATGCGGGCGCATGATCTTTGCCCGCGGATTCGTCTCCTGCGCGGGAATCATCTCTGCAATTACGCCCCGCAGGACGTTGGGAAGATTGTGATCTCTCTTCCCTGCTCCATAGCCCACCCTTTCCGCCCGGATGAGAGGAAATTCGGGCACGAATTCGTCGACGAGCGCCGCCAGCAACGCCGCGCCCGTGGGCGTGAGAAGCTCCTCATCCACCGGCCCCCCCTTCCAGGGGATATGGTGAGCGCGCATGATCTCCAGGGCAGCCGGCCCCGGAACAGGAAGAAGGCCGTGCGCCGATTGTACATAGCCCCCGCCCACAGATACCGGCCGGGAGAATACGCGCTCCGCTTCCAGGCTTTGCCGCGCGGCGCATGATCCGGCGATGTCAGCCAGCGCATCCAGGGCGCCTATCTCATGAAACCTGGCCTCGGCCTTCGGCTACGCCATGCACCCGGCTCTCCGCCTCGGCCAAGATATTCAGGGCACTAAGTGCGTTTTCCAGGGCTCTGCCCTCGAGGCAGGAGCCCTGCAGAATGGATACCGCCTCCTCCAGGGACTGGTACCTCCGGTCCGAGACCACCTTGGCCCGGGTGGCCATGATGTGGCTTCTCTCCTCACGTGATATCTCCAGCATGCATCCCACGGACTCGACCGCCTGGCGGACGGCGGCGGGATCCGCCCCCAGGTCCAGGAGAGAGGCCATGATCATATCTCCGGCGGCGCCGGCGCTGGGGTCGAAGAGGAGGGCTTTCATCGCCCACAATTATTGCTTATGCCGTTAAATACAAATTGGTCCCTGGATTCACTTCTTCCAGAACTCCGGAACCAGCAAAACCAGTGCGGTCATTATCTCCAGCCGGCCGATCCACATGCATAAGAAGAGGAGCATCTTTCCGGCGGGATGAAGCTCGGCAAAACTGTACATCGGCCCCACCATTCCCAAGCCCGGCCCGGCGTTGCCCAGGGTCGTAGCTACCGCGGAAATGGTGGTCTCAATGTTCATCCTTGGATCGTCGTAGGAGATGATGGCTAAAAGCAGTGCAGCCACGGCGAAGATGATGATATACATGGCCACGAAGATATTGCTCGGCCTGAGGATTTCATCCTTGACAGGGACGCCGCCCAGTTTCACCGCGATGACCGCATGGGGGTGCAGAGCACGAAACAGCTCCCTGTATCCGCTTTTTAGAACCAATAGTAATCGTACCACCTTGATAGCTCCACCAGTTGAGCCCGCGCAGGCGCCAATGATCATGAGCAGAATTAAGGTGAATTTGGCTGCGGCAGTCCATCCATCAAAATCCGCCGTGGCAAAGCCCGTTGTGGTCATAACGGAGACCACCTGGAAGCCCGCCAGCTGGATTTTGCGGAAGATATCCCCCTCCAGTCCGCCCCAGAGGATGATTATCGATGTCATCGCCAGCAGGATCAGGGTATAGAATCTGAACTCCTGGTCCCTGATCAGGGCCTTTCGGTCGGAGGTGAGCACTTTGTAGTGCAGGGCGAAGTTGGCCCCGGCCAGGAACATGAAGAGCGTGATTATGGCATCGATTATCCAGCTCCTGTAAGCCGCTATGCTCAAGCCTTGCGGCGAGAAGCCGCCCGTGGCCATGGTGGCAAAGGTATTGCAGAGAGAGTCGAAGAGGGGCATTCCCGCCAGGTAAAGAAGCACGATCTCGACGATGGTCAGGGCGATGTAAACCACCCAGAGCACTCGGGCCGTCTGCTTGATGCGCGGCGTCAGTGCATCTTTGTCGGGGCCAGGAACCTCGGCCCGGTAGAGCTGGCGGCCGGCGACACCGAGGCGCGGCAGTATGGCCACGAATAATAGTATTATCCCCATTCCGCCCAGCCACTGGGCAAACGACCTCCAGAAGAGCAGTCCCATGAAGGTCTCATCCATACTGCCTCTCATCTGAAATGGAGCAGTGTTTGCGGTCAGGTTTTGCAGCCTCAGCTCCAGATTATGTGCCAGGCTGCTATCGGCAAGAGTCGAGTTTAGAATCCAGTACCCCTGGGCATTTGTCTCTGTGAGTATGGATGAGCCGGTTGTGGTAAAGGCGGACATGGACTCGAACAGGCCATCGATCAGGCTTGTTCCCAGGAAGACATAAGGCAGTGCGCCAAAGAATGCGGCACCAAGCCACCCCAGAGCTACAAGAGCAAAACCCTCTTTCAAGCCCGGTTCCTCCTTGACTGGAGAGCCGTCCCAGGACGATTCCTGTGGCCAGGGTGAGAAGAGATGTTACTGCAAAGGCAATGACGCCTCCGTCTCTCCATAGAAGGCAGCGACAGCACCCGGAACCAGCAGCAAAACCGCCAGGATCTTCAGAAGCGACGCAAACAGCCTGAGAAATACTCTGATCCTCATCCTACAAATGCCGCTCCGAAGGTGGAGAGCATCCTCCCGTAGGACGGACTTTCCTCTCCTATTGCTATAAAAGTTATATGCTCAGGGAATGAAGAGCTTCTTCACCTTGGAGACGACATCCGGCATGGACATCACGAATACGCGGTCTCCGGCAGCCACTTTGAAGTCGTTTGCCGGCACTATTGGCATACCGTCTCTCAAGACCATTCCCGCCAGCGAGTCCCGTGGAAGCTCTTTGGAGACGCTCTTGCCGATGATCTTGGCTCCCGGCCTGGCTATGAAATCCACCAGCTCCATCCTCTCGTCGCTCAGGGTGATCACCTCTTCGCCTCCTATCACCCTCTGCAGCACGGCATCGGCGGTCACCTGTCCCGGGCTGACTGCCCTGTCCACTCCCACCATCTCAAAGAGCTTAATATAGACGTTCCTGTTGACCCGAGAGAGGATCTTCTTGGCGCCGAGCTGTTTTACCAGCAGAGAACAGAGCAGGTTCTTATCATCCAGTCCAGTCACAGCGAAGACCACATCCATCTTGCCCAGCCCCCTCCTCCTGGAGAAGGGCCAGGTCAGAGCCGTCGCCGTTGAGAATCATGGTGCCTGAGAGCTTATCCGCAATCTCTGCACAACGTTCTGCGCTCTGTTCTATGAGCTTGACGTCCATATTCATCTTTTCCAGCCTGTGGGCAAGATAGAACCCCACCATCCCTCCGCCCACGATCATAACCCTGGGAGAGGTTTGAGCTTCGTGTAGCATCTGCCTTAAGTCGGGAAGGGATTTGGAGTCGCAGAGCAGCATGAGGTGATCATCCAGCTGTATCTGATCGCCTTTTTTTGGTATGAAGATATCACCTGCCCGGTTTATGGCGATTAAATTGCAGTTCCTGGGAAGGCTGATCTCTTCGACGGGCCCCAGGATGTTCATGCCAGGCGTTACCTTGAACTCGATCAGCTCAACCAATCCTTTAGCTAGATCCCGGTTCATGAGCATGGACGAGAAGTAGAGGGATCTCGCCATCTCCTCGGCCATGGCCAGCTCCGGACATATCATGTAGCTTATGCCTATCTCTTTTCGATCCTGAACAGGCTGATCGATATACTCGGGATTGCTGACTCTGGCAATGGTCTGGCGCACTCCGAGGTGACTGGCTATGATACAGGTTATCACGTTCACCTCGTCGTTCCCGGTCACGGCTACTACGATATCGGCCTTCTTGACTTCTGCCTGCAGGAGCAGACGGGCATTAGCAGAATTGCCCTGCAGAGACTTTTACATCCATATCCTGAAGCCTGGCACATGCCACGGGATCTTTGTCTATAACGGTTACATCATGATCCGCATAAAGCTCGCTGGCTATGAGAAAACCCACTTCGCCAGCTCCGGTGATCAATATACGCATATCATTTCCTCCATAATTCTGGAATAAGCAATAGGAATATTGGCATCATCTCCAGCCGGCCGATGTACATGGCGAAGAAGCCTATCATCTTGCCGGCATTCGAGATCTGGGACCAGTCGAAGGCTATGATGCCAAAAGCCCGGACCCACGCCGCCCATGCAGGAGGCGATGCCTGATGCCACTACGTGCAGATCCACCCGCGGGTCGCCGGCGGAGACCATGGCCAGGGCCAGGGAGAGTGCAAACCATACTGCCAGGTAGAAGAATGAGTAAAAGAGTATCGGGCGGAGAATATCCTCTTTCACCCGGGCCTCACCCAGCCTTACCGACATGAGCGCATGGGGATGGAGCATGTGGAAGAGCTCGTTGTAGGCGTATTTTAGGTCTACTAGCAATCGCCCCACCTTAATCCCGCCGGCTGTCGAGCCGATGCAGCCTCCTATGAGCATGACCATGATCAGAGCCATCTTGGCCGCCGTGGTCCAATTATCGTAGTCCAGGGAATTGACGAATCCGCACGTTCCCATGAATGATATGACCTGGAAGGATGCAAACCGGAAGCGATCCACTATCTGGCCGTCTATCCCGCCGAAGAACATGAGGACCAGGGTGGCGACGGCCAGGATGGTGATCATGAACTTGAACTCCTCATCCTTAAACCAGCCCAAGCGGTCTGAGGTGAGAACCTTGTAGTGCAATGTGAAGCTCGACATGCCCAGGATGATGAAGAGGGCAACTATAGCATCGATAATTGGGCTGTGATAGGCGACGAGGCTCGAGGCCTGGGGGGAGAAGCCGCCCGTCGCAAGAGTCGAGAATGCCGTGCAAACTGCATCGTAAAGCGGCATTCCTGCCGCCACGAGCAGAATGATCTCCAGGGCGTTAAAGAGCAGATACACTCTCCAAAGGATTCTGGCGGTGCCAGTGGCTCGAGGTGTGATGGTGTCCTTGGTCGGCCCGACAGTCTCGGCCCTGTAAAGCTGGCGGCCTGCGACCCGCAGCTGCGGGAAGACGGCGACTACGAGCAGGATGATGCCCAGGCCCCCGATGAGCTGCTGGAAGGACCTCCAGAAGAGAAGACCGTAGTACGTATGAGCATGGGCGATGTGGAGCGCCATATCGTTTCCAGCCATGCGGATGATAGAGCCCGCCAGAGTGAGTGCGAGGCTTTATCGGTAAGGGTAGCATTCACTACGTAGTAACCCAAAGGATTGGACTCGACGAGAATCGTCGCCCCGGTAGCCGAAAAGCCTGATACGGATTCAAATAAAGCGTCGACAAGGCTCAGGCCCTGAAATACGAAGGGCAGCGATCCAAGAGCTGTTGCAAATAGCCAGCCCAGGGTAACGGCAGCGAAAGCCTCTTTGTTGCCAACTATGCCTTTTTCACCCAGGCGCTTCAGTATGATGCCTGCAGACACCGAGAGCAGAGACGTCAAGGCAAAAGCCACAATTCCGTCCGTCTCATGATAAAGTGCGGCAACAATTCCCGGAACTAAGAGTAACAGGCCGAGGATCTTCAGAACAGTGCCGATAATGTCAAGGACGATTCTAACTCTCATGGAAATCTCTCGTCTTAAGCCCGGTTTCAGACGCCGGGCAAAGGAGCCCAGGGTATCAGAATTGATCCGCCAACTGGGTGCATCGTTGGTTTCCTGAATGGGACTGGACCTGGGCAAGCTCGGGCATGGCAAAGATAATGGCTGCAAATCTCGGATAGTCACCCGGTGGGCAGACCACCAGCCGTCGGCCCGAGGGCACGAGATTTGGCCACCCTATTCTTCCGAGATTTGTTGTGATTTTCTCAAGGACCACGACTCCCTCCCAAACAGGTCACATATCCCTTTGAGGTCAGCTCATCTATGAGAGGACTAATTCACAAAAAAGGATAGTTGAATTATGTCCTTCGGACCTTCTCGACTCTGCATGAAGCTCACCGTAGTGACGATCACCAGGATATAAATGTTTCCATTTATTTTCTTATCACCATTTTTGCCAGTGGAGTTTTGGGACTCGATATTTCCTGCCATTTTGAATACGATTCGAGAGATCACCTCCTATCACCAACAGAGTGACGGAAAATATGAGCTTATCAAGTTTCTCAAACAATAAATTGCTACAGTCAGGGGCCGATTGCCTCTCGATCGTTCTTGATTCTTCCGGCATTTGAGATTGTAAAGAAGCATCAACCTCAGACAGAAGTATGGTGGGTATATGCCAAGTCTCTCAAAGGAGATCAATAAGGGGCGGAACTTCAGGATTTCGAGTGGCTGGTCTTTTGCAATGAATATTCGCTCTTGCAGATAGGCACTTTATATTCATAGTGGATGTCGGTAGGTGATGACCCATAGAAAATATTTACTATGAAAAGTTACTCAATTAAAGATCCATGACTAGACTAATTTATGGCAAATCGTGCAGGCCTCTATAATTTCATCTTCCCAAGCGAAATAAGCTTGTAGATATTGATCCGTATTCTGAAATTGCAGTTTTCCATGTTTGATGAACATCTTTTAATACTTAGAATATACTAATATAAACATATGGAATAGTAGTTTGTTTTCTTAGCAGAATATAAAGAATTCTCAAATCAAGATATGGATCAGATCTGACAATTAAGACTGTAAGTGGGGATGTGAAAAGTATGAAAATTGATAGAAAACTAATCGGAGCGTTATTGATGGGGATACTTGTATTGTCTTCATCAGCTTACAGTATTTCGATTTCTGTTGGGAGCAATGCAGGCGGATTTACAGAAAATATCAACGCCGGCGACAAAGACGCAGTTTATGGCAGTACAGTCATTGCGGCAAACAGCTTATCGCATTCCATCGAAGGCAGCGGGAGCTTGAAAGAGAGCCACTCGGTCTCCAATACCGCAGGGGCTAATGCCGAGGTGGGCGTCAACATCCGCCAGGCGGAATGGTATTCTTACAGTTACGACCTATGGCCGGGCCAGGGCTCTTCCTGGCCAGCATCCAAATTTGCCCAGGTCGCAGCCAGTGAGCAATTGGATGTCCTCAATGCCAAATACATCCAGGCCTACGCCAATGCCCGCAACTCGAAAGGATATACGGCAGGCGTGAGCACCGTGGTCTCTGATCCTGGAAATGAGGCATCTTTAACCGGCTACCGCAATCTGGCCATGGCCTCCAAGAATGAGGCATTCGCATCACAGACGGCCGAGAGTGCGTTCTCTCTGGACGGATATATCCAGGCCGATTCAGGAGCCGATTTTACGCAATTGAAGTCGAAACCTCTGCAGTTCAGGGAAGATTCGGCGGATGCGAGCATAAGAGGTTGATAGTGGGACCATGGAAGGATACTCTGACCTGGCCTCGGCTTCAGCCAGCGGAGTAACGGCATCGCAGCAGATGGATGCAGCGACGGGCGAGCAGATCCGGACCAAGTCGGAGTCTGCGTCGTGGACTGCATCGCTCTTCCAGGGCTTGAAGAAGACTGCAGGCGCAAAGGTGAGTACCAGTGCAGAGGGTACTTTGACCGGGTACAACGCCGGTGCCGAGATCTCCAAGGACTATGCTCAGGCAGATCAGGCTGGTCACATAGTCGGGACCTTCACAAGCACCGCTGTCTCTGGCAAGGCGAGCAAGACCAGGACTTCGAACTATGGCACTGAATATGACTTCAATATGCAGGCCAAAAAGGATGCTTCCGGATCTTACGCGACCGGTAACCTGGGTTACTATGTTGATAATGTCAGCCCTATCGCTAACCGCATTCAAGGCGCAGTGGATGCCTCAGAATCAGGCGATGTCATCAACGTTGCACCTGGCACCTATTTTGAGAATGTGCAGATCGACAAGTCGTTGAATGTTTAAGGGTGCCGGGGCCAGTGATACCATAGTCGATGGCCAGCAAAATGGCACAGTCTTCACCATCGGCAGCCAGGATAATACAGGGCTGGATGTGGCTCTATCGGGGATGAAGGTACAGAATGGTTCAGGGACAACGGTTGAGATGGGTATTCATGGCGATGTCTACAGCCATGGCGGCGGAATTCTCAACCACGCAAATCTAACGGTAGAAGACAGCATCATCTCTGGAAACACCGCGAACTGGCAAGGCAAGGCGTATGGATCAGCATTAGGCGGTGGAATCTATAACTCCGGCACCCTTTATACGAATAACAGCTCCATTTCAGGCAATATGGCAAAAGCGTCAGGATACGGGGATTATGGATATGGTGCCGCCTGGGGTGGAGGCATATTTAATATCGGTAGGGCGAGCCTAGACAACAGCGACATTTACGGTAATGCTGCTATAGGGGAAGGTTCTGGGATCGACTATGGCGATGGTTATGCAAACGGCGGAGGAATTTACAATGAAGGCAATCTGAACATAAACGACAGCTACATATGCGGCAATACTGCGACAGGATACGGCTCTGGTGTTATTCAAGGACTGGGTAGTGGAGGAGGAGGAGGAATTTTAAGCTTAGGCAATCTGAACATAAACGACAGCTATATCTGCAGCAATACTGCGACAGGATACGGCTCTGGGATCTCTGGCTTTGGTAGTGGAGATGGGGGAGGAATTTTCGGCTTTGGCACATTGAATATAGCCGGAAGCTGCATTTCCGGCAACATTGCAAAAGGATACGGCTCTGGGTCTGGCTTTGCTGATGGAGCGGGAGGAGGAATTTTCAGCTTTGGCACATTGAATATTGTCGAAAGCTCTATTTTCGGCAACATCGCAGAAGGATACAGCACAGGGGAAGGTTTTGAAGGATCAGGCGGAGGAATTTTCAACTTGGACACGTTGAATCTGGAAGGCGTATCTATATTCGATAATAGGGCATTCCGCGGCGGAGGTATCTACAACTGGGGCATGGTGAACCTGGAAAGCGGCTCCATTGACAATAACAATGCGACCCAGAATGGTGGCGGCATCTTCAATGAGGGCTCCATAATTGGCAACAGGAGCATAGTACACGATAACAGCCCTGACGACATATTGCCATAGCTCCCATAGGTTTAGGCAGAGATCGAAGAGAATAGTCAAGCTGCTGCAAATTGGCGAGATAGCATTGTGCCAACTCGTGAGGTGGGAATGGTATCCCTCCATCACAATTCTTTTTTGGCACAGATTCACCATGAACCTATGAAGGTTGAACGGCTGTGACTGACTTGCATTCATATGCGAGGTTCTGTTGTCGGCAGTTCCACCGCACTCAAATTATCCTTCAAAATTCGTGCCGGAGCGATGCGATTAAGACCAAAAAAAATTGCCCTTGCTCGTCGATTGTTCGCCGGGCAAAAATTGGCCGTGGCCTCATCTACTTCTTGGGATTACTCTCAATCTTCGTCAGAGCTGCTTGCTGGTCTTCTGTCAGGTCTGCCTGATAAAACTCCTCGTTGTCCGGCAATGCCATCTCGAACTCAGAGAGGCTGTCAACTTTTACGCTGGCGTTCTCCAGCTTGAAGTCCAGGATGTGGCCGCCTGCAGACCTGTCCAGGGTGATGAAGTGCAGGTGGTAGCCTGGGACATTCACTCCATTAACATAGTCCGGGCATCTGAAACCTACTATCGTTCCATTGACGCTATGGAACTCGAATATCTTCTGGTCTTTTACAGCCTCAGATAGGGGAGGATACGGCTTGCTCTGCATGGGCACACTCCTGGTTTTGACATAATCGAATGTGCCGTCGATCCTGATGCCGTAGAAGATGTTCTTGGTGGCGAGACTGCCATCCAGGCGGCTCTGGAACTCGGTCAGGTTGGAGGTGCCATTCAAGGTTACCGTCTCCTCAGGCTTGAAGAAAGCGACCTCTGCAAATGGTGTCTTCATGGAGTCGCTCACCCGGCTGGCTTTGCCATCTGATTTTATCTGGTAGAACTGGCCGTCAAGCCCCACCATTTCGCCATCAAGGGCCTGGACGGTTCCCAGACCGAAATCTCCATGGGCTCCAAGATCTTTGAAAGTCATGGTGCCATCATAAACGCCCTGCATGAGGGCACTTATGGTTGAGGTCTGAAACAATGTGTCGTTCTCAGAGGCGAGCGTCCCTGGTATCAGGAATGCCAGGACCAGGAAGGATGCCATGCAAATAAATCCCGCAATGTTCTTCATAAATTAAATTCACCTGATATCTCTTTAAAATAATTTATAAGCTAAATACCCATCGCCAATATAGTGAATTGGAAGAGATATGATTGATGGGATCGTGTACGGATTAGGAAAAAGGCCAGAAATCGACCAAGGCCACATATTTTTAAAGCCGGAATCCAAAAGCCCAACCAATGACCGAGATCCGAGATCCTGTGCACGGCTATGTTTTGCTGGAAGGCCTGGCATTGGAGCTGGCAGACACGCCCCAGATGCAGCGGCTGCGCTGGATAAAGCAGCTCGGCCTGGCAAGCCTGGTCTACCCCGGCGCCAATCACACCCGATTCGAGCACAGCCTGGGGGCCTACCATATGGCCGCGCTCCTCACCGATCATCTTGGCCTGGAAGAGGAAGATAGGCTGCTGGTAGGGGCGGCTGCTCTCCTGCATGATGTCGGCCACGGGCCGCTCTCCCATGCCACCGAAGCGGCCCTGGCCCCATTTCTCAGAACGGAGCACGAGAGCATCATCGAACTCCTGAAGAAAGGGGAATTGAGAGAGGTTCTGGACAGGCATGGCCTGCAGAGCTCAGGATATCCAGGCCTTCATCAATGGATCCGGGCTGGGCCAGATCGTGAGCGGCGAGATAGACGTGGACCGAATGGATTACCTGATTCGAGATGCACATTACACCGGGGTGGCCTACGGGGTGATAGATCGATTGCGCCTCTTGCAGAAGATGACCCTTCATCAGGGACAGCTCGTGGTGGAGGCGGGAGGTGTGCAGGCTGCGACGTCCCTGCTCATCTCGCGGCTTCTTATGCATCCATCCGTCTATTACCATCATGTCTGCCGCATTTCGGAGTGCATGATCGCCGCGGGGATCCGCAGCATGATTGAAGATGGTGCCAGTGCCGCAGATATAAAAGAGATGGACGACATTCAGCTCTTTACCGCTCTGGAACCAGGCGGGCGGCTATGCCGCAGAGATGAATTCCCGCATCAGGTCTCGCAAGCTCTTCAAGAGAGCCGTCTATACAGGCGTCGAAAACCTGGAGCCCTCCCTTCTCCGGGTCAGCGATAGGATACTGGCCCAGGAGATAGCGGCTGAGGCGGACGTCGATGTGGACTATATTCTGGTGGACAATCCTCCCCTGCCGGATACCATAGAAGGCAGCTTTCCCGTGTTAGTGGGTGAAGAAGTAAGACCACTGCGAGAGGTCTCGCCGTTGGTCAGCATCCTGGAGAGAGCGCACCGGGCTACCTGGCGTTTTGGCGTATATGCCCCGGCAGAACTGCGGGAAAGTGTAGCCAGAAGCCGCCAAAAGGTGCTTGAACCTGAAGAAGAACACAGTGCAGCACACATTTTCAGATGATCGATAACGGTTACCTTTAAGTTGCAATAGAACAGAATGACCTGAATGGCATTTTCCGGAGAAGGGCAGGCGATCGACAAGAATCTGCTGGTCAAGACCATCCAGACCATGAACCAGCACCTGCCAAATAGACGAATCAATTTGACCGATCTCATGAGTATGGAAAAGCCCGGCATCAAGGGAAAAGATAACACCTTTTTCATCATCGATAAAGCCGAGCTGGATCTGATCTCACAATCCTTCCCCAGATTCATGTGGAGCCGCCTCCGGCTACCCATGCTCATTGAGATGTCACCCGATTATGGCAACGGCGCAGCTCGCATTCAGGGCGAGGCTGAGGTAGAGGTGGTCAGCAAGATCCTGGGCAAAGAGCGACCCCAGGGAAAACAGATAATAATCTATCTCCCCGAAGTAAGGGAGCTGCGCCGAAAGCTTCCTACCACCACCCAGTATGCCTTCATGACCAATCTCCGGGATAGGGGTATTGGGGACTGAAGGTTTATATTCCAGGGACTGCAGATATTACTAGTAGAATTATTATGGAGGATCCATGGCAGATAATACGCTGGCCGAAGGTGCGAGGCAGTTCGCAATAAAGATGAACCTGGGAGCTTACAAGGAGGCGGCCAAGATCAAGTCGGATTTCGGCCTCCCCAATGAAATGCTTCTGGATGCGGTCAAGAATGCATACAACGTTAACATGAAAAAAGGAGACTATTCTCTTGCTGCCGAACTGGCCAAGCAGTATGACCTTCCCAGCGACCTCCGTCTGGATGCTGCCCAGAGATCCTTTCACAGAAAGGTCGACAGCGAGGCTTCTTCCGGGCGGCAGCCGATTATGCCAAGGAATTCGGCCTGCCCGAGGATATGGTCAGAGAAGCAGCTATGCAGGCCTTCAACAAGAGCATGAGCTTTGGTCTGGTCAAGAATGCCGCAGAGATCGCCGAGGATTTTGATCTTCCCGCAGAGATGAAACGAGGAGGCGGCCACGAAATCCTTTGAGCAGCATATGGAGGCCGGCCTCTATCGCAAAGCCCTCAAGATCGCTCAAAAGTACAATCTTTCTGAAGAGATGGATAGACGCCGCAGAAAAAAAGATATCTTGAGCCCGGGGGGGCCATGCAGCAAGTCGTGCTTACTATAGGTGGCTCGGATTCGGGAGGCGGAGCCGGAATCCAGGCAGACCTCAAGACATTCTCAGTCCTGGGATTGCATGGAACCTCTGCCATCACGGCCATTACCGCCCAAAACACTCTTGGTGTGCAGCATGTATTTGGGCTGGAGCCGGAGATAGTTTCGGCGCAGCTCAAGTCTATTACGGATGATTTCTCCGTCGCCTATGCCAAGACGGGCATGCTCCATTCGGCAGAGATCGTCGTCGTGGTGGCAGATCACCTCCGAAGGACAGGGATTCCCTTCGTCCTGGACCCGGTGATCGAGGCGGAGGCGGGCGGCAGGCTGCTTCGACCCGAGGCGGTGGAAGCCGTAAAAGAGCATCTTCTTCCCCTGGCCAGAGTTGCGACACCCAACATCTTCGAGGCAGAGGCTCTGACGGGAATTCGGGTTCGCGACATGGATAGCGCAAATCTTGCCGCCCAGAAGATCCTGGGTCTAGGATCCAGGGCTGTAATTGTCAAAGGAGGGCATCTGGACTGCACTGATCTATTGGCGGAAGGGTTTATGGTCTGCCATCTTTCGTCAGAGAGGGTCGAAGGCCAGAATCATGGCGTAGGGTGCACCTTTTCTGCGGCATTAACCTCCTATCTCGCCATGGGCTGTTCTCTGAAAGAGGCGGCCCATAAAGGCCAAGGAGTTCGTAAAAAGGGCTCTACGCGGGAGCTTTCATGTGGGAAAGGGGGTCGGGCCGGTGAACCAGGCCGCGTTCCTGCGGGAAGAGGCGAGTCGCTACCATGTTTTATGCGATATCCGAGATGCCGTGGATCTGCTGGGGAATGAACTGAAGATCTTCGAAGTGGTTTTGGATATGGGATCAAATCTAGGCATGGCCATTCCGGGCGCTGCAACGCCTGACGACGTGGCCTCTGTGGAAGGAGGGCTGGTGAAAGATGGAAAACGGGTGCGCCCGTCAGGCTGCATCAGGTTTGGGACTACATAGCGATATTGCCTGCATCATCCTGGCAGCAATGAGGTTTGAATCCTCGGGCCAGAGCGGCCATGAATCTGAGCCCGTAGGCCCTGCCTGCCTGTAAGGCCCTGGGTCTGGTGATAATGGAGTTGAATCGGTTTGCCGATTGGGAAGCAGATACCGACATTGAGGCCTCAGGTCTGCTGCCTGATGTGATCCTGGTCGAGGGTGCCCCGGGGGAAGGGCCCAGGCTGTATCTATTGGGAGCTTCCGCCACTCTGCTGGCTCGGAAGGGCAGCAGGTCTGGCACGTGGCTTGGAGGATCGGAAGATATAAATTGGTGAAGCAAGGATGCACAAAGGATTGTTCTAGCTGGAGTGTTGATTATGGGAAGTGTAAAACCTAGTTATATCAAGAATTTCGCAATGGATCTGTTGAGGACTTACGAGAGCTTATTTAGCCCTGACTTTGAACAAAATAAGCTAATAGTATCTGAGTACACTGACATCAAGAATAAGACCATCCGCAACCGCGTGGCCGGCTACATATCCAATGTGATGAGGCAGAGGAGCACTCGCAGAGGAGAGGTCGAGGTTGATGTTTAGCGGTGTGTTTCCTGCATTAATCACGCCATTCAAAGAAGACGAAAGCCTGGATGAGGAGGGACTGAAGAGGAACATCGAGTACCTGAGTAAAACAGGCATAGCAGGCATTGTTCCCTGCGGCACCACTGGTGAATCGGCCACTTTGACCTTTGAAGAGCATAAAAAAGTGGTTGAGATTGCCGTGGAGGCTTCAAAGGTGCCGGTAATTGCCGGTACAGGCTCCAATAATACCCGTGAAGCTCTGGAGCTGACCCGTCACGCAGCAAGAGCAGGCGCAAACGCTGCTCTTTTGATCACGCCGTACTACAATAAACCCAACGATCGCGGCATGTTCGAGCACTTCAAGACCATCGCTGAGAAGTGCGACATTCCCATTGTGCTTTATAACGTTCCCAAGAGGACCGGAATCGACCTCAAACCGGAATTGGTGGCAAAACTGTCCAGGGTAAAGAATATCGTGGCCATAAAAGAAGCCAGCGGAAGCCTATCTCAAATGTCTCAAATCATCGAGCAGACCAAAGGGAGCGATTTCTCATTGCTCTCGGGAGATGACGATTTGACACTGCCTGCCATGGCTCTGGGAGCTCGTGGTGTAGTCTCGGTGGTGGCTAACGTTGCACCGCGCAAGACCGTGGCCATGGTGGATGCCATGGCTAAGGGAGACCTGGAAAAGGCCAGATCGCTGCACTATGAGCTGGCACCCCTGGTTCGGGCCATGTTCCTGGAGACCAATCCCATTCCTGTGAAGACCTCTCACAAATACATCGGGCTAGCTGACGGCCCATTGCGTCTTCCTCTGGCGCCAATGGCTGCGGAGAAAGAGAAGATCCTGAAAGATATCCTGGAAAAACTGGGCGAAAAAGCATGACTCGCATTGCGGTTACCGGAGCTCTGGGACGCATGGGCACCCTGGTCATCCAGGAGGCTGCCAAAGTGGAAGGCATGCAGCTGGTGGCAGGCCTGGATGCCGTTGGTGCCGGAAAACCGCTCCTGGGCGGCATTCTGGCCACGGATGTATCGCAAATGGAGTCGGTCTTGAGAGAGACCAAACCCGATGTTCTCATCGACTTTACCATTGCCAAAGCGGCAGTTGAAAACGTACGCACGGCTGCGGCTCTTGGAATCGACCTGGTGGTGGGAACCACGGGCTTTTCCCCTGATCAGCATTCCCAGATGAAAGAGGCAATAGATGGCCATGTGGCAGCAGTGATATCGCCCAATTTCATGGTGGGGGTTAACCTCTTCTGGAAGCTGGTAGCAGACTGCGCCGCGGCCCTCAAGGATTACGACTACGACATCGAGATCATTGAAGCCCATCACAATCAAAAGAAAGATGCGCCCAGCGGCACCGCTCTGGCCACAGTTGATGCGATAAAGAAGGCCCGGGGCGAGATGGATGTCGTTTATGGCAGGAAAGGCATCATGCCGCGGGGAAAGGAGATTGGTGTGCATGCCGTGCGGGGTGGAGATATCGTCGGTGATCATACTGTGCTCTTCGCAGGACCCGGCGAGAGGCTGGAGATAAAGCACCAGGCTCACAGCAGAACCGCTTTCGCTAGCGGAGCAGTGCGAGCCAGTCAATGGGTGGCCGGCAAAGAACCCGGAATTTACAGCATGGCGGATGTCCTGAAATCAAGATGAATCAATTGGAGGAGAAAAGCTTCGCCCTTCTCTTCGAAGGAAAACGGCTGGATCCGGTTTCAATGGATCGAAACATGGTCGGCTTTTGCAGCAAATGCGACTCTGATCTGGAGAGCTTGGCTTATCACTCTATTGAGTCGGGCTGGCTGGTCTCGGCGCGCTGCCAGAAAGAGCACCTGGTTCTGCTCCGCTACGACAAAGAATGGAACTGGCTGGGTGACCTGGAGCTGCAGATAGCCCAGGAGAAAATAAGCATCGGCGAACTCTCCAGGGAGAAGCTGGAGGCGGTCTTCACGCAGGCTGAGATCAGAGATATGCTAGCCTGCCAGCAGGGCTTGCCCTATATCCGGCAAAACGTTTATCGCGCCAGGGCGAAGTACGAAAAATTCGAGAAGCTATTTGGGATAAAGATAGATATCTGAGTAGGGATTCCTATTATCTACTGAAAGAGGAAACGATTTCGAGAATGGAGTGATCAGATCTCAATCCAGGTCAACCCTAGACCATCTTTCAGTAAATACCGGAAAACAAATAGACGGCAGTATTGAATTCAAACACCAATTTTATCTATTGGATTTGATGGACAGGGAGAGAAATAACATATTTGGGAAGAAATGAATGGTTACTCCAGCCTGGTCCCCCCGCTTCACCCTCACTCCAGCCATCGCCCGCGGCCTGATGCAGATCGAGGCAGCCCGAGCTTTAGTGGACCACACGCCCCTGCCGCCAACAGCCGAGGCCGAGCTTCGGGCGCACGCCCGAGTGCGGGCGGTGCACTACTCAACCTTCATTGAAGGAAACCGTCTCACTATGGCCCAGGCAAAGGCGGTAATGGCCGACCCAAAGGTGCAAATTGCCGGCCGGGAGCGGGACGTCTCCGAGGTTCGAAACTACTGGAACGCCCTCCTGCGCATTGAGGAGTGGGCCGAAAAGAAAAAGCCTCTCACCGAGGAGCTGATCAAAAGGCTGCACGTCCTGGTGGAGAATGGCCCCCGAGCTAGGCCCACCCCCTACCGGGAAGGCCAGAATGCCATCAAGAACAGCGCAACAGGCACTTTGATCTACCTGCCGCCGGAGGCAAAGGACGTCCCAGCCCTCATGGCCTCTTTGGTGGCCTGGACCGCCGAGGCCGAAAGATCCGGGCTGCCCGTTCCCCTCATCGCCGGACTGGTCCACTACCAGTTCGTGACCATCCACCCCTATTACGACGGCAACGGCCGCACAGCTCGCCTGCTTGCCACCTTCATCCTGCACAAAGGCGGCTACGGCCTGAACGGCTTTTTCTCCCTGGAGGAGCACCACGCCCGCGACCTGCCGGGCTACTATCAGGCTCTGACCGTCCATCCGCACCATAACTACTATTTTGGCAGAGGCGAGGCCGATCTAACGCCCTGGCTGGAGTACTTCATCTCCACCTTGGCCGCGGTCTTTGAGGCCGTCCGTCTCAGCGCCCAAAAGTGCGCCGCAGATGGCCTGCAGGCCGAGCCGGAAGAGCTGCGCCGCCTGGATCATCGGGCAAGGGTAGTGCTCGGCCTCTTTGCCGGAAAAGAGACCATCACCGCTCCCCTGGTGGCCGCCGAGCTGGGCCTCTCCGAGCGCATGGCCAGAAACCTTCTAAAAGATTGGGTGGAAGCCGGATGGCTGGAGATTACGAATCCATCCCGCCGCGCCCGATCCTACAGTTTATCGGCAAAATATCGGCAATACGTCGGCAGCTTATCGGCAATAGTTCAGGGAGTAGAGAAAAACGAGCAGTGAGTACAACGATTATTCCGAAGAATGCGTTGGCGAGGAGAAAGGAAGCTCATCCCAGTGCTGCTTACTGGAATCTGCCCTTTGAACAAATTCTAAGGCAGCTCCAGATTAGTCCAGGAGGGCTCCACCTTGCGCATCAGACCGCACTCAAAGCAATCAGCGATATTCTTTCAATAGGCTCACCTTCAGCGTTACTGAATTCAGAACCAGGGAATTATAGAAGGGCTTATCCTCTTTCTTGAGCCTCTCAAGCTTTTCGGGCGTCAGCACCAGCAGATTGACTTCGCTGTCAGCCTGCTGGCTCAAATCCCTCTGCAGCCTCGCTAACATGCTCTCCGGAGGCAGGCTATCTGCTCTTATCCAAACATCCAGATCGCTTTCCTGGTGATTCGTGCCCCTGGCCCAGCTTCCGTAAAGGCCCATGCCCCTGGCAGAGCCCAGGAAAGAGCCGAGAGGTCTATTCTCTCCAGATTGAGCAGGAGTTTGACGGCCCGAAAAAGAGCTCCATCATAAGGAGAATACTCTCGACCCTCCTTTTGCAGCAAATCATGCATCTCCAGGAGGCGCAGATAGCGAGAAACAAGCCCTTTGGTAACTTCTGTGGCCCTCGAAACTTCGGCCACGCTGAAGGAACTGCGAAACATCACATATTGCAGGACCCTGGCCCGCTCCTCTGTCTTGAAACAGCTCAGTGAGCATGCATAGCATTGTGTTTACATGCTATAAACATTTTGTTTATGATCTGAAAACAATTAGTTTACAGGGGGAACTTGCATGCTGTCATCGGTCTCCTGCCTGTACTGGGCGCACCAGGTCTATCTCGAAGGGGCCTCTCTCACCTACCGCCTTGCACCACCTGTCCCTTCGCCAACTGTGTTGCCTCGTGCAGCAGCAATTCCTTTTGCAGCAACTCCACCAGATACTCAGCCACCCAGATCCCCCCTGTCGAGCTGCAGCAGCTCTATATGCTCCCGATTCTTCTCGCCGCATAGTATCAGGTCGATGGACGGCTCCTGCAAGATAAACACCTCTCGGAGTGCATTGTTGCGTTTCCAGCGGAGAACTTCGTCTTTGACGCTGGTATAACTTATTTTATGACCCATCCTAGAAGAGAAGCTCACATATTCTTTTGGTTGTGAGTCGTTGTTTTTTTGCATACAGGTCGATGATTTCTACGTACATCTGCCATCGTTTTCACATTACTGCCCCACATCTCGGATGCTTGAAGAGGAAGGCTTTCCTTCTTTGGGGTTAAAAAACGAATCTGCGTTTCCTTAAAGGGGGGGGTCAAAATTGAGTCGGCGAAAACAGCTCTCCGCAAAATATCGCAAAATCCTTGGAGGAATTTCCCCTCTAAAATCTGGCGAAAAAAAGTAGGTTTCCTGTCAGTGCTGGCGGCTCACAGGAAACGATATGCTATGGGGCAGTTTACGACTATGCCCACAGAGCCGAATGCTCCTCCCGCAGGCCCGGTGATCCAGCCTTTCTCGGCCATTCCCAGAATCTGGAACTCCTCGATCATTCTGGACCTGTAACCGTTGTCAATGGCGTCCGTTGTCCACATGCCCAAGTTCATGTCCCACAATGGGCTGTAGTCTGTAGCAACAGTGGGAATACCACCCAGGACGTTAAGCGGTGACTCGCCGTCCACTATCGCACTGTTCAAACCCTGACGCTGCGGGTTGTCTTTACCCATCGGACCGTTGATGAAGACGAAGATCCTCTCAATCGCGCTGAAGGCGCTATCATCGCCGCCTACAGGTATGTCTTTCATCGCCGGGGCAAAGGTCGCACCTTCCAGGGTGGCGGCCAATGGATCACTGGCATCGGTGCTGAGGTAGAGCACGGGTTTTGCGAAGCTGAAGCCCTGCGTGAGCTTCAGAGTGACCGTCATACCCTCAGGATCGATGCTCACGACTTTATCTTCCACCTTACTGTAGTCCGGGTTGCCGTCGGGGAACGAGATCTCACTGGCATCTACATCGAATGCGATCATGGGTGCATTGTAGATGTGGCCCCCCGCATTTTCGATGCGGACCAGCGGACTGTAGTCTTCATCTCCTATCGATCCCGGTGTGGCGTTCTTGGGCGGGAATGGGTTGGGCTCATCGCCAGGGACAAGGCTTCTCTCTGAATTGAAATCCACCGTGCCACTGTCAAATGTCAGCGTGGCATTCTTCTCCAGAGTTGCTGTGCGTGCTCCTTTGCCCACTGCCGCATAGGTCAGCTTTGCAGCATAGTTCAGGCCAAGTGCATCTGCATTGCCCTTATCGTCGGTGTCTGTCAGTATGTACCAGACTTTTCTGCCGTCCGTCATCTGCCCCTGGTAAAGCGGCAGGGTTATCGTACCTGCGTTCAGATCGATCATTCCGGATTTCAACAGTTGATAAGGACCGACCAGTTCACGTTGAACTGTTGAAGGTGCAGGCCCAAAGTAAGTTAACGGTACATCTGCGCCAATCGATGGCGGTGCCGGTGCCACGCTATCTGATTCAACTGCCACTCCTTGCATTTCCTGCGCAAAGGCGGAGGTGCTCAAGAGCACAATAGCTGCCAGCACCAGAACGAAATAAATCTTTGGTCTCATAAGTCTACCCTTTTATTATATCTGTTTATTCGCAATACATTCGCAATACTATACAGGAGACGTAGGAAAATTCATTATCTCCATAGAACATCATAATCTGCCCCAATCCTATTTAATTATTCGCTTCTGCACAACCAGCAATTATAGTTGCTTGCAGCTCATGGAATCTTTCAGCCATAAAGCTCCTTCAGCCTTCAGCCATATCTAGCGAGGACGCTATTGCACCAGCGAATTGAGAAAATGCCTCAAGAAGAGCCTATTGAATACTACTCGCATTAGCTGATAGACGATCTCCGGAATACCTCTCAGGCTACTGTGCAATTACCCAGGCCCCTGCCATTGCCATATGCGATCCCTGCCCTGTAATTTACGAACGCAATCCGCTTCTCTCTGGCAGATGGCCGACGTCATCGTGGCAAAAGATGTATGCTGCATACTATGATAGGCCGTATCTATCATTTTCCCTTTAAAAAGGCAAAGCGTACTATAATTGCACCTAATCGGCATACTGCGGTTTCTTATATCTAAGAAATGTGAGCTTAGGACGCATATCTCACTTCAGCTCTTTCCTAATCCGCCGCCATCCTCTCGTAGACCTTCTCCATCATCGCCATCGGCGACACAGCGTTCATATTCAGCCCCAGCTCATCCGGCCCGAGGCCGAGGGCGATGCCCACCAGTTGTGTCACATAGAGCACAGGAATCTCTATCTTCGTGCCGTGCTTCTGCTCCAGAGACCTCTGCTTGGCGTCGAGCATGAGCTGGCAGAGAGGGCACACAGTCACGATGACCTCAGCCCCTGATTTCTTGGCCTCAGCAAGAATCCTGAAGGCGATGTCATCCGCGGCCGTCTCCTGGGACATGAAGATGGGCCCGCCGCAGCAGAAGGTCTTGAGCCGGAAATCGATAGGGTCCGCCTGCAGAGTCTTGATCAATTTTTCCAGGATGGTGGGAAACTCCGGACTGTAGATGCCCACTGGTCGCGTGAGCAGGCAGCCGTAATAGGGCGCAACCTTCAGTCCTTTAAGGGGCACCACTATCCTTTCGTCGTTCTCGGCCAAAGCCTCCAGGATGACGTCCAGTGCATGCCGGATTCTGGCTCCGCTGTACTTCTTATCGAGGACAGCGTTCACCTTTTTTCGGGTTTCGAGATCCTCCAGATTCAGAACGGCCGTCCGAAGGTTGCTATAGCAGATCGAGCAGGCGGTCATGATATCGAGGTCCGTCTGAGCCATGTTGCGGGCGGCAAGGCCCGTGGCGACCAATTCATTGGAAACGTGCGTCGCACCGCAGCAGTTCCAGTCCTCCAGCTCTTCCAGCTCTATGCCCAGGGCTCTGCAGACGGCCCGGGTGGAGACGTCCATATCCTTTCCCGTCGACCGGGAGACGCAGCCTGGATAGTAAGCCAGCTTCATTTGCTTAACTCCTCGACGATTCTTTTGACCTCATCCCGGCCCCGGATTTTTTCGACCACCAGGCTGATCTTTCCTTTGGGAGCGAGCTCGAGGCCCATCTGCATGGACTGCACCGCCCCCTGGGGAAATACGAGCAGGAACTCGCCGGTGAGGGGAAGCTCGCTGATCCGGCCGAAATCCCTGATCTGCTTTGTGAAAAGCTGCTCGTAGGCCAGATCCTTGCCAGGGACGCTCTCTCGTTCCGCCAGAAATTTCAGTGCAGAGACGACGGCTTTGGGCCGGATGCCCCGTGGGCAGCGCACAGTGCATAGAAGGCAGGAGGTGCACAGCCCCAGTGTATCGTTATGCAGAGCCTCCTCTTTCTTTCCCTCCAGGCAGAGCTTGATCAATTTTCGGATGCTGGGATTCATAAGATTGGCCGTTGGACAGCTGGCGGAGCAGGTGCCACACTGAAAGCAGGTCAGGACCTCCTGCCCGGCCAGCCGCAGGACTTCACTTTTGAACTCTTCATCCTTTGCCATTTTTATTTTGCCTCCGCCGATTCATCTGCCACAGTTGCATCCGATGCCGTCGCATTCTCGACAGCCGACTTCTTCGTCTTTTCTTTATGGAGCCGCTCCACGATCTTCATGCTCGCCTGCTCTGCCGTCTCTCGCTCCATGATCTGCCTGATCTTGGGCTTTTTGAGCAGAGGCAGGAGAGGCTTCAGGGCCTCGTCCACCAGTTTGAGGAGCTCGGGATCGATCTTTGGGATCTCGGGCGCAGGCAGAGGCAGACGCTCAATATCAGGCGGAGCTATGGCGCCGCTCACATCCGGCCGCCTGCGCTCGCCTGTCTTAATGGCGGAGATGGCCTCTTTCCACTCCTCGGCCCAGGGAGTACCCTTTATCTCCGTATGTCTGACATCAGTCCTCTGCACCTCAATGGCCTTGACTGGACAGGCCTTCTCGCAGGCTCCGCAGAAGATGCACTGGTCCTGGACGGGAGCCGCTTTGCCCCGTTCGTCCACATACCAGCATTTGGCAGGGCAGACATTGAAGCAGGCCTGGCAGCCCAGGGGATCGCATCGCACCAGGTTCTTCTCAACGAGCTTTATCTCGCCAACAAAAGGCTTTTTGATCTCCATGGCCTCATATGGACAGACCTGAGAACATCTGCCGCAGCCGATGCATAGATCCGGATCGATCTCGATCTTTCCCGGGAACTCTTTTTCGGCCTCGGGCACCTCTAAGGGCTCACCCTCCACTTTTATTGCCTCTTCCGGACAAAGGGGCACACACAGGCCGCAGTAATCGCATAGCTCCTCATCCACAAGCAACTGCTCATAGGGCACCAGATTGCGGGGATCTTTCTCTTTCTCCCCCTTCTCGACCAGAAGGAAGGCCTTGCAAAATTTTGCACATCTCCCGCAGAGGTTGCATTTCTCCTGATCTATAGAGATCTTGCCTTTTATTCCGGTGACGCAGCGGCCCATAGTCCTCGCGGGTCTTGTTGAAGGTCGCTTTGATGGCCTTGGTGGGGCAGACAGGCTCGCAGAGCATGCAGGGCAGGCACTTCTCGTTGGGCACGGCTTCAGCCACCAGCCTAGGATACTCATCCCGCTTCCTGAAGTCGACTGGCTTTTCTATCGATTCAGCCTCACCTGTCACTTCAGTCTCACCTGTCACTTCGGTCATGTCTGTGTTGCTGCAGCGTTTGCCTCTTCGGGCAATGGCTTCTTCTCCAATACCGTCATCTGGAAGGCCTTCAAGGGACAGAAATTCACGCACATCCCGCAAAAGACGCAGGCATCCAGGTCAATCAGCACGGGCGGCGCGTCCAAGCCTTTGGCAATCTCCGGCAGGGGCCCCTCCTGCAGGGCCTTTTTGGGACAGAGCGCGACGCAAATGGAGCACCCAGCGCATTTCTTATAATCATAATCCAGGATCTTCTCACTCTCTGGGGTCTTCTGCCTGGCCAGGATGTGGGAGCCTTCCACGTCCATATCTTTCTCAATCTCCATCATGGCTCACGAGCTCCTGATGTCATCCTCTGTCTTCATCTCACCCGGCCGTTCGCTGCTATCTTTTGCGGTCCCGGCTTCGGGCTCCAGGCCCTCCTTCTTCAGCTCCGTTCCGATGGGACCGATGGCCTTCAGCTCGCCGATGAAATCTCGCAGATCCTTGGCAAAGATCTCGCCCTCGCTAGCCGCGCACCAGACGATCTTGACGCGTCCCGGATCCAGGCCGATCTTCTCCAGGACGCCTTTGAGCACATTCACCCTCTGCAGGGCCTGGTAGTTCCCATTTTGGTAGTGGCATTCGCCCAGACGGCAGCCGGCGATTAAGACGCCGTCTGCGCCCCTCTGTAAGGCCTCCAGGACGAAGCTGGGGTCCACGCGGGCCGAACACATGACGCGGATGTTGCGGGCGTTGGTGGGATACTGGATGCGAGAGGTTCCCGCCAGGTCCGCAGCACCATAGCTGCACCAGTTGCAGAGGAAGGCCACGATCAGGGGAAACTCCCTCTTCACAGCCGTCGCCGCTCTGACCTGAGCTATGATCTGCTCGTCCGAGAAGAGGCGCATATTGATGGCATCGACGGGACAGGCGGCAGCGCAGGAGCCGCATCCTTTGCAGGCCGCCTCATCCACGTAGGCCGGGCTCTTCACAGCTATGGCCCTCTTGGGGCAGACGTCAACGCATAGCTTGCACTTGACGCATAGATCGGGGTCAACATAGGCCGAGGTGGGCTCCAGCTCCAGGACGCCTTTATGCAAGAGCTTGATGGCTTTGGCTGCAGACGCGCTCCCCTGGGCGATGGAGATGGGAATCTCTTTGGGACCGGAGGCGCATCCGGCGATGAAGACGCCGTCAATATGCGCTTCCACGGGCCTCATCTTGGGGTGGGCGATCTCAAAAAACCTGTCCGGCCGCCGGGACAGGCCGAGCAGGTTGCCCAGAACATCCGCATTCCGGTCGGGCTCGAGGCCGATGGAGAGGACGGCCATATCGTGTTTGACGCGTTTTATCCCGCCCGTTTGGGTATCCTCATAGATCAGAAAGATCTCGCCGTCCACCTGATCGATGCGGGAGATGCGGGCCCTGACGAAATTTATGCCCAGCCTCTGCGCTCGCACATAAAACTCTTCATATCCTTCCCCCCCGGCTCTGATGTCGATGTAATAGATGGTGATATCCGTGTCCGGATACTTCTCCTTCACAAGCTGCGCATTCTTGAGCGAGGCCATGCAGCAGATGCGAGAGCAGTAGATGTTGCCCACTGTTGCATCGCGCGAGCCTACGCACTGCAAGAAGGCTATGGACCTGGCGATCTGGCCGGTGCTCGGGCGTACAACCTCTCCCTTTGTCGGCCCGGAGGCGTTCAGCATTCTCTCCATCTGCAATGTGGTGATCACATCCCTGTACCTTCCGAAGCCATACTCCTCCTTTCGGGTGGCATCGAATGGCTGCCAGCCCGTGGCCACGATTATGGCACCCACATTTATTTTGAAGTCCTCAGGCACCTGTTCGAGATTGATGGCCTTGGTGGGACATGCCTCCACGCAGCGCGCGCAGCCGATGCAGGCTTTGGGATCGACGCAGGCCACCAGTGGGACAGCCTGCGGATAGGGAACATAGACGGCCTTCCTCTTGCCAATGCCAAAGTCGTATTCGCTGGGAACTTCCACGGGACAGACGCCCGCGCATTCGTTAATGCAGCCTTTGCAGAGCAACGGGTCCACATAGCGCGCACGGCGAACGCCTGAGACTGTGAAGTTTCCCACGCTCCCTTCCACACCCAGAACCTCGGCGTAAGTATAGAGAGTGATATTGGGGTGATTGAAGACCTCGGACATCTTGGGCCCCAGAACGCAGATGGAGCAGTCGTTGGTGGGGAAGACATCCGTCAAGAGTGCCATGTGCCCGCCGATGGTAGGCCGGCGCTCTACCAGATAAACATGCAGGCCAGCGTCTGCCAGATCCAATGCGGCAGCGATCCCGGCCACGCCTCCACCGATGACCAGCACGTCTTTGCTAACGGGTATGCTCTCCGGCTCCAGCGGTCGCAAGAGTGCTGCTTTGGCCACGGCCATGGCTATCAGGTCTTTGGCCTTCTCTGTGGCCATGGCCGGCTGGTCCATGTGCACCCAGGAGCATTGCTCCCGGATGTTGGCCATCTCCAGCATGTAAGGGTTCAGTCCGGCCTTGGTTATGGCTCGTCGGAAGGTGGGCTCGTGCAGACGCGGCGAGCAGGCGGCCACGACGATCCGGTCAAGCTTGAGCTCTGCAATATCCTTCTGGATCTGCTCCTGTCCAGTGTCAGAACAGGAGAACTGCAGATCGCGGGCGACTGCCACATCGGGCAGCTTTTCCGCGAAGCTTTTCAGCTCCTCCATGTTCAGGACACCGGCGATGTTCAGGCCGCAGTGACAGACGTAAACACCTATAGGCATGAGACTCCTGATAGTATGATCGCCTTAATTCACTTAAACCTATGCAATAATTGTATTACTCTTGGCATTTTTTATTTTCGATTCCCATCGTTGAGCTTGATAAGCGGTGATCTAATGCCTTTAAGAACATATTCTTCCCATTCGGTTCACCATTTTACCAACCAGGTCGCAGGTCTTGGCAACCAACAATCTGCCCTGGCCTTCGACGGAAAAACAAAGAAACCACTGCTCATGACAAAAATAGTAGCGGGACATCTTCTGCAGAAGCCCCATGATTTTTATAGCTCGGCAACTCCCGTATGCTGCAGATTTTGCCTGATCATCGGCCAGGAGAGGTTTCCGTAATTATCCGAGATTCTCCAGGCATATAGCTGGCCATCATTGGACCCGACAACCAGTTCGAGAGTTCCATCATCCTCCATATCTGCCAGAGTGGGGGCAGTCTCAATATCGTCAAAGGTCACCTTGGGAAATCCTTCGACTTCAGTTCCATTCTGCCTCCAGGCATGAACCCTGTTGTCGCTCGATCCTCCCAGGATCTCTTCAAGCCCATCTCCATCTACGTCACCTAGGGTAACCTGGCGGACATAGCCACCTGTCTGTATAGGGAATCCTTTCAAATAACTGCCATCAGATCGCCAGACGTACAATCTGCCGTCGGTTGAGCCAGCTGCGATCTCAGGCTTACCGTCGTTATCGATATCCCCCACAGCAATCTGGCTGTCTTGGAGGCTGCCGTCCACCTTCTTGGGGAAACCTCGATAGTCATCCCTGTTCTCGTCGGCGGTCTTTACATATAGGTCTCGGGTGCCGGCTATTGCGACTTCCATTTGTCCGTCTTGATCGATATCAGAGAGGGCGGGAGAGGAGTATCCGATATTATCTGTTTGCGATAGGTATTTCGGAAATCCCGGGAGGGCTTCTCCCTCATAATTGAGAGAATAGATCTTGCCTCCGCTGCCTCCCAGAAGATACTGGAACATGCATTCATCCATTCCTCTGCAGATAAATTCATCTCCCACGATAATATCCAGATTGCCATCGCCGAGCATGTCTCCAAGGGCAGGTGAGGACCAGACCTCTCCACCGGTTACTATGGGAAAGCCACATAAATTTGAGCCATCGCTATGCCAGGCGTATATGCCTCCGTCCGTTGATCCGACCATGATTTCAGGCACTTTGTCTCCATCTATATCCCCAATAGACGGAGAGGAGGTTATGGAGTCGGCCGTTTCTTGGGGAAATCCGGATAGCATAGAACCATTCCCGCTTAGTGCATAGAGCATACCATCATCACAACCAACAACGATATCCAGATCGCCATCTGCATTCAGATCACCAATGGCGGGAGACGATCTAATGACGTCTCTCAACTGCACCGGGAATCCGGCAATATCCTTCCCATCGAGGCCTACTGCGTGGAGATTGCCATTGTCAGTCCCAAAAATGGCTTCTTTTTTGCCGTCACCATTTACATCTGCCAGAGCTGGAGACGACCTGATACTGTCTCCTGTTAATACCGGGAAGCCTGGCAAATTGGCCTCGATCTCTTCGTCTATGGCAAAGGTCTCAAAAGAGGAGATCATTTTGCTGAAATAGGTCAGATTGGTCCGTCTGAAATCACTATCAAGGGCCCGGCAAGAAATCTGGTAGACTTTATCTCCGCTCTCGATGAAGACATCCCTTATCTTCACAACTTCTCCGTCTTTATTCTCGAGAAGCGAATCCATAGACAATGCCCGGGTTTCATTGAAATCGAACTCGTTTGTTCCCAATAAGGTAAAATTGGCGCCGTCTTCGGAATTGGCAGTATCTTCATAGCTGGACTGGACCAGTAATGCAATATCATCAACCGGTCTTTGGCTGCTTTCAGAGACGCTGATATGTACAAACATGGTGCTGGGGCCGTAAATACTTACCACAGGATTGTCCAATCCGATGATAGATCCGAGGTTGTAGGCGATGACATTTGCTTCCTTTGGGTAGTCGACGGCGAATCCGTATTCAAGGCTCCTGAAGGTCTCATCTGCAGCCTGGCACGGCAGAAGAACCATCATTGAAGCCAGCACAAATAAATATAGCCATTTGACCATTTTAACCATTCCACCTATAAATTTACAAAGCTCTTGAGGTTTATCAGCCCGTAACCATATCCATTATCCAAACCATGTGGGCCTAAATCCATGGCACTATTTCGAAGCAATTGCTCTATTTCAGCATCCTGCAGACCGAGCTTGCGCCCTTTCTCCAGAGCCAGGGCAAAGATTCCTGCCGCATAGGGTACTGAGGCGGAACTTCCTCTAAATTTTTCTGGCAGGTATGATGCCGTTGTAACATTATCCGGGGCCACAAACTCGGGCTTCAATCTGCCATCGATCGTTGGCCCCATGGAGCTATAGTTCTCCAACTGTAGGGTTGATGCATCAACAGCTCCTACGGTTATGGCCTCAGGACAGCTTGCCAGAGTCCCCAGGCTGGAATTCTCAATATTGTATTTCGAGAGATTTTGAGAGGCAAATAGCTGAAACGCAATATCTTCCCTCAAAGCACTGTACTTTTTTATCTTTATACTATAATTGCCGCTGACAGGGGCAAACATAAATACCATTTCTATTGGCTCTTGGCCAGCGTAGCCCTCTTGTGGGTTTTTGGATATGGCATAGGTGCCGTCTGGAGCAAAGACATAAAGATCATAATCCTGGCTGGCATTGCTCCAACTATCATTCCAGCTCAGCCGTACCTGCAGGGGCATTCCCCTTTGCAGTGTCAGGTTCAATGCCTCATCGCCCGAACCAAACTCATTGAATCCATTGTCGTTCTCATCCCAAAAGGTTCCCCGCCAATGGCACTGGCCTTCATCACCGGCAGCTGTGATCCAAATTGTTCCATTCTCAGTGAGGTTTCGAACCGCTCTGCAGATGGTGTCGCCCTCATCAAAGAGGCCGTAAGAGAAATCTATGGAGCAACTGACGATATCTATTCGTTTATTCAAGTGATGAAGCTTGTCTACAGCTTCTCTGAATCCGTTCTCGGATGATTCCTCAAGGCCGACCATATACAGTGTCACATTCGGAGCCACATCGCCTATTATCTCAGCACAGGCAGTGCCATGACGGCTGTCTTCGGAAAATGTACCGTTGAATAACTGGATTCTGTTCTTTGGCAGCTCTCTTTCGGAAAGCCTGTCTACATAGTACTCGGAATCGATGATAGCCATGGTGATGTTCTGCCCGGAAAAATTCTGGGATCTAAGGGCGCATATGCCCAGAAGGTCTGTGCCGCCGGCGCAATTCACGGGCTCGGAGATGACGACATTTGACCTATTGCTCTTCGATGAGGAGCGCATAAGCGGAGGTCTGGCTTCGCTGGCCTCTTCTTTGGTCGTAAGCTCACGGTTCTGGTCCGGATAGACCCCGGACGGGCTCGATCCTCTGCGAAATAGGTCATCGGACGGAACGGCAGACATTTTCTCTATGGCGGCATACGATGGCTCGTTGCTCTCAGGGGACTTGAACTGTCCGGCTGGGCAGGGGCTTATCATGACAAAGAATATAATAAGGAGATACATTTTGCGCATCAATTTATTCCATCCCGATCGGTTCCATTTCTTTATTTAATTGATCTGTTGAGCACTTATATCTTGTTATCCTTGCATCCATCAGTCGTAATATGAGACGTTTCTGTTGAGGCTCTCCAGATCCAGGGGTACGACAGAGAATGAATAATAGTATCAATTTTCTTTGGGTGCCCACCATCAAATCCGAGAGATTCATCCTGGCGGCAGCGATTTTGCCGGCGAGCCTGTCGCGAACTTGTTCTCTGGCGCATCAGATGCTCTGACTGAAGTGGAGTCCTGCCGTCGATGCGGTCCCTTCCGTCTTTGGATCTTGCCAATCCTTTTATAATGATATGGACTTAAATTAGTATAAAGAGAATTCCGCAGATTACGAGATGCCAGGGTGATTCTAGTGCCTGCAAAAGTGATTGAAGACCACAGATTACACAATCGTTCGGGAGTATATCGGGATCGAGATGATGCAGGAGAATATCTGGCCAGAGCCCTGGAGCAGTTTCGGGGAAAGGATGCATTCGTCCTGGCCATACCTTCAGGAGGAGTGCCGGTGGGTCTGGTCGTCTCCTCTCGGCTCGGGCTTCCATTCGATCTCCTGATAATAAGGAAGATTCCCGTTCCAGGCAACACAGAGTCTGGTTTTGGGGCCGTCAGCCTGGAGGGAGATATGCTGCTGAACGAACCCATGGTCAGAATGCTCCGCCTCTCTCCCTCCGAGATAGAAGAGCTGGCCGAGCCGGTGCATGAGGAACTGCGGGCGAGGAATAGAATCTTTCGAGGAGACCGTCCCTGGCCTGATGTCAGGGGAAGGATAGTGATAATAGTGGACGATGGGCTGGCCTCCGGCTACACCATGATGACAGCAATAAGAATGGTGCAGAGAAGCGGCCCTTCCCAGATAGTAGTGGCGGTTCCTACTGCCTCGGCCAGCACAATCGAGCTGCTTGTCCCCGAGGTGGACCTGATCGTGTGCCCTAATGTGCGAACAGGCTACAGCTTTGCTGTCGCTGATGCTTATCAAGACTGGTATGATCTCGATAAAGATGAAGTTATAAATTTGCTTAAGTCTCATAGCCATCTGCCCAGAAGGTAGGCAGATCAGCCTCTTGTTTTTATCCGCCTATTTCTTTAATACCACCAAAGGTTTATATCTAACTTATTTTAATTATTGTGTAGTTAGAAAAAATGTAGAGCAAAAGGGGGTTAGAAAGGATGAACGCTTTGCAGGTGATTTCCATCTTGCTGGAAGTGTTGGTGGTGGCTCTTGGCATAATGCTGGTCGTAGGCAAGAAGAAAATGTACGGCTGGTGTATTGCACTCACTTTTGTCCTTTATATATTCTACGACCTGGTAGATCTCCTGTCTTTGCACATCTCCCAGGATTCGCTGGGCATTTTATTCTTCATGGCCACTATATCCATCCTCTGGGCAGTCTGGAACATCTTCCTGGAGGCTTTGGGGCCGGGCTCGATTGCTGCTGCGCCGGTAGAAGATCGCGGGAAAGATCCTCTTCGGACCCGGTCGGACGGTCAAATGGACCGATGGGCAAATGGACTGATGAGCAATGGACAGATGGGCAAATGAAGGGATGGTCAGAGTCAGCTTTTTGAAGGAAGGCATATGTTGCAAGAGCGATGATCTCTCGAGTTTACATCTCTCATGCCCCTATTGATGAGGATATGGCCCTGCAGCTCTCCCGGGCTTTATGGCGGGTGGGCCTGGAGAGCTATGTTGCTCTCTACAATCTGTCCCCAGCCATCTCTCTAGCCGAGCGGGTATCTTTTGGCATAAGAAATTCCGAGGCCATGGTCGCTCTTCTGACCCGGGTGGGCTGCCAGTCGCCTGCGGTGAGCCAGGAGATCGGCCTGGCTCGCGGCATAGATCTAATGATCATCCCCTTGCAAGAAGATGGCGCCAGGCTACCCTTTCTCATCGATCACCTGCGACCCCTGGTTTTCAGGGAGGAGAATTATAGAGATGCCATTGGCCTATTGATCAAGACCATTCGAGACCTGAGCCATCTCGAGTGGCTGAAGGTGACCTGTCCCAAATGCGAAGAAGAGATGACCCAGTATCTAACAGACCAGGAAGAGGTCGACGAAGCGCTTGAAAAGGGAACATATCTTGAGACTGTCTGCAGCTACTGCCAGAACAAGATCTCTCTGGATGCGAGGACGTTTGAGCCGATAGGATTGATGGAAAAGTGATAGATCGAACTCGTTTTCATCTCTGATGCGTGCCGGCTATTCAGAGATCCTATTTATGAATTTCGCATTTCAGAAAGATATTAATAAATTAAGAACTTACAATATTTCATGAGCGAAAAGGTAATCGATATAATGGGTCCCATCGAATTCGGCTGGAACACCCTGAAGGTTAACCTGAAGTTCTATGTCGTCTTGATGGCCATCGTGGGAATCGCGTCTTTTCTTCCTCAATTGGCCTCATTTATATTACCATCCGGAGAAAGTTCATCCTGGTGGCCGTTACCCTTGCTGATATTTGCTCTTCTAATTATTCTCTTCATCATTATAAATATCGTGTTCCAGGTTGGACTGATCAATATCTCCATTATCTTTCGGAATGGCGGGACGCCCCAGATCCGGGATCTCTACAGCAGCAAACCTATCGTCCTTTTGAATTATGTGATAGCTAGCTTTTTTTATGGTCTGATGGTTATGGTTGGTCTCTTGTTATTTATAATTCCTGGCATCTTCCTGGCACTGAAGTACCAGTTCTATGGTTACCTCACAACAGACCGGGGAATGGGTCCGATTGAGGCCCTGAAAGAGAGCGGCAGATTGACTGCTGGAGCGAAAAAAGATCTATTCGTGTTTTGGCTCGCCTTTTTTTGCGGCATACTTGTGATAATGATCATACTTGGATTGTTTATCGCTCTTCCCGTCGGCCTGATAATGGCCGTAATCTCTGAGGATCTCGTCCCTATCTTCGTTATTGTGGTCAGCCTTGTCACAACGATCATTGACATCATGGTCATTGCACCCATGACAAATCTTGCCATGGCTGATATCTATAAAACCCTGCAAACGCGAT
>CAWJKV010000004.1:0-170842 GCA_963843555.1 uncultured Methanosarcinales archaeon
CAGTCCCCGCTCTGCTTCTCTCCCATCAGCCAGGCCATGACCGCCTTGCTGGTGTGCATCCTGTTCTCGGCCTCATCGAAGACCGCGCTCCGCGGCCCGTCCATCACCTCGTCGGTGATCTCCTGCCCCCGGTGCGCAGGCAGGCAGTGCAGGGCGATGACGTCCTCGGCCGCCAGGCCCAGGAGCCCGGAGTTCACCTGATACTTTCCGAAGACCCTGAGGCGTTCTGCCTCCTCGCTCTCATCTCCCATGGAGACCCAGGTATCTGTAACCAGGACGTCCGCGTTGCCCGCGGCAGCGGAGGGCTCTTCCACCACCTGTGGACGGCCTCCCAATTCCCTCGCCTGTTCCAGTATCTGCGCCTTTGGCCCGTATTGCCGCGGCGAGGCCACAGTGATCTCCATCCCCAGAATGGCCGAGGCCAGTATCAGAGAGTTGCAGACGTTGTTCCCGTCTCCGATCCAGCCCACTCGCAGGCCCTCCAAAGCCGGAAAGCGCTGGCGCATGGTCTGCAGGTCGGCCAAAATTTGCAGCGGATGCTCCCAGTCCGAGAGGGCATTGACTACCGGCACGGATGCGTGCTTCGCCAGCTGCACTACAGTGCTATGCGAGTAAACCCGGGCAGTGATGCCGTGCACATAGCGACTGAGAACCCGGGCCGTGTCGGCAATAGTCTCACCCCGTCCCAGCTGCAGCTCGCTCGCTGAGAGGTAGAGCGGATGGCCGCCCAGCTCCGCCGCCGCGACCTCCAGGGAGACCCGCGTCCTGGTGGAGGGCTTCTCAAAGATCATGGCCAGGCTCTTGCCCTGCAGGGGCTGGCCGTGATGGCCCCGCCTGGCCCGGAAGGCCTCGGCACTCTCCAGCAGCCGCAAAATGTCCTCACGAGAGAGATCGGCAATTGAGATGAGATTCATATCTGCACCTGTATCAGCACCTTCAGTTTCTGCTCCTTTTTCACCTTTTGGTTCCTCGTTAGGATAATAGTAGTTCTCCGCCCGTTCGTCCTCCGTGCGCTCTGCGACTCTGTGGTTTTATTCCGTTAATCGCAAGGATTTAATTATCAAGCTACGATTATTAACCACAGAGCTCAACTTGCATCCGCACGCTACGCGCGTATCCTCTGCACGATCTCAGATATCTGGGTTATGTTCTCCTGGGCAGGCGCGACCCGGGCGGAGATGCTCTTGAATCCCGGAATGGCGGTGTTGCATAGATTGTCACTCACCAGTTGATTGGACCAGGGGCTGTTGGTCATGAATGCCAGACCGGCATGGGGCTCGTCGTCCGAAGTCTTGGCCGCGACTACGACTTTGCCGATCTCGTTCTCCACCAGAACCCTCTCTCCATCCTTCACTCCCAGGCTCGCCATATCCTGTTTGTCCAGGAGGATCACGGCACTGAGCTGTCGGAACTCATCCGAAAACCTGCCCTTCTTCCCGGCCTCATACTGGAAGATATCCCGGAAGGTGACGATCTTCACATCCACTGCCATCTAAACCGCCTCCATTATCCTGGAGAGAATCTGCTCGTCGGAAAGGTTATCCGATTCGACCAGGGGATCAAAACTTATCCTCACCCCGTCCATGCGCAGAGCCGTGCCCCCTGCTTCCAGGCCGGAGATGGCGGAAGGAATGACCACCTTCGCCGCATCCGTGGTGAGAGACCGGCGCGGATCTATGGCGATGAGCGGGATCCTGGCCAGAGCCCTTGCGGTGCCAAAGGGCAGAGCCGATAGGGGATCCGAGCCGATGACCAGCGCCGCATCGCAGCTCTTCGCCGCCCCTACCACGCTCTGCTCCGGCCCGTGCGCGGGAGTGGCGCCTGCGCCGCGCGAACGAGACGCTGTTTATGAAGCCGGTCTGGTCCAGCATGAGCTGGTTGAAGCCGCGCATGTTGTAGTGGCCTACCATGGGCACCACCTTGAAGGTCGTGATCTCATTCAGCCGGGTCACCAGCTCCTCGAAGAGATCCATCTTATCCTGCAGAGAATAGACCATCCCGAGGCCCGGAAAGATGACGCCAAACTCCGTCTTCTTGAGGACTGTTCCCAGCTCAATCATGCGTTTCTTGTCGCCGGTCTTGGGTATCTTTCCATCCAGGACGGCCATCATCGACTCCATAAACTCGGCGTCTCCCCCAGGAGCCACGCGGAAGTAGTAGTTGCTGCATAGCCTGGCCGTGGGCGACTTTCTCACGTCCACAACCACGCAGGTCCTCTCCTCCTCGTAGCTCTTCTGCCTCTTCTCGCCCCGCGGGTAATAGGAGAACCGGGACAGATGGCGGGGATGGCTGTTGGAGGGGTCCGCGCCCCAAAAGATGGAGGTATCAGCGAAGTTGCGCACGTCGTCCAAGGTGCAGGTCGGTATCCTGCCGGTGAGAATTCGCTCCATCAGAATTCCCTGGCAGAAGGATGAGGTATCATCAATGGTCGCGCCTATTTTCTTAGCCAGGTTTATGCCACCGTCTGGGCCTCCAGAGTGGAATTGGACCAGCCGTAAAGAAGGGGCGATTTGGCATTCTTCAGAATCTCCGCCGCCCTGGCGATGGCCTGATCCAGGGTGACTTCTTGTCCCTCGATCATGGGCTTGGTTCTCTCAGTGAAGAGCGCCTGATAGTGGCCTTGCCCTTTGCGGCAGAGGTTCCTGGCCTCAGAGATGGCTCCGGTCTTCAAGACCAGCTCAATATCCTCGCAGAGAAGCGAGCAGCCTGTGCAGGTTGTCATTTGCGTGTCACCGTCCTTTCACCTTGCTTAAACGAACTCTATGGCCTTGCTCGGACAGGTCGCAGTGCAGGCGTTGCAGAGGATCTTATTCGGCCCGAAGCGCCGGCATTCCTGGAGGTTGTTGGCTATCACCACGCCGTCTTCAACGCGGAGGATGATCTTATCCCCCTCCGGACCCAGGCCCACAGCGCATCTTGTGGGCTCTGCCGCCACATTGACCGGGCACGCGACAACGCAGTTGCCGCAGCCAAAACACTTCTCCGGATGTATGATCAGGCCTGTCTCTGAGGCTTTCTCAATCGGAGCCATCACCTCATGCAGCTTCTTGAGCTTCTCTTCGTACTTCTTCTCCTCGATCAACGGAGTGCACTCTTCGATCTTCTTCTCCCTGCCCAACAGGCCGACGGCAAAAGCCATGCAGGTGGGTAGCCCGCACTTCTTGCAGTTGGTTTTGGGCAAAAGCATATAGATCTCCATGGCGCCGACCATAACCAGTTACCTCAATTTGGGAAGGATTTGAGTTAGCTTTGCACCTCGATCATATTTATTGCCTGCGCAAAGCTTTTCATACTTCTTGAGGAAATGACCTTTTGAATGCCGTTCAGCAATCCTCTCGCCCTTCTGGGGCTCTTGAGCATAATTCCCCTGATAATAATATACCTTATCAGGCCCCGTCCAAAGGAGATTCCCTTCTCCTCTACTCAATTTCTGAGAGAAGGCGAGGCGAAACGCACTGCCGTGCTCAGCCGCCTGATCAGCGATCCTTTATTCTGGGTGCAGCTGCTGGCGTTGTGCTCGCTATCCCTCGCGGCCGCGGGGCCCTATACCATCCAAGAAGGACCGGCGAGCAGCCATCTCGTGGTCGTCCTGGACGGCTCGGCGAGCATGCAGGCCTCCTTTTCGCAAGCTTTGGATCTGATCGATACCCGCCTGAACAGTTATCAGAAGATCAGCATCGTCCTGGCCGAAAATGTGCCCTTGACCCAGCTCACCGGGGGCAGCTCCACTGAGGCCCGCGATGTGCTCCGGCAGCTTCAGCCAAAGGCGATCTCCGCAGACCTCTCCAGCGCCATGACCCAGGGCAGCAGCCTGCTGGGCAGTGAGGGTGGAGACATCCTGGTGGCATCAGACTTCATAAGCTGGACTGGTGACGACCCCGACATCACCCGCAAACTCCTCCAGGCGGACGGCCGTGTTGCAGTGGTCTTTGCCGATTCTTACCAGGGAGGCGACAACCTTGGCCTGGTGGAAGGATGGAACGTGCCCGGACCGGGATACGTAAATCACACCGCTCTGGTGCATAACTATGGCCCGGCAAGAACATCGTCCATCACCATCCGCGGCCCGGGAGGATCCTCCAGCCGGGTGGCCAGCCTCCCCGCGGGGGGCGACTACTACCTCTCTTTCACCGCTTATCCCGGAGTCAATGAGATCTCTCTCGACCAGCAGGATGCCATCGACTGGGATAATCATGCCTATGTTTATGTGCCCGATCTCGGGAAGAAGAAGGTGCTCTACCAGGGCGAGGCGGGACCGGCCCTGGATGCCTTGCGTTCCCTGCCCAATGTGCGAAGTCGCGACATCCGGAGAGTTCAGCAATTTCGATCTGGTGGTGGTGGCCAGGAATGCCTCTCTGGACGGCAAGCTCAACCGCTACATCGACGGCGGCCGGGTGATCTATATCGCCTCGGATGAGGAGAGTCCCGAGTACCTGCCCGTCCGGGTGACAGGCCAGATTCCGGGGCCGGCAAGTCTCTGGGTCCGAAATGCAGGTTTTTCAGAAGGCGTGCACTTCGATGAGATTGGGCTTTTCAATTTTCCGGAAGCCGTCTCCAGAAAGGGGTCCACTACCATGGTCGAAGCCAACGGGGTCCCCATTCTCTCCTACTGGCGCCTTGGAAAGGGCATGGTAATTTACGACGGCCTGGAGATGAATTCGGATTTCTATATGCGCCCGGAATATCCCATATTCTGGTACCAGATGGTGAACTGGATAACTGGAGTTCCCGACATCATTGCCTCCAACCATAAGACGGGAGAGATCATTCTTCTGGGCGAACCGACGACTGTTGAGACTCCTTCCGGCATTATCTCGACGAGCAGCCTGCTCCTGGACGAGGTGGGGATATACCGCTACCAGGGAACGACCATAGCGGCCAACATGTATGATCCTCGAGAGTCCAATCTCGTCCGCAGCTCCGGCGTCCTGGCCGGTGAATTCAAGGGAGGCGTTCGCAATACAATCATAGAGAAGGATCTTTCCAACTGGATGATCGCTCTGGCCGTTCTCGCCATACTGCTGGAGCTGGCCATCATGCGCTGGAGGCGAGAGACATGATCCTGAACCAATACTATGCCATACCAGAATTGCTCTACGTCATCCCGGTGCTTATAATCCTGGGTGCCGTCTTCATCCAATTCAGAGCCAAAAATAAGCTTTTTGCCGCCTCCAGATTAGTCGTCTTCTGCCTTATCATCGCCGCTGCCGCCAATCCCTACTTTGTGGAGACACATACCGTTCAGTCGCAAAAGCCCAGCATCACCATCCTGAATGATAGGACTGGATCCATGGAGGTCTTCGATCCCGATGTTGCGATGCGGGTGAACGGTATTGTAGACTCCCAGATTCGCTCCTTTTCCGGGGATTCCACGCCTCTGGGGGACAAGATCATCCAGTATGCACAGCCTGGCGGCACCTTGCTCCTGGTGACAGATGGTTACAGCAACAGCGGACGTCCCCTGGCTGATGCCCTGGCCCTGGCCAGAGCCTCAAATACGACGACATTTGCCCTATCTATCTCTCCAGTTAAGGACGACGCCAGCGTGGAGATCTCCGGAACAAACACTGCGGTTCTGGCGGGAGACTATCCATTCACTGTGATCGTGCGATCATCCGGCAGCTACCAGGGATCGCTGTCCGTCTTTGCGGACGAGAAATTGATATATGGCGATAAAATAGTCGCCAACGGCAGCAGCTCCATCAAGATCTCTCACTCCTTCCTGGAGACGGGAAATCATATTCTTCGAGCCGCAATTGACCCGGATATGCAGCCCGTGAACAACAACTATCAGAAAGCGGTCTATGTTGTTCCCAAGCCAGACGTGTTACTGGTCTCCAGCATCGACTCTCCTCTGGCCCGGGACCTCCATGATCTTTATAAGCTCACAGTCGTCTCAGAGCTGCCCACCCAGTTGCAGGGCTACAAGACCGTGGTTCTCGATGATAGCAGATATAACGCCAATCTCGACCGCCTGGGAGATTATGTGCGCGAAGGCGGCGGGCTGGTTGTTGTGGGTGGCCAGGATGCCTATGAACTGGGCGAATACCGCAATAGTAGCCTGGAGGAATTCTTGCCTGTGCGCTCGAGTCCAAGCACCTTCGAGGGCGGCAAGACACTCATCTTAGTGCTGGACATCTCCTTCAGCCTGCTCTCCACACTCACCAAAGACGGCACAACTCTGCTCGACTACGAGAAAGCGTTGGCTGTGGAGCTGCTCAAATCGCCTCATTTCCAGGACTACAACGTGGGCCTGGTAGTCTTCGGCACCAGGGCCTATGATGTACTCGATCCCATTCCCTTATCCAGGGGCCAGGGCATCCTGACGGAAAGGATCACCAACCTTGCGCCTACGGGTACCGAAGACAGTTATCTGGATAGCGGCCTGCAGCTCTCCCGGGAAATGATCAACGCCAGCGGCGGCAACGGTGAGCTGATTGTTATCTCAGATGGGAACCTTTACAACTACCAGGATGTGGTGCAGCGATCGATCAGGCTGATCTCGGAGATGAATACTACCACTCGTCTGATCCAGGTGCAGGCCATCCCCGGCGAGACGGGAAAACTCGATGAGATTGCATCCAGGACGGGATCGGATTATACAGTGTTCGTCTATCCGGAATCCCTGACCACCACTTTGTCGCCGCTATCCCCGGAGACCCCCCCTCAGGAGACAAACCTCTCCGGATATGCAACAAGCGTGGTCAATAAGAACCATTACATAACTGCTGATCTGAACTTAAACGCCAGCATCAGCGGCTTTAATGATGTCACGCCCAAGACCGGGTGCCCAGCGCCTGGTGGCAATGCCCGATGGCAAGCCCGTTCTGACGGTATGGCGCTACGGCCTGGGCAGGGTAGCAGCCCTCACCACGGATGATGGCAACGCCTGGGCAGGCACGCTCTACGCCAGTCCGAGCTCCCAATTGATATCATCCACAGTTAACTGGGCGGTGGGCGATCCGCGACCTGAAGCCGATCGTGTTGAAGCCGAAGACGGATGGCAGGGGACGCCCCTGCAGATCACTATCAACAGCAATGCCAGGCCCAGTCTTCCTGGTGCGGAGCGTGGAGAAAGTGGGGGATAACAGATATTCGGCTTTATTCACTCCCAACAGTTCCGGCATCTACTACATCGGCAATTATGGAGTGGCGGTCAACTATCCGCTGGAGTTCAGAGATATCGGCTTCAATCCCGAGCTTCCCAGCCTGATCATGGCCAACGGAGGAAAGGTCTTCACGGAAGAGGAGGCCAGAAGGAGTCTGGTCGCTGAGGCGGGCCGGGTCAGCCAGAGGACCGTCCAGGATAGAGTCTCCAGAAGAGATATCCTGTTACTTCTTGCCTTGTTGATTTTCCTCGCAGAAATCGTCTACCGGAAGATGGATGAGATACGAAGGCGAGGCCGATCCAGGGCATGAAAGCTTACCATCAGATTTTAATAGCATTATCAGCTTTAGTGAAGATATATTTGCGGAGGTAACTGCCACCAAATGAGTTCTCAAATGTGTACCGTCTGTGGCCTTCCCCAGGAACTATGTATCTGCGAGGAGGTTGCCAAGGAGCAGCAGAGGATAGCAGTAAAAGTCCAGAAACGAAGGTATGGAAAAGAGGTGACAGTTATCCAGGGCATCGATCCTCATGAGATCGATCTGCAGGAGCTGTGCACGCATCTCAAATCCAAGCTGGCCTGCGGTGGGACTGTGAAAGAGAGTCTGATCGAGCTGCAAGGCAACCATATTCAAAGAATAAAAGAGATCCTGGTGAAGAAGGGATTTGGCGCAGATCAAATAAGCACGTAAAATTCCCTGCAAAAATTAAGATCTGCAGGCCGATCCTAGCGCTTGCTTGTTTTCCTTTCTTGGAAGAGATCTTAAATATTTTTTGTTTGATAATACTAGAATTTAAAAATAAAATAGGGTGAAGGCTCAGCTACTGCCAGGTTTCTCCACATCGATCTTATCGACAGAGATTTCGCCGTCTACACCCATCACTATGGAGAAGATCCATTCGCTGAGATTAGCACAATGCTCCGGAATGCACTCCTCAATGCAACCTGCACAGGGCTCGAAGGCATCCACCACCAGTAGAGGATCGAAACGTTTGCTGTGAGACTTCTCCAGGCAAAAGAGCCTGTAGGTTCTGATGCCGTCGGCCGACTCCACCTCTCTGGTGATGAGATTATCCTTGAGGAGCTTGGCTACGATGCGAGAGCATTTGCGAGAATCGATCTTCAGCTCTTTCCATAGATCGCTCTGCAATGCACCCTCAGGATGCGTCTTTATATATTCCAGTGCCTCCTCAGCAGACATTTTCGGCCTCTTTATTCAATTGGACTTATGAGAATGATGTTATTGCCACGCAGGATAACTGATCCCAAAGAACGAGTCTTCTCGCCACCGATCAGCTCCACGGTCTCGAGTAGATGAAGGTTCAAGTATTCATCTACGCTGTTGAGAACACCTTCCAGGACGTAACGCGGTGAACCCTTCATCTCTACCTGAATCTTGCTGCCTACCAGACTCTGTACCTTCTTAGTTGGGAACATAACCAGACTCCTTGGTAACTTGGATGAACAGTTTTTGCAATAGTTCGCGGTTTTGATCAATTTGGGGCAATTAGAATTGAGCTTGATCTAATCGGAGACCACGCTTTTTACGCCTTTTACGTTCTTCACGAGCTCTTTCTCGATGAAGTTCTTCAGCGTCATCTGCGAGAAAGGACAGCCTGCACAGTGACCTTGCAGCTTTACCTTCACAATCCCGTCTTGGATATCAACGAGCTCGACATCTCCACCATCTACGCGAAGGCCTTCCCTGATCTTTTCCAGGGCGACCTCGACGTCATCCTTGAGGTTTTGCATGAATACTTCAGTCCCCTTTAACCTTTATAGATGTAACTTTGTGCCCGATGATCGTGTACCTTATCCCTTTTAAAGCTTCCTCGAGCTGCTTTATGATCTTTTCGCACTTATCGGAACCTACTACCGTATTCACAATGACTCCCGGCTCAGAATGGTCCCGGATGGCAGTCAATGCCAGATCAGGATTCTCGCTCAGCCTGAAGCTCTTCCAGCTCTTCGGTGCCATTCCCTGATACTCTACGAGGTAAAAGCCTGTGATGCCCAGCTCTGTTAAGGTATTTATGACTCGAACCAGATGCTCGTGGTCTACAAAGATCTTGACCATGGTCTTCATGGAGTTCCCCTAACGTATATCGGCCATTGGACAATAAATAACTTCGCGAGATCTAGATATTCTTTTATCCTACGCGGGTTAAGCAGGCCCTATCATGGCATTGAGAGATATCAGAGATGTTTTGAAGAGCATGGGAATAGGGGAGGACGAGATAGTCTCGGCGGCAATGGAGCTCTACTTTCCTCACCCCGGCGTGGAGACGCGCGAGAAGGCCATAGACAGGTTTCGGCAGGAGATGATGCTGGCGCTATCCGACCCCAATCTTGCGCTTCTCATATATGCCGGAGTTCTCCTGGAGTCTGAGGGAGAAAGATGCAATCTTCCCAACCTGAAGCAGTCCGATTATGAGAACGATCTGACCTGCCTTATCGCGGATGAGGTTTTGGGCCTCGCCATTGCCAAGTATGTAGGGGGCTATAAGGGACTATTCGATTATGTGCGTTATGATAAGGCCAAGCCGGGCATACTCGGGCACCTCGGTCCGTTCATGGATGACGTGGTAGCCGGGCTCATCGGTGGCGTGTCTGCCAATATGTATACCAGGGCGGAGATGGAATAGGAGCGGCACAAATAGAAAGGAGCTGCACTTGAAAGATCTGCTTTTTGCTCTCAAATCGGGATTTGGCTGGCTGTCCACCATACCTGTCGGCATATCCATGGAAGGCGTCGAGGCCCTGATGAAGCATGTTTATCTGTTTCCAGTGGTGGGCCTGGCCTTGGGGGCAATCCTGGGGGTGACGGCCTTCATCGCGACGCTGGCCTTGCCCGCCAATCTGGTGGCTATAGTCGTGATAGTTGCCATCTACAAGCTCTGCGGCATAAACCATATCGACGGTCTGGCCGATTTTGGGGATGGAGTAATAGCCCACGGCACACAGGAAAAGAAAGTTCGGGCTATGAAGGACGTGAATTTGGGTACAGGAGGCGGCCTCTTCATCGCCGTGCTCCTCCTGGCGACCTTTGCAGTTCTAACCGATATCCCTCAAGGGCTTCTGCCCCTGGCGTTACTCGCGGCCGAAGTATCAGCCAAGTTGGCCATGATCTCGTTTGCAGCATTCTCCAAGTCTTTGCAGAAGGGTTTTGGCCAGATCATGATCGAGAGGACAGGATACAGGCAGTTCTTGATCGGCCTGGTCATTTCAGCCGCGATCTGTGCTGCAGCTCTAGGGCCACTGGGCCTTGTCGTTCTAGCCGCAGCCCAGGTTGCCGCCCTTTATATGGTATTGGTCGCGAAGAGGAACTTTGGCGGAGCCACTGGCGATGGTATAGGTGCGACCAATGAGGTGGCGAGAGTGGTGGCCCTGGCTGCTGCCTTCGCTTTAGGAGGTATACTGCCTTGGACGTTCTGATGATGGCAGGGGGCCGGGGCTCGCGGCTGAAGAGGGGCGAGAAGCCAATGGTCACACTTTTCGGACGATCGCTCATCGACCACGTGACTCTCGCTCTGTTAGAGAGCTCAGTGGATCGGATCTATGTCGCCACTACTGAAAATGTGCCGCAAACCCGGGCCTGGGCCGAAAATCGTGATCTTTCAGTGGTGGAGACGCCGGGGATGGGATTTGTGGCCGATATGATCTTTGCTGTAAAGGCGGCAGAGGTCAACGATCCCATAATGATCATCATGGCCGATCTGCCGCTGGTAAATGCCGATCTGATCGATACTATAATAGAGATTTATGAAGAGCGTCCCGAGCCCGCGCTCTCCACTCATACGCCACTCCATCTTCACAGCCGCCTGGGCCGCAGGCCCGATTCCCTCTTCAACTACCAGGGCCAGCTCATTGTTCCCTCAGGCATCAATGTGCTGGATGGGGCCGAGATCGAAAAGGAGCAGGAGGACTACCATTTGATCATGGAGAGGATCGAGCTGGCGGTCAATGTGAATGTGGTTGAGGACCTCATTCTCTGCGAGAAGATAATACAAGGTGATTTCCTTTGAACAACTCCATAACCATAGACGGCGAGAAGTTTTCCGCCGATGATCTGATGCTGCTCACAGGAGAGGATGAGATCAAGGAGCCAAAGAGCTACATCCTCCTCGTGGCCAGAGCTTTGCATAACCCCATGAGACTGCCCTGGCTGCTCAAGGGGATCTGCAACCTTTGCATCAAAGAAGAAGACCAGAGGGACATGAGGCTCTGCTTGATCCGGGTGCAGGTGGAAGCCGAGCTGAAGATGAACCAGGATATCCAGAGGTTCCAGCAGAGGCGCTATGTAGCCCAGGTGATTGAGATCCTGCTCTTCAATGAATTGATGCTCGCGCCGCGGGAGATCGTGGAAGAGGGCGATATGGAGTAATCAAAATGATCTTCTTGATGGAGATATAGAGGCGGTGAGTCGCATGGTTTTTATAGTTTTAGGAACTAAAGAATAGTTGGTGAAATGAACTATGCTCACGTCGATACGAAAAGTTATAAAAATATTCTTCTTAGTAGTAACTATCGTGCCGCTACTTAAAGCCCTGTCGAGAGAGATGCGCGGCCCCAAGAATGGGGGAGACGATTGATCGCCAAATTTGGTATCTCACTTCAAAGGTTTTGAGCCTTTTCGGACCGGCACAGCATCCGATATTTTTGTCCCAAAAACCTCTAATTCTTAAATCTGCTGCGAATCGCAGAAGCGAATTCACTCCATAGATGACTTATGGATAACCCATCGCAAGTGCAATATCCCATTGAGATGACATTTGCCCTGAGGCCAGGATATGCGCGTAATAATGCATATAGATCTGGATGCGTTCTTCCCTTCTGTCGAAGCCCGTTCGAATCCGGAACTGAAGGGGAAACCTCTGGTGGTAGGTGCAGATCCAAAAGACGGAAAGGGACGGGGTGTCGTCAGCAGCGCATCCTATGAAGCAAGGATTTTCGGTGTCAGGTCGGCTATGCCCATATCCAGGGCCTGGAAGCTATGTCCTGATTGCGTTTATCTGAGGCCGAATTTCGAATTGTATATTGTTGCATCTAACAATATAATGAAAATTCTAAAAAGCCATGCAGATAAATTTGAGCAGGGTGGCATAGATGAAGCTTACATTGATGTTTCCAGCAAAGTAGAAAATTTTGCTGAGGCAAAGGAGCTGGCTCAGAAGATAATGGATGAGATCTTGAACCAGGAACATCTATCATGCTCAGTAGGCATTGGCCCAAATAAAATAGTTGCGAAAATTGCATCAGATATTAAGAAACCATTCGGCCTGACTGTAGTTGGAGAGCAGGAAGCAAAAGCATTTTTGTACCCATTACCCGTGGGAAAACTCCCTGGAGTAGGGCCAAAGACGGAAAATAGGTTATTGGAGTTGAAGATCGAGACGATTGGAGACCTGGCTAACACAAAGCCGGATGCTCTGACGAGACTTTTTGGTGTCTGGGGTGCAAGGTTGCAGAAGTTTGCCAATGGAATCGATGATCGGGAGGTGATAGAAGAATACGAGACAAAATCCATAGGACGGGACATCACCTTTGAGAAGGATTTGGATGATGAAGAACAAATTATTGAGGTCCTGGACGATTTGGCGGAAGAAGTGCATGAGGAAGTGGTTGCAAGCCTCCTCAGATTTAAAACGATCACAATCAGAGTCAGATATCCGCATTTCGAAACCCATACTCGCTCCAAATCACTGATGTTTCCGACAAGTGACCTGAATATTCTCAAGAATAGTGCCCGGAGATTGATAGCGCCTTTCATAAGAGGCAGAAAGAAAGTCAGATTGATAGGGGTAAGAGTCTCGAATCTGTTGTCACTTCGAGATCATTAGATACTTTTTTCATCAAAGTAGACGGTATATGCTTATGGAGTCGAATACCAAAGTAAACGAGTACCCGAAATTAACATCTCTCACAGAGATCGACCTGCACGCTCTGGCAAAGATAAGAGATGTGAAGGACACCTTTCTGACAGTCTATTTTGGAGCCACGGGAAGGGATAGCGACCAATCCGTTGTAGCATCAAGATTAGGTGCCATCCAGAAAGCCCTGCCAAAAGATCTATTGAAGGACTTTCAAGAGACGCTCGGCATGGCAAAGACAGCTCTGTCAGCCCCGGGCGTGAAAGGTGAACGCGGCCGGGTCATCTTTGCCTCCGCTACCGCTGGCTTCCTGCACGTCTACAGATTGAGCATGGAGGCGGAGCCGCTCGTAGTTTGGAGTAGCACGCCCTTTCTTCTTCCCCTGGCCAGGCTGAAGGAGGAATTCGAGGACTACGGCCTTTTGCTTATCGACTCCCAGGAGGCCAGGCTCTTTCTGGTGAGGTCTAACTTGCTGGAGGAGAACGAGAAATCCTCTATAGACCTCATGAACAAGCACAAGAAAGGAGGTTGGAGCCAGATGCGCTACAACCGTCTCCAGAAGGGGTCAGATCAGTTCCTTCTTCACCAAGCTTATCGAAGATTTGCAGGAGAACGAAGATCTGGCCAGGATGCGCGGCCTGGTGGTGGCAGGTCCCGGCGAGGCCAAGGACCAGCTTATAGAGATGATGCCTCCTGCCCTGAAGGAAAGGTCATAGGAAGTCTGGATATCTCTATGGAAGCGTCCTCAAAAGACCTGGTGGAGCGAGGCCGGGATCTTTCCCATGAGGAGGAGCTCTCCAGGGAAAAGGTTCTGGCTGAAAAGCTGAAAGAAGCCGTGCTGCGCGGCCATCCGGCAGCCTACGGCCTGGCCGAAGTGGGAATTGCCCTGAAGAATGGACGGGTGGATTACCTTTTGATCTCAGAGGGCTTTGCCCTTCCTGCAATGATCTGCACAAGCTGCCACCACATTGAATCAGAGGGAGAGAAGGTGCCCCACCTGTGGTGGAGAAGCGGCGGCACTCACCCTGGAGAGCCTCTATAAGCTGGCAGAGAGAATGGGTGCGGAGGTCGTTTTGGTGGAGGACGACGCTTTCCTGGAAAGCCTTGGGAATATAGGGGCCATACTGAGGTACTGAAAGGATTTTTCGTTTTGGCCGAGCCCTGCAGCCGGCCTGATTTTCATTAAGCGCAATTAAACCCAAAGGTACCTCCTGGAATGGTATGCATTCTAGGAATGAGCTCGTGCTTTTCTTCGCTCTTATCTCCTAATCCTCAGAGGACGTTATACTGACCTCTTGCCAGTGTTTGCCTCTGTGCGGAGATTTCCTCAATGCTTCTTCGCGCTCCGCATTAAGAAGTCCGTCGAGCCAATCGTTAAGCTTCTTGCCAGGATTATGCTCTGTCCAGTAAGATTGCAGCCGAATATGCTGGTCGCACAGGTGGTTTAAGCTTATGCCACGCTGGCAGATAGTTCCGCCGCACGGTCCGTGGCCTTTGAGGTCGCACTCTGGTGAATTCATTTCACTTCCTGGATGTGCGACGAGCTTATCTAGCTTACCCCGGGGCTTTGCTCCTTTTCGAAAGCTCCTAGCGAGCCGGCTCCAGCGTTTCCAGATTGAAGGACTCGGCCAGAACCTTTGCGTTCACTTCGCCACACACGAACGTTCGCCGTGACAGAGTCTCATTCATCACGACCTTGGCCGGTGCAAAGACATTGTGATCCACCTTAAAGAAGTCAAAGCCTGCCGCCTTGAATGTCTTGTAGAAAGGCGCTCCGTAGTCTCGAGAGGCAAGCGATGGCATGCCTTTCAAATATTTCTGCAGCTCCTCCAGGTTCTCATACTCCAATGTGTAGTATGTCTCTCCGCCGTAAATTATGGCGTCGTTGGAGGAGCCCATGCACATGGTTGCATCACCGGTAATTGGCGAGATGGGCGCCCGGCCCCAGCCACTTTTGATGGTGTTGATGTCAAAGTCCATGGTGAAGAGCTTATGGAGGCCTGTCTCGACTACGCGAGCCGAGACCTGCACCAGGCCGGCCACTGAGTCCGTAGGGGCTACGGCAATTCTCAGATCGGCCGGATCGATGCCACACTTTTCTGCAATCAGGGCTGAGACCTTCTCGTCCGGCAGCTTATTCGACTCCAGCACCAGAACTCCTATATCCGAGAACTCTTCGAAGCCGATCTTCTCATAGAGCTCTCGCGTCTTTCTGGCCAGCACCCGCGCCGGACCGCTGCCCATAGCGAAGTACTTGTCTGCCTTGATCTGCCACATAGCGCACTGGGAAGCCATGCATGAGAGGGCCGGATAGTCTGTGGCCACCTGGACACCAGGCAAAAGAGTGCCATTGATATCGTAGGGGACAAGCTGGATGTCGGAAAGATCTGCCATGCAGAGGCGAGAGAGGTAGACTCCTGCACCCAGACCTCCCCGGGCCTTCACACCCGCATCTGCAACAACAGTGCCATTATCGAGCTCATGGACCTCTATTTGCAGCTCATCTCCATAATCGAGCATCTCTTCGAAGACCTCGAATCCCATCTCATTAATTCCCATCAAGCCGGATCACCTTTTCCTCACCAAGAATGCAATCGGCCATAAAAGTCTATCGACCGGATAGTTCTGCATGCTGCAGAATCATCTTCAGTGACTCATATTTTAGGCGGATCTGCAGTGGTGGTAGAAGAATGTCTCCCGGGCGAGCCCAATAATACATATTTGGGCCTCGGACTCCGGGAGAGCGAATCCCTGAGGTTTTCCTTTATCCCTGATGCGTCTATGAAATCAGGGAAAGGTCGTAGTGCTGCTCAGATCACATCGAAGTTGAAGGCTATGTTGCCTAAATCACTAACCGGCTTGGCGGGAGAGCCCAATTCATAAGTCTGGGTTTGACTATAGCCACCGATCTGGGTGGGTTCACCGGTTTTGGGGCCGACGCCAAGGACGAAGACCGGATTCGCGGGAGATCCAACCTGCATTACAGAGGGCTGCGAGACAGTTGCCGTTGCGCCGGCTATAATCACAGGCTCTGCGTTGAGCGTGGCGTTTTCCTGCATTGTGATATTCTGATCAGGTACAATCACATTCAGAGCAGGGATGGTCTCATTCTGGACCGGAATAGTCACGTTCTGTGCCGGGGCTGTCTCCACAGGAATTGTCTCATTTTGAGCAGGCATGGTAAAATTCTGCACAGGAATCGTCTCATTTTGGACCAAAACGGTCTCCTTCTGAGCAGCGGTGGTTTCATTCAGCACAGTCTGGTTCAGAGTCTCGTTAGCAGTCACATTGAGATCCACGCCAGGAACTATAATCAGTGTTTCATTTGTTGTGTCGTTGATAGATTCAACGGCGCTGGCGTTCAGAGTCTGATTTTGAGTCTGATTTATGGATACGTTCAATGTCGTATTGTTCAATGTCGTGTTGTTCATGGTGGTGTTATTCAGGGCAGACGTATTTTCCTGAGCAGTGACGGCGAGAATTGCGGCCGTCATCAGGAACAGAACGCCTGCAAAATATATAAATTGTTTACTCATATAATTCCTCGGCCTCATCTCATAGCTTGGGAGCTTATCAATTTTACCCATCTTTGAGACCGCAGATGCCAATCGAAGCACTTCAAACACTCTTTATCTTGCCGTCATCCTCTCCCAGTTCGCAGGTATCGCTGGCGACGAACCCTTCATCGCTTGCGCCTCAGCTCGCAGACTATCTTGCCGTCCACGATGCGCAGGATGCGGTCCGTCTTCTCGGCCAGAGTCATGTCATGCGTCACCAGAATAAAGGTCTGATTGATCTTGCGGTTCAATTCCCGCAGCAGGTTATAGATGAGATCGGAGGATTTGGTGTCCAGGTTGCCGGTCAGCTCGTCGCCTATAACTATGGACGGCCCATTGGCCAGGGCCCGGGCCACGGCTACTCGCTGGTTCTGGCCGCCGGAGAGCTGATTGGGCCGATTCTGTCTGCCGATCGGCCAGGCCCACCGCAGACAGGAGTTCCAGGAGCCTTCTCTCGCGCTGCTGCCTTGCTCTTTCTTGGCGATGAGCATGGGCATCATGACGTTCTCCAGGGCGGAGAACTCCGGGATGAGGTGATGGTACTGAAAGACGAAGCCCAGCTCCTGATTGCGCAGCCGGGCTCGCTCTTCAGGGCTGGCCCGGCTGACATCTATTCCTTTGAGAAATATCTGGCCAATGCTGGGCGTGTCCAGGAGGCCGATCATATTGAGCAGAGTGCTCTTTCCGCTGCCGCTCGGGCCCACAATGGCCACGAACTCGCCCGCCTTGATGCTGACGCTGACGCCGTCTAGGGCCCGTACCTCTACGCCGTTTCCATAGATCTTGCTCAGATCTTTGAGCACAATTATGTCGTCACTCACTTGCTATCGCCTCCACGGGATCAAGCCTGGCGGCCGAGTAGGCCGGATAAATTCCAGCGATCAGAGTTGAGGGCCAGGGCAAAGATCATGGCGTAGACAAAGTACTCCGGCCGGGCGACAATCAGCACGCCCTGCTTTGCCTGCTCCGTGCTTGTCACATCCAGGGGAAGAAGGGATATCAGCTTAGCCAGACCAAGGCCGAGCAAGCAGCCCAGGGCTCCAGCCGGCACGCTGATGAGCATGTTCTCCAGCAAGAAAATCTTGAGTATGGAGCTTCTATCCGCTCCCATGGCCATGAGGATGCCTATCTCCTTTTTCCGTCTGCTGACCACCATGATCGTCGTATTGGCTATTACAAAGGCCGATATTAATAGTATGAATATGTAGAAGAGCATGTTTGTCACATTTTGATTGCCCACGAATCTGGCGATCTCCTTGCTGAAGTCCTGCCAGCTGGTGGTCTTGTACCGGCTTTTTCCATTCATCTCCAGGGCCAAGGCCGGAGCATCGGCTGAAATCCACAAGTTTCACACCGATCTCGGAGACCACATCGCCCTGGCCGATAAGCTCTTGGCTGTATCCAGAGAGATGTAGACCAGTGTCTCATCCTTGACCGTTCCCTTTTCCAGCAGACCGATGACCTTCAGCCGCACGGAATTGTTCTTAAAGTAGAGATAAAAGTCGCCGCCCGGCCTGATCTTGAGGCTCTCTGCCAATTTCACACCCAGGACTGGCGCCCTTCTTATTGAATATGAGGTCTGAGAAGTTGCCGGAGATCATGGACTCTTGCACGGCCATGAGCCGGTTCTCCTCGAACGGATGCACGCCCACAAATTCCACACCCTGCACATGATCCTGAAAACGCGCTGCTCCCTGGCCCACCAGCCGGGGCGAGACGGATAAAACGCCCGGATAGTTCTGCATCGTCTCTGAGAGCGTCCGGTACATATTGATATAGCTCTCCGTCTCCTTGGGATTGACTATGAGGTGCGGATTTTTCTCAATCGTATTCTCCAGGATCTGCACCCTTACCCCTTCCGTAAGTCCCAGAGACATGATGATGATGCCCACCGCTATGGCGACGGAGATCATAGTGAATGCGGTGCCCCTCCGGTTGGTCGCCACATGCCGCAAGGCAATATCAAGTTCGAACATCTCCTCTTCCCTCAGCCGCCCCGCAGGGCCATGACCGGATCGAGCCGGGAGGCTTTTCTTGCCGGATAGACGGCCGCCACTATGCTCAAAGCTACCGCCCAAAAGACGAGCAGGAAGATCTCCCAGGGGTTTATGATGAGGGGCAGAGTGGTAATCTCGCTGCCTGCCGGCTGCGATCTCAAAGGGAACATTTCCCAGAAGCAGCACGCCCGCCAGGCCGAGAGCTGTGCCGACTGCCGCACCCATAAGACCCAGGATGGCGCTCTCCACCAGAAAGATATTTCTGATATTCGATCTGCCTGGCACCCATGGCCATGAGCATGCCGATCTCTCTTGTCTTCTCCACCACGAGCAGGTTCATGATGCTGGCCACGCCGAAGAAAGCCACCACCATAAAGAGCAGGACCGAGAATCTTGTCCAGAAGCCGCCGATGTTTATGGCCCGCATGATCTCGGGATTGTTCTCCTGCCAGCTCAAGGCAGTTGTAGCCCCAGGTGGAGATCTGGGCGGCCAGCTCTTCTGCCTGGGCTATGTCCTGCAGGCTGATCTCGACGGCATTTATCACATCCCCTTTATCTCGAAAATTGCGGGCGGTCTTCAAAGAGACAAAGACCACCATCTCATCCAGAGGCGTGCCGGTAAAAAAGATTCCGGTGACAGTTAGATCTGTTGCTCTGGCTTGGGAAATGTGGCGCAGAATCTTATCCCCCAGCTTTGAAATCCAGAGATTCCGGCCAGGGTACGGCCGACGACGGCATTTCTGGTTTGCTGAATGCTGCCAAAATCCCCCTGCACCATTGATGCACCGATCTTGTAGATCTTGTCTATTTCCAGGGGATTTGATCCCTTTAGCAGAGCATTTTTGGTCTTGTCTTTGCGAGATAGTGTGGCTGTGGTCGAGAGGGATGCGGCGTACTGGATTTTATGCCCGGCAGGGTGCTTATCCTATCCAGAAGGCCCTTGTAGAGGTGAATGAAGTCCTCGCCCTGGCTTTGGCTTGACTACAACATGGGGGAGCTTCTCTTCCACGAGGCCGGTGAGAATCTGCTGCTGGCCGGTGACAAGAGAGGTGAAGATGACCGAGATGCTCACAGCCAAAGCTACCGCCAGGACAGAGAGAAGAGTCTGGCGTCTTCGGGAGATTATGTGCCTGATGGCTATGGTCACGGCCAGAGGGTTGACAACCTTCAGAGTTTTTAGATCCATAATGAGATCCATTTTGCGATCCGCTGGATTTCGTGATCTGTCAGATCCATCTAGATCTGATGCCGTTCGCTTTATTTATTCCTTTATCACGGGTTGCCAGGACTTTCTTCAGATCATTGCAGTTCAGTATTATCAAGCTGATGGGTTGTGTGACTGATCACAGAGAAGAGAGGCCGGAGGCGAAGAATCGATTTGGGACGATCGACTTCACAGACATTAAAAAACTCTTGATTATGTCTTTAGTAGAACCCAGAAAATATTTAAGGATCATTGTCGTATGAGGTTTGGAGTTCGTGGAAGGTGGGTCTCATGGGCATCATCTTTAAAGGAATTGGAGTTGTCATAAGTCTAATCGTTCTCTTGCAGCTGCTTGGTGCACCCGTTTTCGGAACGGATACCAAGACGGCATACACTCAGGATGGAATACATTTCGTAACCAAGGAACGAATGGATGAAAATATAAAATATGAGTACGCAAAATCCGGCGATTATCGAGAGCTACAGGTCCCTCTGAATACAATAGTTGTAAATGCATCAGTTATTCCAGAATCGGCTTTAGACCAGGATAAAGAAGAGACGAATGAGCAGGAAGAAATACAACCTTCCGAGCCCCGTCAAACTGCTCTTGCATCGGCTGGAGAAGACGGGACGAAATACCCGTATGCAACTCTGGGTATTGGGCTGCTGTTAATTGTCGGCCTGGTCGTGTTTGCAGCGTGGATCATCAATGGGCGAAGTCATCAACGAAAATAGAAATTTTAAAGCATTGCATAGATCGACAGCAATAGCATGTAGATAGCGACCTTCCCAGCCACCCTCTTATGCTCAAAATCCCGTGCCAGAGAATGGGCCGGGCAAAATGTTTTTAACCAGTTGCGGCGATGACTTTCCCAACGAATGGAAGGGTCTATGGCTAAATTGGCATTTTTTCTGGCCATGATATTGGCGCTATCCTTAGCCTGCTCTGCCATAGTCGACTCGCAGCCATCGCAGCCTCAATTCAAGAATTCTACGAATACCGCTCTAGTGACATTGCAAAGGTTGATAGATGCAATTGAAGGAAGTGCAAGTAGTCCTGGCCCCCTGGCGGAGAAGAATGCCACCGGGATCATTCCCCGTGAGGTTCTCTTCGGCACACCCGGAGCGAGTTGGGGTTCTCATCAGCCCGGATGGCAAATGGATCAGCTACCTGTCAGCTTTGAGCGGATTTTTCAATGTCGTGATAGCCCCCGTGGATGATATATCCGCGGCAAGATCTGTCACAAATGAGACAATTCGTGGTGTTGAGAGCCACTTCTGGGCTTTTACTAATCGCCATATCATCTACAGTCAGGATACAAATGGCGACGAAAACTGGCACATTTACTCTGTTGACATAACAACTGGTGCGAAGCTGGACCTCACACCCTATAAAAGCGCCAGCGCGTATGTACAAGGAGCCAGTAGCAAGTTCCCCAAGGAGCTCCTGATAGGCCTGAATGATAGAAATTCCGAGTACCATGACCTATACCTGATTAATATCACGACAGGGGATAGGCGTCTGGTCCAGAAGAATGACGAGTTTGCGGCGTTCGTTGTCGATGATGATTTAAGAGTTCGTTTGGCGGCTATTGTGACATCCAGCGGAGACGTAGACTACCTCAAGCCCACTGGCAACGGCTCCTGGGAACCATTCATGAAGATCAAGTACGAGGACAGCGCCACCACTTATCCTATAGGATTCGACAAGACCGGCGACATCCTTTACATATCGAATAGTCGCGGTAGGAATACGGCTGCAATAGAATCCATGAACCTGGATACCGGCGAGATGGAAGTCCTGGCTGAGGATCCAAAGGCAGACCCCGGCATGATGTTGATTCATCCCACCGAGAAGACCGTCCAGGCAGTGGATTTCAACTATTACCGGCGTAATTGGACGGTTTTGGATGAGATCTATCAAGCCGGATATCGAATACCTGCACGAAGTCCATGAAGGGGATCTGGCTGTGACCGCCCGCACTCTGGATGATAGTCGCTGGATAGTCGCATTTATCAGTGACAATGGTCCCGTTCGGTACTACATCTACGATCGGAACGCCAGGGCAGCCCAGTCGCTGTTCAGTGCTAATAGTCACCAGGAGCATCTGCCCCTATCGAGAATGAACTATACGACGATAAAGTCCCGCGATGGCCTGGACCTCGTCAGCTACTATACCTTGCCAGTCGGGCCGATAAAGACATGGATGGCATACCTGAAAAGCCGCTTCCTATGGTTCTTCTCGTCCACGGCGGCCCGTGGGACAGGGACGTGTGGGGATTTGATGAGACACATCAGCTTCTGTCCAACCGTGGATATGCAGTACTCAGTGTCAACTTCAGAGGGTCAACGGGCTTCGGAAAGAACTTTACAAATGCGGGCGATGGGGAATGGGGCAGAAAGATGCAGTACGATCTCCTGGATGCCGTCAACTGGTCGATAGAGAAAGGGATAGCAGACCCGGATCGGGTCGCTATAATGGGCTTGAGCTATGGCGGATATGCCACTCTAGCGGGAATGACCTTTACGCCAGAGATATTCGCCTGCGGGGTTGACATATGTGGACCGTCTAATCTGACATCGTTCCTCCTCACCATTCCTGCCTATTGGAAGCCGGATATTGAGATAAAGTTCCGGAGGATAGGGGATTACAGAACGGAAGACGGAAGGAGGCTGCTTCGTGAGCGTTCCCCTCTCACATATGTGGATCGTATCCGGAGGCCGTACTGATCGTTCAGGGGGGCAACGATCCCCGGGTAAATAAGAACGAGTCCAGTCAGATCGTCCAGGCCATGCAGGATAGAAGGATTCCTGTAACCTATGCCCTCTACCCAGACGAAGGTCACGGTTTGGTCAGGCCCGGGAACGGGCTGTCCTTTTACGCGCTTACGGAGGCATTCCTGTCCATGCATTTGGGAGGTAGGTATGAGCCCATAGGCTCGGCCTTGGACGGCTCCAGCATTACAGTACCTGTCGGAGCCGATCAGGTGCCGGGACTTGTCGAGGCTCTGGCTCATAAAACCTCGTAAGCTCAACTTTTGAGGAAGACCGCTTCCACCTCGGCGCGAACCAGATCCGTTCCTCTTACGCAGAGATTCCAGCGATGCGTGGCAATCGAGATCGGACGGAGGTCGGAAAAAAGCTCCTCCACCTCTCTTTCCGTGAAGTAGTGCGTAATGATGCCTTCGCCCCGCCGAAATGTGCCTGCCTCCACCTCCTCGCCCTGGCCCATGCGCATGTCATCCGTCCCAAACTCCCGGAAAAATAGCCTTCCGCCAACACGCAGCACTCGCGCGACCTCGCGGGCGAGCGTCTCACGCTCCTGCAGGAGCTGGTGGCCGGTGATATGAAAGGCGAAGACAGCATTGAAGCTCTCCTCCTGTATGGGCAGGAGTCTGGCGTCAGCCAGGATCAATCTGGCGTCAGGCAGCACTTTCCGGGTCAGGCGCAGTGCCTGAGATGATATGTCGAGGGCGGCAATCTTCCAGCCGCCGGGCATGCTTGCTCAGCGTCTTTCCGTCGCCGCAGCCCAGCTCCAGGACGGCGGAGCCTTCGGGCAGATGGGGCATATTCCGCACGCCACCTCCCCAGAGGCGTCCGCGGCTGAGGTAGTCCCTGTCCCAGGACTTGGAGTGAGAGTCCACGAAGGCATTTGGAGCGAAGGGGGCAATAATACTTTGTCAATCCGATGAGTATTAGTTCCATGACCTACAACGGGCGGCCATGGATATGCTGGACCGCTTCCGGGGCTGCCTGTTGGGCGCAGCTGTGGGAGACGCCCTGGGAATGCCTACAGAAGGCTATACTGCAAGTGAGATCCAATCCCGATTCGGACGGGTTCGAAATATGATGCCTGCACCGACTGGCCACTTTCACACCGGCCTTCTGGCCGGCCAGTTCACAGACGACACCGAAGAGACGCTGCTGCTGGCCGAGTCCCTCATCGAGGCTTCCGGCTTCTCTGCATTGCGATTTGCAGATAAGCTCATATCCTGGGGCACAACGTGGACATTGGACGAGAGGCTCAACCGGGGCGTGGGCTTTGCCACCCGATCTGCAGTGGAGAGCATGATTGCAGGAACTCCCTGGCAGGAGTCGGGCCTCCCGATACCAACCTGCGGCTCGGCCATGCGTGCCGCTCCCATTGGCCTATTCTACCACGCCGACCTGAACGTCGTCAAGAGCTACGCAGACCTGCAGAGCCTGCCCACCCACTGTGCCCCAGCCGCTCGCGCCGGAGCCGTGGCTGTGGCTTCCGGCGTGGCCCTCAGTCTGATGGACATTCCCGGGGAGATGATCTTGAGGAACGCTGCCTCCCAGGCCAGCAGAGTGGATGTCGACTTTGCGGAAAGGCTGCTTTGGGTGGGAACTCTATTAGACCTGTTGCCCGAGCAGGCTTTAAGTCTGATCAGAAACTCTCCCCTGGCCTCGGAGACGGTTCCCGCCGCATTTTACTGCTTTTTAAAATTCGAGCCGGAAGAAGGGCTGATCATGGCCGCGAACAGCGGAGGAGACACAGACTCGATCGCCTCCATGGCCGGTTCTCTCTTCGGCGCGGCCCGCGGAGCGTCTTGGATCCCGGAGCGCTGGCTGGCAGAGCTGGAAGATAAGGAGAGGATCGAGGCGACGGCCGAGGCCCTCTTTAACCTCTCCAATTCATTTTGTCGCTAAAGCGTGGTGAATTTATATCATTAGCTCGTCCGGGGATCTTATGATAGATGTAGGAATTGTCGGTGGATCGGGCTACACCGGTGGGGAGCTCTTGCGACTCCTCGCAAATCATCCCGATGTCAAGGTAAAAGCTGTCACTTCCCGCAAGCTCTCGGGAAAGCCCGTGAGCCTGATTCATCCTCACCTGAAGAACATTTATTCTATGAACTTTGAGGCGCTCAGCGCCAAAGAAGCAGCCGAACGCTGTGATATCGTCTTTACAGGCGTTCCCCACGGAACGGCTATGGACTGGGTGCCAGAGCTCCTGGATGCCGGCACAAGGGTCATAGACCTCTCCTCCGACTACCGGTTGCCGGCGGATGTCTTTGAAGAGACATACGGCATGAAACACCGCGCTCCGCGGGAGGCAGTCTTCGGCCTGACTGAGCTCCATCCCGAGGTGGCGAAAGCAAAGCTGGTAGGCAATCCGGGCTGCTACCCCACGGGTGCCACTCTGGCTGTAGCCCCGCTGGCCAAAGCCGGGCTGGTGGACCGGGTGGTCTACGACTCCAAGTCGGGAATCTCCGGCGCTGGAATCGAGCCGACTGAGACCAGCCATTACCCCAACATGGCGCAAAATGTGATTCCCTACAAGCTCACCACGCACAGGCACGTTCCTGAGATCAAGCAGGAGCTGGGACGCCTTTCGCCAGGAATCCGGGTGAACTTCACGCCCCACGTCATCCCATCAGTGCGGGGCATCCTCACCACGGCCCATGTCTTCGCCCGCGAAGGTGCCGTGGAAACTCTGCAGGATAAGAACAAAGTGGCCCAAATTTATAGTGATTTCTACAAGAGCGCTCCATTCGTTCGCATGGCAGATAGTATTCCGAGGCTCAGCTCTGTAAGAGGCTCCAACTTCTGTGACATAAGCTTTGAGCCGGAGAAAGGGAGCGATCGGCTGGTGGTCATATCGGCCATAGACAACCTGGTGAAAGGTGCATCCGGCCAGGCCATTCAGAACATGAACCTCATGGCAGGCTTCGATGAGAAGACCGGTCTCTGGTTCCCGGGAATGGCGCCCTGAACAAAGGTGAAAGAAATGAAAGTCAGAGATGTTATGAATGTCCGGCCCATCACGGTCCCGGCAGAGGCGAATATAAGCGAAGCGGCTCGCCTGTTGCGCGAAAATAAGATCAGCGGCTTGCCGGTTCTGGATGGAGAGAAGCTGGTGGGAATAGTATCGGAGTCGGACCTCTTGCGGCTCTTATCTGTCGAGGATAAGGAAGAAGGCAGTCTGTGGCTCCCCAGTCCTTTCGAGGTCTTCGAGGTTCCTTTCCGCGATCTGGTGAAGTGGGAGCGGATGCAATCCAGTCTGAAAGATAACCAGACGAAGAGCGTTAGCGACGTGATGAGCCGGAATCTGCATGAGGTCGGACCGGATGACTCCGTCGAGGAGGCGGCAAGCATCATGACCCGCCACCGGATCAACCGTCTGCCGGTGGTCGAGGACGGCCGGCTGGTGGGAATAGTGACCAGAGGCGATATCATCTCCGGTTTGGGGATGCAGCATGCAGAGGATTGAAGGCGGCATCTGTGCCGTGGCAGGTGTGCGGGCGGCAGGAGTTCGTTATGGTAAGTACGGCCTGGCCCTGATCGCGGCCTCAGGAGCCGCAGCCGGCATGTTCACCACAAACAAAGTCCGGGCGGCGCCGCTGGATGTTACGGCTGAGCACCTGGCTGGCGGCCATCTGGATGGCGTCATCGCCAATAGTGGCTGTGCCAATGCCTATACCGGCCCGCGGGGCGCAGAAGACGCCCGGGCTATGGCCCGACTTCTGGCCGGTTTTCTGAAAACCGATGAGAAAAAGATCGCTGTGGCCTCCACAGGCGTCATCGGCAGGTACATGGACATGGATCTCGTCGCCCGGCTCTTTGAGGAAGCAAAACCGAGGCTGCAGAGCAATGGCCAGGCCAGCCTGGAGGCGGAGAGGGCCATCATGACCACCGATACTCGGCCCAAAGAAGTTGCCATAGAGCACCAGGGGCTGCGCGTAGCCGGTATCGTCAAGGGAGCGGGCATGATTGAGCCCAATGTGGCCACCATGCTCTGTTTCCTTTATACGGATGCGGACTTTCCGGCCCCGTGTCCTGCCGCAACTGCCTGAAAGATGCCGTCCAGGACAGCTTCAATATGCTCACCGTGGACGGGGACACCAGCACCAACGACACCGTTCTCCTCACCGCCACGGCCCGGGCCAAAGGCCGCGAAGAGGATTTCCGGGAAGCTCTGCATTACGTCTGCATGGATCTGGCCCGCCAGATGGCCCGGGACGGAGAAGGGGCCAGCAAGTACTTCGAGACCGTGGTCACTGGCGCCCGCAATGTGGAGGATGCCCGTCTGGCGGCCAAGGCCGTGGCCCGCAGCAGTCTCGTCAAGACCGCCGTTTATGGAGCGGATCCCAACTGGGGCAGGATTATCTGCGCCGTAGGATATTCGGGCGCTGCGATGGACCCGGAGAAGGTTACTCTGGGACTGGAGGGAAAGAGTCCGGATGGAGCAAGCCTCAAGGTTTCCCTGGTGGAGAAAGGACGCATCGTGGACGGAGTCCTGGATCAGGCCAGGATGATTATGAAGGGGGACTCCATTATCATCAACATCGACCTCGCGCTCGGCAGCGCCCGCGCACGGGGCTTTGGCTGCGATCTGACGCATGAGTATGTGAATGTAAACGCCAACTACACGACCTGATATGTTTCGAGACCAACGTTTGGGTGAAATCTCCAAAGATGTTCTGGATTACCTCTCCAGCCGGGAGGCGGATGAGAGGATCTTCGAGGCGGATCTGCTGGTGGATAGAGCCCATCTGGTGATGCTGAGGGAGCAGGGCTTGATCTCAGCCGAGGTCTGCTCACAGATCATGGCCGCGCTGGAGGAGATCGGGACGACGGCGGAGCCAGCATCGGGCGCAGGCGAGGACGTGCATGAGGCCATTGAGGCGCAGGTTCTGGCCAGGGTCGGTCCCGAGGGAGGGAGGATGCACACCGGCCGCTCTCGCAATGATGAGGTGGCCACCTGCATTCGGCTGGCTCTGCGGGACGAGATGCTGGATCTGATGAAAGAGCTGCTCTCTTTTATCCAGACGCTTGTCCGCCTGGCGGCGGAGCACAAAGAGACCAGTCATCCCCGGCTTCACTCACACCCAGCACGCTCAGCCGACAACGCTGGCCCATCATCTCCTGGCGCATGCCGATGCCGCAGCACGTGATCTGGCCAGGATGGAGGACGCCTATGCCCGGGTGAACCTGAGCCCGCTCGGGGCCGCCGCCTTTGCCTCCACCGGCTTTGCGATCGACAGGATGAGGACCTGTCAGCTTTTGGGCTTCGACGGTCTGGTGGAGAACAGCATGGATGCCGTCTCCACGCGCGATTTTATCCTGGAGGTACTGGCCGATCTCTCCATTATGATGGTCAACCTCAGCCGTCTGGCAGAGGAGCTGATCCTCTGGTCCACCTCCGAGTTCGGTTATCTGGAATTGGACAACCTCTATGCCTCCACCAGCTCCATCATGCCCCAGAAGAAGAACCCGGATACAGCGGAGCTGGCCCGGGGTAAGACTGGCTCGGTCATGGGCAGCCTCATGGCGGTGCTCTCCATCTGCAAGGGCCTGCCCCTGAGCTACAACCGCGACCTGCAGGAGGCGACGCCCCATTTGTGGCGCAGCCTGGACTGGGCGCGGAGCACAGTGCGTATCCTGGATGGCTGCGTCTCCACTCTCAAGTTCAACCTGGAACGGATGAATACGAGCTCGGGCGCAGGCTTCTCCACGGCCACGGAGCTGGCGGATTCCCTGGTACGCATCACCGGCATGCCCTTTCGCACAGCACACCGCATCGTGGGGCAGACAGCCGCAGGCTGGGGAAGCCCGAGCATGTTCCAGCTGGATGAGATATCTCTGGAGATCGCAGGCTTTTCGGCCAGCGAGCGCGGCTTTTCCGAAACGGATCTGGAGAGGGCTTTGGATCCGAGAAGCAATGTAGCGCTGCGGGCGAATACGGGCGGGCCCGCGCCAGAGGAGACGGGGCGGATGATCCAGGAGAGGCTGGTGCGGATAGCGGCGGGAGAAGAGCGGCTGAATGAGAGAAGGGGGCGGGTCGAGAGGGCGATGGAGGAGCTGCGGGCTGTGAGATAGGTAAACAGTTTCGTTAAAACTAATCCATATGTTTATCAGCATTCGTTGCCCCGCAGCGATTGTGTATCTGTACGCCTGGCGCACAGTGCAATATGGCAGGCTTGCCCTCTGGCATTTAAATCGAGTTAACGATGTAAAAGCATCTCGATCGTTCTCCATCAATAATGGCATGTGAGCTGTTCGGATATGCACTCAATCTGTGCCCTCTAAAAACATCTGAGGGTAAAGGGCAAAGCTCCATAAATTGTTCCCCGCGGCCGCGGGGTCAGGGGGGCCGCCACGGCCGTGAGTGGACCCCGTCACCCCAGCGCGTAAAACCCGCGCGGAACCCCGGAAGAAGAGGTAAGATCGTTTACGCCTGAGTAAGCGATATGCCAATGTTATCGAAATGCGGACTGGACTTTGTAGATATATGCAAGGACAGTATCAGCATCAGTGCATTCTTCCGGGGTGCCGCGAGTCGGCCTGCTGGCCTCGGGCCGCGGCCGGCCGAGCGACGGCGGTTAGGCTGCAGATAATCGAGAGTGCCACTGTCTGGATGGAGCCCGGATCCTTTCGCATGCAGATCTGGTCAAATAAGTCAAGCAATTCGATTTTTCATCTGCTTCGTGTGAGCCGTCCTGAGGCTCATGGGCGTTTCGCATGGTACATCGCAGCGCTCAAAGTAAAACAGGGCCAGGCGGAAGGCATCGGGTTTTGCTCGCAATTCAGATCGAATCGAAAATAGGCAGTGGAATCGAATGGCAGACCTGCTGCCACATATTCCGCGTCTTCCAGTTCCAGATAAAGCGTCAGCAAAGCCACATTTCTGGAACATAAAATTGGTATTGGCGAGTCACTGACGGATATCCAGCTTGGTCCTGCCCATCACCGATAGGTAGGCAACCTCTTTTCCTTCCTCGATCTTTGGTTTCTGATCATCGGTTATGGGTACGTCGATGGTCGCATAGGTGCCCAGGTCCATGAGCTGCACTGAAGTGCTGCCGATGGACAGAACCTGGCCTGTCTTGCGCTCTACGTTAGGCACATAGATCTTTGTGGTGACCGGCTGAACGATTGATTTCTTCTGGTTATCGAAGATACCTATGGCATCCACCCTGGCTTTGGCCGAACCGTGCTTACCCGGCTTGGAATGGGATATGCTCTTGATTATGCATGGCTCTTCATCGATGATAACGTATCTTCCTTCTTTCAGCTCTCTGACCTCAACCTGCTCCTTCATTTCATCACTCCTTGCGACGAATGCAACTCTCCTATTTAAAGAATATCTTTTATCCGCCTCAAAGCTTCCAGAAGTTGAGAGCGCGCTGCAGCATAAGAGATCCTGATGTGCTCTTTTCCACCCGGTCCGAAGGCTGAGCCAGGGACGGTGATGACGCCCGCCTTTCCCAGAGCAGCAGCGACGGCATCTCCATCTCCCACCCGCGGGAAGAGATAGAAAGCGCCCTCCGGTTCGATCAGATCCACGCCCATCTCCCGGAAGCCTGCCACCAGCATATCCCTGCGATTCCGGAATTCATCCCTCATCTGGAATACGCAGTCCTGGGGTCCAGTGATGGCCGCCAGGGCCGCCGCCTGAGAGATGGAGCTGGCGCAGGCCTGAACATACTGGTGAATCTTGAGCATTTGCTCCAGGGCTCCTCCCTTTGCCCCCAGATAACCCAGCCTCCAGCCGGTCATGGCATAGGTCTTGGAGACGGCATTGACGGTGATGACGTTCTCCGAGAACCGGCCCGGGCTGACGTGCTCTCCCCGGTAGATGAAGTGCTCGTAGACCTCGTCTGAGAGGACGGCGATATCTCTGTCCTCAGCTATCTCCGCGATGGCCCTCATCTGCTCCGGAGTTTGCACCGCTCCGGTGGGATTGGAGGGCGAGTTGACTATTATGAGACGGGTCCTGTCCGTTATTCGCTCAACGATTGCCTCCGGCGCGAGGCGGAGGTTCTCGTCCAGGGGAACGTTCACCGGAATTCCGCCCACAAGCTTGGTCAACTCGGCGTAGGAGAGGAAGCTCGGATCGCCAACCAGTACCTCTTCGCCGGCATTGACCAGCGCGGCAATGACCAGAAAGAGAGCCTCGCTGGCTCCGCTGGTCACCATGATCTCCTCCGGCGAATATGCTACCCTGTTCTCAGAGCGGAACTTTTCCGCAAGAGCGTCTCGCAGCTCTGGTACACCACAATTGGGGGTGTATCCGCATAGCCCTTTCTGGATGGCCTCAATGGCCGCTTCTTTTATGTGCGCGGGCGTGTCGAAGTCCGGCTGGCCCAGCCCCAGATTAACAGAACCCGGGGCTGCCCCCTCAAAACATTTCCTTATGCCTGAAATCTCAATTTTTTCCGTGCAGCTGGCAAATCTCATCGCTCCTCCCTCTGAGCAACATTTCCCGTCTGCTCATCCTTATAAACCACATTGAGGACGCTGAAGCAACTGAGCCTGCCCAGCTCCTCTTTGATGATGTTCATCCTGACTCTGCCCCCCCTCCAGTATAATGTGATCTTGGCATCCTCTTTCTCCGTCTCCAGGCTGATGGATTCCATGAACCTCTCCAGAGCCCGCGAATTGGAGAAGGGAACAACGAATATGGCTCTGTATCTGTCTTTCTTGCGGGCATAGGAGGTGAGGATATAGCCGTTGTTTTCGAACTCGCTTATCTCCTCGAACCGGCATAATACCTCCTTCTCATGCTCTGTAGTTGAGTCGACCTTGGAAATTGTCAACAGAATCTTGGCAATAAGAGACTTATCAAATTTTCTCCCAAACCATATATTGATAGCGCCCTGGGTAAGGACAATGGATACCGTTGAGCCGCTCACTTCAATAGAGACTGGCTCTGGCCTGTTACCTGGGAGGCCTGGCATGTACATCTAGATCCGGGCGGAGCAGATATAACCGTTTCGAGAATAATCCCGTGAAGAGGATGATTCAATGGACCAATGCTTAGCCGCTCTGAAGGAGCACTTCCTGGAGGAGCCTTATGCCCGGATCTTCGGGATAGAGATTGTGGAGCTGGAGGCGGGACGCGCTCTCTTGCAGATGCAGACATCCCAGAGGATGAACAACCTCTTCGGCATGATCCACGGGGCTGCCATCTATTCGCTCCTGGATGCAGCCTTCGAGCTGGCAGTCAACTCGCACGGCATAGTTGCCGTAGCTCTGAGCGTGAATGTGAATTACCTTAACGCGGCCCTCCCCGGCGAAACGCTCCAGGCGGAAGCCCGGGAGACCAATCAATCCCGCAAAATCTCTGCCTGCGAGATTCGGGTCACGGGTAAGGACGCGAGGCTGGTAGCTTCTGCCCAGGCCCTGGCTTACAGAAAGAAGGACAAGCTCCCCTTCCTTTGAGACCTAAAATTTGAATCTCAGATTTGGGACTTATTTTTTTTGAGCCCTATAAACGCCGTTGAACAGGATTTATATTCCATCGCCGCTCTAGACAGGGGCGATGAAACTCGGGCCCTGCATAAAAACGTATAAAGACGATACTCACCGGGCACTGCCGCCGGAGGAGACGCAAAAGCGGGTTGAAGCCAAGATGCCTGCCGCCGGGATCACAAGGGTTGCAGATATCACCAACCTGGACCGAATCGGCATACCCGTCTTCTCTTCCATACGACCAATGGCCGACCGCGGAGCCGTTTCCGTCTACAATGGTAAAGGGGCTACGCCTACGGAGGCCAGAGTCTCGGCCATGATGGAAGGCCTGGAGCGCTACTCGGCAGAGGTGCGAGACCGCGAATTGACCCTGGCCCGCTGTTCCAGCCTGGGCGCTGGGGCGCTGGACCCGGCTGACCTGATCCTGCCTGCCGGCGCGGAGGCGGACGCCGAGATACCCTGGATCCTGGGGTGGGACATCATGAACGATGCGGAAATACAGGTTCCGGCCAATGCGGTCTTTCACCCCCTGTCCTCAGATTACAAGAGGCTCTTTCGTACCAACACCAGCGGCCTGGCATCAGGCAATGTGATCGAGGAGGCCATATTCCATGGTCTGGCCGAGGTCATCGAGAGAGACGCCTGGGCCCTGGTGGAAACGACGCGCAATATGGGGCCGCTCATAAGCGATGTGGGTGACGGTCAGGCGAAAGAACTCCTGGACAAATTCGCAGCGGCCGGCGTCGACGTCTATCTGAGAGATATCACCAGCGACATTGGCATTGCTACCTGTGCTGCCGCCGCTGATGATATCAAACTGCGCGATCCGACGCTTCTCACCACGGGCATGGGCACGCACACCAGCGCTCGCGTGGCAGTGCTTCGCGCTCTGACCGAGGTGGCGCAGAGCCGCCTTACCCAGATTCACGGGGCGAGAGAGGATACGACCCTGGCAGATTTTCGCAAGCGAATAGGCTACGACAGGACGAAGAGGCTCAACCGTCATTGGTTTGAAGCCTCCGAGACGAAGAGCTTTAACGAAATTGAGTCCTTCGATAGCGATGATTTCCTGCTGGATATAAAATATATGTTAAAGAAGCTGGAGGAGGCAGGGCTTGATCAGGTGGTGGTCGTGGACCTGACACGCGAGGAGATAGGCGTTCCTGTGGTCAGGGTAATTGTGCCTGGCCTCGAAGTCGCCGCAGTAGACCCGGAAAGGGTAGGCCAGAGGTGCAGGAATGCCAGAAATCGTCGTCTTCCTAGGGCCAAGTTTAGCCAGGTCTAGGGCAGAGGAGATCCTGGAGGCTGACTTTCGGCCTCCCGCCAAGCGCGGCGACCTCTATAACGCTGCCAGGGAGGGAGCCAGGATCATTCTGCTCATAGACGGGGTCTTCTTCCAGGACTGCTCTGTGGCCCATAAGGAGGTCCTCTATGCCCTTGAGGCGGGAGCAAGAGTTCTGGGGGCATCGAGCATGGGAGCACTGCGGGCGTCTGAATTGGACATTTACGGCATGGAGGGCATAGGCATGATCTACCAGGCTTACAAGAGCGGCCATCTGGTCTCTGATGATGAAGTGGCTCTCACCTTCGATCCTTTCACCTGGGAGCCGCGCTCCGAGCCGCTGGTGAACATTCGCTTCAATCTGGATCTGGCCTGGCAGCAGGGAGCGATCAGCGCATCCTGCAAAGACAGGCTTTTCCGCTGTGCAGAGGCGCTCTACTTTCCAGAGAGAACCTATGAGCGGATGATGGAGAGTGCAAAGGCATTCGTTCCTGAAGAGGAGCTGCTGCATTTTCGCGAATTTCTGGCCGCGGAGCGAAGAGACTTCAAGATGGAGGATGCATTGTTGGCTCTCGAGCGGGTGAAGGAGATAGCAGATGAGAATTAAGGTCAGGTCTTTTGCCGGTTTTCGAAATATCCTGGGAAAAGAAATGGAGGTCGAGCTGGCGGAAGGGGCGAGGGTTGAAGATCTGCTGAATGACCTATGCTCTGCGAAAGCAGTTTTAAGGCCTCTCCTCTTTGATGAGGCGGGACTGAGAGAGGATGTGAATATCTTTGTGGCGGGCAAGAACATCGCATCCCTGGAGTCCCTTCGAACCATGCTCAATGATGGTGATGAGGTGGCCCTGTTTCCTGCAGCTATTGGCGGATGAGGGGCTCTCTAATGCAATGAATCAATTGAAGTTTAATTGAGACAATAGTATTAAGTATAACTATTAAATAGATTGAAATAATAGTTAATAATTTCTCTGAGCTGAACAACGTTCTCGATCGCTATGATGGAAGAGATTCAAGCTTTGAAGAAGGAACGCCACGCGACAATCCTGGCCCACAATTATCAGATCCCTGCGGTCCAGGATGTGGCCGACCTGGTGGGCGATTCACTGGAGCTCTCCCGAGCTGCAGCCCGCCTGGACGCTGAGGTCATCATCTTTTGCGGTGTGGACTTCATGGCCGAGACGGCAGCCATCCTTTCGCCGCAGAAGAGGGTTGTGATACCTGAGAAGGGTGCCTGGTGCCCCATGGCCCATATGATCACACCTGATCAGCTGAAGGATCTGAAGGCTCTAAACCCTGAAGCGGCTGTGGTCTGCTATGTGAACTCCACGGCCGAGATCAAGGCAGAGAGCGATATATGCTGTACATCTGCTAACGGCGTGCAGGTAGTAAACTCGCTGCCCAACAGGGAGGTCATCTTCGTTCCGGACAGGAACCTGGCTGCATACGTCGCCCGCATACCGACAAGAAGGTCATTCCCTGGAATGGCTACTGCTATGTGCATGATCATTTCACTCCCGAGGATGTGAAGGCCGCGCGGGCGCTGCATCCCGGCAGCAGAGGTGCTGGTGCACCCGGAGTGCCGGCCGGAGGTCATCGATCAGGCCGATTTTGTCTACAGCACGGCTGGCATGGGAAAGCACGCCCTGGCAAGCCAGGCGCGCGAGTTCATCATCGGCACAGAGACCGGCATGATCTACAAGCTGAAGAAGGAGAATCCAGACAAGGAGTTCTATCCGCTGAGCGAGAATGCGGTCTGCCAGAATATGAAGAAGACGACTCTGGAGAAGGTCTTGCGAGCGCTGCAGACTCTGGAGCCGCGCGTCACTGTGCCTGAGGAGATCGCGGGGAAGGCGAGAACGGCGATCGAGAGGATGCTGAAGGTCAAGGTTTGAACGATTGGCGGACAAACTGTCTTTCCTGGAAATTTGCATGGGAAGGGAGTTATGCAAAGAGCCAGGCGGATGCTACTTACAGATCTTTGAGAATAGAAAATTCCATGATTCGCTACGTAACATTTGGGGTTGGGCCTAGAAGTATCTCCATTATATTATCCCTGCTGCTTAATGGATATCGAAAAAAAATGAAATTATACAATCAAGCCAAATGAAAACCCCGTAGTTGCCTAGATTATTTCGTTACAATGCCTTAGTAGCGACAAGCAAGGGCCGAAATGCCACATGGATTTCTAGCTGAAGAACGAAAAATATAAGCGTAAATTTGCTGCAACCATTTGCTGTTAAGCCTCTTTTTTCAAAATTAAAGCAGGCTTGCTAGCTCTTCAATGCTAATGTCAGCATCTCGCAAAATTGCATGCAACGTGCCTTTGCGCAGATCCTTTTTGTGGAACGGCACTACTGCGATCCTTTCCGTTCTCGGGTTGTAGTAATAATAATGGCTCCCTCTTACCCGTTTCAGTTCAAATCCGGCTCGTTCCAGTGCCCTGGCGAGCTTCTCTGGAGATATAGCCGGAAGCTTATGCATAGGCTTCAACGGAAACGGTGTACTCTAAAACATCGTTGTCCCTTGGCACTTCTTTTCCTAACTCGTTGAGGGTCTCGATATAGCCTTCTATGGCCTCTTTTGCCATTGATATGGCTTCATCAATTGTCTCGCCAAATGTAACGCATCCGGGCAGAGCGGGAACTATGACCGTATATCCGCCATCATCCTCTTTCAATAATCGGATTCTATAATTCAATGTTTGCATCTCAACTCAATATTCTTGTCCTGCTTATTCAACTTTTGGTTCTATTCCAGGACTTGCGCAGTCCTGAACTGAATGTTTCGGGACTGCGCATTAAAGACGCAAAAGAGATATCTTAAGGGTCCACATCATATAATTATATCATGAACTGGCAAGATCGAATATCCCAGGATCCAAGAATCTTTGCGGGAAAACCGGGATCAAAGGTACGCGCATAGCAGTGGAGTTTGTCATCGAACTGCTGGCCAATGACTGGACCAAATCCGAGATCCATCCAGAACTACCCCAGATTGACTCACGAAGACATTCAGGCATGTCTCCAATATAGCAAGCGACCTGATGAAATCCGAGAGGTGTATCCTCACAAAGTCGAACAGGACGGCCTTAATGTGGCTACTAGCTGACGAGAATATCCCCCTCCGAGCCATATGAACGACTACGCAAGATGGGTTATGATGTGCTATCGATCAGTGAGAGCGCTCCTCAGGCTTGCTACAGAGACATTATGATGCTTGCAGAAGAAGTAGGACGTATCCTTCTCATCTTTGACAAGGATTTTGGAGAGCTTGCTTTCAATTCAATAGACAGCCATCTTGCGGGATTTCCTTCCTTTGCCCCATTTTCTTTTCGATTTCCGCTATTTCGCAAGTATGCTTAAAAATTCCTTTACCACATCATCTGGATTGTTGAAACATTTGGTCGCATCATAGTGTTCGGCTACGGTAATACCATGCATTTTGAAAAGTCGATCTCGTTCATGATCATGTACCGTACGTGATAGTTGGATGAAATGGCTCACCATCTACTTCGAGGATGCCCCATTTGCCATTATGGCAGATGAGAAAATCCGGTTCACGATTCTTTCGATCCCCACTCGGCCCGAGCCTTGCCCTACAATTTGGAAGGAAGAGAACACCTGCTTTGTCAAATGATTGAGCTATTTTTATCTCAGACGCTGAACGGAAACCTAAATTGTTCCATGTCAAAATCTTTTCCGTCCGTTCTCCCGCAGCTTGATTAGATATGCCTCTGCCTTGTGCGATTTCAAGTAATTGAGATCGCCAGTCGGGATCGATGTCGATAAGCTCACCGCTTACCATTAAACTATCCATTGCAATATCTACAGGGAGCACGGCTTCAATCGCTTTTTCAACGGATATTCGAATGGGATGAGTCTTATCAATTAAGACGTCGTAAGCTGCACGTGGGCCTTTGAGTAGAAATCTCCAATAATCAACTCCAAAATCGGATGTGTACCACCAAGAGTGTAGAGAGCATGAAAGCAATATATTCGCAGCATCTCCCTCGCTACCGTCAATTAAAAAACGAACTGCGCTTGCAAGAATTTGATCATCGCTTATCATATTGTCAAGTTGTGACGACATAATCCAAAATTATCGTCACCATCATTTCAATGCTCTCATTTGGCATATTTCCTGGCCCATGCTTTCCGCAGCCCGCGGCTATTGCCATCCCACCTTTCATTTATTGATATTCCCATCCTCCTTATCCGACAATTTAAGATTCAGTCACATCTTCGCCCGAAGCCGCACGCAATCGTATGGACGAGCACGAGTTCGATTTGCTACCTCACACCTTCAACTTTCCCAGCAGCTCGCAGGCTTTGCACATCTTCCCGACGCAGGGCTCGCCGCATTCGTGGCATTTGCCCAGCTCTATCTGAGCCCAGTCTCCGCCAGCCATTTGCGCTATCTTCTCAAACCCCTGCAAAGTGGACTGACGGACCCCTGGAAAGAGGTTCTCCAGGCTGTTCATCATATCCCTGACATCCGCTCTCAAAGAAAGCTGAGCATAAGGGCACTCCCTGGATTCTGTGAAGACTCCATTCACCATGCAGTAGAGGGCGATCTCCTTTTCCGGAATATCTCGCAGCGGCTTGATGCGGGGCACGAGGCCCGGCTGTGCCCTCCTGGGCCGGAAGCGCATGAGCCGTTCCATGTCGCCTTTCAGATAGTTCATCATTACCGACTGCGCTTCATCGTCCAGGTTATGGCCTGTGGCGACTTTGGCTGCGCCCAGCCTTTTTGCCGTGCGGTTCAGAGCATTCTTGCGAAAGACTCCGCAATAGGTGCAGGGTGCGACCTTTTTCCCCACCACCATCTCATCCAGATCGTAACCATACATCTCCCGGAAGGAGACGATCTCCTGCTTGATTCCGAGCTCCGCCGCAATCGCCCGGGCAGCCTTGATGGTGTCGTCTCTGTATCCGGCAATGCCCTCATCGACGGTGACGGCCACCATCTCCACGTCCCTCCCGGCCAGGATCCTGTGAAGACAAAAGAGCAGGGCGGTGCTGTCCTTGCCACCGCTCACGGCCACGGCGATACGCTCGCCTTCCTCGACCATGCAGTTCTTCTCAATTGTCTCTGCCACTCTTCTCTCAAAATCCTCGATAAAGTGATCCTGGCAGAGGTGCCGGCCAAAATAAGGCTGGGAGAGGATGGCCCGCTCACGGCACAGGGAGCAGATCATGCTTTGAATACTTCCTCAGTCAATCCTGAATCTCTCCCGGTTAGTGTACACGCTGAGCCTCTTTCCCCGCAGAAAAGCGACTATGCATAGACCCGTCCTCTCGGCAATGGAGATGGCAAGACTTGTCGTAGCGCCGCGCGAGACGATTATGGGGATGCCGGCCACGGAGCATTTGAGCGCCATGTCCGAGGAGATTCTGCCTGTGCAGGCAACATATGTCCTGCCAAAATTCACATCTTCGGCCAGCGCATGGCCGATGACTTTGTCCAGGGCGTTATGGCGGCCGATGTCCTCTGTGATAGAGATCGCTTTCGTCTCATTGAAGAGGCCTACAGAATGCACTCCGCCAGTGGCCACGTGTGTCTCGGACAGGGAGATGGCCTTCATCGCCTCCTGAGCCTGTTCTTTGCCTATTACCAGGTCGGATTTTATCTCTGGAAGCTTCGACTCATCCAGAAAGGAAGCGATCCCGCCGCAGCCACTGACGATCGGCCTTCTGGGTACTATGGCTCGCATGGGATTGGTGACGATGGCCCGCGCTACATTGCCCTCAATCTCCAGGGACTCAATCTCCCCCCTTCCGGATACGATCCTCTCGGAATAGAGGTGGCCGACTACGAACTCTGATCTCTTCTCAGGGCTGATCATCGCTGTTACGAAATGCCGGCCGTTGATGAAGATGGAGAGGGGAACCTCCTCCACTACCTGGCAGGTCGTCTCCTCGACCTCATCGCCATCCAGCTTCCGGCATTTAAAATTTTTTAGCATTCTTTGCGACGCCTTCCCTACCCCATCCGGGCGATCTGTTCCAGAGCCGCCAGAAGCTTGTCGATCTCCCCTTCGGTATTGTAAAGATAAAGCGAGGCTCGGACGGTGCCGTACTTCAGTCCCAGGTGCTTCATGAGGGGAATGCAGCAATGGTGGCCGGAGCGAACAGATATGTTTGAAGCCTGATCTAGCATGAGAGCCACCTCGTGAGGCAGCAGCCCGTCCACGCCAAAGGAAACAACGCCACCCCGCGCTTCTGAGCCATCCTTTCCCGGGCCAATGATCTGCACGCCCTCAACCTCTTGTAGCCCATCCAGCAGCTTTCTGGTCAGCCGCATCTCCTGCGCATGAATCTCCTCGACTCCGGTTCGGGTCAGATAGTCCACGGCAGCGCCAAGACCAATGCCTGCCGAGATGTCTGGCGTGCCTGCTTCAAATCCCTCGTAGCCCTTCTTGATGACGTATTTGCCATCAAAGACATCCTCCACCATTCCGCCTCCCACCAGAAGAGGCTCTACCTCGCCCTTCCTCATCCAGAGGACTCCCGCGCCCGTGGGCCCAAGCATCTTATGGCCGGAGAAGCAGAGGAAATCGCAGTCGATATCCACGACGTTCACTGGCATATGTGGAACAGACTGGGCCCCATCGACGAGGAGGGCAGCTTCCTTTTCGCGGCAGATCCTGGCAACTTCCTTAACTGGGAAGAACTGTGCCCAGAGCGTTGGAGAGCTGGCTTATAGCCACCAGCTTCGTGCCTTTGGTTATCGCTTTTTCATAATCCGCCAGGTCAAGCCTTCCTTCCCGGTCCGGCACTATTATCTCCAGCTCTATGCCCTGCTCCTTCAGCCTCATCCAGGGCAAGAGGTTGGAGTGATGCTCCAGAAGAGTGGTGACGATCCGATCTCCCTTCTTCCAGGAGAGGCCGCGGGCAACGATATTGATGGACTCAGTGGTGTTCCTGGTGAAGACCGTCACGCCTTTCTCTCCTCCCACGAAGGCTGCCGCCTTACGGTGAGCGTCTCTGTAGCGCTGGTCGGCGAGCTGAGCCAGCCTGTAGACCCCCCGGCCGACATTGGCTTTGTAGGTTCTGTAGTAGTCCAGGACCGCTTGCAGAACCGGCTCAGGGGTGAGGCTGGTGGAGGCGCTGTCGAGGTAGATGACCTCCTTCAAAATAGGGAAATCCCGTCTTATATCCTGGACCCTCACAAAACCTCGTTCATGCTCCCCGTTCTGAAACCTTCCAGATCCAGGGTGACATATTTAAATCCGATGCTTTTGAGCTTCAATGCGATCTCGTCCCGGCAGTTCAATGCTTTTTCCGCATCCAATTGGGGGAGCTCAATTCGAGCCAGCTGGCCATGAGCCCTAACCCGAAGCTGCACGAATCCTAAGCGTTTCAGATACTCTTCTGCCTCTTCCACCATTCACGAGGTTGCCTTCTGTGATCCTCTCCCCATAAGGTATTCGTGAGGAGAGGCAGGCAGAGGAAGGCTTGTTCCAATTGGCGAGGCCAAGGCTCTGGGCCAGGGAACGAATATCCTCTTTGGTGATCCCTGACTCCACAAAAGGATGCCAGATTCCTTCTTCATCGCAGGCCTGGATCCCGGGCCGATAGTCCATGTAGTCGGAGAGGTTCACACCATCGGCTATGCAATCTATACCCTTTTCCCGGGCGATGCTCTTGAGAAGAGCCGCGGATTTTTTTTTGCAGATGTAGCACCTGTTGGCTGGATTTTGGGTGAAATCCTCATCAGAAAGAATGGAGAACTCTGCCACCATATAATTCAGTCCCAGGAACCTTGCCAACTCTCGCGCTTGTTCTAGCTCACTTCTGGCCAGGGTTTCCGAATCTAGAACGACGGCCAGGGCAGAGTCGCCCAGGACGTCGTTCGCCACCTTGGCCAGGAGACTGCTGTCTACCCCTCCCGAATAGGCCACCAGAAGCCTTCTCTTCCCGGCAATCCTATTTTTGAGATCCTCCAATTTCGCGGCCCGGTTCATTATAGCTACCTTCTGGAGGAGATTTCCAGGGGATTATTCATATAGCAGATCTCACTTCCGCTTTACACCTGGTGGAAATGCAGGCATTCTCATCATCCTGAAGCATGCGGCAGATCTCGCAGATCCTCTTCACCAGATCATCTGCCTTTTTCTCGATAAGATCATCGGCTAGCTTTCCTATGGCCTCCCGGATATCTTCCCTGAACTCAATATTATATCCTCTCTTCTTGGAGACGTACTGGGACACAGCCGGTGGCGTGATGCCCAGCATCCTGGAGACCTCTTTTTGGGATATTCCTCTCTTGATCAGCTCCTCTGCGATGGCTGCCCTGATGCTGGGCAAAACATTCCAAACAATCTCCTCACATGGCGATTTCATCTATCTAGTGCCTCAAATCTGCGGTTATTGGCTTATTAATAAAGTCTTATTGATCAAGCCCTTCAAGCCTTAATTCTATAATCCTGGCGGAATCCTATGAATTTAACCCTTGCTGTTCCTTCGGTGCTGTCTCTCGCCGTCTGGCGAAGCGATCCCAGGCTCACTATGGGACAGGCCTTGCTGGTCAGCACCATTGTCCACCTCCACCTTATCGTCGTCTGATAATGTTATTTCCCCAGTCGGGAAACGGGAGATAATGAGTTCAGCCGAGCCAGGAAGAAGAGCTTATGGGTCCAGCGAAAATGAGATATCCTGTTCATCCAGAGGGCATGCAGGCCCGGATAGCATAGGATGACCTCCAGTGTCGATCTGGCGGCGGGATCCTTGGCAAAGACGGTCTGGATGTCTTCTGTGATGCCCATTTCGGATAAGTCCTCAAAGAATCTTAACAGGAAACTTTGGCTATTGAAACGTTGCTTTATTTTCTGGCAACCATGCCTTCTGTTTCTTTCCGTCACAATTGTTAATTGAGCAGAATATATAAAGATTGCCGAGGAAGGCTTGACAAGTGGGTTGGCTTCATCCTCTGGTTATCCTCTCCGCCCCCAGATGAGCGCGTCGCAGCTTTGGTACGTCTCCCCACAGCGCCATCTCCTCACCCCTAATCACTAATGCCCCTTCTATTCCCGGCCGGTCGATGGCCTGGAAGCACTCCTGCAGCGGCTCATTCGCTTGCACAGCATTCCCAAGGGCTGTGGCCGCGGCATCCGCCAGAGCCGCGTCCTTTGAGATGACCGTGGCCGCATCTGCAGAGCCAAAAGAGATGGATGGGCCCACCGTTCCGGAACTGGTGCAGATGCCCAGCGGGGCACGACGCGCCGGAAGCTCAAAAGCCAGATCCCGGATGGGTGAGCTGCCCGCATATATGCCTACTATTATCGGCTGGTCGTTTAAGATGCAGATGTCTCCACCGTTATCGACTATGGCATAAGTCGCCTTGGAATCCATCATCGAACGCACGGCAAACTGGGCAATGACTCCCGCCACGGCTGCCATCGGGCCAATGCCAAAGACTATGCTTGATTCTATCATCTGTTTCACAATCTCCGGGGCATCGTCTGCCTGAAGATCGTAAGGCTCCAGTGTGAGCATGAAGAAGGGGTCTCTCCTTATGAAATCCTCCAGATAGGAGCGCTGCACTCTTATTGATTCTTTGGCGGCATCGATATGGCTCTGCTGGCGGGCTGAGATGGTGACTATGGTCTCCAAAAGCTGGAAGTGCTCTCGCAAAAGTTCATCCATGGCTTTGCGAGTGACTCCATCTGCATCCTGGGCTCATTACCCGCAACCACTTTTCTACTGGCTCATAAGCTAACTGTATCCATCTGCCCCTTTCCGTAGAGATCCTCAGCCACCTGATTGAGTCTGTCTCCCTTCACCTCTGCTCCGTAGTCGGGAAGGACAATGATGGACTTTTCCTGGTATCGATTCTGAAGATCCTGGATGTAGGAGGTCTGAGATGCCATCTTCCGCTGGCAGAACTGGCAGTCGCATTCCGAGATCACATGGTTGATGACAATGGTTGACACATGGACCCCGTGCGACTCCACGGTCTCAATCAGGCGCCGGCTCTCCTCCACTGCAGCCTTCTCGGGTATGGTCACCACAGTGATGCTGGCCGTCTTTGGATCAAGGAGGGCGTTACGCATGGTCTCCGCCTTTGCCCGCATGGTTCTGACCTCTTTGAGAATGGAATCGCCAAAACCAGACTCCAGGAGGTTCAAAACCCCAATCCATTTATTTCTCATTCCCAGGACTCTTGTCACAAAACTGGTGGTTATGGAGGGCAGCTGCAGCAAAGGCAATACCATTGCAGTTGGAGCGGAGTCGATGACCACATAGTCATACTTCTTCTCAACATAGATGTCGTTGAGCTTGTCCATGAAGATGAGCTCTGAGACGCCGGGCATATTGGCGAAGTCCTCCGGCTTGACCTCTACCTCGAAGAGCCCGAAGAGGGCGGTGAAGATGCTCTTATACCTGCGATAGAAGCCCTGTGCCTCCTCAGCCAGGTCCGGCTCGTAGGCATAGAGATGATCGCGGATCTTCATGGGCTTGCTTCCCAGGTCGATGTCAAAGATATCTGAGAGCGAATGAGCCGGATCCATGGAGAAGGCAATAGTATCCAGGCCCCGGTCTGAGGTCCAGATGCCAGTTGCTGCAGCGCAGACGCTTTTTCCCACGCCACCCTTGCCTGCCACATAAATAAGTTTCATGACTCTTATGAATCGTGCCGGAGATTTAATTGTTTGGGCGAAATGTTTGCGCGGCCGAATCGGCAACAAAAGGTTTTTCTACTTCCACGACATTTTAATAGATCTAATTATAAAAAGGGGGCGAAAGGTTGAGGAAGCAAATTGTTCTGATCTCCGTTTTAATCCTATGGGCATCTGCCACAGCATCTGCCGCATATGGTGCGAACAACGGGGGGTCGGCAAACTTGGATATCATGGGAAGCCTGGCGAACAATACCACATTCATATCGCCGGAGGGGATGCCGGTAGTGGTGGATATTGTGGGGAGCACTACGACCAATGTCCTGATTAGCAACTCAGGGAATGAAGTCAAGAGAGTCCGACATAACGACGGCTCGATTTGCGGTCCATGCGGTGAGAAGATGGTTTATGTAACACCATGGGACGACTTCAAGAGGCCCTTATGCTACCCCTGGAGCTCATACATTCCCACCAGGTATAACCAGCCGTTCATAAACATGAATCAGAGGTCCTCTGGCAATGCACCGGTTTCTTTAGGTCAGGCCTAAAGCGAATGGTTAGCGGGAACTTTTTGACAAAGAGATAGAAATAATCAAAATAATGTGATAGTCGTCTGTCTTTTCTTATTTTTTCCAGTTTTTTAATTCAAAGTTTAATATTTATTTTAACTAATACTGTATTAGCTGGTTTCGAACCATCAATCCTCAAGAGATCTTTGCAATTGGGCCGAAAGACTTTTCTACTTTTAGTATATATAAATCATTGGTTAAATATTGGATTTGAAGAAGGGGGAACGAAGTTGAAGTTGTCTATCGTATTGGCTCTAGCACTGATGCTATTGGCATCTGGTGCCCTTGCTTTTGGCGGCCCTGGATCGGTGGTTGTGGATATTGTGGGAAGTAACACAGAAAATACAAAGATCGTGGCATCCGGACCGGAAAAAGTGGAACTGGAAATCATCGGAAGCACGGCCATCAATACAACGATCACTCCGCATGCAGAGAAAGTAAAAATCTGCCCGGATTATTGGTACTGCCCATATTGCCAGCCATGCTATCCCAATCCCTGTCCTAATGTAACATGCGACTACCAGCAGAAACCCTATCCCTCGAAAACCAGGCATTTCGGAGTCGACGCCTGGTATGGAGCGTTCTGGTATGCCGACCAGCCAAATATGCCCAAATGGCCCCAGACTTAGGGCTCGGAAAACTGGAAACCGGTGTAGCTAACTTGTTCTCCAGATGATCTGTTGGGGCGGAATGGCCCACGAAGTGGGCATGGGTTCGGTTAGCGTAAGCTTTGAGAGCTGTTTCAATTGCTCGTCAATCATTGATATTCGATCTATTCAATCCTACATGTTAAATATCAGAAGCCAGAACCCATGATAAATCTATGAGAGATTCCAGCAGAACCTTTTCTCCGGGAAAGAGCGAGCTATTCTGGTGTGAGAAATGCAATCTTCCACTTCTGTCGGTTAGATGCTCTATATGCAAATCCCATGGCTCCCGAGTTTTGCTCTCACCCCCAGGCGATGTTCGCCTCTGCTCCCGGGCAGCGAGAGAGCTTCTTCGGGAACTCTTCAACCAGAACTACGAATATGCAAATTTCCTGGATGGCAGGATAATCCTGCTCAATAAGATCGCAGGCATCGACCGCCGGGATCAGGTGATCCTGGATGGCTGTCATATCGCGACATTATGGTTTGATGTCACCACTGCCAGCCATAAGCTGGATCTGGAGACTGCGGGGGCCTCCCTATTATCCAGGAATGCAAAGAAGAACATGGTCCATTGTCACGATTCCATTTTAAGAGGCCACATAAAGGGCAAGTGGCTGGCCCAGGACATGATCATAAGTCAGCCTGAGGGCCTGAATGAAGGCGACAACGTCATCCTGAAGATAGGAAAATTTGCGGGTGTGGGAGTCGTCCGCAAACGCAAAGACGGCTCGAAATCAATACGCATTAAGGATGTTACGCAGAGGGATTTCGTCCTCAAGGACAGCCTGACTACTCTTGAGGATGCAATTCTTGCCAATGAGGAGTACTTGAAAAATTTGGAGAAGGCGGCAATAGGTGAGATCAAGGATTATCTCTCCAGAACCAGGCTTCCTATAAACGTCTCCTTCAGCGGCGGAAAGGACAGCCTGGCCTCGCTCATTCTTTCCCGAAAGGTGCTGACAAAAATTGAGGTTCTCTTCATCAATACAGGTCTGGAATTTCCCGAGACAGTAGAATATGTGCATGAGTTCTGCCGCACCCATAAGCTCCGGCTGCAAGAGATAAAGGCCGAGAGCAGTTTTTTTGAGCAGTTGCATAATTTCGGCCCTCCTGCCAAAGATTTTCGCTGGTGCTGCAAGACCAATAAGCTCGGGCCTATGACATCCTTTCTTAAGCAGCACTATCCCAAGGGCTGTGTGACCATTGAAGGGCGCCGCATCTACGAGTCCTTCAACCGCTCCACCATTAGAGCCGTGGAGAGGAATCCCTATGTGCCGAGCCAGACCACGCTCTCACCCATTCGCAACTGGAGGGCCCTGGAGGTCATGCTTTACATTTATTGGAATAAGCTGGAGCCAAATCCGCTTTACGAGGAGGACTTCGAACGCATAGGCTGCTGGCTCTGCCCTGCCTCTTTGCAATCTGAATTTGCTCACCTGAAAAAGTCTCATCCAGAACATCATGGCCAGTGGACTGGCCATCTGCAAACCTGGGCGAATGCTAACAATCTGGAAAAGAGATACATCGATTGGGGCTTCTGGCGCTGGAAGAGGCATCCTCCCAAGATGATCGAGATGGCTCTTGACCACAAAATCGACCTGCAAGCCCGAGGTCGGGAGAAGAAGGAGATTGAGCTGCAGGCAGTGAGAGGAAGGTCGCCGTGCGGCCTTGAATACTCCATTGAAGCGACACTCACAACACCCCAGAATCATCCTTTCTCGGCAGTGGCCGGAGCCTTGAAAATGCTCGGCGATGTGAAATATGATGAAGATCTCGGCGCGGCAGTTGTAAAGACGGATTATGGAAGGGCCACGGCCTTTGCCAACGGCCATATTCTGATCATTGCAGGCAAATTGGAGGCAGAGGATCTGCTGCGAAGGGTCTCCGAGACCATCCTGCGCGTGCAGATGTGCACGAGATGCGGTATCTGTATGAAGAACTGCAATCAAGGAGCGATTACCGTGAAAGATACCATCACAATAGACGAGAAGAGGTGCAATCACTGCGGAAAATGTGCCAGCGGTTGCATCGCAGCCGACCAGGCCGCGAAGATCTTTCGCAGGCTCGCCAAACAGAACGTGGCACCTTAGCTCACCCAATAACAGACTTCGCGAAGAAACAGTCTGGCAGGCCGTCTGAATGAGTCCTCCTTCCCCGAACCACAGTTCACCAGAGACTTTTTGATCTCTGCCTTCCTGAGTGTCTCGCGACATGTTTGATCATAACAAAAAAATAGCTATGGAGCTGTCCATTGGTGAAAGAGAGATTGCTGCGGTCGCAGAGCTCTTGGACGGCGGAGCAACATTACCATTCATTGCACGATACCGGAAAGAGGCCACAGGAGGTCTGGATGAGGTCGCTATTGCCGATATCCGTGACCGTCTGATTCAGCTGCGACAGCTCGATGAACGGCGAAGTGCTATCATTCGCTCCCTGGAAAAGCGGGACCTTCTCACATCAGATCTGCAAGTTAAGTTGCAGGCGGCAGAGACCCTCGTCCAGCTGGAGGACATTTATCTACCTTTCCGGCCCAAGAGGCGAACCCGGGCTACGATCGCGAAAGAGCGGGGCCTGGAGCCTCTGGCCCGGGTGATCTTCGCGCAGGAGACCAGGGTAGTCCTTGATCCCGAAAAGGAGGCTGCTGCTTTTGTTGATGCTGAAAAGGGAGTCGCATCAACAGAGGAGGCATTGAACGGGGCAAAGGATATCATAGCCGAATGGATCAGTGAAGACGGCGAGGCGCGTATCAGGATGAGAGCACTCTTCCAGTCGGAAGGGGTCTTACGAACCCAGGCCACTGCCGACAGCGTCGTGGACACGGATGCCGGAAAATTCAGGGACTATCTCGACTTGTCTGAGCCCATAGGTCGTGTCAGTTCACACAGGCTTCTGGCCATGCTGCGCGCCGCCAAGAATGGCGTGCTCGGTCTTCACGTGGCACCGGCCGAAGACGAGTCTCTGGCGGTTTTGGAGGAGCTCTTCATAAAAGGAGACGGTCCGGCCTCGCGATTGGTCTGGGAGGCCGCAGAGGACGGCTTTCGCCGGCTTTTGGCCCCATCCATCGAGAATGAGACTCTCGCCGCGGCGCGCATGAGGGCAGAGGAAACGGCAATAGAGGTCTTTGCAGACAACCTGCGCCAGCTTCTCCTGGACCCGCCATTAGGGCAAAAGTGCATCCTGGCCCTGGATCCAGGCTTTCGCACCGGCTGCAAGCTGGTTGTGCTGGACAGCCTGGGCAGAATGGTTATGAATGATGTGATCTACCCGCACGAACCCCACAAGAAGACCCGAGAAGCGGCAACAACGGTTAAGGAGGTCGTTGAACACTTCGGCATAGAGGTGATAGCTGTCGGCAACGGCACTGCGGGCAGGGAGACGGAGGCCTTCTTAAAGAATCTGGGGTTGCCCATGATTCCGATAATCATGGTCAATGAGTCTGGGGCATCGGTCTACTCCACGTCGGAGGTGGCGCGCCAGGAGTTTCCAGATCAGGATGCAACAGTGCGCGGCGCGGTCTCCATCGGCCGGCGGCTCATGGACCCATTAGCGGAACTGGTAAAGATCGAACCGCAGGCCATCGGCATCGGCCAGTACCAGCATGATGTGGACCGGTCCGCGCTGCAGCGGGCTCTGGACGATGTGGTCTCAAGTTGCGTAAATCTGGTGGGCGTGGACGTGAATGCCGCCAGCAAGGAGCTTCTGGCCTACGTTTCGGGCCTGGGGCCCAGGCTTGCCGAGGCTGTGGTGAAATACAGGAACGAGCACGGCCTATTTCGCTCGCGCCAGGATCTGTTAAATGTACCGCGTCTGGGGCCAAAGGCCTTTGAGCAGGCGGCCGGATTCTTGCGCATTCGCGAAGGCGACAATCCCCTGGACGGCACGGCTGTTCATCCCGAGAGCTATGCAATCGTGGAGAAGATGGCAAAGGACCTGGGAGTCACCATCCGGGAGCTGATGCAAAATGAGGGCCTCCTCAAGAAGCTGGACCCGGCAAATTACATAAGCAGTAAGACGGGTGCATCCACTCTGGCTGACATTCTGGAAGAGCTCTCCCGGCCGGGCCGCGATCCGAGAAAGGAGTATGAGGCTTTCAGCTTCGCTGCGGGCGTTGAGAAGATCGAGCACCTCCAGGTGGGGATGAAGCTGCCGGGGATTGTGACCAATGTAACCGCTTTTGGAGCCTTCGTGGATGTGGGAGTGCATCAGGATGGGCTGGTGCATATCAGCCAGCTTAGAGATGGATATGTGAAGAACCCCTCTGATGTGGTGAAGGCCAGAGAGAAGGTTATTGTCAAGGTGCTGGACGTGGATCTGGAGAGGAAGAGGATATCGCTTTCGATGAAAGAATAGGGGAGATTATCTTGACACTCACTACAAGGCTATTTGGAAAGACGGGGCCTCGCGTCACCCAGGTCGGACTGGGGGGAGAAGGAGTGCTGCGGACCTACGGCCGCGAGCAAGAGGCGAAGGCTGTAATCGAGGAAGCCGCAGTTCAGGGCATCACCTACTTCGACTCGGCAGTGGCCTACGCTGGTAGTCAGGGCTATTATGGTGAGTTTTGGTCCCAGCATAGCGAACTACGTTCTCACATCTTCCAGACCAGCAAGTCAGCAGCCAGAGAAAAAAAGGGAGCAGAAGCGGATCTGGAAAGGACTCTGCAGACCATGGGACTGGAGCGACTCGATCTGTGGCAGATCCACGATATTCGAACCCGTAAGGATATCGAGGAGGTCGAGGCCCCGGGCGGAGCCCTGGAGGCTTTTGTCGAGGCCAAAGATGCCGGGCGAGCTCGATTTATAGGCGTCACCGGCCACTATGCACCAAAAATTCTGGAATATGCCGCGAAGAACTGGCCGGTGGATAGCGTTCTCATGCCTGTCAACCCGGCTGAGGCGGTGCTGGGAGGATTCCTGGATGAGGTAATGACGGCAGCCCGAGACAGGGGTCTGGCAGTGATTGGAATGAAGACGCTCGGCGCTTCTCAATACATCTCAGCAGAGAATGGAGTGACGGCGGAGCTGCTCCTCAGATTCGCCCTTTCCCGAGATATCAGCACGGCAATCGTGGGCTGCTCTCGGCCAGGAGAGGTGCAAGCTCTAGCAGGAGCAGGCCGGGAGTTTGAGCCTTTGACGTCGGAGGAGGAAAAGAGTCTTGTGCAGCTATTCCGGCCCCAAGCCAGGAGGCTGGCTTCCTACCGGGGTGTGATTTGAGGACGGACATGGGATGTTGGGATGTGGCCAGAGTTTTTTTGGGCTTCACCATATGCCGTCCGGATGAATGAGTGTTCTATTATCTCGCTGTCCTTCTCGACTCCGCGATATATTGAATATGCCAGCGATTGCCAAAAGATGGATAACATCTTATTCTTTTGTTAAAGTCAAATGAAAGCAGATTTTAGATAACGGAACCATTAAATGCAATTAAATGGGTTTCTAAACGGTTCGTTGACCTTAATTTGGCTTGCAGGAAGTCAATCAGATAGTCGTTCGGCCCTATACTTTTATATCGTTCAAAGGAAGATGTAATAAGCAGGACAATTCTCAATCTTGAGAATCGAATCCTGAGTGGAGGTAATTAAATGAATTACGTTAAATTCTTAGTGGCATTGGCGGCTTTGTGCGTTCTTGCTATCCCGGCCTTTTCGATGCCTGATAATGGAATAGGACAAGATGCCAAACAAATGTGGCATGGACAGGACGGCAAGCAGATGTCTCAGGGACAAGATATGCAAAAGACATGCGGCTCTGAGAAACCCATGATGGGTCAGGATGGCATGCAAAAGACATGCGGCTCTGATAAGCCCATGATGGGTCAGGACGGCATGCAAAAGACATGCTGCTCTGATAAGTCCATGATGGGTCAGGACGGCATGCAAAAGACATGCTGCTCTGATAAGTCCATGATGGGTCAAGACGGCAAGCAGAAGACATGCTGCTCTGATAAGTCCATGATGGGTCAAGACGGCAAGCAGAAGACATGCGGCTGCGAGAAGTCCATGATGGGTCAGGACGGAAAGCAGAAAGAATGCGGCTGCGAGAAGTCCATGATGGGTCAGGATGGAAAGCAGAAGGAATGCGGCTCTGAGAAGTCCATGATGGGACGAGACGGCATGAAGATGGACCACAAGAATGTCAAGTCTATGATGGGCGACAGGGAAAAGGACAGCAATAATTGCGTCAAATTAGTTGTTGTCAATATAAAAGCTTAGATCGTGGGAACGATCAGAGTGAATGCCGTTGATTACCTATTTTTTTTGGTGCCGCTCATAAATGCACATCAATATCTTAGTGCTAGAAATGGTTAACTGAAGTTTATTGGAATATAAGCATTATTAGATTAAGAGGGAACTAATATGAAAAATAGTTATTGTTTGGCAATATTAATGCTGTTAATGATTGGCAGCATGGTGTCGATCGCATCCGCCCAAGAGCAGGTTGCTCTCTTGGTCCATGTATACGAAGGGGATTTCAATGGGACGCCGCTTTCGGATGTCTCATTAGTCGGACAGGATGCGGCGGGCAACATCTTTCAAGCGGTTACAGACTTAAATGGATCTGCGATCGTTGCAGGACAACCGGGAACCTGGCAGTTTACATTTGGAAAAGAAGGCTATGACATTCTTGATTTAAATTATGATGTCACGGAAACAGGTGTTGGTGCTGTATATCTCCAAAAAGCTACTCCTTCACTGGATATGGTCGCTCTGACTGTTTATATTCATAATGGAGACCTTAACGGGACGCTGCTTTCGGACGTCCAGGTCACAGGACAGGACGCCGCAGGTAACAGTTTTCGAGGATTTACGGACTCGAATGGAGCAGTAGTAGTTGAAGGACAGCCGGGGACCTGGCAGTTCAATTTCACAAAAGAAGGTTATGACCCCCTTTCCTTGAGTTACGATGTCACTCAAACAGACGTTGCTGCCGCTTATCTTGAGGAAACTGATATGCCTCAATATGAGGACGTATACTCCCAACCGGATCAACAGCTTGATTCCGCTTCATCCTGGCCTCAATCCGGCGAAGCTGAAAGAGCCAATCAGAATTGATGTTTGGTTAAGGTTCTGGAAGCATATTTGCCTATCTCTTTTTTCCTCTCATCCCCGCCATGGCGCTCGCCAGCATCACCGGCCCATCAAAGCCCGTCCGGGCCCGGCTGGAGTCTATGAAGATTTTGTCCATCAGCACAGGTGCTCCATAGGACTGAGCCCCGCACAAGAGTAACATCGTCCGGAAGATAAGATTCCCGGAGACGCCATCCGGAGCGATGACTATGTCGTCTCCCCGGCAGCTTTCGATCAGTATCCCTTTGTGGCGGGCCTGCAGGCCTGCCTCCTGGGCTCGCGCAGCGATCAGCTCTCCTTCGGCAAGGCTGCGGTCTACCCGCTCACACCTGCCCAGGTCCTCCATCCTGCCGCCTGAGAGCACAGCCGCCTTCGGCGCCACGCCCATGTCTTGCAAGAGCTTCGCACCCTCCAGCACTAGACCTAGACGATCCTGGACCATCTCGCCCTCGTCAATGCCTACCGGCCCCAGCAAGAAAGCCCAGCCTGATAGCTCCAGCAGGGCTAAACGCCTTACGGGAACGCCGAACTGCTCAGCCAGGGCCCGTATGGTCCTTCCGGCGGGAAGGTTCCCTCGCACCGCGCCCTCGATCTCGTCGTCGGCCAAAAGCCCCACCAACTCTTTCCAGGGCTCTTTGGTGGAGACGTAATCTAGGGAGCAGTCGCAGCAAGGCTCGCCTACCAGAAGAAGATCAGCGAACTTCGCGGCCGACTGCAAGGAAGCGATCAGATCTGCGTCTGCGTTCCAGATGCCGATGCCGATGCGCGCGTGTTTGGACCTGGCCAAGTATTGTAGAGATTTTACGAAGGTGGAGTCCATGCTACAGCTTCCTCTTTCCTCAGTGAATTCCTGTCACGCACTCTTTTGCCAGGTCGAAGAGCACAACCTCTTCCGATCCCTCACGGATTATGAGCCGCCTATCCTCAGACACCTGGCCGATGACCCGCGCCGTGAGCCCGCGCTTCTGGAATACCTCCAATACCTTTTCGGCATCCTCTGACTTTGCGGTGACGACAAATCCCATTCCGGGATACATCTTCAGCCAGCTAACCATTGTCAGGCCCGCTGGCACGGGGATGGCCTGGACATCCACCACAGCGCCCACAAGGCTCGTCTCCAGCAGCATGCCGAGCGTCCCCAGCAGTCCCGGATTGCTGATATCCTTGCCTGCCCTGACAAGGCCACTCTCGCCAAGTTCCTGCATCGCACCCAGCTGCATGAGAAGCGTTTTCCGGTCCTTGAAGCTGGTGGAGTCGAAGTTTATATTGAACTTGGGGTGGGACTTGCCATCCATGTCTGCTGCCGCAATTATCAATTCACCAGGCTTTGCCGTGCTGCTCAAGATCACCGCATTCTTCTTCGCCTTTCCAAGAATGGCAACGTCCAGAGCGCTGTAGGGTGTGTCCGGATGAAGGTGTCCGCCGATAATGGGAACATTGAACTTTTCAATTCCCTTCTTCATGCCCTGCAGAACCTTCTTTGCGATCTCAGGGTTGCCAACCGATAGGACATCAACCATGGCCACCGGCCAGCCTCCCATGGCCGCGATATCGTGCACATTCACCAGAACTGAACAGTAGCCCGACCATTCCGGATCAACATCCATAAGTTTGGACCAGATGCCGTCCGCGGCCAGTAGCATGACGTCTTCGCCGTCGTCTATAACTGCGGCATCCTCCCCGAAAGATGCAATGATGCGCTCGGATTCTACGGGAAAGAATTGCATGAGATTTCCTATCTCCTTCTTGCGAGTGATCCCCACAAATCCGCGCAGTTCAGCTGCCAGAGACTCCAGATTCATCAGTGAATGATAAGGCTTTGATCAAAAATAGATGTCGCTAAAATGCGGGCGCAAAGTTTTTAACGAGATAACTCTGAGAAGAAAGTGAAATGCTCAGGAGAGTAGGCGTTCTGTTGCGGGAAAGTTCCAATGGAAAAATGGCATAACAAATTTTAGAAAGTTTTTACGGCCATCGAAAACTCCTAACTGAGTAAATAATAATATTAAGTTCATCTTTCTTTATTCCGCTTAAACGGTGTATTTTGAGGCATCTACCCACTCGAAGCAAGGGGGTTAATTAATAAAATATATTCTAAAGTTATATGAAAATGGTACCAGGAGCCTCTCTTTGCTCTTTGATGGCTCGAGGGTCCTGCTCACCGGCCAATAGAACCTCGCGCGGGATGAAAGTTGAAGAAAATGATAATACTGATAAGCTGATATCCATTTAAGTAGGAGCTTGAGGGAGAAGCAGCAGGAGATAATGCGCATCACACAGCGGCACCGGGCTTTCAACCTGCGTGTGTTCGGCTCTGTTGCCAGGGAGAAGCATCAACGAGAAATAGCATCAAATGGCCTCGATCTTGCTCGGCACAAACGAGAAATTCTCCAGGGTTTTGGAGGCAAATAGCAGGCACGCCAGAATATCGTTTTTCTCCAGTCCCGGATACTCCACCAGGATGTAGCGGAATCTTGAATCCCTCTAAATGCAATTCTTGAGATCATTGCCCGAATTGATCTAGGGTCTATCTGATGCCGATCTTGGCTTTTATCGCCTGAATATCGCTCTCTATCCTCGCCCTCCAGCCGGCATCGAAGGTCATCTCCCGGTGCAACCCCCTGATCTCGTCGATGATGACACCTTGGTTCTCTGCGATCTCCGGAATGAGCCTGGTATTCTCTGCGATCTCCGGAATGAGCCTGGTATTCTCTGCGATCTCCGGGATGAGGCGGGTATTCTCTGCGATCTCTGGGACGAGATTCGTATTCGTTTTAACCTCCCGGAGATCCTCCCTCATCTCCTGGAGTATAGGGACTGCCTTGTTTATTTGCACAAATGTCCCTAGGGTGGCCGACTGCCATAAAGGTTGTATCTCTTCATCGTAGGGCTCAGATTTCATAGTGTCAACCCTGGCCAGGGGTGGGAGTTCCGCCTGGGCAAGCTCGAAGAACCGGGTGGCCCTCCTGTCGTCGCTATCCACCAGGGCCACGACTGACTGCTTATCGCGCTCAGTGTCGTTGTAGACCTCAAAGCCCCGGATGGCTAGCTCGACGGCCTTCTCTGTGAGCCACGGCCTGTATCCTACGTCGTGGACCCTGGGGCCTGTGATTGTGATCTTGAACTTCATATGGAGTGAAAGGTTGGCCCCCTTTTGTATTATAAGTTCTGCTCCTCCACATCAGGCCAGACTGTAAGGAGACCGTCGTGAGCGCGGTGCATGGCATCATTGGTCTCAATCTGCCAGCCGTCTCCCAGCCAGCCAAACCGGCCTTCTGCCAAATCCCCATCTTCAGCTCGTGTCCGGAGAGGCAGTTCTCCACCCCACCCGCTTGCGTGAATAATATCGTCAATTTACCTGCCCGTCAAATGAGAGTAAAGGTATAATATATCGGAGAAGGATAGGGAAGTCAGCACTATAGACATTATCAAAGGGCCGGTGAATCAAGCCGTGGCATCCAGAGGGACGGGTCGCCTGTGATCTGGATTGAAATTCAGGAGCGGCCTTAGATAGCTCAGCCTTCACTTATCCTGATGACGGCTTGGATGACGGTTCATGAATGTTTCGAGATAGCTGGAATGAGGAAGGGTGCGGATTGTTTATCAGGGGTTTTGAGAGGGGACGGTGCCTGCTGGCCAGGCTCGACCACGGCACGGACATCATCGGTCAGATAACCGATCTGGCGAAGGAGAAGGAAATTAAGACTGGCTTTTTGAATGTTATCGGTGCTCTGAGCAGGGCTGAGCTGGGGTATTATGATCAGATTTCTCAAAAATACGTTGAAATTCAGATCGAAGAACCAGTGGAGCTGGTATCCTGTTCGGGAAATGTATCCCTGCGGGACGGCCAGCCTTTTTTGCACGCTCATGCCGTTCTGTCGGATCGTGAGGGAAGGATATGGGGAGGCCACCTGACCTCCGGCCCGGTCTTTGCAGCAGAGCTCTACATGCAGGAGCTCTTGGGCCCGAATCTCAAAAGAATGCCTGATTCGATCACCGGCCTGAATCTATGGAGTGAAGAGTGAAGAATTCCGAATACTTCGAGTTCTTGCAGCAGGGCTTGACGAACGCCATGACCATAGCCCAGGCGGCCCGCGCCCGAGGGTTGGATCCCACAACAGTTGTAGAAATACCGCTTGCGGTTGACCTGGCAGAAAGGGTTGAGAAGCTGATCGGCATCCCTGGCATTGCCGTGAGGATCCGGGAACTGGAAGAGCAGGGCATGAGCCGGGAAGAAGCAGCTCTCGCCATTGGTATCGATTTTGCTGAAGGCCGCCTGGGAAAAGGAACCTCCAAGATCGAATCAGTGGAAAACGCCATTCGTACATCGGTCGCCCTGCTCACAGAGGGCGTTGTCGCGGCACCCATTGAAGGAATCGCTCGCGTGGACCTGGGAAAGAACGATGATGGAACTGAGTACCTCAAGGTCTACTACGCAGGGCCCATAAGATCTGCCGGCGGCACGGCCCAGGCCCTATCCGTTCTCGTGGCGGACTATGTGCGCAGAAGCGTCGGCATAGCGCCCTGGAAGCCGAGACCGGAAGAAGTAGAACGTTACGTGGAGGAGATTGGCCTATACAAGCGCGTGGCTGGCCTGCAGTATTCGCCTTCGGACGACGAGATCCGAACCATTGTGCGCAATTGCCCTATCTGCATCGAAGGAGAGCCCACTGAGGAGGAAGAGGTATCCGGATACCGTGACCTTGCCAGGATCGATACCAATCGTGTGCGGGGCGGCATCGCCCTGGTCTCGGCGGAAGGCATCGCCCTGAAGCGGCCCAAGCTCAAGAAGCATGTAACAAAACTTGGCATCACTGGCTGGGAGTGGCTCGATTCCCTGGCAAGCGGCAAAAAGGAAGGCGGGGACACCACACCCAAGTTCCTGCGCGACCTCATTGCCGGACGGCCTGTCTTCTCTCATCCCTCCCGTCCGGGCGGCTTTCGGCTGCGTTATGGGCGGGCCAGAAATACAGGCCTGGCTGCAGCCGGAATCAATCCCGCCAGCATGCTGCTGTTGGGCGAGTTCATGGCGGCCGGAACCCAGATCAAGGTGGAGCAGCCGGGCAAGGCGGCAGCCGTAGCTCCGGTCAGCTCCATCGAGGGGCCGACGGTGCGGCTGCTGAACGGGGATGTGGTTCGGTTCGATTCCGATCAGGATATCCTGGAATGGATGCCGGTGACCTGCAAAGATCCCAAGACCATCCAGCTGGCTCTCAAGGCCCATGTTTCCAAGATTTTGGACCTGGGCGAGATACTGATCAGCTACGGCGAGTTCCTGGAGAACAACCGGCCTCTGGCCCCAGCCTCCTATGTCTTCGAGTGGTGGGCAGAGGAGCTGAAGAAAGCGGGAGGCGATCCCGCCGGCCTGGAGCTGATCGACGGCGTCAAAGCTATAGACCTCTCCAGAAAATATGGCGTCCCACTTCATCCGGCCTACACTTATCTCTGGCACGATCTGACTCTAGAAGAGTACGAGCAGCTGGCCGAAGTCGCGAGCTTGCAGGGCATTATGGAATCCGGAAAGCTCCTCCTCCCTCTGGAAGCCAAGGATTCTTTGGAGACGCTGCTGGTTCACCACAAGGTCCGAGGAGGAAAGGCGATTATCGAGGATCCCCTGCCCTTCCTGCTCTGCCTGGGGATAACTCTGGAAGATGGCGCCTTGAAGGACCCCTGGTGAGCCGACCGAAGATAAGCCAGATGAGAATACGGAAGAAATATAGAAAGAATAAGGAAGGTGGATTCGGCGCTGGCAGCTGTCAACAGGCGATCGGGCCTCGTCGTTCGCGCCCGGGCGCCCACGCGCATCGGCGCCCGGATGGGCAGGCCGGAGAAGTCAGATAAAAGGCTGATGCGCCCACCTCCGCACGTTCTCTTCCCGGCAGGAGAAGAAGGCGGCAAGTCGAGGTCGATTCAGGAAGCTGCCAAGCACTCTACAGGCAATGTAACCGGCATGGTCAATGTGGAGATCGAGCGGCGCGTCTGCAAAGACTGCAAGAAAGAGGGCTTTGCCTTCCGATGTCCATGCGGCGGCCACACAGAAAAAAAGAGGGTCTGCCCAAAATGCAATGTCCAGGCTGCAGAGAAGTGCCCCAAATGCGGTGTTGAGACGACCGCCGCTGCCAATATGCAGATCGACATAAAAAAGCTCTATCACCAGGCGCTGGAGCATCTGGGTGAGCGCGAGCCGGAGACATTCAAAGGGGTCCTGGGACTCTCCTCCCGGGATAAGACCCCGGAGCCTCTGGAGAAGGGCATCCTGCGCGCGAAACATGGGGTGAACATCTTCAAAGACGGCACTGTGAGGTACGACCTCACCGATCTGCCGCTAACTCATTTTCGCCCGGACGAGATCGGCACCAGCACCGAGACTTTGCAGAGCCTCGGCTATACGGAAGACATGCACGGTGCAGCTCTGACGATGCCGGATCAGGTCTGCGAATTGAGGGTGCAGGACATCATTCTCGCCAGAGATGCAGGAGACTATCTCTTAAAAGTTGCCATGTTTGTGGATGAGCTTCTGGTCAAGTTCTATGGTCTTGAGCCCTACTACAATGCAAATTCGCCCAAAGATCTGATCGGGGCACTGATGGTGGGCCTGGCGCCCCATACCTCGGCGGGCGTTCTCTGCCGGCTCATCGGCTACAGCCCGGCCTCAGCGGGATTTGGGCATCCCTTCTTTCATGCCGCCAAGCGCCGCAATTGCGACGGAGACGAGGACTGCGTGATGCTGCTCATGGATGCGCTTCTCAACTTCTCCATGTCCTACCTCCCTGCGAAACGGGGCGGAAAGATGGATGCCTGCCTGGTCATGACCACTATCCTCAATCCTGCAGAGGTGGACAAAGAGGCTCACAACCTGGATCTGACGGCCATCTACCCCCTGGAGTTTTATGAGGCTTCCCTTCTCGGCACCAATCCCAAGGACCTGGAAGGGAGATTCGATCTGGTCTCCAAGCGTCTGGGCTCAGATGCTCAGTATGAAGGCTTCAACTTCAGCCACAGCACGACGGATATTGCTGCCGGTCCCAAAAACAGTGCCTACAAGACACTGGAGACCATGGTCGATAAGATGGATGCCCAGCTGGAACTGGCGCGAATGATCAGGGCCGTGGATGAGCAGGACGTGGCGGAAAGGGTCATCAACTCTCACTTCCTGCCCGATCTGATCGGCAATCTGCACGCCTTCTCCAAGCAGAAGGTGAGGTGCGTGAAGTGCGGCGCCAAGTACAGACGACCTCCTTTAAAAGAGACCTGCCCCAAGTGCGGCGGCCGGATGATTCTCACGGTGCATGAGGGGAGCGTTCGGAAATATCTGGAGGTTTCCATAAAAGTGGCAGAGGAGTACGATGTGAGCAGCTACACCAAGCAGAGGCTACAGCTCCTGAAAATGGAGATCAACTCCCTCTTCAAGAACGATAAGGCCAAGCAGACGGGACTGGCGGATTTCATGTAAAATGCCCGGGGCTCCCCCGCCGCTTTTACCGCAAGAGGTATATCGAAGTCAGGCTCGCCCACCTCCTGATAGATGATATCGAATCGATTTGAAGGGATCGATTTTGATCGTTCTTGTGCCTATCAAAGCTAGAGTGCAGAGTTACATAGATTGTTCCCCGCGGACGCGGGGTTAGGGGAGCCGACACGGCCTGGAGTGGGCCGTCACCTCAGCGCGTGTCACCCGGGCGGAGCCCCGGAAGAAGTAGATGGGCAGTCTTTCTTATGAGCAAAGATAGTATTATCCAACTTAAGATGGGACACGTCTAATAGAGTCAAGCACTACGTCGCACTTTCTTCTGGGGTGCCGCGAGTCGGCCCTTCGGGCAGCGGCCAAAATGGCCCCCTCAACGCCGGGGAGGCTTGGATACATGGTTTAGCGAGAGGATCCCTTATGCTGCCCTATCCACACCGCCCCGGCTCTGCAGAATAGGGTCTGTTCTCCTTCAGGCACCACTCCATCTCCGATAGAATCTGCCCAATCTCGCCGCCTTCTTTCAGCCTCTGGACCATGATCTCCGCCAGGCTGCCCTGCTCGATGCGTTTTGCCACCAGCGGCAGGTATCGCATCTCCTCTTTAGTTGCATTCTTTTGCGCCATTCGGAAGAGCTTCTCCAGCTCCGGCCTCAAACCCGCCACGCCGTGCCGCATGGCATCTTCCAGCATTGCCAGCAGATGGCTTTCCTCCTCTTCCAGCTCCAGGTCGGTTCGAAGCAGCGCCAGAAGGAACGCCGAAATGGCCATGTCCGAGTGCAGACATTCCTGCTCATCTATGGCTTTCACCTCCAGGCAGTTCCTTGAGAAACGCACTATTACACCCCTGGAATTAACCCATTCAGAGCATAGAATCTCTGCCCGGCATCTCTTCAGTTCCGTGTAGATATCCTGGTTGATGCTGCTCATAATCTTCCACGCTATCCAGCTTCTCGGGAAGTATGCCGTGGCAGATCCCTGGAATCTGGGACTGGTTTTGCCGGTAGTAGACCAGACGGTTGTCCATATAGGAGGTCGTCTTTCCCTCTACCAGCGGCGAAGATGCAGACACGGCTACCAGATATGGAATGAGAGAACGGATCTTGTTGAACGTTATGACCATATCATCCTTATTCTCGTAGGGATAATTGATTTGCAGCGCCTGAATGTTCAGCCAGCCGTGCTGCTTGATGTTGAAAAGACGGTCGTATGCTTCATAGTACTCTTGCTCGTCATGGTCCCAGTAGGTCGTCTGATCCAGAGTGAGCAGGGGATGCATACCCAGGCCCATAAACCCGTACTCATAATTCGTGGCCCGGTATAGCTCGCATAATCCCTGGTATAGATTCTCCTCCAAAAAGTTCAGGTTTCCCGGGCGTGCCGGAATCAGCTCCAGAGCGTGCTTTTGCAGCTCTTTGGCCACCCAGATCCCGCCGAAAGGCACCTGATGCTGTACCTCTCCGCTTATCCGCTCGATGATCTTGTCGGAGATGGCTAGCGGCCTATGGTTCTTGTCGTTTATAGAGTACTCGTGCTCTGTTCCTATGGGTGACTTCGCAGGCAGTGCCTTATAAGTCACCATCTTTGATGCCTTCTGGATCTGCATCGCCTTTTCTCTGGCCACCAGCATGTTTTTCAGTCCTTCAGCCTGATCTCTGTTTATAGGATCAGTCCTTCAGCCTGATCTCTGCTACAAGATCCGTCTCAGGCTCGTCGATCTTCAAGATCTCTGCCATCTCTTCCGCTGGTACCTTATTCACGAGTTCAATGATTCTCTCGACAGAAGTCTCGAATAGTCCGTCAAAGGCCTTCCGGTTGGCTTTCAAGAAGCGGACCATGGGACAGATGCTCTCTCTCTTGATAAATATCTGCAGGGTATTGCCCTTCATATCGAAAGTGAAGGGCCCGGCGACACAGGTCTCGGGCTTGATGGAGTGGATACTGCATTTTCCATCCTGGAAGAGCACGCAAAAACCATCTCGTTTCAGGCGCAGCCTTCTGTATCCAACAAACTCCACAGCATCCGCACTGACGCCGTTCTTCAGAAGTATGTCTATCCGTTCCTGGCTTAAGGGCGGCCTGGCCTCAAAGCAGCAGCCCCCAACCAAATGGCACTCATTGCAGGCCTGGCTCAAGGCTTCGCACAGGTTTTCATCCATCAGAATATCATCTCTTGAATAATCTAATAAAAAAGGATTCGCATCTACCGCTCTGAGAAATCTATCTTGCAGGAGTAGACGTCGTTTTCCGGCAGGGCGGCGGCTTCTGCAAAGGCTGTCGAGGCGCCTAGCCCGTATTCGCCCTCGAAGCCATACGGGAACTGGATCTCATGCATTAGCTCATTGGCATAGCCGCAGGCATCTCCAGTCATCAGGTAAGAGATGATCTTTTGGAACATGTCCGGGTAATGCTCATCCTCGCCTCCTTCCAGGGAAGGGTTATCATTGACCTCAATAACATAGAGCTTTCCGTTGCTCTCTTTTATGTCTACGCCGTACAGTCCTTTGCCTATGGCATTGCCGGCCTCTTTTCCGAGATCGATGACCTCGTGCGGGACCTGATCGGCGGGCACGCTCTCCACATCGCAATAGACGATATGACCATTGACCGAAGCCTGGATCTTGAAGGTCTCGGAGGGTATGATATATCTGCAGGCGTAGAGCAGCTCTCCATTTATAGTGCCCACTCGCCAGTCGAACCTGCTCTCGATGTACTCCTGAACCACGATCCAGTCGGAGAGCTTGAAGAACCTCCTGGCGATCTTCAAGAGTTCATCGACGGATGAGGCTTTCTCCACCCTTACTGAGAAGGATGTGGACGGCTCCTTCAGCACCAGAGGCGTGCCAAGCTCCTCGAAGAGCTGCTGGGCCTGCAATGCATCCAGCTCCTTCTTCTTTAAGAACTTCGTCCTGGGCATGGACACATTCTTCTTCATGAGGTGCATGTACATGTTTATCTTATCAGCGCAGATCTGTATGGAGCTGGGATCATCCACCACCGGTATGCCGTACATCTGGGCCATCCTGGCCGCCACATAGGTGATGTTCATGGGGTCGGTGTTTGCTCGGATGAAGAGCGCATCCAGCTTGGGAATCCGTTTGATGTCCACAGGAAAGATGAACTCTGCGGTGTGGCCCATGCTCTCAGCCACGTCCCTGATCTTAACCAGGGCCATGAGCTGTGAAGAGCTGCTTAATGTCTTTCGATCGACAAAGATGCCAAGTTTACTCAAAACGTTTCACCCTCCTATCCAGAAGGTCTTGCAGCATTTCCGATTCATCTTTAGACAATTGCGAGTACTTCACCGGCGCCAGGGAGGAGAGGCGACAGCCTGAATCATCCTTGACCAGCACTATATCAACTAATGGCAGCCTGAAGACCTCATATATCTTCTCTGCAATAGTTGCTGCCTTCTCGCAACAGTTTATGCTCTTGCCGAATATGGAGACGCATCTAGCAACGGTTGAGTTGTCGCTTATCTTCTGATAGCAGAAGGGGTATCTGCCCCGGTTGGTGACATGCTTGATGACCTTCTTCGCCTCCTCATGATCGCTCACCAGGAAGTTGTCTGAGGGAGTGGAGAAGTAGTTCAGGCCATAAATTATGGCGGGAAGCGGTACAAACTGATAGGATATCGTCCAGTCGCAGACCTGGATGCCTGCCAGCTTCGCCTTCTCCAAGCAGATGGGAACAATATATGCATCCAGCACATCGCTGCTGCTGGGCGTGGTCTTGATTCCCTCATTTTCATTCTGGACGATGGCGTAGTACGGCTCTGTCTTGTAGAAGTAACTCTCATTAACAATATATTGAGAGTCATTCTCCTTCAAGGTGTACATGATATCCTTTTTAGGAATATGATCTCGTCGTTGGTTCATTTAAATCATCACCGCATGATCTGCGTGTGAGAAAACAGACTTATTATATTGGGAGAATTCGTTCCCGCCAGGTCCAATTTTTGGCTCTGTTGAGAATTTCCGTGCGTACGATACCCTACGGTGTCTACTAAGACTACGGTGCCTGTCTGGATCGGATGCCATTTCATTCTCTGAAATTTGGATCTCCTCTATCTGACAAAGCTAAATAATAGTATTTATCTTTGTCGACCGTTGATTGATGCGCCAGGATATTTCGCAATCCCTGATTCTGTCTGCAGATTAAAATTCATGAAGATTACTCCACGGGAGTGCCTCTTTCGCGAGTAAGTCGAATGGCAGCAATGTCTGCTATCTCGAAAGATGTCAACCAATTTTTTCCAGGATATCAGTCATCTCTTCCAGGCTTGTCGTGGGGAGCTGGCAGACGTGATCTGAGCAGATGTATGCCGTCGCCTTCCCCTCCAGTTGGACCAAATCTTTTGTAAATGGCGATATCTCAACGATCTCCCGACCCGAGACCAGTACTACGGCCTTGTTGGGCAGGAAGCGCGATCTAATGGTGCTCAACATCTCAGTTATCCCTGAGTCTTCCGCTTCGCCTACAAGAGCGACCTCACGTGTCGGCCCCAGTTCATAGTCCAGAGCGCATAGCAGCATGGTGTGACCAACGGGTTGCTCTCTGGCAGCAGCAAAAATGGATCGTGACAGATTAGTAGCCGACTTTTCGAGGGCCAGATCTCCGGTGAGGTGCATAAGCCGGAGCAGGTTTTGCATGGCAACGGAATTTCCAGAGGGCACCGCTCCATCATAATACTCCTTTCGGCGCAGCGGCAGTGCTTCGCCATCCCTCGGAGAGAAGAAAAGACCTCCATGATCTGAATCCCAGAAATTCTGCATCATGGCCTGGTTGAGCTGCAAGGCGGTCTCTAGATACTTGACCTCGAAGACTGTCTCGTAAAGATCAATTAAACCCCAGACAAGGAAAGCATAATCATCCAGATTGGCCTGTAGGCCTGCAGTGCCCCGATATCGGTGCAGAAGTTTCCCTTCAGAATCTCGCATCTTCTCTCTAAGGAAATCAGCGGCCCGTTTCGCGGCTGCTGCATAATGGGGTGCATCCAGGGCCTGAGCCGCTTTTGCCAGAGCAGCTATCATCAATCCATTCCAGTCGGTGAGGATCTTATCGTCCTTTAGGGGGTGAATTCGCCCCTCCCTAACCTGGAAAAGCTTGACTCTGATTCTATTCCAGGAATCGTAAAGCACAGATTCCGGCATCTTCAGGATCGCTGCCGCATCGCTGAAGGCAGACATCTGGCGCAGGATGTTTCTTCCTTTTTCGAAGTTGCCTCTCTCATGTACATCATAGAGCCGGATCAGCAATTTGAAATCCTCTTTATCCAGAACCTCTTCGAGTTCCTCTGCCGTCCAGGAATAGAATTTACCCTCTTCTCCCTCGCTGTCGGCATCTTCTGCGGAATAAAAGCCTCCTTCAGAATTTGTCATATCTCTTAGAACATACTCCAGGATCTCGCGTACAGTTCTGGCGTATTCCTCTTTGCCAGTAGCCTGATAGGCCTCTGTATAGGCAATGGCTAGCAGCGCCTGGTCGTAGAGCATCTTCTCGAAATGAGGTAGCGACCATTCCGCATCCGTCGAGTACCTGTGAAATCCGAAGCCTACATGATCAAAGATCCCGCCCATGCGCATGGCCTGAAGCGTGGCCTCAACCATCTCAAGAGTTTGATCGTCACCGGTCCGCCGCCAGTACCGCAAAAGGAAGAGAATGTTGTGGGGCGCAGGAAACTTGGGCGCATTGCCAAAGCCGCCATTCCTGGCATCATAGATCGAGGCCAGGGATTGGTAGCCTCTGGCAAGGTATGAGACATCCAGATCCCCGGACTTCGCCACCAGATTCTGCGATTGCCTTAGAGAATCCACAATCCTGTCAGCGGAATCGAGCAGCTCATTTCTATTACTATCCCAAATCTCTTTGATCTTGGGGATGAGCTCTATCATTCCTGCCTGGCCATAGCGGCCGTTCTTGGGTATGTATGTGGCGGCGAAGAAGGGTCTCTTTTCTGGAGTCATGATGACAGTGAGAGGCCAGCCGCCCCGGCCGGTCATGCCTATTGCCACAGCCATGTACATATGGTCTATATCCGGACGCTCTTCCCTGTCTACTTTTATGCAGATGAAGGACTGATTCAAAAGCTTGGCTACCTCCGCATCCTCGAAGGACTCATGAGCCATGACGTGGCACCAGTGGCAGGTGGAGTAGCCCACTGATAGAAAAACGGGTTTGTCCTCCTTCCTGGCGGCTTCAAAGGCCCCCTCGCCCCAGGGGTACCATTGCACGGGATTGTAGGCATGCTGCAACAGATACGGGCTCTCTTCTGTTATGAGCCGGTTCGGCTGGCCGGCGGCTCTTGATAGGTCCTTGCTGGAAATGGGATCTTCTGTCATGACAACCTCATCATATCTTATTGTCATTATCAATACATGAATCCATGCTTAAAATTATGCAGAATCAGTATTTGAGTCCATAGTTGGATTCTCAGAATTAGTAATACTAATATTATTTGTATTGTTGGTAGTCTTGCGAACATGCGCTTGATTTCTTTATCTTGATCCTTGTTGTGCCTGCCAGATTGAAAGAGCATATATGCATTATTTCGTAAAGTATGACTTTCAATACCGCGATTATGATCGCCATAATGACTACTATCATTCTATTGAATATCAATATGATAATATTCTCCGGCGATCTTCGATATGTTTATATCCTTATGAGACCAATTATTTGTATACTCTATTGAGTATAGGGGTGAATGTGAAATGAAGGGAGTAATTGTAGCGGTAGCATTAGTTTTAGCTCAATTGCTATGCTTTACCGCATTGGCGACCCCCCCACTCGTGCCGCCAGTGCAGTATGAACAGTTTTGTGAATCACAGAAGGTATCAGGAACCGGTATAGTCGACGTCAGCACATCGATAATCGACAAGAAGATTGCCCTGGAATATTTTAACAACATGGCGGGTGACGGCGATTTTGAGCTTGACTCTGAGCATGCTTACTCACAGAATTCCGATAAACTGAAGAGAAGCATATCCTCAGTCAATAACGGAAGCGCATCCGAACTCAATCTCTACGAGAAGACCAAGCTCACCTATTCCGGTGAGACGCCATTGGTGGGTGCCAAGTTCATACAATCGAAGGATTTCTATGGTGGAATAGGAGCAAAGGTCCAGGAGACCTTCGCAGTCAACGAGATGGAGAAGGATGAGACGTCGTTCTTTGTCTCAACCACGCCATACAATCCGACGGACCCGTCAAAAGCTCTCTGCGACGACTATTTGAATCTTCTTGCAACATACTATCCTGAGGAATATGCCCAATACATGGCTCAGCCCTCTCCGAAAATAACTCCGGAAGAGCTCATAAACGAGCTGAAAGAAGCGGGAAGAGATACAGACAGAGTAGCTGAACTCATGGGCAACAATCCGGCCCACTTGATTGGCATCGAGACCAAGAATTCCTTCAATGGTACCTGGGGCACCGATGCCTCATGGCATAAGATATTCTACAAGGATATCAAAGCCCACGAGTTGTTCTCCGGAACATTCGAGGCTGAGAAGACAATCAAGTTCCATGAGAGTCCTGTGCCGGAAACTGATGACACCACTGCTTGTGAAGGCATAGATTGCTAGGAAAGCCTGGCAATCAATTTCTTTTTTCTTGCCTTTCTTGGCCCGGCTTCATCCTTTCCCTCCGCTTCCATATCCCAGGACAAGGGCTCTTATCTTCGGAATGTGGTCCATTAAGAGCATTGTAGTCTCTCTGAATATTATGATCGAGGGCTGAAAGATCAAATAAACATCATGCGCCTTTAGCGACAAACCTCCTGTTATTACCAATCGGATGAGGTTCTAAAAATTGTAATAGGATTTTTTCATAGTTTAAGCGCCAATCTCATACATTTTTAGCAAAAAGATTTTGGAGAAGATTATGATAAGAATCCCCAATTCGAACTGAGAATAATAGTTAACTAAAGCCACATGCGCCTGTAGAAAAAGCGCTGATACTTTTATGTGATGATATAGTTTTATCTTCTTTCTTTTTCAATTCCTCTTTAATACATATGCAGAATTACTTTTGAATGAAATTCTTGAAGCCTTATACAGTAAAATTTATATATGATAGGTGATAAGTATGAACACGGATCCGGGATTTCTTAAAGACTTTTTAAGTCATCCATCCCCTCAAGATGAATTGACCCGGATCCTCCCCTTGAAATAGTAAGAAATGATTTTATCCAGGACATACGAAATCTCTTTACTGAGGGTTTGGCTCAAATTCTGATCTATCCCGGAAGATTGTGGTGGATTATGATCGAGATTGATACCAGAAAACCGGTAGACGCTGTAGATATTACAGCTCACGTAGAAAAGGCTCTTCTTGAGAGCGGTATAGAGAGTGGCACCTGCCTGGTTTATACTCTTCATACAACTACTGGATTGACTGTGAATGAAGCTGATGCAGCTTTGATGACAGACATATTGAATCTCCTGGAAAAGATAGCTCCAGTGGGTGCGGGCTACCGGCATGACCATGGAAAGGGCAATGCCCATGCCCACCTTCGAGCCATGCTGCTTGGAAATAGCGTTATAATTCCGGTTGAGCAAAATCGTCTGGCCCTGGGAGCGTGGCAGAGAATCCTCTTCTTCGAACTGGATGGCCCGAGAAGGCGCAGGATTTGTGTCAAGGTCGTTCCCGATCAGGATCAAAATTGTGGACCAAATAGGAACCGGATCCTGCAATAGATGCTTGAAAAGAGCCCGTGATAAATGCATACAAAGGATCAAGAGAGGGCCATAATATGCCCTCAATTTCTGTGCCATCTATTTGAATATCGGAGTCCCCGTCTTCATTGTCAACTCCTTGAAGGCCGCCATAAGTTTCAAAGTTATTGGACCGGGCTTGCCTGTACCTATGATCCTGCCATCGGCTTTGGTGACAGGCGCAACCTCAGCCGCCGTGCCAGTAACGAAGACCTCATCTCCAGTGTAGAGGTCAAACAGGCCCAGATCTCTTTCCAGAACCTCATAGCCCTGAACCTTTGCCAGCTCCAGGACTGCCTCCCTGGTAATGCCCTTGAGATTGTTTATTGTATGAGGGGTATAGATTTTTTTATCTTTTATGATAAATATATTGTCGCCGCTCCCCTCGGATAGCCTTCCCTGAGCATCGAGGATGATGGCCTCATTGCCTCCCTTGATATTGGCCTCGATCTTGGCCAGAATGTTGTTCAGGTAGTTGAGGCTCTTGATGTTCGGTGGCAGGGCGTCAGGTGAGTTACGGCGAACGGCGACGCTGACTGCCGTCAGACCAACCTCGTAGAGACTTCCATACATTGCACCCCACTCGATAGCTATGATGATGACCGTGGCCAGACTGCACTTATTAGGGTCAAGGCCCAGGTCACCGAAACCCCGCGTGACTATGGGGCGGATGTAGGCATCGCGCAGGTTATTCCGGCGCAGCGTCTCAAGAATTGCTTCGCACATCTCATCCTGGCTCATGGGAACGCAGAGCATGATGGCTTGAGCCGAGTCGAAGAGCCTCTTGACGTGATCCTCAAGCCGGAAGACGCGCCCTCCATAAGCTCTTATGCCCTCGAAAACCCCGTCGCCATACAGAAATCCGTGATCGAAGACCGAGACTGCGGCCTTCTCAGGCGGAACAAACTCCCCATTAAGATAAATAAGATTCATAGATCATCCTGACTTCGCACAACTGCCCAGGATAAATGCATTTTGATCGCCGAAGGAACCCATTTCTGGATCTAATGGGAATCGATGGGTTTATTACAGAAGGATGGAAGGTTGTTGCCTACTCTTTACGGGGTTTGGAGCTATGGCAAAACTTGGTTTCGTTGTCTCGGAGTTCAATAGGGACATCACCTATCAGATGGAGCTTTTGGGCAGAGAGCATGCCCAGTTCCTGGGAGCAGAGGTCAAGGCGGTCATTTATGTCCCTGGAGTATATGACATGCCCATCGTTGCAAGAAAGCTGCTGCGTCGCGAGGACATCGATGCAGTCGTGACAATTGGCTGTGTGATCCAGGGGGAAACTGCCCATGATGAGGTTGTGGTCTCACACGCGGCTCGTTTGCTGATGGACCTATCTATGGAGTTCGATAAACCTGTCACTCTTGGAATCACCGGCCCCAAGATGTCCAGGGCTGATGCGCAAAAGCGCGTGGATTATGCCAAGCGAGCGGTAGAAGCGGCAGTCAAGCTACTGCAAAGGCTTGGTGGTGATTAGACATGGTCTCAGCGCGGATGGCATCCATCCATGAGTCAACGACATTGAAGATCTCTGCCATGGCAAGGAAGCTCACCGCCAGCGGCCTTGATATCATCGACATGGGTGTGGGCGAGCCAGATTTCGATACACCAAAGCACATTGTCGAAGCGGGCTGCAACTCGATCAAGATGGGCGAAACGCACTATTCGCCCACGGCTGGCATTCCCGAACTGCGACGGGCTATATCCGAGAAGCTTTGCCGGGATAATTCACTTCATGCCACCGCTGATGACGTCATTGTGACTCCTGGGGCAAAGATGGCCGTCTTTGCAGCCATCCAGGCGCTCCTGCAGGAGGGTGACGAGTGCGTCTTAATCGGCCCCTCCTGGGTGAGCTATGAGCCATGTGTCGCCTTCTCAGGAGCCTCTGTCAACTGGGGAAATGTGGATGAGAACTTCAGGCCTCTTGACCTCGCCGCAAATATAAATCCTAAAACCCGGCTAATTCTCGTCAATTCTCCATCCAATCCGACGGGTGCAGTTTTTGATAAATCGGTTCTGTCGGAGATTCGCGACCTGGCAGAAGACCACAATCTTTTCGTAATTTCCGATGAGATCTATGAAAAGATAATTTATGATCATATGCATATCAGCATTGGTTCGCTGCCGGGAATGGAGGATCGAACAGTAACCATCAATGGTTTTTCCAAGGCCTACGCCATGACAGGCTGGCGTCTGGGGTACCTTACAGGTCCCAGGGAGACCTTAAAGTGGGTTACCAGACTCCTATCTCACTCTGTCTCCCAGGCCACGACCTTTGTGCAGCGTGCCGGAGTCGCAGCTATGCAGGGACCCCAAGATGAGGTCGCATCCATGGTGGCAGAGTTTCGAGCACGCCGGGATCTGCTTGTGGGAGGCCTGAAGAGTTTGGGAATACCTTGCAGTAATCCTGGGGGCGCGTTCTATGTCTTCCCTGATGTATCCGAATTTGGCGGCGGTGATGCCTTCACTGATAAGCTCTTGAAGGATGCTCTCATTGCGGCTACGCCAGGATCTGCTTTTGGCCCGGGTGGAGAGAATCATGTCCGGCTATCCTATGCCACTTCCCAGAGTCGGATCAAGGAGGCGCTGGAGAGGATAGAAAAGACTCTGAAATAAGGATTTGAACCCATTTCGTTTGCTTATCTTCGTTTATTTCTTATCCTCAAAATAATTATTTAGATTTATAGTTTTACTCTCTTCCAGGCACAATTATGACCGGGACCCTGGAATGGCGTACCACCTTTTCTGCCACGCTGCCAATCATTATTTTTTCCAGTCCCGTCCGGCCAATGCTTCCCATCATTAGCAGATCCGTTCCTGATTCAGAGGATCGCCTGAGGATCTCTTCGCTGGGGTTTCCCTCAGCAACAATCTTCTCAAAAGGTACATCCTCATTGGAGGCCATCTCTCCGATTTCTGATGTGGCATCCTCTGCTTCCTTGAACATGAGCTCCATCAATCTCTCACTTATGCCTGGCAAGGCTGTGTAACCAGGAAGCTTAGACAGCCTTAATAAATCCACGACATAGATCGCCGCAACTGTGCCTCCCGCAAGCTTCGCCAGACCCACGGCGAGCTTTGCCGTTCTCATGCTCGTCTCGGATCCATCCGTCGCGACCATTATCTTCCTGAACATGGTTATAACCTCATAGAGTAATAAGCCAAACCAGATATTGAGCCTATGCTTAAGCTTCTTTTGTTACAGTGGTTGCACAGGTTCCGTTCGCCTTTAACGCAATCTTTTCTCTATCGGAGAGCAAACATCCGCAAGATCCTTCTTTAGCTATGGCGCAATTGCAGGGTTCAATATGAATTGTGACCGTAGTTCCCGGATAGTGTTGTTTGATGGAGCAGGTGACCATATCTGCAATGCGGTGTGACTCGTCTACAGACATCATTGCGTCGACTCGGATATGAAACTCCACAAAGCGACTGGCACCTGCCTTTCGCGTGCGCAGCCTGTGGATTCCTCTGATAGTTGGAGCAAAGGCAATTATGTGCTTGCGCACCTCTTCCACTTCATCAGTAGGTAGACCCACGTCGACAAGATCGCGGGCCGATTCGACTGTCAAGTGATACGCAGCTTTGATGATCAATCCCGCGACTATCATCGCCGCTACTGGATCTACCCATTGCAGGTTTACGCTCGGGGCTATCAATCCGCCGACCACAATGATGAGGAGGCCGCCCATTACCCCCAAGGATGTATAGACGTCAGTACGTAAATGCCAGGCATCTGCCTTCAATGCCACGGAATCCGTCTCCTGGCCAACTTTGAAGAGCCTTTTGGAGACGAATATGTTTGCTGCCACGGAGAGAAGCATGACTGCTACTCCCCACCCCGCATGATCCAACGGTTCGGGGTTTCTTAACTTCTTTACGGCCTCGAAGAGAATCCAACCTGCAGCAACGAAGATGAGCAATGCTTCCACTGTACCGGATATATTCTCAACCTTGTCGTGTCCAAAGGGATGATCCTCATCGGCAGGTCTTGCTGACGTCCGGACGGCGAAGAGAGCGATAACGGCTGCAAGCAGGTCCACTCCTGAGTGGATTGCCTCGGAAATGACAGAGACTGATCCAATCGTCGATCCGACGATGAGCTTGAGAAGAACTAAGCACGAGTTAGAAATGACCGAAAGAAGAGCGACATTCGTCTTCCGTTTGTTTCTGACTTCGGGACTACCTTCCATAATAGTTTCCACAATATTTTGACTGACTGTCAGTCATCATAATAGTATATAAAACTATCTCGGGTGGCTGATACGTGTAGCGGATACCCGAGAGCAAAGAAATGAACGGCTCGTCCTTCAGTTTCGTCTTCTAATCAGGCAGCCTGCCGCCAATATAACCAACACGGCCAAAATCGCTGGGATTCCTGGTTGCTGGTTGATCCTCTGGTTGAGCTGGTTTTTCATTTCCTCTTTCGCCCTTTGCTCCAACCCCTCTGGAGTGATATTCAGATCTTGGTTGAGCCTCTGTTCAAGTTGCTGCTTTGCCTTTCCCGTGAGATTTTCCCTTGTTGCATTGAGGTCCTGAGTGATGTGCTCCCGGGTCAGATTTCCCTCCGCAACATGTTGAACCGCCTTCTGCTGAAGCTGCTCTCCTGCACCACTCACCTGTTCCTGGAGGGATCCGGCTACAGCATCAATAGGATTCTGGGCAAATGCCACTGAGATCAGGACTAAAAGAGCCCCAGTAATAATTATGGATCGTATCTTCATATCAATCATCACCTGAGTCCGATTTTTTCAAGCCCCTTCAATAACTATTGTTAACTTAAAAGGCTAACGCCCCATTCAGGTCTTAAATATCCCACCATTCGGCCCAAGACCGGCCCGATTCCGGAGACTCTAAACAACGAGAATGAATTTGTAATCCTTTACCGCAAGGGTTCTGCCAAGAATTGTCTCCAGGGAGCTTTGCATCTTCTCGCGGCGCATGGGGTCGGCGAATATCTCTGGGTGATGGAAGAAGTAGACGAGAGATGCGAGCAGAAACTCCACGGACTCCGTAGGGTATTGTACATCAAAAATGCCGGCACGGGTCCCCTCTGCAACCACAATGGTCATGAGAGGAACGAGCCGCTCAATGGTGTGCCGCTCCATCTTCTCATGCATCACGGCATTGCTCTCCTCATGAAGGTAATCCATTATCTCCTTTCTGGAGGCACTTATATCTATGATACTATTGACTATATCATTGAGTTTCAGGGCAGCGTTTGCGTCTTCTCTATTCATAATCTGCCTGACATTTTCTTCCAGTGCCGCTATATCCTTCTCGATGATGGCTTCGAGGATCTCTTCCTTAGAACTGAAGTAGTAGTAGAAAGTGCCCTGTGCCACTTCTATTGCCCGGACAATATCGGCGACCGTTGTCTGTTCGTACCCCTTCTCCAGGAAAAGTCGCTCCGCGGTATCGATGAGTTCCTGCCTGCGCTGCTCAGGAACCTTTGTAACTCGCTCTTTTGCTGCTCGTCTCAAAATCTTCTGCCCCGGATCGATTGAAGATCGGTCATAAATTCTCGTATAAGAGTCTTTCCATTAGACTGACTAGGATATATAATTCCTTAATATTTTATAATCGATAATAAGCTATTCAATCCGCAGATGAATTACATAGAGCGCCCTTGACCATCATATATCAGGCAGATTCTTCCGTAACATTTTTGAAGTATGGGTGGAATGATAAAACATGTGTATGATGGATTGGAGGTTTGGCCAGCCCGAATGGATAAGGCAAACCCCACATAATGCAGGAGTCTGATATCTCATGCGTAAATTCTATGCTGATGCGAGAAGTTATCTGTTATTGGGCCTGGTCTTGATCTCCTTATCTTTAACTTCCATTGCCATGCCCGCGCTTAATCTGACCAAGACATGCAACACAATATCAGCCTGTCCCGGTGATACGATATTCTATACTTTTGATTTAAAAAATAATGGAACAGAACCTCTCAGCAATCCAACTCTCCTGGATGATCATCTCGGCAAAATTCCTGTTAACCGAAGCGTGCTCGAGGTCGGAGATAGTTGCATAGTGAGCGTTTCTTATCAAGTAAATGGCTCTGATCTGCCCGGTCCGCTGGTCAATTTTGCAAGAGCCACGGCTAAGTGTAGAGGTAGTGACGTATACTCGAATAATGCCAGCTTTGCAGTGAGTTTGGGTATTATGGGATATGAGAACCTTTCTAAATATGGATATGCCAGCTTCGTTCCTGCAAATCCATTATCTTTGCAGAATTCAGCCTGAATTCCAATTGTCTAGTCGGAATCGATGGAAGACCCAAGGTTCGCATGGGGAAGCATCTGAAGAATTAGAGTCCCCGGCCTCTACTCCTGCAACCTAACATAGCCTTATATAGATTTATCTCTGTTTAGGGTTTGAATTGTTTTCCAGAAGCGCACCCCCTCAATCAGGAAATTCATCCACCTGTCAGAGGAGATCGTAATTCAGGTGAAATGACATGGATCAACCAAGCATGGATCAACCCAAGAAGAGTAAAAATGAAGTAGGAAGCAGGTCGGGACGGATAGTTATAGAGCAAGAGGACAAGGCGAGAGAGGCCCGCAGGTGGCAGCGCAAAAGAGAGACGATCAAACGATACGCTGGGGCAAAGTGAGTTCGCGCAAATAAAGCCCAATTTTTGCATTCAATCTTATCAGTATTTTCGATTGTCCATTAGCGGCAGAGAATCCTGCCGCACGAGCCTCTACTCCATAAATTGTCAGTATTATGTTGTCGCAATCGTCTATATCTATTCTAAACTATAAATAAAGGTTGGCGATCCGGGAAAGTGCTGCATTCTCTCTCCTTCTACTCGGATCTCCCCCACCACCTTCATCCAGATTCGTTCCTCGTAGCCCTGGATCAGTCCTTCAAGCCTTCCATAGTCACAGAGAAGACCGCCTCGCCATCGGGCAGGTTCGGAGAATCGACCAGGCGTGCGATGCGCTTTTCGCCTTTGGATTTGCGCAGGTACAACCGGAAGGTGGACGTATGGCCCAGCACGTGCCCGCCTACGGGTTTGGTCGGATCGCCAAAGAAGGTGTCCGGTTTGGACATGACCTGGTTGGTGACCAATATCAGGGCATTGTTCAGGTCTCCAAAGCGCATCAGATCGTGCAGGTGCTTGTTCAACTTCTGCTGGCGGTCGGCCAGTGTGCCTCGCCCCACGTACTCCGCCCGGAAGTGAGCCGTCACGGAGTCCACGATCAGCAGGCGAACCGGCCGCTCAGAATCTTTGAGCTTCTCGGCCAGGTCCATGGCGCTCTCTGCCAAAAGGATCTGGTGATTGGAGTTGAAAGCCCTGGCCACACTGATATTCTTCAGAAACTCCTCTACATCCCAAACCCGATCATCAGGTGCGGGGGGCAATCCCTTAACCATCTGGGCGATGCGCTCCGGCCGGAAAGTGTTCTCAGTATCGATGATTATGGCCGAGCCGTTCAAGCCGCCCATTTCGGTTGGCAGTTGAACATTGATGGCCAATTGGTGGGCGACCTGGGTTTTGCCGCAGCCAAACTCTCCATAGAGCTCCACTATGGACTGGGTCTCCATTCCACCGCCCAATAGCTCATTGAAGCTCTTGCAGCTGGTGGTGATCTTGCCCACGTGCTTGCGGCGCTCTAAAATTCGATCTCCAGTCTCAAAGCCGCCAACGTCCGCAGCTTCTCGTGCCCCGGCGATGATCTTGGCAGCGGTAGCCTCGCCCACTTCCGCCGCGGCCACAAGCTCCCCCGGAGATGCAACAGCAATGGCTTCAATGGAGTTAAAGCCTGCCTCGCGCAGCTTTTCAGCAGTGGCCGGACCCACGCCCGGCAGATCTTCCAGTAATTTTGTTGCCATCTTCCTAGTTCCTCTGTTTGGTGTTCGCATGCCTTACTTAACTTCCTTACTCAGGCGGGGCGAAAGTAATCCTGGTGCGCCATCCACAGGAGAGCTCCAATCCTTCATTCCAGCCATTCTTGACCTGGACATCGGTCAGCTCCGCCTTGTAGCCCAGATCCAGACCCTGCAAGAGATCTACATGATCTCCCCAGAGGGCCACCTTCACTCTGCCTGAATTGTCAGAGACGTAGATACTGGCGACCCGCCCGGCTCTACCGTCATCTCTCTGAAACTCCCGCACCTCTCCCAGACCCGTCACAAAGCCCGAGACGCTGCAGATCGTGCCCGCTTTCAGGTCGGCTATCGGCGTTATCTTTTCAGAAAAGTCCAGCTTTTGGCTGCTCTTTCGGACGGCTGTACCACTGCCTGTCTGGATCTCCAGCGATCCGTATCTTTCCCGCGACGAACCGCTTATGACCTCGATCGTTTCTCCTTTTGCAAGCGGCATTTGGGCCTGCTCATTCCAGAGGGTAAGCCTGATCTTGCCGGTCTCATCTCCCAGGAGAACCCCTCGAACCTGGCCTTTGCCGCCATCTTTGCGCACGAACTCCCTGATCTCGCCGGGGTCCACGACCACTGCCAGCAAGCTGACATCGCCCATATCTCTTTTAATCTCCGCGATCTTATAGGGAGCAACCCTGGGTTTGATGTCCTGGTCCACCTCTTCGATGCCGCCACTATGGCCCAGGCTCACCTCAGTTCCCGCATAGCCCTCTTTGGCTAGCCCCCTCACTTTGAGGCACTGATCTACAGCCAGATCCCCTGATCTGATCATCTCCGTGCTCTCATCCCACAGAGCCAGCCGCACCGAACCGGTCTCATCGGCCAGGGTTATATTGGCCACCCGGCCCATTGATCCGTCAGAACGCTGAAACTCGCGGACCTCGGAGACTGTGAGAACTCGCCCTGTGAAGGTGACATTTCCCATCTCCGGCCGGATGCTTCCAATCTTGGTCAACACCTCCGTTGTACCCAGATCTCTGGCCACAAGCATGGCCGCTGTCCTGGAATCGCATAGACCTGCCATGAGCGCCACCTTCTCTGCCACCCTGGCCTCGAAGTCCTCAGGAGTTAGCTGATCGGCCACCTGACTGTAAATCTCCTCTAGTTCCGCATCCATCCCCGGTCATCCGTGAATAGCGTAGCGTTCTTCCAGGTACTTCAGATATGGAGCATGGCAGCTGGCCAGGAAGGCGTTGCAGACCTCGGCCGGATTCCCGTCCGCCACCAGGGCTCCATTCTCAATAAGTATGGCCCTGTGAGAGACCTCCTTGACGAAATCCACATGGTGGCTCACCAGAATAATGGTGGTGCCGAATCTTGCATTGATCTTCTTGATGGAATTGGAGACCTCCCGCAAGGTGATGGGATCGATATCTCCAAAGGGCTCGTCCAGGATCAGTATCTTTGGTCTGGCTGCCAGGAGTATGGCTAAAGATGCTCTCACCAGCTCGCCGCCTGATAGTTGTTCTGGCAGCTTCCACATGGCCTCCTTGTCGAGGGACATCAGATCAAAGATGGGCTCGGCAAACTTGCTGGCCTCCGTCATAGGGAAACGGGGGAATAGTTCCTTGAATATATCACGGGTCAGTCCCAAAGACTCAAATGCGGCTTTAGCGTCATCTTCCGACATATCCGTCATGGCGTAGATGATATCGAGCACCTTATCGCTTATGCCCAGTTCCTCGGCCATAGCCCGGGCGTGATCGATCACATCATTGCCTTTGATGCCCATTTGGTAGGCGATCTGATCGATGATGGTCTCGCTGGCATAGAGGGCGAACTCCTGATACATGATGCCTAGAGTCCGGCGCACATTCATTCTGTCGGGCGAGTAGTTCATCATGTCCACCCATTTATCTTGGTACCGATAATAGACGGCCCCTTCGTCCGGCATCCTGACGCCCTGCATGATCTTGAGTAGAGTGGTCTTTCCTCCACCGCTGTTGCCTATGAAAGAAGTGATCTCTCCCTCGTTTATATCGAAGTTGAGGTTCTCCATATTCAGTACGTTCAGGACCTCTCCTGTGCAGATCTGGCAGCCCCTCTTGGATATGCCTCTTACCCTGATCAAGGGCTGGGCATTGGTTATTTCCGCCAGAGGCTCCATTTTTCCAATACCGGCCATGAACTTGTCTAAGACATCCCTGGGCTTCCCCTCGGCCACTATTTCCCCGTTCTCCAGCCAGAGCAGCCTGTCGGCCAGATATTCATGAATTTCGGGCAGATGCGATACTACTACTATGGTTAGACCAAGCTCTTTATTCACATTCTTAATGGCGTCCAGCACCTCTTGCTTTGTGGCCGGACAGGCCATGGTGGCCGGCTCGTCCAGGAGAAGGACCTTGGGCTTCTTGGACAGCTGCCTGGCTATGAGGAGCCTCTGCTTTTCTCCGCCGCTGAGGATAGTGGCCAGGTGATTGGCCTTCTTCTCCAGCCCCACCAGGCGGAGGTAGTATAGGGCCTCCTTGTACATGGCATCGTAGTCTGAATCCTCGGGTATTGGCAGCACCTCAAAGCCCGTCTTGCGGGAGTGGATCCGTCGCACCACGTTTTTGAGAGCAGACTCCGTCCAGAGGGCGAAATCCCTTTGCAGATGTATGGCGGTGGCGGCCAATTGCGCCCTTACTACTTCGCCACTGGAATCGGGCGTTATGGTGACGCCGTCAATGATGATCTTGCCAGAATCGAAGCTCTCCATACCTCTCAGGATCTTCATCAGGGTGCTCTTGCCCCCCCCGCTCTTGCCCACCACTCCCAAAATCTCACCTGGCCGGGTGGTGAAGCTGACATTCTTAAGAGCTACAATATCCCTGTCCTTCAACCTATAGGTCTTGGACAGATTCTCAATCTGGAGCAAAATTATAACCTCCTATCTTACTTTAGTTCCTATTTCCACTGCGTCCCTTGGCCGCAGCAACACGGCTTTCCCGCCAGCATCCGCTGCCAGGAGCATGGCCTGGGACTCGATGCCGAAGAGCTTGGCGGGCAACAGATTGGCCAGGACGACCACCTGGGTTCCCACCAGATCCTCAGGAGAATAGGACTGGGCGATGCCAGCCACAACCTGGCGAATCTCGCTCCCGATATCTACATCGAGCTTGAGAAGTTTATTCGAGCCTTTTATGGGGCTTGCCGTTTTTAATCTCTCCGATGCACAGATCCAGAGACTGGAAATCCTCAAAGGAGATCTCGCCTTTTTTCTTTGCGGTCTTTCCTTTTTCCTTGGACTCGGCCTGCTCCATCCTCTCCTTGAAGATCCTGTCCAGATCTTTGACGAAGGCCTCTTCCATGCGAGAGAAAAGAATCTCGGGGACACCCGAGCTTCTGGCCCAAACGATGGGCACGACGGCCTCCTGGAAGGACTTTTCAGCGACCGTTCCCGCCATTCCGATCTGCTTCCAGGCAGCTTCCATTTTGGCAGGCATGACCGGTTCCATTAGAATGACCAGCGCCTTGGCGATCTGCAGACAGCTTATAAGAACTGAACCGGCCGATTCTTTATCATTCTTGATCAGCTTCCAGGGCTCGTGATTCTGGAAGTATATGTTGCCATAGTCCGCCAGGGTCATAATACTGTCTGTGGCCTTCTTGAACTCGTACTCCTCCAGACCGGATATAACTTCCGCCATGGTCTGACCGATCCTGGCCATGACCTCGTCGTCAATAACACCTTGTGGAACCTGTCCCTCAAAGTTCTTCACGCTGAAGGTCAGGGCGCGGTTAAGGAAGTTGCCAAAAGCACCCACCAGTTCGGTATTAACTTTATCGGCAAATATCTTCCAGGCGAAGTTGACCTCCTTGTTGTGAGCAGTGTAGCTGGCCAGATAGTAGCGCAGCAGATCGGGATGAAGGCCCTTATCCAGGTAATCGTCTTTCACCCAGATGACATTGCCCCGGGATTTGGAGAATTTCTTGTCGTCTATCTTGAGCATGCCACTGGCGACGACGTCAGAAGGCAGGGTATATCCGGCTCCTTTGAGCATGGCCGGCCAGAAGATGCAATGATGGTAGACAATGTCTCCCCCGATGAAGTGGATGATTTTGGCTCCATCCATCCAGTAGGCCTTCCAGTCCTTGCCATTTTTGGCACACCATTCCTCGGTGAAGGCGATGTAGCCAATGGGCGCATCCACCCAGACGTAGACCACCAGTTCGCTATGGCCAGGGAACTTCACGCCCCAGGCCATGTTGCGGGTTATGCACCAGTCCTTCAACTCCGTCCGGACCCACTCCATAGCGTAATTTCGGGCTGACGCAGTTCCGCCCAGGGTCTCCAGATACTTAAGCAAAAATTCTTTGAACTCCGAGAGCTTGAAGAAGTAATGAATCTGTTTGCGATACTCGGCTTTGCCGCTGCAGACCTTGCAGATGGCGTTCTTGATCTCGCCGGGCTCCAGATGGCGGCCGCAGCCCATGTCACATTCATCGCCGCGAGCGGGTTTTCCGCAATAGGGGCATTCACCTTCCACGTACCTGTCCGGCAAAAAGCGTTCGCACTTCGGACAGTAGGCCAGCTCTATCTCTTTGGGGTAGACGTAGCCCCCATCCATGAGGGCCTTTACCATTTCATGAGTGCGATTGTGGCAGGCAGGATCGTCCGTGTCTTCCAAAGAAATCGAAATTAACGCCCATTCCTTTAAAGATCCCGTCAAAGTGCTGGTGGTACTTGGCTAGCCAGCTCAGACGGCGCCATCCCTTGAGCCTCGGCGTTGACCACAATGGGAGTCCCGTGGGCGTCCGAGCCGCAGACGAAAAGAATTTCCCTGCCCATCTTCTTTAACCCTCTGACGAAGATGTCCGCCGGTACATAAGTTCTTAAATGGCCCAGATGACATGGCCCATTGGCGTAGGGCAGTCCACAGGTTACAAGGATAGGCGATGACAATGAGAACACCGCCTCTCGGTATGGTGCAACAGGGAGATATAGATTTCCCAGGCGGGCGAAGTCACCAGGATTAAACATTCCTATCGGCTGAATAGCCAAAGCAGCCCGAAAAGATCAAGCAAGATCCGAGCAGCAATCCTGGATAAAATGTATATAATCGGATGGCAAATGCAGGTAATAATATCAAATTAGCCACCTCATAGGAGATAATAGATCTAACGGGGGTATCAGATGAGATTAATTATTCTAGCCCTTTTGCTGGCTCTAGCCTTCAGCACGGCTCAAGCCTATCCGCTGCAGGGCAGCGATGGAACCGCAACAGTCACACTCTTTGGGGCAGTCAGAGCGCCTCTTAACGACACTTCGGAGATCCTGAAGGTTGATATCGGTCTTATGGGCACTGAGAACGCAACATATGAACTGTTGGATGCCGATGATCGTGTCTACAAACCCGGCCTGTATAAGACTCTCACTCCAGAACGGCAGCTGGTCTATTTCATCATTCCAAAAGATGATCTCTTCAAGCTCTTAACGGCATTGCCTTCAGACGGAAAAGCCATCAACATCAACTGGTGGGCAACACCCAAAAAAAGTAACAATGATTTGGTGATAAGGTACTACGGAATAACGGATTGGCTAATCAATCCAGATGAGCAGGGCATTGTCCTTCAGGTCCGCGCCCAGAACAATGGCACCCATGACCTGCTCGTCAGCCCGGAGAACTTCACCCTCCTGGATCAGTGGGGCTGGCCTTACAGTCCCACGGCTGGATTCGATTCTGAGAATGTCGGACCGCAAAATGCCACAGAACGAGTCTTGCTGGGCTTCACCGGCATCCCTATACTCAGCAAGCCAGCCGCTCTGGCATACGATTACAATGGTGCCAACCAGATCCTCATAGACTTTGATAAGGACTACGCGCCTCTTCCCGATGCCACTGTCTATGGCCCCAATGCTACAAAGAGCACCGCCACTGCGCAGCCAGCCCCGGCATCGTTGGCAACACCCGTCCTGGCGACGCCCACCCCGGCGGCAAATCAGACCAACCAGACAGCCGCGGCTCCGGCCAACAACACCACCATAAAGCTCAGCTCTCTCAAGGAGAAGATCGCCGCCAGCAAAGCGAGGCTTGCTGGAGTGGGGGGTTCAAACGACAGCGACCAGAAGTCTGCCGTAGGCTCAAGTATCACCTCCAGCCTTAACGCCACGCGTGAAAGGCTCGCGGCCACGAGGGCGAATCTCGATAAGCAGACAAAGAATGACACATCGAATAACACATCAACGTCGAATGTTCCATTGAACAGTACACTCAATAGCAACAATACTCTGAATAGCACGCTGAACAACACTTTGAATAAAACCCGAATAGCACTCCCAATGGCATGCAAAAAAGCATCTCGAGCATGTCAGCCTAAATTGATGGCGTCCTCCATATCTCCAGGGCCCGGGATGCCCGGGCTCTTTTTTTCAAAACCTCCCAAAGGACCCAAAAGATTATATCATAACATCAGAGTTATGTTATAGATGAGATGTATAGTTCTGGTTCTGTTCATTGTGCTCGTATCTGGAATCGCCCACGGTTATCCTCTGCAGGCAAGCAATGGAGTTGTCAACTGCACTGTCTTTGGCTCTTTCCCGGATCCCTGGCCTGCGGGAAACGCAAATGCCGACTCATATTTTGTCCTCAATGTGGACCTGAGCCTGACAAGGATAAATGCCAGCAATAATACCCCTATTCGAGCCGTCTACAGTCTCAAGGACGGCAATGATCGGCTCTTCAAAGCGAGCAAGGAATATGCGAAAGAGCTCCAATCCGGCCGATGGCTGATAGGTTTCGTGGTTCCCAGGGAGACGATTGCCAGGAACCTGATTGTAGACGTCTCCGGGGATCCCGCCAGCGGCAAACAGTTCTCTCTGCGCTTCCCGGAGCTCATCTAATTCCAGCGACGGCAATGTGACACTACTCTACTATGGCGTATTGCGGTCCTGGGTAAGTTCCAATAAAAAGACCATCGTATTGGACACTGCCTGTGACCAATAACGGAACGCTGGAAATTGCCTGTTCTGGCCCAGAACTTCACTTTGAAGGATCAGTGGGGCTGGAAGTACAATGGAAATCAGTATGACGTCCTGGGGAATAAGGGTATATCTAAGGTGGTGCTGGAGCCCAACGGGACCATAAGGGCAGCCCTGATCTTCAGCTCCCTTTCACCTATAAGCCGGCCGGTCGAGCTGGTTTATCAGTACTCCAATAACAGCTCCCTGGCCCTGGATATAGATCCTGAGTCGGACCTCTGCCTGGCCGCAAAGCATTATGAGCAGCAGTGAATGCAACCGTGCTGAGGAACAAACCGCATCCGATCCCACCAGCCTGGCGGGGTCCCTCAAGTCCAGCAAAGGCCGGCTGGACAAGGCGGATGCGAATGCAGAAGGCAACAGTGTCGCGAGAAAAGGACGAGATGATCTCTAGAAGGTAGGAGAAAATGGTTTTTGCACCAATACATTACATTCCTTCAGCAATCTCCGCTCTCCTGATCATTTTTCTTGCCGGGAGGGTTCGCCCTCATAAGATCCTGGCCTTAATTATGGCCTCGTTCGCCGTCCTGGGACTGGTGGGCTATCTCTCCCGGGGAGAATTGCGTTTTTATCCTTTGGATCAACATGTTCTGCACTCCTGGCTGGGCACAATTGCGCTCTTGCTATCCCTGACCCTCTTTCTGGACGGAATGCTAATTCATAAACTTCGCGGGAAGGCTCACTGCCGATTGGGCTATATAGCCGCATTTTTCGCCGTCCTCGCGCTGTTGAGCGGCCTATCCATCTTCTTTGGATTGCAGCTTTTGCCGCCAGAGAATCCTTTGCCCGGGGAGACCTCCGTTCCAACATCAGTGCAGGCCGGGCCGGCACAAGAGAACGCATCCCATGTCCTGCCGGAGGTGGAGGCCCTGGAGTATCAGGGCAAGAAATTGACGCCCTTGAGCCAGCAGGGGAACAACGCCATCCAGGGAACGCAGGTTATCGACAAGAATACTTACCGGTTAACTGTCACGGGCCTTGTCGAGAGAGATCTGTTCATGAGTTATGAGGAGCTTCTCAATCTACCAGCCTATGCGGAGGAGGCATACATGCCCTGCGTAGAAGGATGGGGATTTGACGCCAAGTGGACCGGATTTAGGGTCGTGGATCTGCTCAATCTCTCCGGCTTGAAGCCAGATGCAAGCTATGTTGTGTTCCACTCCTCGGATGGCTACTCAACAGGCTTACCACTCGATTATTTGAGTGCAAATAAGATCCTGCTGGCGTATGGCATCAATGACGTCACTTTGCCTCCTGAGAGGGGTTTTCCCTTCCAGTTAGTCGCCAGGAGTCGGTACGGCTACAAATGGGGCAAATGGATAACCAAGATCGAGGTCGTGGATAAGGAAGAGAGAGGCTACTGGGAGGCGAGAGGCTACAGCAATAGCGCCAAAGTGGGGGAGTTCCCCTTCGGGTGAACAAGACTTATCTCTCGACTAAACAACCGCATGAGGGATTATTGTCGGTTCAGATTTGACCATCCTGGAATACAGATCCGTATACAGTTCCGACACCCCCTTAAGGACTCTGTATCCCTTCTCGGTTATCATATAGTCTCCTCTTTCATGCCTCTGCAGGATCATTCCGCCATCTTGCAGCTTCTGCAAATGGAATAGCAAATTGCCGCCCCGCAGTCCAGTGAGCCTGGAAAGAGCTGAAAATGTCTTAGTCTCCCCGGAAAGGGCCTTCAGCATTTGCAGCCTCTGCTTATTGCTCAGGGGCTCAAGGATATCGCTGACTATGTTCTCTTCCGGCAGGTCCTTCACCGATTCCCTGGTCACATCATTATCCCGGTATACCCTGAGAGAGCGCATCAAGTCAGTCTGCTTGTCGAAGAGCCTGAATGCTTCGGAGAAGCAATTCTTGCACTGCTCATATGGAGCCTTACCCCGCATTTGCTCCATCTTAGATTTCGTGTTTCTCATGGAATCCTCTGATACTTCGCGCTCTCTGATCTGTTCCAGGTTGTTTTTGAGAAGATCTGAGAACAGCCCTTTGCAAGCTTCCTTCATATGACAATCCCTCACCATTTTGCCTTCCAGACCGTTCTCTATCTCGCCTGTTGCATATCCCGAGATCACGCCTAAAAAATCGCTTCTGCAACCATTGACGATCGACGTCAAATGCTGCTGGTTCGAGCGTTCCATGAACCTCAACATATCTTCATGCATAATGTCAAGCTTTGACTTGATTGCATCAACTTCGCCCTGAAGTTTCGCATTCATGATAGCATCTGCAACCGCTAAAGTTAAAAAGGTTTCTATTTTATATCTCAGGGTTAATTTTGTGCATTGAATTACACCTTGTACAGTATAATAACGCTAAAGTATATATTCACAACTGATGAATACACTCATTGGTGAAAACCCATGAGTATAAAAGACGAGATACATGCACAGATTGAAGGTGCTCTGAAGAACGCCAAATTTCCCCTGAATACACCCGTTGAGCTTCTGGCTGCCTTGCCCCAAGGTGCTGCCACCAAATGCAAAGCAGGAGACGTAGAACTTACTGCGGGCGACGCCGGAAAGGTCTTGAAGCCCAGCGATTTCCCCTTCAAGAGTGCCAGACAGGTTGCAGACGTGATCGTGGAGCGAGCAGGACTTTGATAGAATTTTAACAATTATTTAATATCAAAGCCGTAGCAAAAAAACAGGTATGGTGTTGTATATGTATGTTCTAGGAGTAAGCGGGAGTCCAACGAAGAATGCGAATACAGACAAGCTTGTAAAAGCAGTTCTCGACTCCACGGGATTGGACACAGCTTTCGTGAAGCTTTCGGACTTAAACATAGGACCCTGCAGGGCCTGCATGGGCTGTGTAAGAACCAACGAATGTGTCCTGAAGGATGATTTTCAGGAGATCGGCCCACTGGTGATGAAAGCTGATGCTCTGGTGGTTGGCTCTCCGACATACTTCGGACTCCCCAGCGCATTTACCAAAGCATTCATGGAAAGACTTTACGCCTTCCGGCATGTGAATCTTCTCACCAAAGGGAAGGTGGCAGCTGCAGTGGCTGTAGGCTGTGCAGCCGAGAAGGATGTAGAAGCATGGCTGGGAAAGGTGATGGCTTTTGATGGAATGGATGTCGTGGGAACCATGAGCGCCAAGGGAACTCCCTGTTGCTTTGTCTGCGGACCCGGAGAGGCGTGCAACTACGCATCCTGGAATGCTTATAGCCCCGAGATTGCAGGAATGGACTTTGGATGGAAGGAGAATTACGGGAACTACCTGGAGATACTTCCGGACAACATTCCTTATGTAAAGGGCTCAGCAAGGATTTTGAAGCATCACAGAAATGTGGAGGATGAGCCCGATGTCATGGCAAGTGCTCGGGTGTTGGGACAGGCCATAAGAAAAAGGCTTGATGATCGAAAATAAGATTATATCTCACGAAGGTTTGATTTTATGGCAATACCCCGATGCTTGCATCGGGGATAAAGTGCATACTTGTTCAACTTAGGAATGGATCAGATCGATATAGTGCCGTCTCCATGCGGCGGCGCCTCGCATGCCCCGCCTGCTTGCAGCGGGGTGCGCCGCCGCCGTTTGACTCTTTTCTTTAATGAAAATTCCAATCGAAACGCCTACTTGAATATCAATACATTTTCGTCTGATGATCCATCTGGACACTTTTCTTTTCTTTTGCTATTTCCATGCAGATTCAGAATGTATATTTCGTTAAAAAAATCAACTAACGATTTTCGCATCTGACGATGAGTTACGCCATCAATATATGCATTGTTAGTTATAAATGCCAACACTCCGTAGCCAGTACGCTCGATTCGCCATTGCCCCCAACGAATAAATTTTATGAAATCATCATCTTGGTTCAGCTTCTTCTCATTCAAGCCTTTCTTGTAATCCTTCAAGAGATTCAAGATAGTTTCATTTTTATTCATCATACCAAAATTGGAATACGGGGGATTGCCTAAGATTATCATGATTGGTATATCGCGTTTGACTCTTGACGCAGCGTTTGCCTCATCGCTGAGGATTCTATATGCACCAAATAGCTTCTGCCACTCTGTAGGGGCTTCTTCCAATGTGTTAGTTAAATAAATTCCAAGTCGTTCCTCACCAGAAAAGTCATACTGCCAAACCTTTTGCATCTCTCTTGGCAGATCGAATCCCGCAAGCAGCATCCCAAGTTTGAAGTGGGCCATTGCATAAGGGGCCATAAGTAGCTCGAAACCGAAGAAACGAGGCAAAAGATGATCTCGAACATAAGCTGACCAAAGGCCAGCATCGCCCCGATCCATAAATTCAGACCTAATGTGATCCATGACTGCGTACAAAAATGTGCCTGTCCAGCAAGCTGGGTCCAACACCAACACCCGAGGAGATGTCTCGTGGACTACTTTGAGAAGTTTGGTCCTATCTGGCCGTCCCTCTTTATCCAAAAAAAATTCTTCTCGATCATATTCCACCTTTGAACTATCAGCAAGGCCGCCCCCAAGTCCAAAATGAGTCTGTAGTATATGATCCACAGACTTGATGATGTACTGCACCACGGGCTCAGGTGTGTAATAAACACCCCGCTTCTCCCTTGTCTTGGGATCGTAGGCTGCCAGGAATGTCTCGTAGAAATGCACCATCGGATCTTCCTGCTTATTGCGCTTGCCGAAGTTCTCAAGCACCTTCTCGATATCTGTGTTGGCTAAATCTGCACTAGATCGTCCACAAAATCGACGTAAGGCTCCTCGTCCAGGCTGGAGCCAGTGATGGTTTCAAAGAGCTTCTTCAGAAACGGATTGTTTTGGGGATCTCGCGGGCTGCGCCCAGTCGCAGAAAAGGGCCGGTTCCTTTGTGATTGACCCGCGCCGCAAAAAGTCCGTAGACAATTGTTTGAGCATACATGTCTGCGAACTCTGCGGTCTTCTCGGGCTTGTTTAGATCGGGAATAAGAACGTCTGCGAAGGCCTCCCGCAGATCCTTGAGGTCTTGCGATGCTCTATCCTTTCAAAGGCTTCTATAATAGTGTCGCGAATTATGTGAGCCAGCTTGGCCGCCCTCTCCGAGAGATCTCTAGGCGTGGTGATGGGCTGAGGGCGACTTTCCAGGAAGAGCTTCAGAAGTTCCGTGGTCTCATCGATTCCGTTCTTATCTGGCAGGATCTTGTTTCCTTTTCCAATCCTGCCCAGCCGGGCACTGTCTCGGAGTTGGCCGTCCACAAACCAGCGAAACTCCAGGTAGTCTGTCAGAATCAAGTTGGGCAGAGATTTTTTGTAGCGTTCCAGTTGATCTGAATCCTCCGCCTCATCTAAGGACTTGCCAAGGTCCTTCGTCTCCACATAACCGATAGAAAGGCCGTCCCTGCGCAGGATGAAATCCGGTGCTCCGCACTCTACTCGTTTTGGTTCGTTGGTGGCTCGAACCCCTGGGTTCAGAGATTCGACTAGATCCTTTAGGGCCGGTCGGTGAGTGTGTTCTGTCGCCCTCCCTGTCTTGAATTCTCTATCGATCTTTGCCAGATAGACTTTGATAACGTCACTCATCGCTTCCTGGAGGTCAACGAATGTATCGCAGGTTATCGTTTCATACGTGCTCAACAAAAAAAGTTCTAAATTGGCTCCTCGCATTCTCAATCCTCAATGAAATAGGGCAGAGCCTCGTTCACGTTAGATACTTCTATAACATTAAGCCCCAATTCATCTCTTGCTGCCTTGGATAAATCCAGTGTCTTGGGCACATACCTGGCTCTCAGGATTTCGAAACCCAGATCTGTTGATTGACGTTGCAACTGTCTCTCGTAATAGGTGATATTGGATTGGCCTTTGGGGATAAGGAAATTTTTATACCCGGCGTTGGATGCTGCTTTCGTCTTTTCCAACACGCCCCCTATCTCGCCTATAGTTCCATCTTCGTTTATGGTTCCAGTTATTACTGCGTCGCTTTTAAGTGCTTTGTTCTCCAGGGCAGCTATGGTAAGAATTGCCGCTGCAGCTCCCGCACTCTCTCCACCGATGAGTTGCGCTTTAGTCGAGGAGAAATTAAACACAAAATCCTTATCGAATTTGTAGCTGGAATTGCGCGATTCTGCATAAGTCACTGCCGTCTTTACAGCATATTGGACATCAGGCTCCGAGAACGGATCGGTATTCATTAGAATATCGTTGCTGCCCGGAATTAGTCTCAGGTTCATTTCACCTACTACTCCCATTTCGTCATCCGAAACAGCCACTATCGGTATACTCTTCTCAATAATGCTGAAACCGGACATTTGCAGCTCATTTCGGTCTGAAACTGAAGACACTACTGGTCCGGATATTTCTCTGATTTCATCTCTTAAGATGGAAGTTTGTCCATTTAGATCGTAGATGAGATATGAGTTTACCAGTACCAGGACTAAGAGAATGATACTTACGATCCACAATCCTCTGTTATTAGTCATCGCTCAAACCCCGAGTTGAGGTATATGGGCCAGGTAGCTCTCCCTGAACTCTTTCTTATCGATATGGTAGTAGATTTATATATTGCTTCCCTTCTAACGTCTCCTCGAAGCTCCTGGATAAACTCCCGATACATGCCAGCACGTCGGAGATGGGTAGTAAACCTATGCCTGCAACAGTGTGGCAAGAAAAGATTCTCCATGCGCTCTGAGTTTGGATTGTGGAGCCCAACTTCTCAGCAGGTTTGGTGACTTCCAGGTAGACACCATTGTGGTTTAGACGGTCCCCAAATTATTTATAAATAACGCTTTTGAACCTTTCTCATTGCGAGTCTCTCTGGCTCTTACCACCTGGTCGGTATAAGGGCCATTTTCATCGTCGAAGAAAAAGGTCCGTATGGTCCTCTTGGGAGTGGGCTTGAGCCTAATGAAGTAAAGTAATTCCTAAGGTCCTCAAGCCAGCATTTCGTTCGTTAGGAAGGTATTCGAGAAAGCTCACCATCGTGCATTATACGCCAAAATTGTTATGGATAAAAATGATATCTTACAAGCAACTATAAATAACTTTGATGCCATAACAATCCAGAGAGGAATACATATGGGAATTGCTAGAGCCGCTGCGGGTGTTGCTGTTGTAAAGCATCACCATGAAAAGAAGGAAGACAAGAAGGAAGCAAAGGAGCAGGAGAAGGAACAGAAAAAGACTTAAATAATCCCATGACTCGAAGGACAAAAATTACAATTTCCATCGCCTTGCATTGTCCTTAAATTGCTTTTTTTGGTGCGGTTTTTCTAATTTTTGTATTTTTGTTCCTTTTTTTTGTGCTCTTTTCAAAACCATTATTTACCGGGTGAGCTCCTTGTTTTCCTCGTGACCTTAGGACATCAGCTTTTTTTAATCTTTCCTTAACCAAAACCAGGCATACCTATTGGTTGAGTTCTTAAGTCACGAGATCCGAAAATAATAATACCCGGCTTATCGTACCTTAATGAGGAGATCGAATTAAATTAAAGAACTGCAAGCCGTTGGGCGGGTCGGCTGCCTGTCTTGCCTGCATTTACTGAAGCACTTCTGCTACACTTAAGACTATCTTTCCTCGCGTATGCCTGCTTTCGCTCACTTCCTGTGCCTTTTTGGCTTCGCTGAGGGGAAGTACCATAGTCACGATAGGCTGGATAAGCTTTCCATCAATAATCTTAGCGATCTGTGCAAGTTCATTGCTATTGGCCTGACTTACAATATGTCTTGCACGCACTCCACGGGCATTTGCCACGTCTTCCTGAACATCAGCGACTGATGTGACCAGGAACCCGCCTGGTTTCAAAACTCCCCAGGATCTATCAAATGTGTCACCGCCAACCGTATCGATCACCACATCCACATCATGAACGATGTCCTCGAACCTTTGCGCATTGTAATCGATCACCTCATCGGCGCCGAGGCTCTTTAAGAACTGGACATTGAAGTTGGATGCAGTAGCGACGGCATGTGCTCCCTTCCATTTTGCGAATTGAAGGGCGAAACTTCCCACTCCGCCAGCAGCCCCATGTATGAGTACAGTCTGATCATTCTTGAGTCCTGCAATGTCGAAGAGCATTTGCCAGGCGGTAAGACCCGCAGTAGGGATGGCAGCGGCTTCGATGAATCCAATGCTTCTGGGCTTCAAAGCTGCCTGAGATTCGCTAACAATAGTATACTCTGCGTATCCACCATGTGCAGGTGATGCTTTGGCAAAGATTTGATCACCTGGGTGGAACTGATCCACTTTTGGTCCTAGTGCATCCACAATGCCTGAGACATCAAATCCCATAGTCATCGGCAAGGGTATCTTCATGGAACCGTTTCGTATCTTCCAGTCGACCGGATTGACCCCTGCGGCTATCACCTTGATTCGGATCTCGCCCAGACCTGGCTGCGGCACCGGAACATCCTCATACATCAGAACCTCCGGACCGCCGAACTCATGAATCCTAACAGCTTTCATCGTCTTAACCCGCCATTCCGCCTCAGCCAGAATACAGGCCATCTGTCAACCATCTGTCCTCAAGATTTTTGTTGCGATGGGCTTAGATCAGGGTGGCAAGAGGATCCATTTCTGGGGGATGAACCAGAGGCGGCCTGCATCCCGAAGCTAGCAGAATTCCCATTCCTTTGCTCAATACCAACAGATCCCTTAAGGCATCTTATCGAATCGTGAGTGGCAGAAGCTATTTTAAGGATGATGCTACCCTCAGACCAATACATGCCATTAGCCAATTAGTCCACTACTATTATACGAGTTCAAGAGTGATAAATATTTGGGATTTGTCTGGATCGGCTCTCCGAAATTAACCTCTTATAAGGGATTGTTGCGGAGTTGATATCCAAGAGAAAATTTCGGCTCTTTGCCGTATCGAGAGGGGAAAGGGATACTCGACTCTCGTGAACTTTCTCCTCAGGAAGGGAGGATCTTATGGATGAATGTCAGCGCGATTGAGTTGGAGCGTGTCTCCTCCAAGCCCAAAAATTACCGATGTCTTAAATTCTCTTTTGCAGCGCAGCATCGTCTTTTTCATGTACTTCCCTCCATGAGTTGATGATGCTTAATTCATTTTCCTCTCGGAGGGGTTCACTCCACCTCATAATTCTCCCCTTGATGTATCCTCTAGATACTGCCGATCGCTGCAGGAAGCTGGAGCGAAATAGAGCGATCTCGGGCGGCGCACAGGATTGAGTATGCCGATCTGGAACCACTCATTTGAAGAGCTGGAAGAGGAAAGCTGGATCATCCGGGCTGCCCGCACCTTCAGGCAAGAGGATAAACCATGAAAACAGATGACAGAAGCTTTATTCTCTAACGAGAATTCCTGTGGCCATAGCTCTATCAACCGCAGATTCGGGCTTTCCTTGAGGCTAACTGTCTAGGAGCAGATGCGAGTGCACTTTGGCTCAAGTGCGTTTGATAATTCAAAACGTTTATGAAGATAGAACTGTCTCTTGCTTTTCATGTTGAAGAGATCTGCGGATATGGGAGACGTGGGCAAAAAAACCTCGGCAGGAGCCCAAGAGGTCACGCCGAGGGATGCTCCATCGGTCCCCCTGAAAAAAAAGGCCCGGTCTGAGAGCAGGGCCGATATTCGGCAGAATAGTGATTTGTACCTTTATGCAGGATTGATACTGGCGGCACTCTTATCATTCTATCTGCGCGCCTATATTCTCTGGAATAAAGTCTTCTCCGGCAGCAAGGTTATCTTCAGCAGTGAAAGCGATGCCTGGTATCATATGATGCTCGCCAAAGGCGTTGTGATCAACCAGCAGAGACTCTGGTTTGATCCCATGACTAACTTTCCCCATGGAACGCCACTCCACTTCGGCCCTTTCCTCGACTGGGCCATTGCAATTTTCTCCTATATCTTCGGCCTTGGCCATCCCAGCATGCATCTCGTTGAAGTGGTTGGCGCCTTCATGCCAGCAGTCTTGGGGGCGCTCTTGGTCTTCCCTGTCTACTTCATAGGAAAGGAGCTCGGAGGCAAGAGCTGCGGCTTCGTCTCAGCGATGATTGTCGCCGTACTTCCCGGTCAAATCTACATCCGCACCACACTTGGATTCACAGATCATCACGCGGCAGAGATTTTTTTTAGCACCTTAACTATGATGTTCTTGCTCATGGCTCTCCGCACCGGGAAGGGCATGACCTTCGGGGACGTGCAGAAGGATTGGTCATCATTCAAGAACCCTCTCCTCTACTCCACCCTGGCGGGAGTTTCGCTCGGCCTTTACATCGATGCCTGGTCGTCTGGGTTCCTCTTTGTTGGCATAATTCTGCTCTTTATTTTCCTGCAGAGCATTTTTGACCACATAAAGGGAAAAAATGTAGAGTACTTAAGCATCAGCGGCGCCATTACCTTCATTGTAGCCACACTATTGGTGCTCCCCTTTGTGAAGCCCTACCACGGCTTCAATCACTATCTCTACAGTTTCTTCCAGCCCACCGTACTTCTCCTGGGAGTAGTGGCGGTCATCATCTTCGCTATCCTGTCCAGATACATCAGAGATAACGGCCTCAATAGATACTACTACCCCCTCTCAATGGTGGGAATTACTGCGATCGGCACATTGATGCTCTTGGTTGCCATCCCCCAGTTCATCTGGCCCCTCCTCACAGGGCTGACCATATTCCAGCAGAAAACAGGAGGCGCGATTACTGTTAATGAAGTAACACCATTATTCTCCTATGGCGGTGCCTTCTCTGTGGTCGATGTCATGGTCGGGTTCCCTGGCATCATCAGGACGACTTATTTCCCTGCCATATTCTTCTCCACCTTCACATTCGCCTTTGTGGCACTGATTTTGCTTCTGATTCGAAATTTCAAGAGCCAAAAGCCCGCTGAAATTATGATCTTAATCTGGTCCCTGGTCATTCTCGTCATGGCCATCGCCCAAAATAGGTTCACCTATTACTATGGAGTAAACGTGGCTATTCTCACTTCATTTCTGGGGATATGGGTATTCCATAAGTTCGGAATCAAGGAAATGGAGTGGAACTCTGAAGAGTTTAGGGAACCGGCCAAACTGCCAGCCTCAAATCTCAAGATCATTCTGGCTGCAGTCGTGATAATTCTACTTGTTATATGGCCCAGTCTGACCACGACTATAGAATTTGCTAACTATGCAGCAGGCCCTGATTCAGACTGGTTGACCTCGACGGCATGGCTGAAGAACAATACACCAAGTCCCGGAATGGATCTCTATGCGAAATATGAGCAACCCGCCAACGGCCAGTACGTCTACCCGAATGCCGCTTACGGCATCATGTCCTGGTGGGATTACGGACACCTTATTGAGACCGTGGGCCATAGGATTCCCAATGCCAATCCATTCCAGCAAGGGATAGGCAGCGTCACAGCGAATGTGCCCGGGTCCTCGCCCTTTTTCCTGGCCGAGAATGAGAGCCAGGCAGAAAAGGTGCTTGCCGAACTGGATCTGAAAAGGTCGCGTTACATGAATGCCAAATATGTGATAATCGACCAGCCCATGACCAGCGGCAAATTCCATGCCATGGCCTCATGGAGTGATATTCCCGATTCGCAATACATGGCAACAGTTTACGGGTCACGAGGGAACCAGTTGGTTCCGATCCAGCTCTATCGAGAATCCTACTTCAAGACGATGACGGCACGCCTGTTCTTCTTCGACGGCACGGAGGTGGCAGGGGATCAGAGAGTGGGATTCGCCTATCGCATTACGGATGTGGGAGATGGAGTTACTGTTCCAGTGCTCACCAAGGCGCCCCTTATCTCCGAGAATCGCACCGAACTGGAGGCCTTCGTCAACGAGAGCCGAAACCAGGGGGACCTTGCCGAGATCTATTCCACCAGCCCCTCCCGTGCAGCATTCCCATTGGAGGCTTTGCAGCACTTCAGGCTGGTGCATGAATCGGAGACAGCTGTAACCAGCGACGGCCAGAAGGATGTTAAGATCTTCGAGAACGTTCCTGGCGCGGTGATAAAGGGAAGTGCACCAGCAGGAACCAAAGTCGTAGCCGCGGTGCCCATCATGACCAATCAAAACCGGACTTTCCTGTACCAGCAGTCCAACATCAGCGATTCCAGCGGCCAGTTCTCTCTGGTACTTCCCTATTCGACGGAAGGTCCCATTCCCAGTGGCACGCAATTCGATACCAAACCCATGAGCAGCTACAAGCTGTCTGTGGGAGACGATACCTACGAATTGAAGGTGCCTGAGGAGTACGTTCTCTCAGGAGTTGTCCTCAACGTATCCGGATCGTAGCAGACCTCGGATGCGGGAGAGGCTTCATGAAGCTCCTGGTGGTAATGAGCTGGCCCGAGATCGAAGCAGGACTCGGGCAGACCCGACCTGTGATCCTGCCAGTAGGTGCCACAGAGGAAAACGGCCCTCACCTCCCCCGATCATGAATACCATTTCAAGCTCTGGAGGTGGCTCGGTCTGTTGCTGACCAGAAGGACGTATTCCTGGGCTCTACCACTGCGTTACGGTGCCTGTTGCAGCGCGGTTTCCCGGCACCATACAGTAGGGCACGTGTTCTGCGAGCCTTGTCTCATTCGCAGACAGCGGCTTTGCAAAGGTCATGATTCTGACGGGGCATGCCGGTGGCAGCATATGGCGGCCCTGGATGAGGCATGCCAGATATCCGTAGAAAACCAGATTTTCGCCCTGCTCAGCAATGACCTACTTCTGCATCTCTCGTTAACTTGCAGGTCGAGCCTCCTCTTTGAATAAAGAGATCATTCCGATCTTCCAAGAAGTGCAAAATCTCGAAAAAATATATTTTGCTGGAAAAAATGGAATTAATCTCTTGCTTGCTCTAAACTACAGATCACGGATATTCATACGAATGGAAAATGGCTTGCAGAATTATCAAAGATAGCTCCTGGCACAATCTGAGAAAAGCTTGGAGCGAGCAACTAAATCCCCCCATAAGATTATCACTGAAAGGACGATAGAAGCAATGACACGCTTACTGAAGAAATTCAGGGAGGAGGTAGAGAGCCCTGAACTCTCCAGCATCGGTTGATTTAGATAACTCAACAAATCTATTATATATGTTCATTATACTTAATCTTTTCGGCCCAATTTCCGTTTGAAACCGCGTTATGGATTTTGAGGGAAGGGAGCACCACGGATGATGGTGGATAATTGTGAAATATGTGACACTAACACACTAACTGAAGTCTTAAATACCACTATATCTATATCTACTTGAGACCATTTTCCATGACAATTGGTCGATGTCCACACTAAAAGACAAGAAAAATCGGAGAAATGAAGGCGCACATGGACAAAAAATTGTACCGCTCCAAGAAGGATCGCTGGGTCGGGGGGGTATGCGGCGGTCTGGGTGAGTACCTGAACATTGACCCGATCATCATCCGGCTGATCGCAATGGTGCTGATCCTATCCGCGGGCGCGGGCCTCATTGTATATATCATTGCCTGGCTCATCGTGCCCGAGGAGCCGGATTTGCCCACCGGAACGGAAGAATCCCAGACCGTGGTTGATATAACTGAAATCGCAGTTCCAAAAGCAAAAGAAGAAAAATGGGAGTAAATAGCATTTATTTTTTGAGAAAGTTCATCGCTCGCCACGCTATCGACCTGTATCCCGTGAACCCAAGCCGGCTAAAGGGTAAAATTGATTCTCAGGTAATTCATCATCGACAAGGATGATGCCATTGCGTTAGTTATTGCCTAAGACTCCGTTGAGAATCGCGTAAAGTATATCTACAATTGCCGTAGTCTCCCCTCATCCCACCCCAAGTGAGGCTAGACACGTGAAATGGCATTCAATTACAACTGATGAGGTCCTGGCCGGCCTGAAATCCGGACAAAAGGGACTTAGCTCTGATGATGCGGCCCAAAGACTCTCCGAGCACGGTCCCAATCAACTGGAAAGCCCCTCCAAACCCTCGCCTTTGAAAATCTTCCTGGGCAAATTTAAAGATTATATGGTTTTGGTGCTGATCTTTGCCGCCGTGATCTCCTATATCGCCGGCGAGAGCACCAATGCCTACGTTATTCTTAGGAATAGTTATTCTCGTGGCCATCATAGGATTCTTCCAGGAGTATAAAGCGGAAAGGGCCATGGAGGCGCTCCGGGAGATGGTGGCCCCGGAAGCGGACGTCATGCGGGACGGCAAGATGAGCACCATCCCCGCAGTCGGATCTTGTTCCCGGCGACATGGTCTATCTGGAAGCAGGAGATAAGGTGCCGGCAGACGGCCGAATTTTGGAGGAGACCGCCCTGCAGGTCATTGAGGCCCCTTTAACCGGGGAATCGCTGCCCGTTAAAAAGAGTACAGACCATCTTGCCCGAAGATGCCGCTCTTGCCGACAGAAAGAATATGGTCTTCATGGGGACCATTGTCTCCTACGGCAATTGCAGGGCTGTGGTGACCGCCACGGGCCTCGACTACGGAACTGGGCAGAATCTCGGGCATGATCAAACAGAGGCCGGCCGATCCGCCCCTCAAGATAAAGCTGGAACAGCTGGCCAAGAGACAGGCACTCCTGGTATTTGCCAGTAGCTGCAATTGTCTTCGTGCTGGACACCAGCCGGGGCTCGCCCATCATGGATTCCCTGATAGCCGCCATCGCTCTGGCCGTGGCTGGAGTCCCGGAGGCTCTTCCTTTTGTCGTTACCCTGGCTTTGGCCTTCGGAACCCAGGCCATGGCCAGGAAGAACGCCATAATCAGAAGGCTTCCTGCGGTCGAGACCCTGGGATCGACTACGGTGATCTGTACGGATAAGACCGGCACCCTCACTACCGGCGAGATGACGCTGCGAGAGATTCAAACCTTTAGAACCATCTAGGTGGAGGGATCGGGCTACACTCCGGAGGGTCCTTCTGGCCGAGCAAGGCAGGCTCATCGACCCCCAGGAAGAGGATCTGGCCCGGCTTCTCAAGATCGGGACGCTTACAAACAACGCGGATATCGAGAAGGCCAACGGCAACTGGCGCATAGTGGGAGATCCAACGGAAGGAGCTATAATTGTTGCCGCCAAAAAGGCAGGCATTCTGGATAGGATAGAGAAGAGCGGCACCAGAATTGCGGAATATCCCTTTGATTCCGATCGCAGAAGGATGACAACGGTCGATGAGACTGCAGGGCGAGGGCCGGATCGTATCCATGAAAGGCGCACCTGAGGTCGTACTTGGGAGAATGCATCCGCATTGCCCATGCCCAAGGGTGTTTCGCCCCTTACCGAAGAAGACCGCAAAAAGATCCATTCTGGCCAGAGCGGACGGCATGGCAGACTGTGCCTTGAGGGTTTTGGCCTTTGCCGGCAAATCCATGGAGCAGCAGCGATCCTCTGGAAATGGATTTTGTTGAATCCGATCTGATCTTTGCCGGTCTTGCCGGCATGATGGACCCGCCCAGAAAAGAGGTACTGGATGCCATTTCCGTCAGCAAGATAGCAGGCATCAGGACGGTCATGATCACGGGCGATCATCGCCTCACGGCCAAAGCCATCGGCAAGGAGCTGGATATTGGTAATGGGGAGGTCATCGAGGGAGCCGATCTGGAGAAGATGAGCGAGGAAGCAGCTGCAGGATAGGATCGATGAGTGTCTCGATATTTGCCAGGGTCACGGCTGAGCACAAGGTGCGCATAGTCGAGGCGCTGAAAAAGAAGAGGCAATATCGTAGCCATGACGGGAGACGGAGTCAACGATGCTCCGGCTTTGAAGGCAGCAGATATCGGTATCGCCATGGGAAAGACGGGCACCGAGGTTACCAAGGAAGCATCGGATATGGTCATCGCCGATGACAACTTCGCCACCATCGTCGGCGCAGTTGAGGAGGGCAGAAGGATCTACGACAACATAAGAAAGGGAACCACCTATCTTCTGGCCGTCAGCTTTGCCGAGCTGGCGACGATCTTTATTGCCGTTGTTCTTGGCTATCCCATGCCTCTCCTGGCAGCGCAGATTCTCTGGATAAATGTCGTGGCGGAGGAGTTCCCGGCCATAGGCCTGGCCCTGGAGCCGGCACATGCACGATACCATGACGAAGAAACCGCGCGATCCCAGGGAGAGCATGCCCTCAAGAAGCCTGATGATCTATACTCTGGGAATTGCAGCCGCGATCGTAACCGGCACACTCGGCCTTTATATGGCATCGCTGGAGATGGGACAGGACCTGAGTTATGCCAGAACCATGGCCTTTGTGGGGCTGGGCTTTTTCACGGTCTACAATGCCTATAGCAGCCGATCTCTGGAGGAGTCCATATTCAGAATGAATCCCCTGGGCAATAAGACACTTCTCCTGGGAATAGCAGGATCGATATTCTCGATTCTTGCCGTGGTGTACATTCCGTTCATGCAATCCATCTTCCAGACACAAGCCTCTGACATCCGAGAGCTGGATGTTGGTTCTGGGCGTCGGTCTGCTGGTGGTCGTGGCTGCCGAGGTCATGAAGAGATTTCTGCCTGGATTGAAGTAGAAATAAGAAAATTATAAAAAATAGATATATCAAAATCGAACAACGAACGACAAAAGATCGAATATTGAGTCGCGCATCACAGGGGAGCGGCCCGGAGCTGTTGCGCTATTTATCGCCTTCATTAGATCGTGTAAACGGGGCCCTGGCCCCGTCTTTGGTCCAGGAAATTCTGTTTTTTTTTGCAGCTCATCTTCTTGTCTTTTCTATTTCATGATCCTGAAGACTCTGTCCGTCAACATCTCGATGGGTCTATTCACCAGAAAAGCCCTGGATCCCAGTCTCTTTCGGACGCCGAACTGGACCTGGCCTTTGAGGATGGCGAACTTCATCTTGAATTCCGAGAATTCGCTCTCAAAGGTCAGAGTGTGATCAGACAGGAGACTCGTCTCGCCTTTCCAGTCTCTCACGGACTTGTTCTTGACCCTCTCGGACAACCTGGTTCCCGGTAGAGGATAGGGCATAGTAAAAGAGAGATAATCCAGGGGAAGGGATGTTGCAAACCTTATGGTCTTAAGCACCTGGTCATCGTCCTCCCCTGGATAACAGAGAATAAAAAATGCGCCCGTTTTGAGCCCGGCCGACATTGCCGCTCCAATAGCTCTCCCGGCCTGGTCCAGGGAGATCATCTTTCCCATGAGCCTCAATGTGGCCTCGTCACCTGACTCGATCCCAAAGAATATCCTGTCGCAACCGGCTTTCTTCATAGCAGCTGCCGTGGCCTCGTCGATCGAGTCCACCCTGCCCAGGCACTCCCATTTGAAGTCCAGACGGCGACTTTGGATATCCTCGCAGATCTGCATTATGCGCTTCTTGTTCAAGGTGAATACATCATCTGCGAAATGAATCCGTTCATAGCCCATTGCCAGGGTCTCCTCGACCTCATTCAAGACATTTTCTGAAGAACGCTCCCGGTAAGATGTCCCAAAGACGGCATTGCTGCAGAACTCGCAGCTGAAAGGACAGCCCCGGGTGGTCATAACCGTTGTAGCGGAATAGCCAAAATGCTTCTTCCAGTAGTCGATATACATCCGGTTGGGGAAGAGATTCCTTGCAGGGAAGGGTATCTGATCCAGGTCGAGCTGCAATTCTCTCTTCGGCGTTTCAACTGTGCTGCCCTCCTGGCGGTATGTCAATCCCTCAATCTTGCCATAGCCTGTGCCCGCCTCATAAGCTGAGGCTATCTCTGCAATTGCTGATTCGCCTTCGCCCTTAATCACAAGGTCAAAATCGTCACAAAAAGAACTCGGGTCGCAGGATGGAAGGGGGCCGCCGGCAATGAGAAGATCGCAATGATCGCGCAGCAGCCTGGCGAATGTGAGGCTCTCCTGACGCATCGTCACCATGCTGTAAACTCCTACAATGTCGGCCCTGGCATCTATGGCCCGCCGCCTGGCTTCCCCCCGTTCCAGGAAGGTGCAGTCCAGTATCTGGGGGTGGTATCCGTGGCTTATCAGGCTTGAGGCCAAATAGCCCAATCCCAGGGGAGGGAAACGGAAAGAAGATCGGTTGTGCCCGGAGCGAAAATAGGGATAGATGAGAAGAATTCGCGTCATGTACTGCCTATTGTAATGGAATAGGTGAATTCGTCTCTATGGGGCGGCAATACATAAGCGAGGCCCGACCATGCCAGCCGGCCCGGCACAAGTTCCCTGCCTCGAAACATCCTGGCACCTTCAACCTTCTTTAGAGTGAACGATAGTCCGTCTGCATGATCAAAGAATGCTGCGTATTCAGCATGGACCTCATCCCAGCTGCCTATTTCGTTCCCTTTCAGAATAAGTCCGTCTGAATCTTCGTAAACATCAAACCAGTTTGCCCCTAGCTCATTGAGGACGATCTTCTCAGTGCAGCCGTTAACCAAGGGAAACTTGAGACTTACTTGAATTTTTGATCCTATGATCCGATAGGCCACTCTCACCGACCCTGGACTGGGTATCCTGCAAAAGGCATCTTTCAAACCCAGAGATCGCCTCAGAATACCAGAACAAATGGACATTCCCCTTCTCAATTCGGGCTGTTCTCTATGAATCTTGGAAAACATGTTGCAGGCCAGGCAGAATATGTGATTTTTGACAACATCATCTCCCTTAGACATGCGAGCCATAAGATCCATGGAGTATTCAGCTTCGATCAGTGAAAAGCCATCATGTCTCCCGGCCGATATCTTCCAGGAACCAGGGAATATCGATTCAGTTCCTAATTTTAGCGCCGGCATTCCAAAACCTACGCCTTCTTCTGATAGATCTCGATCCAGCCGGTCAAGGATCAGACCTTTCTGAATCCGGGAGCTGGGAAAGCTGCCGCACCCTGCTGCCATTGTCCCAATGAAAACACCTTCGAAAGTCGGGAGAGGGAATCTTTCCAGCACCATAACATAACTGTTCAGATGATATAAAAACTCTCAGCACCAGTCTGAATCTGGCTTAATACCTTTCTTATTTTAGGGCAAAAAGCTGCAATTCGATATATATGCCTGATCGGGCCTGAGGCCAAACGTCTACTGGTATGGCCCAATTCAGGCTCTACATTCTTCATCCACCTAGCGTTGACTTATGCGGGATTCGACTCTCGTCAGATCAGCCCTTGCAGAGGGCAATCTTCCCGTATTCTTTCGCATCAATTGGTAAGCTATCTCTGGATCCACATTGTATTTCGTCAGATATTCCTCTCGAGAGAGATTTCCACCCAGGCTGGATACGTACAATGGCGTCCCGACAATCGGAGAGATCTTTCCTGCGGGCAGAATCCATTCAAAGCCCAGAGGAAGGTCGCAGAGCCAGTCTTCCTCGTCGTATTGGGGGTCAAGGAGTATGTCCCTCTCTTTTTCATTCACTGCACCACAATTTTTACACACGAATTTGACCTTCATGCACAATTCCTCACTTATTGATTAAGAAACTGCCATGACAGTATATATAATTTACTGATAGAATTATTTCAAGGCAATAGAGGGACTACTGAATTTCACCCGGGATAATCATGGATCAAAAAATTTATTGAGACCGCCATCAGGATACAGGAAGCATACAGATCCGCGATCGGATAAATTGACATTTCGGAGACTTCAGACCGGCCTGGATTTGGTCAGACCATGATAATTGCACTCCAGGAGGCCTTGAGCGAACCGTTTCATAGTACGACCTCTGGTGCTACCCTTTGCGGAGCCCAATACCATGAGCCTCTAAATCCGGGTCTTTCGTGGCCGTTCATTCTTTATGCTGCCCTTCGCTTTATCAAAGACGGGAGCATCTGACTTGATCTTCTGTGGCTTTGAGGGATCGTGTTTGCCAGGTCCCTCGATCGGCATACCCTTAGCGCCCTTTTTCTTGCTCATACAACTCTTGCCTCCACTTATTGATTTATCTGCCGGCACAAATTTTTATCCGGGAACTCAAATGCTATCACAATCATACCATCCAATCAATGAGACTTCAGGATGCAACATTGCCTATGTAATTCATTTCTCATCCCATAAATACTAAACAGCAGCTTACGGCAAGTCATGATTTTCGGAGAGCGGTTCTCGACAGATCGTCCCAGGCCCGGGATTGGTCGACAAATGCTGGCCCAAAAGGTACACCTACCTTGACGGCATTGATATGCCACGTGCTAAAGCCGCATAGTATCCTGGAAGAGTCTGTAGCTGCCCGTCATGTCATCTGGATGCAAAGCCGCAAGTGTCTGCTGCAATACTGGGAATGGTGCTCCATCCGTTCCCGGGCATTCGTGGCCATTGCAGTTGTCGCTCCACGCAGCCGTTATGCAGTTGTGGAGCTTGACCTATACGGCCTTGGTGCGGGCGGCTTCGATAAAGATGCAGGCAAGGAGATCTTGCACGCCACCCTGGAACAACCTCTAAAGCCAGATTCCGTCTTTTTCGTCAGTCCGACTTACGTTTCGGCATGTGTCCAGGAGAAATCGGCCCGGGCGTTTGCAGGTCGCATTTATCGTATCGCTCAGGAAGCGCTGTCCCTGGATCAGATAACCCATGAGCAATGGATCCGAGGAAATCTGGATAGAACAGAATCTGGTGGCTGCAAGAAGAGCGCTTTCGCGCCTGTGAGTGGACTTGCCAGGGCAGAGGTGATCGAGGCTCTACGTAAGGACGGCGATGCCGCTTTTGGATAAGAAATGTGTCAGGTGCTTATGCGTCGAACATCGGGTCGGTATCAGGTGAAATTGTGACCGCACGCCAGACCTTCACACCGATCCATGCTATTTGTGCAAGGAAGGGGATTCAAACTAAATCGTTATTTCTTCCGGAACCGTATACCAATGGCGACATCAATGGATATCCTGAGGTTTCCTTCTGCGTGAGTCCCCTGGTTTTTTGCCATCTAACCCCAGGATCACATTTATATTTCAATGCTTCTTTAACTGGAAGTGACGAGGCGCTGAGATGAAAGGGATGGTTTTTATGATGCTGCTATCTGCGGCCTGCATTGCCGCCTTTTTGGCTGATGCGGCAACGGCGGATACGCTGGCCCAGAACTTCACCGAGCATTCCTGGGTATTCGTCAACGGCTACATGGAAGAGTCGAGAATCCTTCAGACCCAGGCGGGCTTTGGCGGCCAGAAGATGGTCCTTGGCGCCAGCGGGAGCGGAATGGTTACCAGAACCATAGATTCTGAGGTCTACAAGGACTCGAATCGGGATGAAACATCCCTCACCAGCTCAGTCAATTTCGATTACAGACCCTATACCCCCCCGCTCACGCAGAGCGACCTGCGCAATGCTCTCTGCGCCAAGAATTACGAAGTTGGTTCGGTCTTCTCAGAGACATATCAGATTGATAAGGACCTCATCAAGGATACGAAGATCTACCAGAACGATAGCTTTTCCGTCTATGATATCAGCTCTGAGATCCAGGGGACCGCCAGGATCGGCCAGCGAGTTCAAAAGAATGCCAATACCGTTCCGTCCTTAATGATGAGCGGAACATACATGGGTTATGCGCAGATAAGATCGGAGACTGTGGCGGGAAATACATCCGTCTTGACCCTCCCCTGCCCGTGAGAGCAGAATAGGGTTGGATATAATTTTAGGAGGGGGCAAAAGTCACTGAAACTGAGGGAGGGAAAGAAACGAGATTCGACTCTTGCCAAGTCGTAGATACGTCGATTGCCGTATTTAAGGATTTCGTTCCAGATCGATGCAGCAAAAGCGCAACAAATCCGACAGCAAACCCGATGCCGGCATCCCGTCAATATGCCACCCGGGCCTCAGGATTTCACCATATCGAATACCCACCGGCTGACGCCAGGCGCCACATTGCCGCAGCGGCGGCATTGCATTACCTCCAGGCCCAGATCTTCGTAGCTCTGCTGAAGTTCCTCGATCTGATGGCGCTTCTTGAAGGTGTAAAAATGCAACCAGCCCCCTGCCTTCATCATTTGCAATGCCGTCTTTATGATTCGGTCCATTCCGTAGGGAGTGGGCACCACAACCCTGTCGAAATCCGTCTTCAGCAATTCATTCATCTGAAATGCGTCCCCATTTATCACCGCGATCTTATCCTGCACATGGTTCCGCCGGGCATTCTCGGCCAGCCATAAACATGCGTCGCGATTCTTCTCCAGAGCCACGACATGAGCCCCCCGGGCCGCAATGGGAACCACGAAGGGACCCGAGCCCGCGAATGGCACCAGCACATCTTCACCGTCTTTGACCATGTTCGCCACTCTCATTCTTTCGCTGCCGAGACGGCTGTTGAAAAAGACCCTCGCTACATCCAGGTGGTAGATAAAACCGAATTCCTTGTGGGCGGTGATGGTGTTGCCGGTGCCCGCCAGAACCTCGAAGTGGGCCACCCTTTCCTCGCCCTGCAGCCGGGAGGTCTTGTTCAGCACGGTATGAATGTGGTTGCACTGATTCAATAGGGCTGCAGCTACCTCCTTCTTGTATCCCTCCAGCTCCGGTGCAAGGGATAGAACTGCTATGTCTCCGATGACGTGGTAGCCGTCCGAAAGCCTGCACAGGCTCTCTTCGGGCACAATTCCTCGCAGCATCTCCTTCAGGCGCATCTTCGTTCCTCTCTCCTTTGCCAGCAAACCGGTCCTAAATCAAAAGAGCCTCAAAAGCTCCCCAGGGTAAACTGGTTTTGCAGCCTTATCTCCTTCTGTTCATGGGGCAGCATGAGCAGATCCATGAGCTGGAAGGCATTTCTCACCGACTTGGACCGGGCGTGGTTATTGAAGTAGACTCTGACCTTCTGCGCCTTCAGCTCAGCCTCTTTTATGCGCGGCACCCAAGGCATGAGCTGCTCTTTGCTGTAGAGATAATCGTATCTGTCCAGCCGGAAGTCGTCCCCTTTATCTTTTTCATACCAGATGTCGTAATTGCGGCCGTGAAAGCGAAAGTAGGAGTGATCGGCACTGGAAGCCTTGCGGGCATGCAGACCCGGGCCGTCGACCAGAACACTGGCCACATTGCGATCATTCAGGATCTGCATCGCATGGGGATCGATCTCCTCCCCACCCTCCTCCAGCCAGGAGCGGTGCCGAAACTCCACAGCATAATTGCAGTCACGAAAAGAGAGAGAGTCCAGAACCTTTTCCAGAGTCCATAGGGCAGAAGCCGTATTCTTGAAGTAAGGTGAGAGCTGCAGCAGCACACATCCCAGGAGGGCCGCCTCGCTCATGGGCAGGATGCAGGTCTTCTCAAAGGATTTAGCCCAATGAACGGCGCGATCACTGTCACCCTGGACCATGGACTTGTGAGTCACAAGCTGGGGCATCTTCAGGGAATACTCGAAATCATTCAGCTCAATGCCCTTCTTTATCCAGGATGCTACCTGGAGCTCGCCCGGAGGCCGGTAGAAGGTGCTGTTAATCTCCACCGTCCGGAAATACCTGGCATAGTAGGCCAGCCATTCGCCCTTCTTCTGGGCCAGCTCTATCGGGTAGAACCTGCCCACCCAATCGTCATAGGACCAGCCGCTAGAGCCTACCAGGATAGTCATTAATACCCATAGACCACCCGGGGCCCATAATAGTTTTCTCTCCTCGGGCGAAGGCTTCTGAACCATACTTATTTAAAAATCCTCTTCCAGGAGGTTACAGGATCTTGAGATGAGTTACATAGAAGATATCCGCAGGCTGGGAAGAGATGCCAACCCCTTCCTCCGATTGATGGGGATCGAACTGGGCCCGTTTGGTCGGGGAGAGGCCGCGCTCTCCATGCAGGTGCGGCCCGATATGCTTAACGGGGCGGGATGGCTGCAGGGAGGCCTTTTCACGTCATTAAGCGATGAAGCCATGGCCCTGGCCCTTTTCACCGTGCTGGATGAGGATGAGGGCATCGCCACCATATCAGAGAGCACCAGCTTCTTGCAGGGCATCAGGACGGGCAGGGTCACGGCCACGGCAAGGGTGGTCAAGCGGGGCAGAAGTGTCGCCTTCCTGGAGAGCGCCGTAACGAATTCGGATGATGGATCGCTTCTTGCCAGGACTTCTGCCTCCTTTGCCATCATGCCCGAGAGATAAATGGATTGAAGGGCAGGAGACGATTTTAACTAAGCTTTGCCGATTTGAATCCGGTCATGCCGTGCTCTCCCAGTTGCAGCCGGCGGACGACCTCACCCGCGGCCCTGGCGTCCTCAACGCTCGCCAGAATCCTCGTCTTGCTGAGAGTGGTTCTCTTTCCACAGGGACAGGTCCTGGTCTTGGCGTCCTGGGGAGAATATAGGTGACGGCCGCAGCTACACCGGAAGACGATGAACATTAAAAGGAAAAGGGTTTACTGGGGAGGCAGCAGTATGGCATTGATGACGCCATCCTGGCCGGGCCGGTTGGTTATCCTGGCATCTCCCAGCTCTGTCTTGATGATTGCGCCCTTGGTGAGGATGTTCCTTCTCATGTAGTGAAGATTGGCCTTATTGTCCTTTACAGTCTCGATCTTGACCGTCGTGGACTTTCCGGTCTTGGGATCAGCGACTGCGGCCATATTGCCCCGCAGCATGCGCAGCTTCTCATTTCCGCCCAGCGTCTCGATCTTCTTGACTCTGACGGCGGCAATGGTGGTGTCACTCTGCTCTCTGCCTACCTCATACTTTCTCTTGCCTCTGGCCAGAATCAATTTTCCGCCCGTGGCCTTCCTTCCGATTGTGCCTTGCCAACGCATATTGTAATTCCTCAGATCGCGAATATCCTTCGGTGCAGGGAATTTAAAGGTTGTGGTGATTTTTCCAAGGCATTTTTCGGCATGCCGAGTCTTTGACCTACAACAATGCTTTGGCCATGTAATTTCCAACCAGACCGTAACCCAGCCGGCGGTAGTACCCCCGAGCACCTATGCCGCTTGTGATCTCCAGGGATGCATATCCCTCCTTCCTGGCCAGGATCTCTGCCGCCTCCACCAGGCGGGTCCCGTATCCATGATGCTGCCACCCATCCGCTCTGCTGCCGATGGGAACCATAGGACCGTAGACATGCAGCTCCCGCACCCGCGCGCGGGGGCCCAGGCGCAGGCGCAGGAAACCAACCAGAGTACCATCCTCTGCCTCGAAAGAGAAGAAGTGCTCCACTCCGCCGCATGCGTTGTATGCCTCATGCATCAGCTCCACGTCAGCCTGCAAAACCTTGCGAAGGCCCGCTTCCCGACAGCGAATACATCGACATTTGCCGCCGCGCGCTCGTAACTGCTGCTGTGCCAGCTGGCGCAGATTTGATTTCTTCACCCCCGCCACAATTAGAGGCGATGGGATGTCCCGCTGCACCCGTTGCAGTCGGACGTAGCTGGGAAGCAGTTCCTTTATGCGAGAGACCAGCTCTGCTGCAGCAGCGTCGTCCAGAGGCGCATACTCGCCCCTCTGATATTGCCGGTAGAGCTCGGTTCCCTCCACCACCAAAGTGGGGTAGATCTTGAGGTAGTCCGGCCGAAAGCGGCTGTCCGAAAAAAGCTCCCGGAAGACCTCCAGGTCCGTTTTGGGAGTTGAGCCAGGAAGCCCGGGCATCATATGAAAGCCCACCTTCAGGCCCGCCTCCCGAAGATTGCGGTTGGCCGCTACGGTATCCTGGACAGTGTGGCCCCGCAACATGTTTTGCAGGATGTCGTCCCGGGTGCTCTGCACACCCAGCTCCACCTTGGTGGCCCCGAGGCTGAGCATCTCCTGGATGGCTTTATGGCCGCACCAGTCTGGACGGGTTTCGAATGTGGTTCCGATGTTGCGAACCAATGCGGTCTCATTGGCCTCGGCGAGCCCGGCAAAGGACTGCCATACGACGTCTGGGTTCGACCGGGGATAATCGTTCATGGCCTGGAGGCAGCGCCGGACAAACCAGTGCTGGTAGCCGAGAGGCCGGGAGGTCATCGTCCCGCCCATGATGATGAGCTCCGACTTGTCCAGAGGATGCCCAATCTCGTCCAGTTGAGAAAGCCTCGCCTTCACCTGGGCGTAAGGATCATAGCCGTACTGCCCCGCCCGAAGAGCTGCCGGCTCCCGGCCGGTGTAGCTTTGCGGCGAGGTGCATTGAATTCCGCCCGGACAGGGAACACATGTGCCGTGCGGGCAGCGAGCCGGAGAGGTCATGGCAGCGATGACCGCAACGCCGGAAAGGGTTCGTGTGGGCTTACGCACCAGCATCTTGAGCGCATTGCGCTCTTCCGGCAGGGCCATGGAGAGGATATCGGCATTGCTGGGAAGAGTCGCCAGTCCGAGACGGGACGAGGCATCCTTTTTTCGTTTTTCTAGATCAGCTTCCGTCTCGATTTGATCGGCTAGCATGGCATCGATGATGCATCTCATCTCCGACTTGAGTGCATTCGGATCCCTGCATGCGAGAAGCCCCTCTTTCATATGCGGTTATTCCCGAGGTGCACCACAGGAAGGTTCAACGTCGCTTTCGGCCTTTGCTCGCGCGTATTGCTGTTCAATCTGCTGGGCGAGGTTGCACCGCAGAAGGCCTGATACGAACATGCCTGCCAATAAAACATGCTCGCGGGGCATTTCGTTCAGCGCCTCCTTGAGATTTCCCATCGCTTCCTCCTCGCTTCCGACCACCGGGTTGAAGAGCAGATTCTTGGTCAATTCGCCGATCTTCATCATCTCCTCCGAGGGGATGCCGAAGAACCCGCGAACGATCTCCAGGACCATAGTTTCCTCATCTGGTTCGAACATATCTGAGACTGGATGATTCATGATGAAAAGGTTTGGCTTTCTAGACAAGCTTGCATAGATACAGAGACTCGGAACGGCCAAGCTGTCTCAAAGCCAGGCCATCTTCATTGAGAAAGACATAGGTATTTGGCGTCTCCATGCCGGATCCTTTTCCCTGCTCGCGCGTGAAGCTGCCCGCGTTTACGGCCAGGGGACCGCCCTTCCTCTGAAAGATGCCCGCCCGGTGCGTATCCCCGTAAATGAAGCAATCTACCTCCCCCTGGTTCTGGTCGCGAATGAACTTCAATATGGCATCGTATTGCCCTTCTACGGAAGCAAAGTGCTGCTTACGAAAGACCCCTGATGTGAACTTTTGCAGCAAGTTGGAGGCTTTCCAGATGCGATCCTCGAAGGAGACCATCTCCCCAATGTAGGCAGAGCGGTAGATGCTCTCGTAGGCGTAGGTCATCATCATCTCCAGGTCCGCGGGCAGAAGCTCTTCTCCGGAGAGTCTGCGCAGCTTCTCTACCAGCTGCATAGTAAAGGTCTGGATGCCATCCAGGTGATGGCCGTGGGTGAAGAGAACTGTCCGGTGACAACAACTGACCCGGTAAGTAGGATAGAGCATATCGATATTCAGGCCGTTGATGGACTGGCACCAGCGGAGTGAGGGGATATAAACAGGAAAAAGATCGCCCCTTGCCATCCTCTCCATGAACTCGTCCTCCTGCTTTTGCACCACCAGGTGATGATCGTGATTTCCCACCACGTAGCGAATCTTCAGGTCCTCTTGAGATAGCCGCTTCAGAAAATAGATTGAGTCTCGCACGGCATTCTCTGGCCGAACCCTCCAGAAATCGAAGATATCGCCCAGGAGAACGACCTCATCGCAGCCGTTCCCGAATTCCGATATCTCTCGCATTAACTGGTCGACCTTTGCGGGATCATTCAGTGTCGACGAGCCCAAACCAAAGTGCGTATCTGAGATTATCACCGATGCCATGCCCTTCCCCTTTGCATATGTTTATTACTGTTGTTATTTATAAATATTGTGAGCCGCGATAGATGAAAGTAATGAACATATAGGAATCCAGCTGCTAATCGAGCAAAAGGCAAAAATACGAATCTCCAAGAAAGAGAACTATCAGAATGATCGACATCGCCATTCCCAAGGGCAGCCTGCAAAACCAGACCCTGCAGCTCTTCGAGCAGGCGGGGCTTGAGGTTAAGAGAACGGAGCGAGAGTACAACGCCCGTATTGAAGATCCCCGCATCGGCAAGGTGAAGATCCTCCGCCCTCAGGAGATACCGGGATATGTGGCCAAAGGCTACTTCGATCTGGGCATCTCCGGAACGGACTGGATAATGGAGTCGGGAGCCGTAGTGACCAAGGTCACTGAGCTCAACTATGGCAAACAGGGGCCGGGCACTGTAAAGCTGGTCGTGGCCGTGCCCGAAAGCCTGGACATCCAATCCGCCCGCCAGATAAAGCCGGGAAGCCGCGTGGCCACAGAATATCCGAGCCTCACTCAGGCCTTCTTCCTGGGCCTGGGAATACCTGTGGAGATTCAATTCTCCTTTGGAGCCACTGAGGCCAAAGTCCCAGAACTCACCGACGTGGTCGTCGATCTCACAGAGACCGGCTCGACATTGAAGAAGAACGGCCTGAAGATCATAGATGTCATGCTGGAGTCCACATCGGAACTGATAGCCAACAAGAAGAGCTATGCCAATCGCGGAGAAGCATGAGGAGATCATCGCAGTGGAGACGCTGCTCTCTGCGGTGATCAGGGCCAGGGGAAAGACTCTGTTGAAGATGAATGTGCCCGAGGATTCGATAAAGGATGTTGTCTCCATGCTGCCCAGCATGAAGAACCCCACTATCTCCAAGCTCTACAACACCCACTATTATGCCGTGGAAACGGTGGTAGATAGATCGCAGGTCAATCTGCTCATCCCCCTGTTGAAAAAGTCAGGGGCAGAGGATATCCTGGAGCTGGCCATCTCCAAGATAGTGCCCTGATATCATCATTTATAGAAAAAAATTAGAAAGAACGGATGGAAAGCGAGCGGGCGCGGGGGGATTCGAACCCCCGATCTACAGCTTAGGAGGCTGCCGCCTTATCCGGACTAGGCCACGCGCCCTTTTCAGCCTTTTCCGTATAACCAACACGTATATCAATCTTTCCGGATTGGATATCGGCTCCGTTCTTCGCGATATCGCTTTTTTCTCAGCGGATGAGCACCCCACTCAGGACTACCACGAAGAGGCCCAGGAAGAACCAGCCCAAGATCCCTTCCGCCATGGCCAGATGCCTGTAAACACCTACCGGATAGGTGTTAACTGGCGCCTGGGAGGTGGTGAACATGGCTATGCTGAAGTACAGAGCATCAGTGAGAGAGACACGCTTGCTGGGCTTCAGCCTTGGATTACCGGGAAGCTCCATGCCGTCGATCTCGAACTTGCTCATGCCCTTTCCTGCCCAGTACACCAAACCAAAAATGAGAATGGTAAAGAGACACCAGAAAACGGTGTAGCTTACCCGAACCCCATAGCCGCAGGAGAGCCAGGATATGATATCCGATAACTTGGCCCAGCCCCAGGGGCTGTCAGGTCCTGGCCAATTCTGCGGTATTGATAGTAGCATTCATCGGCATCTTCAAACCACTCCAGGCTCTTTATAGTTCTTCACCAGGGCGAGATATGCAGCACCGTTGTACATCCAGGCGATCCTCAATGACATCCCAGTGCACCATGAACTTGGTGAAGTCTGCGTTGTTGAGGTTGATCTTGGTTTCTTCTCCAAATGTGACATTGTCCAGCTGCATGCTGTAGAGCCTGGACTGCCTCCAGAATCAGATCTTTATCAAATCGGGCGCCAATGAAGTAGGCCAGATCGGAAAACTTTACGCCTCCAAAGTAGGCGGTCTCCATGAAACCGACACCTGAGAAGTCTGCCAAACCTCCGAAGTTGGACAGGCCAAAAGTGCTGCCCTTCTGAAACTGGGCATTCCTGAATACCACGTCGCTGGCAAAACGAGTGGCAGCAAATGTGGCATTTCCCCGGAATTGAGCATCAAGGAAGGAGGCATGCCCGTCGAACTGCGTCTCCAGGAAGATGACATTATCGAAGATCGTATTCCCAAAGGACCCTATCCGTAAGAATCGGGCAAAATTAAAGTCCACATCTTTGGCAAAGCCGGAGCTGAGGAAGATGGCATCTCCATCAAACCGGACACTTCCAAAGCTGGTGTCATTTAGAAAGAGGGCGCTCAAGAATGCAGCCTGCCCCCCGAAATGGGAGGCTCGGAAATCGGCCTCTCCCATAAAAAGGGCACCGGAGAAACTGGCATCCCCCAGGAAACTCGTCTTGGCAAAGCTGACGTTCTCTTGAAAAATGCTTCCTCGAAGATCCAGTGCTTCTTCGAAGCTGGCCCCATTGGAGTTCACTGGGCCCAGGAAGCGAGAATTGGTTATCTTCACCGATTGCTTCACCGGCCCCGACAGATTGGTCAGATCCAGCGGGCCGATTATGGAAACATTATCATAGTCCACTGGCTCGCCCGAACTTATTTGGGCCAGGAGATCTTCTGCCCTGAGATTGAAATTGTCCTGCTGGGCCTGCAGGGAGGAGCCATCCGCCCCTGTTTGCGCTGAAGAGGCATTGCACAATAGCATTAGGAAGAGCAGCAGAGTCCATTTAGAGATTGCAACCACAGATCCCGTTTGAAGCGTCCGAGGATTTATCATTTTTGTATTACCGGATCATAACCCTGCCCAGAGTCACCAGGAACAAAGCCAGCAGCAGCCAGCCAAGGATTCCTTCCAGGATGACATTATACCTGTGCCGGCCCACGGGCAGGAAGTCGATGGGCCCCTGGGAGAGGAAGATCATGGTGCTGAAGAAGAGCGCATTGCGGAAGGTGACGCGCTCTGGAACTGCATCCTGTTCGGCTGGCTCATTGATGGGCTTGGCGGACCTGCGAATGCCGTCTCCTCTCCAGTAGACCAGAGCAAAGGCGAGAATGGTCAGAAGCGCCCAGGCCACGGCATAGCCCGGCCGGACTCCATAGCCGCAGGAGAGCCAGGCCAGAACATCGATGGCCTTTGACGCCCCCCATCCCTTCTGAGATTGATCGAGCTTTCGATATTGGTAATAGCAGTCGTCCTCGTCTTCAGACCAGCCCAGGCCGTGATAATTGCTGACCAGAGCCAGATAGGCCCCCGGGTCCCAGACCACATGGTCGTCGATGTCCTTCCAGTGGGCTTTGAAGCGAGCAAAGTCGGTGTCATTGAGAATGATACGAGAGTGCGTGTCCAGCGCCACCTCATCGAAGAGCAGGGTGGAGATCGATCCGCCCTTGAAGTTGAGGTCTCCATCGAACCCTGGCGCTCTGGAAGCTGGCGATGTCCTCGAATTTGGCCAGGCCGAATAAGGCATCCTTGTGGAAAACGGCACCGGAGAAGTAGGAGGCATCGGAAAAGCGGGCCAGATTGAAGCCCGCCTCCTCGGAAAAAACCGCTCCGCCAAAGGAGGAGAGGCCCGAGAATTTGGCCAGGCCGAATTGCACTGGACCGGAAAAGACTGCCTCGGAAAAACCGGCGGTGTTGAAGCGGGACTGGAAGAAGTTGGCTGCGGCCCCGAAGGAAGCAGCAGAAAAATCCGCTGCTCCTGAAAAATCGACGTCCGAGAAGAGAACGTCCTGGAAGAATTGCGCGCCTGTGAAGTAGCTGTATGAATCGAAGCTGGAATAGTTGAAATCTGCAATCCCATTGAATATCACATCATTGAAGCTGGCGTCCTGGTGAAACTCTGCATCCTCGAAACTGACAGATCCCAGGAACAGAGCCCCATCGAAGACCGTGGGCCCGCTAAAGGAGTCCCGACGAAAGCTGACCTGCTGAAAGCTGGTGTTGGCAAAGTCCGCGATGCCCAGAAAGCTGGCTCTGTCAAAGCTGGCGTTGCCAAAGGTCGTGCCCCAGAAGGTGGCATCCTTCGCGAAGGTGACGCCGTCAAACGTGGCATTGACAATAGTTGAGTTTGTGAGCGCGAAAGAGTCTGTCACTATGGCACCGGGCAGGGATTGGAGATCCAGGTCACCCGAAACCAGGACGCCATCGTAATAAATAGGTTGGTGGCTCTCTATTTGGGCCAATAGCTTTTCTGCAGGAATAACTTCCTGAGCGTTCGAAGCGAATAACACCGACATCGCCAGAACGGCAATCATCGCCAGATCTCGCCAGGCCATCCATTCGCTCTTAGGACTGCCTGGTCATATTCTTTGCTATCTCTCCATCTCACAATACGATAGCTAATCCTCTGCTTGCACTAAATTCAATTTGTTATTAATGAAAACCCAAGATCGCATATTTCAGACGGAGAACATGCATCTGATTACCTCTACAATATGGCTCTGCGTAACTATATATCGCTGGATATTTCTTTCAGCTCTCAGCATGGAAACTCAAGATCTCGCCAAACAAATCCTCGCCCGCCAGGGCTACCATCTCGCGGGCTCGGGCGCTGTCAAGCCCTGCCTCTGGCTCAACCGCTCCATGCGGGGCGGCGATCAGTGCTACAAGCACCACTTCTACGGCATATCCAGCCACCGCTGCGTGCAGATGACGCCCACACTAGAGTGCAATCATCTCTGCCTGCACTGCTGGAGACCGGTAGACGACCCAAGACCGGAAAAAGAGCCCACAGAGCCAGCAGAGCTATTGGAAGGCATCCTGCAGGGGCAGAAGAAGTTTCTCTCCGGCTACGGCGGGGCCAAGACCACCGATCCTGAACGTCTGGCTGAGGCGCGAGAGCCCAGGCATATAGCTATCTCCCTCATGGGCGAGCCCACCCTTTATCCCTATCTGAAGGAGTTCATCGATCTTATCTCGCGGAGGGGCATGACCACCTTTCTGGTCAGCAATGCCACTCACCCCGAGGTTCTGGCTGAACTCAGACCGACACAGCTCTATCTCAGCCTCAATGCACCCGACGAAGAGCTTTACCGGCACGTATGCCAACCAGCAGGCGACCTCTGGCCCAGGATCCTGGAGTCCCTGGATATCCTGAAAGAGCACCGCTGCCGCAGCGTGATCCGCATGACGCTGGCACGCGGTTTGAATATGGAAAAGCCGGAGGACTATGCCCGCATTATCGAGAGAGCTGAGCCTGACTTTGTGGAGGTCAAGGCTTACATGCATCTGGGGCGCTCCCGAGACCGGCTGGAGAGAGAGGCCATGCCACAGCATCATGAGATCCTGGCCTATGCCCGCGCTCTGGCGAGCGAACTCGGCTACGAGCAGGAGGCGGAAGTGCCCTTAAGCCGGGTTGCGCTCCTCTCCAGCGGGCGGATCTCCAGAATCCTGGACTTGTGATTTGATGATCGGCTAGGCCCGGGCAGACGGGAGATCAACCCGCCAGAGTCCGAAAGCTGTGGTTTGCAGAGCTTAGGGTCTGCGGAATTTCTCTAGCATTCTCAACAAAAAATCGATACTTTGCAGCCCTGGAAAGTCATCTATAAATCCGGAGAGAACCAAGAGATTGGCTAAATGCCTGAGAACATCATAGAGGTAAAGAACCTTGAATACAAGTATGGCGACTTCAAGGCTGTAGATGACGTCAGCTTCTTCGTCCGGAAGGGCGAGATCTTCTCCTTCCTCGGTCCCAACGGCGCAGGAAAGAGCACTGTAATCAACATTCTCACGACTCTTCTACCCATTCAGAAGGGCTCTGCCACCATTGCCGGACACAATCTGTCCACAGAGCCCCAGGAGGTTCGTAAGTCCATCGGCATCGTCTTTCAGGATGAGACTCTGGATCGTGATCTCACTGTCTGGGAGACTCTGGAGCTGCACGGCAGGATCTATTCCATGCCCAAAGATGAAAGAAAAGAAAGGATTGAGGAGATCATCCACCTCGTAGAACTGGAGGAGAAGAGGAATGTTCGTACCCGCTACCTTTCGGGCGGCATGAAACGCCGTCTGGAGATTGGAAGGGGCCTGATGACCCGGCCCCGAGTGCTCTTCCTGGATGAGCCCACCATCGGTCTGGATACCCAAACCAGGCGCAGGCTTTGGGACTACATCAAAACGGTTAACGATTCGGGAACTACGATTTTTCTGACCACCCATTACATGGATGAGGCGGACCAGGTCAGCAACTGGATCGACATCCTGGACCACGGCAAAATCATCGCCTCCGGAGATCCGGCCCGGCTCAAGGATGCCCTGGGAAATGATATGATCTACATCGATACCAGCGACAACGAAACCGCCGAGAAACTGTTGAAAGGCCTCGGGGCTGTCAGAAGCATAAAGACCGCAACCCAGGGGCTGGTGGTCACCATCAACACCGATGGCACGCACTGCCTTCCGATCTTGATGAGCCGGATCAAAGAGAAAGGCATTGAAATCATCAGCGTGAACCTGAAGAAGCCCACACTGGATGACGTCTTCATCCATTACACCGGCCGGGACATCAGAAATGCCGGGGCGGAGAAGCTACCCAGGTTCCAGCCCAGGAGTGGGAGATAGGAAATGTCCACCGAATTCTTGACTATCTATTGGCGCGATATGCTGAGGTTCGTTCGTTTCAGGATTGTCCTGGTAGTATCCCTGATTCAGCCGATGCTCTGGATGGCTCTGTATGGAGCGGCCATGTCCAACAACTTCAGCCGACTCAGCTCCGGCATGGTCGTGCCCGTAGACGCAGTAAGCGTCTCCTATCTGACGTTCATGGGTGCAGGAGTGATTGCCTTGACTACGCTCTTCACCAGTCTCTTCGGCGGCATCACTCTCCTCTTTGACAAGAACTGGGGGCTTATGAGGGAACTGTTGGCCAGCCCCATGCCCCGATACCACATCATAGTGGGCATTGGGCTATCAGGCGTCACTAAGTCCTTCATTCAGGTTATGGTCATCATAGGCTTTGGCCTGGTCATAGGCGTTCGATTCTTCCCAGGATACTCATCGCTTCATACGGTAATTGCCATCTTGGGAGTGCTGCTCTTTGTGGGAATATTCTCCCTGGGCTTTCTCTTCCTATCCTCTGCCATATCTATGAGCATGGAGACGCCCGAAGGGCTGCAGGCGGTCATCACTCTCCTGACACTGCCGCTCTTCTTTGCCAGTACTGCCCTCTATCCCATCGATGCCTTCCCGGGGCCGGTGCGAGTCCTGTCCCAGTTCAATCCCCTGACCCACCTGGTCAATGGCGTGCGCTACTTTGCCGTCGGCCAGGACTTTTACGCCATCGGCATCCATTATGTTTACAACACCAACGATCTGGTCCTCTCGCTCCTGGCGCTGACGGGATTCGCTGCGATTATGTTCCTGGTGGCCTGGAGGGTCTTCCAGAAGGCGGTGGTAACCTGAATCAGTCCAGACACGGGAAAAGACCCGGGTGGCCAGAGTCCAAAGAATATTAAGGGAATTTACAGATTGCCCGAGAAATTATTAAGAAATATCATGGTTACATTATGATGCAATTGAGATGCAATAGGAGGTTATGATATGAAGATCTTAGGAATCTGTGCCAGCCCGAGGGGCTCGAAGAGCGCGACGCTCCGTTTGGTTAAGGCCGCGCTGGAAGGAGCTGCTGAGAACGGGGCAACTGTAGAGCTGGTGGATGTCTGCGATTTAGACATCAAGTACTGCAACGCCTGCCAGGTCTGTTTTAAGACGGGAAAATGTGTGCATGAAGACGACTTCGAGGAGCTTTACAGCAAGATTCTGGCAGCTGACGGCCTGGTTTGGGGATCGCCCAACTACTTTCACACTGTGACGGCGCAGATGAAGACGCTCATCGACCGCATGGCAGACGCTATTCACTGCCAGCTCCTCGCGGGAAAGTACTGCTGCAGCGTGGCTACCGGCGGCAACAACTACGAACAGGTCACGACTTACCTGGACGGTCTGATGATGAACTTTGGAGCCTTCGTCACAGGAAGCGTGGGGGCGCAGATGTCCAAAGGACCGGGATCGCTGGAAGAGGCGGAAAAGAAGGCCTTACAGCTGGGAAAGGCTCTGGCCGAGGACGTGCGTCTCAAGCGCGATTACATCGAACAGCGGGAGATGCAAGAGGAGACCAGGAGCTACTTCAAAGCCCTGGTAAAGATGAACAAAGATAACTGGGAGCACGAATACGAATACTGGAATCAGATCAACTGGAAATTGATTGCCTCATCCATAAGCCACATCCATTAGGCCGCACAACTTTTAATATCTTCCAGGTCCATTATTAAGTATGCTGACTCTGGATGAGGGAAAGATGGCGGTTCGTCTGGCCAGGGAAGCCCTGACCTGCTATGTGGAAAAGAAAAAAATCCTGGAGCCCGAAAGGCTCCCACCCGTCTTCGATGAGAATAGAGGAGTCTTTGTGACCTTGCATGAGGATGGCGCTCTGCGGGGCTGCATCGGTTACCCCCAGCCAGTCATGCCCCTGGGCCGGGCTATCGTGGATTCGGCCATCAATGCCGGCAGCCGGGACCCGCGTTTCCCAGGCATAAGACCTGGCGAGCAGAAGAGAATCGAGCTGGAGGTTACCATTCTCACCAAGCCCGAGCCCTACCGTGAGCCCAAGAAGAGGCTGCCCGAACTGGTTCGAGTGGGCACGGACGGCCTGATCGTCTCCAAAGGGCCATTCTCAGGCCTGCTCCTTCCTCAGGTGGCCCCGGAGTGGGGTTTTGATTCTATGGAGTTCCTGAGCCAGACCTGCGTCAAAGCGGGACTGCCCCCAGACGCCTGGCTGGATGAGGACACCGAGGTGCAGCACTTCGAGGCCCAGATCTTTGCCGAGATAGCCCCGGAAAGGGAGGTATTCGAGAAGAGCTTCACCGAGAGCCCCTGCGGAACTTGAGGGCGGATCTATCGTTTTTGTTGGTCAACGCTCCTGAGCGATTTTACATCCTCCATCCCACATCGTACCTCGCCCCGCACTCCGGGCAGATGAGAATTATCCTGCAGCCATCATCAGACGGCAGAAATGAGCTGTGAAATCCCAATTCATAGCCGCATTGGGGACAGATCCGGAACTCATCTGCCAGCTCGATCTTGGTGATATCCCTGGATGCCTTCATGCTTGACCACTTCTCCCTGGGATCTAAACTATTTTGCCCCCCATCTCTTCGGGGCTCTCCAACTCGGCCTGGCCAGCTAAGTCTCCTATATTTGGCCGCAGTGGGGGCAGACCATTCCTGCCGTCTTTTGCTCCTCCTTTCTTTTGGCCAGCACCTCGGCTAAGCCGGAGGCCAGTACGCCCGCGGGCAGAGCGAATAGGCCGATCCCCAAAATCACCACCATCGAGCCGATGAACTTGCCCCACGGTGTCACCGGATAGATGTCTCCATAGCCCACCGTGCCCAGGGCAACAATGCCCCACCACATGGCCGCAGGGATGCTGGAGAAGTTGTCAGGCTGAGCCTCATGCTCCACATTATACATCAAGCTGGAGGATATTATGAGCAGAATCATGATGGCAAAGAGCATGAGCAACAGCTCTTCCTTCTTCAGCTTCAATACATCCGCGAATGTCTGCAGAGACGACGAGTAGCGGGCCAGCTTCAGCACCCGGAAAAGCCGGAAGAGCCTCAGAGCTCGCATGAACCTCAAATCGGGGAAGACAATTGGTAGATAGAAAGGCAGCACGACCAGGAGGTCAATCAGGGCCAGGGGAGTTGTCATGAACTGCAGCCTGCCGCGAACAGGATCTTTGAACTCTGGTTTTGCTGTGCAACTCCAGACGCGCAAAATGTATTCAACTGTAAAGACAGCTACCGAAAAGATTTCAAAAGCATTGAAGAATGGAGGCGTATCGCAGATATAGCCAGTCCACCGTCGCCAGGACTACAGCTGCTACATTTAGAAGTATCAGCCCTATGATGAAGAGGTCAAAGTACCTGCTATCTTCATCGCCCGGTTCCAGTATGCCCGAGATGCGAGTCTTGAGATCGAGATCTTGGTCCATTGCAAAAATTAAAGAGAGCTGTTCAGGATAAAAAGCATTCTTCTTGGGATCTTTTTCGAGGAGTTCCCGCTCCTCACATTCTCTATCTTAATATATACGAACCTCCCCTCTTTTTGCTATGCGTGCCGCCTGCCTCCAGCAACAAGTTGAGCCCTGCAAGAATGAAGAGAACCTCGGCAGAGCTCTGCAGATGGCCCGCGCCGCCCTGGATGAAGGCGCACAGATCCTGGTCTATCCAGAGCTCTTCTTGACCGGCTTTTGTTACGAGCCCTCTGCCATGCGGCAGCCGAAGACCCGACTTTCTCCGCGCTCGATCCATTTCGCGCCCTGGCAGAGGCGCACGAGTGTTTAATCATCGGCTCCCTTCGCTGCGGCCGCCGAATCTCGGCTTCTGCCTGGACTCGGTGGGCCTGGAGCTGCGCCCCAAGATTCATCCTTTTGGAGAGGAAAAGAAACACTTCGATGGTGGCGATTTCATCTCGCCTGTGGCCACAAAATGGGGCCGGGTGGGCCTTCAGATCTGCTACGACCTGCGCTTCCCTGAGGTGGCGCGCTCACTGGCATTGCAGGGCGCAGATTTCCTGGTGACAATAGCCCAGTTCCCTGCACCCCGCAGGGCGCAATGGCAGGCTCTCTGTCTCGCCCGGGCCATAGAGAATCAGATTCCTCACCTGGCCTGCAACTGGGCGAATGCGGGGGGCTCTCTGATCATCAATGCCCGGGGCGCAGTGATAGCGGAGGCCGCAGCCGGGGAGACAATTATATGGGGCGATATCGATCTGGTTGAAAGGGACGATGTGCGCCGCGAGATACCCTGCTTTGCCGACCGGCGGCCGGAGATATACTGAGGTGAGAAGCCTGAACGCCCGAACCCATAATTTTCTGGTCTCGAAGTTCAGAGAGTATTATATTGAATCATCCCTGGAAGCTCCGCCAGGCCTCCAGTCCAGGGAATGGGGCTTTCTCTTCTTCGATGACTCGGGCATGCGCCGCCATAAGTCCTTTTTTAGCAGAGGCGAGCTGGCGGACTATGTCCGGGCCATGGTGCCCCGGCACGTCTATCACTCCGCTGCCTATTACCAGCGTCCGGGCGCACCCACCATGAAGGAGAAGATCTGGCAGGGCGCGGACCTCATCTTCGACCTGGATGCCGATCATCTGCGCAATGCCCCCCAGAGCTATGGCGAGATGCTGGAGCTGGTGAAGAAGGAGACACTGAAGCTACTGGGATTTCTAACCGCCGATTTCGGTTTTTCAGAAAGGGTGATTAGTGTCGCATTTTCTGGCGGTAGGGGCTATCACATCCATATTCGCGATCCGCGAGTCTTCACAGTTTGGTGGCGATGAGCGGCGAGAAGTAGTAGATTATCTAACAGGCAGAGGTCTTGATATGGAACGGCTGCGATATAAGGTATGGATATCGGGGGATATTGGTGCTGAGAAAGTGCGAGCTCTCAGATGTCAGTCAGAGAATTCGCCTGGATGGGGTGGCAGGTTTAATGAGGCGGTTATAAGATTTGCTGAAGAAATTCCGCAATCTAGATGAAAAGAGGCGCTGTGGAAAAGCTCAAAGATTAAAAACATTGGGATGTTCGGGCAGCCGAATTTTATATGCGGATCAAGAGCGATCGGGTGCTGGATGATATACGTTCGGGTAATCTGGATAGCTTAAAAGGCGTTCAGGATATTTGGAAGTTTCTTATCAATCATTATCTGTGCAGACCAGTTTGTAGGAGTCCTGGGTGGGCGGAGAAACGGACGAGCCAGTCACTGCCGATGTGCGCCGGCTGATTCGCTGTCCAGGCAGCCTGCATGGCGGCTCGGGCCTGAGGGTGACTCCTCTGTCCATCAGCGACCTGGAGGACTTCGATCCCCTTCAAGATGCTGTGGTCTATGGAGATGAGAGCGTGCCCCTTGAGATTCTTAAGCCGTTCAATACCCAGATGCGTGGGCAGAGCTACCAATTGGCGGAAGGCCCGACTGAGCTGCCTGCCTGCGTGGCGGTCTTCCTCATGGCCCGGGGTGTGGCTGAAGCCCGGGCGAAGCTGTAGTCAGTGAAAAATCTATATAGTATTTGATACCTGATAACAAGTCCGCGCCAAAAGTTTTGAGGTGGGAAGATTGGATCTGGCCAACGCGCTGAGAGAGGAGCGCAAATCCGCGGAGCTTCAGCATCTGGATAAGGATTTTTACCAGCAGGTGGGGGTCTATCTGGCCGGCCTGGGGCAGGAGCTCTCCCGTGTAGAGGACTCGTTCAGCGTAGAGGCTCAGATCCTCCAGGATACCTTGAAGAGCGAGAAGAATAGCGTAAACAAGCTCATCGATCAAAGGGTTAAGAAGATCGTCCGCCGGGCCCTCCGCAATGCAAGATCCGCTTCCCGGGAAGAGGCCTTCCTGGGCATGACCGAAGAAGAAGAGGAGATCTACCGGCAGATGCTGTCTGCCATTGCCAGCGGCCGCGAGGCCATACTTGCCCATGTGGCTCACACCGAAAGGCCTTTAATGGGCAAGAAAGATATATCCCGGGAATACGAAGTCGTGCGGTTGCTGGATAGTGTTCCTATGTTTGCAGGAGTTGACGGGAAAAATTACCTCCTCGCGAAGGATGATGTGGCCGTGCTCCCCGCCGTCCATGCCAGAAATCTGCGCAATAAGAATTTAGCGTCTGAAGTGAAGATTGAGAGATGATACATTGTGAAGATGCCAAAGAAGCTTAACGCTTACTGTCCGTTCTGCAAAAAACACACCCCCCAAACGGTAGAAAGGGTGAGAAAAGGCCGGGCTTCCTCCTTGACCCATATTTCAAGGCAGAAGCTCAGGGCCAATGGAATAGGGAATCAGGGTAAGTTTTCCAAGGTCCCCGGCGGAGACAAGCCGACGAAGAGATTGAATCTGAGATACCGCTGTAATACTTGCAAGAAGGCTCATAACCGCCCGGGTTTCAGGGCTGGCAAGTTCGATCTGGTGGAGAGTTGAATATGCCATCCAAATTCGTCAAGGTAAAATGCAACGACTGCGAGAACGAGCAGGTGATATTCGCCCATGCTTCCACGGTCGTCAAGTGCCTGGTCTGCGGGCGCACTTTAGCTGAGCCTACCGGCGGCAAAGCTGAGATCAAAACCCAGGTAGTAGAAGTGTTAGAGTGATCTTCGATGCAACGTGAGGGCTGGCCAGAGCCCGGATCTCTAGTGGTCTGCACCGTGACTCAGGTGGTGGACTTCGGAGCCTTCGTCTCAATTGACGAGTATTCCGGTAAGCAGGGCCTGATTCACATCTCCGAGGTGGCCAGCGGATGGATCAAGTACATTCGCGACCATGTGCGAGAGGGTCAGAAGATCGTCTGCAAGGTATTGAATGTAGACACGTCCCGGCATCACATCGATCTCTCCCTGAAGGATGTAAACGAGCATCAGAGACGGGAGAAGATTCAGGAGTGGAAGGCGGACCAGAAAGCCTGGAAATGGCTGGAGATGGCCTACAAGGATAGGCCTGAGGATGCAAAGCGGGTAGCTGATGCATTGGTGGCGGCTTACGATAGCCTCTATCTGGCCATGGAGGAGGCGGCAATCTGCGGAGCCGAAGCCCTGAAAGATGCCAATCTGACGGAAGAAGATGTGTTGATGCTGGAGAGTCTCTCCAAGGATAACGTCAAGATACCATCCGTTGACATTAGCGGCTATGTGGATATCACTTCCCCTGCGCCGGATGGGGTCGAGGTCATTCGCAAGGCCCTCAAACAGGCCAAACGCATCAAAGACAAAGATTCCACGCTCACCATCTCCTATATCGGAGCGCCGCGATACCGCATTCATGTAACCGCGCCTGATTATAAGAGTGCAGAGTCTGTTCTCAAAAAGTCTGCTCAGGCTGTTGTAAAATACATCGAACAACATGGCGGAGAAGGTACCTTCCTTCGAGAGGCATGAGATCCAAGATCCTGAGGTGTACGGCCTGCGGCCGCTACACCCTGTTGGATATCTGCACCGTCTGCGGAGGTCATGCTGCAATTACCAAGCCGGCAAGATTCTCTCCTGACGACCCTTATGGAAAATATCGACGAGCTCTCAAACCGGAGGCAAAATGAAGGAAACCCTGGTTCACCGTATCAAAGAAGTAACTCTTAAAGATCCTATTCTGGTGGAGGGGCTACCCGGTGTCGGCCACGTGGGAAAACTGGTGGCGGATCATATGGTAGAAGAGCTGAATGCTGAGAAGATCATTGAGATCTATTCGCCGCATTTTCCGCCCCAGGTAATGGTGAAAGAAGACGGCACCATCAAGCAAGTGCGAAATGAGATCTATGCACGCCAGGGCATGAACGGCGAACCGGATCTAATCATCCTCATCGGAGACTACCAGAGCGCCACTAACGAGGGGCACTATGAGCTTACCAGCATCTTCCTGGATATCGCGCAGAGCTTCAATGTTAAGAGGATCTATGCTCTGGGCGGCTATGGCACGGGCCAGTTTGTGGAGAAGCCAACTGTCATGGGTGCGGCCACAGGACTTGAGCTCGTGGAGGAGATGAAGCAGCAGGGCGTAGTCTTTCAAGAGAACGAGCCGGGCGGGGGCATCATCGGCGTCTCAGGACTCCTTCTGGGCCTGGGTGCCTTGCGGGGGATAGATGCCATCTGTCTCATGGGTGTAACCAGCGGCTATCTCGTCGATCCCAAGGCAGCTTCAGAGGTTTTGCGCGTTCTCTCTCAAATTCTGGGTATAGAAGTCGGCATGCATGCACTGGAGGAGAGGGCAAAAGAGATGGAGAAGATCATCGGCAAGCTCCAGGAGATGGAGCGGGCACAGGCTCCTTTCGAGGCAGGCGGGGATGAAGACCTCAGGTATATCGGATAGTCTCCTCGAATATGCTCATCAGCTCCTTGCCCTGGCCCTGCGAGAGGGGGCGGCAGAGGCGGAGGTCTATGGCATGGTGGGCCATTCCGTGGATGTTGATCTACGCAAAGGATCTGTGGAAATGGCCAGCGAGAGCTTTCATCGCGGCCTGGGACTCCGGGCTGTTGTGAATGGTGCCGTTGGATTTTCCAGCACAAGCGACATGTCGCTCCTGGAATATGTCGCCAAAAGCGCTGTGAAGTCTGCAAAAGCTCGCGGCCCGGACGAATCCTGGCTCTCTCTTCCCACCCCTGAGAAGGCCGTTCCCGTGCAGGGTATCTTTGATGCACGGTTGGAGAGAATCAGTCCGGAGGAATGTATTGAGGTTGCGGCGAGCATGCTCGAAGGCTGCCGGACGGTTAAAGAGGCAGAGCCTGTCTCGGGAGGCGTGGCATGCATTTGCGGCACAGGTTTTGTGATCAACTCCAGTGGACTTGAGCTGCGGGAGACGTCCACTCTCATGCAGGCCTCCATGGAGGCCATTGCCAAATCCGGGGACGTGGCCACAGGCAGCGAGTTTTTCAATTCGAGGGGTTTTGAGCCCTCCATGGAGTTCGTGGGCAAAGCTGCAGCTGAGATGGCCAGGGCATCACTGGCAGGAAATAAAGCCGAGAGTGGAATCTTCGATATACTTCTCAAGCCTCTGGCAGTGGCAGAGCTGCTGGAGAGCACGATTCTATCTGCTTTTGAAGCCGACAACGTGCAAAAAGGTCGTTCTTCTCTGAAAGGACGGGTGGGAGAGATGATCTCTTCCGAGAGGCTGAGTGTCCATGATGACGGCCTGCTTAAAGGCGGAATAGACTCTTCAGCCTTTGATGGCGAGGGCGTGCCCTCCCAAAGGACGGTTTTGATTGAGAAGGGGATCTTGAAGGGATTTCTCTATGACAGCTATACGGCAGGTAAGGCTGGCATGAAATCTACAGGCAATGCGGTGCGTCAAGGTTACTCCGATGTTCCCAGGGTGGGCATTCGAAATCTGATACTCAGCTCCCCTGATGCTCATGATCTCCTGGCGGAGACGAAAGGGTATCTGATAAACGGTCTCATCGGAGCTCATACCGCGAACCCCATATCCGGCGACTTCTCAGTGGAGGCGAGAAATGCTTTTCGTGTCTCTCCAGGAGAGGCTGCTGTGCCCATCCGCTCTTTGATGCTGGCTGGAAATATCTATGAGATTCTAAAAAATATCGAGATAGGCACGGATGTGCGGGCCATTGGTGCCATTGTCACGCCGACTATAAAAGTCAATATGAAAGTAGTAGGAAGCTAAAAGGAGGATTTTGATGATTATTGGAGGACCAGCCTCCCAGCTTCTGGCTGGCAGGGTGGCGGCTATTTTAGATGAGACGCTCGCTCTTTGCGATTACAAGACGTTTCCTGATGGTGAGTCCTACACTCAAGTGGTGACGCCATTGGATGATGAAGTGGTTATAATCCAGTCCACTCCGACCGATCAGGACCTCGTTTATCTGTTGCAGCTGCTGGATGTTTGTCGAGCGAGCAAGGTTTCCCTGGTCATACCCGTACTTTGGTTATGCCCGCCAGGACAAGATCTTCAAGTCTGGCGAGCCCATGACCGCCCGGGCGGTGGCCACGGCTTTGAATCCCTTCTTGAAGAACGGCCGGGTCCATCTGGTCAATATCCATGCACCATCAGTCATGGCCCACTTCCAGTGCCCGATTGAGAATCTGGATGCAACCTCCCTTCTGGCCGAGCGGATCGAATCCCTGGGCCTGAAGGATGCGGTGGTCATCTCTCCAGACAAGGGGGCCATAGCCATGGCAAAAATGGCAGCCGCCACTCTGGGCTGTGACTGCGACTACTTGCAAAAGACCCGGCTCTCCGGCACGGAGGTCTCCATGGCCCCCAAAGAGGTGGCAGTTAAGGGCAGGGACGTGGTCATCTTCGACGACATGATCGCCACAGGCGGCACTATGGCTATGGCCATCGCGCTGCTTCGCCAGCAGGGTGCCAACCGGGTCTATTTGGCAGCGGTTCATCCCGTTCTGACAGGATCGGCGGTGCTCAAGCTCTACCGCTCCGGTGTGGAGGCAGTGCTGGCCACGGATACGCTGGATAAGGGCGTGAGCACGGTATCGGTGGCGCCATTGATCGCGAAGGCGCTTAAATCCTAAGACGGGTGGCGTTAATAAGCTCCACATTTTTTCACAACACGATCGCATCAAAGAGTCCCTCTATTTCGATTCGAGTAAGTTCAGATTAAATTAGTAGAAATGTTCTTATCACTTATATGTTAACTAATATTGGTGTTATTGGAATGTACCGCTCGACTCATTTAATTATATTCGTCCTCCTCGCACTATGCATGTGCATCGGATGCGTTGCGCCCTATGATCGGACAGATGAGGCGATCGTATCAACGAACGTATCTGGAGATGCCATAAAGGCTGGCGCGTGTATGAACTTGGACAGAGTCGATGAAATAAATAATAGAAAGAATGGAACAGCTCAAAATGCTTCCGAGGCAGAGGAGTATGCGGTCTACGATTACCTTATCGGTCCCGGCGATGCAAATCGCACTTTTGTGGTGATTTATGAAAATACCACCTCGCGAAGCAAAGAATCCAATCGCTCGGACTTGCTAAAGGATATGCCTTCTCTAGAGCAGAGAACCATTGACGACTACAAGGCCAAGAATAGTAAGGCCTATCCTTTGCGAAACTCATTTAAATTCGAAGGTAAATATGTTATAGTCAACGAAAGCGAAATTTACGAGGTATTTTCAGTCAATCAAAAGACGGAAACAGGTGATGATTGGGAGGAATTTTATGGGAGATGTCCTAACTCACCCGGTATCCTTTCTTACTCACGGGTTGGATTCAATTCCAATCTGAATCAGGCTTTAGTCGAAGAGGGTTACGACTTTCCAGGGATGCTTGCAGGTAGAGGCTATCTGCTGCTGCTCGAAAAGAGTAATGGAACATGGAATGTCACCAGTTCGATGATGACGTGGATCTCATAGCCCTTATTTTTATGATCGGACTTCATTATTCTGTTCAAAGCAGGGTTTATAAACAATTACATGCAAAAGTAAAAATCGAATGAAGCTTCAAACCAGGATACTTGGCCGCAAGGTCCATGAGGTTGGGTATCGAACATTTTTGCTCCACAAAGCCATGGAGCTGGGCTGTCATCAGTTTTCCGCATACAACCGATTTGAGGAAGGACTTCAAGCGGTTGTAGCTCTGATAGAGGGCGATGAAGGGCAGATCTTAGGATTCAAGAGTTTTGTCGAGGAGAGCAAGCCGGAAACCTCAGAAGTCTCAGGTACTTTCTTCGAAGAATATCATGGCTACGTTATGTCTGTTGAAAATTTCATGCATTTATCCATGGTGGAGCAACTGAACAAAGGTATACCAGCTCTTCTTAGATTAGACCAAAAGCAAGATAAAATGCTCGAAAAGCAGGATGGGACAATTGCGAAACTGGAAGAGACTAGGTCCGATATAGTCCACGAGATAAGGGCCTCAAGAGATGAAGTGGTTTCCAAGTTGGACGAGAATCGCGAGGCCATCGTTGCTGAGATAGGGGATCAGAAGATAACCCTGGACAATCGATTGAAACGGATTGAAGATGACATATCCAAGCTTAAGGCAAAGGTTGGCATCTAAGTATTTTAGTATTATTAATAAACTGAGCTAATTGTATGTCCGGCAACACCTTTGGCACCATATTTCGCATCACCACCTGGGGCGAGTCACATGGCAGAGCTGTGGGCGTGGTAGTGGACGGCTGCCCCGCCGGCCTGGGGCTCTGCGCTGAAGACATCCAGAAGGAGCTGGACCGCAGGCGTCCCGGCCAGAGCCGCGCTTCAACGCAGCGCAAGGAAGAGGACCGCGCGGAGATATTATCCGGTATCTTTGAGGGCAAAACCACGGGCACGCCCGTCTCCGTGCTCGTCTGGAATAAGGATGCTGATTCGTCCGCCTATGATCTCCTCCGGGACACGCCCCGACCAGGTCATGCAGATTACGCCTACCAGATGAAGTACGGCCTGCGCGATCACCGGGGCGGAGGTCGGGCCTCGGCCAGAGAGACAGTGGGCCGGGTCGCAGCCGGAGCCATCGCCAAGAGACTATGCCAGGCCGCGGGAATTGAGGTTGTGGCTTTTGTGGCGGAGCTGGGTGGAATAAAGGCAGAAATCGCTTCTTCCGACTTGAAAGAGCTTCAGGCGAGTGCCGAGTCCAATGCCGTTCGCTGCCCTGATCTGGCTGCCGCAGAGAGGATGATGCAGCGCCTGGATGCCGTCCGCCTGGAGGGTGACAGCCTGGGCGGCATCGTGGTGATAATTGCAGAAGGCGTGCCTGCGGGCCTGGGCGAGCCGGTCTTCGATAAACTGGATGCAGATCTTGCCAGGGCGCTCATGAGCATCGGCGCAGTGAAGGCGGTGGAGATTGGTGCAGGTCTGCAAAGCGCAAATCTGCAAGGCAGCGAGATGAATGACCCCATCTTTATGCAGGCAGGTAAGGTCGATTTTGAGAGCAACAACGCCGGGGGTATCCTGGGGGGCATCTCCACAGGTCAGGCTGTTGTCTGCAGAATTGCAGTTAAACCGACGCCGTCCATCGCCAAGCCACAGCGAACTGTCGACCTTGCCAGCCGCGAGGCGGTCGAGATTAATATCAAAGGGAGGCATGACCCGGCCATCCCGCCCAGAATTGTGCCCGTGGCCGAGGCGATGGTTGCTCTGGTTCTGGCTGATCACCTGCTGCGCCAAAGGGCGGCAAGGCTCTGATTATATATCTTTTCCAGGCTCCAAGTGGCATTATGCGTAAGGAGTTTCGCGAGCTTATCCCTTTGCAGGAAGCCAGATCGATCATCTTCGGCCATGCGCCCAGACCACGGGAAGAGATCGTTTTCCTGGAAAGCTCCAGGAACTGCATTTTGGCGGAGAAGATCGTATCCGGAGTGGATGTTCCGGGTTTCCATCGCGCCTCCATGGATGGCTACGCTGTCCAGGCCGCGGATACGATCGAATCCAGAGAGGACCGGCCCGTCTCCCTCCGCCTGGCGGGATGCGTTCCCATGGGAAGGCTTCCGGACCTGCGGGTCTCCCGGGGCGAAGCGGCCGAAGTTTCCACGGGCTCCGTGATGCCAGACGGAGCAGATGCCGTGGTCATGATAGAGTACTCTCAGGCCAAAGACGACCGGGTCTATGTCAGAAGGCCTGTATACTGCGGCGAGAATGTGCAGAAAGCGGGAAGCGACATCTCTTTTGGTGAGGCGGTGCTCTTCCCAGGCACAATGATCGCCTCGCGCGAGATGGGTGTTCTGGCTGCCCTGGGCCAGGAGACCGTGCGGGTGCTGAGCTTGAAGGTAGGAGTGGCCTCCACTGGGAGCGAACTCGTGCCTCCCGGCCACTGCCTGGGTCCAGGCCAGATCTATGACATCAACACCTATGCCATAGCTGCAGGAGTGCAGGAATGCGGAGCAACAGCAGTTCCATACGGCATTCTCCCGGACGAGCGAGCGGATATGGCAAAGAGGCTGCAGAAGATGGCCCGGGAGTGCGAAATGGTCCTGGTGAGCGGCAGCACCTCAGCCGGGGCCGGCGACATGGTCTATAAAATTCTGGAGGAGATAGGGGAGCTGATATTTCACGGAGTGAACCTGAAGCCCGGCAAGCCGACCATCTTCGGCCTGATCGATGGTAAGCCCTTTCTGGGTCTGCCCGGCTATCCCACCAGCGCTCTGACGGTCTTCTATGAGCTCGCAGCCCCCGCTATCCGCAAAGTCTTGGGCCAGAGGCATCTGGAAAATAAAGTCGCAGGAAGGCTGGCCGGACCGCTTCGAACCGAGGGGCGCCAGCAGATGCTGGCCGTCGGAGTCGCGGGGAGTTTGGTCTACCCCGTGGACAAGGGAAGTGGCTCCATCACCACTCTGGCACTGGCAGATGGTGTCATCGAGATTCCGGCAGGTGTGGAGTACTTAGAGAAAGGCACGGCAGTAGAGGTGAAGCTCTTTCGGGAGCTGCAGACGCCGAACATGGTCATTGCAGGCGAGAACTCCATAATTCTGGAGAGGCTGGCCGAGAGCCTGCCCTGGCGGCTTATGCTGCTGAATACAGGCTCCTTGCAAGGTAGAGTCTATCTGGAGGACGGCGTGGCGGACCTGGCAGCGGTTTCGAGCCTTGATGCTGTTTCCATTCCCGAGGGAATGACGGCCATGAAGGGTTACAAGAGAGAGTTGGGCCTCATCTACAGGGACGCAGCGGTCTTATCGGATCCCGGTAACCACCGCATCGTGGGCTGGCACCGAGACTCGGCGATGAAAGCGGTGTTTGAAAAGGCCTTGTGGGACCTTGGCATCACAAATCCCAGTTACGTGCGAATAGCCAGGACGCATTCGGCGGTGGCTGCCGCCGTTGCCTCCGGCCGAGCGGAACTGGGCTTTGGTGAGAGGGCGGCAGCAGTTGAGGCTGGCCTGGGCTTCGAATTCCTGGCCGAAGATGAGATGCAATTCCTGGGGAGACCTGAGATCCTGAACAATCCCTGGCTGAAATCCTTTATTGGCGCACTTTAGCAGGAGCAAACATCCTCGCCCGTCTTTCGTAATAGCCGAGTGGATGGCGAATTTTCCGGCAGAGATCGTCTTCGCCAGGACAATTTCCATAGGTGGCCATGGTGGCACACGCCGGCGGACGGTATTGGGTTCCGGCGGCTCCGGCGATATGCTCCACTTGATACCGGGTCCTCTCCAGATCGAAATCCGGACTGGTATTGAAAAGGGCGATCACCTCATCCGGGGTCATATTGATCTGCAAGAGAAAGCTGACCAGGGCAAAGCGCGCACTATGGGCCAGGTTCAAGCCTTTGGCGACCTCTGACAGCATCTTCTTGATGCAGGGCGGAAAGGCTCCTTCTTCCACTGCTCCCAGATCCACCTTCTGCCGGGCTTTTATGGTCTCCAGCTCCTCGCCAAGCGGGGCCAGATACTCCACCAGGGTCTGGCAGATCTTCTCGTCCACAGGGATGGGCAGCCCTTTTAAGACCTTCTCCCTGATTACCTCCTCCAGGATACGCTTCAATTCATCTTCCGTTACAGTGAGATAGCCCTCGCAGAGATCCCTGTTCGTCAGCTTCCATTTTGTGCTGTGCATGCGGTGAGCTGCCCGAATGTACTCGGCAAAATAGATCTTCCAGGGTCCGGGGCCCCGCAGACTGAGGCCCAGGTCGCTTGCCAGGGTAATCAAGCCCTCTTTCTCATTTTGCATCCTCTTGAAGGCCAGCTTTGCCTCAGCCAGAGCATAGCGGCGCAATAGAATTGGATCGCCAAGACACGAGACCATCACTCTGGCCAGGGGATAGCTGAGCAGTTCTGTGAGATTCTCGGCTTCGGTATTGCCCGATCTCTCGGGAATGGCATCGCTCATGGCTCCAGCCACCCTTTCTGCGGCCCGGCTGCGCACGGTCTTAAAAGAGGATTTGCTGAGAAGACTCTCCAGAGAGTATCCTAAGCCTCGAACAAGTTCTGTCGCTTCCTGTGTAAAAGGGTAGTCGGAGATCCTCATTCCTGTTCAATGCGGGGAGCTAAGAGGTAGTTGATCTCCACGGATTGGCCGAGCTTGAAGTTCACCCGCAAGGGGTAGTCTATGCCCATCTCCAGAGTTACCTCGCCCGCCTTGCTGATGGACTTGGACATGTCCTCCAGATAGTCCAATGAGAAAAGGCTCCTTGCTTCGCCCGGCTTCATGCCCAGTAGTTCCGTGCTGGGGATCTTGAGCTTGAGGGAATCGATATCTCCCTTGGCCTCCATGTAGAAACCCTCATCAGAGACGCCCAAAATTACGTGATCGCTGACCTTTTCTGCGGCTTTTACCGCCCGGCGCAGCTCTACTCCAGGCAGAGTTACATGTGCCGGCAAATCCAGCTCGGGGATGCGTGGTTCTTTTCTTATGGCCGTCGGATCTATCAGGCTTAAGGTGTAGGACAGAGACCCCACGCCGATCTTCAGCTTGTGGCTCTCCTCGTCCAGCTCCAGCTGAACGTTCTCGCCCTTATCGGCCATGCTCAAGACGTCGCTCAGCCGAACCAGGTCTACGCCAATTTCACCCTGGTCGGCATTGAAGTACTCGAAGGCATCATTGCCTATCTTGAGTGATACCATGGCTACGTTCGCAGGGTCTACCGCCTTCAGCTCCAAGCCTTTTTCAGATATTGAGAACTTAACTTCATCCACCAGAGAAGAGACTGAATCGATTGCATCGCGCAGAGTCTCCGCGTTGATTACTGCCTTGAACATTCCTTGATCCTCCTGGATGAGGACAATTTAATATTTAATATAGTTGATGCTTAGTCATACTCGCGCCAGGTTCTGTTGCATTTGGTGCAACGGAAGAAACGAACCTCGCTCTCATCCGCGGATCGTAGCTGCCGCAGCCACCAGTAGGCGACATTATTGCCGCACTCGGGACACCTGGCATTGGTGGTAGGAAGGCCGGCTGACTCCTGCTCCAATACGGGCACAACGCGATCGAGCTGCTTGGTCTTGCTGACCATTGATTCGCCTGCAGACTTCGGTATCTTGTGGCCGCATTTGCGGCAGACCATCATGCCGTCTTTGGGCATCATCATCATCTTACATTGAGGACAAAACTCCATCAGCATGGAGTAGTCACTCGTCATATTAAAGTTTGCCAGCCCCTTTGGGGGAGGAAGAGGCAAGATATGAGCACAGCGATAAATGTGATCTGCCTGGATCGCCCAGGAATGCTGCGCGACATTGCGGGTGCAGTGGCAAAGAGAGGCGGTAACATCGTCTACACTCAGCAGTTCGTAGTGGAACGGGGATTGAATCGCGGCAAGGCTTCCGTCTATATGGAGATCGATGGCCAAAAAGAAATCATTCGTGAGATGGTGGATGAGCTGGCTGACTTCGATTCCATCTTCGAGGTCTCTATCTATGAGCCCTTTGAGAAGATATTCGGCTCCAGAGTGATAATCATCGGCGGCGGAGCTCAGGTGGCCCAGGTCGCAGTAGGGGCGGTGAATGAGGCCGACCGGCATAATTTGCGAGGAGAGAGGATCAGCGTGGACACCATTCCCCTGGTAGGCGAAGCTGCCATTGCCGATGCCGTCAGCGCAGTGAGCCGATTGCCGCGCGCCTCTATCCTGGTGCTGGCAGGGGCACTCATGGGCGGGCGCATCACCGAGGAGGTGCGGAGAATCCAGGCGGAAGGGATACCAGTCATCGCCCTTAAGATGGCCGGGTCGGTTCCCGATCAGGCCGATCTGGTGGTGACGGACCCCATCCAAGCAGGCACATTTGCGGTAATGCATGTGGCCAGCACAGCGGTCTTCGATATCTCCCGGGTGAGGGGCCGGGAGTTCTAGCTATTTCAGGATCGCAGCCAGATTCTTGAGCTTCTCGCCCGAGAATAGGTCCTCGACTGTGTAGAACTTCTCCTCTGCCTGGAGCACAGGCGCCGAAAGAGTGAATACGCCGTTTATGCGCAGCTCAGTGAGCGCTTCAGGGGCGGCCATATCAAGATTCTCAAAAGTGATGCCTGCGTCTCCCAGAGCCGCTTTGAGCTGTTCGCATTTGGGGCAGGACTTTGTGGAATAGACTCTGTACTTCAAAGAGATACCTCTGCAGTAGTTGTCAGATGCTGCAAAATAGTAGAGTTATTGCTGACTATAAGCGATTTGCGGGCGATCTAGCGCAGGGCCATGGGGTAGGATTTCCTGGCCCAGGTCGCATATCCCTGTTCAACAGCCTTCTCGGCACATTCCCTGCAGCAGGAGAAGTTGGCCAGGTACTCCGTGCCCTCCATCTCATGCTCAAAGACATTATTGCAGCTGAATCCCGATATTCGCCTGAAGTCGTCGCCTTTGCCGAACTCATCACATTCAGCCGGAGCAGGACGTTCCAATACCACCCAATCTCTGGGAAGGAGTACGGGCAAGGTGGCCAGGGTCATGCCGCATCCGCATGGGCCATAAACATCTTCTAAATCCGTATAGATAATCGCCTTACATACATTTTCGCTCATATTCTCGCTCATCGTCCACTCCTCTCTCGCGATTGTATTGACGTTCAACCTAAATAATATTTCCCGTCCATTTTCATGTTTTTTCCCTCTAATTCAGGTTTAAATTTAAAATGGCCCGATAATGTGCGATGGATTTCTTAAACAATAATTATATATGGAATTACAGGATTATAAGCAATTAATTCTGGCTTGCAGCTTTAGATGGGTTGAAATCCTGGCTTTTCTGGCTGCAAAACCTGATAAATGAGGTGAATTACAAATGCCGATACTTCCCGTGGCCCCGGTGAGCAGACTCATACGCGAGGCAGGGGCTAAGAGAGTGAGTGAAAGTGCTAGGGACGCCCTGGCAGAGGTTCTGGAGAGTTATGGTTTAGATGTAGCCCATGAGGCCGTAGGCTGGGCCAATCACGCCAAGAGGAAGACGGTCAAGGCGGAGGACATAAGAGAAGCAGTCAAAAGAGTTAAACCTCCTGTGGTCACTGAAAGGTGATCGATGGCAAAAGACGTCTCTACTGGGTTAGACTACAACGCATTAGGCCTTCTATGCGGTATTGAAATTCACCAGCAGCTCGACACCGCCTGTAAGCTCTTCTGCGGCTGCCCCACAAAGCACCGGGAAGTCGAGGAGTCAAATTTCGAGTTCTTCCGGTATCTACGACCCTCGAGAAGCGAGCTTGGCGAGATCGATCGCGCCGCTTTGGAAGAGGTTCTCGTATCGCGCAAGTTCCATTATAAGTCCTATAGCACCACCTGTCTGGTGGAGGCGGATGAGGAGCCGCCCCGGGAGATAAACTCCGAGGCCCTGGAGATATCCCTCATCATCGCGCGGCTGCTCAACATCCTGGTCGTGGATGAGGTGCAGACCATGCGCAAGATGGTTATAGACGGCTCCAACACCTCCGGCTTCCAGCGCACTGCCTACATCGGATCAGAAGGCAAGATCGAAACCACGCAGGGATCGGTCGGTATAGGCGTCCTCTGCCTGGAGGAGGAAGCGGCGCGCATCATCGAGGACCGCGGAGACAGTATGGTCTATTCACTTGACCGGTTGGGCATTCCGCTGGTGGAAATAGGTACCGAACCGGATATCATCTCGCCGGCGCACGCTCGCGAGGTCGCTTCATACCTGGGAATGATTCTGCGCTCCACAAGGCGGGTCAAGAGGGGCCTGGGCACCATCCGCCAGGATGTTAATGTCTCCATCAAGGGTGGGGCGCGTGTGGAGGTGAAGGGCGTTCAGGCCCTTAATCTGGTTGACAAGGTTGTGGAGTTTGAGGCCCTTCGCCAGGTCAGGCTTCTGGAAATAAGGGGGGAATTGGGCCAGCGCAAGGCAGCGGTCGACGACACCTTATGGGACGTGACAACCCTTTTTGCAGACACGGGCTCGAAGGTTATAGCAAAGTCCCTCCAGATGGGTGGTGTGGTCCTGGCCTGCCGCCTGCAAGGCTTTGCCGGCCTGGTAGGCAGAGAGATTCAGCCCGGTCGTAGACTGGGCTCGGAGATGTCTGACAGAGCCAAACGGGCCGGAGTGGGCGGGATCTTTCATACCGATGAGCTCCCAGCTTACGGCATCTCCGAGGGTGAGGTCGAAGCGGTTCGTGGCCTCCTGAGTGCGATGGAAGAAGACGCAGTCGTCATGGTCACAAGCAGCAGGGATCGAGCCGAGAAGGCACTGCAGGCCGTTCAGGTCCGGGCCCGCGAGTCTCTGGCTTTTGTGCCGGAGGAGACGCGTCGAGCGCTCCCTAACGGCTGTTCGGAGTATATGCGGCCACTGCCAGGGTCTGCCCGAATGTATCCGGAGACAGATGTGCCTTCGGTGATGATCACAGAGGAGATGCAAAATAAGCTCCAGCTTCCCGAGCTATTCATGGCTCGCGCGGAGCGGTTCGGGCGCGAATATGGCTTGAATGCCGAGCAGGCCCGTGTTATGGCTGCTTCACCTAACTATCAGCTCTTTGAAGAGATCGTCTTGAAGTTCCAGGTCCAGTCTTCCATAGTGGTTCGGGCGCTGGAGACGATACCCATTGAGCTGGCCAGAGAGGGTGTGCCCGTCTCCAATCTGACGGACCAGCATTACAAAGACTGCTTTGGCCTTATAGCAGCTGGCCGGGTCGCCAAGGAGGGGCTATTGGATCTGCTTCGCTCTTTGGCCGAGCATCCTGATTGGAAGGCCTCAGAAGCGGCGAAGGCTGCGGGCATGTCGGGTGTGGATGAAGTTGAAGTGGTGAACGCTGTACGGGCTATTGTGGCTGGCAAGGCCGATCTGGTGCGTTCCAAAGGCGAAAGGGCGGCAGCTCCTCTCATGGGCCTGGTGATGTTGGAGTTGAGGGGCAAAGCAGATGGTGCTATGGTGAGCGCCATATTGAAGAAGGAAATACAAAATATACTGAACGAGTGAGCCCCGAGAAAGCTAAGAGACCGGATATGCTCCTCTGGGAGGAGACACTCTTCAAAGACAGGGATCTATTCGAGTTAGATCACCTGCCCGAGCACTTCCTGCACAGGGAGGCGCAGATGAACAGCCTCAAGTTTTGCATCCGTCCGGCATTGCAGGGCGGAAGGCCAGTCAATGCTCTATGCCTCGGCCCCCCTGGTACGGGAAAGACCACGGCTATTCTCAAGCTCTTTGAGGAGATTGAGGACCATTCTTCCCATATCGTCCCAGTACATGTCAACTGTCAGATGGACTCCACCAGATATGCGGTCTTCTACCAGCTCTATAAAAAGATCTTCGAGCATGCGCCTCCATCCAGCGGCATATCCTTCAAGCGCGTCTTCGAGAAGGTGGCCCAGCACTCGGCAGACGAAAAGAAGGTGCTGGTTGTGGCCCTGGATGATATAAATTATCTATTCCACGAAAAGGAAGTCGATCACGTTTTATATTCCCTGCTGAGAGCGCATGAGACCTGCCCTGGTGCCAGGATGGGTGTGATCGGCGTCATGAGCGATCTCACCCTGAACTACGTCTTCGACCCCCGGGTTGTCTCCGTCTTTCAGGCGGAGGATGTGGTTTTTCCTCTTTACACACGTTCAGAGATACGCGACATTCTGGGACGCCGGGTGCAGTTGGGCTTCTATCCCGGCGTGATGTCAGATGACGTCCTGGAGGCCATAGTGGACTACACAGAGAAGTCCGGGGATCTAAGGGTGGGGATAGATCTTCTCAAGAGGTCCGGCCTGACTGCAGAAAAGCGCGCCTCCAAGAGCATCTCCTCGGAGGATGTGGCAAGCTCCTACGACCGTTCCCGGCTGGTTCATCTCACCTATGCCCTGAAATCCCTGAAAGAAGATGAGCAAAAGGTGCTGCGAATGGCGTTAAGCCAGGAAAGCTGGCGTGCAGGCGAGCTCTTTCATCGCTTTCATGAGGAGACGGGAGCAGGATACACCCGTTTCCATGAGATCCTCAATAAGCTGGATTCAATCCGGCTGATTAATGCCGATTTTACGGGCGCGGGAGAGCGTGGTCGGAGCCGAGTCATCAGCGTGCGCTACGAGCCGGAAGAGATATTGAGCCGGTTAGGTCCATGATTATTTTAAAAAGCCATCTCTATAAAATATATACCTAATAAATTCTCTATATAGATAATATAGACAAGGACTTTAACTGCAGATGTGGTTTGACTTGCCGTATGGACAGGCCGCGGATAAAGATGCCTCATAAATATGGCGAGATATTCGTTGAGGCACTGCTATTCATGTCCGCTACCACCACCGTCATCACTATGCTTCTCATCTTCTACTTCCTCATTCATGAAAGCCTTCCAGCATTCTCTGAACTGGGCATCTCATCTCTGCTTCTGGGTGAAAAATGGCATCCTGCTGGCGAAATCTATGGACTCTTGCCTTTAATTGCCGCCTCTCTCATCCTCACGATTCTGGCACTCTTCATCAATATCGCCATAGGTTTTCCTCTGGCCATTTACCTGGCAGAGCTGGCAGGGCCCAGGAGCAAGGCTATACTGAAGCCGGCCATAGAGCTGCTGGCCGGGGTGCCATCCATAGTCTATGGCTTCCTGGGAGTGATCATCCTTGTATCCTACCTGCAGGACAGCTTTGACATGCTCACGGGGAGATCTATTCTAGCAGGGGCCATTCTGCTAGGCATAATGTATATTCCGTACCTCACCACCATCTGCGAGGATGCTTTAAGGGCGGTGCCAAGCGAATTCAAAGAGGGTTCCCTGGCTCTGGGGGCCAATCGATGGCAAACGCTCAGGTATGTGACCATACCGGCAGCATCCTCTGGAATAACCGCTGCCGTTCTGCTCAACATTGGAAGCATAATCGGCGAGACCATGGCGGTGCTTCTTGTGGTGGGAAATGTGGCAAGAATGCCCTCCCCCAGCTATAATATATTCGGTCAGGGCGCAACTTTCACCTCGGTTATCGCTGGCGAAATGGGTGAGGTGGCCAGAGGTTCAATGCACTATCACGTTCTATTTGCAGTGGGCTTTGTCCTTCTAATAATTGTATCCATTCTCAGTCTGGTGGCAGATTATGCCCGGGTTCGCATAAAGAAGAAATTCGGAGGATATTGAAAATGAGGATCAAGCCTATTCTTGCGGCGTCATTTGCATTATCGGCATTCTTATTCGTGTCCTCGATAATATGTCTCATCCTGCAGCCGGACCTGGAATGGCTGGCGCCGATTTGGGAAGCTTGCCTTATTATCGGCCCCCTCTTGATTCTCCTATCCTATTTGATTTCAAAGGCAGTTTCATCAAAGACGGCTCCTTTCCTGGTCCTGGATATCCTCATCTGTGTGGGAATTTCTTTCCTGTCGTATTCGGGTGTCCTTCATCCCGGTTTTATCATCCACAGACCTTTTGGCGTGGGTGCCTCATTCGATTATGCTTTTATATTTCCTCTTCTTGTCTTTTTTGCCAGTCTGCTGTGCTTTAAGGACACCCTCAATATCGTCTACGGCTACACCGCCCGGGGACGAGAGGCCCTGATATTTCTGGCCATAAAGCTGTCGGCAGTGTTATCGCTCCTGCTGCTGGGCGGAATTCTCTTCATAATAATCTACAAAGGAATTGGGATCATAAACTGGGAGTTCTTGACCACTCCCCACCGGAGGCTGGGTCAGGCAGGCGGAATCAGTACGGCCATATTAGGGTCGCTATGGATGATTCTTGGCGCCATGATAGTCTCTTCGCCCCTGGGCATTGGGGCAGCTATCTACCTGCATGAATACTCCAAGAGCCAAAGGCTCAACCGTCTGATCACCATTGCCGTGAGCTGTTTGAATGGCGTTCCTTCTGTTGTCTTTGGCCTCTTTGCCCTGGCCTTTTTGGTGAAATACTTCGGAGTATCTCTCTTATCCGGCTCCATAGTCCTGGGTCTGATAAATATACCCACCATAATTCTGACCTGCCAGGAGGCCCTCAGAAGCGTTCCCAACTCATTGCGAGAAGGCAGTATGGCTCTGGGGGCAACTAAGTGGCAGACGATATGGAAAGTTGTTCTGCCGTCCGCAATGCCTGGCATCCTCACAGGCGTAATCATGGGGGTGGCCAAGGCCTCAGGAGAGACGGCTCCCATCATGTGGACGGCTGTAACCTTCACGGCCACGCCGGTTCAGATGATCTATGGCGTTATACCGGATGTGTTTCAGCCGGTGAACAATCTGAATTATCATCTCCTGAACATGATCTACTTCCTGGGGGCATGGAATGTCGAGGCCAGGGCCTGGGGCACTGCTCTGGTTCTGATCTCGCTGGTTCTGGTTACGAATATGCTGGCCATAGTGGTCCGAAATCATTACCGTAAGAGAATTTCCTGGTAGGGTGGCGGAAAGTGAAAAGAGATTGTTTGATGGAATGAAAGCGATTCACATAGGGCTGGAGATCGTCAGCCTTCCGTCCTCGCAGCAAAACCAGCCATCACCCGGGAGAAGAGATCATGAATACCCGGCACCTCATCTTCCTTGAGGTCTGACGGCATCAGTGGAAGAGCAAACATCACCGCGGTATCCAGATTAATTGTGGTCACAGGATTGCCACGATGGCTTACTCTCTTGACCTCATTCCGAACAGCCGCAATGCTGCCGCGCATTGACTTCAGCACTTCTTCGCATTGCTCTAACGTCTTATCCTTGCATTTCATATCCCAGGCTCTTAGGACTGCAGAGACTAAATTGGCTTTAAGGTCATCCGGAATATTGACCATCTTCAATAGATCCAGGATCAAGCCGAGTTTGAGCGATCTGACCTCACCAGCTCTTGCCACCAGACCGTCTCTCTCCATGATTGCTTCATAGTATTCAAGAAGCCCAAGCAGATTCTCAGTGTATCGAGGATCCTCACAGCCAACAGCGTTAATCATCTCTCTCCTCTTGTATGCGAATTGAAATTAAGCTTGCCAAGCAGATTTGCCTCCTCTAAGGGAAGATCTCGCGTTCTCTGACGACTGCGTTTCCCATCCCGCAATGGAACGATTCGGGTTGATCTGCCATCATTGCCCCTCCCACGAGATAAATCGCACAGCACTAATATTTGGAATTGAATTAGATCGATATATGCCTTATCTCATTAGACTATATGGATGTATATTGAGTATATAATCTATATATTATTCTCGAACCGGAGCAACAGCATGTCAACTCTTGAATATTTATATTATTGGCAGATGGTTACAATTTTGGTTTATTCATGGGAAAAAACCGAGATCCACAGCGGAATCCCTGCCAATCTTTTTCCTCTATTTTCATTCAGCGATGATACGACTGAAAAGAATATAGACTATATATTATGCCAGATGGTACCGGTATAGGGATGGCCTCTCGCGAAAACAGCTTAGCCGGTAGCAACAAGGCCATAGGATATCTGGGATTTGGCCACAGAGGACGGAAAGTTTGAGCTCGATGACTCTGATGAAGTCAAGCTGCAGCCAAGACCATTTAAAGAAGGAAGCTGTGAGCTCAGTTGCAGCTGTACTTCTACACCGTTGGCGATGCCCTGCGGTAGCCGCAGGCTTTATAGATTTCATGGTCGGTCCCAAGGTCAGAAGGTTGCCGAAGAGTATGGATTTATACCATTTAAGAAGATAGCCTAAACTTTATTTATTATCAAAAGATGTGAATAGGCATCATCAGGCATGATGCAAGCCTCTGAATGCCGCCTTCCTGGAAATCCTCCCATATTGAAGAATAATATCAATTTATGATATTTTTAATATTATTATTACATAGACCTATGCATTCTCTTTTTCTGTTAGATTATAAATCTCGGGAATCACGCTCTGAATGCTCTTAAAATCCTCGAGCAGCTTAGCTCCTTTTGGTGTAGTTGTAAATATTACTGAGGAATTTTTGCTGGTCGTGATCTCCAAGAGTCCATTTTTGATAAGTAGGTCAATATATGGGATCACCGTTCTGAAGTTCAAGTTCGATTGATAAACGATTCTAGTCTTGCTCGCTCCTTCGGTGCAGACGTCTAGAATTTGGGAGATAATGGCATCTTTGCTTCTCTTCATATACTTTCCCCATAATATAACTCGTTTTGCATCTCGAATTCACTTTGCTCCAAAAAGGACTTGTTCTCCAAACGAGCAGTATTGCATTGGCATCATAGTAACATATAAATCTGTCGCATTGCCGCAACGGGTTATTTATAGGGAGACGATGCATAAAGAAGCGAATTTTTCCCTTTCCGGATGGATTATCAACTTGTCGACGTAGTCGATTAGATTGCTACGTTTTCTCTTGTTTCGAATTGTTTGGCCTCCATGCACGACTTTAAGAGTTCGTTCTTAATGGCTGATCTAGATAAGAATTCGCGATTCTAATATCAATATTAGCTTGATGAAATATTCGAATCCTTCTTGACACTAAGGATACATAAGTCTAGAATTCTAAAAATGATCCAATAGTTGCTTCCCATAAAAACATGCCGCTGAATTCTCCCAATGGCTATCCAAATGAGCTAGTCGTATCGGCAGACTGCAAGAACTTTTGCATATCAAACTTCAGTTGACTTGCGAAGACTATTCGAAATACCTACAATAATATGTGACGTTTTCGCGGGAAGACATATTTAAATTCTTTTAGAATATTTTGTCCTTTTTCTTATTATCAATTATCGTCTTTGGTGTCTCATTTTAGATCTGGTAGTAATGATACTAATTCCGTATCGAACTAACTATTTTGTCTATGAGAATAAATTTCGAAAAATGTGATTAGAATCATTGAATCGGATTTATATATCGAGTAATAAAAGTTGATATACTAAGCGAAACTAATTCGGTTATAAAAGTGATGTACTAAAGGTATGGAAGCTTTTTAAGAGTTGCAAGAAGGAATGTAATATGGGCGTGGCAAAGTATCGGCCTGCAATCAAGATCGTCCTCAAGCTTCTTGAATGCATATCAAAGAGCCAATCAAAAGGGCGTGCCTTGAAGACCCATATAATCCAGTGCGCTAATCTGAAGACAACATCCGCTGAAAAATATATTCAAATGCTCAAAGACGCCGGATATGTTGAGGAAAAGAGAGAAGCGTGGGGGGCACGAGAAGTGATAGTGTATGAACTTACGCCTTTGGGCAAAGCGAGACATGAATGGTTCAAGACGATAAATGATGAGCTATTCATGATGAATGAATGGGTAAATGAGTGAGAATATGGAACACAATGCCTCAATAGATGCTGTTTATGATGTGGTTGAGCGGATTGAGCGGCAAAAAAAGCGGCTTACTCTGACTGTGATAGTTATTTCTATCCCTGCGTTGCTCGGTTTGGTTGCGAATACCTTTGCCGCTGTGGTACTTTCTCATCGAAAAGGCGAGTCGATTGAGAGCAATATTATATTAATTGGAATTATATTCCTGATATGTATAATTCTTCTGGGTCTAGCAATTAAAAAAATTATACTATTAAGAAAATTTAAACAAAGGCTGAATCATATTGGTGAATTGGAAGAGACGATTTATAATGAAGTTCTAAAGCTTCATGTAGATGAGGCTGACATGTATATCCACAGCTCTTGATATCTTTGATCAATGGGGCTGAAAAACGTGGAATAGATCAAGGCCACATCTTTCTTTCATTTTATGGTGGTCTCGCCCTGACGCCTGGTCATGTATCTCTTTGAGGCTTGGGCAAGGATATCGCCCAGTCAATTCCTTCTGTCATTGTTTATCGTTTCATATTACTGGTAGTAGTAGCTCTCGCAAAGAAATTATAAAATAAGTTTTGGGGAAGATAGATCCATAAGGAGGCATCATATGGAGGCAAGTGCTATCCTCTAGATCTACCTTTATTTTATCTAAAGGCAAGCATCGTTTAAATGCTTTATGGATAAACAACACGCCTAAATGTCACGTACCAATCGTACGGGAAAACTGATAGGCGCGCGTCCATCATGTACTCATCAGAGTTTGGCATAAATTCCGAAAAATTGCTAAATCGTGATCGAGCACATACATAGATATTCAAATAAGTCCATCAATTTTGTTTTTTTCCCGTTTTTAAAGATACGTTTTATAAACCCTGATACATTTTTCCACTATTGCGTCGCGAGAGTCTCGGAGCGATTTAATAGAGATGTGAAAAACCCCCTCACCTCTGGCATCTTCGCCAAATAAAATGGGTCTGCCGGGAATTCAAATCCTTTGGTTGGATGTAGATATTATGAGGAGACGATCGATTCAATTATATCGAATCTTCGCGAAAGTTCCAACCAATTTAAGAAATGAGAATTTGATTTAATATTCGATTTATCTGCTGAGAATGAAATGATGTATGGGGTGGCTTCTCTAGAGAAGGTAAACATGGAGGCCGATCTCTCCGCGGTGGCCCGCAAGAGATCAGCAGTTAGCGGTGATCCATCTTAAGTGATAAAATGGCGATCTCAGAAAAAGTCTCCTGAATTGCTATCCGATCAAAATCTTGCCATGCCGATCGATCTTTCCCTCGGATATCCGGGTAGAGCTTATGCGGACCTGATCCTGGGCGAGCTTATACTCGATCACCGATATCTGCATCGGCAGCAGGTTTTTCTTCCCGCGCAGTCGGTTTATCTTCTCTGCCATGGGCAGCGTCTCCGGGGAGACCACAATAAAATCGAACTCTTCATAGATCGAGGGGCCGCATTGGTCAATGATCTTTGTGATGCATACATCCTCTATGCCAAAGCATCTCAGAATGATCGCCCGCAGATTTTTCTCCCTCGTTTCAAAGTCGCGAACGCATCTGGTTCGGCTCTCCCTGGCCATCTCATCCGAGGTGAGGCCTATGACCACCTCTCCTTCTTCGCCTAGCGTAAATGCACGTCGAAGCAAGGCGATATGCCCATCATGAATGGGGTCGAAAGTGCCTCCTACAGCGACTCTGGCCATACAGGCCCGCAAACGAGGGTGCCATATAAGTACTTAACGGCTTAGATCTGTCGCCCCCCGGAATCGATCCAGGATCATGGCGACAATGCGCCGCGAGCTGCATAGATGGCACGGCTCATGGGCCTCAATGCGCACAATCTTTGGATGCAGACCGCGGAGGGATAGCTCAGTCTCCAGATTGGCGATATCGAAGTGCTGATCGAAGCCCAGCGTTATTATATCCGGTTTGAGCTGCTCAATGGTCCGAAAGATATCGCTCTCCTCCCCCAGGATGGCCCTGTCTACCGCCTTCAGAGATTGCACCATTCTCTGTCTCTGCTCCTCGGGCACGACAGGCTTGGGTTTATGGCGTACATTCAGATCCCGGGCAACTATAACCACCAGCTCGTCACCCAGGATTTTAGATCGCTCCAGGTAGAGAACATGGCCGGGGTGGAGAAGGTCAAAGGTGCCTGTGGCGACGACTCTTGTCAAGGCAGATCCACCGGGTCCGATTCAACTAAAATCCTCATCGAGATCATCCAAATCGTCCTCAAAGCCGTCGTCTTTGAACTCCACATCAAGGATAGCAAGGTCGCGCCTCTCGCCTGAAGCATTGTAGCAGACCCAGGAACGTTCGTCGAAAGGCGGACCGACTATGATGTGATAGTCTCCGGTGCGAGAGAAGAACTGGATATCCGGCTCGGAGGGCAGCAGAGCCCCGGATGGATGGCTGTGAGCAGAGCCCGCCACCTGCATATTGGGAAGCATGTAAAGCCGGATGAGAGCGCTCATTCTCGAGTTTTCCGTGCCCGGCAATATCAGAACCTCAGTGATGATCTCATCATCGACCTGAAGAAGCCCCGCGAACTCCGCAGGCAGTGACGATCGGGACGCCTCCAGAATGAACTTCAGAGTGTCTCTGGCAATGCCTCGCACTTTTCTCGACCTCACGCTGCCTCCTGGGCTCGCAGATGTATGCAGTCTCCTGCCAGGACTCGCTGTCGTCCGCGCTCTGTCCTCAGCAGAAGGGCTCCATCTTCATTCAGATCCTCGACCACGCCCACGAGGGTTCCCGAGTTGGAGGTGATGCGTACACACCTCCCCAGGGTGACAGACCGCCGGCGCCATTCTTCATAGATCTCAATTGAGCCCATCATTTCGTATGCCTCTTCTATATCCATAAGAATTCTCTGGATCAGATCTCAGCGATTTACCTTATGACCCAATTCACGGGCTATGGAGGTGGACATCCACTCTTCCGGAAAATTGCACATACTGACATTGGCATTGATGCCCAGTCCCACAATAGCATAATCCAGGCGTCCAACCTCGGCGCTGACCTCCATGAGGATGCCGCATGTCTTTCGCTTCCGGATCATAAGGTCATTGGGCCACTTGATGCCCGCCTCAAGACCCAATAAGGAGAATATAGCTCTGGAGACGGCTACGCTAACTGCCATGTTTATCTGGTAAACCCTTTCCAATGGCATCTCCGGCTTGAGTATAAGACTCATCCAGATTCCGCCGAGAGGGGATGCCCAGTGCCGGGACAGTCTGCCTCGACCTTGTGTCTGGGTCTCGGCCAGAATGACTGTACCGTTTTGGCAACTGGGGGCCAGGGACTTGGCAATCTCATTGGTGGAGTTGACTTCCGAAAAGCTGCGCAGATCTCTTCCCAGCCATTTGGTCTTGAGGCCGGAGAGGATCATATCCGCGTCCAGAAGGTCTGGTCTGCAGGTCAGGTGGTAGCCTTTCTTGGTCGAGGCTTCAATCTCATATCCTCTCTTGCGAAGGTTTCTGATCTGCTTCCAGACGGCAGCGCGACTGATGCATAGCTTTGCCGCCATCTCCTCTCCGGAGACCCAATCACCAGAACCCAGGTACGATAGGATATCCTGAGCAGTCAATCTCAGATCTTCTCCTCTGACTTCTGCTGGCTGAGGTACGATCCAACGGCCGCGGCGATAGCAGCTACCTGGCGGTTGTCTGCGCCCAAAGCTGAAGCCAGCGACATGTTCTTATCATAATCCACAGCTGCAACCTGCTTGACAGCGTCGGCAATATTCTCTTCTTTTATGAAACCGGTATTGAAGTCACCGCTCCTGAACCTGGCATTTCTGAGCACTGCTTTATGAAAGATGATGTTGGTCTTCACGCCGACAATGATGTACTCGTAGAGGGCACGCTCCATTCTGGCAATGGCTTCTTTGCGGTCTTTGCCGTGGGCTACGAGTTTGGAGATCAATGAATCGTAGTAAGGCGGAATGACGTAGCCGGTGTAAACTCCGCTGTCCACTCTTATGCCAGGTCCGCCGGGACTCCTGTACCTCTTGATCTTTCCTGGAGCCGGTGAGAAGTCGTTCAAGGGATCCTCGGCATTGATGCGACATTCGATGGCCCAGCCGCGTATCTGCATGTCGCACTGGTCATAGTTGAGAGGGTTACCTGCAGCCACCAGGATCTGCTCTTTGGCCAGGTCTACGCCTGTAACCATCTCTGTGATAGGGTGCTCTACCTGCAGACGGGTGTTCATCTCCAGGAAGAAGAAGTCGCCCCGGGAATACATGAACTCCACTGTGCCGGCGCTCGCATAGCCGATGGCTTTGGCAGCTTTGACGGCGATGGTGCCCATCCTCTCGCGCAGATCCTCGGTCATAACAGGCGAAGGGGACTCCTCTATCAGCTTCTGGTGGCGGCGCTGAATGGAGCACTCCCGGTCGGAGACATAAAGGGTCTTTCCCATATTGTCGGCCAGAATCTGGAATTCGATGTGTCTCGGCTCCGTCAGGTATTTTTCGATGTATATGGTGTCGTCGCCAAAGGCATTGCGGGCCACGGACTGAGATGAGGTGAGGGAAGGCAGCAGCTCCTCGCGGCTCTGCACGATCTTCATGCCAATTCCGCCGCCTCCAGCGGCAGGCTTGAGTATAATTGGATAGCCGATTCTTTCCGCAATCTCCACCGCTTCATCCGGATCGCGGATGCCCTCCTCAATGCCGGGAACAATTGGAACTCCTGCGTCCTTCATAGTCTGCCGGGCTGTGATCTTGGAGCCCATAGCATCGATTGCAGAGGACGGTGGGCCTATGAATACGATATCATTCTCTACACATGCCCTGGCGAAGTGGGTATTTTCAGAGAGGAAGCCGTAGCCGGGATGTATGGCCTCGGCTCCGGTCTCCAGGGCGGCATTGATGATGTTGTCGATCTTCAGGTAGCTCTCCCTGGAGGGAGACGGTCCAATGAAGACTGCCTCGTCTGCGTATTTGGCAAAAAGAGCATTTTTATCCGCTTCGGAGTAAACGGCCACGGTCGAGATGCCCAGCTCCCGGCAGGCACGCATCACGCGAATGGCGATCTCTCCCCGGTTGGCGATCAGGATCTTATTGAACATCCCCGGTTGTTAGGCACCGCCAGGGTAAAACCTTTTTGGAACAATGTTGAAGAAACTGATCTTCCTTCATGTAGCCGCCAATTCAACAATCTTCTAAGAAATATTTAATAAGTATGTGGGACTAATATCCTGATCATGGGAGAGGATTACAATAAGTAGACTTGGATGGATTCGTCAGAAACCAGATATTAGAGACTATTCAGTTGATCGGCCTGATGTTGCCAGACTCCTTGTACAGCTTCCAACCGGCCTGTCGCCAGAGGTTGATCTTCGTAAATATTGTACTGAAATAGTGGATCAGAGAAATCTGGGGAGCTGCACTGCCAACGCTCTGGCCGGGCTGATAGGCTACTTCATTAAGAAGTCTACGGGAAAAGAGTTTGCGGCAAGCCGGTTGTTCAACTACTGGTACACCCGCTGGCTGGAAGGTAGCCCGGCCGACCAGGACACGGGGGCAACTATCCGCAGCACGATGGGCAGTCTGGCCACCTTTGGCACCATCGCGGAGAAGCTATTGCCCTACCGACCAGAGGATTTCATGATAGAGCCACCCTACAGGCTCGGACTGATGGCGCAAAACTTCCAGGCAGTGAAGTATGTCCTCATCGACCAGCCAGGCATGACGGGAAATGAAGTACTTACGGGCGTAAAGAGGCAACTTCTGGCGGGCATACCACTGGAATTCGGCTTCGAGGTCTTCTCCCAGTTCAGGTCGGTCGGCAAAGACGGGCTGGTGGCTTATCCCATTCCCGGGTATGCCAACACTGGTGGTCATGCCGTCGTGGCTGTTGGATATGACGACTCAGTGCAGTGTCCCAATGCCACGCCAGGGGCCATCCTCTGCCGCAACTCCTGGGGGATTGGCTGGGGTATGGACGGTTACTTCTGGCTGCCTTATGACTATGTAACCAAGCCTTTTTTTGGAGTCAGATTGGCTGTCGATTGGTGGGCCTTGATATCGCAGGAGTGGCTGGATCTGGGACAATTCTCTTGATAGAGGAAATTCCAGCGAGGACATTGTCGATGCAACCCTCGCCCGGCAGAACAGATAATCAAGGAGTCGGGGTTCTTCGACTGAAAAAACCAAGCACTTTCAATTTTTATCGTCACGTCGCTCTTCCTTATCCTTTTCTTTCTCCATAGCCTCTTTCGATAGCCGGATGGCGCATAGCTCGCTGCACATGGTGCAGGTGTCCGTCTCCACGCCACGACGATGACGCATTTGCTTTGCCCGGGCAGGATTTATGGCTGCCTGGAACTGCAAAGGCCAGTCCAGCTCCGCGCGCGCTTTCGCCATCTCCAGGTCCCATGCCCGCGCCCGCTCCCGCACGCCCGGACGGGTGAGGTCCGCAGCGTGGGCAGCAACGCGCGTCACATAGGTGCCCTCGATCACATCCTCTTTGGTGGGCAGATCCAGATGCTCGGAGGGCGTGGTAGCGCAGAGGAAGTCCGCTCCGGCCATGCCCGCAATCACCCCGCCCATAGCCGCAGTGATATGGTCGTAGCCGGGCGCGATGTCCGTGACAAGTGGTCCCAGAAGGTAAAGAGGCGCGCCGTCCGTCAGATGTTTCATGGCCCGGACGCTGGTCTCGATCTCATCCGCCGGCACATGCCCCGGCCCTTCCACCATAGCCTGAACGCCAGCGGCCCGCGCCCGCCGGACCAGTTCGCCCAGCATTATGAACTCCATGTACTTGGCCCGGTCGGATGCATCCTGGATGCAGCCTGGCCGCAGGCCGTCGCCCAGAGAGAGGGTCAGCTCGTACTCCCTTGCCATCTCCAGGAGATAGTCGTACTCAGCATAGTAGGGGTTCTCCTCGCCCGTCTCGGCGATGTACTTCATAGTCAGAGACCCGCCCCGGCTCACAACGCCCATGATGCGCGGATCCTGTCGCAGCCGCTCCAGGGAGATCTTGTTCACTCCGACGTGCACCGTCACAAAGTCCACGCCATCCCGGGCGTGCTTCTCCAGGGAGTCGAACATGCCCTGGCTGGTCAATTCCTTCTTAACCGCCGCCTGGTAGATGGGCACCGTGCCCAGAGGAACGCCGACGGCATCCATGATCATTCGCCGGACCAGGTCCAGGTCTCCGCCCGTGGACAGATCCATCACGGCATCAGCTCCCGCCTCAACCGCCGCCATGGCCTTTTCCACTTCCATCTCAGGAGAGTCCAGGTTTTGCGAGGTGCCGACGTTCACATTCACCTTGGTGGTGAGCCTCTCCCCTATGCCTGCGGGCTCCAGCCCCTCCCGGCGCAGGTTACCTGGGATGACCACCCGGCCCGCTGCCACCAGACGGGCTAGCTTCGCCGGCTCTATCCCCTCTCGATTCGCTACTGTTTCTATTTCGCGGGGCACGCGCCCCCTCGTTGCCTCTTCCATCAGGGTCATTGGTACCAACTAATATATTGTAAGAGCTACATTCCGGGTTGTTGGTGTTTATCAATGGTTGAAGTGCATAAGGTTAGCGGTGCCGCCTTCGATGGCAATGTCTACCTGGTTATGGATGAGAAGCCCATTCTGGTAGACGCAGGCATGATGGCCGGCCCGACCTTAAAAAATATCAAAAAATTTATCGATCCTGCCAAGATCGAATTGATCATTCTCACTCACTGCCACCATGACCACTCCGGCGCGGCTCCCGCCCTAAAAGAAGTTACAGGCGCAAAACTCTTGCTCAGTGAGAAAGAAGAAGGCTGCGTGGGAGACGATCTTGCAACAGTAGCCTATCTTTTCGGCCAGCAGGCCCCCGAGTACAGAGTAGACGAGAGCCTTAAGGAAGGAATGGTCCTGGATATTGGAAAATGGAAGCTGGAGGTCATAGAGACGCCTGGCCATTCCCTGGGCAGCCTCTGCCTCTATGAGCGGAATGAGAAGGTTCTCTTCTCCGGCGACACCGTATTCCCGGACGGGAACATTGGCCGTACAGATATGATGGGTGGCAATACATCGGAACTGGTCAGATCTATTGAGCGATTGACAAAACTGGATGTTAAGACCATGTATCCCGGCCACATGGAAATCACAAGCCAGGATGTCAATCGCCAGATTCAAATGAGTCTCCGATTTGCCAGCAGTATGCAATAAAACAGGAATTAATCTTATGACCGATAAAAATGATCTGAAGAAAAGGGAATCTGAATCCATATTTCAGACCTATAGCCGCCAGGATGTACTCCTCGTGCGCGGTAGCCTTGCACGCGTCTGGGATTCCGACGGCAAAGAGTACCTGGACTTCGTGGCCGGCATTGCCGTAAACAGCGTGGGCCACTGCCATCCTCGCGTCGTCGAGGCCATTGGCCGGCAGGCAGCCACGCTTATCCATACCTCCAACCTCTACTACACAGAAAATCAGGTCTTACTCGCGGAAGAGCTGAAGAGGCTCACCGGCATGAAGAGGGCATACTTCTGCAACTCAGGAGCCGAGAGCGTGGAGGCTGCCCTGAAGCTCACCCGCCGGGCCACAGGCAAATCAAAGATCGTAGCGGCCGAACACGCTTTCCACGGCCGCACCCTGGGAGCATTGGGCCTTACCTACAAAACCGTTTACCGTGAGCCGTTCCAGCCCTTAAGCGAGGCCACATTCATCCCCTTCAACGACGATGAGGCACTGAAGTCAGCCGTTACCAGAGAGACGGCGGCCGTCATACTGGAGCCGGTGCAGGGCGAAGCTGGAGTCTATGTGGCTGACAAAGATTTTCTGTTGGCCGCCCGCCAGATCTGCGATGATGCCGGGGCTCTGCTTATCTTCGACGAGGTGCAGACGGGCTTCGGGCGCACAGGAAAGTGGTTTGGCAAAGACCACTCCGGAGTTCAGCCGGATATCATCACCCTGGCCAAAGCCATTGCCGGAGGCCTGCCCATGGGGGCCATGCTCGCCAGCGAGACCGTCTCGGAAGCTTTCCAGAAAGGCGACCATGGGTCCACCTTTGCCGGCAGCCCATTGATCAGCGCGGCAGCAATGGCAACGATTGAGGTTATTCTGGAAGAGAAGCTGGTGCAGAGGTCCGAGGAGCTGGGACTGTACCTCCGCACTGAACTTGAGAAGCTCGGCCCCCGCGAGATTCGCGGCCAGGGGTTAATGGTAGGTCTGGATCTGGACGCAGACTGCAAGGTGCTGGTGGAGAAGGCCCTGCAAAAAGGGGTTCTCATCAACAACACAGGCGAGCACACCCTGCGCCTCATTCCACCCCTGGTGGTTACCAGGGAAGAGATCGATAGAGTGGTGACGGTCATTGGGGAATTGCTCTAATCCAGAGAAGCTAAGACCATGCCTGGGACGGCTTATGCCATATGTCGCAGGAAAGGGCATCACCGAAGTCTCCCGCAGGTATGGCCTGAAGCCGGAAGAGATTGTGAAGCTGGGCAGCAACGAGAACCCCTACGGCCCCAGCCCCAAAGTGGCCGGGCCCTGCAAGACATCTCTCCTGAGAGATACCCTGAGCCAGAGGAGCTGATGGCAGGCCTGGCCGGATATACCGGCTTTCCCGAAGAGATGATAGTAGTTGGGGCAGGCATGGATGGGGTGATGGATACTCTAACCCGGCTCTTTCTGGAAGAGGGAGATCGAACCTTCATACCCACCCCCACCTTCAGCTACTACGAGATCCTGACATTCTTAAACGGCGCGAAGCCTGTCTTTTCGCAGCGCGGCGAGGAATTCGAAGTTCCCATGAGTATCCCGGCAGATACGAAGATGGCCTTTCTCTGCTCACCCAACAATCCCACCGGCAACGTCACAGACGAGAAAGAGGTGCGGGCCCTGCTGGAGAGCACGGATGCCATTGTGTTCCTGGATGAGGCCTATGTGGAATTCGCGGAACAGAGCCTGGCTATGCTCGTGAAAGAGTATGATAACCTGGTTGTAGGTCGCACATTTTCCAAAGCCTTCGGGCTGGCGGGCATGCGTCTGGGCTATGCCCTGGCACCGCAATGGATTGCAGATCAATACAGGAGAGCAGCACCTCCCTTCTTTGGCATCTCCTGCGCCTCGACGGCCGCGGGAGTCGCTGCCCTGTCGGACATTCCATTCATGCATAATTCCGTGGAAAAGATCCGCATGGAGCGAAAGCGGCTGCAAGGCGTGACTAACTCGCATCCCTCTCAGGCCAACTTCCTTTACATCGAGACTGATGTAGCCTCCAATTTATTTGTGGAGAGATTCCTGGCCCGGGGCATCATCATTCGCGACTGTCGTTCCTTCCGGGGAGCGGGCGAGCACCATGCGCGCGTGACCGTGGGAACGCCATCTGAGAACGACCGCTTCCTCTCCGCCTTCCGGGAGATATGCAGATAGCTCTCACCGGCACACCCGGCACAGGCAAGACCACAGTCGCCGGGCTTCTGCCCTACAAAGTCATCGATATCAATGCTCTGGTTAGGGGCGGCATGAACCTGGGCACAGACCCGGAAAGGGGCTGCCTGGAAGCGGATATGGACGCTCTGGCGCGGCGGCTCATGGAATTGGATTCCGATGAGATCTCTATCCTGGAAGGTCACTTCTCTCATCACTTCGCAGACTGGTCCATAGTCCTCAGGCTCGCGCCCTCCGCCCTTCGGCTCAGGCTGGAGGCGCGAGGCTACTCCATCGAGAAGATTGGGGAAAACCTGGAGGCTGAAGCCCTGGACGTTATCCTGGTCGAGGCAGTGGAGTCTTGTCAGCGGGTGGATGAGATAGACACCACCGGGAAAACCGCTCCTGCAAGTAGCAGAGCTGGTGGCAAGGATCATAAAAGACGAACTGGAGCTGCCTCCAGGCCAGGTGGACTGGCTGATCGACTTCTTCGGTTAAAGATCTCAATCGTTAAAAAATCTGGTTCTGCCTGGATCAGGAAGAAATAATCTGGCAAATACCTGTGCATATATCTGTCTTTGGCTAGAGAACCAATCCGGACGGGGCAGGATCCCAGAATTTACATCCGAAATTTCAGTCTTGCTTGAGGCCGTTCTCCTCATTGGGAAGCCTCTTCCAGATGTGGCATCATTGGACTGTTTGGGCCGGGCACGTCCAGCAGGCGACCAATACGAGACGCTGCCTTTTCCAGAAAAGGAGAGCGAGAGCGAATCATTGGCCTCGGCCCGGGCTATGACTACTGCACCTCTTGCCTGGGCATCGCATATTATAGGCGCCGATGTCCAGTTGAGGTGCTGAATTCGTTGCTGATTCGTGGACCAGAGTGCCCGCCCGAGAAGACGGCTGGATTCCGTGCCCTCGATGAACTCGATCATCACCTCTACCAATCCATGCAGAGACCGCAACACCAGGCCTTTGCTCTCCTGGATAAATATGCCACCCACTTCTGCGCCCCCCAATCCAGCGATAACGTGGGCCAGGGCATCGTTAGATCCATATCGGTATCGCCTGACGAGCTCATAAAGGCCTCCATTATGCCGTCTATGGCCTCAAGCTCCCGGTTAGCCCTCGTGATCTCGATCTCCAGCTCCTTTCTCTGGGTTATATCGAGGAGATTGCCAAGGATCGCCCTCTGCCCTTCGTGCTCTACGGGAACTGACCTGAATTCGATCCAGCGATATGTTCCATCTTTACGCTGCACCTTCGACTCATAGATTGGAACCGCCGACAGCTGGTCGCGCTCCAGACGGCTGACGAATTGGATATCATCAGGCTTGACGAGCTGCCAGAAGGGCATGCCGAGGAGGCTCTCAGCAGCGCAGCCGAATATCTCGCCTAGCTTCGGATTGACCAGCTTGAAGGCTCCTTCCTGGAGTATGTAAATGCCGGCCAGGGCGTTCTCTACTATATTTCTATGAATTCGCTCTGATCTCTCGATGCGTTCCCGCATCTTCCTCTCGTTTGCCTTGAACCTGGCCTCTTGAGTCAGATTCTCAAAGACATAGGGAAGGCTCTTGAAGCTCTCCAGGCTCTTGACCACATACTTGGTGGCCCTGTTCTCGAAGGCCACAACTGCCATCTCCGTTGTGCCGTGACCTGAAACCATGACCACGGGAATATCCGGATCCAGTTTACGGATCTTTACCAGCACATCCAGCCCCCCAATGCCTGGTAAGACCAGATCTACGGAGATCAGATCATAAGCAGTACTCGCGATCATCTCCAGACCCTCTTCCCCGGTGGTCGCAAAGTCCAGGAAGAATTCATCGTGCCTTTTAAAGCCCATCTTTATGAGCTCGGCATGTTCTGGATCATCTTCAATAACGAGAATGCGATAAGGCCCTACCATCGGAATCTGTCCTGCTCGGTTAAGCATAATTGATCTGCGTATTTCTATCTTTCTGTCGCCCATGAAATGCTTTCGCTGCCATAGATTTAATAGCTCTTGAAAGCATATACAGGCAAGATGAAACTCATTACTGCCCTGATCCTTCTGCTTCTGATAACTCTTGGCCAGGCCAAGACCCTGATCGTCGATCCTGGTGGATCAGGTGATGCCAAAACTATTCATGACGCGATATTCCTGGCAAGCTCCGGGGATTCGATCCAAATCCTGCCCGGCAATTATAGCGGAGCCCTTGTGAACCGCAGCCTCAGCATATCCGGAAAAGGGGATGTAATCCTGGGAGGATCTCTGGTTGTGACGGCGCCAGGCTGCGAGATCTCTGACCTCACTGTAAAGGTAGGTGGCCAGGACCCTGCCGTAAGTCTCCTGTCAGGAGACAATCGACTTATCCGCTGCACCATTTCCGGAGCTGCGAATGCATTAAGGTCGACAGGCGAGAATAATTCAATACTCGAAACCCAGATTGATTCACCTCTGGGTTCAGGTCTGGAGATCTACGGCGCCGGAAATAGGGTTCAGAACTGCACCATCCAGGGCAATGTAGGAATCAGGATAAACAAAACCCGAGAGGGCCTGATCTCAGGATGTCGGATCGCAGCCCTGCAGGGTGTGCTGATAGAAGATTCCAGCCAAAATATAGTTGAGAATAACACATTTTCTGCAGATGGATTTGGAGTGGTGCTCACAAGATCAGAGGGAAATGAGCTATCCACGAATAACATTTCCGGGATCTATGTGAGCGGCCTGGACGTGTCGAATTCAAGACGCAATAATCTGACGCGAAACATTATGACAGGTGGCAAGGTCGGCATCAGCCTGAGAGGTGCAGAGCACTGCAATGTAACAGAGAATGTCTGTTCGAAGAACGAGCGGGCCGGCATCTATGGTGACGGAGATTCTATGAACATGGTCGCAGACAATGAGCTATCCGGAAACGGGAACGGCATCCTTCTCTCCGGTTCTGCTGGAGATTGGCTGGAGTCCAATAATGTATCTAAGAATACCTATGGTATCTCACTGCGCGGCTCAACAGAAAATGTCATGAGAGGGAACCGTCTACAAGAAAACAATTACAACCTGCGTGTCGAGACCGGCGAGGGCACTGCGAGCGCCAATAGCCACGATTTCTATGTGCAAGATATAGACGAGACCAACCTTGTCGACAACAAATCGATCTGCTACCTTGTAGGAAAAGCCAACCTCACTCTGCCCTCTGACTGCGGCTTCCTGGGACTCATATCCTGCCGGGACATTACGGCCAGGAATCTGACCATACATAACAGCAGCACAGGCGTGCTGTTAGTAAACTCCACCAATTGTCGCATCCAGGACAGCAGTGTCTCTCGAGCTGAAAACGGCTTTTCACTCCTGGACAGCAAGGCCTGCACCATCCTGGGCTGCAGCGTTCGTGACTGCACCATCGGCTTTGCGGCCAAAGATTCAACCGGCCTCCAGTTTGTGAATAACCTGGCCCGCAATTGCACGGCAGAAGGTTTTCGAGCCGACAATGCTTTGAGCCTGCTGCTGCTGAAATGCCGATCAGAGGACTCTAATAACGGTATAGCTCTTCATGGATCCCGCCTTTGCAGGATCCAAAACTGCAGCACGAACTTGAATCTGGAGAACGGCATACTTCTCACCTCATCTCAGGGTTGTTCAATACTTGGAAATACTGCATTATCCAATGACCGGGGCATGTCCCTCACGGGCAGCAATGCCTGCACACTGGAAGCAAACAATATGAGTTTAAACAAAAGGGATGGCATTTCTATGGAGCAGCTCAGCGATGCCGATCTTCTGAGCAACACTGCCACAGGCAATGGCCAGGGCATCTTTATCCAGTCATCCAAAAAATTAAGAATCACTGGAAATCTTCTTCGCAGCAATAGCCGGTTTGGGCTGCGCATGAGCAGCACCACGGCCAGTAATATCACTGAAAACGACATCTCCAATAACCAGATATCCGGCGTTAATTTGGTGGATTGCAGCAATAATCTCCTTTACCACAACACATTCGCAGATAACAGGATCCAGAACGCAGCCGATAATGGGCAGAACCGGTGGGATGACGGTCCAATATCTGGCGGAAACTACTGGAGTGATCATGAAGTCTCGGGCAATCCCGGCAATGTGCCGCGCCAGATTCCCGGGGACGGCCAGGATCGCTATCCTTTCCAGGATCCTGGTGGGTGGAGGTAATGGATCAAACAGATCTCTTGCTTCTCAAGGTTGCCCAGGATGGGCTGAGTCTAACGGATCGGCCCTATCAGACCTGGGGAGAGGTCCTGGGCATCTCTGAAGAGGAGGTCATAGACCGCCTCCGGGCTCTGGAAAGGGAAGGTGTAATTCGCAGGTTCGCGGCCACCATCGGCCACAGGGCCCTGGGAATCGTGGCCAACGCCATGATAGCCTGGATAGTGCCCCCGGAGAGAGTGGTGGCTACCGGAGAGCTCTTTGCCGCGGCTGATGAGGTCACCCACTGCTATGAGAGGATGACGGCCATTGACTGGCCTTACAACCTTTATACTATGGTCCACTCCCGAAGCCGGGAAGACTGCCTGAGAATAGCAGACCAGCTATCCCGTCAATCAGGGATAAGCGATTACATCATCCTCTTCAGCGAGAGGGAGTACAAGAAGATCAGCGCCAGGATCTGAGGAATTTTTATGGCCCGTCCGGATAGGAGAGAGAGCAAATCGGAAAGGCTGTTGTTGCCCCTCTTTCTCGACCTCAAAGGAAAGCTGGTGGTAATCTTCGGCGGCGGGAGAGTAGGAGAACGCAAAGCCAGGCTGTTTTCGGAATACGGGCCAGTTCGAGTGGTCGCCCGGGATTTCACCTCCGACCTCCTGTCTCTGAAAGAGAAGCTGGAGCTGGTGGAGTCCGATCTGACTTCTGGCTTTGAGAAGCACCTCGACGGAGCATTCATTGCCATTCCCGCTACAAGCGATTCTGAATTGAACCGGGCCATAGAAGAGGAGGCATCCCGAAGGGGGATATTGGTAAACAGGGTGGAAGGGGCGGGGGATGTGGTTGTCCCTTCCCTGATCAGAAAGGGCCCAATCGCCATTGCTATCTCTACTGAGAGTCCCGGTCTCACCAAGTACCTGCGCCTCCAGCTTGAGATGAGGCTGACAGAAAACTACCAGGAGATGGCGCGACTGCTCTCTCAGATAAGACCGGAGCTGAAGGAGCAGATTCCCCTGCAAGAGGATCGTGCCCGGGCGATCTGGAGGATACTGGAGGACGAGGAGATCTGGAAGCTCCTGAATGTCTCCTATGAAAAGGCCTATATGAGAGCCCGCTTACATGCATGCCAGGATGAGCGAGATAGCCTCGATGCTGGTAACGCACCGCAAGGCCTCCATCGATGAGATTGAGCGGGCCTGGCACGGAGATGTAGAGACCATCCTCAGATGGGTGGGTTCTCAGGACAGGGTAGAGGAATGCGCCGTGCTCAAGACCTGCAACCGCGTCGAGATTTATGTGGTCGGGCCGCGCGGCGAAAAGGTGCTCTTCGACCTGGCCAAGAAGGCGCGCGTATCCTCTCGCATTATAGATTTTCATGATCATGACGAGTCTTTGCTTCATCTCCTTCGCCTGGCCTCGGGGCTTGAATCCATGATCATCGGCGAGGACCAGATCCTCGGCCAGATGAAGGAGCTGACTCAGATGGCGGCAAAAGCCGGAACGACGGGATGGATGCTGGAGACGGCCTTCAAGAAAGCCATTCAGGTGGGCAAACGCGTACGCAGAGAGACCCATATCAACGAGCGATCCGTCTCAGTCGGCTCCGCCGCCGTTGACCTGGCAGAAGAGATCCTGGGTGATTTAAGGGGAAAGTCGGTTCTGGTGATAGGCGCAGGAGAGACGGGTGAGCTCATATCCCGGGCTTTGCTCTCCAAGGATATCGGCTCGCTGACGGTCACCAACAGGACAATGAACTCGGCTGAGTGTCTGGCCGCTTCCTTGGGTGGAGTTGCAGTGCCCTTCGAGGAGATGCATCTCTGCCTCAGGAAGGCCGATGTGGTGATCAGCGCCACCTCGGCGCCTCACTACATCCTGCTCAAAGATGATATCGAGAAGGCCATGGCCGAAAGATGTGAGAAGCTGCTCATAATCGACATCGCCAATCCGAGAGACGTGGACGAACTCGCTTCCGAGGTCCCAAATGTCGAGCTGCATAACATCGATAGCCTCAAGAACATAAGTTCGGAGAATATGAAGCAGAGGATGGTGGAGGCGGCAACTGTCGAGGCCATCATCGCCGAAGAGCTGGAGCTTCTCAGAGCCAAGTACAAGAGAAAAGAGGCCGAGGATCTGCTGGCCAGGCTTTACTCCCAGGCAGAGGCCATTAAGGACCAGGAGGTCAGGAAGGCTATGAATAAACTCTCGGCAAGGCATACCTTGGGCGATATCGAGCAGAAGGTGCTGCAAGACATGAGCCATTCCATTGTTAACAAGCTCCTCTCCGAGCCGACGAAAGCTCTGAAGAGCGCTGCAGAGCGGGGGGACAAAGAGGTTTTAAAATCTCTCGATGAGCTATTCGGCCTGGAGGAAAAGAAATGAGGAGAATGAGACGGCTGAGAATGCCGGGCATTCGGGACATGGTTGCGGAAACCAATCTCTGCATAACGGATTTGATACAGCCCGTCTTCGTGGATGAGAGAATATCCGAGCCAAAGAGAATCCTTGCCATGCCCGGTCAGTTCCGGCAGAGCCTGGAGAGCCTGGCGACTGAAGCCGCTGCTCTGGAAGACCTGGGCGTGCCGGCCGTGCTCTTGTTCGGCCTGCCGGCCCTTAAGGATGAATTGGGGTCGGGAGCCTATGATCCAGATGGTGTGATCCAGAAGGCGGTGCAAATCGTCAAGGAGTCCACAGACCTGGTGGTGATAACCGACCTGTGCCTGTGCGAGTACACCAGTCACGGCCATTGCGGCCTGATCCGGGGCGAGACTGTTTTGAACGATGAGACGCTGCCCCTGCTGGGTGAGACGGCAGTCAGCCATGCTGAGGCGGGAGCAGATATAGTCGCTCCTAGCGGCATGATGGACCATATGGTGCAGACCATACGCACCGCGCTGGATATGGACGGATACACGGATATGCCAATTCTTTCGTATGCCGCCAAGTATGCGTCCACCTTTTACGGTCCCTTTCGCGAGGCTGCCGAGTCGGGATTCGCCTTTGGCGACCGCAAAGGATACCAGATGAATCCGGCCAACTCCGCTGAAGCTCTCTGGGAGGTGCAGCTGGACATCGAAGAAGGAGCAGATATGGTCATGGTCAAGCCTGCATTGCCCTATCTGGATGTACTTCGCGCCGTTAAAGACATGTTTGGCATGCCCACTGCCGCCTATCAGGTCTCTGGCGAGTACTCCATGATTGCGGCCGCTGCCGAGAAGGGCTGGCTTGACGAGAGGGCCGCCTTCCTGGAGGCGTTGATGTGCATAAAGAGGGCAGGAGCGGATATGATCGTCACCTACTGGGCTAAGGAGTATGCGAAGCAAAATCAATAACGCTTCAACCTATTGGATACCCGTCACGGAAGTATTCGGCCAGGACAGTTAGTTGGTACTTGGATTGAAGAAAAATTAATCAGAGTCCCAGGCATTAAAGATAAAAAGGTACAGTTGTTTCATAGATTCGATGAAAGCGCCGTGGATCCTGGGTGTAGCTCTCTATCTTCTCTTGTTAACTATTCTTCCCGGCTGTGCAGAAGATCAAAGGGCAGAGGGCCCCCATCTGGAGGTCTCAGCGATCCATGGCGCACTGGAGATGGACAGGCCGACAACATTCTCCATTGTGCTGCTCAACAATGCCTCGCCCCCGGAAGGGCCGGAAGAGCTTGATCTCAATAAAGCAAATGCCAGCAGCATCACTGCAGAGCTCGTATGCTCCGATGATAGGATCCGGGTACTCTCCGGGCCCCAAATGGCAGGTTCTCTCGGACCAGGAGAGGACAGAACAGTTCAGTTTATGGCCGATACAGAAGCGGCTGATGTGGGTATCTATCCCCTGCAGCTTCGCCTCAGCTATTCTCGACTATCCCAGGTGACGGCCTCGGGAGAAGAAAACTCTCCTGATATCGTCTTCAGATATGAAGAAGACTCTTTGGAGATACCACTGCCGATAAAGGTTGTGCGAGGACCCAGGATAGAGCTGAAAGAGGTGAAGGGAGAGGCAATCAGGGGAAAAGAGTCGAGCCTGGAGCTCGCAATTGTTAACAATGGCGATGAGCCTGCACTTGATCTCCGAGTGGAGACGAGATCTATGTCGCCTTTTCTCCGGATCGAGAATGAATTAGGACCCGTGAATCTCGAACCAGGAGGTTCCTATCTGGTGAAGATGTCGATATTCACGGATGAGAACGCCACTCCTGGCTACAGCCCCCTTCCTGTTAAGATCTCTTACCTGGAAACAGAAGAGATTGGTCAGATAAGCCAGGACCTCGCCGTCCTGGTCCTGGTTCATAACGATGAGTCTTCAGTCACCTGGCAACTATCGTTGGCCGGACTGGCGCTCCTGGCAGTCGGCTCCTATGGACTGAAAAGATTCCTGGACAAAAAGAGAAAGCCGCATAGATCCAGGAGAGTCTAAGAGGTCAAGCGCAGAAAACTCTCCTGAGCTTTTTCTAGAATCTCCTCCTCTCCAGGTATGACTCCCTCGCGCATGAGGACTTTTCCGTTGACGATGGTTGTGTCCACGCCTCCGGCCATGCTGTAGACCAGATGCGACAATGATATTTGTCTCAGGGCAGAACCAGGGCTTTTTCAGGTCGATCAAGGCCAGGTCGGCGAGAGCGCCAACGACCAGTCCCATATTCAGGCGGAAAGCTCTGTAGGCATTCTCTGTGGCGAGCTGCCAGATCTGCTTTGCCGAGAAGGCGGCTGGAGTATGGTAGGCGTTCTTCTGCACTATGGCGGTGGTCTTCATTTCTTCGAAGAGGCTGAGGTTGTTGTTGCTCGAAGCTCCGTCTGTACCCAGGCATACGTTTACGTCCGCCTTCATCAGTGTGTTCAGAGGAGCTATGCCCGAGGCCAGCTTCAGGTTGCTTACAGTGCAGTTCACTACATTGGCCTTTCTATCTGCCAGAAGGTAGCAGTCCTCCTCGGAGAGCCAGACGCAATGGACGGCTGCCAGGCGTTCATTCACCAGTCCCAGAGAGTCCAGGTACTCCACAGGGCTCTTCCCTTTGGAGAGCAAAAAGCCGTCCACCTCCTCGCGGGTCTCAGAGAGGTGGATATGAATCATGGCGTCATGCCTGTCGGCTATCTCCTTTGCCTTGAGCAGCGTCTCCTCCGAGCAGGTATAGGCGGCATGAGGGCCAACGGCAGGCGTTATCAGCTCATCGCCCTTCCAGCGGCGGATGAAGGGCTCCACCTCGGCGAGGAATTCGGGCCGCATATCGAAGACCACTCCGGATATGAAGGCCCGCAGGCCCATCTCCCGTGTAGCCTGGGCGGTGTCATCCGGAAAGTAGTACATGTCATTATAGCAGGTGATGCCGAAGCGAATCAGCTCCAGGCAGCCCAGCTTCACACCCCAGCGGACGTCCTCTTCTGTCAGCCGGGCTTCCAGGGGCCAGATCTTCTCCTGCAGCCAGGGCATCAGCTCCATGTCGTCCGCATATCCACGCAGCAGAGTCATGGCCAGATGAGTGTGACCGTTGATGAGCCCGGGAATGGCCAGTTTTCCCCGGCCGTCTATAACCTCATCCCCACCTTCGTCCCGCAAATCGCGATCCAATCTTCGCGATCCTGCGATCCATTATGAGAATATCACGACCTTGCAGCATCTGTCCAGATCGGAGAATGGAGACGTTTTTTATCAGCATCAAGGAAAATTGGTACGAATTGATAATAAAATTGTCGAGAGAGAATTAGGGCGCGAATGGTATCGTCAGGCTTAAGATCTCCTGGGCTCAAGAGTTGTCCCGGCGAGCTGAGGTAGCCAAGCGGCCTACGGCGCTGGTCTTGAGGTCCCGGTTTAATACCAGGACAGGACAACCAGTGGTGCATCGCACCTCGTGAGTTCAAATCTCACCCTCAGCGCTTCTTTACGGGTATTTAAGAGCATCAAGTACATTTATCTCTTGCGATCCTGCAGAGCATTATGCTCAAGTCTATTGCCATGGCAATTTCGATGCCACTCTCTTGCAATCAATACCATTTTTTTTAAATCATATGATTCTTGGCTCTTTACTATCCTGCAGGAAGCAACGAAAATGGAAACGCTGTCAATCGCGCAAGAAGGCACCGCTTCTGTCTCAAAAGATAACTCATGGAGCTTTTTAAAAATATTTTACTTTTACAGATATCTGTTTTCACATGGTTATATTATGTAAATTAAAATGAATAATTAAAAAGATAAGATAATTTTTCGACGTTTATTGGCTATTTGGTTACCAATATGTCATCTCAATAAACTAATCGTGATGCTCATATTCAGTCAACAAGTTTTTAAAGTATTTTGTACTAATTTTAAATACTTAATACAGGTGAGAAAGAGATGTCCGGCTGTGAACACAAGATATCAGGCAGCAGAGAAAAGATATGGATGCCATACTACTTTGAAGGCAGAGAACGAGGGCTAAAACCCCATCCCTATTGCACAGAATGCGGACTGATCAAAAATCTGTCCTCGGATAAGGCGCGAAGCGTGGGGTATTTCATGAATCTGATTGCAGAGCTCGGCGAGCGCCATAAGATCGCAAAGATCCAGACGAGGCTTATCGCGTTGGAGATGGAAAGACTTGTGCTGGATGATAAATTCGGCATGGATCGCCAGCAGCAGGAGGATCTATTCGTGGAAATAACTACTCGAATTCTAAATGTGCCGGCAAGGGCGGTCTCGCAACTGCTGCTGTAGCAGTCATATCTGTCTCGAATCCAACATCAATTTTGCAAGTATCCGAATATATGCCAGGATCTTTTTTAATAATCCTTTTGCATAAATATAATAAAATTTGAGTCTCTTAATATCGGGCTCAAGTCATATCCGTTTATTTGTGCTCTTTCTCCGGCAATAGCCATTATAAGCCACCCTGGAAAGCTCGTCGGCCTCTTCGTTCTCCTCTCGCGGAATCCAGGAGAAGCTCACCTCTTTTCCCTGCCAGTAGCCGCTTGATCTCGGGAACGTACTTTTTGGAGGTCGCGGAGTTCACCCTGTACTCGCCCTTCATCTGCTTGATCACCAACTGGGAGTCGCCTTTGATCAGAATCTTCTCATTTATCCCTTCATCGACGATCCATTGGGCTGCTGCCATCAGTCCCTCGTACTCGGCCACGTTGTTGGTCATACCCTGGCCCTCACCAACGGTGCCAAAACCCCGCCAGATCGGTTTGCCGTCGCGATAGACGAGATATCCGTAAGCCGCCACTCCGCAGGGATTTTTCGGATAACATAGACCGTCGAAGTAGATGGTGATCATATCATTGTGGCATTATGAATGTGCCATTATAAAAACCCGGCCAGACTGCCATCCCTGGAGATGCTCACATCTACAGAAAAAAGCCATTGAAACCGTCACGATGCATTTATAACAGATTTGTTCAAACTCATGATACAGGAATTAGCTTAAGGCCATGCGCTCAAGTAAAGAGGTTCCTAGAGATCATGAAGGTTGCTGTCATTGGAGGAGGCATCGCTGGTGCAGAGCTGATTAGAGTCGCCTCGCCCTGTCCTCTGGAGTTCACATTAATTGAGCCCAAGAAGCAGATAGAGATGCAGGCCCTGTATCCAGAGTACCTGGGCGGTGTGGCCAGGCTCCAGGATCTGGCAGCACCACTTAAGCCCTTCTGCGAGCGCGTGGGAGCCCATCACATCCAGGAGAAGGCCGTCTCCTTGGAAGGGAACACCGTCGTCTGCGAGAAATCGCGGGTGGATTTTGACTATGTCGTCATAGCCACAGGCGCCGCCCAGAACTACTTTGGCATCCGAGGTGTCGAGAACACCTTCTCCATCAATACTCTGGAGGAGACCAAGAAGGCGCGAAGATTCGTGGAAGACAACTATCCGGAGCGCATCATGATCATGGGCTCCGGCCTGACAGGCGTGGAGGCGGCCTCCATCTTGGCAGAGAGCCTGGATGCCAGCATCTACATCATCGAGGCGCGCGAGCGCGTCCTGCCCCTGTTCTCCACCGCAGACATCGGAACTGGTGGAAAAGGCGCTCTCCAAGAAGGGTGTGAACATCCTCACCTCTACCCAGGTCGCCGAGGTTAAGAAGGACTGTATAGTGTTCACGCGACGGCTCCTGTCTGGACTGCGACATGGCCATCTGGACCGCGGGAGTGAAACCCTCTCCGTTCATCCAGGATCTCGATCTGCCCAAGAAGAACGGCTGGATTACTGGTGGACCAGAATTTGCAGGCCAAGCAGAACGTCTTTGCTATCGGCGACTGCGCCTGGATTGAGGTCGATGGAAAATTGGCCACCAAGACCGGCCTGGAGGCGGAGCGGCAGGCCAAGCATCTGGCCCGCAACCTGATCCACCTGGCAGAGGGGAAGCCGATGGAGAAGTACTCTGTACGCGCCAGCACCGACAGCCAGGTGGCGCTCATCTCTTTGGGCGCTGACTGTGCCGTGGGCGTGGTGGGAAAGACCTGCATCGGTGTGCCTACGAGGCTGATTTACTCGCTGAAGAGCTGGATTGACAAGTCGTTTATAAAAAGGTTCAAATAGATAGCTAAGATTATCAAACAATCAATACATTTTTCACTTGAACTCAATTTAGAAGAGACTCTGGATCTGAGAACAAAATCTCAAAAAAAGGATTTGTATAGGCGCATAATTCACGCCTATATCGCTGCGAGCAGCGTTTACCTGGCCGCTTTTGCCACGCGCTCCACACTGTCTCTGTGGTTGATGGCGTAGCTCTTGACATCGTGGTTGGCGGCAGCTATGATCTCGTCCGCGAGAGCTGCATCAGCCTTTTTGGCCTTCTTGAAGGAGGCGGCATGAGCGCCCTTGCTTATGAACATGAGCGCAGTATCGACCCTCCTCTGGGGTGCCGTATCCACGGCCTTGGGCACGGTTATGCCGCCGTACTTGAGACGGACAACCTCTTCGCGAGGTCCGGCGTTGGCTATGGCCTTGGCCAGAACAGAGAGTGGGTTCTCCTTGGTCCTCTTGGCGACTATGTCCAGGGCACTCTCGACTATGCCGTAAGCCTTGAGCTTCTTGCCTGTGTTCTTCTCTTTGCGCATCATCTTATTTACCAGGCGCTCGACGATGTGCTGCTCAGACTTCTTGAACTGCTGCTTGGCATGCCTGCCGCCGGAGTGCATGACTGCCTTGGATGAGAGGTTCATGTACCCTTTGACGCTCGGGTCTCCAACCTCTACTTCAGCCGGATCCCATTTGCCGAATACCTTCATCCGAAATCACCTCACCGGCTTCTCTTTTCTGCCCCGCACCAACTCTTGCAGGGAGACATTATTGACGGCGATTACTTTGAACCTGACTCCTGGGATATCTCCCATGGACCGGCCTTGACGCCCACCGATGCGGTCAACCAGGACCTCATCGTGCTCATCTATGAATCCGATGGCTCCGTCCCCAGGGGTGAAGGCCGTAACCTGACGGCCGTTTTTGATGAGCTGTATGCGCACTGCCTTTCTTATGGCCGAGTTGGGCTGCTTAGCCTCTATTCCGACCTTTTCCAGGACAATACCTCTGCCCATGGGCGCTCCGCCCAGAGGGTCAGCCTTCATCTTGCTCCCCGACATCCTGCGAATGTACTTAGGATGGCTCCACCTCATCTCCTTCCTATCACTCTCCAGTTTCCTGGCTGCATAGATTCCATTTCCCATTCATTTCACCTTGAGTAAATCGTGATCCATCATTGAATTATGATATCGTCAACGCCGTGATGCCTCTGCGCAAGCATCTTGGCTTTTAGTATGTTGCGACCATCTCTGCCGATGGCAATGCCTTTGTCCTTATTTGCTACCTCTACATAAGCCAATCGCTTACTATTCTTGTTTACAACCATGACGTTCTTTATGGCCGCTGGCTGGAAGAGGTTCTCCAAAAACTCCTTTACGTCGTCGCTGTACTCGACGATCTCGATCTGCTTGCCAACCGATTTCTTCACCCGGTTGATGTTCGAGCCCTTCCGGCCTATGGCTGCACCCATATCACCTTTTTTTATGACAAAAATGATGCGTTCGTTTTCTTCATCGACGACGCAATCCCGGGCCATGCCGCCCGTCAGGCTCTCGAACAGAGCAATATATCTGATTCCTTCGGTGGTGAGCTTAAACTCACTCATGCCTCAACACCCCGGATCTCACGCTGCAGTGCCATTATCTCCGAGTCCCCTGGCTCGATGATCGCCAAGGCGGCCACGGAGAAGGGTTTCCCGCAGGCAGATCCGAGGTCCTTGCCCATACCCTGGTAACCATAGACTGGAAGGTCCAGGGTCTCCAGCTTCATCCGGACGTCCGCAGGACAATCTACAGCGAATACTATGAGCTTCGCCTCTCCGCCTAGTCCCGCTTCAACAGTCCTATTCGATCCTAGCACTACGTTTCCCGTTCGGATGGAACTTCTAAGAGCTCTATCTACATTTATCATCGTTATTACCTCATCTCTTGCTTGCCACCAGAGTAACGTCTCCTGTGCCGAGCTGTATAGGCTGGCCCACGATGACGTTTTCCGTTACACCTTTGAGATCGTCTACATCCCCGCGTATGGCCGCATCCAGGATGTGGTTTACGGTTACTTCGAAGGCAGCTCTCGCGAGCACGCTGGCTTTCTCGCCCGAGACGCCGTGCCGTCCGATCTGCTTTAGTTCCCCGTCTACGGTCATGATGTCCGCCACCAGCATGATGTGCCGAACATCCACGGAAAGACCCTGTTCGCGCAGGGTATCGGTAGCTTCGTTAATGATGGCATTTCGCGCAGCTTCTATGCCCAGCACCTCTCCGATCTCATTTATATTGTTGGTCTTGATTCGAGTGGGGTCCACTCCATCAAACTGCATAACCTTCTTGAGGGACGACCCTTCCGTATAGAGAATATACTCGTCGCCCTCTTTGCGAATCACGACACGCTTGATGCCCTCTACGCCTTTGAGCGATAGTCTCTTGATCTTCTCAACCAGTTGAAGCAGCTCGCGGTAAGACGGCTCCTCAGGAGCCATCACCAGCAGGTTCTCCTTCTGATCCACGGCAAGACCGGTCTCTTCCTTCAGTCGCGCTGCGACCTCTTCTGCTGTGATCTTGCGCTGTTCTAAAGCGCCCGGGTTCAGCTCAATGATCACATTCATCTCCGCCAGGTCGGTGGCTATTGACCCCAGGTGGAGAATGGAAGAGGACTCGATGGCCCAGGCCACCTCTCTTGCCAGGTCTCGGTCGTGGGCATAATCCTGATTAAGCTTTATGGTCATGGTGGGTGTGGAGGGGATCTTTCTCGCATCCACGATCTCGATGAGACGGGGCAGACCAAGGGTAACGTTGATTTCGGCCACACCGGCGTAGTGGAAGGTACGCATGGTCATCTGGGTGCCCGGTTCGCCGATGGACTGAGCTGCGACCACTCCCACTGCTTCGCAGGGCTCCACACGTGAGTGCTGATAATCAGCTGCTACCTGGTCTACGATCTCGTTCAGTTGTTTAGCGCTTACCTCCACCCCTTTCAATCCGGTTTGCATTGCTTCCTTGATGCTGGGGGGGAGGTCAATCTCTTCCAGCTTCTCCAGGATATCCTTTTCTGATAGGCTCATGCCGACTCCTTCTTCAGCACACTCTTGATGATGCGCTTGACGTTATCCGTGCTGGCATAGTCTCGTCTGGAAGCGTCAACGCCGTCTTCACCATACTGGAACTGGACAATCATGCCCCTCGTCTCCTTAACTGTGCCGTCGTACTTGACCTCCAAGTCCTGCAGGGCGTTAACCAACCGGCGCTGCAGATAACCGCTCTGCGACGTCCTTATTGCCGTATCCACCAGGCCTTCGCGACCACCGATGGCGTGGAAGAAGAACTCCGTGGGGTTCAGTCCGTCTTTATAGCTCGACTCCACGAAGCCATGCGCCTCAGCCCCCAGGTCTCCTCGCCGGAAATGGGGGAGCGTTCTGCCGGCATAGCCGCGCATAATGCGCTCGCCTCTCACCGACTGCTGACCGACACATGCCGCCATCTGGGTGAGGTTGAGCATGCTGCCGCGCGCTCCGCTCACTGCCATCACCACACCGGAGTTGTCCAGGCCCAGGTAGCGGCCGGCGATCTTGCCTGCCGTATCCCTGGCCTTGCCCAGAGTCTGCATGATTCTCATCTCCAGGGTCTCATCCAGTGTGCGTCCGGGCAGGGGCTCCAGTTCGCCGGCGTTATAGGCTTCGATGAGCTGCTGGCTCTTCT
>CAWJKV010000005.1:0-353848 GCA_963843555.1 uncultured Methanosarcinales archaeon
GCCGCGATGGAGGGTTCCGGAGAAGAGCCTCCCCGTAGCTACTTCGCCTGCATGGGGGTCGATCTTCACCTTATTGATCATGAAAGCGACAGGCCCTTTGGGATCACAGGTTGCCATGGCCCTTCCGATAGGGGTATCCCAGTCGCCATGCCAGATGACCTTGACCCTGTCCTTTTGGGCCTCGATAGGGCTGGGAAGGAACTTGACTACCATATCGTTAACGGCTATGTAGAGCGGGACTTTTTCTGCCAGCTCCTTCATCTTTCCTTCCCGGCAATAATCGACGACCTGTTCAAAGCCGATGCCCGTCTTCTTCATCTGAGGCACGCTTATAGCCCAGTTGTAGAGAGCTGAGCCGAAGGCAATGTTTCCCTTAGCGGCATCCAGTTTCCAACCTGCTTTGTACTTCTCCTCGTCCATTCCCTGAATGAGCTTATTGACATTGTCTATGACCTTGCCCAGGCGGGCTGCCATGTCCTTCTTCTCCACCTTGAGCTCGTTGATCATGCGGTCAACTTTATTGACGAACAGGACCGGCCGAACGCCCTCTTTCAGAGCCTGCCGGAGCACCGTCTCCGTCTGGGGCATGGCGCCTTCCACAGCATCCACGACGACTACGGCACCGTCTACGGCACGCATGGCACGAGTGACGTCGCCTCCGAAGTCCACGTGACCGGGAGTATCGATCATGTTGATCAGATATTCTTTGCCGTCCACCTCGTGGACCATGGATACGTTGGCCGCATCGATGGTGATCCTCGGGCCTGCTCCAGGGGATCGAAATCCATGAAGAGCTGCTTGCCAGCCAGGTCCATGGAGATCATGCCTGCGCCTCCCAGAAGGTTGTCAGAAAGGGTTGTCTTACCGTGATCAATATGCGCTACGATTCCAATATTCCTGATAAACTCAGGCTTATCCATCAGAGTCGTCACACGTTCTGCTATCTTCTTCCTCTTGCCCATAATACGCCTCGCGAAGTTTAAGATAAATGATATAATCCAGACTAGGACTCAGATTCCTCGGACTCAATCTATTTAAGCCTTCGGCCTTCTCAGGTTGGTTTCGATTTCATAGATAAAGCTTAAATCGCTGCGAAGATAGCAAAACAAAGGTTTTTACGATGGCGCGCTTGGTAATGAAGTTTGGTGGTGTTTCCGTTGCTGACGGAAACCGGCTGAGGCATGTAGGCGATCTGGTCAAGCATTTCCACCGCGACAATGAGATAGTTCTCGTCACCTCCGCCCTTCAAGGCGTAACAGACGACCTCCTGGCCTGTGCCAGAAAAGCGGCAAAAGAGGGAAATGTCTCAGATGTAATCGATTTCATGGAGAAGCTCACGGATAGACACAATCAGGCGATAACCGATGCAATCAAAGATCCTCAAATAGCCAAAGAAGTTCATGAGACGGGTCTCAGATAAGCTCTCCGAGCTGGAAAAAGCCTATATCGGCATCTGCTATTTGGGAGAGCTGACAACGCGCTCTTTGGATTACATTTCCAGCTATGGCGAGCAACTGGCCGCCCCTATCCTGGCTGGAGTCTTAAGAGATATGGGCATCCCCTCTCAACCTTATACCGGCTCGGAGGCAGGAATCGTCACTGACAGTAACTATGGCGACGCCAAACCCCTGGAAAAGACCTACATCCAGATTCCTCAAAGGCTCTTGCCCCTCAAGGGCGTTCCTGTGGTCACCGGCTTCATCGCCAAAGACGAGAAAGGCACCATTACCACCCTGGGACGGGGCGGCTCAGATCTGTCCGCCTCGCTTATCGGAGCGGCCATAGACGCCGATGAGATATGGTTCTGGAAGGAGACCTCAGGAATCATGACCACGGACCCAAAGATTGTGCCCGAAACCAAGACCATACCCATCATCTCTTACCGGGAAGCCATGGAATTGTCCTACTTTGGAGCCAAGGTGCTCCATCCCAGGGCCATTGAGCCCGCCATTCGCAAGGGCATTCCCGTGCGCGTCAAATGCACTTTCGATCCCGATGCTCCAGGCACACAGGTGGTGCATGCAACGATATACCAAAAGAGGATGTGATAAAGGCGGTCACATTGCACAAGGGCGTGGCTTTGCTCAACATATCCGGCGCAGGAATGATTGGGACTCTTGGCGTGGCAGCTCGCGCCTTCACGGCACTGGCAAGAGCCGGCATTAACATCGTCATGATCAGCCAGGGTTCATCTGAAGCCAACATCTCCATGGTCATCGAGGAGCGCCAGGTAGAGATGGCCGAGGATGTTCTTGCGTTCTGAATTCCCCCAGGATCTGGTCAAGGAGATATCGCATGATCATGATGTCTCTGCCGTGGCAGTAACAGGCGCTGGAATGGCGGGAACGCCCGGCGTCGCTGCCAGGGTCTTCAAGGCAATGGGTGCGGCCAAGATAAATGTGGTTATGATCAGTCAAGCATCGGGTCAGCACAACATCTCCTTCGTAGTCGCATCCCAGGACGGCAAAAGGCCGTGAAAGAGCTGCACCGCGAGTTTGGTCTGGGAGGTGAGGCATGAGGAAGATGACATATGCAAAAGCCGGTGTGGTATCGACCTGGAGAATAGATCCATTGACGCCATGAAGAGCGTTCTGACCACGAGACGAAAGGGGTTCGGAGCGGCAATGACAAAGATCGGTCACTACGCCGGACTTCTGGACATGGGGAGCTTTGCCCTGGCCATGACCACGGATGGTGTGGGATCCAAGGTTCTCATCGCCAACGCCATGCAAAAATGGAATACGGTAGGCATTGACTGCATAGCTATGAATGTGAACGATCTGTATGCCATTGGAGCCGAGCCCATCGCCTTCGTGGATTATCTGGCTGTGGAAAAGGTGGACCCGGAACGCTCCAGGCAGATCGCCATCGGACTTGCCCGCGGGGCAGAGATCTCCAATATGACCATCGTGGGAGGAGAGACGGCATCCTTGCCCGAGATCTTTATTCCGGGGCTTCGACCTGGCGGGAACGGCCGATCGGAGTGGTGGACAAGGATAAAGTTGTGACAGGCGAAAAGATCCAGAATGGGGATACGCTTGTGGGCGTCCCCAGCAGCGGTCTGCACAGCAACGGCTACACCCTGGCCCGCGCCATCGTCGCTGAGTCCAAATATACCTACTTCGACCAGATGCCGGGTGGGAATGACGCACTATAGGAGAAGAGCTGCTCACACCTACCAGGATCTACCCCGAGATCGTGGAGCTGGTCGGGCAATGCGATGTGCACGGCCTGGCGCATATAACCGGCTCAGGACTTCTCAAGCTGCACAGGATCACCGATCTGGGTTTTGAGATCACCGATCCTCTGGAGCCTCAGCCCATCTTCCGGTTCCTGCAAGAGCAGGGCAACGTCGACGACAGTGAGATGTACAGAACCTTCAATATGGGCATGGGCTTTGTTGTGGTAGTCGCAGAGAACGAAGCCAAGGACGCCTGCCGCATCATGGGCCCGGGGTCGAAATGATCGGGTCCGTTGGTAAAAGAAGGTTTGAAGACAGGCCACCTGGCCCTCTAGGCCCGGCTTACAGCTTTTTTTCGCCGAACATCTCTTCCAGTTTGGACTTTATCGCTCTGATGGACTCCACTGCCGGGCAGTCTGCATCGATGGGCGTCTTTCCTTCCAGATCGGCCTGAACCAGGCATTTGTCGAAGGGGATGGTGCCCAGGACCGGTATGCTCATCTGCGCCAGCTTCTCTGCCACCGGGCCCGGATCGTCGGCCTTGTTTATGACGGCAAAATAGCGGGTTATGCCGATCTCTTTGCCGAGATGCATTATCCTCTCCACGGTCTCAATGGATCTCATGCCCGGCTCCACCACGGCGATCATGGCATCCACACCTCTGGCTGTGGCCCTGCCCAGATGTTCTATGCCCGCCTCCATATCCAGGATCACCAGATCCTTTTCCCGAACGATGACGTGCCTGATGAGGGCTTTGACGAAGGCATTGGCAGGACACATGCATCCCGAGCCGCCGGAATCGATGGTGCCCATGACTACAAGCTTGACGTTATCAGGACCTGTGCAGCCGCACATATTCACAACGTCATCGACCTTGGGATTCATCTTGAACATGCCCCCGGGCATGCCTGCCCTCTCCTTCACCAGATCTTTATGCTCCGTGACGGGCCGCGGGAGCTGCTTTATTCCGAGGGCTGAGCCCAGATTCATGCTCGGATCGGCGTCGATAGCCAGTACGTTATAGCCGTCGCGCGCAAATAGCCTGGCCAGGGTGCCGGCCAGTGTGGTCTTGCCCACGCCTCCTTTTCCTGAGATGGCAACTTTTCATACTTACTAACCTCTTAAGAGTGAATATGCCATATTTTGACATGTGTGTTTATATCGATTCTGCATGATATAGTATTGCGCAGTATTGTGCAGTATCGCATAGATTGGCAATGGGTCGTCGGGATGATCAGGAAAATAAAAAAGCGCGATGGAAGGATGGTCAACTTGAGCAGGAGAAGATAGAAAAGGCCATTGGCAAGGCTTTCCAGGCGGTCGGCAGGGACGAAGCGCCTTCCAGGCTGGCAGAGAGGGTGGCAAAGGAATTGGAAGAGCAGTTTTCAGAGTCAATTCCCGGCGTAGAAGATATCCAGGATATTGTAGAGCGGGCGCTCATCGATGAGGGATACTCCCGGGAGGCCAAAGCCTACATCCTTACCGCCAGAAGCGAGCCGAGGTCAGGGAAGCAAAAAGCTATTTGGGCGTGGCTGATGATCTTAAGCTTTCCGTCAATGCCGTGGAAGTCCTGAAGAAGAGATACCTGCGCCGCGATGAGCTCGGCCTGGTAGTGGAGACGCCGGGAGAGATGTTCGGACGGGTGGCTGCACATGTTTCTCGGGCCGAGACCATGGTTGGCGGCGATGCCGAGTACTATCGATCCCGTTTCTTGAAGATGATGCGGGACCTGGACTTTCTCCCCAACTCCCCCACGCTCATGAATGCAGGCCTGCCACTGGGGCAGCTCTCGGCCTGCTTTGTTCTTCCTGTGGAGGACTCGCTGCCCGGCATTTTTGACGCCCTGAAGAACATGGCCCTCATTCATCAGAGCGGAGGTGGCACGGGCTTCTCCTTCTCCCGGCTGCGGCCCAAAGACGACGTCGTGCAGGCCACAGGAGGAGTGGCCAGCGGTCCTGTCTCCTTTATGCGCATCTTCGACATGGCGACAGAGGTTATCAAGCAGGGCGGCCGGCGCCGGGGCGCGAACATGGGCGTCCTCCGAATCGATCATCCCGATATTCTGGAGTTCATCGAAGCCAAGTCGAAGCCGGGATTCCTGGAGAACTTCAACATCTCTGTAGCCGCAACGGACGAGTTCATGCGCTCTGCCCGGCAGGGCGGAGAGATGGATCTTGTTAATCCGCGCAATGGGCAGGTGACGGGCAAGCTCCCGGCTCCTGAGCTGATGAACCTCATCGCCAACTCTGCCTGGCGGGGAGGCGATCCCGGTGTGATATTCATCGATCGCATCAATGCCATGCACCCCATTCCTGGTGAGATCGAGGCCACCAACCCCTGCGGAGAACAGCCGCTGCTGCCCTACGAGTCCTGCAATCTTGGTTCCATCAACCTCTCGCGACTGGTGGAAAAAGGAGAACTCAACTGGGACCGGCTGGGTGAATTGGTCTCTTTAGGCGTGCGATTTTTGGACGACGTCATCGATATGAATCGCTTTCCTATCAAACAGATCGAAGAAGAGACAATGCAGAGGCGCAAGATCGGCCTGGGAGTGATGGGCTTTGCTGATATGCTCATCCAGATGAAAATCTCCTATGCATCCCGCGAGGCCGTAACCACGGCAGAAGATGTGATGAAGTTCATCACCGAGCGTGCCCGCGCTGAGTCGGCTCTATTGGGCGAAGCCCGCGGCTCATTCCCGCTCTTTGAGGAGAGCAAGCTGAAGAAGTGGAGCAATATGCGAAACTCCACCACCACCACTATAGCTCCCACGGGCACCATCAGCATCATCGCCGGGACCAGCAGCGGCATCGAACCCTTATTCGCCCTGGCGTTCGTTCGCAATGTCCTGGAAGGGGCGCATCTCCTGGAGGTCTCGCCCCTCTTTGAGAAGGCGGCTGCAGCCCGCGGCATCTATACACCGGATCTGAAGGCGGAGCTGGCCCGGAAGGGCTCAGTGCAGGACATAGATGGTGTGCCGCAGGATCTGAAGGACTTATTCGTCACAGCTCTGGATATCCCTCCCGAGCAGCATGTGCGCATTCAGGCCGCCTTCCAGAAATACACGGACAATGCCGTCTCCAAGACAGTCAACCTGCCCGCTGATGCGACAGTAAGCGACGTTCTGAAGGTGTACAATCTGGCTTACGATCAGGGCTGCAAAGGCGTGACGGTCTTCAGGTACGGCAGCCGCAGCCAGGTGCTCTACCTGGGAAATGGGGAGACATTGCCGGGGTGCAAGTACTGCGGGTGATGCCCTGATATCTGACAGAATCCTGTAAATCTGCCTTCGACTCATAAGCCGCAAAAGGCTAAACACTCAATGAACTCATCCGACAAATTGATCTACAGAGAGTTGCCATAACCAATGCCATCCTGTTCGTCCCCATGCCGGATGGAAAGGAGGATAGGCCCGAGGCGGCAAAAGGTAAAGGTAGGGAGATTGAAAGGAAAGCCGCCCCAGGCCACAAACCACCAGCAAACAGAATCCCCCTTATTAACTTTGTCGGTTGAAGCCTCTTAGCGGCTGCTCGCTCACATCGCGAGGACCGATAAACCTAAAAGCCTTTCTCATAATTTCATCCACATGAAGCGCATCGGCATCGCCGACACCACCTTCGCCCGCGTGGATATGGCCCGCGCTGCTATCAGCGCGATCAAAAAGGAAGCCTCCGTCGAGATCATCCGCTACACCGTTCCGGGCATCAAGGATCTGCCAGTGGCGGCCAAGAAGCTCCTGGAAGAAGAAAAGTGCGATATCGTCATGGCCCTGGGCATGCCAGGGGCTGCCGATAAGGACAGGATGTGCGCCCATGAGGCCTCGTCGGGTCTGATCATGGCCCAGCTCATGACCAACAAGCACATCCTGGAGGTGTTCGTGCACGAGGACGAGGCGGCGGACGAGCCAACTCTGGCCTGGCTGGCGGAAAGGCGCACAGTTGAGCATGCCCTGAATGCAGTTCGTCTGCTCTACTATCCAGAGAAACTGACCCGTCTGGCAGGCACAGGCCAGCGTCAGGGCTATGAGGATGCCGGACGAATCGAGGGCGGTTCGGGCGGATATACTGGACACTGAAAAGATCGTCTCTGCACAGGCCTCACTCAGCCAGGCGGCGTGCCTGCGCATGTTGTCAATAAGGTGCTGTGTTTGGCCTGACAGAGAAAAAAACTTGAGAAAATCTCAAGAAGTCTAAAAAAAGATGCGCCAGGCCGTTGAGGTGGCCTGAGTCATTTTATTTTCTTGCATTGAGTCATTTAACTTTCTTGCACTTGTGTTTGTTTCATTTAACATTGCAGCATTTGCCAGTGTTTCATTCAATCTTGTGGCGTTTACCATTGTTTCATTCAATCTTGTAGCGTTTACCATTGTTTCATTCAATCTTGTAGCGTTTGCCAGTGTTTCATTCAATCTTGTAGCGTTTACCATTGTTTCATTCAATCTTGTAGCGTTTACCATTGTTTCATTCAATCTTGTGGCGTTTGCCAGTGTTTCATTCAATCTTGTGGCGTTTGCCAGTGTTTCATTCAATCTTGTAGCATTTGCCAGTGCTTTATTCAATCTTGACTTCAATTCATCCAGCTTTGCCGGGTCAGGCATTGATTCGTTTAACCTTGACTTCAATTCGTCCAGCTTTGCCGGGTCAGGCATTGATTCGTTTAACCTTGACTTCAATTCGTCCAGCTTTGCCGGATCAGGCATCGATTCGTTCAACCTTAACTTCAACTCGTCCAGCTTTGCCGGGTCAGGCATTGGTTCATTCAACTTTGACATCGATTCATTTAACCTTGACTTTGATTCATCTATCCTTGACGTCGGTTCACTTAACCCCTCGCTTTCAACCGAAGCGACTGGAACTGCCTCATCGAAGGCCACAGAACCTGCAGGGGACGGCTGAGCTTTCCTGGCTTCAGGGGGGAGTACAATGTTTACCCTTTCATTGAAGCCCCCAAAGAGCATGGAGACAGTAGAATCAATGCGCATCTCCTGGCTCTCTGGTCCCGTGGCTGGCAGACCCAAAGACTGTGGGTCGAGGGTGAAGACTTCAAGTACATCCGTCTTCTTGAGAAGATGCGTATCTTTCGTTATCCAGTAGTATACATTCAGAGTCAAATTGCGGAAGAGATCGGTGTTGTTCGTGGATGCCATTGGCAGGTATGACGTCGTATCCCTGCCCGCATAGGTGCCCATATCCATTTTTGCCCGGACCTTGTAGCAGTCCTGGCCGTCCACGATCTCCGAGCCTATCAAGGTGAGATCGGACTGCTTGAACATATTGACTTGCTGCTCCATGGTATTCTGCTGAGACCAGGCTGCTGCTGCGGGCAGCTTCATAATAGTCCAGTTCCCGTCCATCTTGATATATATGGTATCGTTGAGCAGGTATTCTTCCAGGGCGACAGCCGTAGAATTTTCCTCATCGCCCTTTTCATAGGTGAGAGAGGCCATGACCAGCTTCAGAGCCCGGTCGGTCATATTCGTAAAGCCAAACCCGATGGAACGGGTATAGAGTTTCTGAGCCTCACCTGAGGAGAGATTGATCAAATCTATATTCTGCACCATTTCCATAGAAAAGCTGTAGGATTCGAGTTTTGCAGAGGAGTCAACCACCAATGATCGCAGGGTTGAGGCATTCAGATCCCCGGGAATAGTGCCGTTCGTCTGGCAGAAAGCGCCGGAGCTGCAAAGCAGCAGTGCCAGCGCCAGAAGTGAGAGAGATCTCATGAGCTGCAGACGGTCCGGATGGAGTAAATCTTTTTTGCTTATTCGATCTTCTTGAAAGGCTTCCCTTGACGCCGCCACACAGGGCACCTCTCAGCATCCTTGGCGCCTTCCTCCTTCGCGGCGGCGATCATCTCCGGATACATCTCCTTTGAACTCGTGCGCCTCCCCGGTGATGGCTTCGCGCAGATTCCCCCTGGTCGATTTGATGGCTTTCTGGCCGGCGCTGGTGATTGGCAGCCTGCGCCGCCCTCTGCCTCCGCTGCAGCTTCCCCGGCAAATGCCTCGTTCAAGTAACCCCTCTGTCTTGGTCAAGCTACATCATTTCTGATTAGCACGATACTGCACCCTATGAAGATATATTGCTGACTTCTTATTCTATTTTGCCATTTCGGGTTTGCAGTCGAAACTTTACGGATTGCAGTCATCGATATCCTTTTTTGGTCTGCTGCACGATGAGTTTATTTCAATCAAAATAAAGATGGTGCATTGCGATCTATAATTGGAGATGCCTGGCAGAAGGGGATCGATATGCCAAACGGGAATTCCTGCAAATACTAATGTCACTGATCAATAATCAGTAATACAACAAAGTTTGAATATTAATATTTGTATGAGAAGTCTGTTTGCTAAACATGATATTTGCATTCTCAGTTTTTAGGTTACAGGTTTAACTTAACTCAGGACATTGGAGCGAAGAACTGGTCCTTCAGTGGGAAAACTATTTTTGTGGGTAGTTTCAATAACCCAATTGAATTTCAATCGATCAAAGGGCAAAGATCGGCGAAGGAGCTCCGGGTGAATCTATGGATCGAGAAATAAAGATCGTACTGGTAGAGGACAATATAGAAGACGCCGCTTTTACGACGCGGTTGTTGAAGCACAATAAGCTGAACAAAGATCTCGTTATCGCCAATACCGGCCAAAAGGCTATGCAGACCCTGCATGCCATGGGTAAAGGAGATCTGCCCCAGCTCATCTTATTGGACATAAATCTGCCAGATATCAGCGGCATCGATCTCCTCACCCGCATAAAGGAGGACAAGAGTCTCTGCAATATCCCTGTGGTCATTCTCACAGGATCAAACGAGGATCAGGATATTCAGAAGAGCTATGACCTGGGGGCCAGCAGCTACCTGGTTAAGCCCATCTCCAGCGATGCTATGATGCTGGTTATCGAGAAACTATTTTCTCCCTGAGGCAAGGCTCCTTGCCACGTCAAGATTCCTTTGATCGTCCCGGCGAGAGTCAATAGGGGTCTCCAGGATCATCGGCATGCGCAGCATCGCCGGATGGCTCAAGATTGCCCTGAAACCCGACTCGCCTATATGCCCTAGACCGATGTGCTCATGCCGATCCATATGCGACCCGAGGGAACCTCTGCAATCATTGAGATGTATGAGCATGAGCTTCCCAAGGTCGATGCAACCCTGAAACCGACTTAAGGTCTCCTCCACTGCCAGAGGCGTTCGGAGATCATAGCCCGCGGCAAAAAGATGGCAGGTGTCCAGGCATACTCCCAAACGCCGGCTCTCGGCCGACAGGGATTCCAGGATGGAGGCGATCTCGGAGAAAGAGCTGCCCATGCTGTTCTTAGTGCCGGCGCTGTTCTCCAGGAGAATGACCACGTCGGACTTTGCCAGGCTGAGGGCAGTATCCAGAGCGTTCGCAATCCTCTCCAATCCATACTCCAGTCCTTCGCCGAGGTGGCTTCCCAGATGAGTGACAAGATAAGGTATGCAGAGGTCCTGGCAGCGCATCACTTCCGCGGAGAGGGCCTGCACCGATTTAGCATAAACATCATCCCTGGGGGAGGCAAGGTTAGGCAGGTAGGGCATATGGGCTACAGCAGGAGACAATTCGGACTCTCTGAGCCTGGCAACGAAACGCTCTTTACTCTCTCTGGATACAGGCTTTGATCTCCAACTGCGTGGGTTAGAGGTGAAGATCTGAAACGCATCACAGCCTTTTTCCCTGGCCCGGTCAACGGCCTTGTCCAGGCCACCGGCAACTGAGACATGCACGCCCAATCGCACCATATGCTCCTCCCGGGGATGGCATCTCAAATCAACCTTGCCCTGGAGAGAAAGGTTGATAATCGATATCGATAAATGGAGGCTTGTATTCCGTCGCGATCCGATGATGATATAGTATTTCTGATTCCATGATGAGCCCTATGAGTTCTGAGGCACGCGATATTAAAAAACGGGATGAGACAGGCGGAATTGAGTTCAAAATGAATAGAAATAAATGAGAAAAGAGTTTTTTTCTGTTTTGAACCCCTATCCGGACCTCATGGGGTTGTTTGAGCCTTGGCCCACCGACTGATATTGTCTATCAAATTCAACTCCACGATCTTCCGAGTATCATAGAGCATCTCTGCGACATCATTCAGGGAGAAGCTCTTCTTCTGGCCCTTGTTGTCGACCACTTCGATCGCCTCTTTGGGCAGGGATTTGCCCAGCTCCCGCATCTGGCCTGCCAGCACAGAACAGGCATTTTTGAGGTATTTTATCGAGTAGTCAGATGTAGGCTTCCTGTCGGCGAGGTTCTTATTGACCTCCTTGATGGACCAGCACGTGGTGAGAATATCCCTGTACATCGCGGCACCCGATCTTTCAGGTCGCGCCCTGGATATTTAAACGCTGTGGAGAATCCTTATGAAAAAGGTGGGGCTGGTGAGATTCGAACTCACGATCGACGGGTATCTCCGATACTGAAGTTCTTACAGCCGGAAACGGTGGCTGGTAACAACCCATTTCAGTGCTCCAACGGATCATCAACGACCTCCCCGTCGAGAGATCTCAGTAGACCCGTTGCTCATCATTAAATATACCGCTGGAGCCCATCGCCCTACCTGGCTAGGCCACAGCCCCGGTGTTTAAAGCGGGCCGAGAGGGATTTGAACCCCCGACCTAAAGGTTAAGAGCCTTTCGCTCTGCCTGACTAAGCTACCGGCCCGGACCCCTCAAGGTCTATGCTGGATATATACGTTTCGGATGATGCATTTTGGGAGACGCATTCCAAAGAGCCAACGCACATGCTTTTGCTTTGGAAAAGACAGACCACGTCGATGAAACCAAATGAGGGCGCATGAGTGGAAAAATGCTCTGCAAAAAGAGACGAAGGGCCAAAAAATCCCCTTCAATAAGCGTTTATGTACCTCTCGATCTCCCAGGGATGGACGAAGGTGTTGTATGCTTCCCATTCCAATAGGCCGAGGCGCATAATATTTTCGTAGACATGCTCGCCAAGAGCCTCACGTATCACCTTATCCCCTTCCAGATAGTCCAGTGCCTCCTTGAGATTGGCAGGCAGGGTCTTAATGTGCAAGGATTTGCGCTCCTCTGGGGTGAGATGATAGACATTCAGATCCACCTGCTCACCAGGATCGATACCCCTCTTAATACCATCCAGGCCCGCTGCGAGTATGACGGCAAAGGTCAGATAAGGATTGCAGGTCGGATCAGGTGAGCGGAACTCCAGGCGTGTGGAGAGGCCGCGGCCGGCAGGGATGCGAATAAGCGAGGAGCGGTTCGGTCCGGACCAGGTGATGTAGACCGGCGCTTCGAAGCCCGAGACGAGGCGCTTGTAGGAGTTGATGAGTGGATTGGCAATAGCAGTTATAGCGCAGGCGTGCTCGATCAAGCCACCCACAAAGAATCTGGCCAGATCGCTTATGTTCATATTGGTATCGGGATCGAAGAAGGCATTCTCAAGGCCGCGGAAAAGCGAGATATTGACATGCATCCCAGTACCGGCTGCTCCGTATATGGGCTTGGGCATGAAGGTCGCCCGCAGGCCCTCTCGCATGGCAATGGTCTTGGTGACATACTTGAAGGTCACCACTTTATCGGCATTCTTCAAAGCGTCGTCATAAACGAAGTCGATCTCATGCTGGCCGCGAGCAACCTCGTGGTGTGAGGCCTCTACAGTGAAACCCATCTGCGTCAGCGCCCGAACTATCTCGCGGCGCACGTCTTCTGCCAGGTCCACGGGACCCAGATCGAAGTATCCTCCGAAGTCGTGCGGGGTGGTGGCCGAGCCGCCATTCTGCTTCTCGAAGAGGAAGAACTCCAGCTCCGGGCCGACATTCATCTTGAAACCCATCTCCCGGGCTATATCGAGCTGTCTACGCAAGACATGGCGAGGATCACCTTCGAAAGGCTTTCCATTGGGGAGGTGCACATCGCAGATCAAGCGGGCCTCGTTGCTGCCGTCCTTGCTGCGCCAGGGCAGGAGGCTGAATGTGGAGAGGTCGGGCTGGAGGACCATATCCGACTCCTGGATTCTGGCAAAGCCCTCTATGGATGAGCCATCAAAAGATATGCCGCTCTTCAAGGCCTTTCCCAACTGGGTGGCGGGAATGGCCACATTCTTCACGATTCCCGAAATATCCGTGAACTGCAACCGGAGGAACTCCACGTTCTTCTCCTGAATGATTTTAAGCATCTGCTCTTGGGAATACATTCCGTTATCATCTCCTCTCTGAACCCGCGGAACACTGCATCTACAGAAATCCACGAGGATGAAGCCAACGCCGGACTATGGCATTTATGAAGATTTCAGGTGTCTGGCTCAACCTGGTGTTTTAAATAGCTAACTGATGGGAAACACGGTTCCGGCGTCAAGAGAGTGCTGTGCAAATATGCTTATCTAGGGTTATACTCTTCAAAGGGGATTTAATGTCCGGCAAGAGAGTTCTGGTTGTGGACGCAGGTGGCAGAGGAAATGCCATAGCTCATGCCTTTGCCAGGAGCAAGGAGGTCGAAAGGGTCTATGTTGCTCCCGGCAATGCAGGCAGCGAGATGATGGAGAAGTGCCGCCTGGCAATGATGCAGGGCAAGGCGCCAAAGACTATCTCGGAAATGCTCGCTTTTGTAAATCTAGAGAAAATAGACCTGACCTTTGTGGGGCCTGAGGGCTACCTGTCTGATGGAATCGTCAATACCTTTCAGGAAGAAGGCCAGAGAATCCTGGGCCCGCGAAGAGAGGCGGCAGTGCTGGAGAATAGCAAGTGCACGACCAAAGATCTTCTCAAGAGCCTGCGGGTTCCTGTGTCGCTCTATCAGAACTTCAGCGATGCCGCTGCGGCAAGGGAGTATGTGGGACAGTACTGCTCCGAAAACCCCGGCAAAGGCCTGGTGGTCAAGGCGGACGGCCTGGCGGCAGGAAAGGGAACCGTTGTCTGCGCCACAATGGAGGAGGCCCTGTCCACCATCGACCGCATCATGGTGAGCCCCAAGCTCTTCGGGAAAGCGGGTGAAAGGATCGAGATCGAGGAACGACTGGAAGGGCGCGAGCTGATGTTCTTCGCTTTGAGCGACGGCCGGACGGTTCAGCCTATGCAGTCGGCTCTGGACTACAAGCAGGCCTTTGCCGCTGACGAATCAGTGGCCATCCGGCTCTTCAATAAGAACTCCGGCAATCCTGCCCTGGATAACAATCCCAACACGGGCGGCATGGGAGGGTTTTCGCCTCACCCCTGGCTGAATGAGGAGCTGACGGATAAGATAATGAAAAGAATTGCCATACCGACTGTGCGCGGCTTCAAAGAGGCTACAGGCCACGAGTACAAGGGCGTGATCTACTTCGGGCTCATGATCTCGGAAGAGAAGGAGCCATCCGTTCTCGAGATCAATGTGCGCCTGGGAGATCCCGAAACAGAGGTGATCCTGCCCCGGCTGGAGACGGACTTCTACCAGCTCTCGGAAGCAGTACTTGACGGAAAGCTGGACTCGGTGCCAATGCGGTGGTCCAGCGATTTCTGTCTGGGGATATGCGCCATATCAGGCAGGGCCATCAAGCCCCTCTCCTCAGGCGGCGCAGAGCGGCCCGGCTATCCTGGTGAGCACTACACCAATATGCCGATCTCTGGACTGGAGAAGGTGGACCCGGATATCCTGGTCTATCACAATGGCACGGCCTATGGCAATGATTCCGCGGGCAAGAGAAGACTTTTCACTACGGGCGGCCGGGTGCTGACGTTAGTTGCGCGTGCCAGTAGTTTGAGCGAGGCGAGAACGAAGGCCTACGAGAACATCAAGAGGATCCGGTTCAACGGAATGCGCTACCGCAAGGACATCGGTCAGGGCTATGTCTGAGAGGGCAATAGGAGCAACCGCAGAAATGATAGTATTCGGCTTGGAAGGAACGGCCTGGAATCTCAGCGCCGCCCTGGTGAAAGAAGAGGGCGTGATCTATGAGAAGAGCGCCACTTACACTCCTGCTAAAGGTGGCATCCACCCCCGCGAAGCATCGCAGCATCACGCGGAGCACATGGCTGAGGTGGTGAGGGATGTGCTGGCCCATGCCCGCGAATGCGGCTTGAAATTGGACGCCATCGCTTTCTCTCAGGGCCCGGGCCTGGGGCCGTGCCTGCGCACGGTTGCCACCGCGGCGCGCGCGCTCTCGCTGCGCTATAGCGTTCCCCTGGTGGGCGTCAACCACTGCGTGGCCCATATCGAAGTGGGAAAATGGCAGTCCGGAGCCCGCGACCCTGCCGTGATCTACGTCAGCGGTGCCAACTCACAGGTTCTTGCCCTGCGCCAGGGCCGCTACAGGATTTTTGGCGAGACTCTGGACATCAGTGTGGGTAATGCCATAGACAAGTTCGCCCGCAGCGTCGGATTGACCCATCCCGGGGGCCCAAAGGTCGAGGAGCTGGCGCGAAGCGCAAAGGAGTACATTCCCCTGCCCTACACTGTGAAGGGCATGGACCTCTCCTTCTCCGGCCTGTCCACGGCCGCCACGCAAGCGGCCAAAAAACACGATCTTTCAGACGTCTGCTACAGCCTGCAGGAGACAGCCTTCGCCATGCTTGTGGAGGTGACGGAGAGGGCCATGGCCCACGCCGAGAAGAAAGAGGCCATGCTGGTAGGGGGCGTGGGAGCCAACCGCAGGCTGAGTGAGATGCTGAACATCATGTGCGAGGAGCGCGGCGCGAAGTTCTTCCTGCCGCCAAGGTCGTTCATGGGGGACAACGGCAGCATGATCGCCTACACCGGCCTGATCATGCTTAAGAGCGGCGCGACTACTCCGCTGGCGGAGTCCAAGGTCCGGCCGGGGTACAGGACGGACGACGTCCGGGTGACATGGGCCTGAAGATACATGTGGTATGGAGCCGCAGCCCGGGCCAGGAGTGCAACTTGCGTTGCCGCCTATTGGCTCATTCTTGCCGGTCCATATCCCTTTTCATGCCTTGGCGGCTCCATGTCCAGGAGGACGGAGTATTTCCCCGCTTGGGGTCCCCCAGTGAGGTCAAGCTCTCCCCTGCCGATCATGCCGCCGTCCGACGGCGAGACGGTGACAGAGATGCTGCCCAAAATGGCAGTCCCATTGGCCGCAGACACCAGGTCCAGATCGGCCAGATCGGCTTCTATGGAGGTTGTATTATCCCCTGCCGGGTTGGATTCTATCTCGATCAGAGGATAGATGCTACGGTCCAGCATGACACTGCCGCGATAGATCTCCATGCCCTCTTTTGCCCGGATGTCATCCCTGATCTCTTCCAGGGTCTTATTGGAGGCCAGAAGACCCCGGATCTGTCCGGGCTCCAGGGGCAGGATGGCCTCAACTTTCAACCGGAGGATATGAGATTCGTTGCCCCTGAGCGCAAACCCATGACCGCTGTACACCACATCAACTGGCACGCCCTCGGGAAGGCCCGCATTCTGGCTTTGCATTATACCATAGCCCTTCTCGGGATGCATTCGTTCTCCTCGGTTGCCATCAAAGTTATTGGTCTGATTGGGTTCGGCAAGACACGTACCTGTCAGACAGACAAACAACAAACCAGCCAGAGCCATAAAGAGAATTCTTTTGCAAACATCAATCATCGGGATTTCGCCTGCCGTCATTATCTAAATCATCCAAGCTAATTAAATATCTGCGCTTCTTGTCCAGGTAGCGACCCTCGTTTGGCCGGCCTGTTGCCTTGACCAGTTGCCTCTGTTGATCATTACGAATGCAAAGAAGATGGCGGGCCAACCAAAAGCCCGCCACTTTATCTTCTTGTACGAAAGGGAACGAACTGAAATAGCGGCAAAAGCCGAAGGGCCATTATCCCCTGGCTCTGTGTCCCCGGAAGGGGGCCCCGCCCATAAATCCGCCAATTCCCGGCATATTTCCTTGCTTTGCCATCAGTTCATTCACTGTCATGTTGTTCAGGGCTTGCATCTTTTTTTGCCTCAACTCGTTGATCTCATTGAGAGTCATATTGCCCAGCTCTTGCATCTTCTTCTGCTGCAGCTCTTTGATCTGATTCAAGGTCATATTGTTCAGTTCATCAACAGTCAGATCGTCCATCTGCAATAGACCTGAGAAACCAATTCCCATAGGACCATGCCTCGATTCGCCAAAGTAGTGGCCGCTAAAGGCCCCATTATTGCTGGCATCTTCTCCCATCTGGCCATCGTGTGCCATCATGCGATTTCCCATTGGGTTGCAGTTTCGTCCCTCATTTCTTGCAGGACAGGCAGTCGAATTGTTCCATTCTTGCTCGCGCATCTCTTGCAGCTCACCAAGAGTTATGTTGCCCATCTCTTCAGGGGTCATATTGCCCATCGGGCATAGTCTTCCGTTCTGCGTGTCCTTGAAGGCTACCCTATCCGACGGCATTGAGAATGCCGGAGCTATAAGAAGGCAGACCGCTGCCATAGCGATCAGGGCGATCTTAGATTTCATTCCTGTCGATTTCATCTTGATCATACCTCATAGATTACCAACGTTGGGCTTTTGGACCCGAGCTTTGCCCAAAGCTTCGCCTTCCTGCAAAGCAACTCTTCTTTGGACAATTACCCGTCCTGCCCGTCCAAACAGCCCTATTCGGCCGTCTGGCAAACTAGAAGAGGTTCGAACGATACAAGAATTAGGAGCAGAACGAACGATGCCAGTACGCTGGAAATAACACTTACGAACGTTCCTTTTCAGATAAAAACCATGAAGAAAGTTCTATTATATTGGTGCGGCCCCATTCCTTCTTAGTTATGAGCTTTCTGCGCTCCAATGAGATTAAAATGCCCGTAAGAGATGACTTGGGCGTGCGAGTCTCGTATCGAATCTCCGCCTGGGTCATTCTGCCACCATGATCTATGAGTGTCGTCATTACAGCCTGCTCTCGCGCCGTGAGGGTCTGCATGACCGCCTCCATCTCGCTGCTGATCACAATGCCCTTCTTCACAGCATCTTCCAATTCTGGGACGGATCCGTCGGACTCTTCTTTCGCGATCTCTGCATCGGCTGACAAGACTTCGCCAGGCTCACCAGGGAATGAAACTTCCCGGGTGGGGTATAGAGAGGGCTCTGTGGAAGGCTCAATGGACCCAGGCCGATCCTCAGGGCTGGATGCCGCCTCTGGGCGGTAGACTCCATCATCTTCAGCTTGCGGTTCAAACGTCGCCAACTCATTTGGAATGGATATGGCATCTTGTGGATCTTTTGATAAATCCAAGGGCTCTGTTTTTCCAGGCATCCCGGGAAAAGGCCCTGCCTCCAATCCCGCGACCTCTCTGTCCGCCGGGTTGGAAGAGTTGGGAAGTGACTCATTCTTTCGTCGCCACATGACGATTGCCAGGGCGAGGACCGCCACCAGAAGGCTGGCTGCCAGCAGCATGATGATACGAGAATTATTGCCGGAATCTCCGGGTGGCATGGCAGCGGGCAACGCCCCTGATGCCGCAAGAGGCTGCTGATACTGAATGACAATGGCGGGGTTCGAAACCTCATATCCCTGTACGTCAGCTACCAGGGACTCGTTGGACGCGGAAAGGAGGTATCCAAGACCCGTCGAGGCATTGATCATCCCCAGGCGCATGTCGCTGGGCAGGAAGAAGGTAACCCGGTAATCGTCAAAGCTGCCCCGAGCATCAAATCTGAGAGTCCAGAGATCGCCCTCCTTCGTGGTCAAGCCGTCGGTGAGGGCGTACAGCTGCCGGGTATCGTTCTCAAATCGATATTGTGAAGCGTTCAGAAAATCGAGGCTGCTGACGTTTTCGGCATATCCGGTTACCAGGGCCTTGCCGGTATTATCGAGGTAGACGTTGAGGCTGAGCCACTGTCCAGAGGTCGTATTCTCGGCGCCCGCAGAACCCTGCATGAGAGCCGCCAAAAAGATTATTGCGAATACTGTTGTGATCCGCAAGTTCATCATACCCGTGTTGGTCCACCTCATCATGACGAATATCGTATCCTGGCCTGAATCTATTTAAAAGCACTCGAAAATTATATGGCTCTTTGCTATATCGAGTGGCCGATTATATGCTGCCTTCAATTCCGGTTCTGTCTTGTTTCTACCAGGACCGGCTGGCAATGGGCATCCTCCAGCCGCTTCCAAAAGCCCGGTCGGTTACCTTGAGACCGGGCGCTGCCTGCCGTCTCTTAAATTCAGCATTCTTCACCAGAGTGAGCACTCTGGCTACCATCGCAGAATCAAAACCCTGGGCGAGCAGTTCCTCTTCTGACTGGTGCTGCTCGATGTACCTCTCCAGAATGTAATCTAAAACCATGTAGGGCGGCAGGCTGTCCTGGTCGGTCTGGCAGAAACGAAGCTCTGCAGTGGGAGCTTTCTTCAGATATCCGGCCAGGGATGATCTCGCTCCCCGAATTGGAATTCAGCCATTCTGCCAGGCGGTAGACGAAGGTCTTGGGAACATCGGAGATGACGGCCAGACCTCCAGACATATCGCCATAGATGGTGCAGTAGCCCACCGCCAGCTCGGATTTGTTTCCTGTGGTGAGGAGGATGGAGCCATACTTATTGGAGAGGGCCATGAGCAGGTTGCCCCGGATGCGGGCCTGAATGTTCTCTTCCGTTACGTCCTTGGGCAGACCGCGGAATGACCCTGACAGCTCTGTGTCATATGACTGCATGATATCTGTGATGCTGATGATCATCGTCTTCAGCCCCAGATTATGCGCCAGAAGCTCTGCGTCCTCCATGCTTGCCCGGCTGGTATAGGGAGAGGGCATGAGCACACATAGAACATTTTCCGGTCCGAGCGCCCGCGAGGCCACAGCGGCCACGAGGCCGGAGTCGATGCCCCCTGAGAGTCCCAGGAGAACGCTGGAAAAGCCGCACTTATGCACATAGTCTCGCGTGCCCAGGACCAGGGCCTGCCAGATCTCAGCCTCGGGGGTGAAATCGTCTTTTGCGATCCTTCCGGCCGGGGCCGAAGTCCCAGTGTCCGCAATTATCAGATCCTCCTCGAAGCCCTTTCCCCGGGCGATGAGGTTGCCAGACGAGTCGAAGAAGCAGCTTCTGCCGTCGAAGACCAGATCGTCGTTGCCTCCCACCTGGTTGACATACAGAAAAGGAACCTGGTGCTTCCTTGCCAGGCGGGCCAGCATGACTTCCCGAAGCGCTTGCTTTCCGACTGTGAAAGGCGAGGCGGAGAGGTTGATAATAACATTAGCCCCCTTTGCCACCAGCTCCTCTACAGGGTCGGCATGGTAGCGCCTGCGCTTTCCGAAGTCTGGATCGTTCCAGATATCCTCGCAGATGGAGATGCCAAAGACGGTGCCTTTGAGGCGCAGGATCTGCGGCTCGCAAGCAGGCTCAAAATAGCGGTCCTCGTCGAAGACGTCGTAGGTGGGCAGAAGTGTCTTCTGAAAGGTCCTCTCCACCCGGCCTTCGCATAGAAGCGCAGCAGAGTTGAAGAGGGGCCGGCCCACCTCGCAGGGATTGGGTTCTGCCAGGCCCACGAGAAGTGGCGGCAGATCAGCCAGGTCCAGGGCCATCTGCTCCAGAAGGCTCCAGCTGCGCTGCACAAAGCCGAAATTTAAGAGCAGATCACGTGGCGGGTAGCCCAGGAGCCCCAGCTCAGAGGTGACGAATAAATCGATATCCGAGCCGGCGCTGCGGGCGGCGCGAACTATGAGATCGCTGTTGCCAAGCAAGTCTCCCACGGTGGGATTGAGCTGCAATAGGGCTACTTTCATACTCTGCTCATGCCCCTCCTACCTGTTCGTCCTCGATCATCTCCTCGTCAGCCTCATCGTCTCTCGGGGTGCGCACTCGCCCCTCCTTATCTTCTTCCAGGATCTGAGCTTCCATTTCAGCTTTCGCGGCTGTTGTTCTCTCCACAAACTCCTCTGCTGCGGCATGAAGTGCAGCAACTGCCTCTTCCGGTCCATCATCTGTTTCCGTGCCAACCAGCAGCATCGCACCGACTTCGGATGCTGTCATCCAGGCTATATCGGAACAACCGATGCCATCCCCAACATTATTCTTGAGGGCGTTTAGAATGGCCTCGACGGCTTCTACGATTCGTTGCGGCTCTACCTGGGCAGGGATGATTACCTGCACCCCCGTCTCCAGATGGCAGACCCCCATGCCAGGGCCGATGCTCGATCCCACAGCTTCGTCGCTCATACTCCTGGTGTAGGACGGCTGAGTTTTAACAAGTTTGGGTGCAGGGTGATCTTTCGTTGAGATATGGATCTGCACTTCGCATCCTATCTCAGCATCACTTTGCTCATCGTCACCAGGAAGAGAGCCATGAGCAGCCATCCTAAAAGGGTTTCAATCACTGTTAAGATCTCGTAGCCCTCAACGATGCTTATATTCTGAGGTGTGCGGCCCATGAATTGCATGCTGCTGAAGTAGAAGGCATCGTTCAGCGATATGTCAGCCGCCTTATGCGCCAGTGAGGCCGTGCTGCTCAGCCGCAGGGCGTCTCCACCCCAGAAGATCCCTGCGAAGAGGAGGATGAGGGCAAGGCTCAACAGAACAGTATGCGAGGGGCGCACGCCGTAGCCGCAGGAGAGCCAGGCCAGACGGTCGATCAATTTGGGAATGACCCCAGTCTTGCGCGCCTGTTTTTCCTTTCGATACTGAAAATAGCAGTCGTCCTCATCCTCGAACTTCTCCAGATTCCTGAAGTTTCTTGTCAGAGTGAGATAGACGGAACCGTTAAAGGGGAGATGGTCCCGGATGGTGTTCCAACGTACAACGATGCGGTTGAAGTTGAAATCCTTCAGGTTTATTTTCGATCCCTCGGCGAAGGAGGCATCAGACAACCTCAGAGTGTATACTTTGGCATTGGTGAGGTTGAGATTGCGGTGAAATGCCGCCCGGCCAAAGTCGGCGTCATTGAACCTGGCCCGGGAAAAGTTGGCCTCGGTGGCGAAATGGGCGCGTGAGAAGTTGGCCTCCCCCTGAAACTGAGACTCCGAGAACCCGGCATCCTCCTGAAAATGAGAATCGGAGAAGTTGGCCGCCTGGTTGAAGACGGTGCCGTCAAAGTCCACCAGACGGGAAAAGGCGGAGTGATCGAAGAACACATGCCCCTTGATCACGGAGTACTCGATTTTTATTATCGAATTTATGATTTTTCGCTTATTTTTATTTAAGGGCAGGTCCAGCCGGTGCAGATCCAGGTCTCCGTAGATGATGACGTTCTCGTACTCAACCGGCTTGCCCTCTTCGATCTTCTTATGGATCTCCTCGGCTTTGATCATCAACAGGCTATCGACCATAAACGAAGTAAGATATCGTTAATAACAGATATTCCTTTTGCTATTCTTTTGCTGTTCCTGCTATGCTCCTTGCCCCGTGAAATGATCCAAGCGGAGGATATCGAACATCTCATCATCAGGTTACAAAGTAGACTAGTACTGCCGTGGACTTCTCTCCTGTCCCCTTCCCGAGAAGCATCTCCTCCACCCAGTCCCAATCGTGCTCATAGATATGCGCCGAGGCACTCGTGGTCGAGATCGAGCCCGGCTCTGCGTCGATCTCCCTGGCCACGTACTCCAGCACTCTGGCCAGGCCATAGAGATTGGCGGGATAGGCTCCGGCAAAGTCATGGCTGCGAAAGAAGATGGCGAGATTGAGGCTTCCGTCGCGCAGTTTGAAGTCGTCCACAATCATGCAGGGAACCTCATCCTTGACCGTATCCACGGGCGGGATCCAGGTTACAGCCGTGGCCCGGCGCGTGGTGGATGCCTCTTTGAGGCGGCGAATGGCCTGCTCGATCTGGTCCAGCGGAGGCACGCCCGGTACGGACCAGGCGCGCAGGCGTTCCCCATAGGTGTACTCGAAGCCCGGATTCGCGCCGCTCAAAAGCTGCCCGGCATACTCCTCCAGACGCTCCTCATTCCAGGAGTACTCCTTGGGAATCATCTCAGAATAGGGGTCTTCCACCACCACCTGCATAGAGAGCAACTCCCGAATCCTGGTGCCTCTCTCGTCAGTGATCTCCTGGCCCTGCCTCCAGATGAGATTCAGGCCCCGGTGCCAGGCATCGGAGATCGACTTCGCGCGAATAAATCTGCCCAGTTTCGCCATTTTTTTAAACTCCATCCCTGCCAATTCAAGGATTTATCATGCGGAGCTATCTGCTCTTCAGCTCAGCCAGCACCCCAGGAGGAAAAGCTTTGACAATGTCAATCTTCTTGACACGGCGCGTGGCGATGCCGTACTGTTTGGCCAGCATCTTCAGCTCCCTCATGCAGTAAAGCTTGGCGACTTCCTCATCATCCATAGCAAATGCTACTCTCCGGCCGAGTACATTAAGTTTTTTCAGATTAATCTAGATCCTCCGGCCAATTGCCAGGCCTTCCGCCCATGTCGCTGGCCTTCAGCCAGGCCGGATTCAGGCTTTTAGCCAGGCCAGATGGTACAACTCCAGGCCCAGACCGCCGTAGCTGAACCTTATGCCAATCAGTCCGTTATGTACCATCAATAATATCAATATTAATATAACCTCCAGAAGGATGAGCAGAGCTATGAGAACGAAGCCAAACCCTGGCATCCGGATAACCTCAATGACGAAATCCCACAAAGTCCTTCCCACTACCATACGACCCTCACTCACAGAGCGCACCAGCGGATGTTATGTTGCGGAGTTATTAAAGCGTTAGAATGCAAGCGGAGCGAAAGTAATCAGGGAGACAGGAAGAGGGAAGAGAGGAAAACATTTTTTTAAAAGAGCATCGAACATTTGTTCCAATGGGCGACTTCGAGTGGGCACTGGTCGATGCCCTGAACTCATTCTTCGAGAAGGAAGGTATATTGGCCATAGCCTATCGTCTCCGTCAGTCGCGCTTTGCTGCGCAGCTGGTGGATATCCTGGTGGACTCCAAAAATCCCGAGTACTATCTGGCCATCGAGTGCAAGAGCCTGGATGCACGCAAGACGAAATCGCTTTATTTCAAGCAGCACTTCAGCCTCGCCGCAGGCAGCCACCAGATGACGCGAGAGACGGATTTCATCACCCGCTCGGGCAGGCAGGGCATACTGGCAGTAGAGCTCCGCCATGGCGCCGGGAAAAGCAGAACGGCGCACCTCGTCCCCTGGGGGCAAATCTTCCAGAGCTACGATGCGGGAAAGGCGGGTATACCCATCCAGGAGATCGAGATCAACCCCCCTCTGGAAAGGAAGAATGGAGCCTACAGGATCTCCCGGCTGGACATAGTGCGCATCTCAGGATACTATGATCTGGCTTTAGAGAGCGACTTTCTGGAAAGCGACCAATCTTATGAGGAGCGAGAGAATGAAGAATTTAGTTAGGGAATTTAGTTAGGGCATAAGGCCCCCCCTCCTTCAGAGAGGCCTCGTTGACTCGCGGAGTTGGCGGGAGTTGCACGCAGTCGCACATGGATGAAAGGATGTCCCTGGTTCTTCAAAACGTCACGCTTCGGGTTGAACTGGCGTTCAAAGCATTCTTAAGAAGAGTCAATCTGGATGGGAGCCCGGATATCCAAGGTTCAAAGGAAAGAGTAGATAAAACAGCATCACGTCTTATGGGCTTCCAGGGGCTGGGCTCGCATGTGGACGAGCGCTCACGGGCCCAGACGGGCATAGGCTGGCAGCCGCGGTGCAGAGCAGGAATGGCAGGGGCGAACATGGCGAGGAAGATAGAAGAAGGGATGAGACCGCAATTTCAGCCATTATAAGAATGAAAATCAGGTAAAACTGAAGTGGTTGCTGCTATCGATCAATTGATCTTATGCTATCGATTCCGCAAATATGGAACGTGGAGCGCACCATAAGGGAGTTTGAGGTGGAAAGTATCCTTATAATAATATTTTGCTGTTTAAAGCATATCGAAAAAAAGGGGAGGAATTTCAGGTTATACATACTGCTTGGAGCTAAGATGAGTCAGTGTATCCTAGCTCCTTGGCTCTCGCGTAGGCTGCATCTGCCTCAGAGTTTTGGCCTAGAGCCTTGAGGGCTCGACCTTTGAGCTTCCAGGGTTGAGGATCTTTGGGATTTATTTGAAGGGCTTTATCAAAAGCCTCGACGGCTTCCTTATGCCGTCCCATCTCTTCTGAAGCGGAGAACATATCCTTTCATCTTCCAAGCCATTTCATTCTTCGGATCAGCATTGGTGGCATTATCCAGCGCCTTGATGGCATCCTCGTATCTGCCTTGCTCCTGAAGAACGATGCCTTTCATGAGCCCATGCTTGCGATAAATTCTCGGTTGAGTTGGCCGCCTCGATGTCACTGTCTACAGTCTCAAGGGATTTATCATAGGCTTTGGCGGATTCGTTCTTCCTTCCTAGCGCTGCAAGAGCTTGGCCTTTGCCTCTGAGAGGCTCCTATATTGGAAGGATCGATCTCCAATGCCTTATCGTACGACCCTACAGCTTCTTCAAATTTATGTTGCGAGAGCGAGAACAGTTACCTCTTGCCCTGCCATGCGTTTGCATCTCTTGGGTTCAGCTCCAGGGCCTTATCGAAGGAGTTGAGGGACTCATTGCTCTCTGTCCTAGATCAACTAGAATAAAGCCCTTACTTCATCCAAGCATCTGTATAGTTTGGATCTATCTGGATAGCTTTGTCGTAAGCCTTAATGGCTTCGTTCTTCGGCCTAGTGGTGCTTGCTCCTGCCAACACTGAGTCCGTAGGCCATGGCGTTCAATCCTTGGCCCTTGGCCAGCCAGAGCGTTGCATTTGATGGAGCTATCTCCAAAGCTTTGTCCAAGGCTTTGACAGCCTCATCATAAGATCCATTTCTCTGTAGTTCCTGGCTTTTTTTATACCAGCCTTCTGCGGTATTCTCCTGAGCCATAGAGGAAGCGCAGAGCATAGCTACAGCTAACAAAGCGACGGCAAATACTGCTTTCATTTGCAAACCACCTTTAACCTCACCATTTTGTTCAATTTAACGCCCCCATCAGTTAGTCTTTCACCAAAATTAGGGTAACACTAATCCCACCAGCTCCCACCAACTATTAACGTTTCAACTTACGGCATTTGACGTATTAGGACATGATGTGCATATAAATCTTATGGAGGTCGAAGTTCTGCTAGAAAATTTTCATGCTGGGTTCTCATCCCAAGCATGTAATCTCATATTTTCAGAAACAACATCTATAGGCTATATCATGAATAGTATCGTTCAGTGCTTACCAGTATGGCTTTCCCTAAGCACTCGGAAATCTGGCCTTAAGATCGACTTTACGGGTCTCTCAACTGAGCCTTTTTCACAATGGCTTCAACCTCATCCATAAACTCAGGTTGGCGCATCTCTTCCAGCTCCTCGGGCGTATAATACTCTTCCCATGTCTTCGGCTTGATTGTGAGCACGTAACGGCCGTTCCGCTCGGTTTTATCGATGTGGACCATACCGGCTCTCTCCAGCCGCCTGGCTGCTGCGTATGTCTTGCCGGTGCTCCAGCCCATCGCCTTTGCCAGAGAATAGACGCTTTCACCTGGCTGCTTATCTACCACTCCATAAAGTTCCAGGTCGGTTTCAACTCCCTTGTTTTCTACGGCGGCGATAGCGGTCTTGATCGTTGTGGCACTCATAAGAATCCTTGCGGCTAAAGCCGCTATAGCGGTTTTACTATTCAACCTATTTAAATGTTCTTTTAGGCTCATTTGGGAATCCATAGAAACATATTTAATCCTTTTAAGCTATTCTGAAGTGATGATTGGAACCATAGAACGGCTGGTTTTGACTAGCATTTGCAGAGCGACGAAAATCAGCAAATCAGCCCACGTTCCTAAGCCCTATTTCATGAAGAAATTCCAGGCTGACAAGCATCAGAAAAAAGCGGCCGATAAAGCACTCCTCCTCTTGATAGCTCGCGGATATGTTCGGCAACATCCTACTAAGGGTGAGATGACATATGAGCTGACCAATGCTGGGTTGGATCTATGTCGCGAAATATTCAATAAAAAATAAATCCCCAATATGAAATTGTATGCACTCATCGCGGATGTTGTATATAGTAGAGTATACAACCACCAAGGCTGTTCAGGACTTTTCCTGCTCGCACATATTATTATAAATACTAGTCGGACCTCGCAAGCCATGGAGTTGGGCGCCGAATTCTATCGTGATTTTTGATTTCGGACAATGCCGGTTAATCGATAACAGGCAATTGTCGTAAATTCATTCCAAAGACTGTGAAATGGCCAGGTAGGAAGAAGTGATTTTAGAGCCATTTAGAAGCAGGCAGGGATAAGAGGAGCGAATCCTGCAGGTTACACGCACTGCGCCATCCCGTGGTCGGAATCAGCCTGCAAGTCCCTGCGCGAAGTCATTATGCCAAGTGAATTCAGTGCGAATTCCTTCCGAGATATTTCGTCCCATTGAACTGTCTTCAAGAAACGACCGGACCTCATCACATGCTGCTATCCTAAAATGAAATTCCTTCAGGCGTTTGAGTCGATAGTGTAGCTCAATCGCTCCACCGATCCCAAGACTTCTCTTTTCAATTCCAGTGGAGCATCATTTTCTATGAACCAGACTGGCTGAGGCCCTCATGCTCAAAGACGTGGGCGGTCAGGGGTCCGGGCTCGCATGCGGACGAGCGCTCGCATTCGCGGGCGGCCAGGGCCTTGCGGCCACGGTACAGTGCAGGATGGCAGGGCGATCGTGGCAAGGGAGATCGAGAGGGGGATGAGGTTGTATTGACGAGACCTACAAGAACCTGTGTGTCGGTTCTAATCATGGTCTGTTTCTCCTGCCAGTAAAATGGCCTTATGTCCTGCTATATTCTGCCGGGCTCATCCCTATGTCTTGAAGAGCGAGAGCATATGAACAGGTTCATTGGATTAACCTTTTATTCCAGCCCACATTTGCTTAAACCATGAAGCTTCCGGGCACGGCGACAGAGGAGGAAAACATCTACATCGCCATGGGAAAGCTCTGCATCCAGCCGGGCAATGTCTTCCTGGATATAGGCTGCGGCTCGGGTGCCGTCTCCCTGGCGGCCTCTCGCTACACAGACAGGATCTTCGGCCTCGACTCGCGACCGGAGGCGGTGGAGATCAGCAGGGCGAAAGTTCCCGGCGGTGCTTTTTTCCAGGGATTGGCAACCGAGCTCCTGCCGGGGCTTCCCAGGGTAGACAGATGCTTCATCGGCGGCACGCGCCAGATCGATGAATTCCTGCCTCTCCTGCTGCAAAGGGCAGCGCCCGGCTGCATTATTGTGGCCAACCTGGCCCGAATCGGCATTGCCTCCCATGTGGCTGAGATGATGTTGGAGCAGGGAATATTTCAGGAGCTTATTCAGATTCACATCCTGCGGGGCTACACTCTTGCAGGAGATATAGCCCTAAAGCCTGTAAACCCCATTTTCATGGTGATTGGTAAATGTTGATCGGCATAAGCCTTGGCCCCGGCGACCCTGAGCTCTTGACCTTCAAGGCGGCTGCGGCCCTGAAGAAATGCACAAAGGTCTTTGTGCCAGGAATGATGGCAGCAGAGCTTGCCCGACCCTTTTCTAACCCAGAGATCCTGGAGTTCCCCATGATCGAGGACGAGATAGAGCTGGAGAGGATCTGGCGCCTGAATGCGGACACCATCGCCAGCTACGCGGCCGCCGGCCTGGCTGGATTTGCCTGCATTGGTGACGTCAACACCTTCTCCACCTTCAGCCATCTCCAGAGAGTGATCAGGCAAAACCATCCAACGCTGAAAATTGAGACCATTCCCGGCGTGGGAGTTGTTCCTGCTCTTGCCTCTCGTTTTGGTGCCGCCCTGGACAGATCCTTTGAGGTCTCGGACGGCTCCGATGTGGAATCAGTTATCAGGATAAAGGCGACGAGACCCAAAGAGCTGGCCGAAGAGCTGCGCCGGAGGGGATTTGAGGAGTTCGTGCTGGGCACAAGGCTCTGCCTGCCCGGGGAGAAGATCATTCGGGGAGAGATGCCGGAGAGGAGCGACTACTTCAGCGTCCTTCTGGCCCGGAGGCGGAAGTGAAGGTCTACTTCGTGGGAGCAGGGCCTGGAGACCCGGATCTGATCACAGTTAAGGGCAAGAGACTGCTGGAGGAGGCGGATCTGGTGATATTTGCCGGCTCCCTGGTCAATCCGGCGCTCCTGGAAGGGCTGAAAGCGGAGAAGATGGACAGCAATGGCGCTTCTCTGGAAGATACCTTCGCCAGGATCGTCGATTCCTTGCGGGCGGGAAAGAAGGTGGTGCGGCTGCATAGCGGTGACCCGTCTCTCTACGGCGCCATCCTGGAGCAGATGAAGCCACTGGAAGAACTGGGCATAGAGGTGGAGGTTGTCCCTGGAGTCTCCTCCCTCTTTGCCGCCTCAGCCGCCCTGAAGACCCAGCTCACACTCAAAGGCGTCTCCGAGTCACTGATAGTGACAAGGCCCGCAGGAACTACTCTGGAAAAGGATGAGCTAGCAGCTCTGAGCCGGCACGGCACCACTCTGGCGGTCTTCTTAGGCATAGACAAGATCAGAGATATAGTCGACTCCCTGGACCGGCCGGGCGACACGCCTGTGGCCGTGGTCTACCATGCCTCCTGGCCGGATGAGAAGGTCCTGCTGGGAACTCTTCAAGACATCGCCGCAAAGGTGGAGGCAGCAAAGATAGACCGCAGCGCCCTCATACTGGTGGGGGAGGTCGTGAAGAGAACAGGATTTCGGAGGTCTCACCTATACCGGAATCGTTAAAACTGAAATCGTTAGCCGTCCTGGTCTTCCCCCGAGACCGAGAGAAGGGAGAGATGATAGTTCAGGCCTTAGGAGATCGCTACAGTCCCACTCTGGTCCTCTACGAGAAAGAGGAGATGGAAAGGCTGATGGAGAAGTTCGAGCTGATTGTGGCGGTTATGGCTGTGGGAATCGTGGTGAGAAGCCTCTGCGGCCAGCTCCGTGATAAGTGGACGGACAGGCCCGTGGTGGCCGTGGATTCGTCTCTTACCTGCGCTGTTCCCGTCGTGGGAGGCCATCACGGAGCCAATGAGCTGGCCCTCTTTCTGGCCAGCCGCCTGGGACTTCATCCTGCCATAACCACTGCCACCGACGCCTCCGGCCGGCCCTGCCTGGAGAGCGTGGCAAAGAGGCTCAGCTCAGAGGTCGTCAACAAGGAGGCCTCTAAATCCATTAACCTGGCCTTTCTCGAAGCGGACGTGCCGGTTCTGAGGCTGAAAGGGCCCAAGATCGTGATGGTAGATGAGGATGTGGCCGTCTTGAAAGAAAAGGGCCTGGTGTTAGGCATTGGCGCTAGAAGAGGAGTGGGCTGTGCTGAGGTGCTGCAGGCCATAGATGCGGCATTAGGCGAAGCCGGCAAAAAGAGGAGCGACATCGGCATTCTGGCCACGGCCTGGCTGAAGAGAGACGAAAACGGTCTGATAGAAGCCGCTCGATCCCTGGGAAAGGAGATGATTTACCTCTCCCGGGAGGCTCTTAACTCTCAAGGACCCACCACGCCCTCCAGAGCTCGTGACCTGGGCCTTATAGGCGTGGCCGAGCCGGCAGTTCTGGCTCTGGCGACAAAGCTCATTTTTCCCAAAAAAGCCTACGGGAGGGTGACGGTTGCCATCGGAGAGTAGACGATCGGATATCGGTTTGGAGCATAAATTCTCCATCGTGGGGATCGGCCCGGGCGCGCCAAGCCTCCGCACTAAGGCGGCAGAAGATGCCATAAAGTCGGCAGACTTCGTAGTCGGCTACAGGCCCTATCTGGAGCTGATCAGTGACCTCTTGCCCGGCAAGAAGGTCTTCTCGGGCAGCATGGGAAAGGAAGTAGACCGGGTCCAGGCGGCCGTAGACCTCCTGGGCCAGGGATCCGTGGCCCTGGTGAGCAGCGGAGACCCCAATGTCTACGGCATGGCGGGCCTTGGCCTGGAGCTGGCAGTGCAGCCATCGGAGGTGACGATTGTGCCCGGCGTCACATCCTTCACTGCCGCAGCATGCCGGGCCGGCCTGGCCTTCCGCGAATGCGCGGCCGTGATCAGCCTCAGTGACCTGCTGACACCCTGGCAGGAGATCGAGGGCCGCCTGCGACTGGCGGCGGAGTCGGAGATGCCAATCGCTCTTTACAACCCCCGCAGCAAGAGACGCGATTGGCAGCTCATACGCGCTCTGGACATCTGTGGCCAGAGGAATGTTCTCATTGCGAAAAACATTGGCCGGGAGGGAGAGGAGCTTTTCTGGACCACATCCGCCCAGCTCATGGAGATGGAATCTCTGCGGGAGAAGATAGACATGACCACTCTCGTCATCGTCAGCGGCAGAGGGGCCTTCCAGGGAGATGCAGCCCGAGAGGCGCAAATGAACCTGGTGGGCATAGGCCCGGGAGACCCGGAAAACCTGACCCGAGAGGCAGAGAGCATCTTGAAGAATTCGGTGAAGATCTTCGGGGCACAAAGATACCTGGAGCTGATTGGCGGCCTATCTCCGGCAGAGAGGGTTATCCACTCCGGCCCCTGCCCCAAGAGATCATTGGACCGCTTCGGGGAGGCAAGAGAGGTAGCAGAGGCGGGCAAGAAGGTATCCATCCTCACGGGTGGCGACCCGAGCATCTTTGGCTCCGGCTGGAGGATCATGGACCTGGCATTAGGAGATGTTCCTGTGCACAGCTCCCCGGGCATCAGCGCCTTCTCCTCTGTGGCCGCAAGAGCTGGAGCGCCTCTGGTAAACGACTTTGCTCTTCTCTCCAGCCCGGAAGACCCAGCCAGTCTCTCTCTGCTGGCAGCGGCCGGCTTTGGCGTCGTGGTCTACAATGTGAAAGGGCACGAGATTGCAGCTCTCTTGCAGGACGTCGATCCACTGCGGCCTGTCGTTCTGGCCAGAGATGTAGCTCGATATGGAGAAGAAGTGATGATCCTGAACGCTGAAGACCTGCTGGCCATAAATCCCCCCGGGTTTCGCTTCACCCTAATTGTCGCCTGTTCAAATTCCTGCATAAAAGAGGGAAGGATAATCACCAGAAGAGGATACCAGGCCAAATACAGCTACTAGAGCTGATTCAAATGATGAAAGATTACACTGATATTGGAGCCACCACGCCCGAGGCTTTGGAGATAAGCAGAAAGAGCCGGCGGCTTATCTCGGAGATGATTGGAGATGAGAGCCTGGAAGACAGAATCACTCAGAGGTGTGTTATTGCCACGGGCGACCCGAGTGTTGCCGAGATTATGAGATTCCAGAAAGAGCCCGCCCAGGCAGGGTTGCATGCCCTGGAAAAGGGTGCGCATATTTATGTGGACATAAAGATGGTGGAAGCGGGAGTTTTAAAGACCGGCCACCATAGCCCTATTGAGACCTTCATCGGCAAAGGCGACGACCTGGCCGCGGCACAGGGGATCACCCGCACCTCAGCCGGAGTTATGGCGTTGCAGGGTTTGCTGTCCGGATCCATAATAGTGATAGGAAATGCGCCTTCCGCCCTGCTCACTTTGTGCGAGCTCATGGAGTCGGGAAAGGTCTGGCCTGATCTGGTCATAGGGGTTCCTGTGGGCTTTGTCAACGCTCGCGAGAGCAAAGAGAGACTGAGAAAGATCGATGTACCGTCCATATCCACGGCAGGCACGCGCGGCGGAACGCCAATTGCCGTTGCGGCCCTGAATGAGATCATAAATACATATGCCCGAAACCACCACTGATCCCGTCACTGGCTTTCAGATTCCAACCTCCTGGTTCAGAGCCTGTCCCGACCCAGAGGCTCTGCAAAAGATCCAGAGCGGCAGATGGGTCCTTCTCTCCAACGGCCTTCTCTTGCGGCGAGGCCTGACCACGGGAACGACCGCTGCCGCCGCCTGCAAAGGAGCCGTCCTCTCCCTGAATGGATCGGTCGATTGCCTGGAGGTGATGACCCCTGTGGGGATCAGAGTATCTCTGCCCGCAGTCGGCAAAGATGGCTTTTGCGTCGCCATCAAAGATGCTGGCGACCACCGGTTCGATGTCACTCGCGGCCTGGAGATAGTGGCCCAGGCCAGACCATCTCTGGAGACGGCGCTTGTGGCGGGATCGGGAGTTGGCAGGATTGTGGCCAGAGGCCTGTGCGATGAAGTAGGAAGGCCGGCCATAAGCCCCTCTGCCCGGCGACAGATCATGTCGGCGATATCAGAGGGCCTGGAAGAGATAGGCCTGGATCATGCGCATGTGGAATTGAATGTTCCCCGGGGCCTGGAGCTGGCCGAAGAGACCCTTAATCCTAAACTAGGCATAATGGGTGGCATCTCCATACTGGGCTCAACGGGTTTTGTGGAACCCTGGAACGATCACTTCATCAACGACAAGGCCCTGGAACTGAAAGGAGCCAAAAGGGTGGTGGTCACCACAGGCAGAACGGGTCTTAAGTTCAGTCGCATTCTCTTTCCCGATCATAAAGCTGTGCTCATGGGGAGCCAGCTTGACCGGCTGGAATTTGAGAAGGATCAGGAGAGCATCCTATGCGGCCTGCCCGCTCTCATCCTCAAGTGGGCTTGGCCCCGGGTTTTGGAGGGAACAAACTTTGGCACTGTGGCGGAGATGGCAGAGAAGGAGCCGCAGCACAGGAACATCGCCCTGGGACTGGAGAAGGCCAAAAAGAAGCTGCCCCACACCCGAATCGTTCTGCTCCATAAAGACGGACGCATTTTAGGAGATGCACCATGATCATAGTGGGAGTGGGCATAGGTCCGAAGATGCTGACCCCGGAGGCCAGAGAGGCCATTGGCCAGGCCCGGCTCATTTACGGCTCGAAGAGGGCCATCGATCTGGTCAGGGATCACATCTTCCCGGGCTCTACGGTTGAAGTTATTGAGGACTACGGGAAGCTGGCAGATCTCCCTGAAGAGGCAGTGGTTTTGAGCACGGGCGACCCCATGCTCTCCGGCCTGGGATATCTGGACGGCCAGGTAATCCCCGGGATCTCCAGCATGCAGGTGGCCTGCGCCCGCCTGAAAGTCAGTCAGCTCAAGGTGATTCCCATCACTGTTCACGGCCGGAGCCTGGACCCTGAGGCCATAGCCTTTGAACTGCGTCGCGAGAGATGCGTCTTCTTGCTCACAGATGAGAGCACCGATCTGCAGGGCCTCTGTCGTTATCTGGAATCACAAGGCTTGCGGCGGGCTGTGGCCTCTCTCACAAACCTGGGATACCCTGAGGAGAGGATCGTTAAAGGGAGCACAGCCTCACCACCGCAGGCTCCCGGTCTGTCCTGCATCCTCATCGGCAAATTTTGAGTGGGGAAAGGCTCAGGGGTTGCAGCTCTTGCAGGGAAGATAGCCCTGTCTCCTTGCAGACTCAGCGCTCTGGAAATTGATCCTGTTCTCCGGCTTTATCTTCAGAGCATAGCGGCAATCCAGTAGATGGTACTTTTTTGAGGTACTGCTGCCCACGATCATGGCTTTTGTCGCGTCGTTGGAGGAAGACGCAGGTAAGGACCCAGACGGAGATGAATCGTTCTCATCTACGACCGTCTCAGCTGCCAGGCTGCCTTCGACCTTCTCTTTCTTCTTGGAGGGGGCCACTGTCCCATCTTCATCTTTCGTCACGGTGCCCATCTTTGCCTCATCTCCGGCCTCATTCAAGGTCTTTTTCTCTGCCATGACATCTTCCAGGGTCTCCTCGTCCTCGTTCTCCGATGCCCGGACACCCTCCTCTTTCGCCATCTCCTCTTGGGCCTTCTGTTTGGCGAATTCTGCTTCTAAGGAGAGGGGAATTTGACCGGATTTGAAATCCTGCAAGGGCTTTTCCAGGCTGCACTTTCTGTTTTCCAGAGCCAGAGTTCCCTCTGGACCTGAGACCTCCAAAGTGCAGTTGTAGTCACCCGGCTGGATTCTCATATTCTTGGAGATCTCAAAGTTATAGTCCCTGTTAGGCTCAAGTTGCATCAGCAAGTATTTTGTGCGCATTAGAGGAGTTCCTCCATCCTGGGCAAGGGTAGCATTGAGCATAAGATAAGGAAGTGAGCCATTGCCTATGAGCAAAACTTTTCCCTCTGCACAAAAGAGATTGCTCTTCACCACCGCCTCGTAATCCAACTGCAAATGAGAGGATAGTTCCCCTAACTGCTGATTTTCAGCTCCAAACGAAGGCACTTGAGAGAGTTGAGGCCCTCGATCTATGCAGCCCACCATAGAGAACAATGCCAATATAAGAGGAAATAAAATTAGAGTTATACCACACTTACTAAAAATTTTTATAATCAATTGATCAACCCCCTTATTTCCAGTGGAGATCTTTGAACTCCAAGATCCTATCCCCAGAGATGTCTGAGGACTGAAGCTGTCCAGAGACTGTCTATGAGCCTCACCCTTGCATGGACCGAAATGCCCGCAGCAATCCTTCAATGCAGTCTAATTGCTTTTTCAGCTTATCCAGATCCTGTTCCACTTCCAGGCCCTCGGTGAGCTCTCCCAGACGGCGCAGCAAAGATGCGCGAAGGTTCGCCTTCGCTCTTATAAATTCAACATCTTCCCCTTCATACCGGATAGCCTCTCTTGTCTCCGATCTCCTCGACGAGCTTGCAATAGCCTCCTTCTGCGACAAAGTCTCGCCTGCAGGAAATGATTTTTCCAGCTGACTCGCGGTGCCCGACCCCTCCGCCAGAGCAATAGACGATGACTTATCTGGAAAGGAGCAGACAGGGCAGACGACCTCTCCCTGGCAGCGAAAGAGAGGCGCGCCACAGTCATGATGTGTGGCCAGCATTGTGCAGCCCTGCTCCAGCAGCCTGGTTATCTTGCCGAGAACTTCATCTTCATCCATGTCTCATCACCCTCATCCCACATACGTTTAAATACAACGATATAGCATCTTTGCATAACTGATTAAGACGGATACCGTCATTAACCTTTTTCCCATAGATATGGGTGGTGATTCTACGACAGCTGATAATGTCCTTAAGCAATGCGTTGAGGTATTAGAACGTATTATGAGTGATGACGCCGTCCCGAGGAATATCAGGCGCTCCGCTGAGAGCGTCAAGACCATCCTCACGGACGAGAGTGTAAGCGAAGCAATCAAGGCCGCATCTGCCATCTCAATACTTGACGAGATAAGCAATGACCCCAATATTCCCCTTCATACCCGAACTCTGATCTGGAATGTTGCCAGCCAGCTTGAGACCATACCTGTAGCTTGAATTTCTCTACTGCTAAGATGCGTTTCTCTTTGGCCAAAGAGAACAAAAGCCAACATAAGAGGCAATTTCACCTTTTTGAGATTAAAGGCGCTCATAACCAGAGGATGCAGGGCTAAGAGAGACCGTATGATTTCCACTGGAACCTGTCTCTTTGCCCACTGGCGTATGACGAAGCTGCAGGCATTGAGCATTCTTTTGATGTGATTGATCTGCAGGACAACAAAGCCTCAGATTTGGACCTGACTGCAGAGGAGATCAGAGCACCACTAGAATCCTTATCATATCTCTATATACTATCTCAAAGACATGAAAGAATCGAAGGCTATCGGTATCTGGATGAGCCTGTCATTTCCAGCAAGCCTGTCATTTCCGGCAAAGACGCAGGAATTATCGTCATCATAATGGAATATAGAAATGCGGACATTTGAACGTTTTTTAGTAAATGCTTAAGAATTTAAGGGAAAAATAAAAATAAGCGATGATTTATAGATTTATAAATTAGATTATGAATTATGATTTTAAAATTATATTTTACACACATCTTTCCTGATATCAATGGAATTAAAAGATATGATCGCTTCATACCCTTTAAAAAAAGTTTTGCCCCTCTCGCGATGGGTCTTAATCTTCTTCTTTTGTCGATACTGATGAATAAGAATAAATCCAATGCTCTATGGGCGCATTTATTTGAAAATTTGACAGACTCCATCCACAATAATAATGATAATACCTTTTACTTTTTTGACAATAAAGCTTATATACAAATAAAATCATACCATACAACCGGCTAATTTTATTTCATTATCTATCATGAGAAACTACGTTTTTTTTATTTCCTTTCCACTGGAAACCATGGGGTGGGAGGGCCAAGTTCCACTGGAAATAAAGGGGTGTTTACCATAACTCTTAATATCCCCCAAGACCTAGAAAAATTGTTCGAGGGGAATTATCTTGGTATCTATTTCGAAAGGGTTATTTGCTGATTTATTAGCGCAAGGAGGCATATTTCAGTCCAGAGATGTCCTGCGTCCTACTTATACGCCAAGCGAACTGCCTCATAGGAAACGAGCAGATCAACGGCCTGGCATCTGTTTTAGTTCCTGCATTAAGAGGAGAAACCCCCTCCAATGTTCTTATCTATGGAAAAACCGGTACCGGTAAAACTGCAGTTGCCAAGTACGTAGGAAAAGAACTGGAAGAAGCAAGTTTTGGAGATATGAAGTGCACAGTGATCTACATCAACTGCGAGGTGGTAGACACTCAGTACAGAATTCTGGCTCATCTTAGCAAGACACTTTGATAAAGAGATCCCAATGACCGGCTGGCCTACAGATCAGGTCTATGCAGAGTTCAGAAATGCAGTGGATGAAGAAAAACAAGTTGTCGTGATAATGCTGGATGAAGTGGACAAGCTGGTGAGAAAGGGAGACGACGTTCTTTACAACCTCTCCCGTGTAAACTCTGATCTGCTTCGTTCCAAGGTCAGCATCATCGGCATATCCAATGACCTCAAGTTCACAGAGTTTCTAGATCCAAGAGTAAAAAGCTCTCTTGGCGAGGATGAGATCATCTTTCCGCCTTACAACGCCGAGCAGATTAGGGACATCCTGGAACAGAGAGCCAAGCTCTCCTTCTAGTCCAGGTGTTCTTCAAGAAAGCGTCATACCATTATGTGCTGCTTTTGCGGCCCAAGAGCATGGAGACGCTCGTAAAGCTCTGGATCTCTTGCGCATATCCGGAGAATTGGCCGAAAGAGCTCGCTCTGCTAGTTGTAGCTGAGGATCATGTGCGTTCTGCTCGAGAAAAGATTGAGCAGGACAGAGTAGAAGAGGTTATCAAGACTCTGCCCACTCAGTCCAAACTGGTGCTCTACAGCATTGTTCTATTAGAGGAACAGGGAACAAGAAACATCACCACCAGTGCCGTTTACAACATGTACAAACAACTCTGCCCTCTGGTTGAGACCGACTTTTTGACCCATCGCAGGATAACGGATCTCATTGCAGAGCTGGATATGCTGGGCATATTGCATACGATTGTGATCAGCAAAGGTCGATACGGCCGGACCAAAGAGATCACGCTCAGTGTTTACTCCGGCAAGCTCAAGGCTACGCTGCAACAGGATTACCGGCTGAAGGTCTTGGGCAATGTCAATGTGCCTTGCCAGGCCCGGCTGGGCCTTTGATATCTCATTTTTCAGGATCCGGTTCATGCTAGACTGCTAAAAACCCAGGCTCAGGAAATGGAGCAAAATCACCAGGAAGGCGCCCAGGATCCCGCCGATGCCACAGATGAGTATGACCAGCCAGCTGTAACCGATCTCCAGGCCGGCGGCGTAATTTGCGAGAAAAAGAATCAACAGCCCCATAGCTGCATTCATGATGAAATTCTTGATGGATCTCAGGATCAAGAATGCACCGAAGACTATAACCAATATTAATACCACAAGCCCAGCTTCAGTCATTCCAGCAAACTAAGGAACACTAACTATTTAAAAAGTCTCTTTTCCTAAGGCATCATACCTTGAAAGACTCCATCTCGCTGGCCAGGCGGTGCAACTCCTTAGTGTCCAGGGATAGTGGATCTACATGCACCAGCAATATGGCGTTCTTCAGGGCGATCTCATCCCTCTGGGACTGAACGAACCGGAGCACAGTCTCATAATTGCTCTGAGTTATGAGATAACCTAGGCCTTCCAGCAGGATGACTGGATAGCTCGCCTTGCTGAGGAAATCGGAGATCATACTGCTCAGGCGGGGGAAGTTCGTTGGGTCCACAGACCTGTATCCCGGCTCGCTCTTTTGCGTCAGCCATATAACAGTCTCTGCGGGCACATTATATCTCTCATACAGAGTCTCGGGATTGTAGCGGCTCAAGCATAAGCCCTCCATGCCGTGCATTACCAGTTCGCTGAAGATCTCCAGGATCTTTTGCGGCTTTTCTTCCTCAATGATATAAGTGGTTCCTGGTATGAGAGATATCTCGTAGGGACTTCGACCGTAGCTTTTCATGATACCTTCCAGGGCATTGATGGGGTCGAAGGCAGTATCATGCGTTTTGATGATTCTGGCCAGCCTCCTCAAAGCAACGAAGAAGCCGCGTCTCGTCAGCACCAGCCCACACCTGATCCTTAGCTGCTGCAAAGAGCCCAAAGCATCTTGCATATCCGGTTCGCAGGCCGTGCTGGAGTCATCAGAGATCGGTTCGGCTCTGGCAGGGCTCTCAAAGAACCCGCCTGCAGCTATCATCTCATTAGTGACAGTCACCACCTCTTTTCTCACCTCTTCGCTCAAATTAGAGAGCATAGCCTCGGAGAATACCCGGAAGAGGTAGGCGGAGAGGGGACCCAAAGAGAAGATCAGCTCTTTGATCTCATTTACATTCGATGTCAAACTCGCATGGACAAACTCCGGCTTCTCCGCCAGTATCAAGTGCGTCTTATGGCCCAGGAGCTCCATCTGATAGACGAAGTCCAGCATCTCCCTCTCCGGAACCCGGCCCATGTTTTCGTTTATCAGTTGTTCGATACTGTCAATGAGCACAATGCTGTTCTTGCTGGACTCGACAAATGCTTTTATGGTCATGAAAAGAAGCGGCAAATTTCGGGGCGAGATGTAGCGATCGCTTCCCTTCTCATCGCTCAGCTTTATAATGGGCGTCTCCTTGAAGCCCCAGCGAAGCCTCACATCTTCTGGAGCATAATGGGTTATGCATAGCCCCTCTACACCATGGGTGATCTGATCGGTGAAGACTTCATAGGCAATCTCAGGCACGATATAGATCTTTCCCGTCTTCAGATCATAAGTAGGAAGCGTTGCCTTTGCTTCTTCTTTCACCGGCTTTACGGGCAAGTGGTCTTCTACAATCATCCTCGTGGCGGAAGGCCCAACTGAGCCGGTGAGCGTCTTCTCGAACTGATCCCACAGCTCCAGAAGTTGCTGTGTCTCAATCTTCTCCCGGCTGGTGCCGAGTTGTTCAAGGTAGTTATCGACCTGCATTCTTGCCGTCTCTTTGCCTATGTAACGCGCCAGCGTCGCTTCCAGTTCCTCTACTGTACCCTGGCGTATTACCCTGCGTTCATGGTCCGGAGCCGGTGCCTTTTCACGGCATGGGTTGACGAAACAATCGGCAATGGCTGCCTCTTCCAAACTGGGCTTCGTTATGAGCGATACAAGAACGTAAAGGCTGCAATTGACAAGAAGGGTCCAGTATACAGAGTTCGTCCAAGGGTCCAGGTCAAGCCCGAACAGATCCGTGGGCTTGAGGAAGGCGGCGCCAAAGGGTCCATCCTTGACCAAACTTGCCAGCGCTCCATTGTTTCCCGCCACTGTTGGAATGAGGGCGGTGTAGGCCCAGAGCAAGAAGCCTGATACCAGCCCAGCCATCGCTCCTTCCCGGTTGCCTCTCTTCCAGTACAGGCCGCCCAAGGCGGCAGGTGCCAGTTGGCTGGCTGCCAGAAAAGAGACGATGCCGATATCTGCCAGGATCTGGTATGCCACAGCGCGCGAGTAAAGATATCCCAGGACCACTACAATAAGTATGTTTAGCCTTCTCGTGTTGAGGAGAATACCAGCAAGGTTTTTTTGCTTTTTTATACGGCCCAGAATATAGGGCAGCTCCAGGTCGTTGAGAAGCATGGTGCCTACAGCTACGGATTCAATCAGTATCATGGCGGTGGCAGCCGACATCCCTCCTATGAAGACGAAGAGTGAAAGCAAGTCCTGATTATGGGTGTAAGGTATGGTTATTATGAAGGCATCTTTTAGGCCTCCCGTATTGAGGAGCAATCCTCCCCACGCGATGGCTGGTACGAATAGATTGATTAATAAGAGATAGAGCGGAAAGAGCCACATTGCCCTCTTGAGGTGCTTCTCCTCGCTATTTTCCACCACCATAACGTGAAATTGTCTGGGCAGGAATAAGATGGCGAAGAAGGATATCAGAGTCAGTGAGAACCAGAGGGGATACTCCACGTCCATGAGATCGGCATATGCCGGATTATGGCTGGCCTGATCAACCATCTGGTTCGTTATATTCCCATAGCCACCGAAGATGCCATAGGCCACAAAAATTCCTACCAGGAGGAATGCCACTAATTTGACCAGGGATTCAAAGGCCACCACGGCGATCAGTCCCTCATGGCGTTCCATGGGGTCGAGATGGTGTGCACCGAAAATGACTGCGAAGGCTCCCAGGAGCAGGGCCACTACCAGCTTACTCTCCGCAGGAAAGCCCAGCAATATGTTCGAACCTGTCAGTATCTCAAGCGATGTGGAGATGGCGATGAGCTGCAGGGCCACATAAGGGGTCACCATGATAAGGCACAATACCGCCACCACGGCGCCTATAGCATAGCTCCTGCCGTAGCGGAAACTTAGAAAGTCGCTGATTGAGGTGAGCCTGTTCTCTTTTGAGACGCGAATCATCTTGCGGATGACTATCCACCCCAAAGTCATGGCTAAGACGGGTCCCAGGTAGATGGGCAAAAACTCCAGGCCGGTTGATGCTGCCCTTCCTATGGAGCCGTAAAAGGTCCAGGCGGAGACATAGACGCATAGAGAAAGAGCATAAACATAGGGGTTGGCAACGATGCTCTTGCCCAGATGCTTCCGTTGATCGGCATAGCGGGCTATGGCAAAGAGCAGCAGCAGGTATAGGACCATGATGAGCAGAGCCACATTGGGTCCTATCAGTCGGAATTCCTCCTATCGAAAAGATAGAGCACGAGTATGATAACCAGCCAGACCGTGGTTATGTATAGCAATATCGCAGGTACACCCATAAGGGCGAAGCCCTCGGCCAGGGTGAGCATGGGCCAGTTGAGCAGCAGCCACCCTAAGACGAAGAGAAAGGCCCAGAATTCTTTCAGGCCAAGGAGATCCCGGAAAGAGAGTTCCATGCTATAAACCCGGATAAATTACCAATCCTTTTACGGATATATCTACCGCACGCTTTCCTAAATGGTGGGATGTGCCGCACATCTTAAGAATCTCGATGGTCCTCCTTCTTGTAAAATTTATCTCTTCATTTTGCAGCAATATTATTCCGTCTGCGATCTGCGCTATAGAAATGGGGTACGGAGCTCCAGGCAGCGCATCCTCCGCCACCAGTGCAACCGCTTTTTTTGATTTGATCAGATGAGATAGCTTTAGGAGAAAGCGCCAGTATTCATCTTTGAGCACATCTTCCAGAAAAGATAGATTCTCCATGACGATTCGAGCCGGTTCGATTGTATCGATCTGCATCTCGAGCGCTTTTAGAAGTTCATCCGATCTTCCTGCCTTTTCCACTATGCCTTCCAGCTCCACGTAGCAGATCTCTTTGCCAAAGTACGAACTCTTCACAAACTCGTAACTGGAGGCGAAATTGAATAGCAGATCAGGCGGTCCGCCGAAAGTCAGGAGGTAAAGCCCGTGCTCCCCATGATCCGCACCTTTGCAGAGAAACTGAGTGCAGAGTGTGGTCTTACCTGCCCCCGCATCGCCTGCCACAAGAGTAATGGAGGGTATGGGAAGGCCACCTTCAATCATATCATCCAGGCCTTGTATTCCTGTAGCCATCCTGTCTATAAAATTCAATCCTTTCACCTAGACAGTTTTAGAAAATACTAGTACCTTATCTTATTTGTCTTTATTCTTCGACTTTGATTTTTGTATATCAGACGGCTTTTATATCAGGAATCCATTCTCGCTGTCGTGAGATGACTTGATCCTTAGAACTCATTATTCAGGCGATATTACAGCAGAGATGGACGGAAAAGAGGTCACGCTGGCAGGCTTCGCCCACGAGTCTCGCGACTTGGGAGGCATAGCTTTCCTGGTGCTCCGAGACAGAAAAGGCCTGGCTCAGATAACACTGGTCAAGAAGCTGCTCGGAAAGGAATTGTTCAAGAGCGCGCGCTCTATCAGCCGGGAGAGCGTCGTAATGGTTCGGGGAAATGTGAAGGCCGAGCCGAAAGCGCCCCGCGGATACGAGATCCTTCCCACAGAGATCATTGTTCTGAGTGCCGCCCAGGTGCCCTTGCCCCTGGACCCCACAGAGAAAGTGGAGTGCGAGTTGGACACTCGCCTGGACGCCAGGTTCATGGATATCAGAAGGCCCTGCGTTCTGGCTGCTTTCGAGATTGAGAGTGCAGTGCTTCGCAGCCTCAGAGATTATTTTTACAAAAAGGTAATTACTGAGGTCTTCACTCCTAAGATAGTGGCAGCGGCCACGGAAGGCGGAACGGATCTCTTCCCCATCAGCTACTTTGAGAAGGAGGCCTTTCTGAACCAGAGCCCACAGCTCTACAAGCAGATGCTCATGGGTGCGGGCATGGACAAGGTCTTCGAGATCGGGCCGATCTTCCGGGCGGAGGAGCACGACACACGCCGCCACCTAAATGAAGCCATATCCATCGACCTTGAGGTCAGCTTTGCCGACGACAAAGATGTAATGGGGATACTGGAAGAGGCAGTAGCCGGGGCTTATGAGCACGTAGCTCAGAGCTGCCGCTACCAGTTGGAGGTCCTGGGCCTGGATTTGCAGGTACCAAAGCTTCCCTTTAAGAGAATCACTTACACTGAGGCGTTGGAGCTGGCGGGAGAGAAAGCGGGAGTGAAGATGCAGTGGGGAGATGATCTGGACACGGAGACGGAGAGGTTCCTGGGCGAGACCATCGGGGAACACTACTTCCTCACGGACTGGCCGTCCTCCATAAAGCCCTACTACACTCTACCTTATGAGGATAAACCCGAGGTCTGCCGTGGTTTTGATCTCATGCACCCGCGCATGGAGCTGGCCAGCGGAGCGCAGAGGGTACATGACTACAACCAGCTTGTAGAGCGCATAAAAGAGAAAGGTCTGGATCCAGACGGCTTCGAGTTCTACCTAATGGCCTTCCGCTACGGCATGCCACCTCATGCCGGCTGGGGGCTGGGCCTCTCCCGGCTGGTCATGACTATGCTTAAACTTGAGAACATTCGCGATGCCGTGATCTTCCCCCGGGACAGAAAGCGTCTGGTGCCCTGAAGACCGAACGCCTGGCGCCTCGGCGCCCGTTCGGTCTTCGTTTTCTTTTTTCATTGCGTTGTCTTCGGAACGCCAAAATGGTTCTTAATTGAGCAACTCTTGAAGCTCGCCAAAAAAGCAAAGGCCGGACAGTTCTTTTTGGGAATGTGATGAGGCCGGTCAAGGAACCGGCCGAAGATTTCGAACAGGCCAGTGGAGCGGCTGGCCTGCGCATGAACCTCTAAGATAACAGAGTCTCTTTAGACCTCATCCAACTTATCGATGCCCACTTTCTTTACCTTGGGCTTCCAGATCTTATCCGGCATCCAGGCAGGCGCGCCTTTGGGCTTGTCCACCTGTACCCTCTCTCCTACAAAGACATGCACTTTCTTGGTACCGCGTTCGCGCAACTTGATATCCGTGTATCCCCGGTTGGCGGCCTTGAGGGCAGCTTGCCTGGGCGATTTTCCTGTAAAAACTCCAATCTCGTTGCCCTGTGCGTCCCTCAGGGCGAAATTTCTCATTTCAGCCATATTTTCCCTCCTACGTTGATATGATATGCGTCTCTGATGCGGTATATTAATTTAATCCAAAAGTATCATCCATTAAGCACTTCCAGAAGATGTCCTATGCAGCAGATGTATTTGCAGAAACAGTGAAAATCAGCACAGATACAGGAAATGTTTTTTAAAAATATTGCTAAAAAGCATCCTGTGTCGTGCCTTTACATCCTTATTATGTGGTTTTGCTCTCATCTGTAACCCGCACTCTGCTGGTCCCTCCAGTCGCCAGACTTCATATCCCATAGGCCAAGCGTCTCGCAGACGAGACCTATGAAGACGGGGTGGAATGGTGGACATGATCCGCTTCCGAACCACCGACCTGACCCGCATCATCTCCCGGGTGTGGTGCGATTGCGGCGGACTGGGTTTCCATGATGTTCAGATGAGGCTCAGGCGAGACTTAAAGCTAAATAAGATACAACCTTAGACCACCTCCAGAGGTTTGATAATTTGAAAACTAGCAGTTTATGCTTTTGTCTTCTTGCCCTGCTCCTGGGCGCAGGAGCGGCAGCCGGCCAGGGCATGTCCCCATTGCAGTCCATGGACATGACCGGCGGAGCCTTTAATGAAGATTTCGTGAATAGCCTGTTTGGTATCGGCTCCGGCGTGGCCTCAGAGGCAGGCGGTCCCTGGTTCGGCCCCGAGTTTGATAACTCCAGCAGCGCAAGTTCCTTCTTCAGCGAGTTCTACATGGGTACCAGCATTCCCGTGATCAGTGGATCTGCGCCCGTGAAGATCGATGTCACACATCAGATGCCTTCCAAGATATACTTCGGCAGCGGCCAGGAAGTTCTGTACACCCAATATCAGTCTGCGATGGCTTCCAGCAGAGGAAATGAGCTCTGGATACAGAAGGGGGCGGATTGGTCCCAGTATGCCATAGTTCCTGTCGGGACAGGTATGCAGTTCATCGCTTTTGCGCCAGCGGGCGGACAGGCCGATTATTATGAGATCATCCAGACGGATTCTATGAATATAACCGGCAAGCGAATGAACTTCTACTCCGGCTACAATAGCCTGAACTTCATGGCGGACAAAGTTGGCCGGCACATTTTCTTGTTCGTGCTCAACAACCAGCCCAGCAACTCCATCATTGTCGATGTGATCAGCCAGGCGCCGCCCGCCCAGCAGACACCCCCAGCCCAGCAGGCGGGAGCCGCAGGGCAGATGCCACCCTCCACAAATCCGCCCACAGGCTATAGCACACAGAATCCGGCCACGAGCGGCTATGGACAGCCAGCCGCTACATCCACACCGTACCCGCCCGCAGGCACATCCAGTCAGTACCAGTCTGCAGCCTCATCGACACAGTACCAGCCTGCAAGTTCGTCGACTCAGTACCAAACTTACAGCTCAACCTCGACTTACCCGCCCCAGACGGGAGGCACAGCCGGGGATACCCCCGTGACCATCCAGACGACAATGAGGGGCTATGATGTCTATGTCGATGGTGCGATGATTGGCAAAGACGGCGCAAATGGTGATGCGCTGGATGGCGTCTTCAGATTCAATGTAGTTGGCGGCCAGACGCACACCATAAGGATCTTCGACGGGGCGAACAATTATGAGAAGCCCATGTACTTCGATAGAGGCGTCCCCAAGGTGATAAACGTACCCGCGGCCACTACTGTTTATACCACTGGCATGCCCTATTGAGACTACCGATTGAAGCTACCTGTTTGATCAAAGGAACAGGGATTTCTAGTTCAATCTTTTTCGCATGAAAACATCAAGAAAACAGGATGGGATGACTACCCGCATCCCTCCTTTAACCTTTTCTTCACTTATCCTGCTTGACTGATGGTCTTTGCCATCTCGTAAATATCCATTCATGCTTAAAGGCAAGACGCAACTGGGTATTTTTGGCTCATTCTTCTTAACCTCAGGTCCTTGACTTGTGATGCTTAGAGTCGCGCTTCGTGATCTTCCAGTTCGAAGCTTTCCAGCTGATTGGTAGACTGCAGGCACTATGCCAAAGCGCATTTTTCAGCTTATCAGCATCCTGAAAATCCCTGTATCTGTATTCTCCGTCTCCCACAGCCAAAAGGGCAAGGACACCCTTTTCCGGCAGGAAAAGTCTTTGCGATTGAGTATGTCACTTACTTTTCTTCGAGGTCCAGGCGCGTCATCCACCCACGGCTATTTTTCAGAATGCTCTGCAACAAAAAATGTGCCCGGCAGCTCATTCGCGTACGAATGCTGCAATCTCGTCATCGAGTTCTTCTGCAGCCTTTCGCAGCGTGGCATCCCCCAGGCCTTTGAGTTTTGCCAGATCCCGGCGCAAAGGTCCCAGACGGAAAGCCGCCCCAGAACCTTCTCTTTGCAATGCTGTTTTTCGAAGCCTCTCCAGCCTCTCTGTCATGGCATCCGAATGGCGCAGCAGATCTGATAGCTCCCGCAGGGCCTTGGCGATCCGTTTGCCACGGTCGGTCAGTTCCAGGTACCTGATTCTGCCAACAGGACGGGACTTGACCAGCCCCTGGGCCTCCAGCTCGGAGAGTATGCTGGAGGTATGGGGGAAAGTGGAGTCTATGCGCTTAGCAATCATGGCGGCATAAGCCGACTGCATATCCCCCACGGCCAAAAGGGCCAGGACAGGCTTCTCCCGGAGGAAAAGCCGCTGCAATGGATCTTGCATGGATACTGCAGTCGCTCAAGTTTGCCCAGTCGCTTGCGGTTGCATCGTGGTCGGGCGGATGACAGTGGCTGAAAGAGCCTCCTCCGGCAGGATTACTTCCACTGGCTTATCGAAGTCGGAATACAGATCGTTCGTCTCTATGTTGATCGAGACAGGAGGTAGCTTCCTCGATTGATTATACATCATCATCTGACTGGTATTGATATCCAGTTGACCCACGATCTCTGGCGTCATCTGGAAGCTTGTGAGACTCTGGTACTTCACAGGCAGGTAGCTGCTCTTTGAGATCCAGATCGCTTTCTCCATCTTGGCAGTCTCATTCAGTTCCGTTTTATTGACCGCTGGCATATACATGGGGTACTGGGTCAACTGGGCTGCTATGCTAGAGGCGGTATTATAGAGATTGTCGTAATCCGCGCTTCCTGTAACTATATTAAATTTGTAAGCGTCTTCGCCATTGACCGTCTCCGAGCCGGCCTCTTCTACAGCCGACTGGTTGAACATCTCGGCCATGGCCTTCACCTGATTATTGCTGCCCTGGCCCCAGATCTCTTCCGCGGATCTGGGATCCTGGAGATGGGTCCAATTGCCGCTCTCATCCTGGATATAGGTCGAATTTCCTAATTGGTAGACAACAGCCAATGTAGAGCGGGCGTTTGCAGGGTTCGCGGGCGAGCCTGATTGCTCCATCTGGTTCTTTGTTGAGCCGTTCGCCTGAGCCTGGAAGCTTGACAGGTTCACAGAGGCGATAGTCTCTGCGCTCTCAGTCACGGTGGTCACATTCTCAGGGGCTTTCGCCACGTCTCCATAGAGCTTCCATATCTGAGACACTGAACTCTTGAAGCTGTAGCTGGTCAGGTTCTCTGCGGAAGATATCGACATCGTTTTCAGTTCTTCCACGTTCCCGGTTGTTCCACTTGTCCCGCTTGTCTCACTGGGGCCTTTCTCCGTGCAGCCGGAGATGGCCACGGTAATTATCACAAGAACTAGCAATAATCTCTTCATGATATCATCTCTAAATAATTTCTGGAGGATAGATTAGCATCCCCAATCGTTGGAGAGAGGATGCTAATGGCTTAAATTCTTTCCGATTTTTCTCAAACATGCTTATGCATCGATTAAAGCTTCAATAACGCTGGGCAGGTTTGAACTTCTCTCCCGTGATCATCTCGAAGAGTTTGATATAGATCCTGCCCGTCTCTTCCACAACGAGAGGTGGCAGAGCCGGTATGGGGGGCTCCTCCAGGCCGGCGTCTCTGGCCTCGTAGAGCTGATCTTTGTAGCCGGTCTGGCGATAGTACTGGCGCACGTACTCCTTGGAGAGGTCAACGAACTCTCCCGATTCGTAGCGAGCCTTATCCCAAAAACGGTCCTCGTCTGCCGTTCCATAGACATCGATCACCATTATTTGCCGGTCCTTATCAAAGGCCAGCTCTTTCTTGCCATCAACATGAATGAGGCCGCGAATGTTAACGCTCCTACCAATATCCTCATCGATCTTGAGGACAACCTCCCGGGCATCCTCATACTCCTGGGCACTGAGCCCGGAGATCTCCAAGGCTTCAGCTTTTTCCAGCAATCTGTCGGTCTTCTCAAGTTTCGTGGAGACCTCCAGGAAAGGCTCGGGGAGGGGCTCGCCATAGACCACTTTATGGCCGGAGGAGAAGCCCAGAGACCCGGCCGGAAACCTTTCCCTCCAATACCCGGTCATAGAGGGAGCCTGCCACATACCAGCGGCAGATGAACTCCAGGGGTATGAGGTAGTTGCGAGATCTGTTGGTGATCTGATGAGGCTGAATTATGTCCACCTTCTGGCAGATCATGCCGTTCGGGGGGATATACTCAAGGAAGTGGGTCTTGATTCCCATCTTGCTGGCTCTTTCAAACCAGTAGACGCCCTCCCGGCTGAGGGTCTCGCCCTTAAAGGGAATGAGGCTGGGAATGATCTTGTCGAAGACAGAGATATTGTCCGTAAACCGAAACTCCAACCGGTCGCCCAGATCGTAGGCTTCCTTGACCTTGCCTTTCATCAAGAGCTTGCGTTCCATTGCAGGCCATGTATCTGGCAAGATAATAACACTTTTGCTTTTGATGAAAAAATGAGAAAAAAGAGAGGCTTTCAGTAGTCCTCTCCGCCCATGCCACCTGGCATTCCGCCGGGCATGCCGCCAGGCATTCCGCCCGGTCCGCCGGACTTGGAGGCGATGACGTCGTCGATGCGCAGGATCATGACTGCAGCTTCAGCGGCGCTGTTGATCGCCTGAGTCTTCACACGCAGGGGCTCGACCACGCCCAGCTTCTGCATGTCCACAGGCTCGCCTGTGTCCATGTCCAGGCCTGCGCTCTTCACGCCCTTCTCATGCTGGCTGCGCAGAGCCACCAGGGAATCGATCTGGTCCAATCCGGCGTTCTCGGCCAGGGTCTTGGGTATGACTTCCATGGAGTCGGCGAAGGCCTCAATGGCCAGCTGCTCGCGACCGCCCACGGTTGCGGCATATTCCCGCAGACGCAGGGCCAGTTCTACCTCAGGGGCACCGCCGCCTGGAACCAGCAGCTTGTCCTCGACGACAACGCCGACGACGCGCAGAGCATCTTCCATGGCCCGGTTCAGCTCATCGACCACGTGCTCAGTTCCGCCTCTCAGGATGATGGATACAGACTTGGGGTTCTCGCACTCTTCGACGAAGGTCATCTTCTCGTCGCCGATCTTTCTCTCTTCAACGAGGCCTGCCTTTCCCAGGTCCTTTTCTGTCAGGTCGTGGATGCTGGTGACAACCCTTCCGCCCGTAGCTCGCGCCAGCTTCTCCATGTCGCTCTTCTTGACGCGGCGGACGGTGTAGATGCCGGCCTTGGCCAGGAAGTGCTGGGCCAGGTCGTCGATGCCTTTCTGGCAGAAGACGACGTTAGCGCCCGTCTTGAGGATAGCATCTACCATGCCCTTGAGCATGGTCTCTTCCTGATCCAGGAAAGCCTGCAGCTGATCGGGAGAGGTGATCTCGATCTTGGCGTCGACCTCGGTCTTCTCGATCTCGATGGCTGCATTGAGCATAGCGATCCTGGCGCCTGTGACCTTCTTGGGCATATTGGGATGGAGCCTATCCTTGTCGATCACCATGCCGTGTACGAGCTCGGAGTCGGTTATGCCGCCGCCCACTTTCTTCTCTACGGTGATGTTGTCGGTGTCTACAGTTCCGTCCTCGTCGACGACGGCCTTGACGGCTTCCACAGCCAGCGCGGCCAGCTCTTCTCGAGCCGTGCCGGAGCCCTTGCCGGTCATGGCGGTGATGGCGACCCTCTTCAGGAACTCGGTATCTTTTACAGAGACGCTTACGGCGATGGTCTTCAGGATCTCCAGGGATTTGTCGGCTGCTGCCCTGTAGCCTGCTGCAATGACCGTGGGATGGATATCCTGATCCAGCAGCCCCTCGGCCTGCTTGAGCAATTCTCCTGCCAGGACCACGGCGGTGGTGGTGCCGTCTCCGACCTCTGCATCCTGGGTCTTGGCGATCTCCACCATCATCTTGGCGGCGGGGTGCTCGATGTCCATCTCCTTGAGAATGGTGACTCCGTCGTTGGTTATTACCACATCTCCAAGGTTATCGACCATCATCTTGTCCATGCCCTTCGGACCAAGGGTCGTTCTGACGGCGCCGGCGACTGCCTTGGCGGCCATGATATTCGACTTCTGTGCTTCGCGGCCTGCCGTTCTCTGGCTGCCTTCTTTGAGAATGATTATGGGTGACTGTCCACCGAATTGTCCTGCTGCCATTCAATTACCTCCAATTTTATGGGTTCAAAGTGTGATATCGGGTGTTTGAACTTCTATATGAAGGTATTCCTGGAAAGCTTGGAAGGTTCTGTTGCGTTTGTGGGGTGGTGCGCTTATGGTGGTGCAAATCGTGGTGGTCGGAAACGAGAAATCATGAGATACGTATCGGGTCGCATATGGAACCTATGGAGCCACGCCAGCAGAGGCAGCAGATGTAGGGTTCGAAGAGGAATAGATCTGGTGGGTTGAGTGGAGCATCAAAAATCGACATCGTTGAACATTAAGCTCTGGGCTATTTTCATATTGACTTTTCGTTTAAGATCGTCGTCAGCTACTCCAATGATGCCTTCACAGTACTTCTTGTCAAGAATCATGATTTTATCAATTGAGAGAACAGATATTTCTTTCAATCGGGCGTTTGTATAGGAAGGCGTTCCTGGCAAGATAAGCAAGTCAGTTGGCAATAGTTTTGCAGGAATCTGACCCGTTATATATGCCACAGTCACATCCAAATATCCTTCGTATAGAACCAACGCTGGCCTTAGCTTTTCAGCGCTGAAATCTGTATATGGAAACCAAACTAAAACAATACTTCCCTTGGGTGTCTTTGGTGGTTCCCCCGACATCATGTAATCACCAAAGAGGCTACTCTTATCTAAACCTAATTTTCAGGTCATCTACTGTATAGATATCCGCTTCCTTCTCTATAAGTGGCGCTAAGGTTAGCACAGAAGCTCGCATAAGATCCATAACAATTGCCCTATCATCCTCAAAAGAGGTTTCAGGCGAAACTTCTCCCTGCGTCGCTGTTTCCTGACGTATAAGAGCCCTATTCCTTGTCGGAATCATTTGGTTCTTCTCATAGAGGTTATCTGAGCACACGATGTTATCCTCTTACTGGTTGCATCGGTAGATTTTGATAACAATATCTACGTAAAGCCAGGTATTTAAGATTAAGCTTATGGTTATACTTAGAGGCCCAGTCAATTTAATTCTTTTATATTTATTCATTTACATAGCTCTAATATTCCTCTAAAAAGATTTCAAGATCGAACCCAGGAGCCGGACGTCTTTATGCCCTTCTCAACGTTCATTTCCTGACTTATCATATAGTTCAGAAGCAAGAGGACGCAGATATTTCCTGCCAACTCCAAACGGGCAAGAAACTGAGCTCTGTAAAAGAGAAAGACCTGCATCATGGACGAAGTAACGGTTGAAGAGCTTCATCTGCTGGTTACATTCTCTCTTAAACTTCCTCAACAGGATAATAGTACTCGCCCTGATCCTTTTGCATCCTATCCAGACGGGACTCCGGTTTGTTAACCCTTGGCCTGCGTGTCTCCTCATCACGCCTGAATGTTATACCGATCCCCTTCAGGAAGGCATTCATGCCCTCCCGCATCTCTAGAGGGGTGTGGGCTATTCCCAGGGTTCCGGGAATGCCGTCAAAGACCATCAAACGCTCACTGAGCAGGTCAATGAGATAGATGTCATGGTCCACCACAAGAACGGTCTTCTCTGTGGACTCGGCGAAGCGCCTCATGACCTTGGCTGCCAGCATTCTCTGCTCCACATCCAGATGGGCGGACGGCTCATCCAGCAGATAGAGGTCTGCTTCCCGGCTGAGGCATGCAGTTATGGCCACACGCTGCAGCTCGCCTCCGGACAGCTCTGTCAGAATCTGGTCCATAAAAGGCTCCAGGCCCATGGGCTTCAGGATCTCGGCCTGATAGTAACTGCTGTCGAAGTCGCGGGTCACGCTGCGCAGCAGGCTCCGCACAGTCATATCGGAGTCTGCCTTGAGGTACTGGGGCTTGTAGGATATCTTGAGCTGGCTATCAAAATCACCCCACGTGGGCTTCTCCACACCGGCCAGGACCTTGATATATGTACTCTTTCCGATTCCGTTTGGTCCCAGTATGCCCACCACCTCTCCGCGGCGAATGATGCCGGGCTCGGCCTCAAGCCGGAATGATGAATACTGCATGGCAAATGCGTTGTAGGCAATGAGCGTGGGGATCTCCTTTTCTATCCTTGGAGCATGCACCTCAAAGCTGATGGAGGTATCGCGGAACCGCACGTTCTCTTCTGGCAGGTTGCCCCGCAGGTACTGGTTGATGCCCACCCGTACCCCTTTGGGCCTGGTTATGACTCCGTAGGCTCCGGGAACGCCGTAAATGAGATGAACATTATCTGCCAGAAGATCGAGCAACGCCAGGTCGTGCTCCACCACCATGACCGCCTTTTCTTTGGCCAGGCTCTGCAAGATGCGAGCGGAGTTGATGCGCTGGTAAATATCAAGATACGGGCTTATCTCATCGAAGAAATAGAAATCCGCGTCCCGCGCCGCCGTGGCTGCGATGGCGACCCGCTGCAGCTCGCCACCGCTGAGGCTCGATATCTCCCGATCCATCAACGTTGATATGGAAAGCTGTGCAGTCAGATCCTTTAAAGCACCCCGCTCATCGGTCTTTTCCAGGAGACCGGAAACCATTCCCGAATAGCTCTTAGGGATGCGGTCCACATACTGAGGCTTATAAGAGGTCTTGACACCCTTATCCACTACCCGTCTCAGGTAGTCTCCCAGGATTGAGCCTGCAAAACGCTGCAATACATCATCCCAGGAGGCATTCTTTCCCAGGTTTGGCCTGAGGATGCCGGAGAGTATGGATATGGCCGTGCTCTTTCCTATGCCGTTGGGGCCCAATATTCCCGTGACCCGGCCATCAACCGGCACAGGCAAACCATATAGCGCGAAGCCGTTCTGGCCGTATCTGTGAACTGGATCCTCCATCTCTTCAGGCAGGTTGGTGATGGTGATTGCCCCAAAGGGGCATTTACGCACACAAATACCGCAGCCTACACAGAGATTTTCGGTTATGAGAGGCTTGCTATCCAAAAAGACGATGGTCTCATCGCCAGTACGAACAGGCGGGCAGAAGTACTCGCATTCCTTGGAACACTTTCTGGGCTGGCAGCGATCGCGATTTATGATGGCTATCCTCATATTTACCTCAGTTCAGAAGGATTGTCCATGTAACCAGCCAGAGGGCTACCATAATAAACTCCACATAGAGCCAGTCTTTGTTTTTAAAGCTTGCCGCGTCTACCTTCAGGAAGGGGTAGGTGAACTTTTGAATGAGGGCGGTGACAAGGATTACAGATATCATTACAAAATGCCAGGAGAGGTCGCCTATTTGCCAGTGGTTTTCCCCAACTTCACCTGCTACAAAATAGCAGGCAAAGCCCGCTATGACTCCCAGAACTGCGGGATATACTGTCTTTATTATTCCATCTATGCGGTCTTTTCTACGCTCGGCTTCGCTCTTGGGCTTGGCTTTGGGCGGCGCTTTGGCGATGCGTTCATTCTGATTTTCCTGGGATCCTGCGCCAGGCCCTTGGGTATCCTTATTACCAGCCTTCTTTCCTTTCTTGGCCATCGAACCCTTGGATTGCATTATATGATAATAGCGTTTTGGTCCGGGAAAAGTCCAAGTACTATAACTTTCAAGAGCCAATCATGTGTATGTCGTAGCGGACGCCTCAGTATTCATCTGGGGCAAAAGACCGGAGGGGGAGCTGATCACCGTCCCGGCAGTTGAGGCGGAGCTAAAGGATATAAGAACAAAATCGAGGCTCTACCTCTTCGAGGCACGGGTGGAGAGCCCCTCATCCCAGGCGCTGAAAGCGGCACGCAACGCAGCCGCAGAGACCGGCGACCTAAAAGCTTTGTCTCCCGCCGATCTGGAGGTTCTGGCTAAGGCCCTGGAGTATAGAGCCGTTCTCGCTACCGACGATTACGCTCTGCAAAACGTCGCTCTTCACCTCGGCCTGAAGATCGAGCCTATTGGACAGCCCCGGATAAAAAGAAAGATAAAACACGTCCAGAGGTGTCATGGCTGCGGTCATAGCTTCGAGGGGGAAGCATGTCCTGATTGCGGAACTCCTGCCCGAAAGAAAAAGAGGTGCATAAGATGAAGAATATTGAGACTTTGATGAAGAAAGCAACGGAATTGAAGGCGGAAGGGCTGGTAGAAGGTCAGATCTCGGAAGAGCTGAATGTCTCCAGCGAGACTGTGACCTGGCTTCTTACTCATGCTGAGAAGACGAGCACCACTCCCGGGCCCAAGGATATTTCCGTGGACTGGTCGATGATCGGCAAGAGCGCCTTCCGGCTGAGCCATATCTCTGAAGCCCTCTCCGATATCATCTATGAGACTCTGGACGCCAACGATTGTGGTGTGGATGTCGTGGTGGGCATTGCTCTATCCGGCCTGCCCCTGGCGAGCATGGTGGCCAATGATCTGGCGGCAGAGCTGGCCGTCTACACTCCCAGCAAGCAGATGCTGACCAGGGAGAGCAAGAAAGCGCGCGGCAACCTGAGCTCCAACTTCTCGGATGTCAAGGACAAGGAATGCATCATCATCGATGATGTGGTGACCACCGGCGAGACTCTGGAAGAGACTGTCGAGTATCTGGATGAGCACGGGGCCAAGATCAATGCCATCGCCGTCCTGATCGATAAGAAGGGCACGGACGAGATCGCAGGAGTGCCTGTGGTCTCGCTCTTGAAGGTTATCAGGGTAAACTAGATACTAGCCGAAAAAAAGGATGGCCGGAGACCGAGCGGCCATTCACACTCATTTCTCGACTTTCTTCTCCTTTGGAAAGCCTTTTAGCATTCCTGCTCATTCTTTCGGAAAAAGCTGATTCACATGTTCTCCGAGGATGAATATCGATTGGACTTCTTCGTGGATGAGGGATTCCAACGCAAGAAGTGCGAGAAATGCGGCAAATTCTTCTGGACCAGGGACGGCGCTAGAAAGACCTGCGGGGACCCGCCCTGCGATCCCTATACCTTTATTGGCTCGCCCATATTCAAGCGCGAGCACAGTCTGGACGAGATGCGCGAGCACTACCTCAGCTTCTTTGAGGCCCGAGGCCATGCTCGCATCAAGAGGTATCCGGTGGTGGCCCGCTGGCGGGACGACATCTATCTGACCATCGCCTCCATCGCCGACTTCCAGCCCTTTGTGACCTCCGGACAGGTGCCGCCGCCCGCCAACCCCCTGACCATCAGCCAGCCCTGCATCCGGCTGGACGACCTCGATTCGGTGGGGCGCAGCGGACGGCATCTCACGACCTTCGAGATGATGGCCCACCACGTCTTCAACACCCGCGAGAAAGAGCATTACTGGAAGGATCGGACAGTTCAGTTATGCGATGAGCTGCTGGTGGGCCTGGGGATGGACCCTCTGGCTGTGACCTACAAGGAGAATCCCTGGGCAGGCGGAGGGAATGCCGGCCCCAGCGTGGAGGTCATGATCGGCGGCCTGGAGCTGGCGACGCTTGTCTTCATGGACCTGAAAGCCACGCCCGGGGGCGCCATCGAGATCAAAGGCGAGCGCTATGAGAAGATGAACAACTACATCGTGGACACCGGCTACGGCCTGGAGAGGTTCGTCTGGGCCTCCAAAGGCTCGCCCACCATTTACGACGCCATCTTTCCGGATCTGGTCAGAAAGGTGGCGGACCTGGCAGGCGTCGAGCACAATCTATCGGATCCGGAGTATGCCGAGATCTTCGCCCAGAACGCCCGGCTGGCGGGCATGGTGGACCTGGACGAGTATTCAGATGAAGGATCTGCGGACGAAGATTGCGGGCAGCATCGGCATCTCGCCTGAGAAGCTGGAGAAGACCATCGAGCCCATGGAACGCATCTATGCCGTGGTCGATCACACTCGCTGCCTGGCCTACATGCTGGGCGACGGCATCATTCCCTCCAATGTCAAGGCCGGCTACCTGGCCCGTCTGGTCATTCGCCGCACTCTGAGGCTGATGAAGGAGCTGGGATTGTCTCTGCCACTGGCAGAATCTGGTCGAGATGCAGATCGCGCGGCTGGACTACTCCGACTGGCAGGAGCGCTTCGTCACCATCAAGGAGATCCTGGACCAGGAGGAGCAGAAGTACGCTGAGACCCTGGAGAAGGGGATAAGCGCTGGTCAAGAAGACGGCCGAGAGCTACTTCAGAAAGTTGCAGCCCATACCGCTGGTCGGAGATGATCTCCCTTTACGATACGCACGGCATTCCTCCTGAGATCGCTCGCGAGTCGGCAGAGGAGATGGGGGCATCTGTGGAGCTGCCGGACAATTTCTATTCACTGGTGGCCAAGAAGCACATCCGGGCGGAGGCTGAGGACGCTGCCAAAGCAGTCCTTCCCGGCAAGACGGAGCTGATGTTTTACGAGCATCCCTTCGAGCAGGTCTTCGAGGCACAGGTTCTGGATGTGGTGGACGGAGTCGGTCATCCTGGACAGGACGCTCCTCTATCCCGAGGGCGGCGGCCAGCCTGCTGATCACGGCACTCTGGAGAAGGGAGGCCAGGTCTTCTCGGTAGTGGATGTGCAAAAGTCGGGAGATGTGGTGCTGCATAAGCTGGAGCAGTCGGAAGGGCTGGTGAAGGGAGACCGCGTCACCGGGAGGGTGGACATGCGCCGCCGGCTGGCGCATGCGCGTCACCATACGGCAACGCATCTGGTCCACGACTCTGCGAAGCGCGTTTTGGGCAAGCACGTCTGGCAGGCCGGAGCCCAGAAGAGCGAGGACCGGGCCCGTCTGGACATATCCCATTACAAGCGCATCACAGATCTGGAGCTGAAGGCCATAGAGCTGGAGGCTAACCGGCGGGTGATGGAGATCGAGCCCGTGGATACCCAGTTCCTGCCCCGCACCGAGGCTGAGAAGCTCTTCGGCTTTGAGCTGTACCAGGGAGGCGTGCCGCCCGGAACGATCGATTCGGGTGGTGCACGTGGGCAGCGATATCGAGGCCTGCGCGGGAACGCACGTCACCAACACCGGCATGATCGGGGCCATCAAGATCCTGCGCGCCGAGCGCATTCAGGACGGCGTGGAGAGGATCGAGTTTGCCGCAGGCGAGGCGGCTGTGCGGGCCGGCCAGGGAGCGCGATGACCTGCTCTGCGGGAGCGGCGGACGTATTGCGCGTGCCGAACGAACAGCTTCCCAAGACTGCGACGCGTTTCTTCGAGGAGTGGAAGAGCCAGCAAAAGGAGATCGAGCGGCTGAAGGAGGACTTGGCAAAGGCGCGGCTCAAGACGCTGACGGCCGATGCCGAAAGCATCGACGGCCTCAAGGTCGTGGTGCAGAAGATGGGCAGCGCCGACATCGAGGAGCTGCTCAAGGCGGCGGCGCTGCTGGCGGAGCAGGACTGCGTTGCGCTGCTGGGCAGCGAGACGGGCAAGCTCGTGGCGGCCGTAGGCCGGTCGGGCCTGGCGAAGGGCGTCAAGGCGGGGAGCATCATCAAGGCGGCGGCGAAGCAGTTGGGCGGGGGTGGCGGAGGCAAGCCGGACCTGGCGCAGGGCGGAGGGCCCAATGTGGAGAAGCTGGACGAGGCCCTGGCTGCGGGAAGAGAGGCGATGAGGGCGGGGGCGTAAGGCCTCTGTCCATATCCACTAGAAATGATTCTACAGCATTGAGTGTGGAATATTGGTGAATGTGGGTAATCAACGACACTGTGCTTTTCGAGCTATCCTCACATTTATATCAAAAGAGAATCAATAGCATCTACGTGAATAATGAAAACCTGCTGGAACGGATCACCATCAATCCCAAAGTAATGGTTGGCAAACCCGTCATCCAGGGCACAAGGCTTACCGTGGAGTACATCCTGGGACTACTGGCTCATGGCACCACCATGGAGGAGATCATGGTGGAGTATCCCGGCCTGGTGAAGGACGATATCTATGCCTGTCTCCTCTTTGCCTCCAAGACCCTTCAAGATGCCTCCTTTATTCCCATCAAGGCTGAGGCCGTTTAGATGCGATTTCTGGTTGACGAGTGCGTGGGCCCTTCCGTCGTGCGCTGGCTGCGCATGAACAACCATGACGCCACCTCTGCTTACGAGGATTGCCGGGGGTGGGAAGATGAGAGCATACTCGAAAAAGCCTACTCGGAAGGGCGCATAGTAGTAACCATGGATAAGGATTTTGGAGATATGGTTTTTCGAATGAAATTGCCTCATCGCGGGATTATACTGCTTCGCAGCGCATACTGCGGCCCATCCGAAAAGATCTCGATGATGGAAAAGGTTCTTTCCTTACCTGAATCGGATCTGTCAGGTCGCTTCGTCGTGGTTACAGAAACTGCGATCAGAATCTCGGGATCTATCATTGATTAGACAATCCTCACGTATAAGAAGCGCTAGCAGAAGGAAATCACGAAGCTAAAGAGCCTTATCGCCGTGGCCGAAATTAAAGACGGTCTCAAGATCGTAGTGCTGAATATGGGCAGCGCTGACATCAAGGAACTGCTCAATGCGGCGGCGAAGCAGTTGGGCGGGGGTGGCGGAGGCAAGCCGGACCTGGCGCAGGGCGGAGGGCCCAATGTGGAGAAGTTGGACGAGGCCCTGGCCGCGGGAAGAGGGGCGATGAGGGCTGGGGCGTAGTCCTCGGTCTTCAAATTTCGGGCATTTAAGCCCTTAATGCCAATCCCATCCCCCAAAGTCCTATCTCTTCCCCTTGATCTCCTTCGCAATCTCCTCCACCAGTGCATCCCTGTTCTCCAAAGTCACAGTTATCACCTTAAACGATCCCCGGATCTTCTTGGCCAGACGGTGATTGGACCACTCGTGCAGCACCACCAGCATGGGTTTTGGCGAGGCGATGGCCTTCTCCACCGCAGTGATGAACCTGCGGCTGGATAGCTCCATGGGACCTATCTCGTCTACGATGATGAGGTCGGAGTTCAATGCGTTCTCCACGGCTTGGGCCCCAACGCGGTCCAGGTCATCCAGGCGGACACGATACTTTCCCAGCTGGGGCCCATCCCCGGTCTCATCGGCCAGCATTCCAGTGGCCCCGGAGCCCAGGTCGAGGAGTTCAAAGCCGATGCGCCGGTCTTTGTAGCGCTTATCACGGGCCAAGACGCCGCCCACGCGCTCGCCCGATAGTGCCGCCACCTTCTGCACCAGGGTGGATTTGCCGATGCCGGGGTGACCTGTGACTGCAATTCTATGGACCATACAGCTCCCTCATCCTCTCCACATAAAGGCTCAGGCTCTCTACGTCCTTTATCTCCTTTTTGACCAGCTTCTTGAGACGACAGCGTAGCTCGGCATCGGGGCGAGAGCCCACGGAGCGCAGGTGGTGCTCGATATTCCTGGCCATCTCATCCCCTTTGCTGTCCCAGTCTGTGAGAAGGACAATCTCCGAGAAGTTCCGGGCGGCTTCCTCGGCCAGGTCCAGAGCCCTCCGGTGCGAGGCCATCATCACCGGCCCGGGCAGCCCCAAGGCTCGCAAGGCTATTTCGTCGTTCCTTCCCTCCACAATGATCGCAGCACCTTGAATTGAAGCCTCCAGGAGAGCGGCGATCAGCTCTTCCAGGGCCTCCAAATCATAAGTCCTCTTGGGACGGCTCTCTTGCGACGCTCTTCCCCAAACCACTGTGTCTCCTGCTCAATTCCTGGATCTATTTTCTGAGTCTGTCCACCAGATCAATTCCTGGGGCCAAATTCATCGATTCATCCATTTGTATATTTCTACATCAAAAATGGCTTAATATCGATTTCAAGATCATGACGACCTTATCCATTTCCTCGCCTTTCACTAGCAGAACCTTTCGCGCGTTTTTGTGGCCGCTCATAAGCTCAATATCAGACTCGGAGATGCTCAAGACTCTGGCCAGCTCGGCCACAAGCTGGCGATTGGCTTTCCCTTTTGTCGCTTCCTCTGTCAACCGGGCCTCAAGAGATCGCCGCCAGGGGTTGAAGCCGGAGGGCACAGCCAGCCGGGAAGATCCGGGCACAACTTCAAAGCGGATGATGCAGCCAAGAGGGTGGTGCTCGACTGCTGGGCATGGGGCCATCATTTTTAAATAGGCCTCCTGGGAGCTTAAAGTTTGTTGCCGGAGGGGCAGGATCACGAGGGTTGAAGGGGTGAAGCTAATCCATCCATCATCATCTAAACTTGAATAATTTTTTAAAGCATGCAGGAGAGCTTTCCGGAAGGGAGCTTTTGGCAACAGGTTAAAATAGCGCCAGCGACGAAAGTCAAGAGGTTCGATGAAGATCAAACAAATCGTCGTCCTGACAGGTCAAACCGAGGTGGCGAGTTCCATTCTTCCCGGCTTGGAGCAGCTTGGCCTGCAGATTTGTATTCGAGATCGCTTTTCTTCTGGAAACGATGACCAAGAGAGCTTGTTGGTATGCGATTCTGGTTATGCAGAGACTCTGCCCGGCTCCGTTCTCATACGCCAGGCCTTGGGCAACGGATGCATCGTCCTTCTGGATGGCATGCAATGCCCTGCGGTTCTGGAGGAGATCAGAGAGACAGGTGGCCTTTCGTCGAAGACGAGAAATAACCTGGAGGCGTACGCCCTCTACAGGTGCCTGCAGAGCGATGGCGAAAGGCTGGCCGAATTGCAGTCCGGAGTGGACGGCCTGCCTCAATATGTGGCCACTGCCTACGAGAAGGTGCAGGACCTGCGCTATGGAGAGAACTGGCACCAGAAGGCGGCGCTGTACCGCAAAAAGAACGATCTGGGCCTGCCCGAAGCCCGGAAGCTCAACGGGCGGGAGATGTCCTACAACAATATGGTCGATGCGGAAACGGTATTGGAGATGCTCATCGACCTGTCGGAGTACGATGGAGCGCCCTCTCTGAAACCGCTTTCGGTCATTGTGAAGCATGCCAACCCCTGCGGTGTGGCCTATGGCAGCAGCCTTGCTGATGCCTATCGGCTCTCTTTTGCCACCGATCCCAAATCCGCATTCGGAGGCGTCATAGGCTTTAACCGAACAGTGGACGTGGACACGGCACAGGCCATAGGCGACGGCTTCGTGGAGGTTCTGCTGGCCCCAGGATTCGAGCCCGAAGCGCTGAAGCTGCTCACTGAGAAGAAGCCCAACCGCAGAGTACTGGATATAGGAGACCTGCTGCAAAGGAAGGAGGAGCTCTACATGGGCTACTACCAGAAAAGCATCTTCGGCGGCATGATGCTCCAGGATTATGATACCGGCGACATACAGGAGTGGAAGGTGGCGACCAAGAGACTTCCCACGGACACGGAGACCAGAGCCCTCCGTTTTGCCTGGAAGGTCGCCAAATATGTAAAATCCAACGCCCTGGTCTACACTACTGAGAATCAGACCATCGGCATAGGATCGGGCCAGGTGAGCCGCGTGGACTCAGCCCGCTTTGGAGCGGAGAAGGCGGAAGAGCATGGCCTGTCCACCCTGGGAACAGTGGCAGCCACGGATTCATTCTTCCCCTTCCGGGACGGCCTGGATCAAACCTTCCAGGCGGGAGCTACAGCCGTAATTCATCCTGGCGGATCCATCCGGGATGCAGAGGTGATAGATGCCGCCAACGAGCATGACATGGCCATGGTCTTCACGGGCATGCGCCACTTCAGGCACTAAAACCGGTCCGAAGGCGCAGGCAAGGGCACCGTCATTGACACCGATCGCGCTTCTGGCGCTAGCATTGGTACTCTTCAATTCCGCTCTATTTGTTGAGGCATCGGCAAGCACGATCCAGGCAGGCGAGGATATCCAGAAGGCCATAAGCTCAGCCCAGGCAGGAGACATAATAATAGTGGGCCCGGGGGACCAGGGCACCTTCGATGTGGACCGGCCCCTGACGATTGTGGGGCAGGGCGGGCCGGTAATCCGCGCCTCTATGCAGACACCTGCCATAAGAGTAAACAGCGATGGCGTTACCATCTCCGGATTCAGCATACTTGGTGTGGGCAAGGACACCAATGCCAAGTTCAATTACTACATGCAAAATCCCCTGGCTGCAGCAGGAAAGCGTCTCGACGAGCCCAATGCCGCCATAGTTGTCCGCGGCAACGACTTCCGGCTTCTAAACTCCACGGTATTTGGAGCGCAGGTAGGTGTACTTGCTGAGAACGCCTATAATCTCACCCTTCAGAATACCACCCTGGAAGGCTGCGATATAGGCGCGTATCTTGTGGGCTGCATCGCCCCCAGAGCGGACAACTGTAAAATTACCAATTGCAAAAAATACGGCCTTGATATCGAACAGTCTCGCGATATGATGCTTACAAATAACAGCATTCTAAATAACACTAATGGCGGAATCCTATTGAAAGGGTCAGACGGTGGCATAGTTCAGGATAACGTATTCTCCATGAACACCTTCGGAATCTCCCTCTGGAATGCCTCCTACAACCAGTTAAAACGGAACAGGGCCGATCATAATTACTATGGATTCCTGGTAACATCCTGGTCGAACTACAACAATATCACAGATAATCTGGCTCTGGATAACAGCAGAAGCGAGATCATAACGGGCTTTGGCATCGGCTTCAGCCTGCAAGAGAACAGCAGCTATAACGTGATGATCAGAAACACTGCTATGAGGAACTTCAACGGCCTGGAGGTCTCCAAAGGCTGCCAGTTCAATGCCGTCTACGACAACAATGCTTCGGAAAATAAGCACGGCATAAGGCTCAATGAGAACCGGAATAACCTCATCTTCGGCAACAACTTCTATAATAATGATATCAATGCTTATGAGAATACCAGCCTCAATGTCTGGAACACCACTCTCGGCAACTATTACAGTGACTACCGAGGCAAGGACGAGAATGGCGACGGCATCGGCGATCAGCCTTATTCCCTGCCGGGCCCCGAATCGAAGTCCTTCGATCACAGGCCCCTGATCCGTCCCAACCTCGAGGGAGATCTGGGATTTTCGGCGCTCAGAGAAGAAGCCAGGAAATATGCCATATTTGGACCGGCCGCTGAAGAGATCCCTCTCACGAGAAAGGTGAATGGAGTATTGGTGATATCCAGAGGCCTGCCCGGCACCCCGCCCAAATGGCCGGAATCAAGACCTCTGGATGTGACTATTCCGCCGTTCCAGAAGGATTCTGATTTCTAAATGACTCTTCAACAGGAAGGCGCCATCACCTTCGAGACCGAGGGAGCCTTTTACAATCCCAAGATGATGCTCAATCGAGATATCGGCGTGGCTATGGCCCGGGCACTGAGCCTGACAGAGTATCTGGATGCCCTATCTGCCAGCGGAATTCGCGGTCTGCGGGTGGCGAGAGAGGCGGGCGTAGAGAGAGTGACATTGAACGACTTTAGCCCCCAGGCCTACCAGCTTATACTGAAAAATGTGGCCAGAAATGATCTCTGCTGCACAGTCACCGAACGAAACGCCAATGTTCTCCTGCATGAGCAGCACTTTCAAGCCGTGGATCTTGACCCATTCGGCTCGCCATCATCCTACCTTCCTGCTGCCAGCAGATCAGCCCAATCCTATCTATTCATTACCGCCACAGACACGGCGCCTCTTTGCGGCGCTCATCTCAAGAGTGGTATTCGCAAGTATATGACAGTGCCTTTGCGCACAGACTATCACCGGGAGATGGGGGCCAGAGTCCTCCTCGGCCTGGCGGCGCGGGAATTGGCGCGGCTGGATAAGAGCCCGGCCCCCATGCTCACCCACGTTACAGACCATTATGTGCGCACTTACCTTCGCGTGATCAAGGGCGCAAGAGCTGCGGACAAATGTTTGGAGTCCCTGGGATATGTCGAGCACTGCCGGAGCTGCGGCGGCTTTGCTCTGCTCAATGATCCACATCCAACGGGCACATGCGGCCACTGTGGTGGCAAGACCACATTGGCCGGACCCCTGTGGCTGGGCAGGATACAGGAGCCGGATGCTATCCATAACGCCCTAGCCGGGCCTGGCTTGAGCCGGAGAGCCGAAAAGCTCCTCTGCGCCTGCGCGAGGGAGGTGGAGGCACCCATGTACTATGACCATCATAGTATCTGCGAGAGGCTAAACATCACTCCAGGCAAGATAGACGATGTCGTGCAAAGGCTGCAACGGGCGGGCCGTCAAGCTTCCCGCACACATTTCAATGGACTGGGCATAAAGACCGACGCCGCTATCCGTGAGGTAGAAGAGGCTGTGAAGCTAGCTTGATTTTTAAAAGATTATAAAAAAGTCGGATCTGTTTTCCACCTAAAACTTAATAAAGGAGAAGAGACCTAATAGTGATAGCTGCATTATGATAGGATAATGCAGAAGATCGCGGCACGAGGTGACGTTTATTACCCCCTTCATTGCTACTCCCTTTCGCATCTCGTGCCATCCCTTGTTACATTTTAGCGAATCAATAAAATGCAATTGACGTCTCTTCGTGATACCGTCCAACCCTATTCCAGACTAATTGGCGCAAAACGGTAAAATAATGGTGAGATAATGCCCCTGGCATGAAGATTGCCCTAGTTGGCGGTACCGGCGATATTGGGACCGGCTTTGCCGTGCGCTTTATGCAAAATCATGAGATCATAATAGGATCACGTAAAATTGATAAGGCCAAGGAAAGTGCCGCTGCAGTTATGCAACTTCCCGACGCAAAGGGAAATGTCTGGGGCACTGATAACGGCAGCGCAGTTGCCGCGGCGGATGTCGTCTTGCTTTGCGTGCCCTATGAAAATCTGAATTCAGTGACCTCGGATCTGCTGGCCTCGTACAACAGTCAGCTCGTCATTTCTCCCGTGGTTCCCATGAGCTACAACGGCAAGTTCTTCCAGTTCAATCCCCCGGCTGAAGGCAGCGCTGCCATGCAGGTGAAGTCGCTGCTTCCGGAAGGCATGAGAATCGTCTCTGCTTTTCATACCATCTGCGCCGCGGCTCTGCAGGCCAGGGACCGGGTGCTGAAAGCCGATGTTCTTATCTGCGGCGACGATGCCGAGGCCATAGACATTGCTGTGGGCTTGACAGGGGAGATTAAGAGCCTGCGGCCGCTGAGAGCGGGTCCACTGGCAACTTCAGCCCTGGTGGAAAGCCTGACACCCATGCTACTCAATGTGGCCCGCAGAAACAAGATAAAGAATGCCGGCATAACCATAGTATCTGAGAGTTAGCCTGGTACGTTGATCATTTTTATATGAGAATTTTAGATATTATCTCATTCAGAATCTCCATCGCCAGGCTCCACAGCTCCCCCAGTTGGATTAGCCCTGCCCTCTGAAAGATGATACCAGCAACGATAACCCCGGCTACGGCACCCAAATTCGACAGCGTCGTCACCAGGATGACCTTGCCGAAGCGGTTTTGCCTCATCTCCCCAAAGTTATCCGATAGAGCCAGGCGCTTCAGATCCGCCACGGTTGGCTTGATCTTCCAGGCTTCGACCATCCCGGCAAACCAGCCTGCGGCTATGAAGGGAATGAGAGTCGTCATCCAGGCCACCGCGAGTGCAGTCAGCGCAGAGAGGGGATGGCCCCGGGCCAGGACCACGCCTAAAGCAGATAGCCCTCCAGTGGCAACAACCCATATGGCAATGACCAAAAGACCGTTCTGGCTCTCTTGGGCCGCGACCAGAACCAGGCAGACGATCGCCAGGACGATCAGGCTCACAAGCACACCCAATACCCTGAAGAGGGTGATTCTCTTCTTAGGTCGCTCTATCAAGCCTTCCATGGCTGGAATATCTTCAGGATGCGCCAGATGGTGGGCTATGCCCTCTCTATGACCTGCCCCCACAACCGCAAGCACTCGTCCCTGTTTAGAGAGCAGAATCAGGTTCCGGGCCAGGAAGGCGTCGCGCTCATCGATGAGTGCATTCGCGGCTCCCGGAGAGATCTTGCGAAACTCGCCGATCATCTGGGAGACTATATCTTCTTGAGTGATGCTATCGATATCAATCTCTTCTTTACCACCCCAGCCGATGGCCGCCGGGATCAAGGAACCGGCCAGCTTGACCTTACCCCAAAATCCCATAGCCGACCAGAAACGTTGAATGGTTATGCCCACGTCCCTGTCCACGAGTGCCACGCGCGCGCCCGTTCTCTTCGCCGTCTCGATGGCCGCCAGCATCTCTGAACCCGGCTTGACCCCCATCTCATTGCCGATCTTTCGCTGGATATAAGCAAGGAGCAACTGCACCAGGAAGAAAGAGAGCTTTCCGCCGCTCAAGAGCTCGCTGATCTTGATCTCTTTCTCCTCTTCCTGGCCAGTCAGCGCCCTGTAGCGGGCAGGACATAGCTCCACGGCCACGATATCGGGCCGAACCTCCTCTATCTTGCTGACTACCTCCTGGACGCTCTTCTCAGAGACATGAGCCGTTCCTACTATGACGATCTCATGGGATTCGCCTTCGGTCAGGTTCAATTGCGCCTTCGGACTCCACTATCTGGCAGGGAAGCACTGCTTCAACTTTATTTTCTTCCAAGTTCTCCAAATCGATTACCTCTTAAAATCCTGCCCGGAGCTTAGCTCAATGGCCCTGACCAGGTCCTCCCTGGAGACAATGCCCACCAGCCGGCCGTTGTCCATCACAGGCAATCGGCGAATTTGCATATCGTTCATCATCTTCATGGCAGTTGATGCCTCATCCAGAGGGGCGATCACATATAACTTTCTTGCCATCACCTTTTCGACGCTGGTGCTGGAAAGCAGCTCATCCGGAACGCTCTGCAGGTTGGTTAAGGTTACAATTCCGAGCATTTCATCTCCAGACATGACTGGATAGCCTCTATGCTTTTCCAGGAACATCAGTTCCTTCAGCTCCTGGAGTGTCGTATCGGGGGCCACGGTGCGCACCTCAGGGGACATGATGTTTTTGACTTTTATGCCCTCCAGGCTGACACTGATCTCCGTCGCTTTCTCCTCTTCCGAAGCTCCGACGTAGACGAAGAACGCCACAAAGAGAAGCATGAAGTTGAAGGAGAACAGGCCGAGCACAAACATCAGTATCGCGAACATCTTTCCAATACCGGCCGCATTCCTGGTAGCTCTTATGTACGGCATGCGGGTGGCAAACCAGGCCCGCAAGAGCCGGCCGCCGTCCATGGGAAAGGCAGGGATGAGATTGAAGATCATGAGGATGAGGTTCATGAGGCCCAGGGTCCAGAGAATGATGGCCGCAGCACTGCCATCTCTGAGCAGGGAGGCCAATAGAACAGAGACCAATCCTATGACGCCGCTGACCGCCGGCCCGGCAAAAGCCATCTGCAGCTCCAGGCGGGGATTGCGGGGGATCTCCTCTAAAGCGGAGACTCCGCCGAAGAAGTAGAGCGTTATGCTCTTTATCTCTATGCCGTTCTTGCGAGCGATATAGGAATGGCCCAGCTCATGCAGAGCTACGCAGGCGAAGAGCACTACGGCAAAGACCAGAGAATAGGTCCATCTGAGGCTGACGGGCTCAATGCTTCCTAAACCATATGTCCTGCCCAGAGACCTGCTGGTTGATAGAGGCAAAGGCCCAGGCAAATAAAGGGATGACCAGGAGAAAAGTCCAGTGCAGCCGGACGGGTATTCCCATGATCTTACCCAATTGCAGAGAGGAATTCATTCTTTAGCTTTAGTGCTCCTGCATTAATAGATCTTTTGATAACTTATCGCCCGAATATCGATCTGCTGGCAAAATGCAATCCTCAATAATTTATTAAGTGAGCGGGTAGGAGAGTGGGGGTTCAGTGTGGATTTTAAAAACTAGGATTACCCGCTCAAGTCAATGGAGTGGCGATAAAGATATAAATTTTTCCCCTGAAACATTTGAGATTTTTACGAGGACAATTTCGCCGCATAAGGGCATCCTTCACAATCAGTGATTAGCGAGGTCGTCCGAAGCACTCCAGACAACCCCGATTTCAGGAAATGGGCATCTGATCCCACATAAGGCATCTCGATCAGAGGGGACGAATATACATATAGATATATATTTTGAAGATTGAACCAAGTGTAATTCTGAGATATAGTTAAATATATAAATATATTTATAAGATATCTTTCTCCTTATTCATTTCCATCCTGGCATTGCTGGGATAGACTCTTACCAGATATCTCACCTGAGAGCTATGCTCAGCCATACAGGCCGCAGGTAAAGGCCTCGCTTAAATTCATTCCGGAGGCAAATACGCCATGGCCGCGAGCAATACAGGCCTTGTGGCTCTGCAATGCCATCGATACAGCTTTAGCAAGACGATCCGATCCAAAATGACCTTCAACAATGGGCATGGCCCCTAAGAAGAGGATGCCTTCGCTGTCAAGGGGTTCTACTGAATCACTTTCCAGTAGAGGATAGAGCTACAGCATAGGGAGAGTGAGTGTGGATGAGGGCCTTAATTGAGGTGCTCTGATAGATCGCTCTGTGAACACAAGTCTCGCTGCTGGCCACCTTATCCCAAGGCGCAGGGACAATTCAGATCCACTTCCACCACATGGGACTCATCCAGCTCGTCCAGCATCGAGCCCGTGCAGGTGATGGATATCTTCTCCCCCTGACATAAACTGATATTTCCGAACCGAGAGCTTGTAAGGCCCGAGGCCACCACTTTTTTGCCGAACTTCGCAATCTCCTGCCATGCTACTGACATACCAGCCTCAAGCCTTTTTCCGCAAATGGAAAGGGACCGCCTTTGATTCCACCTCTCCGAATTTTCCCTCTAAATCGACAGCTACCTGGTAGTCGCCGGGCGTCCAGAAGCTCGTCTCCCAGCGGGCAGAGAAGATACCGTTGCCGTCTAAGTCGTCCATGGGGATCTCGAGCGTTCTGTCCGGACCCAGGATGTTTGTGCTTATGGTCTTGATATCGCCAGAGGCGCTCGCTTCGATCATCACCGGCTCGCCTGCAGAGGCATCTTCCCGGTTCAGCTTAATCTCCTTGAGATCCGGAGGAGATAGCCTCGAGATGAGGCATCAATGCTGGCAAGGGCCCGGGTCAAATTAAGCGCCCCATAGCCGTAGACATTATCCTGCCCGGACGGCCCCAGGTCGTCCGCAGTCTTGAGCAGTATCCTCTTCACATCGGCGGGCTCCAGATCAGGCCGGACCTCCAGCAGAACGGCAGAGGCTCCCGAGACCTGAGGAACGGCCATAGAGGTGCCGCTCACTGAGCTCTGGCCATTCTTCGATCCCGCCAGGGCCGAGACCACATCCACACCCAGAGTGACCAGATCAGGCTTGGTCTCGCCTTTGGCAGTAGGCCCGCGTGAAGACAGGTCGAAGATAGAGCCGGAATCGTCTATGGCACCCACCGTTATCACATTCTCGGCATCTCCTGGAATGACAATGGACGAAGGAGCGGGACCGGAGTTCCCGGCAGCTACGCACATGATAAGTCCCTTTTCGACCATCTTGTCACAGGCGTCATCCAGGAGAGACGTTCCATCAGAAGGGTTCTCACCACCGACGCTAAAGGATACCACCTTTATTCCATAACGATCCTTATTTTCCAGGCACCAGTCCAGTGCTTTGAGGGCATCGGATAGGTAGCATGCCCCATCCCGGTCCATGACTTTTATTACTACCAGCTTCGCCCCTGGCGCCACTCCCGTCCCCTTCTCCCCAGCAACGAGGCTGGCGCAATGAGTGCCATGTCCATTGTCATCGTAGGCCGCCGTTTGATTGTTCACGAAGTCCTTGAAGGCCACGATTTTGTCGTTCAAGCTATCGTGATCTGCATCTGCTCCGGTATCGATGAGTGCCACAGTCACACCATTTCCGGTACGGCCGCCATTCTTTCTCGGATCATCGATGATTGCCGGCCCGGATGACGATTTGCTGGAGCCGCTCTCCTGCGATCCCAGCACCTTCAGCTTCTGGTCCTTGTAGATGCCCTTGACACCATCCGTCCTGGCTATCTTCTCCAGCTTGTCTGCCGGCACAGTTAACGCGCTCCCCGGCAGGATACTGAGGCTATCTTGCTTTGCAGAGGCAACACCCGTCAGGTTGCCGTCATGGAGGACTATTACCTTCAGATCCCTGGCGCCTTGCTTCTCCAGGCTGTCCTCGATTCCGTTGCCGTTGAGATCATTGGGATCGCGAATAGTTAACTTTCGGGACTCATCCTTTGCAGCATTTCCGTTTTTGTCGATGGCGATAATTGTCACATTGAAGGTTCCGGGCGGCAAATTGGAACCACAGTAGCCGGTGTATCTGTCATCGTGGTTCAGATCCAGCATGAGGTTCATGCGATTGCCTACATCAGCGTAAACCATCTCAATGCCGCCAGTATCATAGACGAAGGCGTTGATCTCGCTTCTGGGAGAGCCGATCTTCAGCGACGAGGGGCTTACGCTCACGCCATAAATGGACGGCGGCATGCCGTCATCGATGTTTGGCTTGAAGTAGTTGTTATACTCTTTCTGAAACCAGATAGTGGCCTTGTTATTCTCAAGTGCATTTTGCACGGGAAAAGCTGCCGCACTGCTAACCAGACAGGCCACCAGAACAAAATAGAGCAATAGGCTGGAGTTCACACTTAACTCCAGCTATTAATTTTCAATATTCTTATATTTACTGGTGTCAAACGACTTCGATCTCCATGGCATCAGTGAAGGTCTTGTTGAGATTTTCTAGAGAAGCCACAATGTCGACCTTATAGATCCCGGCCGCGGCATTGGCATTCCAAATTCCTGCAAACTCGTCTCCAGAGATGCGCTTCACTATCACCTTGGACACAGGGTCTCCGTTCGAATTCTTTACCATGGCCAGGACTGTGAATCCCTTGTTGGCAGCGCTTTTTTGGGCCTGGGATGAGGAGCCTATCTGTCACCACACCACCAGTGCTGCTGAGATCGGCATACCCCTGCGGCGAGCCGAATCCGCAGGTGGCACACCCTTTGATGGTCAGAACGGTCTCGTTGGCGACCTTGGATTGCTCCGGAGTACCGTTGGTGCTCAGGTTCTTCTCCTTGAAGACAACCGTCATCTGGACGACATCTCCAATCCTGGCCAGGATTGGGCGAAGCCCTCGCTTCCTGCAGTTCGATGTTGAGCTGCGGCTGATTGGCCTGCCAATCCTGCCAGGAGTAAATTCTGGCATCATAACCGAGGAGCGTCAGGGCAAGCCAGGTCATGGAGGCCTTGACACCGGTATTGGTGTAGACGACTATGGGCTTATCCTTTGGCAGCGAGGAGAATAGCTTTTGCAGTGCTGCCTCGTCCTTGATCTTTTGCCGTCCAGGACGCTGTCATAGGGAATATTGACGGCATTCGGTATCGATCCGGCATTGAACTCGGCAGGTGTTCTGGCGTCGACGATCAAAGGCATATTGCTATGTACGTACTCGTAAGTGGCCAGGAGATCGGCCTTAATGGATGGATTGTAGCTCTTGGGAGAGAGGACGGCAGGCTCTGTCACTGTGGGTTGCCTTGCCGCCACCCAGTCGTCTATGCCTCCGTCCAGCAGTTTGACATTCTCATGTCCCAGATACTTCATGATCCAGTAGACATAAGCTGCTGCCGATGGTCCGCCGCCGCATGGCTGGCATTCGCCGTAAATGAGCACGGCATCACTCTGGGATATTCCCGCATCACCTAAGATGCGAGCCATCTCGGATATCGGCAAGAGAACTCCATCCGGATCAAGGAATTTTGTATAAGGGATGTTTATCGCTCCAGGGATATACTCCGTGGAGTTGGGGCTGATATCAAGAATTATCCCTGAATTATTGGCACTCTCCAGAGGAACCAGGATTGAAGCGCAGCTTCGGGCTTCTCTCGGGCCAGGGTTTGCTATTGGAAGCCACTACATCGGAGGCCGCCCCATGAGATGGGCTCGAATCTGGTGGGCTTCTATTCGGATTCGTTTATCCGATGCTTTGCCATTATTTTCCGCCTGACGAGCTGACTCGCTGGAGTACTGGGGCGAGATCAGGCCATTGGCGCTGGTTATTACTCCGGCGTAGTGGCATTCTCATCCCCCATAAACACTGCCCACTCGGAATTCAGCACGTCCTGTTGAGCAGTGGCAGATCCGCCCTGGCAGGCGCTGCATTCTCCGTTAGCGCTGGAGACCAGAGCGACGAAACTGCAACTAACATCAGGGCAATGCCAGCGGTTCTAATTATCTTCATGCTTTTGCCTCATTCTCATTTCAAGCTGTATTATTGCCTGCATTGGACTGGCTTTCAGCCATCTGATTATACGATAGTCCTCGTAGCTGTAGAGCTTGGCATCATAGCCAAGAAGCTCCAGCGCAAACCAGACCACAGATGCTTTGATGCCCGTATTGTCGTAGACTACCACCGGTTGGTTCTTATTCAGGATGTTGAATACCCGGGCAAGTTTGGTTTCATCCTTGATCCTGCTATTGCTGATAACGCTCTCGTAGGGATGTTGATCGATCCCGGTATGGAGCCAGCCCCAAACTCCTGCACAGTTCTTGCGTCTATTATCTGCGCGGACCCGCTCTTCACGTAATCGTAGGTGGCAATTAAATCAGGTGTGAACTGTGCCGTATAGTTTCTGGATGGCTTTATGACCGTCTCTTTGCTGACAGGCTTTCCGGCGGTTGGCCCAATTTGTCACTGTTCCGTCCATCACCCGAACGTTCTCCTGGCCCAGAGATTTCAGCATCCAGTAAACATAAGTCGCCGGACTTGGCCCTCCGCCGCAAGGCAGGCATTCACCATAGACGACCACGGGATCTGTGCGGGATATTCCTGCGTTACCCAGTATCCTGGAGATCTCTGGAACTGACAACAAGCTTCCGTTATTCATGAAATGGGTGTAAGGGATGACAATCGATCCCGGAATGTGTTCCGTAGCGTTCTCGCTGATGTCCAGCAAGATATCGGTACCAGAGACATCCACCATGGGAACCAGCATACCCTTGGCCCCGGTGCTCCGCACGATGGTGTCATTCTCCGGGACGGGTTTGCTTTTCACCACGATCTTTGCTGCGATGGTCTTCACGGAAACGTTGCTCTTCCGAGGCTGATTGGTCTCATCAGTTGCATTGTCACCGGCAAATCCGGCCAGGGGTTGTTTCCATATACCCACTCGATTCTTCTGAGCCGTGCTCAGACCTGACATGACTTCAGTCGTTGCAGCGTTGGGGTTACCGATCTGATCAAGCGCTTTTGCTCCCGACCAACCGGAGTCGCCTGCACATGCGTTACAGATAAGCTTCGGCCCCCAATGCAGCATTTGCCAGCATCAATAACGCTATAAGTGCTACTATGCCCGCTCCTGCCGAACCATGATCTAAATATTGTCATTATCTCCCCATTTTAATAAATTTAATATTACTTGTACTCAGGAAAAGCCGCCTCTGGCTTTCACCGTCACACGCGCCCAAAGTCTCTTGCAGTTCAAACCCTCGTGCGTCTTTCGCATTCAGGACTATATCGTACTCCCCCGGGTCCAGGAGAGCTGTAGAGAAGGATCCCTGATAGAAATCCCCGGACTGAACCAGTCTGGCGTAGCCTTCTGCCTCCTTTCCCGATTGAAAGGCGCGTGCAGTTACTTGTGTGATCTCGTACTTGGATTTTAACTTTGCTTTTACGGCAATACTGTCGCCCACCCTCGCCTCGGTTGGAGTCAGATCCTGGCTAACAATGCTGATCTGTTTGACCTGGTTGCCCATAACAGGATATTCATCTAGATGCGCTTCTCGCTTACCTTATAGGGCATATCTCCAAAGCCGTCCTTTCCGATGACGTCCTGGTCAGGCCCCTGCATCTCGTCGCTGCCCTGGTAGTCGCTCCAGAGGTTGCCGCCCCAGGGATAGTCGGCATTCCAGGTATTCGCTCCCCTATCTTCAGCTTGAATTGCATTGTCGGCAATGCTATTTCCGTAGATCTGATTCTTGCTCGAATCCAGGAATATTCCTGTCTGGCTATCTGTAATGTTGTTGTAGATGATTGTGTTGCCGTCGGAATCGCTTTGAATCTGCATTCCATAACGTCCGTTGCCTTTGATCAGGTTCCCTTTGATGGTATTTTGTCCCGACTCCATGAGAACTATTCCAGAGACGACGTTGTCCAGCATGCTGTTGTTGAGGATGAGGTTGTCTGTGCAGTTGAAGCGCAGATCCAGACCGGAGTTGGTGTTTCTGGACATGTCATTGAATTCGATGACATTTCGGGCACAATCGGTGAACATGTAGAGCCCGTACATGTTTCCTTGCAGCACATTGCCTCTTATGGTATTATTGCTGCAGGACGGGAAGAGGTTTATGCCGTAAGCGCCGTTGCCATAAGCAACATTATTCGTGATCTGATTGTCATTGGAATTGGAGAGATATATTCCGTACCAACCCTCGCCTACCACGCCGTTAAAGCTGGCATTGTTCCCAGTGATGGTGTTGCCGTTAGAGAAGAGCAAGGCTATGCCGGGCTGAGCACAATGGATGACGGTGTTGTTGGCGATGGTGCAACCCATAACATTATTGAGCTTTATCCCATAAAATCCGTCTCTGACTAGGAAGCCGGATATGCGAACGTCGTTGGCCTCTACGTTTACGCAGGCGTCCCTATTTCCGGCTCGGATAACCGCACCATTCCCCACCAGGTTCAGGCTCTTTTGTACGGTTATTCTGTCATAATCACCCGGCGCTACCTGGAGAGTATCGCCAACGGAAGCGGCATCTATCGCAGCTTGCAGATTCGAGCTTACGTCTATCGTGGCACCATCCGCGACGGAAGCTATCAGCAAGGCGGCGCAGAAGATGTAAAAGACTATGTTTCTCAAGCGACCACCGTCACGAAGAGCAGTGGTGAGGTTAATAAAGCTAACGTAGAGGATTTTCCCCTGCAGTTGGTTAACCGTTTCATTTAGAAAATATGGCTCATATGGACCAGAAGATCGCCTAACATAAGCTACATATGAAGGTAAGTCTTTTTATTTGCTGGAATATGGTAGTCTAGCGGAGGAATCGAATTTGAGATATTTGTATGCACTTATGGGCATTTTCCTGCTCTGGCCGCAGATGCCGCTGCAGGGAGTTTCAAAGCAGAGATGGATGTGGATACCTACGTAAATGCGAATGACGCCAACCAGAGCTATGGCGACAGCGATCTCCTCTGGGCGACTTCCGAAAATGGAACGCCTGTGAATGAGACGTATCTCAGCTTTGTCAACCTCTTTGGATCGCAGAGCATCTTCAAGGCGGAACAGATCAAGTCTGCTACGCTTACTCTTGATGCAGCCGATGTCGAAAAAGCAGGCGAGGTCACAGCTTACTTCTTCCACGGAGCGACATTCGACAATGTAAATTGGAATGACAAATCCGAATACGACAGCAATGTTACATCCACGCCAGTCGAAATAGTAAAGGAAGGCAGCTATGAACTGGACGTGACCTCCATCATCCAGAAGGCAGTCGAAACCTGCACGGAAGGGTGCCCCTACAGCATAATTCTGGTAGCAGAAGACGATGCCTCAATTGCATTCACCTCCAGCGAGGGCATCCGATGAGAATAAGCCAATCCTGGAGTATGTCACTGAAGAGTGAAACCAAAAATAGCCCAATTGCGGTGCCGCAATAGAGACAATTACTGATAGAAATTGTCTTGAGAAACGAATTGATTGGCCGGAGGATGTTTTACCATTCCCCGGCCAAGAGCCCGCGATCTTTGAATGGTACCTTCCTTTTATATCTCTTATATTCCATAAGGTGGCTGATGCGCTCTATCCTGCCCACCATGGGAGTCATCGGTCTTATCCTGCTCATAGCTATAGCTCTGCTATTTTCGAATAGCTTTGCCGCTTCAGGAAAAGATGCGGCAGAGGTCATAATCATCAAGTCTCCAGGATGCACAAAATGCGCGGCTGCTGACAGAACGCTTGATAAGATAGGGCAAACGGTGCCTCTGAATGTCACCGGTTATTATTATTATTCGGATGAGGGTCATCGCGTCATCAAGCAGTACAATGCCAAGGATGTTCCCGCCATCATCATTGGGACCCGGGCCATAAACTACAGGGACTATGAGGGGAACAATTCCAAGCTGGAGCTGCTTATTGTTGAGGCTCTGGCAAACCAGAGTTCGGGTATCAAACCTGCGATTTCGATACCTGGCAACGAAAGCCAGAACATGAGCAACAAAAATGGCCCCGGCATGGGCGGGCTGGATTTGAAGGAGCTCTCCATTTACACTATCTCCGCCGTCCTGGGAGCGGGCCTCGTGGCAGGCTTCAACCCCTGCCTCCTGGGCATTCTGGTCTTCCTGGCAGCATCCATTCTCTCTACCAGTGGAAAGAGGCGCGAGCTGGTGATGATGGTGGTGTTCTTTTCTCTTGGCATCTTCACCATGTACTTTCTATTTGGCCTGGGAATGCAGCGACTATTGCAGTCGGAGGCGATAGCCAGTGCCTTCCGCTACTTCTTGACCGTCCTGCTTTTGGTGGCCGGCTTTTCACAGGTTCTGGATGCGGTGCGGCTGAACCAGGGAAAACCCTCTCTGTTCCGGACGGACTGGGCGCTCAAGTACTTCCAGGCCGGGGTTGACAAACGTCGCTTCAGCTCCTACTTCCTGATAGGTGCGCTCTTCTCCCTGGTCAAAGCTCCCTGTGTGGGTGCCATCTATCTCGCGATACTGGATCTTATCTCCGCCAGAAGCTACTTTGAGGGTGCTGCCTATCTCTTCTTTTTCAACCTGGGAGTGATCCTGCCCATCATTGTCGTGGGCAGCATCTTAGCCCTGGGTATGAGCCCGGAGCAGGTGGATAGTTTCCGCAAAGATCATCGGGTGGGAATGAGGCTTTTCACCGGCCTGATGTTGCTGGCACTGGTACCTCTCATTTACTGGCAGCTAATTTAATCGTGACTGAGACGGATCCAGGGTTACGGACCCGGGATCGCAGAGCCAGGGGTCGGGCAGAACGGCATTAGCGTATCGTAGACCTCAGAGCCAGGCACCAAACGCAGCAAAAGGATTAAAATAGAGAGATTGCTCACTCGTCTGGCGAGGTGAATCTTTTTGTTTTTAGTTGGAGAGGCTCTCATAGGAAAGGAGCCTGAGATAGCTCATATCGATCTGATCATCGGAGACAAGGAGGGGCCTGTTGCAACGGCTTTTGCCTCCGGACTCACACAGCTTTCGGCAGGGCACACGCCGCTTTTGGGAGTCATCCGGCCGAATCTGCCGCCCAAGCCATCTACTTTAATCGTTCCCAAAGTTACTGTGAAGAACATGGATCAAGCTGCCCAGATCTTCGGACCTGCGCAGCAGGCCGTGGCCAAGGCGGTGGCTGATTCCGTTGCCGAGGGCATCATTCCCAAGGATAAGGCAGAGGATCTGCTGGTAATAGTATCCGTCTTCATCCATCCCCAGGCCAGGGATTACGACGCCATCTATCGCTACAATTACGGGGCCACGAAGCTGGCCTTGCAGCGAGCCATGGAGGGCTTCCCGGATATCGATAAAGTTCTTTACGAGAAGGACCGGTCCACGCATCCCATCATGGGATTCCGCGTTACACGTCTATGGGACCCACCATACTTGCAGGTGGCCTTCGACCTCGTTGACGTCGCTGAGGTGCGCCGCGTGCTCAATGCGTTGCCTGAGAGCGATCACATACTGATTGAGGTGGGAACGCCCCTGGTGAAGATGCTGGGCATAAGTGTGGTCAAGGAGATTCGAGCCATCCGGCCGGGTGCCTTTGTCATCCTGGATCTCAAGACTCTGGACACAGGCAATTTGGAAGTGCGTCTGGCTGCGGACTCTACAGCCGATGCCGTGGTGATCTCAGGTCTCGCGCCCAAGAAGACGCTCGAGCTCTCCATCAATGAGGCCAGGAAGACGGGCATCTACTCCATAATCGATATGCTCAATGTGCCAGATCCGCTGGCCGTCCTGAAGAGCCTGGACGTCCTGCCGGATGTGGTCGAATTGCACCGGGCCATTGATAACGAGAAGAGCGCTCACGCCTGGCAGAACATCGGCGAGATTAAGGCCCTGGCCAAAGATGGCCGCAAGCTCCTTGTGGCCGTCGCGGGAGGCATCCGCACGGACACGGAAGGCGCAGCCCTGGCAGCAGGCGCGGACATACTCGTAGTGGGCAGAGCCATAACCAGATCCCGGGATATTCGCGACATGGCCGAGCAGTTCCTGACGGGCCTGAAGCAGACGGAGATCGACCAGTACAGGATCATGACCGACTTCTGATGCTGAAGTTGGATGATCCATTTTCTCTTTTTTTATTGGTACTCTCATTGTTACTGAAGAGAGAGGACCAGATCTACGAGCAAAAATTTGTGGCGCGGGCCAAGAAGCACTCCTGCGAGGCCCAAAATGAGATCGAGCTTATTGCCCACCACAACCCCCTTCACAGCACGAACACGATAAGCAGCAGTGGTCAGGTAAGAGCCGGGATAGCTGGCCAGGACTCTCTTTGAGTGAAGGGTCCTGCAAGCAAAACGCCTGAAAGATTTTAATAACTTGGTGATCAAGGCCAGATAGATGATCCGCGCTCTTCTTCTTTTATTGCTATTGCTGCTGCCCGCTAGCGCCCTCGACATCCAGGTGGGGCCGGAGGCCCGGCCTGATGGCGCAGTGATCGTGGTGGTGGACGGGTTGGGCGCATCCTATGTTTACCCCGAGCATAGCGCCTATGCTCTGGACGGCTCCCCCTTGGTCAAGGCCGTGCTCTTCAACCTTACCGGCGGCGGGGCTCGGGCTGTGGATGTGAGGGTTCCCGTGCCGGAGACGACGAAGAGCCACAGCGTTCTCATCACAGGGAGCTCAGATGCCGATCCGGAGTTCCTCAGCCCCACAGTCTTTGACGCCGCCCGCCAGAAGGGCTACCTCTGCCTCGGCGTTCTGGAGCGGGGCGATTCCATGCATGTTCTGCAAGAGCTGGATGCCGTTCTCTATCTGGGCGACAATGCTTTGCACGGAGCCGAGCCCACGCCGGGATTCAGAGACGATGTGCCGGCAGGCCTGCGGGTCCTGTTCCAGGAATGGCGGGATAGATTTGCAGAGTACACCGAACCTGCTGGTCTCCCTGGCTACGCAGGGAACAATGCCTGGGGGCTGGATGCGGCTGCCGACATCGTCGAGCACCTCCCAGGCCAGCCCTTCATCATGCTGGTCAATGTGGGCGCAGTTGATAGCGCCGGGCAGAACCTCGGGGCGGACGGTTACTTGCAGACGGCGCAGGCCCTGGACGAGCCGCTGGGAAAATTGGCCGAGGTCTGCCGCAAGAACAACGCCCTACTGGTCATAACTGCTGACCACGGCATGGTCTTTCCAGATGCAAAGGGCAAGGGCGGCCACTCCGCCGAGAAATACGCGGCAAAGCCTGAGGCCCTGCGCGTGCCCCTGGTCGTTCTCGGGCGAGGAGTGGAAGAGCTGAACCTGGGCGGCCGCTGGTCGGAGATGGACATCACGCCTACTGTGCTGGATATCCTGAATATATCGTCAAACTTAACCAACGAAGGCAGGTCCATGCCCCTTCGCGAGAGCTACGACCTGCGGGTTACGGGCGCGCCCGCGGGCCTGGAGCTCTGGCGCGGTGAAGAGCGGCTGGCCAATGCCACTGGAGAAGACGAGTACAACTTCCGCGGGCTGGAGCGCGGGCTTTACATGCTCAAGGCGGGCGGGCAGTCCATCCGGGTTTTGGTGAATGGAGATCAGACCATGGATCTAGCAGGAAAGACGGCAGCGGCACCCAGCGGCGACATGAAGAAGACGATCGGAATCGTACTCATCCTGGCCATAAACCTGGCTGGATTAGCAATAATTATCAGGATTTGGAAAAGAGGCGAGTGATTCCGGCTAACTCTGCGGTACGAATAAAAATCGAGATGCTTTGACCTTATCGACTAGACCTTAAGCCAAAGTCGTGGCTACATCCAAACGGTGGAACTCTCGATTAGTCTCCAGTTTGGCCGCCGTCGCTTGGCCGGCCGCGGCCTTGAGCGGCGCCCCAACCATAGCGCGGGAGGCCAGCAGGCCGACTCGCGGCACCCCAGAAGGATGTGCGGACGTTGTTCCTGCTGGCATCGGATAGATCCCATCTGCAGTTGAATGATTTCTAACTTGTCGAAAATTATCCTACTACATCTTTCGATTCCCGCGCGGGTGTTACGCGTTAGGGGTGACGGGGGCCACTCCAGGCCGTGGTGGCCCCGCCTGACTCCGCGGCCGCGGGGGGACAATCTATGAAGCCTTGCCAATTATCCGTGAACGTGTTTGAGGAGGCCCCAGCCAGGGTGCATATCCTGCGGGATCTTCTAAACGTGTCGCTAAACCTCACAGAAGGCAAGCCGATATCCGTTCTCGAGAGCTATGACCTGCGGGTTACGGGCGCGCCCGCAGGCGTGGAGCTGTGGCGTGGCGAAGTGGAGCTTGCCAACGGCTCCGCTGCCGGGGAGTATAACTTCCTAGGTCTGGAGCGCGGGCTTTACTCGATCAAGTCGGGCGGGATGTCCTGGCAGGTTCTAGTGAATGGGAACGCGGAGATGGACCTATCAGGGAAGGCGCCATTTAGCAGCGATATGAAGATGATAGGAATCAAACTCATCCTGGCCATAAACCTGATGGGGGTTTTGGTGATCATAAGAATAATCAGGAAGGAGGAATAGGCATCCAAAGTCTGAATGGGCGCCCTATTGTTGCCCTGAGTCCAGTCGTTTCTCCAGGGTTCAAAACTCGGGTTGAGATATTTCATACTTATTATGAACTTCGCATACATTTTCCCAAATATGCTTATAAAATATGTATCTGCCTTGACGCTTGGTGGTAACAATTCGTACCTTCTGGTCATTACTTCTGCTAGCTCTGCTGATAGGCACGGCATCTGCAGACGATGGAATGATAAATGCTGCGGACAACGCCTGGGTTCTGATCAGCGCAGCTCTGGTCTTACTCATGATTCCGGGGGTTGGATTCTTCTACGGGGGGATGGTTCGCAAGAAGAATGCCATCTCCACGATCATATTCAGCTTTGCCGTCATGAGCATCATAAGCTTGCAGTGGATCTTATACGGCTACACCCTGGCCTTCGGAAAGGACATCTACGGCCTTATAGGCAGCCTGGAATTCCTGGGCCTGATGGGTGTGGGCATGGGTGTGAAAGAGGGCCTGACCATCCCTTCGCTCACCTTCATGATCTTCCAGGCCATGTTTGCCATCATCACCGTGTCTCTGATCACGGGCAGCTATGTAGAGCGCATAAAATTCAGCTCTTTTCTGGTCTTCTCTCTGGCCTGGGCCACTCTGGTCTACGATCCTGTAGCCCACTGGGTCTGGGGCGGGGGCTGGCTGCAACAGATGGGCGCACTGGACTTTGCGGGCGGAATTGTGGTGCATATCACCGCAGGCGTCTCGGCCATGGCGGTGGCACTGGTCATTGGAGCTCGCAAGGGATTCGGAACGGACCCCATGGAGCCGCATAATATCCCCACTACAGTCATGGGCGCGGCCCTGCTCTGGTTTGGCTGGTTTGGCTTCAACGCGGGCTCGGCCTTGGCCGCGAACGGCATAGCTGCCAATGCCTTTGTAACCACAAATACCGCTGCCGCGGCCGCGGCGACGACCTGGATGCTTCTCTCCTGGAGACAGAGAGCGCCTTCCGCCCTGGGAATCGTGACCGGCGCCGTTGCTGGTTTGGCCGCGATAACGCCGGCTGCGGGTTTCGTGACGCCCCTGGCGGCGATTCCTATAGGCATAATGGCTGCCATTGCCGGATACTATGCCATCATCCTGGTTCGAGGCAGCAAGAAGGTCGACGACTCTCTGGACGTCCTGGCCTGCCACGGCATCGGCAGCACCTGGGGCGTCCTGGCCACAGGCATCTTTGCAACCATCGGGGCGACCGGCCTCCTGGCCGGCAACCCCCATCAGGTCATGGTGCAGGTCGTAGCCATTGGAGCTGTCTGGGGCTACTCCTTCCTGGTCACCTTCGGCCTCGCCAAGCTCATTGATGCCTTAATGGGTCTGCGCGTTCGGGATGAGGAAGAGTCTGTGGGTCTGGACATCAGCCAGCATGGCGAAGGCGCCTACATGTGAAGGATGTGAGGAGTCAAGATGAAGAAGATTGAAGCCATAATCCGGCCCGAGAAGCTCCACCTGCTGCGCGATAAGCTGGACAAGAAGGGCTTTTCAGGCATGACAGTGACAGAGGTCAAAGGCCGGGGAAAGCAGAAGGGCATCACGCTGCAGTGGAGGGCCGGAGACTACAAAGTGGAGTTCCTGCAGAAGATAAAGCTGGAGATGGTGGTAGAGGATAAAGACGCGGAGGACGTCATCGATGTGATCTGCGATGTAGCCCAGACGGGGGAAGCCGGGGACGGCAAGATCTTCGTCTATCCTGTGGAGGACGTGGTGCGGGTGAGGACGAAGGAGCGGGGGTGCGGAGCGGTTTGACGCCAGCTCAAGCGTTTCCTTTTTTTTAGCTCCTCCGACTTCAGAGGTTCTGATTTAGAAAACCTATTGAAGGCAAACAGTTTCTAAGTCCCCCCGGAGCTCTATGCTTCCCATCCCATATAGCTCCTAACCAAAAGCTATGAACGGTTATGAACTTTTCATATCTCTTCCCAATTTATATCAAATACTCTTTTAAATACTCCTGCCCAGGTTCCATCCAGCAAATCCTGGACCCGAGATCCCTAGAGTGGTCCGGAGAGTCAAATCAATAAACTGAATATCTTTCGCATTCATATAACATTTAAGGTGATGCAGTTTGCCAATAAATACTGGAGACACAGCATGGGTTCTGGCGGCAACAGCGATGGTAATGCTGATGACGCCGGGCGTTGGTTTGTTCTACGGCGGCCTGGTCCGCAGCAAGACCGTCGTCTCGATGATAGGTCTCTCTTTCCTGGCTTTCGCCATAGCCAGCATCCAGTGGGTCCTCTTCGGCTACAGCCTCTCTTTCGGCTCGGATATTTCCGGTGTCATAGGCGGCCTGAACTATATGGCGCTAAACGGCATTGGCCTTGGCGAGGCGCCTCTGGCGAGCAACATACCGCATCTGCTCTACGTGGCCTTTCAGCTGGTCTTCGCAGCCGTTACTCTGGCCATCCTGACCTCTGCCGTGGCGGAACGGGTCAAGCTCAGCTCCTTCATCGTGCTGGCCGTTCTCTGGACCACCCTGGTCTATGACCCTCTGGCTCACTGGGTCTGGGCAGGCGGCTGGATGGCTCAGATGGGAGCCCTGGACTTTGCCGGCGGAACGGTGGTGCACATCAGCTCCGGGTTCTCGGCCCTGGCCATAGCTCTGGTCATAGGAAAAAGAATGGGTTTCGGATCCTATGTCATGGAACCCCATAACATCCCCCTGGCCATGATCGGCGCTGGTCTGCTCTGGTTCGGCTGGTTTGGATTCAATGCCGGCTCCGCCCTGGGCGCCAACGGCCTGGCCGCTTCCGCCCTGCTGGTCACCAACACCTCTGCGGCTGCCGGTGCTCTGACCTGGCTCTTCGCCAGCTGGTTCAAAGGAAAGCCCAGTGCTCTGGGAATGGTGAGCGGAGGTATAGCCGGTCTGGTGGCCATAACGCCTGCTGCGGGCTATGTTGATATCGCTGGCGCCGTCGTCATCGGCGCGGTGGCCGGTGTTGTTTGCTACATGGCGCTCCTCTTCCGCGTCCGTCGGGGCCTGGATGAGAGCTGCGACGCCTGGGCAGTGCACGGCATGGGCGGCCTGTGGGGCGCTATAGCCACAGGCATCTTTGCTACGGCCTCGGTCAACAGCTACACCGGCTTGCTCTCTGGCAATGTTCATCAGTTCACTGTGCAGATCATGGCGGCGGGTGCATCTGTGATCTATGCCTTCGTGATGACGTTTGTCCTGGCCAAGATCGTGGACTCTCTCATGGGCTTGAGGGTCACTGAGGACGAGGAATACGTGGGCCTGGATATATCCCAGCATGGCGAGAAAGCTTATGCCTGAAGGTGGCGACAAGAAATGAAAAAGATCGAAGCAATAATACGGCCGGAGAGGCTGGAGCAGGTCAAGAAGGCTCTGGAAGAGAAGGGCATCTTGGCAATGACCGTAATCGAGGTCTTGGGAAGAGGCGAGCAAAAGGGCATCAAACTCCAGTACAGGGGAGGAACCATGGAAGTCGATCTCCTCTCCAAGCTCAAGCTGGAGCTTTATGTCCAGGATGAGGCCGTCGATTCGGTCATGAAGACCATCTGCGATTCCGCACGCACCGGCAAGTTCGGAGATGGCAGGATCTTCGTCTCACCGGTGGAGAAGTCCGGCAAGGTGAGGACGGGTGAGGTCTTCACCTGATTCCTCTTTTTTGATCAAGACGAAAAGGTAAATAGCTTTATTTCAACTAGTTAATGATGGCAGGCGAGATTAAGATCCTGGGTGCGGGAATCTCTGGTTTGACCGCGTCAATTAATTTGGCCAAGGGAGGATTTGGTGTAACGGTTTTTGAAAAGTCCTCTTCGGTTGGAAGCCGTTTCCATGGCGATTTTCAGGGCCTGGAGAATTGGAGCGACGAGACGGATACTCTGGAAATTTTAAAAAATCTGTCGCTCAAGACCAACTTCTGGAACAAGGGTTTCAAGAAGGCCACCATATATACCGATTTGCATAAGGAGTTTAAAGCAAGAGATGCTGACAACATTTTCTATCTGGTGCGAAGGGGGCCTGTTGATAGCCTGGATGAAAGTTTAAAGAACCAGGCTCTTGATGCCGGCGTGGAAATAAGATTCAATTCAAAAACGGACCAAAAAGAATGCGATATAATTGCTACAGGGGTTTCTGGCAAAAAACCGGTTATGATCGCAAAGGGCATCGTCTTTGATACAGATGCCGAAGATTTGATTATTGCGACCCTAAATGATAAATTAGCCTTCAAAGGATATTCATATTTTTTGGTTGCAGATGGGAAAGCAACATTGGCCTCTGTCGTAGCCAAAGATTTATCAAAAGTGAATCTCTGCTTTAAAAATACCCTTGCAAGCATTTTCAAAATTGAAAAAATTCAAGATCGAAAACAAGAGATCCTTTGCAGGCTATGGAAATTTTGCAGTGAATGAGAGCAATATACAGAATAAGAAGTTGTTCGTAGGAGAGGCCGCGGGTTTCCAGGATCTCTTTTTGGGTTTTGGCATGAAGTATGCCCTCTTAAGCGGATATGCGGCAGCAAGAAGCATAATGGAAGAAAAAGACTACGATGACGATCTGCCGAGAAGTTGTTCTTGGATAAGCAGAAGGCATCCGCTGCCAATAGACTGATCTACGAGTTATCCGGCCAATGGGGCTATAATTATATCGCAAGTCGAGCCTGTAATTCGAGAAGTCCGAAATCGTGGTTGAAAGGTAAATATAGCTTCAGTCCGAGCAAAAGGCTCGTCTACCCCTTTACAAAATTTGCAAAGATATGATTCTCCGTAAACATATCTCCTCCAAATCATATACATACAAATCAACTTTAAATCAAGTTCATTTGCCTGTAGGTAAATCTAATTTTTTAAGCAATCTTAAGTCAAACGGCGGCGGCGCACCCCGCTGCAAGCAGGCGGGGCATGCGAGGCGCCGCCGCATGAAGGCGGAACTATATCGATCTGATCCATTCCTAAGTTGAACACGTATGCCCTTTATCCCCGATGCAAGCATCGGGGTATTGCTATAAAATAATTGTTCTTCATCCCAAGTTCGGGTGAAATGAATTGGGACTTTTAGATGACGCATGCAGAGGCAAATTAACAGAGGAGATGAAGGCGGTAGCTGAGGCCGAAGGCAAAACTCCTGAGTTTATACTTCGAGGCGTAGCCAGCGGCAGAATTGTGATACCCCGGAGTCCTTACAGATATACGAGACCTGTGGGCATTGGCAAAGGGCTACGCACCAAGGTGAATGCCTCCATCGGCACCAGCAGCGACATCGTCGATGTGGAGATGGAGGTCGCCAAAGCCCGCGTGGCCGAGGCAAATGGAGCCGATACGCTCATGGAGCTCTCCACGGGAGGAGACTTTCCAGAGATCAGAAGACGCGTGGTTGAAGCCACGACATTGAGCGTGGGCAGCGTCCCTCTTTACCAGGCCTTTATCGAGGCCATAAGGAAGCACGGCGCGGGCGTCGATATGCCGGAGGATGACCTCTTCCGGGTGACTGAAGAGCAGGCAAAGCTCGGCACCAACTTCATGGCCATTCATACCGGCATCAACAGCATCTGCATAGAGCGGCTCCGGCGCCAGGGAGGACGCTTTGGCGGAGTCTGCAGCCGGGGAGGCGCCTTCATGATTGGATGGATGCTGCATAACCAGAAAGAAAATCCCCTCTACAAGGACTTCGATTATCTCCTCGAGATCCTGAAAGAGCATGAAGTGACTCTCAGTCTGGGAAACGGCCTGCGTGCCGGAGCCGTGCACGACTCTACCGACAGGGCCCAGATCCAGGAACTGATAATAAATGCCGAGCTTGCCGATAAGGCTCAAGCCGCAGGCGTTCAGACCATCGTCGAGGGGCCTGGCCATATCCCCATCGACGAGATCGAAGCCAACGTCAGGGTCATGAAGCGCATGACAGATGAGCGACCCTTCTACATGCTTGGTCCTCTGGTTACTGACATTGCCCCAGGCTACGACCATATCGTGGCGGCGGTGGGGGCAAGCCTTTCCAGCGCCTATGGAGCGGACTTCATCTGTTATGTCACTCCCGCGGAACATCTGGCGCTTCCCAACGTGGAGGACGTGAGACAGGGAACGATCACGGCAAGGATTGCAGCCCATATTGGAGACATGATCAAGAACAATGATCGTGATCGTGACCTGGCCATGGGAAGTGCCAGAAGAGATATGCTCTGGGAAAAGCAGTTCCAGCTCGCCATCGACCCGGAGACGGCAAGGCTTGTCCGGGCAGATAGAACGCCATACGACGCTGATGTCTGCACTATGTGTGGGGACTACTGTGCCTTGAAAATAATAAAAGAGAGCATAGATCTCGCTCGCTAGCCAAAGAAGAGACTATAGCCGAACTGGAGAACCTCTGTGCTGGAGAGAACGGCCTCCAGCTTGGCTTTAGCCAGCAAACCTTTTCCTTCGAATGTCATCTGGCCTTGCTCTCTCTCTTGCTGAAAGGTGGCGATGGGATCCTTTGAGCTTCTGATATTGTTTATGGCGCTCTCAGTGGTGGTTATGGTGATAGAGGGATCATTCAGGCCACCAACAACAGTTTCATTTATCTTCGCATTCACCATATCCAATCCCACGAGAAATACGCTTCCATCATCCCTGGTAATATCCAGATTGATCTTCTCATCGCCCACGATGCCTTTCAAAAGAGCAGGTGCTTTGTCGATATTTTTATTATAGGCATCGACATTTTTTTGCGTTTCTGCCATATCAATTGAAAAAGCATTGGCAAAAGATACCAAGAGCATCAAGAAGATTGCCGCGAAAAGGATTGATCGTCTCATAATAGGAATTAGATCCTATTGAAATAAATATTTTGCGGCGGTCTCTTCTTGATTTTTAGATACCTGAAAACTGGCTAGAGAATCCTTTAAGTACAATCTTTTCAAATAATAGTCTATGGATGTCCTTGTGCTCTGTATTGACCGGGATAACGACTTGGGCCGCAAGGGCGGGGTAATAAGCCCTGTTGTGGGCAGAGAGGCCAATATCGATGCCGCACTCCGGCTGGGTATGGCCGATCCGGAGGATTCAGACGTCAATACTATATTCGGAGGCATAAAGGCGCTCGATGAATTAATCGCTTCCGGCAAAACTGCGGAGATCGCTTCTCTGGCAGGAGATCTGAAGGTAGGCCTGATATCGGACAGCAAGCTCGCCGCCCAACTGGAAGATCTGCTGGCACTCCTCCATCCTGAAGGCGTGATCGTGGTCTCAGACGGCGCCGAAGATGAGGCCATTCTGCCCATAATCCAGTCTCGCGTCAAGGTCAATGGCGTGCGCCGGGTACTGGTCAAACAGAGCCCCAACCTGGAGAGCACCTACTACCTTCTCAAGCAGGTTTTTAATGATCCCAAGATCAGCCATACCGTCTTCATTCCGCCGGCTTTGGCCTTGCTCATGTTCGCCATCTTCAGCTTGCTCGGCTACCCCAACGGCGCTATTGTGGCCATCACTGGGGCAGTAGGCCTTTACCTCCTCTTCCGGGGCCTCGGCCTGGATGACTCCATGGAAGAGGCCAAGCAGACTTTAAGAAAATCCCTTTATGCCGGGAAGATCGCATTCATAACTTACATTCTGGCAGCCATGCTGGTGGTCATTGCCACCGTCAATGGACTTGCCTATTTCTGGGAGTATTTCCATAAACCCATGTTTCCCGGTTACTTCACGCTGATTATGATCTTTCTTTATGAGAGCATCTGGTGGTACATGGCCGCAGCCCTCTGTGTGATTTTGGGCAGGATCATGGATATGTATCTGGAAGGGATAAGAGACGCTCGCACCATCTCCTATCTGTTCTTCATAGTGGCAACGGGCCTCATCATCTGGTCTGCCAGCAGCTTTATCCTGGCCAGCGATGCCAACCTGGCGTTCGGTATCGGCGTAGTTGAATCCGTCCAGAAGCTGGCCATATCTGCCATCGGGGCCATCCTCATAACCGTTGTCGGTGTCAACATATCCAAGCGCATAGCTACAGAGAAATCCCTTCCGGCCGCCAAATGATCCGCGATGCTCCAGATCCAAGCCTCGGGAGAGAAGTGCCTGGGCGACTTTACATTTGATTTTTACTGGCAGCACCAGGGCTCAAGACTTGACAGGAATCAAACCGTAAGCGGCATCAGCCTTCGGCAGATAGTGGAGGCCTTATGCCAGGGCGAGACGATAAGCATTTCAGGTGATGCGGGCAGCCGTCTCGGCTCAAGCCTCGGCGTGGATTTGATCCGGCTGGGGGGAAAGGGCGGGCCCATTGAGACGACTGGCAGGATTGTGGTGGAGGGCAATGTGGGCCGTCGCATGGGCATAAGCATGTTGCGTGGTTCTATCTATGTCTCGGGCCGGGTTGAAGCACCACTGGGAAATGTGATCGAGGTTGAAAGCGATCTGACTGGGTATCGAAAGTTCGTCTCGGCCACAGAGGCTCTGGAAAAAGGGATAAAGGTCCTGGAGCCGAATATTCTGGATGAGCATGGATTGATCATCGAGGACGGCATATTGAGGGATACACTTGGAGCAAGAAACCCCATCGACAAAATAGTTCGTCTGCAAGGTGATGCAGGAATGAGCACCGGCATACTTATGACCTCCGGCCAAATCGAAGTTTTTGGGGATGCGGATCGCAATACAGGCGTACTCATCAGAGGCGGCAGAATAGTAGTGAGAGGCAATACAGGGGACTTCACAGGAGCCGAGATGAGAGGAGGCGAAGTTTTCATAGAAGGAGATGCAGGCAGCTTCACCTGCGCCCGGATGAGGGGCGGGGCCGTCTATGCCAAAGAGGGCAAGCCTCTGCCGCCCGCCCGGGCGCAACTGCTCAACTCTTCCGAGCAGATCAAAGTGGCCAGGGTGCTACAGCTCGCCCCTCTCCACGCCATGATGTATCACAAGTTCGGCCTGTAGCATTCAGTAGATCTCTTCCAGATCCTCAATGTGAGCGAAGGCATCGTCCAGCTGCTTCCTGGCGCGCGACCTCTTCTCCTTCTCGTCCTGCATGCCTCGAGCGGCCTGGGCATAGATGGATTCCAGCTCCGGCGCGCTGGCCATGGTGAAGATGGATAGGACCTTGGGATGCCCTTTCTTGACGATAATTCCCTTGAAGACGTGGCCCGCGCTGGCGGAGATCTTCTCTACCTCTTTAGTGATCTGATCCACATCCAGGTGCTCCCGCGAGCCCTGAATAATAATCATCGCTCTGGCGGCGTCGTCAGTCACATTTGCCGGATAAAGCAAGTTGCCCGGCTTTAGACTGTTCTCAATGGCGTCCTTGATGGACAGATTCTTGCCGTCTGCCTGATAGAATCCCATGGTGCCTATGCGCAGGCCCCCGTTCATGACCGTCTTGAAGTCGCCAAGATCTGTTACAGAGAGCATCTCGCTGTCCAGAGATTCGATCAGGAAGAGCAAGCGTTGGGCGATCATGCTGTTGATTTTGTCATAGGCAGAGGCTATATCTCCGCTGAACCTCTTCATGTACTGGTTGTCCGCCAGAATTATGCCCTCTGCGTCCACCTCCATCAGCTCTCTCATGCTGAAAGCGGCATTCTGGAGGTAGATGGAACCCTCCTCCCGGAAGGGCAGGACGGCAACTGTGATGACGGTGATATTTGGATACTGCCTCTTCAATTCGTTTATAAGCAAAGGTGAGAACGAGGACCCCGTCCCTCCCGAAGTGGAGGTGATCACAAAGGCTATATCGAAATCGCCTCTTTTCTCGATCTCGCCCATGATCATGTCGCGGTTATCCATAAAGGCTTGCTTGCCCACATTTCTGTTGGCTCCCACGCCATGCAGGTTAGGTACATGCAATCTATCTTTGGCCGTGGTGAACCTCAACTCTTTAAGGTCATTTTGGGCCGTATTGATGGCCAGGGTTTCCACCCGACTGGGGAACTTGGGGCGCAAACAATATTTGGCAAGCTTTGAGGCCCCGCCTCCTCCAAAGGACTCTTTATTTATTGAATCCAATATTCGATTCCCGCACTGGCCTACGCCGAGCATGAGTACGTTAAGCATGATATCAATCTCTCTTATATTGGAATTTTATGTAATTGTGATCCCGATTGAACGGAACTATTCCGATTAGGAAATATTGTCACTCTCTTCAATATTTATACTCTTTGTATCTCCTAAACATCCATGCAATGATAACTATGATTGGGATGATGAGTAGTAGATATTGATATTTATACTCTCGTCCCAGAACGACCACATCTACCGTCCCTTCCTGAGTCATGGCTCCGTCCCCACCGTCATAACTGGCCTTGAGGCTCACGGTGTAGTTTCCCGGGGCAATTCCTGAAAGCACGGCCGAGTAATTCACCTCTTTTTCTGGCGAGATCTCAAAGAAGCTCTTGTCAAGCCCGGAGGCCTCCAGGCCCTCGGGGGGCCTGACCTCTCCTTTCACTTCTATCTTGGTTGCGGCCGCCGTTCCCAAGTTAGAAAGGCTGACGTTCATTGTGCCTTTGCCATCCAAGGGTATCGGTCCAGATGCGGTCAGCTTTATTGCCAGATCCGCTTTGCTTTTTGGACTTATCAAGACGTTGAAGGGCTCGGAGCTATTTGATTTGGCGTTCTTCTTCGAGTCTGTGTAGCTGACTTGCATGGCCGGAACCCTAATGGACCCTTCTTTGACTGCACTTATCAAATATACTGCTGAATCGGACTCCCCGGGGTCCAGCGTATCCTTGATCTTTGGCGGATAACCGGCGATATAGGAGAACTCCGGGAGAGGCGGTACATCTTCGGTTTTTATGTCCATGGCCTGCCCAGTGCCTGTGTTCTTGACAGTGATCGTGGCCTTGACCTCGTCTCCCACGTTCAGCTGGTTCTTGTCGAAACTCTTTTGCACGGACAAAATAGGTAAATCCCGGGGTGTAGCAGGCTGTTCTGACGCATGCTTCCTGGCTGAGCCCAGGCCCTCTTGGTATTCGACCCTCACCTTGGCAGACAGTTCGTCCAGGATGTCAGTTACAGTGATGGTGATGCCTCCGTTTTCCGCGCCTCCATCGAAATTATTGGCGCTATTCTCCAGAAAAGCTCTTTGTTCATCCAGGGCACCACCTACCTTGGAGATCCTCATCACCGCTAATCCCATCTCTTTCCGATTGTATCTCAATGAGTTCCGCCTGATAATCACCAACATCAATGCGGTCCCCAATGGTGAGGGTGAAATCCGTATAGGTCACCTCATCATCATCGGTTTCTTGGGCATAGACGGCACCAATACAGGCGGCTGAATCATATAGCATAAAAACCGCCATATGGAGATTCCGTCAAATTTGCTAATTTGCATCTTTCTCTATCTCCAGGCTTAAATCGATCCATCTCGCATTTCTGGTGAGAGCACCAAGAGATATCACGTCCACTCCGCTGGCTGCGTATTCTTTTATATTATCCAGGGTTATGCCTCCAGATGCCTCCAGGAGTACTCTGCCACGATGACCAATGTTTTGCAGAAGCTCAACTCCGCGGGCAATCTCAGTCGGGGCCATGTTGTCGAACATGATGATATCTGCGCCACCTTCCGCTGCTATAAGCATATCGTCCAGGTTCTCTACCTCCACCTCGATCTTCTTGGTGAAGCTGGCCCGATTACGGGCTCGGCAGAGACATTCCTCCAAACCCAGAATCTTTATGTGATTGTCTTTTATGAGCACAGCGTCAGAAAGATTGAACCTGTGGGTATCGCCACCCCCCAGGAAGACTGCCTTCTTCTCGAATACTCTGAATCCGGGGGTGGTCTTGCGAGTGGCAGCGATGCGCGCGTGGCCGGCGCATAACACGCACTCCCTGGTGAAGGTAGAGATTCCGCTCATTCGCGCCATGAAATTCAGGACAAGCCTCTCCGATTGCAGGATCTTTCTGGCATTGCCGCATACGGTGATCACCACACTTGCGGCGGGGACGAATTCACCATCATCGTAGAGTCGCTCGGCCACGAGACCGAAATAATCGAAGATCTCCTCTGCCTCCGCCAGTCCAGAGATAATACAGTCTTCTCTGGCGATGACGGCGGCTCGGGCTGGGATTTCGGGGACGAGGCTGCTGGAATCATCCCACTCGCCCAAGTCCTCACCCACAAATCGATCCAGCTCAGACCTTAGCATACCGCAAAGATTTTGATGTCCAATTGATTTATAGCCTCCGATGCCTCTAAGAGTCGGGCTTGTTGGGTGCGGTGCCATTGGAGCCGAGATTGCAAGAGCGATAGATACGGGCGTGATAGACGCAGATCTGGTTGCAGTATGCGACCACAATCCGGCAACGGCTGAAGCCCTAATAGAAAGCTTGCAGCATAAACCGATCAAGGTCAAACTGGAGGATCTTGTGAACCTCTCCGACGTAGTGGTGGAGGCGGCTTCCCAAAAGGCAGTCCCGGCCGTTGCCAGGGCCGTGCTGGCGAAGGGAAAGAAGCTCATGATCATGAGCGTTGGCGCCCTGGCCAGCCCCGACTTCTTCCAGGAGGTAAAGAACCTGGCCAAAGAGCATGGTTCTCGGGTTTACATTCCATCCGGAGCTATATCGGGACTGGATGGCCTCAAGTCCGCCAGCATTGGCACCATTCGAAAAGTGGCTCTCACCACCACCAAGAACCCCAGCAGTCTGAAGGGTGCGCCATACATCCTGGAGAAGAAGATCGACCTCGATGCCCTGACGGGACCGACAACGATCTTTGCGGGAAGTGCCGCGGAGGCGGTAAGAGCCTTCCCTGCCAATGTGAATGTTGCCGCCACCCTCTATCTTGCGGCAGGCGAGAGCGATGTGCGGGTGGTGGTCGTCGCAGATCCAAACATTCATGTAAATCGCCACGAGATCGAGGTGGAGGGCGATTTTGGGAGGATCTCAACCCGGGTGGAGAACGTTCCCTCGCCCCGCAACCCCAGGACCAGCTATCTGGCGGCTCTCTCCGCCATCGCCACCATTGAGATCTATTGCGGAACCTGTGAAGATCGGAACTTCAAAAAGACCGCATGGATTGCATTGATCTTCTCTTTCAAGCCCTGCAGCGTCGCGACAAGCTCCGATGTTATCCGTTTCTGGGTCTCTTTGCCCACTTTTATCTCGATATCCGGAAGTGCAAGAGGCTCTCTGCCTGTCAGATTTGTAAAGAACTCCACCCAGTAAGGGGGCAAATATTCAGGCAAAGGCTGGCCCCTCATGATACATAAAACGCTCGCCCAGGCCACAGGTACAACTTCCATGTTATATCCGCCCCCACCCAGAGCCAGAAGCCGGTCCCCTGAATACTGGCCCGCCAGTTCGGTGATGCGATGAACAAGATATGTATAGCCGGAAAGGGTCATATTCAGGCTGGTGAGGGGATCGGAATAATGAGCGTCCACCCCCAGCTGGGCCACCACAACCTGGGGTTTGAACCATTCAAAGAGGCTGGGAACTATCTCTTCAAAGGCCCGGCAGTATTCGCCGTCTCCCGCATACATGGGCATGGGTATGTTCACACTGTACCCAACCCCGGGACCTGTGCCGATCTCGTCAATAAAACCGGTGCCAGGAAATAGGTATAATCCTGATTCATGCAGGGAGACGGTTAGGACGTGGGGGTCTTCATAGAAGATTTGCTGCACCCCATCGCCGTGGTGGCCATCGATGTCGATATAAAGAACCCGATCGAATCGCTCTCTTAAAACGCTGATGGCAAGAGCCGGATCGTCAAAAACGCAAAATCCCGACGCCCTGGAAGGAAATGCATGATGCAGGCCGCCGCCTATATTGAAGGCGCTGCAGCCCTCCCCGATAATGCGACGAGCGGCGCTGATGCTGGCACCGGCGAGAAGTTGCGATGCATTATAAATCCCGGGGAAGACGGGAGTGTCATCGCTGCCCAGGCCAAAGGCAAGATCCGGCTCCTCCATTTTTACTGCATCCAAATACTCCTGGGTGTGCACTCGCTGCAGATCAGCTCTCCGAGGCCGGGCCCGGCTCCATCAGGCAAGTGGATTCGTCCGTCAGGCCCAGCTCTTCTATGAGCCGGCAGGTGAGCATCAAACGAACCGGATTGAAGGGATGCTCCGGGCCGAAGTTGTAGCACTGGAATTTATCGCTATAATAGAGATAGATCATTTATAGCCTTTCTCAACCAGGCCATCGCTCCAATAGTTATCGCAATTCTTGCAGTAGAAGATGGTCTCAATTATGATCTTCTTCCAATTATCAGCATCCAGGGCCCGCCGGAGCTCCTTTTGATCGCACTCATTGCCGCATTTGGGACAGAAGGGTACGTAGTGTTCCAGAACTGCCTGGTCCTCATCAGCCATCGAATATTCCTCTTTCTTAGTTTCAGGAGCCGGATAGGGCAAAAAAGCTGTCGGTGATCAGAAAGGCCGGACGCCGGCAGCGAGGCATCCTGCCAGGAATCCCAGAATCACACCGGAGTTGAGAAAAGGCAGTCCCGCCTGGGGACGATCCCTTGAGGTCGTCGCTAAAATGAGAAAACCAAGGTATGTGCCCAGCATTGCCCCAATGACGGGCAGGTTCAGACCGAAGCCCAAGGCAGGAAACGACCAGCTGGCTGAAACCACCAGGATTGTAGGTATTACGGCATCTCCCAGGCCCAGGAAAAAGGCGCCCCTCTCTTTGGCCTCCGGACGAGGTGGAAATCTCCTGATCTTTGCGGTAGCTATACTCCCGGCTCTTGGGCACTACAAAGAGTAGTGGGGCCTTCATTTTTATGACGCCCTCCGCCAGGGAGACCATATGGCGGGTCTTGTAGACGGATATGGCATCATAGACCGCCAGGACCACTAATAGCAGCAGCGCTGGAAGTATGGCCATGCTCACGCCAAAGAGTGAGCTGATGCCTGCACATACCAGGATTCCAAAGACGTCTACGATATACCACTCCGGATAGAAACGCAGCAATAGCATTATGGCCAGAGTAGGCACGAGCGCCAGCAAGGGCGGCAAATAGGCCACAATAACATAATAAATGCTGGCGGCAATGGAGAGAAGTATGAAACCGCCAACGACCCATCCCCTCTTCAGTCTCATGGCCAGAAGAAGGAGACCCGTAAACACAAGGATAAGGAGCATATAGGCAAAGGGATTGGAGATCGATGTTGGGTCTTCAAAGACCCTGTTGCCGCTGGCAGAGATAGCAGGAGTGATGGCCAGAGCTATTATCTGCACTGCCACCACAAAGAGCAACATGACCAGTACCTGAATCTTTGAACTTTCCGACATGTGAGTGGAGTTTTAACTTTAGATCGAGATCGCTATCATCTTCGCACCAGCACTGTGGCGACTTCCAGATTCAGGATATCAACCGCTTCACCTGCAGAAAGAGTCTCTACCTCGACCTCTGCGGCCTCTGGTGGAAGCTCAATGATCTCCCCCTCCAGCTCGACCCGGATCTGCCCGGCAGCCTTCTGGCTGGCAACGAGACCCGGCTCCATGAGGCTTATGGCTCTTATGATCTTATGGCTCTTATCCTTGAACCGGGGTCCGATGATCTTCATCTGTGGCTTGACGGACACGGGCTTCGTCTCGATCATGGGGTCTCCCGTTCTGCTCTCAACCGGAGAATTGGCCACGCCCATAAGATCGAAGGTCTCCAGGGCAGACTCCGAATACACTACTATCCCCGGCAGAGGCGAATTTAGAGCCATCCCTTTTTCGGCTTTGTAGCGACGAAGCGCTGCAGCAATCTCTTTTATGGCCCTCCCCGCAGGATCGATAGAGGTTTTGCTGACAGTTGGCCAGCTCTGCGTATGCACGCTCTCTCCCGTCAGGGAATGATAGATCTCCTCTGAGAGGAAGGGCGTGAAGGGTGCCATAAGCTTTGCAATCGTCTCCAGAGCCGTGTAAAGAGTATTTTGGGCGGCTCTCTTCTCTGGACCATCCGGGCCGTAAAGCCGGGCCTTGACCAATTCGATATAGTTGTCGGCCAGAATATCCCAGGCAAAGGCCCTTATGGCCTTCATGGCCTCATCGAACTGGAAACCGTCCATGGCGATGGTGGCTTTGGCGATCAGCTGATCGAGCTCTCCCTGGAGCCAGCGGTCCACCTGCCCGGGATTAGCATCTGCTCGGGCGATTAAAGGACGGGAGAAGCGAAAGATCGACCAGAGCTTCTGCTGGAATCTGCTGGCGGCAGTTATCTCCTTCCACTGGAACGGGATATCGTTTCCAGGGCTGCCTCCAATGGCTGCCCACTGGCGAAGCGCATCTGCGCCATTGGTCTCGAAGACCTCCTCAGGACGGATGAAATTGTTCAGGGACTTGGACATCTTGTGACCATCTTCACCCAGAGCCATGCCATTGATGAGAATGGAGTCCCAGGGCTTGACCCCTTCCAGGGATTTCGTCCTCAAGATGGTATAGAAGGCCCAGGTGCGAATGATGTCATGGCCCTGCGGTCGAAGCTGGGTAGGCATGCGCATGTCTTTCCGATCGGGCCAGCCGGCCACGGCAAGAGCCGAGATGGAGCTGTCCATCCAGGTGTCCAGGACATCCTGCTCTGGAATGAAATCGTCACTGCCGCACTTGCATTTTACAGGAGGACGGGTCTGGTTGGGGTCCAGAGGAAGCCATTTTTCGTCGGCTACCAGGACCCGATGGCAATCACGGCAATACCAGACGGGTATCGGGGTGGCAAATATCCTCTGGCGGGAGATGCACCAATCCCATTCCATGGAGTCGGCCCAGTTATCAAGCCGGACCCTCATATGGGGAGGTACCCACTCGATCTCCTCTGCCGTCTTCTTAATCTCCTCGGAGTTGATCCGGACAAACCACTGCTGCTCGGAGAGGATCTCAATAGGCGTCTTGCATCGCCAGCAAAGGCCCACATTCTGTTCCAGAGGCTCCTCTTTGAAGATGATTCCCGAACCCTGCAGATCCTCGGTTATCCTTTTCTTGGTCTCATCTACGGAGAGCCCTCTGTATGGCCCGGCTATATCCGTCAGCCTGCCGCTGCGGTCTATGGCCTGACGGAGCGGGAGATGATGCTCCATCCACCATCTTACATCCTGCTTATCTCCAAAGGTGCAGATCATGACAAATCCGGTGCCAAAGCTTGAGTCAACGACCGGGTCGGAGATCACAGGAACGTCGTAGTCGAATATGGGAACCCTGACGGTCTTGCCGATGAATTTTTGATAACGCTCATCTTCGGGATGCACAGCTACGGCAACGCAGGCGGGCAGGAGCTCCGGCCGCGAGGTAGCGATCTCGATATGGCCTTCTTCGGCTTTGAAGCGCATGTAGTTCAGAGTTGAGGTGCGGGAATCGTATTCCACTTCGGCAAGGGCTATGGCCGTACCGCAACGAGGGCACCAATTTACCGGGTGCTCTTCACGGTAGATCTGGCCTTTCTCGTACATGCGCACGAAGGAGGTTTGCGTCTTGACATAGTACTCCGGCTTCATGGTGGCGTACTCATTGGACCAGTCTATGGACAGGCCCAAACGGCCCATGGACTGATGGAAACGAAGGATTGCCTCATCAGTCAGCTTTTCACAGAGCCTTCGAAATTCCTCTCTCGGGACCTGGTTCTTGGTGATGTGGTTTAATTGCTCCACCTTCACCTCTGTGGGAAGGCCGTGGCAGTCCCAGCCCTGAGGGAACATTACATTGTAGCCTTGCATGCGCTTGTAGCGAGCCACGAAATCTATGTAGCACCAGTTGAGAGCGTTGCCGATGTGGAAGTTTCCCGTGGGATAAGGCGGGGGAGTGTCTATGATGTACTGCGGCTTCGTTGAGGCCCAGTCAAAGTAGTAGATTGAACTGTCCCAGCTTTGCACCCACTTCTCTTCTACCTGCCTAAAGTTGTACTCCTTGGAGAGCTCGCTCATCTGAAACTCCTGGCTTCTTGATTGCTAAGGGAGTTGAACACAATGTTAATAGGATTATCGGTAGACCATAGCCAGGATGGAACTCCTAATTTACCACGCCAATCAATGCGACCCCAAGAAATGCTCGGGAAAAAAGCTGGCCCGCTTCGAGCTGGTTCGAATGACCCGGCATATAAACCAGCTCAGGTCTTTCCTGGTTCTCAGCCCCTTCTCGGAAAAAGCGCTCTCACCGGAAGATAAGGGAACCAGAGGGCTTGCCGCCCTGGATTGCAGCTGGGCCCATGCTGAGGAAGTCTTCTCGCGCGTCCGGCTTCAGGAGAGGGCGCTGCCATTTCTTGTGGCGGCCAATCCCGTGAACTATGGGAAGCCGTTCAAGCTCTCCACTGTAGAAGCCCTGGCAGCGGGGTTGGTCATCCTGGGAGAACGGGGCCTGGCGGAGTTGATACTCTCCAAGTTCAATTGGGGGCATGTATTCCTGGAGCTCAACCGCGAACCCCTCGCGGAGTATGCTGCTGCCAGGGACTCGGCTGAGGTGGTCAGGATTCAAGCAGCATATCTATCGGAATAAATATAAGCTGCCACTGCATATTATTTCATGGTGTTTTGAAATGGCAGGATTGATCCCGGCAGATGAACTGAGAAAGCTGCAGAAGAGGATGAACAGGCTCATAGAAGAACTGGGGCTGGGGGAGCTCGAGTCCAGGTATATCGAGGAGATGGAGCGCATGCAAAAACGCATGAGCGATCTTATGGAAGACGTGGAGAGTAAGGAAGAAGAAGAGGGCGTGGCAAAACCGCTGGCTGATGTCCTTGAGACTGAAGAGGCAATAATTGTAACTATGGACATGCCTGGAGTGGACAAACAGGACGTTGATATCACTATCCTGGAAGACGAATTGCGTGTGGTGGCCGAGAGGAAGCGAGGAGCAGAGGTGGCAGAGAAGGACTACCACAAACGTGAGCGCACTTCCAAGAAATTCGATCGCAAGGTGTTGCTGCCGGCAAGAGTCAAGATGGATGAGGCCAAGGCAAGCCTTGCGGAAGGCGTCTTAGAGGTCACACTCCCGAAAGCTGTGATCGTCTCCCGGAAGCGCATAGTCATTGACTGACTTTAAGGCCCCTCATTTTGGAGAAGGAGATGGTGCATCTTGTCCCTCTTCGTCTCCAGATATCTTCTATTGATGCTATTGGGCTCTATCTCCAGCGGCACGCGCTCCACGATCTTGAGTCCATAGCCTTCCAGACCGATTACTTTGCGCGGATTGTTGGTCAAGAGCCGAATCTCTTTTATGCCCAGATCGACCAGGATCTGGGCGCCAATGCCGTAGTCTCTGAGGTCTGCAGCATAGCCCAATTCGTTATTGGCCTCAACGGTATCTGAGCCCGTATCCTGCAGGGCATAGGCGCGAAGCTTATTGGCAAGGCCTATTCCTCTTCCCTCCTGGCGCATGTAGAGAAGAACTCCATTTCCCCTCTCGCTGATGAGCCGCATGGCCTGCCGGAGCTGTTCTCCGCAGTCGCAGCGCTTTGATGCGAATACGTCGCCTGTCAGGCACTCCGAATGAACGCGCACTAACGCCTCGTCACTTGCAGGGTTCCCGGCGACAAGGGCGATATGGCACTGTCCATCCAGAATGGACTCGTAGCCAATGGCTTTGAAGTCACCGTACTCTGTAGGCATGCTCACAACCGACACCCTGCGTATCAGCTTCTCGCACTGCATGCGATGGCGGATCAGTGCCTCAATGGTCACCATTCTGATGCCGTGCTCTTTTGCAAAACATTCCAGCTCAGGCAACCGGGCCATGGTGCCGTCATCGTTCATGATCTCGACAATGACTCCGGCAGGCTCGAGTCCCGCCAGACGGGCCAGGTCGACGCAGGCTTCCGTGTGTCCTGTACGCTGCAAGACACCACCCTCTTTGGCCTGCAGAGGAAATAGATGGCCGGGGGTGACAATATCGGTCCGCTTCGTCTCCGGAGCGATTAAAATATGTACCGTTGTCGATCGATCGAAAGCGGATATGCCTGTGGTGGTATTGGCTCTGGCATCCACGGATACCGTAAAGGCCGTGCCCATGGACTCCGTGTTCTGGTTGGTCATGAGCGGGAGGCCGAGCTCGCGGAGGCGCATGGCTGTCATGGGCATGCAGATCAGGCCGCGACCAAAGCGAGCCATGAAGTTGATGGCTTCAGGAGTAACCATCCTTGCTGCCATCATCAGGTCGCCCTCATTCTCCCGGTTCTCGTCGTCCAATATTATTATAAAACGACCCGACCGGACATCCTGGATCGCTTCTTCCACGCTGCAAAATGGCATAGAAGATGAAATCGCAACTGTCAGATACTTAAGAGTTTTGTCAGGACCAGACTCCCGGCAGAGCTGTGCCGCATTTGCCGCAATGCCCTTCCACAAGGGAATTTTTCGTGACCCTATATCCCTGCCGCCTGATTAGCACCTCTTTGCAGTTGGAGCAAAGAGTATCCTCGCTCTCGCCAGGAATGTTGCCCGCATAAACGTACTTAAGACCTGCCTTGCGACCGATCTCCAGGGCCAGTACGAAGAGATTCGATTCCGGCAGCGGGCACATTCAGCATCTTATGCATGGGATAAAAGGCAGAGACGTGCCAGGGCATATCAGGGCTCACGCCTGCCAGAAATTCGGCAAGGCCCGTAAGCATTTGCAGAGAATCGTTATAACCGGGAATGATGAGAGTAGTAACCTCCACCCAAACGCCTTCTTTCCAGAATTTCTCGATATTATGCTGAACCGGCTCGAGTTTTGCTCCGCAGACCTTGCGATAGAATTGATCATCTCCCTTCAGGTCTATGTTTATGCCATCAAGAACGGGAATGATCTTCTGCCCGGCCTCCTCGCCTATGTAGCCGTTACTGACAAAGACATTGCGGAGGCCGCCCTCGCGGGCCAAACTCGCCACATCAAAGGCGTACTCGAAGAAGATGGTGGGCTCAGAGTAAGTATAAGCTATGGACTGGCAGCCTTCGGCTCTGGCTGCAGCAACCACCTCTTCCGGAGATACGAATGAACCGGGTATCTGCCCTGTTTCCCTGGGAAGCTGGGAGATGTCTGCATTCTGGCAATGCAGGCAGGTGAAGTTGCAGCCCACAGTAGCTATGGAATAGGCCAGGCTTCCTGGCAGAAAATGGAAGAACGGCTTCTTCTCAATAGGATCTCTGTTGGCGGCTATGAGGTTTCCGTAAACCAGAGTCAATAGCTTTCCATTCTGGTTCTCTCGCACGTCGCATAGTCCCCTCTTGCCGGGGCGAATGCGACACTGCTGATAGCAGAGGCTGCACTTTACTGCCCCCTCCTGAGCTTCCCAGAACTGGGCCTCTCGAGTGCTCTCTATGGACATAATATCACCACACAATAGGACTTATCTCTCGCATTGTATATGCAGCTAATGGATGTAATACTTTTGCAGACCGTCTTGCGAGCTATAATCGAGAATCCGATCTCTTTCAGAGCAGGGAAATTTTATATAAGATGTTTTTTTCTGCAAGAGAGAAGGAAAAGTACAAAGAATAGTAGGGTATAAAAAAAGAGATAGTTCTGGAGAGCCGAAGCCCTCCAGCTATTTGATCTTACTCTCTTCTGTTCAGTACCAGGTAGGCTACTGCCAGAAGGCCGGTTAAGGCGAATACGCTGCCAAATCCGGGTGTTTCATTTGTCGCTGGTGCAGGGGTCTCGGCAGCAGCAGGGGCTGGCTCAGCCTCGGCTTTGGCTGCGGACACGTTCTCCGCGGCTGCGGCCTCAGCGGCCTTGGCTGCGGACACGTTCTCAGTGGCTGCGGCTTCAGCTGCCTTGGCTGCGGACACGTTCTCAGTGGCTGCGGCTTCAGCGGCCTTGGCTGCGGTTACGTTCTCTGCAGCTGCGCCCTCGATGGTTACTGGCTTGTAGATGTAGAACCTGAGAGTGTCATTGTCTGCGGTCTTGATGCTGACGCCAGGCATAAGCTCAGTGTCCTTGTTCTTGCTCAGCGTTACAGCGTTGTCCTTGTTATCCATGGTGATGGTGCCAGCGTTGGCATCAACGGACCTGATGGTCATCTTGCCATACTGTGTGTCAGCCTTGACCTCAGCGGGTGTGTCAGAGATCTGCCAGATGCCGTCGATAGAGGCCAGGTTAGCATCAGCACCGCGGAAGGCATTCTTGAAGTGGACACCGATGGTCACAAGCTTCTTCTGATCGCCTACAGCGGGATTCTTGTAGTAGTAGGTCTTGTCGGTTTCAGTCGCGCCGTCCTTGGATGGGGATATGACCTTGGAGTCAACGACCTGTCCATCCTTGGTCAGCTCCAGGTAGACCTTGTTGCCGTCAATGTCGATGGATTTGATAGCGAGCTCGTAGCCTTGTTCCAGCTTCAAGGGTGTGCCGGATGTGACAGTCATCTCATCTTTACTATCAATCAGGATCTGTTCAAGCTGTTCGCTTGAGAGCGAATTCTTGTCCGTGGACTCAGAATAGAACAGATTCGAAGCCGCATCTTCGCCTGGATTGTATCCGGCGAAGTACGGTTCAGCACCGAAGCCGATAACCTTGTAGCTACCCCAGATAGCGCGCTCATATGCCTTGTCCTGGGTGGTGGTGAGGTATGTAGCACCGTAGGGCGAATCGCCGCTGAGCTTGTTATCTTCAGTGAGAACGAATTGGAGGTTCTCATTGCCGAGATCCTTCTTTATGTCGTAGTAGAAGCCGGCAAAGGTCTGTGGATTCCAGGTGAAGCTGTTGCCATCAACCAGATTGCTCGCTCCACTAACCGTGCCTGCAACTGCGCCTCTTACCTGAACTTCTCCGGGCTCAGTTATCAGCTTGTATATGTAGAACCGGAGTGTGTCATTGTCGGCAGTCCTGATATTAATACCGCCGGCCAGAGTTGTATCCTTGTTCTTGCTCAGTGTTATGGCGTTATCCTTATTGTCCATGGTGATGGTGCCGGCGTTGGCATCAACAGACCTGATGGTCAACTTTTCATACTGAGTATCTGCCTTGACATCAGTGGGTGTGTCAGAGATCTGCCAGGTGCCGTCGACGGTAGCCAAATTCTGATCAGCGCCGCGGAAGGCATTCTTGAAGTGGACACCGATGGTCACAAGCTTCTTCTGATCGCCTACAGCGGGATTCTTGTAATAGTATGTCTTGTCGGCCTCAGTCGCGTCAGTCTTGGATGGGGATATGACCTTGGAGTCGACGACCTGTCCATCCTTAGTCAGCTCCAGATAGACCTTGTTGCCGTCAATGTCGATGGATTTGATGGCGAGATCGTAGCCCTCTTTGAGCTTCAAGGGTGTGCCGGATGTGAGAGTCATCTCTGTGTCGTCATCAATGAGAACCTTCTCGAGCTGCTCGCTTGAGAGCGAGTTCTTATCGGTAGACTCAGAGTAGAATAGATTCGAAGCCACATCTTCGCCCGGGTTGTATCCGGCGAAGTACGGATCAGCACCGAAGCCGATTATCTTGTAGCTTCCCCAGGGTTCGAACTCAAAGTCCTTGTTCTGGGCGGTGCTTGTGTATTTAATGCCGTAAGGCGAATCGCCACTAAGTTTGTTACCCTCGGTGAGATCAAACTTCATGGTCTCCGTGCCTATGTCTTTCTTTATGTCGTAGTAGAAGCCGGCGAAGTTCTGCGGATTCCAGGTGAAGCTGTTGCCATCAACCAGATTGCTCTGGCCATTTATTGTTCCGGCAACCGCTCCCCGGACCTCCACACTGGGAACTGCACCGACTACCATCGCTGTTGCCAGTAACAGCATCATCGATGTAAGTGTAATTGCAGCCAATTTCTTCATCTTTTAACCTCCTATTTTCCCTTTCCGATCACTTTCAGCAGCATACAGTCTGATTATTCTTAAAACTATTGCCTGAATAACGTCTTCGATCGCCATGCTACATATTGTGGCACGTCCATTTCCAGCACTGCCATCGCTGCCTGGCGTCTCTCTGACATATGTATAGCTACGTCACCCTCCTAATCCCATAAGGGACTATAGGGTAGTGATAGAGTATTTCCCTATTATATCTTTTTTGGTCACTAGTAGCAGCTTGGTACTGGTCTTTCCCACCCAGAGCTATCGTCGACCAAAGAGCTTTACAAGGCTCAGGGCTGCATTTGTCATACCTGCTTAAAAGCCTATTCTTCGCCCGAGGCAATAAGGACTGATAGAAAACCGGTGAAGGACAGGTCGAATGAGATTTCATATCATTTGAGACTGCGGGGGCAAACATCCAGAGGCAAGTCTCCTTGTGGCTGCATAATCCGGCAAAGCACTCTGCGTTGTGACAAGAGGAAAACAGTTTTACGAGAGGCGATATGATCTCAAAAGCATGAAAAGATTCGGCCTTGTTTATCATCCTATTTATCTTCAGCACGAAACCGGGGGGCATCCGGAGAAGAAAGAACGCTTGACCGCGATCCTGGAAAGAATCAATTCTGAGAAACTAGATGTTGAATATATAACACCCCGGGCCGCGACCATCGATCAGGTTGCAGCGGTACACACACGAAGGTATATCGATCAGGTGAAAGCCATCTCCCAGAATGGCGGCGGCTATCTGGATATCGATACTATTCTCTCTCAGCACTCATATGACGCCGCCTTGATGGCGGCGGGCGGAGCCGTGACGGCAGTGGAGGCTGCGATCAACGGCTATGATGGCGCCTTTGCTCTGGTCAGGCCGCCCGGACACCATGCCATGCCGGACCGCGGCATGGGATTTTGCGTCTTCAACAATGTGGCCATAGCCGCGAAGCATGCTCAAGCTCTGGGTCTAAAAAAAGTGCTCATAGTGGACTGGGATGTGCACCATGGCAACGGCACCAATGCCATATTCTATTCTGACAGGTCGGTACTGTACTTCTCCACGCACCAGCATCCTCATTATCCGGGCACAGGAAGGATAAATGAGGTCGGAGAAGGTGGTGCAGAAGGCACCAAGGTAAATGTGCCCCTGCCCTCAGGAACGGGTGACGAGGGCTACCTAATGGCATACAGGGAGATCTTAAAACCCATAGCGCACGAATTTAAGCCGGACATAGTCCTGGTCTCGGCCGGCCAGGATCCACATCGAGACGACCCCCTGGGTGGAATGTGCCTAACAGCGGCGGGTTTTGGCGCCATCGCCGGCGTGGTGAAAGATGTAGCTAATGCTTGCTGCCAGGGAAGACTGGCCGCTGTCTTGGAAGGCGGCTACAACCTCCTGGCGCAGGGCGACGCGATTGTAGCCGAGATAGAAGCATTTCAGGGAGCTCTGCCCAATGTAGAAGGCTTTGACCCCAGGGTCGTCAGGCGAATTGAGGAGGTCAAGAATGTTCAAGAAGCCTACTGGAGCAGCTTGCGCAAGTCAGCCGGAGCGGGACCATAGCCTGAAAGTAATGTGCCAGAAAGATCCGGAAGCCGTCGTCTCTTATTTCAAGCATCTCCGGGCCCACATATATGTTGTGTTCACTACGAATGGCGAGGGAGAGATGCTTGCCCAGGGAGAGGTTTCCCATCTCTGCCGCCAGAAGATCCCACGCCAGAGTATATTTTCGCAGCTCCTCCACCACAACTTTGCCGTCTTGCTATGTAGGGGCCGGATAGAGGATGAGGGTGCGCGGCCAGGAAGCGGGCGGTGTGATCCGCCTCCCAGACAGGTGGACCCATGCGGCAGCTTGCCTTCGCGAGCTCCCAGACCTCCATTTCAAAGAGCATCACAGCCCGGTCACGATACGCCGCGACATCGCTGCGCAAGACCCGGAAGCCGTTTCTCTCCAATAACGCTTTTATGGATTCTTCAGCTTTGCGCAGCTGTGGATAGAGGATATCCTCTACCACCGCGGGAGCGGGGAGCTCCAGGAGGATCAGCTTTGTTCCCCGCATCGTTTATCAGGGCCTGCGATCTCCTCATCGGACAGAGGGCCTGGGCTTCTGGGGAAAGAAGAAATCAAGGCCCGGTTCTTTCAGAAATGCGTTGCGATACAGCTGCAAACTGGAGCATCTTATCCAGGGTTAATGCGGCTGCCACATTTCTATTCGGATCTACCGGATCCACAACAACCAGTGGCTCTTCATGCGTCTTTTTGCCCTTCCCTTCCAGGTCGATGTACGTTCCTGGCCTCCAGGAAGACGCTCCCTGGAGGACGCAGGAAAAGGAGCCATAGCATAGAACGAGCAATTCAGCCAGGTAACCGGAAAAGCCACCCACCTTCAACTCCGAGCCGTAGACGTCTATGCCCTTCATGAACTGCTTGAGGAGGAGGACATCGTCCTCCCGACCGGCGACCGCTGCGCTGACATATCGGGTGTGAAAGGGGGTCCGATCCACAGCCGATCTCAGCTGGGAGGCGTCCTCTACCAGATAGCATGGAACCAGGTCGACATCGAAGCCGTCCACCTGGGCATGAACATACGGATGCTCTGCATATTTCTCCTCGTGATCAAAGGCGACAAGCCTTGCCACCTCCAGAGCAGCGAAAAGATCTCCCTCCGGGGGCACCCCCAAAAATATGTCCAGGTCGTGATCCTGGGCCAGCCAGGTGTTTCTGGCCGCGGAGCCCACCAGCATGGGCTTCATGCTCAATTTGCGCTCTCTTGCCAGCCGATCTATGTGGTCGATGATGGCGTTTGAGGTCTCAATCAATCGTGCTCTTTCGGCAAGACTGGGCCGGACCCTCCTGAGCACCTCCTCCAGGACCCTAGAGAGAGAATCCTGCCAGGTCTTCGTAGATGGGGCCTCCGCGGGTCAACTTGCTCTTCTTAAGGCTGAATCGTTCTACGTTGAAGCGGCCCAGCTCCACTGCACCGAGGGAGGCGATCTTTGGCCTGAGCTCGCGATTCGTCTCCGGTCCTGGCCGGCTCACGCGACCCAGGGTCATATGGGGGCTGAAGCCTCTCGCCTCGCGCTCAAAGCCGACGGGGCCTAGAGCCGATTCCACCTTCTCATAAAGCTCATCGAAGTCTCCTTCCAGGCCCAGCCAAACGACACGCACGTCTCGACCGGGAAAAGTGCCCATGCCAGCGACGTGGGCGGGAAAGGGCGCCATCATAACTTTGCTGAGAGCCTCTTTCACCCGTCCCACCTCTGTTTCAGGCACATCTCCCAGGAACTTGATGGTGACATGCACTAACTCCGGCCGAACAAGCCGCAAACCTTCCGTCGCGATCTGGCTTTGCAGGCGCCCTATCGCGTCAAGCATCTCTCCCGGCAGGTCCACCGCCACAAAGCACCTGATTCCGTTCATCTGAGTACACTGCCTTTGCTGGCCGAAGTAACAGAATTTCTGTAGCGGGCCAGGACGCCCGTCTTTATCACGGGCTCCGGTGCGGTCCACGCCTTCCGGCGCGTCTCCAGCTCCGCGGCATCGACGAGCAGATCGATCTTGCGCGCAGGTATATCAATTCGGATCATGTCGCCCTGCCGGACCAGGGCAATTGGTCCACCCACTGCGGCCTCCGGCGAGACATGGCCAATGCAGGGACCGCGGGTTCCGCCGCTGAACCGGCCGTCGGTGATGAGGGCCACAGACTCGCTCAGGCCTGCGCCCGCGATGGCCGACGTCGGTGCCAGTGTCTCCCGCATGCCCGGGCCGCCTTTTGGCCCTTCATATCTTATTATCACGACATCCCCGGGCTTCACGCCACCTGCCACGATGCCCGCCATGGACTCCTCCTCGGAGTCGTAGACCACAGCGGGGCCGGAATGCTTGAGCATGGAATTGGATACCGCCGTCTGTTTGACCACCGCCCCTTCGGGGGCCAGGCTGCCGTGCATTATGGCAATCCCACCTTCAGCGTGCACGGGCGCATCGAGGGTGGCGATGATGCTGGCATTGGCTTTGGGATTGATGGGCTTGAAGGCATCCAGGTTCTCGCCCAGTCCTTTGCCTGTGACCGTGAGTGCATCCAGAGAGAGCAGGGAGCGAAGCCTGCTCATGATGGCCGGAATGCCTCCCGCCCGGTCCAGATCGAGAATATGATGAGGGCCGCCCGGCCGGAGGTTGACCAGATGGGGTGTATCCCGGCTCAGCTGATCGAAGCGGTCCAAATTCAGATCCAGTCCGAACTCAGCCGCGATAGCCATCATGTGCAAAACGGTATTTGTGGATCCACCTATGGCCATATCCACTCGAATGGCGTTGTCCAGTGAGGCATTCGTGACTATCTGCCGGGCAGTTATGCCGCGCTCTACCAGCTCCATAATCTTCATGCCCGACTGTTTTGCATATCGAATCTTGCAGCGCGTCCACGGCATGAGTGGTAGCGCATCCCGGCAAGCTCAAGCCCATGGCTTCGGTGAGGCAGGCCATGGTATTGGCAGTAAAAAGCCCGGCGCATGAGCCGGCTCCAGGACAGGCCATCTCCTCCAGGGCGTTCAGCGTCTCGCCTCCCGCCTGCCATCCCTCGAAGACGTTGATCAGATCCAGCTCCTTGTCGCAGGCAAAGCCGGGCATCATGGGCCCGCCCGTGATGACGATGGTGGGCAGGTCCAGTCTTCCCGCAGCCATGATGTGGCCGGGCACTATCTTGTCGCAGGAAGGGATCATAACCAGCCCGTCAAGCTGATGGGCCTCGGCCATGATCTCGATGGAGTCTTCGATCAGCTCGCGACTGGGCAGAGAATATCTCATGCCCTTATGGCCCATGGCAATACCGTCGCAGACGCCTATGGTCTGGAATTCGAAGGGCACGCCACCGGCAGAGCGTATGCCCGCCTTCACTGCCTGCCCCAGCTTGTCAAGGTGAATGTGCCCGGGTATAAACTCATTATAAGAGTTGACAACGCCGATGAAGGGACGGCGAATCTCTTCATCGCATAGGCCAGTGGCCTTGAAAAGAGCCCTATGAGGCGCCCTCTCTCTGCCTACTTTGGTGACATCGCTCCTCATCCTAAAACCTCATTTGAGCCTTTGTCACTTTTCCGTTTAAGTAGTTGCTGATCTTCAATTTATCGATAAAAAGACTTGCTTCTACAACGAATTGCTTTTGCGAAGAATCAAAAGCATCATGATTTGCAGGAAGCCGTCTCTCCACCATCTCGTCCCACAAGTTAAATACCACGAGATACTAGCCGCCAGAGGTGGTTTAACCGTGGATGCCTACTCGTTCTTCCTGGTGTTCCTCGCAATCTACATAGCCGTCTTGCTCGCCATCGGCCTCTACTTATCTCGTCGACAAAAGTCTGTGACGGACTTCTGGCTGGCAGGAAGAGAGCTCGGGCCGATCAGCATCGGATTTTCTGCGGCATCCGCGTGGATAACGGCGAGTGCACTGCTCCTGGCCACAGGGCTGTTTCTTCTCATCGGCATAGGTTCGATATGGATCTGGGTCTTCCCCAACATTGCCGGGCTGATCATAATAGCCGCGATCTCAGGAAGGATCAAGAACATTCCTGCTCTGACCCAGCCTGAGCTCATGGAGATAAGATACGACCCCATGATCCGGGCGCCGGTGGCCGTGGCCGTCACCATCATGATGATACTCTTCTCGGTGACTGATTTCATCGGTTTCAAGCTGGTCCTGGGGACCTTCTTCGGCATCGAGCCCTTCTTCGCCATCGCCATTATGGCCGTATCAGTCGCCCTTTACGTCAGTGTGGGCGGCTTTCGCGCCGTGGTCTGGACCGATATTTTGCAGTATATTCTGTTGGCAGGCCTGGCGGTGTATGTGGCCACACTGGTTCTGGACCTATCTGCCAAGAAGGGTGTCTCTTTGATCGAGGCCTCTTCAATGCTTGGCACAGACTGGTGGGATCTCTTCGTCCTGGGAGGCTTGATGGGGGCTCTGGTCTTCATGGTGGCCCTCTTGCCGGGATGGGTTGCAGAGCAGGATCCCTGGCAGAAGGTCTGGGCGGCGCGCGACGAACGCTCCGCGAAGAGAGGGCTCTTGCTTGGTGCTGCACTGCTGGCTTTGGTCTATCTTTGCTGCCTGCTCACAGCCATCGGCCTTTCTGTGCTCTATCCCCGGCCTGCAGGAGAGGTAGAGGCGGAGATGCTCTACCTCAGAGTCATCAGCGATAACGTATCGGGATGGCTCCTGGGCCTGCTGACCATAGGCTTTGCCGCAGCCTCGATGTCCTGCACGGACACCTTTGCCACGTCTGGAGCCTCCTGTATCTCCCGGGATCTGATCCAGCGGCACCTCTGGCCCACAGCCACCATGAAAGAGATGCTGATTGTCAACAGGATACTGGTGATAATCATGATCGGCATCTCGGCGTTAATCGCGTTGAATGTGAACAGCATCATGGATGCGGTAATCATCGCCACGGTCATAGGCACCACATCCTACTTCTTCCCCATTATCGGCGGGCTCTACTGGAAACGAGCCACCAAGTGGGGGGCCATGGCAGCGCTCATAGTCGGCGGCGGAACGCAGATCCTGCTCGTCTCCTATGAGCAATTCTGGCTGAAACAGCCTCTGGACAGCATCTCGCCTCTGCTCACGGAGCACGGAGTGCTTGTCGGCCTGACATTGAGCGCTCTATTCTTCGTCGGCGTCTCGCTGGTCACGCGACCGACAGAGGATATTCGCCTCGCGCCGTTCTTTCCTGAGGTCGCAGAGAAGGTCTTTGACAGCGGCCTTCCAGGAGTGGACAAGAAGGGCGCGCGCTACCATGAGGTCATCATGCAGATCGAGGAGAAGATGGCAGGAGACCGCACTCACCTCAACCTCGCTATCGCGCACGCGAACGTCGACGGCGCTGCCGGGGCAGAGGAGCTGAAATGGGAGCCGTTCGTGGAGAAGCTGAAGGACATGCATTCCTCCTGGTTCACGCCCACGGGGAGCCACATCGTCTACCGGCTCTCTCAGGCGGATATGCTGGCCTGCGTCAAGATGGTGCGCGGCGATTCCAGCCAGATCTGGCTCTCAGCCGAGCCGACGCGCGAACAGAACGAAAGACAAAAGGATGAGCTCTATTTGGCATATGAGGAGATAGGGGATGCACTGCGGGAGTTCGGCATGACCATCCTCGATCCAGACATGAGGGAAGATATTCAGGTAGCAGTGGTCGGCGCGGGGCCGGCGGGCAGCACTGCCGCAGAAGTTGCCGCGCAGGGATGCAAAGGTAGTGCTCATCGATCAGAAGAGCGAGATAGGAAGCCCCGTGCAGTGCGGTGGCTTCCTTCCTGAACCCTGCGAGCTGGTGCGGCTTATGCCCCGCGCCCGCCTGCCCCAGACGCTAATTGAGATTCCGGAACGCTGCATACTGCACCGCACCAGATTGCAGCGCATCTATTCTCCCTCTGGAAAGGGCAAGGAGTTTCCCGTGGCGGGCAGGGTTTTGGACCGCCGCGCCTTCGATCGCCACCTTGCCAGCCGGGCGGCTCGCGCGGGAGCTCGGATCCTTCCCGCGACGCGCGCAAATCTCAGCGAGGGCACATTGCAGCTTTCCGGACGCTTCTCCGGAGCCATGCGGCCGCAGGTAATAATAGGTGCAGACGGTCCGCACTCGATCGTCTCCCGCGCCATGGGAAATCCTGGCCAGGAGCTGGGCATCTGCCTGGAATATGAGATGGTCGATGTAAAGATCGATGCCGATGCGGCAGAGATGTACTTCTCGGCAAATTTTGCTCCAGGCGGCTACGCCTGGATAATTCCTCTGGGACCGGACACGGCCAATGTGGGAGTAGGCGTTCGGGCATCGTACCTGGCGGGCCGAAAGCTTCCCGATATTCTGGACAGGTTTGTCAAAGAGCATCCTATTGCCGCGAAGAAGCTGGGATGCGGTGAAGTCTTGGCCGTCATGCGCGGTCTCGTGCCCGCGGGCGGGTCCCCAGGCAGTGATTCAGAAGAGCAACATGCTACTGGCCGGAGACGCTGCCGGCCACGTCATGGCCACCAGTGGAGGGGGCATACCCTTGGCCATGGTAGCTGGAAGGATAGCGGGCGATGCTGCAATCGGGCATTTGCAGGACGGGGTGCCTCTGCAGGAGTACCCGTCGCGCATCCGCGAAGAGTTTGGAATAGAGTTGTCGCGATCGGTGCAGATAAGGAAAATGGTGGATATGGCCATGAAGAGCGACTCTCTCATGAATGCCCTCTTTGCGACCTTGAGCCCCAGCCAGATGAAATCTGTAATGCGCGCCCAGATCCCCCTGCCTCTCCAGGCGTGCGAACGATCTGACGATTCGTTCCGGACAGTCTAATCAGGGAACGCACCAGGGGCAGAGTTATCCAGATTTTATAAAACCAAAAGAGAACACCGCGGAAGGATGGCATGACCATCCCCGCCAAAATTGCAGATCTATTCCTTTTTCTCTTCTTTGGGAGCCTTGCCCAGCAGCTCCTCCACGGACTTGGCCCCGATCTCCACTACCTTGACATTTATCTGGCCAATATCGGGAGAGATATCCCTTCCGTGAATGCTCATCCTCTTCTTCTTTCCTTCGGCGACAGGGTGATACCCGGTTCCAGTCGATAACAGGATTTTTCTGCGCTTTGTGCCGGGAAGGTCTGCACGCATGGGAAATCCTTCGCGATCGCTACCGCCCGTGACCTGTACCGAATAGCCGGGCATGCCCAGGATATCTCCTTCGATCTTGTCGCCAATGTGTTTTCCCAGAAGCTTGCCGGCTCCTGGATCCTTAAGCTCCACCTGATAGGCCTTACCGCTCTTGGGATCTGAGACTACAACCCTAAAATCCATCTTTCTTCCTCATCATGTAAATGTGATGTTGAGTCTAGAGATCGATGCTCTATAAAACCTTATCTTGTCGGGAAAGGAGTTTTCCGAGCAGGATTGATGATTACGCCTTGCGCGAATCATTTCAGCATCTGTCATCCTGGAGTAGTCCACCAGCATGGATATGGGCGCGGTCTCGATTTTTCCTCCCAGCTCCTCGGCGGCCACCATCCCGTTGACACCAGCATAGAAGGCTATGCCGATCTTGCCCGAAGCCACGGGGCACCCCAGGATGGGCTCCGCTGGACCACCGATCTTTATGAGCCCGCCAAAGCCCGCGGCCTGAGACTCTTCCAGAAGCTCGCAGGCATGTTCCGCTGCCGCGACGGGCACCTCCCGAACGTTGGCCAGCACCCGTCCCGTGCCTTTAAAGATGGCATTTGCCACACTCGTCACCCTGCGGCCCATGAACACCTTAATGGGATCGAGGGACGAGCCAGCATAGGCGATGAGGTCGGTGAACTCCCCTGGCTGCTTTTCCCTGACTTCCGCCAGCCCAGCGAAGCTGGTGAGAACTGGAATGCCCTTATTCAGGAGCATGCCGTCCAGAGTGATACTGCATACCGTCGCCACGCCCAAGGACCCTGCAGGAATCTCCAAAGAGGAGAGAGTATCTCCTTCATCCAGGACCAGCGCCCTCCGGCTTATGGTATAACCTGCATCGAAGGCATAGCCCAGGATCTCGAAAACCTCTTCAGCGTTCGCCTTATCGATGATGCTGGTATTGGCGATGACTTCACCTTGTCCGGTCAGAGGATCAAAACTGGTCTTGAACATATATTCTTCAATCCTCGTATTCACAAAACCGATCCGGTCGTCCACAAGGGCATCGCTCAGCTCCCTTGAGCCGAGAGGCGTAATCACCCGGCCGCTGTAGCCGCTCTTCATGGTAAATCCCAGCTCATCGAGGATCTTGAGGTTGTAGCGCACCGCCCTCTCCCCCAGGTCATAGCCGCGATTGCATAGAGAATCCGAGATCGCCCTCGCCCCGACTGGCGAGCCCGCGCTTTCGATAACTCTGAGGATCTCTATGAGCCTGCGCTGGCTCATATGCGTCTTGGTGAGCAGCTTCATCTCCTTTGATCCTCCGGGAAAGGCCATATATATCTTATGCGGATAACTAGCTGCCCGAGCTGGAGATGCCCGGGCCTGCAGACCAGCCAAATAAGCCTTGCAAGATTATAGTCCCGTGGGGTAGCGGTCAATCCTGAGGGCCTTTGGAGCCCGCGACGGCGGTTCGAATCCGCCCGGGACTACTTTCAACTCAAGCGCATCAGAAACGTAGATATATCTGGCCGAGTATCATGAGGAGAGGGCCAGGCGGTTTGATTTATGATGCTAGAGTCAATTGCTCCGGTAGTGTAGCCCGGCCAATCATTTCGGCCTTTCAAGCCGAAGACTCGGGTTCAAATCCCGGCCGGAGCATTTTTACCACAATTTTTCTTGATTATTATATCGCGGGATCGCCGACCCCATGATGGTCAGCCACTCTTGGGCATCGATTTGTGGCAAATTCACTTGGTTTGCGGCAAGTAATCTTGATTTGCTGCCCAGGAGTATTTGCCCAGGAGTATTGAATGCCGAATATCCCGCTGCGAATTATCCACCCAGTATTCGGATACAGGACCTTTTTGGCGCGCATTATCAAGGACTAATGCGGAGTGAAGAAGACGGCATCTTGGCAGCACCGCCCAGTAACAAAGACCCTTAGTTTCTACAACTTTGGATAGAAAAAGGACCTACAAATATCGATTTTTAAAATAAATACCCGACACGTTTATATTCCATAAGCCGTTAAGAGGTGCTTGTGCCTGAGCAAAATACTCAAATATAAGCCGAGAAGCATGAGGATCAGGTACTCCACACCGCCAGCGGCATTTCAACTGCCTCTGCTTGGACCTAATGCCAAGCGAGGGTAATAACCCGTTGTCGGATGGTGCCAATGGATTTGGGCCTCTGCGGACGGCTTAGATCTATGCATTGATGGTAAACTAAGGAGGTGGGAAAGAAATGAGGAAACTAATAGCTGTTTTGGTTATTATCGCCATGGCCGTAGTAGGCATGGCCGGTGCAGCCAACTATATGTACGAAAAGGCATCGGTCAAGGGCGTTGGATACAAGAACGTAGAGATGATCGTTTCAACCCAGACTGGTTTTGCAGGCCAGAAGCTGGTAGAGAAAGAGTCCGGATCCGGTAACGTAATCACCGAGAGGACTGAGCTCGAAGCCGAGAGGCAGCTTGGCAAGAATGGTCTCGTCCTAGCCGATTGCCTGTACCCAACCGGTGGCTGCGCCATGGACTACATCAACTTCACCAAGGAAGCTGAGTTCGAGTACATGCCCGTATCTTACCAGACCGGAACCTACGACCAGAAGTGGGTCGAGAAACTCTGCGTCCAGAACTACAGGATCGGCGCTGTGCTGACTGAGATGTACACCCATGCTGAGCACCTGCAGAAGACCACTGAGGTCAAGACCAGGGGCTACGCCAACAACTGCGTAACAAACTGCTGCACAGGTGTACTCGAGGCTAACCTCAACAGCAATGTAATCGGCGTTGCTCACATCGGATGGATCTCCAGGGATCCCATGGCTGACAACCAGCTCAAGGGTCGCCATGCCGAGTACGGCAGATCCGTCGAGGACCTGACTGGTGTCTTCTCCATCGAGAAGTTCATCCAGCTCTGGGGCAACTCCACATGCGGCGCAATCAGCGTTGACTGGCTGCCCTGCGTGTAAATAGATAAAACTGAATCGTCAGATTTGGCTCCGGGCTTGATTGCCCGGAGTTCATATTATATTTCGCGTTTTTATTGAAGTAGTAACCTTGCATCGAACGTTCTTTTTGCGAAAATATCGTCACCCAGATGGGGCGCCGATATATTAAGTGCATTATTCTGGATAACATGTCCCTAGAACCATGCGACCTCAGGTGAGTTTCGCCCTGCCCGGAGGTGAAAACAGGCATGTCGTGCGTGAATATTAGATGATCAAATTACAGAATTCATGCTCGATAGGTTTATATGTCAGTAATCTAATGTGGAAGGTTGTGCCTGAAGAACATTTTCAAATGCCCGATGAAAATCATGGGACCAGGCGCCTCACGCCGGATAGGATAGCACTTGACGCTTTCGGCAGATGTATCAAAACTGAGCCGAACCAAGCGGTTTCACTCTTCTGGTGGAACGATCCCGGATCTTTGATCTGGGGCATATCTGATCCAATCGGGGTGATGTACTGAAGGATCATTCGTTGCTGTCAAGCAGCATTCGATCCTCATGTAAAGGAGGTGGGAAAGAAATGAGAAAACTAATAGCTGTTTTGGTTATTATCGCCATGGCCGTAGTAGGCATGGCCGGTGCAGCCAACTATATGTACGAAAAGGCATCGGTCAAGGGCGTTGGATACAAGAACGTAGAGATGATCATTTCCACACAGACTGGCTTTGCCGGCCAGAAGCTGGTAGAGAAAGAGTCCGGATCCGGTAACGTGATCACCGAGAGGACTGAGATCGAAGCCGAGAGGCAGCTCGGCAGAGACGGCCTCGTTCTTGCTGGCAATTGCATTTACCCAACCGGCAATGCTTGCGCCATGGACTACATCAACTTCACTAAGGAAGCTGAGTTCGAGTACATGCCCGTATCTTACCAGACCGGAACCTACGACCAGAAGTGGGTCGAGAAACTCTGCGTCCAGAACTACAGGATCGGCGCTGTGCTGACTGAAATGTACACCCATGCTGAGCACCTGCAGAAGACCACTGAGGTCAAGACCAGGGGCTACGCCAATAACTGTGTAACAAACTGCTGCACAGGTGTACTCGAGGCTAACCTCAACAGCAACGTAATCGGCGTTGCCCACATCGGATGGATCTCCAGGGACCCCATGGCTGACCCACAGCTCAAGGGCCGCCATGCCGAGTATGGCAGATCTGTCGAGGACCTGACTGGCGTCTTCTCCATCGAGAAGTTCATCCAGCTCTGGGGCAACTCCACATGCGGCGCAATCAGCGTTGACTGGCTGCCCTGCGTGTAAATAGACAAAACTGAAATCTCAAATCAGGCTCCGGGCTCGATTGCCCGGAGTTCATATTATATTTTTGACTTTATTATTATCTCAGAATCTATTTTAATCATTTCTGGATTCAGTCTCAAATATGAGCGGTAGTAGTAATTCCAAAAGCACAATTGTGCTATTCTCTTCCAAGAAGCTCATCCGCATAGGCAGCTCCCCTGGCGCTAGCTGCCTTAAGTGTTGATTATGAACAACAGATAGATTTATATCAAATAAAAGCATCAGCTTATAATTGTAGCTCAAGTCTCGGCTTTACGGCCGAAAGGGATCTACATCTAAAGGGATCAATAACTGTTACGTCAACATCGGGGGTGAATGTAGCATGAAGGGAGTAGTAGTAGTAATTGCAATTGCCCTTATGGGGCTATGCGGCACTGTGGTGGCCACTCCGCCTTTAGTTCCGCCCGTACAGTATGAGCAATTCTGTGAAAACCAAAAAGTATCCGGAACAGGGATTATCGATGTCAGTAGCTCGATAATCGACAAAAAAATCGCTCTTGAATACTTCAGCACCATGAATGGTGACGGCGACCTCGAGCTCGATCAGGAGACCGCCTATTCGCAGAATGCTGACAAGCTCATGAGGAATATATCCACGGTCAACAATGGAAACAAGTCCAACCTGAACCTTGTCCAGGCTACCAAGATGACCTACAAAGGCGAAACGCCCTTGACCGGCGGAAAACTCATCAATTCCAAGGCCTTCTATGGAGGTATGGGCGCTAATGTGCAGGAGCTATTCTCGGTGAATGAGATGGAGCAGGATGAGACCGCGTTCTTCTCCTCAACCACGCCATACAATCCACCAGGAATGACGCCCGAGAATCTCATTGGCGCGCTCAAGGATGCTGGTAGAGATACGGATGCAGTTGGCCAGCTGATGGGTAACAACCCGGCTCACCTGGTTGGAATCGAGACCAAGAACACCTTCAACGGCACATGGGGCACCGACGCAAGCTGGCACAAGATATTCTACAAGGATATCAAAGCTCACGAGATGTTCACAGGAACATTCGAAGCCGAGAAGACCATAAAGTTCCATGAGAATCCGGTACCTGAGACGGATTCACAAGCACCTTGCGAAGGCATAGACTGCTAGGCTGAAATAGCTCAGCAGTTTTTCTTTTTTTAGGGCTTTATTGGGGGATTAGCATGAAAAGATGTCTGATTACGTTAATGATAATATTTGTTCTAACAGCATGCCAGGCAATGGCCACTGTTGAGGACCCGGCCGAAGAAATAGATGATGTATCGGGCAATACCTGTGCTGGCAACACCTGTGCTGGACCCTCCACACCATCTCTGCCGACATATTTGCCCAGTCCATGTTCCGGGGATTCGGGTTCACTTTCCGTGAGCGTAAGCCTTACTGGACCCGAATCAGAGCCTGATAAATCATACACGACCCAGGGCAAACCACTGAGTTTCATAGTCACCATAAGCAACAATGGCAAAACAGAGGCCGATGCTGAGGTGAATGTCAAGCCAGAGGGTTCGCCATTGGAATGGTTCAGCTGGACGACAACATCCATAAAGATCCCGGCGGGAGCCTCTCGATCCCAGAACCTGGAAGTCCAGCCGGATATGAATGCAGTAGCTGGAGTGTACAAGTTTTCCGTCCAGGCCTCTGCCAAATGCCGCAACTCGGCTGAATGTCTGGCCCAATTCAAGGTGCAGGCATTCGACTATGCATCAGAGACCGCCATCAGTGGTTCCGGTCAGTTCCAGATCAATAAGGATCTTCGCTCGATGAACTCAGGGATAAAGTCCACCAAAAATGTGATATTCAGCGGCACTGTGGATGCTATTGTAAAGAATGAATACCTGGTGGACGAGGCAAAGGGCAAAAATGCCAACTTCCAGGAACAGGACGCCGTTGACAACTACAACGCCGTTGCCAGTGGAGATGCACTTGTGGGAACAGAGAGCTTCAAGAGCTCCGCGGTCTTCGGAGGAGTGGGTGCTAAAGTAAGGGAGAGCTACGATGTGCAGCAGATGGAATTCAAGAGCCAGGACTTCACACTTCATCAGACTGGATCCTTAAAGAAGTCCGCGGAGTTCCAGACGGCGAACAACTTCACAGGATACTATCTGATAGACGCCAAGCAGACAATTCCCGGCCAGAAGAGCCTGAAAGAGCTTGAGGAGTATTTCGGCTCCTTTGAGATCAATAGGAGAATACTCTTCCGGAACGATGCCGAATCCACGACTCCATGCCAGGAGGGAGATTGCCTGAAAACACCTGGTGTAAAAAGCCCAAGCAGTCCTGCCTTCACCAGTCCCTGTTTGAGCGGCTCATGCAATGACTTCGTAAATAGGCTGAATACTTTCGACCAAGCCACCAGTATGAGCCCTTTCTTTTTTTCCTGAATTACGCACTATTCTTTCTATTTGAAAGTAAATCCACAATATAAATGGCAGCCAAAACCTTGAAATAGACTCCAGAGAACTAGATAACGGGTGTTAGGGTTCATCAGGAGAGTAATGGCCGTACATAAAGGTTACCGGCCCTGATTATTGTCAGAGGCCAAAGCGACCCCATAAATTTCCGGGGGCATCCGGCCAAAAGGAGGTAGTGTGGATTGAAGAGAAAATTGATCGTTCTTGCGATTATCGCCATAGCTCTGGTGGGCATGGCGGGGGCTGCCAATTACATGTACGAGAAATCGTCTGTAAAAGGAGTAGGTTATCGGAGCCTGGAGATGGTTATCTCCACACAAAACGGCTTCAATGGACAGAAGCTGGTGGAGAAGCAGTCCGGTTCGGGAAATGTAATTACTTCCAGGATAGAACTGGAAGCTGAGAGGCAGCCAACGAATCTGGATTGTCCCTGGCCGACCGGCAGCACTCCCATGGACTACATAAACTTCACCTCGGAACAGGAGCTGGAGTATATGCCCGTCTCATATCAGACCGGCACCTATGATCAGAAATGGGTGGACAAGCTCTGTGTGCAGAACTACAAGATCGGCGCCGTTCTGACTGAGATGTACACTCATGCTGAGCACCTGCAGAAGACCACCGAGGTCAAGACGAGAGGATACAATGGTCCCGTGACGAACTGCTGCACAGGTGTTCTCGAGGCTAACCTCAACAGCAACGTAATCGGCGTGGCCCACATTGGATGGATCTCCCGGGACCCCACCGGCGACCCACAGCTGAAAGGCCGCCATGCTGAATATGGCCGCAGTGTCGAAGACCTCACCGGTGTCTTCTCCATTGAGAAGTTCATCCAGCTCTGGGGCAACTCCACCTGTGGAGCCGTCAGCGTTGATTGGCTGCCCTGTGTGTAAATACCTGAAGTGGAATAACAGAGAAGCGCCGCAGCAAAATTCGGCGCCAATCTTTTCTTTTTTTGACTGCAGTTCTCGGGACTATTTTCGCCAATTTGGTCCAAAGACCACCTTCGTCTTGTACCGGTTACACTCACGATATCTCGTCCGGTTTGAAAGCCTTTGCATTTGGAATTCAAACTGGAGATCGTCCTTCAGGGGATTTTACTCCGAGGATCATACCCTATCACTCTGAAGCTTCAATACAATCGAGGTGTCTCATATTCTCCGGCATCAAGCGATTTAGAAAGAAAAGAAAAAAGAATCCGAAGATCGCTGAACCAATCCTTCGATTATTTGATTTTTACTTTTTCTGCAGCTTTTGCACCCTCAGCCAGTTCTGCGCCAAGAGCTACCAGCGCCCCTGGCTGTATGAAACCTTCCGCCAGAACTACTCCATCTTGTTTTAGAACTAGCTCTTTCAATTTCTTGGCCCAAAGGTGCTCAACAAGCAAAAAGCCGGCCGCTGTACCTTTGGGGATGTCCTTCGCAATTTCCATTATCTTTTCCTGGCTAAGCCCGAATTCCTTCTGAGCTACCCTCTCAGCGCCTGCCTTTGCTCCTGCCATAGCACCCTCTTTGCCAGCCGCGCCAAGGCCGATAAGTGCTCCTATTCCTGCACCTAATTTCATCCTATCTTCGTCGGAAAGTTCGGTAATTTGAGCAGCCGCAATGTCTCCCTTTGCATCCTTCAGGATCGCCAAGAGTCCTATAACTCTTATGATCTTAGCTTCACTGAGCCTAAATATCTCTGTGAGAACATCGCCTTTCATCTTATTCACATCTGGGAATCCCAGCGCGATTATCTGTATCGGACCAAATTCAACCAATTAGACTCCTCCTGGTCTTGATATCCCCATTTTCAATGGTCAGGATATGTTTACAAGTACCATTATATATAGGTTCTTGAAGTGCGCTCAAATTCATCAGAAGTGGGAGGGAATTCAATTCAGCCCCAGCAACTCCGTTCCGTTTGAAAATGAGATCCAGTAGGCAAGGATACGATCTCTCAATTGCATTCTGCTTGCATGGTCTCAGCCCGGCGAACGCAGGCTGCAAGATGGGCGGACAGCAATCCAGGGATGCCAGGCAAAGAGATATATCGGAAGAAGCAAATTATAAATCGATGAAAAGACTGACTGCCTTTGTCTCAGGAACGGTCCAGAAGACCGGCTACCGTGCAAAGGTAGTAAATCTGGCGAATTTTCTGGGACTTATGGGATTTGTGCAGAACCTTCCCGACGGCAGAGTGAAGGTTGTGGCGGAAGGTGATGATTCTATCCTAGAGCGTTTCCTCAATGATTTAAGGATCAAAGATCCTCTGATCGATGTGCAGGACATCGAAAGTAATTACACTTCTGCCAGGGGTGACTTCATAAGATTTGAAAAGATGGTCGCCAATGGTGAAACGGATCAACGCCTGGACAAAGCAGCAGAACTGCTCGGTGATCTAATCGTTGTCAACAAGCAGATTGTGGCCCAATTAATAATAAATAATGAGGAGACCAAGGGCGTCCGGGAAGAGGTCAGAGGCTCTCGCGAAGACATCCGAGCGGTTCATGAAGAAGTTAAAGGTGTTCGAGAAGAGGTCAGAGGCTCTCGCGAAGACATCCGAGCGGTTCATGAAGAGGTTAAAGGTGTTCGAGAAGAGATCAAAGGCTCTCGCGAAGATACAAACAAAGTCCGTGAATCCATCCAGGATGCTAGCCAGGAGATCACTTCCTCCTGTGAGATAATCGCAGAGAAGATAGATGATGCCAGAGAAGAGATTGCAGATAGTGTTAAAGAGCTTCATTCTGATTTAAAAGATGATCTAAAAGAGAGATTGGTCCGAATGGAGGCAGATGTCTCGCAGATAAAAGCCAGGATCGGCCTGTAAAGAAATCCACAAATCAACCCCCCCATTTCCTTCTATTCTGTGCAGTCCTAATTCCCAAAAAAATCAAGGTTATATAAAATATAAAACAATAATGAGAACGATGCGGGGAGAGTGAAGTCGAGGCCCTGTGCAGAATATTGCGCTCTCCAACACATCCGTCTTCGGACATGATTCCTGCAGAATCTCCAATCGTTTCAGCATCCGCCCCGCCGCCATGCACCTCTCCGCCCAGGAGACATCGACTGCCATCTACCCCCGGTCCAAAACGTCGATCTGAATCATAACTTCTACCAGAGCTCGACTTTCAACCGCAAACTACAAGTATCCATAACGACTAAATAGGTAGTTTGCCGCTTCATGCAAAGGGCGGCGGGCGTGTCGTGGGCCTAACGTATGCCGATAATGCTCTGTTCGGCAAGGCTGATTCAATCGCTGTCCCTCCGAGGGGCAGTTTGCGGTCGCTTATAAGATCAGATCGCTTCCTTGTTCCAGGAGATGCATGCCGTCGTGGTACTGCATTCGGCTACGAGCCTGTGAGACTTGAACTTCGGCAGCCAAAAAAAAGTTGCGCACGGTAACAGGTGCAGCAATCTGCCGAAAGGATCTCGCGCTAATACACGACCGGGGCATGAAGCGGCACAAAGCCAAAGGCGAGAGGCGAGCATGAGGCCCAGTGAGTTCGGGTTCCCGTGAAACGGACGCTGTGTCAAATTCCAGCGCTGTGTCGCCTCCAAGCCCAGATTAAAGTCGAGCTTCGGGCAGGCCAGGTCATCACTTCTGTGATTGGCTCCTCCTAAAAGGGCGCTGTGGATTTCGGCGCTGGCCCGCCCGGGAATCGATTATGCAGTTTTTCTATTCTTCCCTCCCAGATGGTGGTTTTATACTCTTGATTCTTCCTAATCGAAAGCCTTAAATATCGGCAATCGACGTATAGTATATTGGCGAAAGTCAATGGCTAATTTTCTCCCTCCTACACCCAGAAGACTTTTGCCTCCCTCCTTCTTATGCATAAATGCTTTCAGGTGATGCACTATTACTCAGGAGACAAAAAATTATTAATTTCTATCCCGTCTTGAAATCGGAATCCTTTACCTTCAGTCCTCCTCTTTCAGCCTGCAGGTCGCAGGGATCGCCTCGTGCCTTCATCACCTCTACTTTTCGTCCATCCAATTCAGTCTCGGCTGAGTCTTCTGATCTTTTTTCAGTCAATTCATTCACCTCAATCAGAAAGGAAATTCGCACCTGATGATGATTATTAAGGAATCCATATTGATAAAGTATTGCCTTAACAAGACAAATTTATTTAAGATTATCCAGAAAGCCAGCGAGACAGATTATGACCCGTGAGCACGTCTTTCATTACAGAATCAGCGGCTTATGTGGACTGATAGAGATGTTGCCTGTCACCATAATGGCTAATTGTAAGATCCCAGGACAGTTCGCAACTCTTCAAGATTCACCGGTTTGGTTATGTAATCGTTCATGCCTGATGCGATGCATTTCTCCCGATCGCCTTGCATAGCATAGGCAGTGATGGCGATGATCTTAGGCCATTCAGGCGACTTTTCACGGATCTTCCTGGCGGCATCCAGCCCGTCCATCTCAGGCATCTGGATGTCCATGAGAACTACATCATAGGGCTGACGTTCCAGGGCGGCCAAGACCTCCAGCCCATTGGCGGCGACATCTGCACGATAGTTCAGCTTATTGAGCATCTTCAAGATTACCTTCTGGTTGATAATATTGTCCTCCGCGACCAATATGCGCAGAGCACGATCATGATCTGTTTGCATCTTGGTGTCTATCAACGGGGCCGGTTCTCTGCTTGTCACAGGCTGGAAGGAAGATTCCTTCGCCAGTATCGTAAAATGGAATACTGAACCTTTGCCTGGCTCGGATTCAGCCCAAATTCTGCCGCCCATCAGCCCAACAAGCCTCTTGCTTATGGCGAGACCAAGGCCAGTGCCGCCGTATCTGCGCGTAGTTGAGGGTTCAACCTGGCTGAAAGATTGGAATAGGTGGCTCATCTTATCCGCAGGGATTCCAATTCCTGTGTCCCTAACTGCGAAGTGGATCTCATAGTTGTCTCCTTCGAGATTCTTGCTCGAAACCGAGATATTCACCTCGCCTGAATGCGTGAATTTAACCGCATTGCTGAGCAGATTGGCCAGGACTTGGCGTAATCTTGTTGGGTCGCATATGATCGTTTTTGGAGTGTTGTTATCTATGTCGTAGGCAATTGTCAAGCCTTTTTCAGACGCATTCGAAGCTACCAGATCAATGGCGTCCTCTATGCTGCCTTTAATATCAAAGGACTGTATCTCCAATTCCATCTTGCCATTATCAATCTTTGAAAAGTCCAGAATATCGTTGATAATCGATAACAGGGCGTCACCACTGATTCGGATGGTCTCGACATAATCGAGCTGCTCACGAGTCAGATCGGTTCTGAGTAGAAGACCTGTCAGGCCTATGACCGCGTTCATGGGAGTTCGTATCTCGTGGCTCATGTTGGCCAGAAACTCGGATTTGGCAATCGTTGCGGCCTCTGCAGCTTCCTTGGACTTCCGTAGATCCTCCTCTATACGTTTGCGATCCTGGATCTCGTTTTGCAGCTCTATATTGGTCGCTTCGAGCTGTGCTGTGCGTTCAATGACCCGGTCTTCGAGATCCTCATTTAGCTTTCTGACCTCCCTTTCAGCTCGTTTGGATGCCTCGTATAGACTTTCGTTCTCTTTAAGAGCCACGATTTGGCGGATGATGATCAAACCGATGATGCCTCCCACACCCCACGATAGATGAAGGGTGCTCACCGGAAGTGGGTGATCATAGCTCCAGAGGAGAAGGATGTAAGCTGCTCCTGCGCAAATATATGGCAGATAATGAGGTTTCATGAACTGAAAAATATCAATTTCAAGATAACGAGAAGAGGATGAGTCCGTAAGAGTGGATGTTGGAGAAGAGGACCCGGGTTTCAGGGAATTGGCCTGCAGTACACCTGCGAGTCCGACCAACGAATAGGCAATGATCCAACCCGTATCCAAAAGGCCTCCCGGATCATAAGTACCCTGCAAAGATTGGCTCGTATAAGGGATATCCGTTCCAATAAACATAGCCGTTCCCATAACCAAAAGCATTAGTGGGCCCATCCGCCGGGATTTGACCCTCCGGAACAGCAGCTCTATCAGAGCAAAGAACAGCATTAGATCCATAACCGTATAAGCTACAGAGAGAGTTTGAATAAGGATGTCTGAGCCTGCGTTGTATTCAATAGTCGGCGCGATCAACAAGGCCCAAAATAGCATGACTGAGGCAATCACCACTATTCCCTCATCCAGCATGACCTTTAGCCTCTCGCTGGAGGTCAAAGAAATGCTTGGCAAGAGAAGAATACCTATGATGAAAAGAGGATACTGCATCAGATACGGTACATCGGCCAGGGAGGGGAAGGGAGACTGATGCAGTATAAGTTCGTAGAACGTCCAGATAATATCGCCAATAGCATGACTGATCATGGCCAAAGCCAAAACAGCCCAGGCCAATTGGACCTCTCTTCTGCAAATGGCAGACCTTTGGGCTGCAGAGAACAGAGCAAGAACAGCCAGCATATCGACCAAAATACATAGCAAATCATTCGCCGCGGTTCGAAGCTCGCCGCTCAAGAGGATGCTAAAGGCTATCGAGCTGAGGGTAAGGAAGGCTGCCAGTAACAGAGCCGTGCGGAAAGAGATAATCGGTATTGTGTATCGATCGGCGGTCATCTGCGGAAGCCTTTAATTTTTTGCCGCTCTCCTATCGTATGCCTGAAAAGCAATGGCGAAACTATTTTCAAATATCGTCCTATATCCTTTTTCTAATATTGAGCTATGATCGATGATAAGATGAACTCCATCTTCCAACGGGGATAAAAAGCTTGCGTCAAGCTGGCAAAAGCTTTCCGAGATCGTCATTCGCAAGTTCGATTGCACTGACGATTGAACACTGCTTTGATTAGCTTATGAGGGCATAGGCTACGCCCTATCGCGAAGCACATCATTTCATCGACGATGACGAGCGCTGGCGGCAGTCCTTTGAGGACGCATCCCTTCTTACAGCGCAAGGCCTTTCAGGGGTGCACTCCAATTCATGAGCGTTGAATAATCAGAAAAACTTAACTATAATGATATGAAATAAAGATTAGAGTTCAAAAGGGGATTCAAGGGATTTAAATGAAGGCGAGGAATAATTCGGATTCTTTTAGCGTGCTCTTTGTTGATAGTGGTATTTATCTGCTCAGGTCAGGCCATCACCACCAAAGATCTTTTGTTCGCAGGAAATGATCAAAGCTCAGAACCTATCAAGTCTGTGGCGGCAAATGCCCTGAACCAGGCGCCTTCTGCCAAGAGTCTGACGCCGGATCAAGAAGGTCCGATAACAGCAGGCTCTACAGTCATTTGGACGGGAAATGCTTACGATCCGGATGGAGATAAGCTGTTTTATCAGTTCTGGTTGAATGGACCGATGACAGGAAACACCTGGCAACCTATGACCGGCTGGAGCGAGGATAACACATGGAACTGGACCACCAGCTCCATCGATGACGGCATAAATATCATAGATATGCGCGTCAAGGATGGACGCCATGCGCCAGCTGGAGGACATGATAGTCATATCAGTGCTGAATATGTTGTTATCAACTCGATGGGTATTGGAGGCAGCCCAGGAATAAACTCCAAGCCAACTATCCTGAGCCTCAAATCGGATAGACAGAGCCCTCAAGACAAAGGTGTCACAGTAACCTGGACAGCAAAAGGCTCTGATCCGGATAAGGATACAATTCTTTATCAGTATGTTCTCAAAGGGCCTTCGACTGAAGAGCAATGGCTGCCTGTGACTTCCTGGACCACAAACAACGTCTGGGTATGGAATACGGGTCAGTCAAAGGCTGGCGTATACATGATAGAAGTCTGGCTGAGAGATGGATACCATGCAGATGTAGATAATTCGGATGCCTCTGTTAGGATGCCGTTTGTCGTAATGCAGAAAGGAATAATCCAATAAATCAGAAGAGATCGGAGTAAATTTGCAGCGGGCAAATCAAGGCGGGCAGACCGGCTAGAATAGTGAACGGTCTATGGGATGCTGCTCATGCGCGCGCGGGTCAAGCGGGCCGCGCGCCCCGGAGCCTGCCCCCGGTAGCCGGATGGCGAAAGATTAGGTTCGGCCAAAGAGCAAAACATTTTTCGCGTGATCACAAAGGAGTTTCCATTGCCAGGAGGAGGTCAGGAAAAGTACTGGCGTAGGAGGGACTTTGGCCTGCGACGTTCCATTTGGGTGGGCAGAGTGGAGAAGAAATTAATGAAAAAGAAATCAGAGGGATGAATGAGAATTACCACTCCCACTTTGCGTCTGTAATGCCCCTGTGCTTTGAGCGTCTCTTTTAGCTTCTTGCGGGATTAAGTGTAAGACCCAGCAAGGTCAGACGAATAGGATATAGTATGTAACTATCAAATTATATAAATAAAAATATGTATTAATACATTGAGTTACCATTAGTAAATGGGGGTGTTGGTATTAAGTTGTTGATAATGCTTCCTCTATTGGCACTCGGATTGCTCTGCTCTATTGCCATCGCACAGTCGCAAGGGTATGAAAGTGCAAGCTATCAATCTCAAATGACATCTACAGGTGGCTATGATTGGATGTCTCCGTGGTATCCCAGCCACTATAGCTATTGGTATCCCCAGTACAGCTACCCGTCTTACAGCTATTATTACCCATATAGCTACTACTATTCATATAGCTATTATTACCCATATAACTACTACTACACTACCCATATAGCTATTATTACCCGTATAGCTACTACTATCCATACAAGTATTACAGCCACTGTACGTATTGTTGACCGGATCTAAGAGAGTCGAAGTCGATAAGATCTTTATCCTGCCGATTCTGTATCGACTTTCCTATTTTTCATACATTCCACAAAATTCAATCAAATATCCGGTATTTTTTTGAATGTTACTCCAGTGGACTTTCACTTTCACCATCAATACCCATTGGGGATGGATGTTTCATACATCGATAGTAATTTGCCAGAGTTTGACCGACACACTTGTAGAAATCGCGGCTTTGATATGCCAGCTTCGAGAACTCAACCTTGCTTTAGGCAACGACTTTGCGAGGACCAGTTGAAATGAATGTATCGACGAGAAATTCTGCATTCATGTTATTGTCCAATGCAGCGATGCTTTTCTCGTTTCCACAAAAGCTTCTGACTGATTTCATCTTTATCATGTCACCATCCTAGATTGGACTATAAAGCTGAATGGTTTCAATAACTCATGCCCGATGTGGGATATACCATTGCGACATTAACACTCCTAAAAAGGCAAAATCGACATCATAGAATACAATAATGCGGGGTACGGGATTCGAACCCGCGAACTCCTGCGAGACAGGATCTTAAGTCCTGCGCCTTTGGCCAGCTTGGCAAACCCCGCGACTGCTGAAGACCGCCATTCGCAATGGTTCACGATGGATAAATTAGTTTCCCTTAAGAAAAGTCGAAGGGCCATTTTTCAGGCCCATTCGTTTTGCTTGCTTTTTCCAGCTCGACGCTAATTCGTTGCAGGTGGCATATCTGTGCTGCCAGATGCAGGTGGCATGGCTGCCTGGCCCTTCACCACTTGCAGACTGCTGAGCAGGTTTTCGGTTACGTCCTGTGGGTAGGATGAGGTTATATCCACGCGAACTGTGCCCGCGGATACAGGTCCATAATCCTTGCTGTCCATCCAGTAGCTGGCGCGGTAGAGCCTGACATCGGCAGGAACGGCGGTGTTTTCCGGTACTGGCTCGCTGGTGAGCAGGAAGCCATCATTTCCATCTATGGTCCTATCTTCCACATTTGTTACATTGAAGTAGTTGAGAGCGGCCTGAAGGAGGAGCATTTGTTCATACGGTCCCAGAGTCGAATCAACGGGGCTTGCAAACTCCTTAATGGTCACTACAGCATTCGTATCATTGTTGGTAAATATCTGCATGCCGTAATTTGTCGCAGATGGGATGCCGAAAATATCCGCAGCTGGCGTCTGTAGGGGCTCCATGACCCTTAATTCAGGCTGTGAATCGGTATTCATATCGAAAGAGACTGCATATGGTCCAAGCTGACCGCTTTCTGGCACTGCCAAGGCCAGAGAGGAGAGCATCAGCACTGATGCAATGGCTATTAACAATTTCACATAATTCACCATAACCTCAATACTACCTCATCCTAGAAAAGTCTTCCTTTAATATGTGTCTCGTATTGCTCCTCCATGGAAGCATTAAGCTCAAATAGGTGCCATCCAGAGCAGCTTTTCATGATCCTTGGATGCAGTGAGCCCGGAATTTATACTATTCTTCTAAATCTTGATAAGGCAAAGGAGATAGAGGTCGGATCCCTGGGCGCTATTGCCTTTGCAGCCGGATACTACGCTTACACCGGCTCGGCACGCGGTCCTGGCGGCTGCAAGCGCGTGGATCGCCACATAAGGGTAATGCAAGGCATTGAATCAACCCGGAGGTGGCACATCGACTACCTCTTGCCCCAGGCCGGCTTTCAGGAGGTCTTCATCACCAAAACAGACCGCGACCTGGAATGCAGAATAGCATCAAAGGTCGCAGAGCGACTTTGGCCCATAAAGGGCTTCGGCTGCACGGATTGCGGCTGCATAAGCCATCTGCATTATGCCCAAGACCTGTGTTATATGCAGGAGGCAGTTCGTCTGGCTCACGAACAACAGTAATGACGTCGTTATCAAGAGAATTTTGTCGATAGCCATTCGATCTGAGCCTGATTCGTCAACATCGCAAATGAACAGTATTTTCCGCGCAGGACTCAGACCCCTGGGCACCGCTGAAATGCTACAAACGCCCCGAAAAGAAGATTCGTACCCTGCCCGGTATTACATATCCTGTCAGATCCCCGGCCTGTCCTGCCATGAAGGCAAAAGAGGTAGCAGAGACGACTAAACTCAAGATTTGCTCCATCCTACGCTGTGACCAAGTTGACTGGATTGAGGCTGCCCGAGAATATGAAATGTGCTCATGAAATTACTGTATATATTTGTAGCTATAAAACAATAATTATGCATGCAAAGCCTTTTTCTCCCAAACATCCGAAACGCATTTATAGATAGAAATATAAAAAATGAACTGAAGGGTTTAATCTTTATTAATTGTCAGGGATAACAAGTGGCGATCTATTGTAAGGGATAGATCAAGGGAAAAAGGGAGTAGTTGAATGAGGAGGGGTAGGTTTAGGCTCAGACTACCTCGGGGGAGGCGTAGTCTAAAGGCAAGTCCCGCGTTTGCTGGGATTAGCCGCATTTCTGGTCATTCTAGTTCCAACTTTATTCTATCTCTTCCCTCATGCTCCGGATTCACGTTCCCTTGACTCCGATTTATCTGATTCTCAACCCATACTTCCTTCCGACTCAGACGACCTCGAGGATGACCTGGTTGCCGAAGGTGCAATCCGACAATGCACCCGAGCCAGTTCTGAAAGTAGCATCCTCGGGTGCCTCTCTTCAGGCATCGGTCAATTCCAGCAGAGACATCTCGCAGATCTACCTGGAGAACGCCGGCACCTCAAAGCTTCGTCAAGTGAAGGTCCAGAGCGACGGAAAAATCCTGGGGCTCCTTTCCGAGCTTGTCCCCGGGGAGAAGAAAGTGCTGGCCATCAGCGGCCCCGTGGACGAAATACTGGTGTCGGCCTTCGATTCATCCGGCCAGGAGATTGTGGGCCGGGTTCAGCATAACTCAGACAAAGGTGACTGTGTCCGCTTCAGCGGCTACAGGGGATACTATGCTGAACACTAAGGCCGCTCCAGAGGCTTCCGTTTCTTTTTCCGGTCCCTCGAAGATGACGGCACCAGCACCCAAGGCCCCCGCAAAGCCCACACCACCAGCGAAAATAGTTCCACCAATCGCGAAGAAGCCCGAGGTATCACTCTCTTTCGATAAGCATTGCCGCGAACAGATCAGAAGGCAGGGAAGGAGAGGTCGTGGGCTACAGCTGCAAAGCGGTAAACTTGGGGTCCATTGAACTCTCCGATGTACGGATCACCTGCGCTGGCAAGCTGGTTCCACCAGGTTCCTCCCTCCGCATAAGGAGCTATTTCTCGATGGAGTCCTGGTGATTGAGAATGTACCAATCTCTCGGCCAGAGTGGATGGAAAGGATGCCAACGGCAAGCGTCTACACAAATGATACCTCAACTGCCGTTCGGATGGTCTCACCTTTGATCAAGCTGGAGGTGACGGCCCCAGGCGTGGTGAGGCGTGGTGATATTGTCCGCTTCCAGATCCGGGTTGAAAATAGCGGGAAGGGGAAACTCACCGATCTAATCGTCTCCGATAGCTTTGGTGAGATAGGCAGAATAGACATTATCAACCCGGGAGCTTTCCAGGTGCTGCAAACAGGAGAGAGTTGTGACCCAGAGTCTGCAAGATGATGTAAGAGTCACCGCCCGGGACGATTCTGGCCAGGAGCTCTATGCCAGCCAGAGCCTGAGCCTTCGGGTGAGAAACTCCTCCCTGGAGATCCGGGGCGATCCGGCAGAGGTCAGGACGTATCCGGGAAATCCAGTTGGAGTGACCTGGATCCTGAGCAACACCGGTGAAGAGCTATTGAAGAACATAACTCTGGATGGAGACGGCAAGAGATGCATGCTGGCGGAAATGCCGCCGGGGCGATCCGTGCGCATGGCTGCGATCTATAGCAAGAACACTACCACCTGGATAAACGTCACAGCCCATGGCGTTGACGAGAATGGATTTGATGCCACTGCCGAGGCTTCTGTGCTTCTGAAGTCCATTCAGCCCGGCATCAGTTTGCGGGTTATGCCCATAGAGATAGAGGCCTGTCCCGGAGATACGGCTGAAATAACAAGTCTCGTCACCAATTCGGGAGACGACAGCCTGAATGATGTGGTCATCACTCAAAATGGGTCCGATCTGGCAGCCATCGGCCGTCTGGAGCCGGGCGAGTTCCAAGTCGTTAACTCTCGAACTGTGATATCCAACAATTGCACCATTCAATTTTCAGTCGAGGGAAAGGATTCGAGCGGCAAGATCTGGTCTGACGAGTCAAGCGTGAAGGCAAGGACGGCTGTCACTGCTCTCAAGGTATTCGTCAGCGCCTCGCCGCCTGTGGTTATGCCCGGAGCCCGCAGCAATCTTACCTGCACAGTGGCCAACACAGGCAGTGTCCCACTCTACAGCATCTTCGTCATCAGCAAAAAGCTGGGCCCCCTGGGCAATATCGATTATCTCTCTCCCAAGCACCAGAAGGTGATCTATGCAGAAAAGGCGATCACAATAGCAGGGGATGATACTGTAACTGCAGAGGGATTCACTCAGGATAAGAAGCCCGTTCGAGAGTCTTGCACACTTAATATCGGCCTCTTGAGTGGCACTGCAAAGGGTTTGGAGGACTCTGCGTCAGGCTCTCAGAATTCAGTCAGGATGGCCCCGGCAAACATCAGCTACGGCAACCTGAGCCTGCCTTTCAACCTGCCCGACGAGAAGGAGACAGTCACTCAAATCTCGGGCGCCATTGGAAGGGATTTTGACCGCTCGGCAACCCAATCAAATAATGCGGTCGTTGACGGTATCACAAACCTCCTGAGATATGTGGAAACGCTTCTGGGAATGTCCGGCAACGAGATTGAGAGTGAGAATGAGTCCGAATCTCATGCCGCCCAGGAGTTTGTGCCTCAGGCAAAAGATGGCCTGCCCGGTGCAAAGGATTACGAGCTGAGCATTGAGGGAGTGAAGAGCTCAGAGCACGGAGCCATAACCATTCTGGATGTGAACGCCATGCCCTCTCAGCCCGCATCCGGAGAACCGGTAAAAGTAACAGTGCATTTGCAGAGCCCGACCCCAATAACGTCCGCCTCGGTGAAATACGGGCTCTCTGAGTCTCCCCTAACCAAGCAGGATATGCTGGGTGTGGCGAGGGTTTATGATTCCAGTCTTAGCCTGGAATCGGGCAGCGCAAAAGATGGATACTGGAGCTGCACCATACCCGGAAAAGCCGCCGGTACTTACATGCCTCTCTCTGTCTGGATGACAGATGGGTCGAATACCGCGGAAGGCGGGCCGTACTTGATTCACTGGAGCACAGTCAAATCTGCGACCAGGGACGTAATCGCTCCCGTCTCTGGAAATGGCAGGCTCTTTATTGAGTCTTCATCGGTAAAGGGAACAGGAGAGGTCTCCATAAAGGATACCTTCGAGGGAACGGCGATGCACTACAATGAGAAGATGATGGGCAATGGCTCCATAAGCCTGGAGACCCAGAGAAGCCTTGACCGCAAGGCATCCGTCGACAACTTCGTCGAGAAGAAGGATCTGGTCTTCACCGGCGGCAACCTCAAAGGCCGTCAGACGGTTGAATCACCCACCTTCGATGGCGGCATGGGAGCGTCCGTCACAGAGAGGTTCAACTTAAGCCATGTGGACAGAAGCGAGACCTCCAGCGTCTCCAGCGCCAGCTATACCAACAATACTCTGAACTTCAAGACGGAACAGGCCTTCAACGGAACCTGGAATATTCAAACCAAGTATGCCAAGTTCTTCAAGAAGATCAAGGCAGATCAGCAGTACAGGGGTTCCTTCCAAACCCAGAAGGAGATCCAGTTCCAGGACGCGGGACAAAATTAATTAAAAAAAAGGCTCTGCTGAACCGGGGCCGACCTCTCAACGCCTCGCCTTCGCAGCTTTGCTCCAGATTTCGTCACTATTGTCCATTGACTCGATCAGGTCATGAATATCGATGCGGTGCTGAACCTCGGCCGCTCGCAGCGTTTTTTCCATGGAGAGCCGCATCATCTCCCTGGCCTCTTCTCGCAGCCGTTCCGCCTCCAGCCAGAGGATCTCCGCCTGCCCCGCGTCGGACGGCCTCGTATCCACCGATTCGCGACGTAGCTCCACCTCTTTTTGGCTCGATGCCTCGCAACCCTCCCGCAGGCGCTTTGCATCCGCTAAGAGTTCCTCTACCTCGAGGGCCATATCTTCTGCGCTTCTGGCTACCAGATCCTTTTCCGAGAACATCTCAATCCTCCAGCATCTTCAGGAATAATTGATGAATTCGCAAGTCACAGGTGAGCTCAGGATGAAACGCCAGAGCCAGCAGATTCTTCTGCCGGGCCGCAACAACGGCGTCCCCCACTTTCGCCAGCACCTGCACCCCATTGCCCACCTCTGCAATGGCAGGAGCCCGGATGAATACCGCCCGGTAAGGTTGCTCCAGGCCCTCAATCTCCAGGTCCGCCTCGAAGGACTCTCTCTGCGGCCCGAAGGCGTTCCTGCTGATCCTGATATCCATCAGACCGAGTGGCTTAACCCTTGAATCGCCCTCTATCTCTCTGGAGACCAGCACTAAACCCGCACAGGTGGCAAGGATCGGCTTGCCGGAGATCGCTGCAGCTTTCAGCTCCTCTGTCAGACCTGACCTTTCCAGCTGACGAATGATGGCAGTGCTCTCTCCTCCCGGCAGCACCAGGGCTGAGCAATGCTCCATTTGGCCGGGCTTTTTGATCTCCACCACCCGACCCTGGCCCTGCATTACCCTCTCCAGAACTGCGACATGCTCCGAGACATCCCCCTGCAGAGCAAGGACTCCGATCCTATGCAATTACCATCCTCTCTTCTGCAGAACTTCTGCCTCAGGAATCGTTGCCGCATCCAGCCCTTTCATGGCCGCGCCCAGACCCTTGGATACATCGGCCAGGAGCGCTGGATCACTGTAATGATGCACTGCTTCGACAATGGCCTGTGCCATTGCCTCCGGATTCTCGGACTTGAATATGCCCGAACCTACGAAGACTCCATCTGCACCAAGCTGCATCATCAGAGCCGCATCAGCAGGCGTAGCCACGCCGCCGGCAGCAAAGTTAACAACGGGCAGGCGTTGCATGCTGGCACATTCTCTGACCAGATCCAGGTCCGCTTCGATCTCACGCGCCACCTTCATGAGCTGCAGATCGTCCATGCCCTTCAGGCTCCTGATCTGGCCCAGGATCATCCTCATATGCAGCACCGCCTGGCTCACGTCTCCCGTTCCCGCCTCGCCCTTGGTCCTGATCATGGCCGCACCTTCCTTGATGCGCCGGCATGCCTCCCCCAGGTTTCGAGCGCCGCAGACGAACGGAATGGTGAACTTGGTCTTCTCAATATGGAATTCATCCGCCGGAGTAAGGACCTCTGACTCGTCCACCATATCCACTCCCAGCGCCTCTAAAATCTGGGCTTCCACAAAGTGGCCGATCCTGGCCTTTGCCATGACAGGGATGGTCACAGCCTCGATGATCGACTCTATGACCATAGGATCTGCCATCCTGGCCACACCGCCCATCTTCCTGATGTCCGCAGGCACGGCATGCAGGGCCATTACGGCTACAGCTCCCGCTTCTTCAGCTATTACGGCTTGTTTCGCGGTGGTGACATCCATGATGACGCCGCCTTTCTGCATCTTTGCGAAACCGCGTTTGAGCAGTTCCGTACCGAATCGAAGATTTTCAAGCTCCATGAATTGCCCCAAACGTTATTAAGTGCGAGGCTAACGCATTGAGAACATAAATAAACTTTGCCCCGACAGACTGCGATCTATGTCCAAAATCGGGGCAAGAAAAATGGAGGCGGCAGCCATAGACTGCCCCCATCTGTCTTATGGCATATAGTTTTCGTAGATGTAGATATCTTTGTCCCCATTCCGATCATCGGTCCAGACGATTCTTCCCGTCCTTATGCGCGGTTCAGTCTGGTTCCCGGCATCCGTGCAGATGGCTTTCTCACTTGCCACATTCTGGTCGTAGACATAAATGTCCCAGTTACCGTTTCTCTTATCCTGCCACACAATGACGCCGTTTTCGACATCGGGATTGGTCTGATCCGTCAGATCCTTGGTTATCTGTGTCTCCTTACTGGTTTTGAGGTCGTAGGCATAAATATCCCAGTTCCCGTTCCGGTTATCCTGCCAGACCACAGTGTTCCCATCTGTCGCCGCATTGGTCTGATCGTTGGCATCGCTCACCAGCATTACGGGTTTCTGGCCCTGCTTCCACAGCCAGATATCCCAGTTCCCTTTCTTATTATCCTGATAGACGACAAGATCTTTTCCGGCCCGCGGATTAGTGCCGCTGGGCGGAGCTTCAGGACTGACCTCCTTTTCGAAAAGAGGTCTCACATAGACCATCCTGCCAAAGTAAGTATTTCTCAGATAGGCCAGATAATCTGGACTGAGGGAGATCGATGTCGCGTTCTCCAGTCCAAAAACCAGCTCCGAGGAGTTGTCAATGGATATATCAAATGTTCTGATAGACCAGTAGTCCTCGATTCCATATTGGTTCTGGGGATTGCGGGCAACCCAACCGATGATACTTCCTGAGATATCCGGATTCATATCCTCATAGGGGCTTGCCGCTATGGGTAGCTCGATCTCCTGGTTCAGGCTGTAGACATAGATATCCGGGTTTCCGGTACGGTTATCCATCCAGGCCACATAGTATCCCACCTGGTCGTTGCCGCCAACAACAGGTTGGCTCTGGTCGCCGGGCGCTTTGCATATAACGCTGGTTTGACCCGCCGTCACAGGTACCGATCTCGGCCTACCACTCTCGGTGTTGAGCCAGACCAGTTTCTTGTCCATGCTGGGCTTGACCTGCCCTGGTCCCGCCTGAACCAGCTCATCCTTCCAGTTGCTCAGGTCCAGCTTGCGGATGGAGGCATTTGTCCCTGCGTCATCAACATAGGCGATGTACTTGCTCGATACCACGGGGTTCGTCTGCTCTCCTGGGCGGGGATAGGTCTTACCCCACTTCTGATCCCAGAAGTAATAGGAGATATCTTTGGTCTTGCCATCCTCCCAGGCGATGGTGTTTCCAGAGATGTCGGGATAAAGCTGGTCTCCATCGCCCGTCAGTTTGGTCTCACTTCCCAAATTCAGGTCTTTGACATAAACGTCAAAGTCTCCGTTTCTGTTGTCCTGCCAGACCACCAGGTCACCGCTGATGATGGGATACATCTGCTGGCCTGATCCTTTGTAGACGGGAACGGTCTCGCCCGTGGATAAATCTCGCATGTAGACATCCCAGTTGCCGCTGGAGTTGTCCTGCCAGACGACCCGATCGTTGGAGATGGACGGCCAGATTTGATCACCTTTTCCCGTGACAAGGGCCGATTCGACACCGGTAGCCAGGTTCTTCAAATAGATGTCCCCATCCCCATTTCTGTAGTCTGCGAATACTACTTTGTCTCCGGAGGCTTTGGGGTAGAGCTGATCATATTCTCCTCGAGAGATGGGCCTTTCCGCTCTTGTGGAGAAATCAAAGCCAAATATGTTCCAGTTGCCTCTCCGGTTGTCGCTCCATACTAGGAGGCTGCCATTGGTGTTGGGGAAGTCGGTATTGAGTAGCAGCAGGGGATCGGAGTTGATATACCTCATCTTGATCTGCGAATAGCCATTGCTATTGTCCATCCATACGATCTTGTTGTCGCTTATGATCTTGGAAGATAGGTAAGGCTTGACCTGATCGGGATCTCCTTTGCCGTCATTGGGAGTCTGCTGATTGGGAAGCGTGGCCAATGGTACTTCCACCCTCTTCGCCAGATCGTAGAGATATATATCCGAATCTCCCTGTCTTACATCCAGCCAGGCTAAATAGTCTCCATAAACCATTGGGTTGCCCTGGTTAGCAGGGTTAATTATTACGGCCCGTTCCGTTTTTGTGACTAGGTCGTAAACATATATGTCCCAGTTCTCATTTCTGCCATCGGCCCAGACCACGGTATCGCCCCAAATCCAGGGTTGGGCCTGGCGAGCCGGGTTTGTGCAGATGGGAATCTCCTTTCCGGAGGTCAGGTTGTAGAGATAGACATCCCATTTATCCTCACCACTCCGAGAGTCAATCCAGACTATCTTGTCGTCGTTTATTACCGGCGAGAGCTTCAGAGACTGTACAGTTGTGATCTGCCGTTCCTTTCCCGTAGCTATGTCGTAATTGTAGATCTGCTCTCCGCCCGAGCGTTCATCAATCCAGATGATATTATTTCCGTCGATCATTCCGTAGCGATGGTCGGACGAATCGGCGGTAACCTGGGTAGTCTCTTTGCTCAATAGGTTGTAGAGGAATATGTTGAGGTTGCCCTTGCTCTTATCCGTCCAGATCACATTGTCCCCGCTTATATCAGGGCTGCTGTGGTCAAAATCGCTATTGGTTATGCTCGTCTCCTCATTGGTGGCCGTATTGAATAAATAGACGTTGAAGTTGCCGTTTCTATTGTCTGTCCAGACGATATTCTCTCCAGAGATGGAGGGATTGGTGTGGTTGAAAGGCTCACTGGTTATGGATACATCTGCCAGGATCTCGAAGTCGTACATTTGAATGTTCGAATCGGTCTGTCCTTGCCTGTAATCCGTCCAGACGACGCCCCGGTCACTGATGGCCGGTTCCATCTTGATGCTGCCGGGAGCGAGACCAGAGTCCGTGCCGGTCGAAATGTCATAGAGATTGATCTCGGTGTGGTTGTTGAGATAGACGATGTACTTGCCGTAAATCCTGGGATCGGTCTGCACGCCTGGTTTGGAAAGCGTCGTAGTCTTCTTAGTTGTCAAATCAATAAAGGCAATATCAGACTCCCCTGTACGATTATCGGCCCAGACTACGTTGTTTCCGTTCACAGAAGGAAAAGATTGATCATTGGGCCCTGTGGAGACGGGTGTTTCTTGGCCGGATGCGATATCATACAGGTAGATATCAAAGTCTCCCGTACGCTTGTCCATCCAGACTATTTTGTCTCCGCTGATCCGAGGCTCGATCTGCTCTCCCTTGGCTGAGGATAAGACCTGCTCTTTTTTGGTCGACATGTCCAGAAGATGAATCTGGTAGGTGCCTGCGCGGTCATCAGCCCAGACTACGCGATCCCCGCTGATATCCGGTTGGGTCTGGTTTCCAGCGGCGGTTGTAACCGCGGACTCAGTCCGGTTGATGACATCGTACATGTAGATGTCTCCATTCCCGGAGCGCATGTCCAGCCAGACAATGCGCTCGCCTGATACGGCTGGATTGATCTGGAAGAAGGGATTGATGCATACCCATCTCTCCACTCCCGTCTCCAGATCGTACATGAATATGTCGTAGTTTCCGCTCCGGTTATCCGACCAGGCTACAATATGTCCATCTATGGATGGTTGCATCTGCTCGGAGCCCCCCACAATGGCTATGGGGCGCTCTTTTCCAAACTCCGCCCCGATGGCAGCGCTTGTATAGAGAAGTGCCGCCGTCATGATCAAAATCAAGATTGCCTTTTGCATCTTATCACTCTGTGTTCATCTGTGACGCTTTCCTTTTGCGATATCCATAATGGTGTTTCTGGCGAACTAATATATGGACTTTTCTCGACGTTTGTCGTGAATCGACTAAAGGGACAATTCTATATGATTTTGACACAAGAGAAGACAATCTCTCCGGAATCCCGGGCTAACGGATCATGGTTCTTCCCAGAGTTACCAGGAAAAGGGCCAGGAGCAGCCAGCCCAAGATAGACTCTATTGTAGCCATGTAGCGGCAGGCGCCTACAGGATACCATTTCACCTGCGTCCTGGCTGTGAAGACCATGGCGCTGAAGTAGAGGTTGTCCAGGAAGGTGAGATTCTCCTGTGCGCCAAGGCTGGCGCCGGAGCCGTTCAACGGCTCCACCACAATTCCTTCTCCCTGCCAGAAAAGGAAAGCGAAAAGAAGGATCAAAAAGCAGCTCAAAAATATGGTGTACCTGGGGCGAACGCCGTAGCCGCAGGAGATCCAGGCCAGGCCGTCCAGGAGCTTGGACCAGTTTATCTTTGCCTCTCTATCGGCCCGAACGATTAAGGACTTGCTGGACTGGCTCATGCGCCGATAATGGTAGTAGCAGTCGTCTGCGTCCTCAAACCATTCCAGATTCTTGAAATTCTTGGTCAGAGCGAGATATGCTGCGCCGTCGTAGATCAGGTGATCAGATAGATTCGGCCATCTGGCCTCCAGACGGATGAATTCGGCGTTATGCAGAGATATCTGTCCGGTGAAACTGGCATCGGAGAGGCGCATAACTTGAATTTTTGCACTTTCAAGATCCAGATCCTTTCGAAATTTTGCGCCTGTGAAGTATGCCGTCTTTGTAAACTGTGTTCCCTGGAAGGATGCCTCTTCCTGGAAGTCTGCGGAGTCAAAGTGAGCTTTTGCCTGGAACTCTGATGAGGAAAAGGATGCGTCCCTGCAAAACCGGACATGTCTGAAGTCCGAATCCATTGAAAAGACAGCATCCTGGAATTGGGCCGCTCCACCAAAGATTGCCTCCTCAAAGATCACGACCCCCTGGAACCTGGCACGGGAGAAGTTGACACTTCCCTCGAAATGAGATCCCATAAAGCTGGATTCGCCAAAGACGGCTTCTCTGAACTGAACATCACCTTTCAGGACGGCATCAATGAAGTTGACATTATTCAGTTGAACACGAAAGAAGTTGGCATTTCCTGATATGGATGATCCAAGAAATATGACATTTCCCTGAAACCTGGCAAATTCCATATTAAGCTCTTCTCCGAAGCTTGCGCCCCGAAAATCGGCGTTTCCGGAAAGTACGGCGCTCTGAAAGCTGGCGTAACCCACGAATTTGGCTCCCTGGAAGTTGGCGTCATTGAGGAAGTCTGCCTTCCAGAAACTTGCCGCCCGGTCGAAAGTCGCCAGCCTGAAGTTGGCAGTTCCTGAGAACCTGGTCCCGGTGAAATCGGCATCTTCCCGGAAGCTCGCCTCACCGAAGTTGGTGCATAGCTCGCAAAAGCTGGCGGAGCCAAAGCTGGCCAGGCAATCGAAAACGGCATTGCCGAAGTTAGCGATAGCCGAAAAGGAGGCCCCCTGGAATCGGGCCTCGCGGGCAAATTTTGCATCTCTGAAAGTGGCATATCTCTTGAAGCCTGCGGCCTCGAATCTGGCTCCATTCTGGAAGGATGCTCCTTTGAAGCGCACCTCCTGGCCGAAGATCGAGCCGCAGAAGTCCAGAGGCTCCTGAAACCGGGCACTGGGCAAAGCTCACTTTGCCATGAAATTCGCAGTTCCTTATCTGGATCCGGGAGGAGACAACCGAGGCCGTCTGTGTCTGGCCGGGCGGGCGCTCGCAGTGAACGAGGGGCAGATCGAGTTCGGATATGTCGATGTCACCGACTATTGCCACATGATCAAAAATAACCGGATCACCATTTTCGATCCGGTCCAGAATCTCGCGGGCTTCAATTACAGGAAGATGCGACTCTTCAGCTATTTTTATCGCCTCGATGGATAGCAGATCGGTTAAGAGTTATAATCCTGATTGTTGGCGCCCAATTAGCAATGACTATATATTCCTTCTGTCAACCCTAACCACACCGGGAGGAACTCTAGTTGAAGGATTATCTCACAATGGATGACATCATACTCGATAACAAAAGGGTCCTGGTAAGAGTGGACTTCAACTCTCCCATGGACCCCAGCGGAAATATCCTGGATGATAAGCGCATCAAGAGCCATTTAGATACTTTGCGTGCTTTGGAGGACTGCCGGGTGGTCCTCATGGCGCATCAAAGCCGGGCCGGAAAGAAGGACTATACCACACTAGAGGCTCATGCCCGCGTGGCGACGAGACTTTTGCGCCGCGATGTCGTCTATATTGACGACATCTTCGGATCTCACGCCCGGGAGGCTGTAAAGTCCCTGATGCCGGGAGAGGTCCTTCTCCTGGAGAATACCCGCTTTTATGCCGAAGAGAATATGAACCGCACGCCTGCGGATCATGCCAAGAGCCACATGGTGAAGAAGCTGGCACCTTTATTCGATCTCTTCATAAACGATGCCTTTGCCGTTTCACATCGTTCTCACTGTTCCGTGGTCGGCTTCACCGAGGTGTTACCGAGCGTTGCCGGGATTCTCATGGACAAAGAGATCACGGCGCTGGATAAGGGTTTGAAGGGGAATGAGCACCCAACGGTCTTCGCTCTGGGCGGCACGAAGGCAGACGATTCCATTAAAGTCACTAAAAACGTTCTTGGTCGCGGCGGAGCCGATAAGATTCTGACCTCCGGGGTCGTTGCCACCGTCTTCCTGATGGCGGCAGGCATTGATGTTGGCGAAGCCAACCGCAAGTTCGTAGAGGATCAGGAGTATCTGGAGCAGATTCCCATTGCAGCAAAGCTGCTCAAGGATTATCCGGGCAAGATTGCCATGCCTGTCGATGTAGCCCTGAACAAAAATGGAGAGCGTGTCGAGGTCGCCGTGGATAAGATTCCCGCAGATCTGCCCATAGCGGACATTGGTCTTGAGACCATCGTCAACTATTCCCGGGATTTGAAGGAAGCCAAGGTTACTGTTACTGAACGGGCCAACGGGGATATTCGAGCAGGAGAAGTTCCGGCTGGGCACGTCAGAGCTTCTAAAGGCAGCAGCAGAGTCGGGCTACTCCATTGCCGGCGGCGGGCATAGTGTAGCGGCCATCGAGCAGCTCGGCCTCGAGTCCCAGGTTCTCCCATGTGAGCATGGGCGGAGGCGCGAGCATCACCTATCTCTCCGGCGAGCCATTGCCGGGCATTGAAGCCCTGAAGAAGGCCGCCATTCGCTGCGCAAGGCTTGATGAGTTTGAAGGATGTCTTCAGACCGGCTTGAAGTCTCTCTGCCACCTTTTTTTTGCACTCCAGCAAAAGGGCCCGGGACTCACCTCCCGCCTCCAGGGCGGCTGCGGCCCTGTGGCCCCCTCCATCGCCGCCGTGGGCCTTGCCAACCTCTCCCAGAAGTTCATTGAGGTTCAGGCCCGTTCTGACTGCCGCCCGGCTGGATCTGGCGCTGATGCGAACCCGGTCGCCATGCTTTCCGGCGGCAAAGGCCACATCTGCGCCCAGGTCCACCAGGGCCATAGCCGCGGAGCCCTCAAAGGAGTTGATCTCTGTGCTGGCGACCAGCCAGTCTCCCTGACGTTCGATCTCGGCGCGGGAGGCGGCTTTGAGGACGGCTATCCTCTGGGAGAGGTCCTGGGGAACGGACAGGGCTTGCAGCGCCTCTTCGTAATCAAATTTGCCCAGTTCCAGCAGCTCGGCCGCCGCCCGGAAGGACTCAGGTGTTGCCCTTTTGAAGCGGCCGGTGTCGGAGATCATGCCCACAAGAAGGCCCAGAGCCATGTTTCTGGTCACCATCTTCCCGTTCTCCTTTAAAATCGTCCAGACGATCTCAGCTGTGGATTTATTGGGCTTCTGTATGTAGAACTGCGCCCCATCCCGTATTCCTTCGTCCAGGTGGTGGTCTACCAGTGCATACTTCTCCAGGCGGATTTGGCCCAGCTGGAGACGGACAGCCGTGTCTACCACAACAGTGAGGTCGTATGCATCGGCCTTCGGGTTTATGAGGACCTCGGCTCCGATGATATTGGCCGCGGCTTCTCCTGCGCGGCTCAGGTCGTCCACGGCAGCTACTGTTCCGCCGAAGGCCCGGGCGAGGGCAAAAGCACTGCCTATGGCGTCGGGATCGGCGTTGCGGTGGCAGAGGTAGAGGACGTTGTTGTATTTGCCGATATGGATGCCAAACTCGGACTCGCTAATGCGCATGGAATAGTTGGGATGTTTGAGAATTGATATAGGTTGTCCAGGCAGAGAATGATGAATTTATTGAGGGAAACTATAGAACCCAAAAATTTATGCACTTTGCCGCCGCAATAATAGTTATGCGATTCGAGAATCGAGCTGAAGCAGGAAAACTGCTCGCAAAAGCCCTGGCCAAATATGAATCTCTTGATATGGTGATATTTGCGCTGCCCAGAGGCGGTGTGGTTTTGGGCTACGAGATCGCCCGTCGTCTCCATTCGCCCCTGGATTTACTTATAACCAGAAAGATCGGCTACCCGGGAAACGAGGAGTGTGCCGTCTGTGCGGTTGCGGAAGATGGGGAGATGATATGCGACAGCAACGCTTCTCGCCTGGATCAGGAGTGGCTCCGACAACAGGCGGAAAAAGAGAGGGACGAGGCCAAAAGGAGGCGGCAGGTGTATCTCGCCGGCCGAGAACCCATTTCTGTAGATGGAAAGGTGGCCGTAATCGTTGATGACGGCGTGGCGACGGGCCTTACCATTCTGCTGGCCATTATGGTGCTGAAGAACCGCCACCCCAAGAAGATCATCGTGGCGGTTCCAGTATCCTCTCCAGATGCGGCAGCGAGGATTCGAGCCGAGGCCGACGAGCTGGTTGCTCTGGATGTGCCCCAATACTTTATGGCCGTGGGTGAGCATTATGAGCAGTTTCCTCAACTCAGCGATGAGGATGTCATCCGCTATATGAATCTGGCAGAGGACTTGGGCTCTTGAGGTGGTGTCTTTTCAAAATCGACCGTACATCTTATGCGCATGCTCAATGGGGTAAGCTACCACGGAAACTCCACAAACTCGCCTTCTTCCACGATCCGTTCCATATCCCGAAAGAATCTGGGCCCTTTTCTCGAAGGAGAAAAGGAAAACAGATAAGCGTGCTGATGAAAGGCGGAAAATTCCAGCCTGTTTCCGGCAAGCTGGTGGACTTTGATGAATCTGCTCTTGTCCTTGAACAGAAGAATGGAGATCAATATCTGTTTGATATCGACTACGTGATCAGCGTGGCCGACTTCGAAGAGAAGACGGATTGAGTGGTCAGGGCCCGAATGGAACGTTTATTTTGGCCTCTATTTTCTCATTTTGCACTTACTGTGATCTCTTCGGCCTTCCGAATCCATCCTGCCTTTTCCCCTCATCTCATTTTGCCGGATCTAAGCACGGTAACCGATGCTGACTCGCCCGGACTGGCTATCCTTCTGCATGACGCTGCTTTTCGTTGCATCAATTACAGCGACGTTTCCGCCGGATGCGGTCCTTTCTTCCGCCATCTCTTTCAACAGGTTGCCCTTCGATCCTTCCGGGATGGCTGGCTCTTGCCACCAGGTGGTGGGATCGAATTCATTCTTTTTGTCGTCATCGAGCTTGGCATAGCCGGCGTCTACAATGATTCTGTTGACGGGCGGCCAGATAGGCCTGTATTCCGAATCCATCAGATAGACTACACAGATCAACTGGCTCCATTCATTCCGTCCGCTGGCGGTGCTGTTATCGATGTCGATAAATACTGTCTTATTCTTCAGCAGGGAATTGGCATATTTCTTGGCAGCTTTCCCTTCCGGGGTTACCGTCGAGGGAGAGATGATATCGGCCAGCCTTATGCTGTCGACGTTGTTTGTCCTGGGGTCCGAAATAATGATTTCGATTCCCAGCGAGTCGCCGCTGATGACGCTTACGACGCGCCCTACTGCCTCTTCAGGAACGCCCACCGCCACTGGAATAAATGCGGCTTGAATAAATAAAAATATTAATAATAGCGTACCAAATGATAATTCCCTAGACCACTTCATGTCCACCTCGACCCGTATCTCGATTTCCCTTATGTTGCAGGCATCCTGAAGAATTTGCCCCCCTGGAATTGCTTTATGGAATTCTGCTTAAAGACAATTCCGCCTGAATGGCATTCATATTCGATTCAGATTCCGCCAGAGAAAACCGGACAGGATCACTCAGGTATAGGCCAAACAGTACTTGCAGCTCGCCTGAAACGAACAGGAACTGCATCTTCTCTTCTGATCGTGATCTCTCGTCGGGCATCCTGATCTCATGGATCTGCTTCATTTCTTTGACGACTCCAATCAGATCAGAGCGAAGAGGTTCATCAAAAATTATTTTATTCTGTTTTCCGTCTGCGTATACGATAATCCCGTAGGGCACGGATTTGTGATAGGTCTCTTCAACGAGAAGACAGTATGCCGCCAGTTGCAGGACATGGTTTCTGTAGGGCTTGGCCGCCCGTCCGCTCTTGATCTCAATGGGAATCAAGCCACCGTATCTCTTATCGCTGATTATATAATCCGGCTTGCCGCTGATGCCCAATTTTTTGGAAAATAGAGCTTTTGCCGGGCGGTCCAGATCGGAGTAGATCACCCTTCCATGTGGAATCCCGTACTTCAGTCGAATCGATTTTGCAGCACCCGATTCTCTATTGGAGAGAAAATGCGAGAATATTGCCAGAAGCAAGAGCGACAAAATCAGAAGCTCTGTCGTAAGAACCACCCTACGAGCAAAATCGCAAAGAGCGCTGAAGAGTACTCCAGGACGCGAAATGCCCTGGAAGCGCTATCCTTTTTCTGAAGGAGAGATAGCCTCTTGCCGGCTCCGATGTGCTCTCGAATTCCTCTCTCCAGGTAGGGAGATCTTGGTGATGCCCCCATTCTTTTCAGGTACCAGGAAACAGGGCAATACACGTATTGCGATATCTCAGATGCTGCTATTACCTCGCTCTTGTTGGTACGCTTTGCCATAATGATTTTTATGCAGACCCTGATTGCAGATAAAGCTATTTCAGATATTTTCCGGATAGACATATTAATGATCTGCATTCATAGGTTTCCCTGAGATGCCGGACAAATCCTTAGGTCTAAAGGTTGAACGAATCTATGGCGAACAATTTCGCAAGGCCCTGGTGGAGATGAATTCCTTCGACCGCTCCCGCAAGATAAGATCGGACAAATCCCATATCCATCTGCCCATTCTGGAGATGGGCGACCAATCGAAAGCCAGGCTTCGCCAGATAGCAGAGTTTGAACTCCTGCAACTGGATTTTGAGCAGGAAGAGCACATACAGACCCTCGAGGAAATGCTGGGCTTTCGGCCCAGTTTTGAGGTGGTGGGCGACATTGCCATGGTGGAGGATAGCGAAGCGGATAAGGTGGCTCTTGCCCTCATGTCCACCAGCAAAAACATAAAAACCGTAATTGCTCCCATCTCCGACGTGGAAGGGGAGTTTCGCACCCGTCGCTTCAGGCATGTGGCGGGAGAGCCGGGCACAGTTACCACCCATAAGGAGCACGGCCTGCGCTACCGGGTAGACCTGGAGGGAGCCTATTTCACGCCCCGCCTGGGTACGGAGCGGCTCAGGATCGCCGGCCTCGTGCAATCCACCGATGTCGTGCTGGATATGTTCGCAGGAGTCGGGCCGTTCGCGCTGCTTCTGGCCAGGAGATGCTCCCGCGTTATTGCCATGGATAAAAACCCCGTTGCGGTGAAGTTCCTGCGCGAGAACGCCCGCCTGAATAAGATCGAGAACATCGAGATCCTGGTGGGAGATGCGAGTGTCCTGGCCTTGCCCTACGAGAATACGGCCGACCATGTCATCATGAACCTTCCCCATAGCGCTTCTCTCTTCCTCCTTCCGGCAATTAGGGCAGCGAAGCCCGGAGGCGCAGTCCATTACTACTGCATAGCATCCGAAGATGATCTCTACAAAGACGAGGCTCTGATAAAGGATGCAGCATTAAAGACGGGGGCCTCGGTCGAGGTTCTTTACAGGGGCATAGTGAGAAGCTATGCGCCTCACAGACACAACGTGGTCTTAGACTTCGTGGTTCATAAATCCCAATAAGGGTTATGGATTCTTTGCCGAACCTTTCTACCCATCTTTCCTCCCGAAAGACGCTTTTCCGCCTATTACCGAAAGAACTAATAAGCTTAGTCGATTAAATAATCCGAATCTGGAGCAACAAAATCGAGGCGTAAGAATAGCGAGGGAGCGGTTGATTGTGGCAGTACAAAGCATCGAGTTTCCCCGGGCGAAGTCAGGTATACCCGGATACGACGAATTGGTCGATGGCGGTTTTCACAGGGGGACAGTCAATACCATAACCGGGTCATCGGGTACGGGCAAGACCGTGTTTGCCAGCCAGTTCATCCATTCTGGAATCAAAGCGGGAGAGAAGGGAATGATCATCACTCCTTCAGAAAGCGCAGAATACCTGAAGCGTGAGATGATGTCCTCCTTTGGCTGGGACTTCTCGACTCTCGAAAAAGAGGGAAAATTGAGCATAGTCGATGTCACCGACCCCGTGCTCCGCCTGCAGAAGAGCATCGATATAGATCCCGTGGAATTTCTCATAAACTTCAGAAAGCTTGTGGAGAGGAAGCTGGAGGAGGCAAAACCCGCCAGGCTCTTCATAGACGACCTGACTGCCTTTTTCATGGCTGTGGAGGCACCTTTCAAGATCCGGTCACTGACGGATGACCTCTTCGGCACCATTCGCGCCAGCGGCGTCACCTCGGTCATCACCATCGGAACTGCTTTCGGCACCAACCAGTTCCTGGAGTACGGCGCCGACTCCGCCACAGTGCTCAATCGGGAGCGCATAGGCAACACACTCATCAGATCGATATACATTATGAAGATGCGCGGCTCAAAGATCGCCAACAGCATAAGGGTTCTGGACATCTCCGACGAGGGACTGGCGGTCTCAGCGCTCTCCCCCTATCCCTGAGGTATGCATGATCGAAAGATGGATCATTCTGGCCGCCGAGGAAGCGGGTCCAGCCTCGAACAAGATGGGCGGCATCTGGAATGTGGTGGACGCAGAGGCCATAATGCTGGCACGGCTTGTGGCAAAGGGAGATATTGAAAGCGGCCTTCGCATACTGGTGCTGGGGCCGAACTATCCCGCCTCGGGCTCGGACTGGAACACAGGCAAGAACCGGGTAACAGATCTCTCGGGATTCGATAAGCTGGATATGGGGCAGACGCTTGCGGCAACACTTGCCACATTGAATCGGCTGGGCATTGAGACCGTCACCGGCCAGAGAACCGAACAGGGCGTTTCCATCGGCTATGTACTCTTCAATACCAACTACTATCAGTCTCGCATGGTGCGCTGGATGAATCAGGAGATGACCCAGAACAATGCCATCAAAACGGAGGCTTTTGATCTGTTGGGCCTCGATTCCATGAGCTTTGAGAAGGAGCAGTATGGATGGGAGTATAATCACTACCTGAACCTCTCCCATGCCATATCCGAGCTGGTGCGAAACCTTGCCCTGGCCTCAGAAGAGAAGACGCAGAAGTACAAAGACAAGGCCGTCTCGGAGTTTGCCAAGTCGGTGATGCCCAAAGTGAGAGTCTCTTTGCACTGCCATGAGTTTGGAGTATTTTATGCCGCAGCCAGGCTGGAGAAGATGGGCATCCCAGTAAAAACGGTCTGCACTCTTCACGCCACAGTTCCCGGTCGGACTGCTGGTTATAAGTCACTGGAAAAGATCTCCCAAAACGACTCCGCAATGGAGCCCGGCACACCCCTGGGCTTTGCCACCCTGGAGGGATTGGCCCGCTATGCCGATGCCGTCACATTCGTAGGCGACTCGACTATGAAAGAGGCCATGCTCTTCCACCATTTGAAGGGCATTGTCATCAGAAATGGGATCGATGTCGAAGCCGAGAAGATCGACTGGGACAAGAAAGAGCGTTGCCGGGCCAAAATTCAGGATTTCCTCTCCGAGAAAATCTATAAGCAGTGCGATGGCAATTGCGTGAGTGGGGAAAATATAGTTCCTATTTTCACCATATCTCGCATAGAGATCGAGAATAAGGGATATCCCCAGCTTCTTGATGCCCTGGTCTTTCAGGATCACCTGCTCAAAAACAGATTAACCGGTCAGCGTCGTGCCGAGGACACCAAGGTGGTATGCTTCCTGATTGCGTCTCACGGACCTAAAGCTAAAGAGAAGCTTCCAGAGGGATTTCCCGTCAATCTGCCGGCAGAGGTTCTGGTGGGCGATGAGATCCGTCTGCAGAACATGATAAAGAATCGCGGTCTGGAAGCGAGGGAGCTGGTGTCAGGCAAGAGGATGGTCGTGGCGGTGCTTTATCCTCAGTGGTTGGGGCCGGATGATGGAGGCCTGGGCATGGGAGTCGATGAGATCATGGCCGGATGCGTTGCCGGGATATTCCCATCACAATATGAGCCCTTTCTTCTCACGGCACTGGAAGCAGGAAAGGAGGGCACACCCAATATCGTCAGCCGGGCGGCTGGCTACAGCGATGCCCTGAAGAAAGTCGAACGCCGCGTGCCCGGCATGGGGGGCGTTGTGATTGTAGACAACATTGAGGCCCAACCTCAGGAGACTGTTCTGGACTATGCCCTGGCACTGGACTACTTCACCTGGACCTATCTCGAGGATGAGGTCAAATACCGGCTGCTCTGCGAGGAGTCCTTCTCCCTGGCCAGGCAGTTCAGCTGGAAGGAGCCGGTTCTGGAATATTATAAAAATCTTGTAGTTTGAATCCAATTTCAGGAGCGACTTGCCGATGCGAATCGCGTATTTGAGCACCGAGTACCCACCGCTAATCTATGGCGGCCTGGGTGTCTATGTGGATAATATATCCCGCAATCTATCAAGCCTTGGCCAGAAGATCTCTGTCTTCTCCTGGGGGCTTGAGAGCCTTCCCAGGCATGAGAATTTAGGAGGTGTGGAGGTATTCAGGGAGCCGCCGCTGCCCATGCAGGACGGCATGGAGGTCTTTCTTTCGCCCGAGACTCTGGCCTGGGGAGAGGGCCTCAAGTATCTGCTTGAGCTCCTCAGCTATAACCAGATGTCTCTGGGCGATATCTTCCGGGAAGGGCCTTTTCAGCTGGTCGTCGCCCATGACTGGCTCGGTCTGCCCGGGGGGATGGCCGCCAAGAGAAAAGGCATTCCCTTGATCTATCATGTGCACGGCCTGGAAAGCGGACGCTCAGAGAGGCCCAATCCCCAGCTGGTAGCCCTGGAGCGCAGAGGCGCTGCTGTTGCGGACCTGGTCATTACCGTATCTCTGGCCATGAAAAGAGAGCTGGCCTCGCTGGGAGTTCCGGCGGAAAAAGTCAGGGTATGCTACCACGGCGTAGATACCGAGTTCTTCGATCCAAACCGTGTCGATCCCAATGCACTGGAAGCTCTGCGAGAGAAGTACGGCTATGCAAAGGATGATATCATCGTCCTCTTCCTGGGCCGGCTGGAGCCGGTCAAAGGCGTCATAGAGCTATTTTCTGCTATGCCTCAAGTCCTGGCAGAGCACGAGCGGGTGAAGCTGCTGGTAGTGGGCAAGGGCAGCCTGGAGGAATGGGCCAGGGGAGAGTCGCAACGACAGAGCAACATATCGCTGGTAACAGACTTTCTCAATGACGGGGAGAAGAGGCTCTACTACGCTCTGGCGGATTTGTGCGTTTTTCCCAGCCTCTACGAACCCTTTGGCATTGTAGCTCTGGAGGCGGCAGCCATGGGCAAGCCCTCCGTGGTAGGCGCCGCCGGAACCAGCGGCCTGGGGGAGATTGTACTGAACCCTGCCGCAGAAAAACCCACCGGTGTTCATGTTAACGCTCGCGATCCAGAGGATCTGGCCTGGGGCATCAACCTGGCTCTGAAAGATCTGATGAGGCTACGGATTTGGGGGAAGAATGCCCGAGAGCGAGCGAGTTCGGAGTTCAGCTGGCAGAAAGCGGCCGTGAGGACCCTGGAGATTTATGAAGAAGTGGTTTGAGTCTTATGAGGAGACGACGGAATGCCGGAGCTGAGACGCCACTATTTCCTGGAAGAGTACTGCATCATCGCTAGCGAACGCAGTAAGAGGCCGTCCGACTTCCTGGTGGCAAAAGCCGTCCCGGGAGACGAAAAAACGTGTCCCTTCTGTCCGGGAAACGAGGACATGACTCCGCCAAATGTTGCAGTCTACACGGATAGAGGGGTTCTTTCTCTGGGTCCAAAAAGAGTCCCGGGCTGGCAGTTGAGAGTCTTTCCTAATGTATTCGCTGCCATGGTCCCAGGCCCCGCGCCTGCAACTGCCGAATGGATAGCTCTGCCGGGACATGGCTACCATGAGGTGATTGTGGACTCACCTCTGCATAGGGAAAACCCGGCGGACTTCAGTCAGGAACACATGGAGCGGCTTCTCCTGGTTTATAGGGATCGCTATGTCCACTACAGCCACCTTGACGAGGTGAAATACATATCCATCTTCAAAAATTGGGGCAAGGAGGCAGGTGCATCTTTATCCCACAGCCACTCTCAGCTCATCACCCTTCCCATACTGCCACCCCTGATGAAAAGGGAGCAGGACGCCATCTCCCAGGCATCTTTCTGCCCGTTCTGCAATATCGTGGAAAGGGAGAGAACATCGTGCCGCCTCATCGCCGAGGACGACCATTGGGAACTGATTGCTCCCTTCTATTCTCCTGCACCTTATGAGACCTGGATTCTCCCTAAGAGGCATCTTTGTAACCTTTCGGAGATGACGGCGCTGGAATGCAAGAATCTGGCCGCTCTGTTGAAAAGGATAATGGGAAGCTTGCGGTCCCTCTTAGACGATCCGCCATACAATCTCATGATCTTCCAGCAATCTTCTGATTATCACCTCAACGTCAGAATTCAGCCTGCTGTGGCTAAGATTGCAGGATTTGAGAGAAGCACAGGCATATACATCAACCCCGTTCCGCCCGAGCGAGCGGCTGCAGAGCTTTCGGCGGAGATACACGCCGCCGAAAAGTTAATCAATTAACAATCCTCATAGTATCACAATTTGATATTTCGAGCTTCGTGACTTTCATAAAACGTGGAGTAAGATGTACAGAAAAAGCGCTAAAATAGATACGGTGAAGAGATGAGAATTGCAATGCTCTCCTGGGAGAGCTTATACTCAATAAAAGTAGGTGGCGTTGCCCCCCACGTCTCAGAGATCTCCGAAGCTCTGGCCAGGAGAGGCCATGAAGTTCATGTTTTTACTCGCCGAGGCGATTATGAGACCTATGATAAGATCAATGGTGTACACTACCAGAGAGCGGATGTAGATAGCTCTGGAAACATCCTGGATCAGATGGATCGAATGTGTGATGCTCTCTATGATCGTTTCTGTGCGGTGCAAGAGCTCTTCGGCAACTTCGATATCGTGCATGGTCACGATTGGCATCCTGTGCTGGCTTTGGTCCGCATAAAGAATGACTTTGGACTGCCCTTTCTCATAACTATGCACAGCACAGAATGGGGGAGGAATGGAAACAACTTTGGATACGGCATATCCCAGGAGATCTCCCGCCGAGAGTGGCTGGGCTGCTATGAGGCCTCTAAGGTGATTGTGACAACGATACGCATGCAGGATGAGTTGATGTGGATCTACAATCTGCCTCAAGACAAGATCTCGATCATACCCAACGGCATCGTGCTGGGGAAGATGAAGCGGGAATTGGATGCAGGCCGGGTCAAGGAGAAGTACGGCATTCACCCCCTGGCGCCCATGGTACTCTTCTGCGGCAGGATGAGCATCCAGAAAGGGCCCGACCTCCTGGTGGAAGCAGTCCCTCATATCTTGTGGAACAGATCCGGTGTCTGTTTTGTCTTCATTGGAGAGGGAGACATAAAGGCGGAGTGCGAGCGCAGAGCTCGCGAGCTGGGCGTGGGGAATTCCTGCCGGTTCCTTGGCTATACTTCCAGCGCCGAGAAACAGGAGCTCATGAACGCATGCGACCTCATGTGCGTTCCCAGCCGCAACGAACCTTTCGGGGTAGTCGTCCTGGAGGCCTGGGATGCCTGCAAACCCGTGGTAGGGACGGAAGCTGTGAGCATCATCAAGAACTTCGAAGATGGACTGCTGGCCTATGTGCAAGCGGAGTCCATCGCCTGGTGCATTAACCGGCTGATTTCCAACCCCGAAGAGATGAAGAAGCTGGCCCGGGCCGGATACAACAGGATCAATAGCGAATTCAGCTGGGATCGAATCGCCAAGAATACGGAAGACGCCATGGAGCAGGCCATCGATCAGAGCCGCTAGTACCATTTTTCTCCATTTTTTATGTCCAGCATCAAAGTATTGGTGCATCATTTTGGGTTCTAACCGAAAGGTTCATGAAGGGCTAACACAAGGGGCTCTTGGCGCCTCGATAGCTTAGCCCGGTATAGCGCGTCCTTGGTAAGGACGAGGTCGCGGGTTCGAATCCCGTCCGAGGCTTAATTAAATAATGTCTTCATTTTTAGTGACTTATTTCTCTTCATAGCTCTCCGGCCGTGAGACGTGAATCGTCTCTATCATCTCCCTTTCGAGAGTGCGGCATTTACTGCCTTCAAGAGGCTCCGACGCAGTCTTTCGCCTGTGATCGATTGCATCCTGGCCATCTTCTCAGCCAGTGCCTCGTCTCCCAGGCTCGTCCTGGCCCAGGCGGCGAAATCACCTTCACTATTATGATACTCCAGGGAGGCCAACTGAACAGTTCCTAGAATCTCTTTCATCCCTCTCAGTGTCCAGGCGACTTCTCCCGTGAACTCATCGATTCCTGTGGCAAACAGGAAGGGTGAATCTGCCATATGGGTCTTATTCTTGAGCCGGTAATGCAGATCACATAAAACGCTGAAGTAGGTAACCGAGGCTTCATAGGGATTACCGTACGGGCTGAAGTAGCTGTGCACCTCGCCAGGCCCACCACCATGAGTGAAGATGTAATAGAGATGATCGGAGAGGCCAAGGATCCTCCAGATCTCCAGTAGATCGGAATCGCAACTTTCCTTGACAGGTGCCTCCAGCCTCTTCTGGTATATGAAACAGGCCTGCTGCAGGGCATTTCCCAGCCAGCAGCTCGTATCCCTCTCCAGGTCCGCCCAGGAGACATATTCCGGTCACGGAAAGCTCTCTTCTGGGAGTTATATTCCTGGCAATCTCGGCAGGAGTTGCAAATTCTAGATTATCATATCGGATCACCTGTTCTGGCAGATAGCGGAGAAACTCAAAGATGCCCGTCTCCGTCCACTGGTGCTCGCCAAAGGTCTCGTAGTCGCAGAAGAGGTTTATGCACCTGCCCGGGGTCGCCGCCAGCCAGCGGGCATACTTGTCAGCAGTGAGAGGGTATTCTTCCCAATGTGAGAGGAGAAGCGAAAGCCAATATCGTCCGTGAGCTGATAGTTTCGCAGCAGCAGGGAAATGGAGGTTCCTTTGGGCCGGTAGACGATAGTTCGGATTCTCGACCACCCCCTCAGCGAATATGGCCTTGTATCCCATGGATTCTGACCATTAACGCTATCTCGTCGCTATAAATCAGCTCGGTATTCTCGAAGGTCGTCGGCTTCACGGCAAAGATATCCCAGATCAGCTCCTGGTGCATCTTAACCTGTTCGTAGAACTCCTGGGCATCCTCGTAGAGGCTGGCCAGAGAGTGATAGTAGGTCTGCTCCATCACCTCCACCTGCCCCGTCTCCACCAGCTCGACGAATGAGTCCAAAACCTCCGGGCGGTATCTTCGGCACTGCTCCAGGAAGATGCCGGAAAAGCTGTATGCGACCTTGAAAGGCTTATCCGATCCCTCATGCTTTTGAATGCCTTCCAGGATCACCTTGTTGGCAGGCAGATAGCATTTATCGGATACGCGTTCGAAGATCCTTTTGTTCTCGGAATCGTCGAAATAAAACTCCCTCCAATCGGGCACGACCTCTCTATGCAGAGAACTATCCCAGAAGAAATTTTTATTCAGCCGGAGGGGCTGGTGTACCTCGAAGCAGAGGGAAATAAGGGTCATGTCTTACTATCCGGCTGCAAATTATTTACATCCTTCGCATTTGTTCCCTTCAGAGGCACCCTTATGTCTGCATGACACACCCTTTTAAGTGCATACTTCTGAGTAAAGGGCTGTATATCCTGGGCGAAAGAGGCATATCTTTGATCAAAAGGCTGCATAACTTCAGGTCAGAGGCAGCACAATCCCGAATTCTTTTACTTTTTGCCCGGACTCAAATATATATTTTTATTTATTATTCAATTTACTCTTCGTCATTGGAGCAAAAAGTATATATATCCTACTATGAACCAAATGGTTGGCTTCAGTGGGGGAATTTGAATAGTAATAGGATTGACAATGATCAAGGTTAGGTCCGGCCAGGAAAGGTCTGTCTATGCCGATCTGCAGAAAAGGCCGGAAGTGAGGGACGTCTATCGTCTCTTTGGTGAATATAACTTCTTCCTGGTTATGCAGGCGGATGGCAAGAATGGGTTAGGTCAAATGCTGAGCCAGATCAAAGAAGAGCAGAACGTTATCAAGACGGGGCCCCTTCTTTTCACCACCGATAGCGATTTAGACAAAATCACCGAGAACGATTTAGACTTGGCCTTGGGCTGAATTCTCAGCATCTTTGGCACTTTCCAGGCAAGAAGGTTCGACCAGAGGAGCGAACTTTGTGCCGTAGTAGATGATGCCCCGATCGCCCTCTTTTCCCAGGATACGAAATACAGGCTGAACGCGCATACCTATCTTCACGTCGGCTGAACTGGAGACGATCTGACCTGTGATCTTGGGCCCCTCATCCAGCTGGATGATGGCGAGATTGTAAGGTGTCAGCCTCTCGAACTCGTCGGTGGCATTATAGATTGTGGTATAGGTGACGATGGTGCCCGTCCCCTTGAAGGTATACTCCTCCAGATGCGCTCCGCGGCGGCAGTTGGGGCAAAGATTGCGAGGCGGAAAGAAGTATTCGTTGCAGCGATTGCAGTGCGTTCCCAGGAGGTTGTACCTCTGAGGTATGCTTCTCCAGAATCTAGGCGCTTGCGTTGTCATCTTCACCTCGTAAATATGTGAACCAGTGCCGTCCCGCCCGAACCGCCCACATTGTGAGCAAGTCCGACTTCCACCTCATCGACCTGACGCTTTCCGGCTTCTCCGCGCAGTTGCAGGGCGATCTCGTAGGCCTGTTTTATTCCCGTGGCCCCGACGGGATGACCGCAGGCCTTCAGCCCCCCGGAGGTGTTGATGGGCAGACGGCCTCCCAATGCTGTTAGCCCTTCCTGGGTGGCCTTTCCGCCCAGGCCCTTCTCCACAAATCCCAGGTCTTCGATGGCCAGGATCTCGGCAATGGTAAAACAGTCATGCACTTCTGCCACATCCACCTGACGTGGCTCGATTCCGGCCTGGCGGAAGGCGGCTCGCCCGGCATGGACGGTGGCGTCCAGGGTGGTCAGATCGCGGCGATCATGCAGGGCCAGCGTATCGCTTGCCTGACCGCTACCTACTATTTTGACGGGTGTGTCCGAAAACCTTCTCGCCACATCTGTAGGCGCGAGGACGACTGCTGCCGCGCCATCGGATATGGGCGAGCAGTCCAGGACATGCAAAGGATCAGCAACCATTGGTGATTTATTCACATCCTCGATGGTTATCTCCATATGATACTGCGCTATCGGATTCATGCAGGCATGATGGTGATTCTTCACCGCCACCTGGGCCATCTGGTCATGCGTTGTTCCATAGCGACGCATGTGCAGTTTGGCCATCATGGCATATAGCGCCGGGAAGGTCGCGCCAAAGAAGCACTCCCACTCCCGGTCGGCTGCGGCAGCAAGCGCGTCCGCGGCAGTGCCGCTGGAGACATCGGTCATCTTCTCGACGCCTGCCGCAATCACAATATCGCTATAGCCGCTGGCCACAGACAGGATGCCTTGACGGAGAGCAAGACCCACCTGAGGCGCAGGCAGCTTCCACGCGCGTGGAGGGCACGTGCAGGCGCGACAGGCCGGCGCAGTCGGCGATAAGCGCACCGATATGCTCCTGCTCGATGAATCTGCCGCCGCTCATGTTGCCCACATAGAGAGCGTCGATCTGCTCGCCTGCGATCTCGGCATCATCAATGGCCAGGACTCCAGCTTCCGCGATCATGTCGCGCAAAGAGACATCCCATCGCTCTCCGAACTTGGTGCAACCGACACCAATAATGGATACAGACCTCATATTCTCAGCTTGCCCTTGTGTTTGGCATACATTGCATAATCAAGATACTCGGCATTGCCGATAAAGTCGCGAACGCTCGGGGCTTGGCAGCGGATATCATCTATCCTGTCCAGCACTCTGATGCTGAAGGCATCGCTCCCCGCACCTGAACCAAAGCTGGTCACAAAGATCCTCTCCCCAGGGCGGGCGACGTCCAGAGTGGCCGCAAGGCCGATGAGGCAGGATGCAGAGTAAGTGTTTCCAATCATGGGCACTATCAACCCCGGCTCAATCTGCTTCTTGCTGAAGCCCAGCATCCTGGCCACCCGCACAGGGAACTTGCCATTGGGCTGGTGGAAGACGGCATAATCGTAATCCTTGGGCTCAGTTCCCATGCGTTCCATCAGCCCCTTCGCGGCGCTCGTCACATGCTTGAAATAGGCCGGCTCGCCAGTGAATCTTCCGCCGTGCTCCGGATAGGGCATACCCTCCCGCCTCCAGAAATCTGGAGTGTCGGTGGTAAAAGAATAAAAGCCCTCAATCTCCGCCGCCAGATCCCGGCTGCCAATCAGATACGCAGCCCCGCCCGCCGCCGCGGTGTATTCCAGCATATCTCCCGGAGCCCCCTGGCTCACATCTGATCCAATGGCCAGACCCAGGTCGATCAGATTGGAGGTCACAAGGCCCAGACAGGCCTGGATGGCAGCTGTGCCCGCCTTGCAGGCAAACTCGAAGTCCGCTGCAGTGAAAGAGGATGACGTGCATACGGCCTGGCCGACGATTGTGCCCGTGGGCTTCACGGCATAAGGATGGCTCTCCGAGCCGGCATAAATGGCGCCGATCCGTTTCGGATCAATATCTGCGCGCTTGAGTGCACTTCGCGCCGCCTCCACGGCAATGGTCACTGCATCCTCGTCAAGATCGGGTACGGATTTCTCGAAGACGCGAAGGCCTTCAGAGATATCGTCTCCATCTCCCCAAACCCTGGCGATCTCGTCCACACGTATCCTGAAACGCGGGATATAGACCCCATAACTGACAATACCTGAGACCAAGAGACTTCACCCTTTGCTCAAAGCACTGGTGATTTCATCAACAGAAAAGTGTGTCGTCAAAAGAGGAATATTTTCGACCTCTGCGATCCTTTTCGCTACCGGGTCCACGTCGGCTGGCTTGAGCCCCTGCAAAACCACCGCACCGGGCTTGAGGTTGCTGACTCTCACTGCCACCATGGGCGATTTGCCGGACCGGACGCCAGTAAATATCAGGGCTCGAGCCGTGCTTCGCCCATAGATCTTCTGGAACTGGTCGGGAAGCATCTCCACAATGGCCTTCATGCTGTCTATTACCGTATATCCCCAGATGGTGATATCCGTCCGGCCATAGATGACCTCGGCTTCCAGTTTGCCTGCAATATCCTCGAGGGGGAGAGGCTCCTGGTACTCGCAGACACTGCATATGGAATCAAGGCCCAAGATGTCGCCCCACATATTCTCATAGGCGCGCAGGACATTGCAGCCCCGGCTTTCATCCACTCTCAGCAGCGCATCGATGATCTTGCTGACGATCATTATGCCCGGTGACTTTCTCCTGCCGCTCTCATAATCGGAGATGACGGAAGGGGATATGCCCAGATGATTGGAGAGGTCGGTCTGGGTTATGCCGAAGTTGCGCCGCCACTTCCTCAAGGTGTCGCCGGGACTCTGGGACAGGGTGATCTCTCCTGCAATCTTTTCAGCCAATAGTCCTCGTGCGTTGGAGATCTCCCCACCTGATTTCATAAAGCAACAACTGGTTAAACTAGGATATAAATGTAGCGAAAAAATTCGGCATTTAACGTAACAATGGCCGGATGAAAGAAGTGCGTCGACCGGGATTCGAACCCGGGTTGTAGGCTTGCTTCGCAGAATCAGATCTTCTGCCTGGAAGGCCCAAGTCATAACCACTAGACCATCGACGCCCGCCCTCTTAGTCTCACAGGTTGAACTTAACTGTTTCGATCCAAATCCCCTTCTATGTGATATCCGGCTGTAATACCATTAATTTGATATATTCTACCATGACGGGAATCTCTTTAGCTGCCAATGGCTTCCAGTCTTCATCGACCATAGGAACCCAGGCGCCACCCTTTTTTTCAAAGCTGAGTATGTCATCGAGGCTGCAAAATCCGGAAGCTATTCCATCTGTCTTATTCACGAAGAAGCCAAAGAACCTCTTGCCGATCGGACCATACTCTGCCAGATACCAGTGCATTTTCTTTTCGTTGTAGAGATGCAGATAAATCCTCTCTTCTCCAATGCAATAGTGATCAAAGGTTAAGGATGGAAGCCGGGCCAGATCGCCCGGATTCAAGTCGCAGAATTTCTTGTTCAAAACACATGCCTCCCAGGTTGAATGTCAGTCACGTATGCACCTCAATTTATGATCCTCAATAAGTCTCTGCCCCTCCTGCGGTCTACACCGTGTGCGTGAGTTCCTGATCCCCCCTCAGGGCGGAGAAGTGGAGTCGCTCCCTCAGATAATTTGATATATGGGAGACCGCGAAGAGCAATCTGAGTAAGATGCTGAATGCCCTCATTGTCGCCTTCTGGCTGATGCTGCCCGCCTATATACCCAACAATAGCGCAGCGCTCTTCGGCGGAGGCATGCCACTGGACATGGGTCAGACCTTCCAGGATGGACGGCGAACTCTTGGCGACGGCAAGACTTTTCGAGGAACTATCGCGGGAACAGCCTGCGGCATCCTGATGGGGCTCCTGCAAAACCAGATCGCACCGGTGTTAGGTCTGCCGACCTTTGGCACAGGATTCGAACAACTGCCCGTTCTCTTGGGCCTCTCCCTGGGGGCGATGCTGGGAGATATTGTGGCTGCCTTCTTCAAGCGCCGCATGGGGCTGAAGCGCGGTGCGCCTCTTTTTGTGATCGACCAGATCGACTTCGTCATTGGAGCCTGGCTGCTCACCATAATCCTCGCGCCGCAATGGTTCTGGGAAAACTTCACCCCATTGATAATGCTGATTGTGTTGATAATAACCCCCATTCTGCACCGCGTCACCAATATCATAGGCTACAAGATAGGAGCGAAGAGAGAACCCTGGTAAGCGCACCATTAGCCGCTGCCGCCATAGAAATTTTTTCCACACCAGTTATCGCGAAAGCTTTATAAGTTCAGGTAATTGATACCAAGAGCGTCATAGCCAATTTTATCGTGGAAAACTATAAAATTGGTGAAATGAAAAGGAGGAGGAATAAATGGACGCATTTAGCATGGGACTTGTAGCTGCTATGGGAGCCCTTGCGACGGTTGCGGGCGCTTCTGAAGATATAGAATCAGATATAGGATCTCAGAGCAATCCGAACTCGCAAGTACAATTGGCCGCCCAGGTCGGCAACCCCCACAGGATTTATAACAAGGCCATCTCGGGAGAACCCCCGGCCAATGCCCTGTGGTGTGCCACTGCTGCTATGGTAGCCTATACGCTTATTACTGCCTTCCAGATGCCCGCACTGCTTGCCCTGGTGGCAGGCGCATCCGTTGCCGCTCTATTCAACGGTGTCTTTTCAATGAGCGCCTATTTTGGCAGGAATTCCAGCCAGGCTAGGTTCAACCAGTGGGTCTATCTGGATATCGTCAGGTACACCACGCCATCCATTATGGCGCATGCCTGGATAACATCGTTTTGTATTGCAACTATATCTTACATCATGGTATACATGCTGCCAACACCACATCCCTTCCCGATGGCAATCATCGCTCTGATCTGGGGATTGGCTGTTGGTGCTATCGGCTCCTCGGTGGGCGATATTCACTATGGTGGCGAGCGCGAGTTCCAGAACCGGCAGTTCGGCTGCGGTCTGAACACCATGCTCTCCGGCCAGATTGTGAGGAAAGCTGAGGCAGGCCTGAGAAACTCCATTGATAACGCCTGGTTCTGCACCAAGTTCGGCGGACCGGCAACAGGAATGGGCTTCGGCCTCACGGTATTCCTGGACAACTGGAGAACAACGGTATTTGATCCCGTAACTCAGGCGACTTATGCCATTCTCATGGGAGTTTTCTTTATCATTGTGATGATCGCTTATAACTTCTACATAGAAAAGTCCGTCCGGGCAAAATATGGACCCTATCCGGAATACAAGGGGGATATTGCAGCATGAACTTCGATGCTAATACTATTGTCTACATTCTGGAGATCCTCGTGGGTGGACTCCTGGTAGGCATTGGTGTTCACTTTGTGCCGGTGGGTGGCGCTCCCGCCGCCATGGCTCAGGCAGCCGGCATCGGTACGGGCACAGTGCAGCTCGCTGCTGGATCAGGCCTGACAGGGCTACTGGCAGCCGGACTGATGATGTCAGTCACAGACAACCTCTGGCTCATTCTGGCCTCAGGAGCTGTTGGCGCAGGAATCATGATGGGCTCTACCATGCTCACCGGCTCCTGGATCTATGCTTACGCCGTGGGAGCACCCTTTGCCTCGGCCAAGGTCAATTATGACCCCATAACCGGATTTTCCCAGCCGCCTTATGTGGCTCCGGGAACGGTTGGCCAGGGCATTCCCACCATCTGCTTCGTCAGCGGCATCATCGGCGCTGTATTTGGAGGCTTAGGTGGCGCTATGATCTACTATCCGCTCTATCTGATCAACGGCAATGCCGCTTTGAGCGCCATGTTCGCCATTGGTATCTTCCTGGTGAATGCCGTTATTGCATCCTGGAACATCCAGGGAACCATCGAAGGCTTCCACGACCCCAAGTTCAAGAAGTGGCCCTTCGCCTTCAAAGCCTGCGCCATAGCCAGCATACTGCTCGCTCTTGCGTCAGTGTTGATCACGGGAGGTGCCTGAAATGTCATTCTTATCTGACATGGATCCCAAGAAGCTGAGGATGTACGGTCTGGTCGGCTCAGTGGTGGGAATATATCTGGGTTCTATCCTCAACAGTGCCCTGGACACCAATGTATTCTCCTTTATCGGAGCCGTAGCCGCCATCTTTGCCGTAGTCATGGGAGCCAACGCCGTGAGAAGAGTCTGTGCTTACGGTATAGGCACTGGAGTTCCATCCATCGGTATGCTTGCCTTAGGTATGGGCATAATTGCCGTCATGTTCGGACTTTCTGTGGCTGAAACCTTAGGCATTCCACTTCTCGGCCCCATTATCACGCTGGTCTATGCCGGAGTCTTCGGTTACATCATCGGTGTCATCGCCAATAAGGTCATCAAGTTCAACATCCCTGTCATGGAAGAGGGCAATGCTGACCTATCTATGGCAGGTGCAATGGCCCTCTTAGGCTGGAGCTTTGCCATATCCGGCACATTAGGCTACGATGCCATCTTGAACACCGTTCTTAACACCGGCTATATCGCCATCATCTTCATCGCCGGCGGTCTCGCCATCCTGCATCCCTTCAATGCTAATCTCGGCCCGGATGAGAAGCAGGATAGAACTCTGGTGAATTCGGTCATGGTGAGCGGAGTTGCAATGATCGTCACGGGAATCGCGGCCATCGCAACGCAGGGCTTAGCGGCTGGACTGTTGCAGCTTGTCATCGGCTTTGCCATATGGTTCTACTTCTTCAAGATGTACTACCGTCTGGTCAAGAGAGATGCATCCGCAGTGGTCGGAACTGGACTATTGCCGCCAACGGTGCAATGAGGAGGTCTAGATATGGGATTTGTTAGAGTTTCACCAGAACTGGGCCTGATCTTCGACCCCATGAAAGGAGTGGTTTCGGAGCAGAGGGCGGATCTGGTTCTGTATACTTTCGACCCGGTTTATGACAGAATAGAAAAACTGGACAAGATAGCCGATGACCTGGTCAACCAGCTTGTGCCGGACAACGAGCTTCTCAGTTCGTACGCCCACCGAGGCAAGGCCTCCTACATCGCCGGCCTGTACACCAACATATGGATGGGCTTCATCATCGGCCTGGTAGTATCCTTCGTGGTGCTGCTGTCCATGGCGTTCACCGATCCGGCAACCCTTGAGATCGTAAAGAAGGCATTGGGCGGAGGTGCTTAGAAATGGTACTCAAAAAGAAGCCATCTGAACCCTGGCCGACGATTACCGGCGAATATGAAGTCGGCAATCCGGAGAGCCCTGTCGCTGTTTGTACCTGCGGCTCGCATCTTCATGGCGCCGATCTGATCAAGGCCGGCGCAGCTCTTGCCGGACCGTGCAAGACGGAGAACATCGGCATAGAGAAGATGGTGGCCAACGTCATCTCCAATCCCAACATCAGATACGTAGTGGTTACGGGAATGGAGGTCAAGGGGCACATCACCGGACAGGCTGTCGAGGCTTTTACCCAGAGCGGAATTGACAAGGAAGGAAGGATCATTGGAGCCAAGGGAGCCATTCCCTTCATCCAGAACCTGACGCCCGAGTCAATTGAGCGCTTCAAGAGCCAGGTGCAGACGGTCATGATGATGAACACCGAGGACATGGGAGCCATCACCGGCAAGATCAAGGAGCTGGTCTCCAAGGATCCCGGCGCTCTTGACGTAGAGCCCATGACCATAGAGATCAAAGAGGGCGGCGAAGAAGAAGTGGGAGCAGGTCTCCGGCCCATGGCCGCAGAGATCGTCGAGGTTCGCGGGAGGATGCGCGGCATAAATACTGCGGTCACCAACTCCGGTCTTCTCAACAAGCTGCAAGCAGGCATCTATGCCGGCAAGATCGAAGGCATTGCTCTCGGCATGACTACGGTCCTCGTCCTCTTCGGATTAATTCTCAAGGTGGCAGGAGGGATGTAAAATGGCTGAAGAGATTGCATACGGCCAGGGAATAGCGTCCGTGGTCGAGCCCAATATGCCTATGATTGATGCAATAGTAGAGGACATAAGGTACAAGGGCCAGCTTTTGGCCAGAGAGACCAAGCTGAGCTCCGGCGTCCTGGCTACGGTATCAGTAGGATTTGCCATTGGCTTTGTCCTCGCTATTGTGATGATGCTGGCGCCTTTCGCCTTAATGGGGGGGCTGTAAACTATGGCAGAAGATATTAAGCCGGTAATACCGGTTGCCGTAGTCGACCCTGATCAACTCAGAGACGTAATGGCAAAGCTGGACAAGATCGAGGAGAAGATCGAATTCTACTCCTCAGAGAAGTACATGAGAGCCGGCAAGTCCATCGGCAGAGATCTGGGCATAGCCTATGGTGTCTGCGCAGGGTTGATCTTGACTTTAGCATACATACTGTTCGTATACGCAGGCAATTGGAAAGCGGTGATTTGAATGTTCAGATTTGATAGGAAGCAGGAAGTCTTCGATTTCGGTAAATTCAAGATAGGAGGCCAGCCGGGCGAGTACGCCACATGCTGCATCGGCACCATGTTCTACGCCAGGCACAAGATCGTCTCCGATCCGGAGCATGGAGTCTTTGATGCGGCAGCTGCCGAGAGACTCTGGAATGCACAGGTTGAGATGAGCGATGTCACAGGCAACTCCTGTATGAACCAGATAGTGGCCGAGAGCAACGAGGCCATGAAGAAGGAGATCGACTGGTTTGTAGGTCTATCGGATTACCCGTTCCTCATCGACTCCTCTGCTCCTGAGGTGCGCGCCTTCGGCGTCAAGTACGCCACTGAGATCGGCGTGGCGGATAGAGCAGTGCACAACTCCATCAACGCCTCCATCACAGATGAGGAGCTGAAGGCAGTCAAAGAGAGCGATCTCAACTCAGCTATCGTGCTCGCCTTCAATGCCATGGAGAAGGGAACCAAAGGCAAGATGGATATCCTGACCAAGGCTGCCGGCGGCGCCAAGAAGGGCATGCTGGAGTATGCCAAAGAGTGCGGCATCACCAGGCCGCTCATCGATACTGCCGCCATGCCTCTGGGAGCCGGCTCAGGCGCAACCTATCGTGCCTGCATTGCCGTCAAGGCCCAGCTCGGCCTTCCGGTAGGCGGAGGATTCCATAACGGAGCCTCGGCCTGGGACTGGATGAAGAAGTGGAAGAAACAGCACAAGGAGGCCTTCGCTCCTGTCGATATCGGCTCCAACCTGGTGGCCGGAATCGTGGGTGCTGACTACTACCTCTACGGGCCCATAGAGAACGCCCCCATGATCTTCCCGGCAGCAGCCATGGTGGATATCATGAAGGCAGAGTCCGCAGAAGAGCTGGGACTGGAAGTTCTGGCTGAGAAGCATCCCCGGAAGACGACCCTTTAGGTCGCTTCTTTTTTTCTTTCTTTTTTGGGGGTTTTCTTGCCCCGCGTTATTGTAAAGGCCGTTTTTGAAGATATCAAATTCCAGTGCCAGAGGTGCGGCTCCTGCTGCCATCATAAAAGGCCCCTGGAGTTCGATGATCTTGTTCCCATGGATCAACTGAAAGAGTTTTGGGAGAAGTCCAATCTGATCTACCTCACGGAAAAGGATGTCAGAGCCATTTCCGAAAAGACGGGCAAAAAGGCTGCAGATATCGTTGATACCCTTTATGACTATGACGGATGTTATGTTAAAATTATGGATAAGGGAAGCAAGGTAATCCTCGACCTGCCGGTTATGAAAAGCAAAGAGGATACTACCTGCATCTTCTACCGGGAAGGCTGCACCATCTATTCTGTGCGACCTATTGCTTGCCGGCTTTTTCCCTTCCGGGTGGAAGAAGAGACCATGCCCAATGGAGATATTCTTCTTCAAATTGACTGCAACCCCACCTGCCCGGGCGTAGGAAAGGGAAAGAGAGTGGATAAGAGGAAGCTGGAAAAGCTGGTGGTAGATCAGTTCCTGCAAAGAACAGAGGACATAACCCCCCATATTCAAAGGCTTAAGGCCTCAGGAGAAATCGGGGCCCAGACCAGTGTATTCAGAACTCTGCCGGGAAGGCGAGCCAAGAGATCGTCGTCTCATCAGAGTCAGTGAGCTTCGGTATCACTTCTTACGATCCACATTTAATTAAAAAATATATTTATTTATTCTGAACTCCTGAGGAATCAGAACCCCAAAGGGAGAGGTTCGTACTATTCAGAGCCCAGGGCTCAGATAGCTGCTTGCCGTTCAAGTTCTATGCCAGATGTCCAGTCAGAGCCGCAACCATGAATACGATTGCAGATATGAGGATGGTGTAAAATCCGGCATCCTCTGATGAGATTGCTCCATGAACTTCGATATCGTGCCCAACTAAGGGAGGTTCGTTGTGTATAAAGCCAGCCATATTCATTTCCTATACAGCAGACCTCGCCGATTTCTGAAGATCGCCGTACAAAACTCTATGAGATGCATTCCATTATTTAACCTTTCCCAATAATGATCGATTTTTTCGATTAAAAATTGACTCAATAGATGAATTGATCTCAATGTTCTCCCTTTAATGCCAAAAAAATTTTTGGCAATTTGGTTTTTTTGTTAAATACCTTTTTTACCAAAAAAACCAAACAAAAGGCGCTAGAAGAATGGCGAGAACGGGGGCAGCCAAGCTGTCGGCGAGAAATGTAATGATCAGCAAAAAGTTTATCATGGTCGAGGTCTAATGGGCGCCTTGGCTAATCTTTCCAATTCCCCGGAGGTGAAAAGAGATGGATATCATGTCTCAGATATACGCTATTATAATATTTGGCATACTAGTCGTAGCCCTGCCTACGATCCTGAACAAGTGGTCGGATAAGAGGTCGGGAGTAAGGCAGTCTTAATAAAGTTTTCTTTTCCAGTCCTGGCCAAGCCAGGACTGCTATTACTTACTTTTCTTCGAGTTCCAGGCCAACTAATTCGCAGCTGTTTTTCCTGAATGCTCGGCATGTTGCCAGACACTTCTTTGACAATCCAGCCGCAGCCCTGGCGCTGATGCAAAAATAAATGCTGAATTGGCCCTACAGCTGGCAAATCTTCCATAGCTTTTAATACTGATAAAGGCAAACCAAAAGACAAAAAGGCACGGCGAGCAAATGCCCAGCGTCAAATATACCAGAATAGAAATAACCCAAGAGGCATACATGGCTTTAGAGGCGGAAGCCATCCTACAAGGGAAGACCTTGAAGAAGCTCGCGTCGGAAATGATAATGAAAGGGGCTTCCAAAAAGGCTCTAAATTTTGTCCAGGAATCTACCATTTCAATCGAAGCCAACTTGAATTTTAGCAGAGATAGACTATCAAAAGTGATAAACGATATCGGAACAACAAAGATGAACATCGACGAGAGCGTTATGGAGAACGTCCAACAGAGCCTGGTTGATGAGGGATATCAAGGTGCAATGTTGTATGTGGCTCAACATACGGCATCGATGCAAAGGGATGAGCTCTTTCGGATATTGACAACCTGTCAACTCAATAGAGTGCCTTCAGCGATGGCTGTGGATATCATTAAGAGTTTGAGGAGAATGCAAGGCGGCAAATGAGCATTATATAAGTGCATCCTGAAAAAGGGATTATCGTCTTGGTCTATACCAAATTGTTCTCGGAGTTTCAATCCGCTCCAAGATATCATGTGGCCACAAGAAATCCCTATGGATATAGGCTCCGCAAACTATTTCTATCAAAGTTTTTATACGCAGAAGACCATATTCAGCATCGAAGAGAATACCGCATGCAAGATAAAATGGAGTGATCATCTTGAAGAAAGAAGAATTCTTGGAGCAGATTGAGGGCTTCCTGCTTCCCGAGGTGTTTGATCAGAATCTTCTCGATCATGCTGCAGAGATGTTCGGGAAATGGGGAAAAAGTACGCATATGGACGAGAAGGAGCATCTCTTCGAGAGCTTTGGCCTAACCTCCAAACCGGAAGACAGCAATGATCTGAAGAAGCAGAAGACAGCCCTGCGCTTTGTCTGCACGAAGATGATGGAATCCAATCTCAACCGGGAGGATGCCGTAGATCTCATCCGGAATTTCAATAAGTTCAAAGACCCTGGCTACGAATGGCTGGAATAATTAAGAGAGGGTATTTGGCCGCGGCTGGCGACGGGTCCGCGACGCGTCTGCCTCTCCAACTGGTGCGACCGGCCCAAAGCCAAGGCTCATGAAGCCTTCTGCCCGGGCGCTCTCTCTCAGTCATTCTTTGAGTTTCTTCATCAGCCATCCCATATTCTGGCCCAGGACCTTCATGGTCTGCATTCCTTCCGGATCTCGTTCCACATCCTTCTCCGCGAGTCCCATGCCAATATTCCAGTAGCTTGAGCCTGGAATTATCATCTGGTTGATCAGGAAGAAGTGATTGATGGAATCGAAGACATGAATCGCCCCCGCCCTGCGGACGGCTACCACAGCCGCGCCCACCTTGCGCTTGAACATATCCCCGTTGGCTTTGCCCACAAATCCCGAGCGGTCAATGAGGGCCTTGAGCTCCGGGGTGAGGTCGCTGAAGTAGGTGGGCGAGCCCAGGATAATTCCATCCGCCTGGGCCATTTTCTCTATGCAATCGTTTATGATGTCTTTATCCAGGGCGCACTTGCCGTCCTTACTCTCATGACACTTAAAGCAAGCGATGCAGCCCGAAATAGGCCCTTTCAGATGAACCAGTTCCGTCTCCATTCCCTGGCCCTCCAGCTCCATAAGAGCTTCACGAAGGAGGGTGGCGGTATTTCCGTCCCTGCGAGGACTGCCATTAAATGCAACAACTTTCATCCTTTTTCACCCCATATGTTTTCAGATCTCAATCAGCCTGTACTCCTTGTTTCCGAGACCAATTTCGGCCCCATAATCCAGCTGTATATTTCCCAGAGTATTCTCCCAGACGCCCAGGAACTTGTCCTTCCCAGGCTCATGATTCCTCTGCAAGAGCGAGTTTGTGAGACCCATCTGCCGGTTCACCAGGTCGAAGCTCGCCTGGTCGATGGCCACCGGGTCGCGAGAGGCCAGGATGCCGATATCCGGGACGAGGGGAGCATCGCTCCAGGGAACGCAATCGCAGTCTGGGGTGATGTTGAGCAGGAAATTGAAGAACCCCACCCGATTCTCTTTTCCTGCAACGGCCCCAAAGGCATACTCCGTCAACCTCTCCATGAAGGGCGGAACCTCCACAAACCAGTTGAAGTCCAGGGCATGCGTCGGGCAGACGCGCAGGCACTTGCCGCAACCCTTGCATAGATCGTAATCGACAGCCGAGATCTTCTTTTCCACGGTGATGGCCTGGCTGGGACAGCTCTCCTGGCAGGCCCGGCAGCCCAGGCACAGCTCTGCATTGAAGATGGGTTTCGCAGAGTGCTGCTCTGCCTTTCCCTGAGCTGTAGCGCAGCCCATGCCCAGATTCTTAATGGCGCCTCCAAAGCCTGCCGGCAGATGGGCCTTGAAATGAGATACCACTATCAAACTATCACAACTGGCTATCTCTCCCGCGATTTTGACCTTCTGGAAGTGTCTCTTGTCTATCTTAACTTCCTGGCAATTGTCGCTTTTCAGCCCGTCGGCAATGATCACCGGTGCTCCCGCAACGGCGCAGCCAAAGCCGTGCTCCAGAGCTGTCTTAAGATGATCGACTGCATTGGCGCGGCTTCCTCCGTAAAGTGTGTTGGTGTCGGTCAGAAAAGGCCTGGCTCCCTGTGCCCTGACTTTGTCTGCGATCGGCCGGACAAAGACGGGATTCACATAAGAGTCGTTTCCCTTCTCACCGAAGTGGATCTTTATTGCCGTCAAATCCCCTTTGTGCACCGCCTCATTCAGTCCGGCGGCATCGAAAAGCCCCTGGATCTTGTTTTGCTTGTTCTCCTGGTAGCTTCTCGCCCTGATGCTGGCAAAATACACTCTGCTCTGCAATTCTGGCCCACCTCTAAGTAACTGCTATCTGCATCCGGAACTAAAGAAGGTGATGCTTCGATCGATTGGATATATTCCAGCTCATATTCAGCCTGAGGATAGCATGTCCATGCGGCCCACGCCCCGCCGGCCTCCTGGATGCTATGCTGGAATCGCCTTCTTAGTTGGTTTCCTATGGGCAGAGGATGTGACGGCTTCCAGGGCCGACCTCAGCTCTTCGATCTGTACCGGCTTGGAGATATATCCATCCATGCCGGCATCCAAGCATCTTTCCTTATCACCATCCAGGGCGTAAGCGGTCGTAGCCAGGATCCTGGGCCGATTTTCTAAATTCATCTCCAAAATGGCTCTGGTCGCTTCCAGGCCGTCCATTTCCGGCATCTGCACATCCATGAGAATCACATCATAATGCTTTCGCCGCACTGCCTGCACGGCCTCCCGTCCATTGGATGCCACATCCGCCTTATAGCCCAGCTTATTCAACATGAGAAGAGCGACTTTCTGGTTGACCTGGTTGTCTTCTGCCAGCAGTATGGTCAAATCCGGGTGCTCGGCTGGGGGGCAGGAGACCCTTTTCATCCTGTGATTTTTGGGATGGAGTGCATCTTGCAAAGCGCTGCCGATGCTACTTTTCGTGACAGGCTTGATAATGGAAGTCCGGTTCATCCTATGCCGGCCCGGCTCGACAAGGGTGATTGTGGGCAGTCTCTTCTGCATCTCCTCCGCCAGCTCTTCGGCACCAGGAACCTCCGCGTCCAGAATTGCGGCATCAAAACGGCCTTGCGCCAGCTCCCGTGCTTCAAAAGCTGAGATTACGGGATGAATCTGCACCCCCAGGGAGCGGGCGATGGTGACTAGTTCCATCAGGCAGTCCTCACTGCTTACCAGGGCCATTATCTTCTTTCCAGCCAGATGGAGGTCGGTAGCATCTCCGGAAAAGGGAACCGTCTTGATTATAAAGTGAAATATTGAGCCCGATCCTTGTTCGCTCTCCGCCCAGATTTTGCCGCCCATGAGCTCTACCAGCCGTCTGCTTATGGCAAGGCCCAGGCCTGTGCCGCCGTATTTCCTGGAGGTGGAAGCATCGACCTGACTGAAGGACAGGAAGAGTTTGTCCATATCCATCGGAGAGATACCAATTCCTGTATCGGATACACTGAACTGGATCTCATCCGGCTCGTCTTTCAATTGCACACGAATTGCTACTCTGCCACGTTCCGTGAATTTGACGGCATTACTGAGGAGGTTGGCCAGGACCTGGCGCAGTCTGGAAGAGTCACCCATAATGGTTTGGGGAACACCCTCGGCCACTACGTAAATCAGCTCCAGACCCTTCTCTGCAGCTTTTGCGGCTACCATGTCCAGTGAGGATTCAAGGCTATCACGCAAACCGAATGGTCGATGCTCCAGCAACATCCTGCCTTCCTCGATCTTGGAGAAATCCAGGATGTCGTTGATGATGGCAAGCAATGAATCGCCACTGCTGTAAATTGTCTCGACAAAATCACGTTGCTCGAGCGTTAGATCTGTATCGAGCAAAAGTCCAGCAAGGCCAATGACAGAGTTCATTGGGGTTCGTATCTCATGGCTCATATTGGCCAAGAATTCGCTCTTGGCCTGGGAAGCAGTATCTGCCGCCTGCTGAGCCTGGCGAAGCGCTCTTTCCGTCTTTTTATGTTCGACCATCTCCTCTTGCAGAGCACCATTAGCCCTTAAAAGCCAGGCCGTCCTCTCCGCTACCCTCTTCTCCAGATCTTCCTGCGTTCTCTTTAGGGCTTCTTCAGTTCTCCTCCGCATAATGGCGTCCCCAAAGCTCCCGGCCGCCGCGTGAAGTATGGCAATTTCATTATCGATCCATTGCCTCTCGGCATGGCAGTCATCAAAACATATAATTGCATAAAACCGGCCTTCGATGAAGATGGGCACGAGCAAGAAGGAACGAACTCCATTCCTCTCCAATATCTTTCGACCGGGAGCCGGGACCTGGGAAGTAATGCCCTGGATGCAATTATCGAGAGCCAGTGCCTCCTGCCACTCTCTGAAAAGGTCGCTATTGGAGAAGCCTCCAGAGCCTGGCTTTGCAGGTTCCCTGAACCACTGCAGAGCCTGGCTTTGCAGGCATTCATGCTGCGTCGAATCAAGGATCTCCAGAATCTGAATCCGGTCTACATCGGCGGCAGTGCCCAGGATTCCCAGAGCCACTTGCACGGCATTGGGATCGGGTGTGAGAAGGTAGTTGGTGGCCCTGGCGACCCCCTGTAGCAGCAAGTCGCGCCTATGCAGCTCTTCCTCAGCCCTGCGTCTCTGGATGAGCTTCCACATACCGCCCATGAGCAGAGTGAGCTGACGCACATCGGCTTCGTTATACTCATCCTCCTTATTGCCGACACCAGCCACAATCACTATCCTGCCCTTGTCCATGATGGGCACGTTCATGTGGCGCAAGACCGAAACATGACCGGGTGGAAGGCCTCGCTTCTCAGTGCAGGAAGGATAATCATTGGTTATTACTGCTCTTCGCTGTCGCACAGCATCGCCCCAAAGGCCCGTCTCCTCCAGAAGGTAGACCATCTTTTTCTGGTCTATGTTGCATTCCTGCATCGCTTCCTTGGACCAATGGTGCATTACGAGAATTTTCTCCTCTTTATCCACGAAGGCCAGATAGCCGACTTTTGAGCCGGTCAGCTTCACCCCGGCTTGCAGGGCGAAATCGGTTACCTCTTGTATGGATGCCTCATCCATCTGGTTCAGCTTCAGCAGCGCTTCCAGCCTGGAATCGTCCAGGAGAAGGGCTTCCTCGGCATGCATGCGATCGGTTATGTTGTAAAAGTTAGCGAGCAGGTAGATAGGCTTCCCGGAATCGTCCAAGACCCGCGCACAGATCATCTCTGCAGTGTAGGTTTGGCCATCACTCCTCCGTATGGGAAGCTCGCCGCGCCACTGTCCATGACTCTTGAGTGCGGGAAAGATCTCTTCACGCAGTTTGCTCTTGCCGTCTATGCTCGTGAATTCGAATACCGACCTTCCCCGAATCGGAGATGTATCACTGGAACCGCTGTTCTCCAGAAGGCTGCGGTTAACATATTCAATCCTGCCGTCGAGATCAGTAAGCACGATGGCCGTGGGCGCCGTGTCCACGGCTCTTGTCATTTTCCTTATTTCAATCTCTGCGACCTTCAGCTCGGTTATATCTCGCACATAACCTGCCAGGCCCAGGGTCATTCCCGACTCGTTTCGCCAGGGGTAATAAATGGAGTCGAGATAGCGCTCCTTTCCCTGTATTGTGACTTGCACTTCGGTTCGGGCACTCTGGCCCGTCAACATAACCTCCTCTTTGATCCTTCTCACCCGCTGGGCTTCCGAAGGAGAAAAGATCTGGGTTTCAGTCTTTCCCAGTATCCGAGTTGCATCTCTTCCGAACGGCAATTCCTGAGAAAACCAGGTGTAGCGCAGATCGCGATCTTGCAGGAATAGGAAATCCGGAGAGCAAGAGAGCATCTGACGAAAGGCATCTTCACCCGGAGGGGTGCGGCGCTGCCCCTCCAATGATACAGAAATATCGTCCAGATTTCGCCTCAAATCGTCAAGAAATTCTGGTAAAGATCCGCTATCATGTCCGCTCTCCAGGCAATTATCTACGCGCTGGCGCATGCGTTGGATCTTCGCTTCTATCTCGCCACCTGTAAGCTTCTCTTCGCTCAAAACTCTATCCCTGCCTGCTCTCAGGGATTGGCATCTTACGTCCTAATCAATATATTGAATCTCCAAAGATATATATTTTAAGTTTATCCGATTGTTCTGCGCCACGACATTGTTTTGCAGCATAGATTGTACACTCTAAAAGGTTGTCCAAAATCATAACTCGCCTGAGTGGAACTGGTGTTCTGTATGAGAGAATCTCTAAACCATCTCTTACTATTTCCCTATCCCGCGCTCCAACAGTTCAATCAGCTCCTCTGTATTGTACCTCGATATCAGATCCAGCAATCTATCCGTCTGCCGGTAAAATCGTCTAACTTTGTCGATCCTCTCCAATGTAGCCAAAGATACATCCACAGAGGCCCGAAGATCCCTTTCCGTCCTGTCCAGAGCCACCATAATGCTCTGCATTCCTTGCCTCATGTTTATTATCAGATCCTTCTTCAGAGAATCAGGATCGGTTATCGGAATATAGTGGTACTTCTTATCTCCCTGTATGATCACCCTTTTGGCCAGACCCTGTCTCTCCAGTGTGCTCATATTGGTGCTTACTGTGGACTTGCTGTAGCCGGTCTCTTCTACAAGCTGGTCCATGGAAAGTGGCTCATCGGTCAGAAAGAGAGTGCCACGCAAAACGCCTACCGCATCGCAACAGCCGCAGCTATTGGCCCCTTTGACACAAGCATCTATCATGTATCTTTTTAGGATATGGCGTTCGTCTCGATCCATCCCTATAATGAAGACCACAAATTTTAAGTACTTTTCGCATGTTTCGGACGTTTGGTCATTTCCGAACGACATTGGAGTGAACTTAATGAAAGGCTTGGAGCGGCTCGGCCAATGGATCGCAGATAATCCTATAATAATCATAGCGGCCGCACTACTTTTAACTATAGCCTCACTCCACTACGCTCAACAAATCGAGATGCAAGGAATGACCACTGAGAGCATGGTGGGCAAGGATTCACCCCTCTATCAGATTTATGACCATCTTTATGTTGAGAATTTTGGCACGGAGTCCATCGCCGTCCTGATTGAAGCGAATGATGTCACAAGACCGGAGATTCTTAAGTCTATGCTTTTGCTTTCAGATAAAATGAAGGAAGCTCCGAATGTGCTGGGAGTAATAAGCATAGCAGATATAGTGGCCGATGCAGAGGAGAACAGGACCGGTGTGAGAAGCATTCCCGAACAGGAGACGATAGATGAGATTTTATCCGATCCCGGCAATCCGGCAATAAGTGCCATAATGCCTGAGAAAAAGCATACCATGCTCTCCATCGATCTGCCTGTCAAATTGACGGAAGCACAACTGGGAGAGCTATACCTGGAGACGGGCGGCCAGGTGAAGATGGCAGACTTTCCGCCGGACGTGGGGGTTACAGTCACCGGTGAACCGGCACTCATGAAATCGATAACCGAGGAGATGGCCAAGAGCAATGGCCCCATTCTCGCCCTGGCGGGATTGCTCATGATAATAGCGTTACTGCTCACTTTCAATCATGTAAAGTGGTCTCTCTTGCCTATCCCCGTCGTCTTTCTGGGTGTGATCTGGACCTTTGGAGCCATGGGATTTTTGCATATACCTTTCACCATGGTATCAATGTCCGCCTTCCCGGTTCTGATTGGCATTGGCATCGATTATGCCATCCAGTTTCACAACAGGATTGATGAGGAATTCGCCAAAGGCGGAACGCCAGTCAATGCCGTGATAGAGACGGTCAAGCATGTCTCGAAGCCTGTCATGATCGCTCTGATCATAACCGCTATGGGGTTCGTCTCGCTTTTGACCTCGTCCGTGCCCATGACCAGAGATTTCGGGCTGATCTGTCTGGTAGGGCTCTTCCTATGCTACCTCTCCGCCCTCTTTGTGGGAGTGACTCTGCTCTACATAGTTGAGCGAAGAAACTCTGGAAATAGGTCGGGGGATAACACAGACGCGGCTGCCGATGTGGCTGCCAATTTACCAGAAGATACGGTCATCGGGGGGATATTGGAACGCGTTTCGGATATCTGCATTCAAAAATGGCGCCTGGTGCTGGCAATAGCCCTCATCCTCTCACTGGGTGGGATCTATGCAGACACTCAGGTCCTCGTCGACACCGACTTCAAGAACTATGTGCCTCAGGATCTTGCACCGTTAATTGAATTCAGACATATGAGCGACATCTTCGGGGGCACGGATACGGTTGAACTGCTTGTACAAGCCGATGACATTACCGATCCTGACATATTGCAGTGGATGGACGAGTTTACCATCTATCTTCAGAATTCCCGAGATCAAATATCCGGATACGCGAGCATTGCAGATTTCGTAAAACAGGCAAATGGCGGGGAATTGCCCCGGGATCAAACCGAGATCAGAAATCTGATCGATGGACTTCCGCCCAATTTGCGGGACAGGTATCTGGACGGTCACAATACTGCTCTGATCGACCTGAATGTGGGCCAGGCTATCAGCAACCTGGGTGCGGAGGGCACAGACCGGCTCATTAAAGAGATCGACAAAGATGTCGCGTGGTATCCTCCACCACCAGGTGTGTCTGTCCGGGAGACCGGCGACTCAGTTGTAATGACCACCGTCATCAGTGCCCTGACCACAGGAAGAACGCAGATGACACTGCTCGGATTGGTATTGATCTTTATCGTGCTCCTGTTCATCTACAGGGACCTCATCAAGGCGCTCCTGCCGGTACTGCCTATGCTGGTGGTAATCGGCTGGATGGGTGGGGTGATGTACATGACAGGAATGAAATACACACCGCTTACGGCATGTCTGGGTGCGCTCATCCTCGGTGTGGGATCGGAATACGCCATATTGATGATGGAGCGCTTCTATGAAGAGCTGGCGAAGGTCGGAGAACCCCTGGAGGCGCTGAAGATCTCAACACGGCGCATCGGCTCGGCATTGATTGCCTCGGGCCTGACCACTGTATTCGGATTTGCGGCCTTGATATCTTCGCCCTTCTTAATCACAAATAATTTCGGGACGGTTACAGTCCTGGCGATAGTACTCGCTCTGTTGACGACCTTCACTGTCTTCGTGGTGCTCATGTACCGCATGGAGATAAGACGCGCCGCAGTGGAGAATGCTAAGTACGAGATGTTGAAAGCCCTCCGGCTGATAAAGCCCTGGGGGAGGATGACCGATGAGACTTAAATTGGCCTATGTTGCCCTCTGTCTATTCACTTTAGTGGCCGCCGTTCAGGCTCAAGACACATATATTCCTTTTGAGCTGGGCGGAGACAATTACTACACCATGTATGGTGGTCCGAGTATCTCAGCTAGCGTGGCCGGGACAGATGAGTTCGAGCGTGGGGATACCGTTTCCCTGTACGCCGATTTGACTAACTATGGAAGGATACTGGGTTTCAAACAGGATCAGACTCCTCAGAACCCTAAAGAGTTCAATCTAGCAAATAGCGAACTGCAAGAAGAGTACAAGAAGCCTACCGCATTGGGAATTACAGCAAACCTCGCCTCCAATAATTCCGAGATCGATATAAAATCCGGGAGCCAGGTGGTGGAATCCCTGAAGTCGGGTGATAAGACCCAATCGCCTTTAAAGTTCACCATTAAAATTGGAGAGCACGCTCCTGCGGGGATTTATCCTCTGGGTCTAAACCTGTCTTACGACTACCAGGATAACGTCCGGGTCTCTGCTTCCGACCTTTCAACCAGCGGAGGCTCGCCAACTCTGGTGAACTACAGAGTCTCCTACATCTACCAGAAGGCCAATCAGACATTGCCTATCCTCATCACAGTCAAGAAGCAGGCTGACTTCGAGATAGTCAATGCCACGGCTTCGCTCGCTGCGGGCGACAAGAAAGCGCCGATCGACGTCACCTACAAGAATATCGGCGAGGATCCCGTCCGAGATGGAGTGGCAAGGCTGTCCATATTCAAGCCATTCTCTTCCACCGATGACCAGGCATTCATTGGGACCCTAGGTCCGGGAGAAGAGAAGACCGTCGTCTTCTGGATAGATGTGGACTCAGATGCTACGCCCAAGGATTATGGTATAAATAGCGAGATCAAATATACTGATGTCAATGGCGATACTGTCATCTCCGAGAGCATGAAGATCCCGGTTTCAGTCAATGCCGCCTCTGCGTCTCTGCTCCTACCGGCAATAGTCATTCTTATCATAATAGTCGCAGCAGGCTGGTATATGTATAGAAGAAAACAGAAGAAGGCCTGAACCTGGTGGCAATCTTTCTGTACTCTCTCTTTTTTGTCGCTTGGGGAATAGGCTGATCTGAAATATCGAGAAGACTTTTTTCTTAATAGTGACAGCAGACGAGTTCCTGTCCGGGGCTTATTGAGCTTGAGCATTGTTCCTCGATCTCTTCTGCCTCATCAGAGTCCCGGCCAGCTTCTCACACCTGGATGGGAGTTTGCACAGGCGCGTAGCAGCAATATCCAAGATCAGCTAAAATGGTTCAGAGGCCGCACCGGCGTGTTCGGGCATGACAGTCCTGGGAGAAAGCTCGTCGCATGTTGTCGCACAGGTCCATACCCTCCGCTGAAGGGAATGTTTCAGCAAAGGAAATAAGGGAGTAGGGGAATATAATACCTAATTAATTCCTCTAAAAGGAGTTGGGAAAATGAATTTCTTAAGCAAAAAGAATCTGATAAGCCTATCGTCGCTGCTGCTCATAACGCTGGCACTTCTTGCAGTAACAGTCTACGCCGCGGATTCAACGAGCGGAGCTGCTACGAATAATACAACGCCTAACAATGTGACCATAGATGTGGTGGCCAATGGCATGGCCTTTAATACCAGCACCATTACCGTTCCCGCTGGAGCTAATGTCACCATCAATTTCAACAATATGGACGGCATTCCCCACAACGTCGCCTTTTATGAGAATCAGGATGCTAAGAAGGCAATATTTGTGGGGGATGTGATCAACGGGCCCAAAACGATCACCTACAACTTCGTCGCTCCAGCCACGCCGGGAACATACTTCTTCCGCTGCAATGTTCATCCCCTGTCCATGTTTGGGGACTTCATCGTAAAGTGAGCGAGGGCGAAAGCGGTTCCCACCGCACTTTTTTCAAGAATTCCATGGGATGTATGCAGATAAGATTGGATTCGATAGAGAGAGTTCGTTACAGTCACCCTGCAATTGCAAATGCCGCGAGTTCGTAATTATCGATTGCATAAGTTATAACAATGCGTTATGCAAGGTTTAGCCTTTCAACATGTAGACACCCCGACTGGCCGAGACAAAGCTACTCAAGGAAACGAGGCTAAGAGAGTTGCTAGCTTTTTGGTGAATGTGCATAAGTCTACCAAGAAAGATTATAAACAAAGGAGACTAACGTTATCCTTGCATGGCAGATGAAGCAAGATATTTCGAGGAACGCCGAGAGAAGCTGGCAGAGCTGGTGCGTTTCTTGCAGCAGGGTGAAGTGCCCATGTTGCGTCGTGATAAGACCGAGGGATTTGATGATCTTCCCTATCTGCTGGTGAAGGGAGCTCAGGATAAGAATTATCTCCTAGGTATGGTCTATGCCCAAAATGGTTTAGAGGCTCCATTTGACATCGGTAAGGCATGTGAATATTCACCATCACATATTAACATCAAAATTCCCGGAAGGAAACCATTATGTCTTGGAGACGTCAGTGACGCCGAAACAATCGGCACTTTAACTGAAAAGCTTGCCGAGAGTCTGGGAGTTGACAAGCGAAATTGGGGCTTTTATGTGGCAGGACCCAAAATGCAAGGCGAATTTCTTCCTAACAGCGCAAAAGTGCGTGAGATCATGACCAATCATGCCAAGAATTTGCATTTTCTTCCAAAGACTGCTATCAAGTAGCTCTTTTGTAGACCCTAATTGACTCGCTGAGTAACAAACACCGTCCAACCGAGCGATTCCAGAGTAAAATGGCAGGTGCATCGGAAATTCCCCTCGGGCTCATGCGCCAGTTAATCCCGATGCATCATAGGTTCTTTGCTTTTCCCGGCTGCCTCATCGCAATATTTCCTTGCGGTAATAGCATTAAAATTGACTCATACAACAAGGGCTGCGTGGATCGGTGGGGCCGCGAAAGAGGACGTCCATGTAAGCGTCGCCTATCCTCATCTTCAGCAAGTATTTATACTTAATAGATGAAATAATAAGCATGCGAGGTAGAGGGTACTCAGAAGTGGAGTTGATACATCATATAAAAAAAATGTCTCTGATTATTTCAATAACGCTAATTAGTTCCATCGTATGTGCTCATGGGGCCACTTTAATTGTGGGGGATAGCCCAAAAGGTTACGGAAGCATTCAAGAGGCGATAAATTCGGCTAGAGTAGGGGATGAAATATTGGTTAATCCCGGAACTTATTACGAAAATATCGTTGTAGATAAGCGCATAAATCTTATTGGGTTGAAAAATCCAGTTATTGATGCAGGGGGCGATTATTTCAAAGGTCCGGGTGTAACCATACTCGCTGATGGTGTGCTGATGGAAGGGTTTACCATTAGGAATTCCACAAATACCGCGGGAGATCCGCTATCCGGTGCTGGGGTATTGGTAAGATCAAACAACAATACTATCAAAGGAAACATATTAGAAGATAACTATCGCAGTGGAATCAAAGTTCTGGGTGGTAGTAATAACTCGATTACCAATAATAATGTTGATAGTAATTTTGAAGGCATATTGGTGTCAAATTCGCATCGTAATAAAATATCAAGTAACCGCATAAATAGCAACAATGATGCGGGAATTTTTATTACAGGTTCTTCAGAACAGAATTTGGTAAAATATAACATTATAGAAAATAACTCTCGTGGTATATTATTGATCGATGCAGGCGTTAATGATATTACTAAAAATGAGGTTTTTAAGAATAATGTGAAAAATTTCGAGACATTCTATACCAAATAATATCGGCGCCCCTTCTGTCAAACATTTGTAGTTATTTTATTTGATTAATTTATGAGAATTTTAAAATTAAAGGCAAAAGTACATCCTAAAGATGAGAGGAAGGATTTGGTTAGTAATTCCTCAATTTGATTCAGGATTAGTAGATAATCTTAAATCTAGGAAAGAATATTCAATTGTTCGGAATGGAGAGATGTATTGGATATGAAAAGGAAGGGACTATATCAAATAACATCAGGGATAATTTTTCTGGTGCTCATTTTAGCTTCTATACCAGCTCTTCTTTCTCCAATTGTATTTGCATCCATGGCACAACAAGAAAAATCCGTATCAAAGGAAGCTGATCCTGCAGAAATAATCATAGAGCCAAAACAGTAATAACTGGGCATCTATGAATAGATATTTTGAATTTGAGCGGAAATTTGGGGTGGAATCATCCGAAACATTACAAATTGAGTCGAGCTGGATGGATGTTGGTTTGCCTGAAGATCCATATAAATCTTACGGGTCCTCTACCAGCAAATTCCAATAACCAACAATCTAAACAGACCATAATAAAGCAGGGTTTTATAGGATTATATCATCCTTTCAAAGGAAAAGTTTATGCAGGAACAGGCATTTATGAGGATGAAGATCTTTATCAAGCTTACCCTTTTGGGGTGAATGGCATATTGAATGCACCGAGTTATGGTGAGTACCTGTTTAAAGAAAATATCGAAAAACATTGTCTGGAATTTGATTCTAACCTGGTTTATGGAATAATTCTACCACCTTCCGAAAGGGGGGTCGCTAATAATCCCAAAGATACCAAGCTATGGGAACCAGATTCTTCACCAGGAATGATCCAAGCAGCAGCGAGGTTCTCCAAGCTATCTTCAATTTTTCCCCAAATAAGAGGGGTGATAATCGATGATTTTTGGGCTAACTATTACGGAAATGCCATTACATTGGAAGATATGAAAAATATAAAAGGTGCTCTGTCGGGGAAAAAAATGAAGCCCGATGGTACCGTGGATCTCGAATCACCCTCCACTACACCTGATTTGCAGATGTTCATTGTGACATATGGAGGCGAGTTGAGGGGTACTCCCGATAAAAATATAATAGATATGATCGATGGTGTTAACTTCTGGATTTATGACCAGGAGGATTCCTATAACAACTTCGACCGATATTTAAGTGCCCTAGAGGCCCATTATCCAGATAAAGAACTGATCACAGGCGTGTATATCCATAATGGCGATTATGGAGATATGTCCAATCAATCCATATCCTATTTGATAGATAAGGGCATACAGCTTTATGAAAAAGGTTTATCATCCGGGATACTTTTATTTGCTGGACATTGGCTAGTTAAGAACTATATATCACAAGAGAGAAGTCAGAAGATTGGGCTTTCTGATATTTTTTATAGCAAATATTATCCTTATCTCGGTGAGATTAATTGTCAAGTGGTGGATGATGAAACTTCGCAGCCGCTACAAGGAGTTAAAATCAAGATCTGCCACAATATGGCTAGAAAGATTACTGCCGCGGGAAAGACTACCAATGAACAGGGGATGTTCCGCTTTTCAGGATATGCAGGTAGATCCGGAGGCGTTTCATATAGCTTCACAGCCGAGAAAGACGGATATGATCCTTACAATGGATCGTTCACCATGGAGGCAAATAAAGCCATAAATCTGCCTCCAGTAAATCTCAAACTATTAGAACTGAATATTAAAGGTTCTGTTGAATCTCGTGGTAGTGGTCTTGAGAAAACGATATCAAACGACTACATAATATTTTGATGCCAAGATCACTGGACTAACCAGGTTTGGGCTTCCGATATAATATACATTCAGCTGAAGCATGAGCATATCCATCAGGGGTGCAGTCCATACCATATGATAACGAATTTTGCAGGCAAAGTGACTCGCTTTCTTAACTTCAAAATCATCGACAGGCAATTATGCCACCTTGATTATGTCCGTTTCCTGACCAACCCAACCGCAGCAAGCAACGGGTATTCGAATTAAATAAACATCAAATACGTCTAATGAGGAAAAGGATGATACCCCTTTGTGGTGCGATCTGATGTTTTAGCGGAGATATTCAATGAAAACGCTAATTATCTATGACTCGGTCGCGCCTCGTCCCCGCGGTCTCAGCATATTTTGCCTGGAAACGTTCTGCTTCTACTGCATTCTTTGGACCTTAATATCAATCCGTCATCATTTTATCGATTTGCTCTTCATCAAATCAAAGCCGATTCACTGAGAACGGGAAAACTCCTGCAAAAGTTCCAAATCGGCATCCAATAAGGTCGAAAGCGCCAATTCAACAATATTCGGATCGGTGGTCGGTGGCACCTCCAACCTATCCATTCACTTCTGCAGCGCCTTAATCATTGTCATCCTTGCCCTCCAACTTTCGAGGGCGCTTCTCAATGGCCCAACCTTTTCAATTTCACAAGAGCGGAGCCAACATTCAGAAAGCTGTATGATTGTATCCACTTCAATATTCATGTCCAAAAAAGGGGCAACAAAATGTGCCTTCTTAGATATTTAATTGGAAGCTAAATATACAAAAAAAGGAATGAGGTGAGATAATTCCCCCTCATTCTCATGGTTTCTCTGATTTCATTGAATTCCTCCATTTCTCGATCTCTCGAGAAGCAGCTTCCCGTCCGCCCAATCCAAAGGCGAGAGCTACGGCTATTGCAATGGCTCCTAGCAAGAGGCCGAAAGCCAGATTAATGATATCATTGGCGACTCCTATCTCAAGAAGTGCCATTGCGCCCGCAAAGACAAGTATCGCAACCCGAGATGCCAATGACAGTATCTTGGCCTCTGACATTCCGCTGGATAATATTGCGTTGCTGGCCAAATTTGCCAAGAAAATGCCAATTGCAAATATGACCAGGCCCAGAACCACCCGTCCTGCGAATATGGTAAATCCGGCTATCAAATCGGCCAACAGGGAGAAGTTGAGAATCTGGGATGCCTCAATCAGGGCGAAGAGCATTATGGCTACAAATGCCAGATATCCAACTATCTCCGATGGCTTTCTTTGTCCTTCTGCAGGTCCCTCTCCTAATCCAAGACGCACCAATATCTGATCAAATCCTAAGGCACCCAGTAGATTGCCGACCAGATCGCCAACCAACCTTCCGAGAATGTAGGCAATTACCAAGACCAAAGCTGCTCCGAAAAGCGCTGGCAAAGCGTTGAGCAATTGATTGAGCATATTGGAAATGGGCTGGGTAACAGCATCGATAGCTAATGCCTGTAGAGCTGCAACAAGAACCGGAATCAGGACAAGGATGAAGACTATCAATCCGATAAGACCACCAAGGCCTTGTTTGCCCAGAAATTTGGACAATCCTATCCTTTCGCTAAAGCGCTCCGATCCCATAGCGACCAGAAGGTTAGTCACAATTCTTCGAATAATGGTCGCCACAAACCAGCCAACTACTAATATGACTATGGCTGCCAAGAGATTTGGAAGGAATGCAAGGATCTTGGCTAGCATGACTTGGATTGGTGCCAGGATGCCCCCGAGTCCTAGAATATCAAGAATCATGGGGAGGAAGAGAAGCCAGACCAGCCAGTATACGGCTTCTGCTACGCTATTGCTTAAAGGCACCTGTTTTTGTTCTAAGCCAGCCTGGTCGCCTATATTTTCGTCTACTTTAAAAGCTTTAAGAGCGGAAGCGACGATTTTTCTTGCAACAACAGCTACAATCCAGGCTACTACTACAATTATTATACCGCCGAGTAGCCTGGGAAGATAAGCCATGAACTCTGTTAACATCTGATTAATAGGATCTACTATTACTGTCAAACCCAGTACTTCAAAGAATGCAACTAATACAAACAATAGAAGGATATAGTACACGATCTTTGAGATCCATGTATCTGGGTCTACGTCCTTAGCTTCATCTCCCATCCTATCGGCTATTCTCTGGCCCCAACCAGTTTTGGCAAGCCCCTTTTTAACCAAAGATGCAATTATTAGTGCAATTATCCATCCAACAATAAGAACTATTAGAGCGGATATCAGATTTGGACTGATTGTCGTCCACCATTGAGAGATCTGCTCAAGATATGCCATAAAATCTACCTCCAGATCCGTGTTCCAGGCCCTTCGCCTGAAAACATTTCTTCTTATAGTTATTCTCTCGTTCATATTTATAAGTTTGGTTTATTTATAGATTGTATCAGAAATGTTTGTGATCCTGGTCCTTCATTGGCAGATGATCCTGTCGTGGAGATGACCTTATGACGACCTTCTTTCTTTTCAATAGCTTCCTCAGAACATCGAGATAGGTTCGCTGATCCGGAGACATTTTACGATTGCTATTTCAGGTCTGATATTTCTCAGAACGAACTCGGTTGATTTGAGTTGGAACGCCTCTCTGCGAGAGCAGCGAGATATTCGGATAAAATTTTCCAACCCGTTATGTGTTGCAAGACATTAAAAGAAAGGTTCCGCATGTTGGGATGGATGGACGAGATAGTAGCTTCACCGACAGGCTTCTTTATCAAAGGCAAAATGGGTTCACTACGAGAAGGGAGGATTAGAGCGTGCACCTAATGGGCTAAAGAATTGTTAAGAGCAAAGAAAGCACGTGATCGAAATTTAGGTCGAGGTTTGCATTAAACAAGGTCTTCTCTTGCCCCATCAAAGATCCGCGCACTTCATTTACATCCTTGAGGATCATTCCAACAGTCGTCTAATCGTGGTGTTCCTGCGAAGATTGTCCCAGACTCGATCATTTGAGCAGAGGCGGTTTGCCAGCCCGAAATTATAATCTACTCAATCCACCCATGAGGAAAACTAAAATCACAATGTTTTATCCTCCCAGGGTTATATCCTGCTCATTGTACCAATCGAGAGCTTCATAAAAATGTTCGGTCTTAAAGTCGGGCCAATAAGCGTTAATTATATAAAAATCTGCATAAACGGATTGAACAGGCAGGAAGCCGCTGAGTCTTCTTCTGCCACCCCAGCGAATTATGAGATCCAATCTCGAAATATCTGAAGAATGAATTTTCTCTACGAAATTTTCCCGTCCACCATTGAGCTCTTCCATTGCGCCACTCAAATCCCATTGCCATCCATAGTTTACGAGGAAATTTAGCTTAATTGATCCCGATCCTGAGACGGTCCTTTTGGTGTACGGCAAGAACTCTTTTGGGAATACGGGCGAGTTCGAGTTGCCCATGATAAGTAATGAGGCATCCTCATTGGATATTAGCCTCACAGCTTCTAAGCAAGAGCTTTTGAAGGCTTTGACCTGCTCCCTGGGTCTCTTCGTATTATCCTGCGTGAAACCATAGAAGGTTAATTCCTTTATCCCTTCTTTCTTGGCCAATCTGAAGAGTGCCAATCCGGGGGCCAATCCAGCATTGTAGCCGGCCTCCTTCGATAGTCCCCTTTCAACAGCCCACCTCCTGTTTCCATCTGGAATTATCCCGATATGTCTGGGTATTCGTTTCAAGCAGAAAACTCCTCGTATAAAATAATCGTATTAACAGGATACAATGTCTTTTTTTTCGTATTTGAAGATTTACGCGACCCTGGCGATCCAACAGTACAACGATCTTTTTGTTCTCTTAATCGCGTATCCCGTCAATGCGTATGAGAACAATAGTCAAACGTTGGACTTAATCTACAGTATACCTCTAACCTTTGTCAATTTCCCGGATGGCTGAGAGATTTTACGCAATTTTGAGTTAAAATCAGTTGACCTCATCTGCTTCATTTGACATCAAAAAGATATTAAATGATGACTCGTTAGGTTTTTACCGTCTTGATGTTTGACTTAATTTTCTCTTCGTCTTCAGGTGAAAGCTCTTTGCCATGAGCCTCCTTTTCATGCAATTTTGCATGCTCGATAACCTCTTCTTCTGTCTTTGCTCTCACTTGAAATCCACATGCTTGGGCTGTATCGCCAAAATGGATGCAATGTATTAGTTCCTGATATTCATCTTGAGCCATACATGATAAGAGGCTTTATTCGTATATGAGGGTTCCGAAGATCTTATTAAATAGAAAATTATAAATACTATTAATACTATAAAACTAGCGAGAAATCTTACCGACTTTGCCATTTGGCAGGAATATGATCGAACTGTTCATTTCAGCAGCTTTATAGCCTTTCAGACGAGCAGCTCAAGCGTGATTAGCGGACCGCATATCGTTCCGATGCTCATGGAGATAGCGAAGACCGTTCCCGAATCTACCACCATATGGAAATCCCATGATGGTCATCTTGGTGAAGAAATTTTGGGTCACGGGGGACCGATTCATGTCATCACAAACGAAATCCATCACTTCGTATCCGTCAAGTGATCCTTCGACCTGTAACCAGTTCACAACTGCGATCTCTTGATCATTCAGCATGAAGTCGCTGGGGTAAAATCAGATCCGAGATTGAATTCTACTCTCATCGCGTCTTGTACTCCAATGGCTTGTGGCGCACATATGGCACCGCCAGTCGCAATATATCGTTTCAAAAGTCTCCACGTGGGTTCAATATCTCTCGGCAATTTAATGCATTTTGGCAAATGATGATGCCCGTTGTTCATAGCCATCTGGCATCCTCCACCTGTTTCTTTTCTATGAGTGCATCTAAGATTGCAGAAAGCCACGGTTTTGATTAGCACTTTTCCAACATCGATTTCGATTGACGGTTCGGAAATGCTACGAGCAAATACTGCAACGGCCATGGCAAAGAAAGATAAGTTTTCGATTGCCCCCTCCGATAACTTCCGTGACAGATAATTCATTATTTTCGGCTCAATCTCGATTTTGGCCTGCTCGACGAGCGCACGATAGCCTTTTGCCGTTGGCATAAGCAGGTTTTGATCAAATTCGAACTCCTTCATTGTAACACGGCGGTCTATCAACTTAACAAAATGGCAGCCATATCTGTTCACATAATCGTCCATATATCTCCAATAGATGTGAAATGACTCTTAGTAGACTTTAATGATTGCTAACCTTATATTATCTATAGATCTGGTCTTTTCTGATATTTTCTCTGACTATCCTTGGGTATACGCATGAGTATGCGATCTCAGTTCGGTTCCGAGGCAAAGTCCCCAAAGTTCTTCAGGTAGGCGATGACAATGGAGTCGATCTATACCTTTCGCAAACCTTCAAATACTTTTGCCTTCCCCCTTTTTATCAAAATAAATGAGCATCATGTTACCTATATCAAAGCTGGTGCATATTCGTCCGGTTCTAAATTTTGCTTAATGTTCTTGATAGAAGTCGATTATGATCTCAGGTAACTACGTAGCTCATATTCCTTTATTTTCATTTGGCGTCTTAATTTAGTCTTTAGAGGTTTCACTTTTCTTCTGCTAATTCTCTCACTAACTCTCATCTTTTTCGCAAGCCATGAGGCGGCAGCCAATATCATCTAAAATTTAGTAGCTTCTTTATCATAAAGATCGCATGAAATGATATTACTTTTTAGAACTTATAGTTTTTAATTGAATAGAGTCATGGACTTCGTTTACCACCATGTTTAAAGATGTGGTTTGGTGCATTTTCATATCTGTAGAATATTGGGATAGATCGAATCTCGCCTTCAGATAAGACCACCGAGAGGCGCATGCTACACTATCCTTAAAATAGGTCAGTTGTGATACAATTATCCCTGCCAATTTGATAAAGTACTGTGGGAGATGGATGGCAAAAACCATGGTTCTCCTGGGCAATGGAAAATTACAGTTCGGACATTGGGGAATCTTCGATATGATATAAATCAAGTAGAAAAGGCCCAGACCCCGAATAAAATCACTCCATCTGAAATATATATTCGGCTTTATCTTCTCGCCGCAATTTCCACAGAACACCATATATCCTCGATTTATGGTTGCCAACACCAATTTTACAGGCGATTCGCATGGAGAGCTTGATAATGAAGGTTCTTGCTCTGCATTTCTAGAAGGTTCTTGGATGGTCTTATATTACCTATATTATTACTAATAAGAACTGAAAGTATTTAAGTTATCATAACACAAATTGGGAATTATAGCACAAAAAGCGAACGTTATCTTCCAGAGTAGAGCCGACGCAATTTTGGGCATGGGCCTTCAAAATGGGGGCTGCATTTATAATCTCAAGTATGTAATCCTTAACACCGGTTAGAAAATTGAATCAATTGAATTTGAGCGAATCCTATTTTTCGGAGACAATTTCTTTTCCTGGACTTTGGTAATCTGATCCTGAAGAGACATATATCTGAATTCTCTCGCCCGGCAGTTGGCGAAATCTAAAGCATCAATTTCCAGCACTGCTCCGGCGCAGGCTATCAAATGGATTTAGATATCCTCGTTTAATATAATCTCCCTAGAGCTTTGATGGCCTGAGGAATTTCCGCAGTATAAACTTCTTCCTCATTTCAATGTTCAGGCTTCTTCTTCCATATGCCTGTTTTTTCATCTTTCTCATAGGATTTTTTGACTGCAGACCAGGCAACCTTATGGGCAGTTTCTTCTCTTGAAGCATCCCCAAGTCGATCTTCTGGATTTTTGTACTCATCCCATGCGTTGTTGAAAGCCTCTAAGTAGATCTTTTGGGCATGCTCAGGCAGATTCTTTTTTACGCTGGCTGGCAGTTCCAACTCATTTTTGTAAGGCATTTGAAAGACCTCTTTTGAATTTTCGCCATTGTATAATTGTTTTGATCGTTAATCAATTTTTCTATACATCTATATTTGTTATAGGAAACTATTTCTCAAGATCATCTTGCTTAGGGGTCAACGAATGGATCCTCATCTCACTCAAGTCGAGCCCCCTCGTGCATCAGAACCAGATTCGTAAAGTATAGTTACTGATACTGGTTATGTATATGTGGGACCTTGCGTAAGGGGTAAGTAGACAATGTACGGTAAGTCAGTCCCTAGTTCATGGGCTATCTGTCCTGGCGTTATCAGGGCGTCAAGAAGATATGCCAGGACCTGAATGGAAAGTTGCAGGCTTTGAGATGAACTCTTGTATGAGCTTAAAAAATTAAAGGTGGATATATTATGAGAAATCAGGGACTCCTATTTATTCTCGCAGTTATGTTTGTGACAAGTTCGGCTCAAGCTACATTGGCGACATGCCCGGCTTGCAGTGGAGGTCAAGCGGATTGGACGGAGAGTGCAAATTCTTTTTTGGAAGGAAAACCCATACAGGATGCTCCATCCACTCTGGGTAGTCCGCAGCAGGCTAGACTCCTAAATGCCCAAATCGATTCCAGAAAGAAAGCGAGTAAAGATTCGAATGCCGCGAATAATATAGCGGTAACGCCGGTGCGCAACTCTACTCCAATGTTCGACATCCACCTGAACGACTTACATGCTGTACCCAATCCTGCAAAATTTAATGATGCGGTCAAAATAGTTGCGGTCTTCGGGAACATCAGCTCTAATTTAACAACTCGGGATAACTTATCGAAAGGGCCAGGTTTGACAAGTTTGACGGTTTACGCAGACATTAAGAACTCAGCGGGATTAGACGTTGGCAGGGTAAATCTGAAACAGTCATCTGATATTGAATATTCCGGAATCTGGAATGTCAGTTTAGGATCTGACACCTATAATATAACTATTGAGGCAACTGGACCTGACGGATCAAAGGTGTTCAAGGACGCCTTGCAGATAATTGTGAGAGATATTCCAGATTAAAATCTTCTAAATATTTCAAATACATTTCATGGGGAGTTTTAAATCTTCTGCTAAAAAGACCGTTGGGATCGTTGTTACTCAGTCGCCTCCACTCCTGTCATGGTGATTACCCTGCTCGCTATGGTTTCATCGCGATTGAACTCCACCGTAATGCCTAATTTTCGAAGAGCGGATGCCAATCACCTAAGAATGCCGCTCAGTGCGTTCGAAGCTCGGTCCATCCTGCCGGCGGCAGTTCTGAGAAACGTTGCCAAGAATTCGTCGGTCTCATAGAATTATGAAGGACGATCATGAATAAATAATTAAAGCCCATTTTCATCTCACGGGTGCCTGATGGGCATGAAGGTTAAGTTATGATCTATATTTAATCTCTTCTGTTCTTTTTGCAGTAATATCCCAACTGAATTCGGCGCTACTCTGTTGCATCCTCCGTGGGCCACTCCGCCATCTCTTTTGGATTGCCAAGCAAGCGGTTTATGCACTATGCCATGGATTTGCTTCTTGATATTTCCTTGACTCAGATATTGCCGATTTTTGCATCAATTAACTGCGTTACTACAAATGCCTCGGCTCTTCTTGCTCCCTTCCGATAATTGAAGAAGCTGAGAACTATTAGGGAATAAATAATTGGTACTACTCCATCTCCTCTCCTTGCCTCGCAAGTGCCTCCTTAGCATGGATTCTAACCAAAACATCCTCATCGTTCAGAGCGCTCTCAATGGCATCTTTTGCTCTGGGATCGTTGAAGTTCGTAAGGGCATCGATTATGTAGCATTGAACCTCATCCACCTCACCACTAAGGGCGGAGATCAGAGGTTCTAAAGCTCTCGGGTCTTTTATCCTTCCCAGAGCTCTGGCCGCCTCTCCCCGTACTTCAATGTCCGGGTCCTTCAACGCTTCGATCAGGGGCACTACTGCCTCTTCATCTCCGATCCTTCCCAAAGATTCGGCCGATGCGGTTCGAATCTCAGCACTTCCATCCTTCAAGGCCTCAAAAAGCGGCTTTGAGGCGGCGACATCACCTATGCTCCCCAGAGCTACGATCGCCTCTCGTCGGACCGCCTCACTCTCGTCCTGTAAAGCCAGTGTCAAGGGGCCCATGGCCAGAACACCCATTTTGCCAAGAGCCTCTGCTGATTTTCTTGCTACCCAGTGATTCTCATCCCGCAACGCTCCAACCAATGGTCCAATCGCTATGGGATCAGCTCTATTTCCTAAGACCTCTACCGCCTCTCCCCGGACTATTGGATCTTCGTGCTGCAAGAGATCGATGATCTTGATGCTTTTCAGGTCATCCATCTTCACTGGAGCCCCGTCCAGATCCATCCGAACGCCTTCTCCTTCAGGAGAGATGAAAAGGGCGGATCTCATGGACGGCATACCGATGCGTTCTATAGCTATCTTTGCCCTGTCTCTCACTCTGGGATTCTCGTCCTTTAGCAATGGGATGAGATGTTGAACCGCTCTTGCATCTTTAAAGCTTCCAAGGGCCTCCGCCGCCTTTGCCCTAACCCATGGGTCCTCATCTTCCAAGGCCCCAATAAGAGGATCAATCGCCTTAGGGTCTCTAATTCTGGCCAATCCTTCGGCAGATTTTAGCCGTACCCAAGGATCCTCGTCTTTCAGGCCAGAGATGAGCGGCAGCAGCGCCCTCGGGTCACGAAGGCTTCCCAATGCCTCGCACACCTGACCTCTGACATCCGCTTCCCTGTCCATGGATGCCTGTACTAAGGGCTCAAATGCTCTGATATCGGCAATAATCCGCAGGCCTTCTACTGCCTGTATTCGGACCCAAGGATTAGGATCATTTAGAAGCGCTATCAAAGGCTCAACTGCCCTATAATCTCTGATCCAGCCTAGAGAGATCGCCGCCTCTCCCCTGACCTCATCGTAATCGTCACGCAAAGCCTGGATCAATGCCGGAACTGCTCTTTGATCTCCAATAACACCTAAAGCTCTTGCTCCTCCGATTCTGGTCGGGGCGTGCTTGTCGCTCAATGACTGAATCAGGGGCATTACCGCTCTTGCATCTCTTATTCTTCCCAGGGCATCGGCAGCAGCAGCTCTTATCTCTGCATCCTCATTTGAAAGTGCAGCTATAAGGGGATCTACGGAAGGTGGGCCGATACGTATTAGCGCTTCTTTAGCCGCTTCTCGTACTTGTTCGCCTTCTTCCATGGCCAGCGTCAGTGGCCAGGCAGCTGGCGCACCGATGCGAATCAGGATCTCTAAGAGGCGGACTCTTCCCAGGGGATCATCTTTAAAAGACTGCATGACGGGACCAACAGATGGTGCTCCGATTCTCACCAGCACTTCTTCTTTTTGCGCTCGAACGGAATCATCCTCTTTAAGACTCTGTACGAGAGGGCCGACAGCCGGCGCCCCAATTCGCACCAGGATCTCCACAGCTTCCTGATGTATGGATTCATTTTCATGAGATATTGCTTGAATTAGCGGTGCAACAGCAGGCAGGCCGATATGCACCAGCGTCTCCGTGGCAAGGGTTCTGGACTCATCATCCTTTGCCAGGGTTCCAATCAGGTAATCTACTGCTAGCGCTCCCATGCCTGCCAGGGCTCCGGCGGCTTCAACCCGGACCATTCGTTCATCATCATTGGATGCTCGAATTAAGGGCCATAGTGCCCTTAAATCTCCAATCTCGCCCAGAGCTTTAGCCGAGCAGACTCTCACATCCCTCTTTTCATCGCTCAGTCCTCGGATCAACGGCTCTACAGCAGGCTCTCCTATGCGCACCAAAGCCGCAGCTGCCAAGGTCCTGAATCCTTCGTCTTTATCCTCATCCTTTAAGGCCTGAGCAAGAGGCTCTACTGCCAGCGCTCCGAGTCGCGCCAGGACCACTACAGACTCAGCCTGCAGATCTTTATCTCTGTAATTCAGAGCCTGGATCAAATGCTTCACTGCCGGCTCCCCTATGCGGACGATCAACTCTGCAGATAATTCCCGCATATCTTCATCCTCCTCTTTCATTGCCCAGATCAGGGGCTCTGCCGCCGGCTCTCCAATTCTCACCAGGATCTCTCCTGCCATCTCCCTTTGATCCCGGTCTTCATTCCTCATAGCTAAGACCAATGGTTTTGCGGCCTCTGCTCCCATTCGAACCAGCACTTCTCCGGCCTCAGTTTGTAGTGATAGATCCCCATCTTTTAGCGCTGAGATGAGAGGCTTCGCGGCTGCATCGCCCATTTTCACCAGGACCTCTCTTGCCTCCTGCCTCCGCTGCCAATCTTCATCTCTAAGTGCTATTACCAGTGGATCAATGGCCGGATTTTTCAGCCTGAGCAATGCCTCTGCCGCCTTATTCCTAACCCATGGTTCTCCGTCACCCAAGGCTTTGATCAGGGGCTCAGTTGCCTTTGGATCTCCGACTTTCCCCAGGGCTTCTGCTGCATAGAATCTGACTTCGCCATCATCATCATTCAAAGCCTTGATCAGGCCTTCCACTGCCCTTGCATCTCCCAATCTTCCTAGAGCCTCAGCAGCTTTAATTCGAACCGCCGGATCTTCATCGTTTAAAGACTGAATGAGAGTATCAAGCGCATCGAGAACTCCCGTTTCCCCTAATGCCTCTGCAGCCGCTGCTCGTAAAATAGGGTCTGTTTGACTAAGAAGCGCATTTTTGAGCGCCGAAACATCATTTGCATTTTTAAACCTGGCTAGATCGTTGCTCTCCATCTTTTCACCTTTATGATCCAAGACTACGACATGGGGATGTTTTCCACTAAGCAGTATTCTTATTTAATTTGTTTGTATTAATAGATATTTGAGAAGCCATCAGGTGGCGTGCCATAGTTGCTGTAAAAGGCCTCATGAAACTTCAATTCCTGCCCCGAAACCATGAAGACACTTGGACCACTTAAGCAGTCTTGATATGGGTGGTGAAGGCTGTTTTGCGAATTTGGGACCTGCGAAACCGTTGCAAAAGTAGCCATTCATTTTAGCCCTCATCGCGTTAAGAAGCGCGATCGATTCAGTTATGGTCCTCGATCAGCTCATCTAAGGGGATATTCTATCTGCACACATTCGACCCTCAAGAGTCCAGGTACACCTCTGCTTTTCTAAGCGTTGCGACATCCGAATGCAGATATGCTGTGCCCTGTCGCAAACAGGAGATCAGAGGTAATATGATATTTGGCATAGGGGCGTGGGTTCACGCGATCGAGCCTGGGAATGTCGATCTTTCCCATCCCGTGCTCCATCCCGATGCCCTCTGAACCCTGGCCAAGCGCTTCAAAAGATCACTTCAATGGTTCTGCCTTTGAGGACATCTTCCTCACTCACATTGAGGTTCTGCATCTTCACGCCGTTTTCGTTTCCCGAGAATACGAGATAAGGATCAACGGCATGGGTTCCATACCGGGCCTCTGTGGAATAAGGAACCCTTATCTCAAATGCATTTCCCGTGAATGTGGCCTCATTGACATAATTGAAGGTCCTTCCCTGGTTGGAGGTCATATTCAGCAAGGCCCCAACCTTCTGGTCTGTCCCCGTCTGGACCCTTATCACCGCCCCCGGAACGTACTCAAAGATCTTAACCTCGCTTTTTGGGTTGTCTCCGCTTCCCATAAAGGTACTCGATTCATGAATCAGCCGGAAGTGCCCTGTCCCCGCGCCATCGAAGAAATAGAGCCTTCCCAGAGTCGTATTGAAGAGCCTTGGCTGAGGTATGGCGGCAATCTGAGAACCATCCTCCTCCATTTCCATGTAGCTATCGAGATCTTCATTTGCCCAGGCGGTAAGAGCTGGAAGCTTGCCGAAGACCATATCGAAGTCGGCCAGTATGAACCTTGATCCCCTGGCATCCAGCACGGCGGTCGCGTTCTCTTCGCTCTCCGATAGATAGAATCTGGCAGCGTCCACCGCACCCGCCTGGAAGTTGTTCGCTACCACCGGCCTTTCAGCCAGATAGACGATCCAGTTTCCATAATCCCACCAGCTCATGACGCTATACTCCGGAATGCTCTCAGGAAGATCATAGTAGCTGGTGGTGTTGCTATTCTCCTTCAGCCAGATCAGAGACTCCTGCCAGTCGCCCTCCACCGCAGGGGGAGTCCCCCCTGCAGTGTATACAACATACACCGCACCCGCTAGCATGGGTGTGATCAAAAGCAGCAAGAGGATTGCAGTCCATCCCCTTGGAGCTTTCTCTGGACGCGCTGCCAACCTCTTTTCAACCAAATCCACGACCAAGAAGAAAAGTATGCTTATGAGCACCCCCATTGCAATTATTGAGATGTAAAGGAATCTGGTCTGCCCAAAGGTGAGAAGGAGGGTGAAGACCGCCCAGACCAGAAGAAGTAGCCGGCCCTGCCTCTTTCCCCCATCACTTTGTTGTATGTAGATAATGAGGGCTGCAATTCCTGCCAGGGATAAGAGAAGATTCAATCCCAGCCAGGAGAAGAGAACCTGGAAAAACGTTTCTGCATTGTACACGAGAGGCTCCGCTTCGCCTATCTTTCCGACCATCCCGCCGCCCCAAATGTAGTCCATTCCGTATTGGAGCAAGGCACCCAGCCCAAAAAATCCGCTCATGAACCGGACGGATAAAACGAAGACCATGACCAGGGCCAGAATGCTGAGCGGAAACTTCGCCCAGGATATCTTCCTCATCTCCATGAAGCGAGCGAGAGCAAACATGATAGACAGGGCGACTATAATGGCCGCTATTCCCAGGAAGGATGGCGAGAGCCAGGGAGTATTCCAGAATGGCAGAACAAGAATAAAAGCCACAGCAAAGGCGATCAAGAGTGTTGTTGCAGTATCTGTAGATGGTCTCTCGTCTCTTAAGTCCAGGGTCATCCTGACAGCAGCATAAATCAGGAAAATCCCCAGGTAAATGTCCGCACCCTGCCAGGTATATGCCAGAGCTGCCATGGCAACTCCTGCAGCGCATGCAAACAGGTATCTCTTCTCACTTCTGGTAGTGGCCATGATTATGAGCAAGAGGGTGACGAGCTGAAGCAGAACCTCCAGGCTATGGTGATCTGTTCCTGCAAACATCGACTTTAAGATAAAGTAGGGCGCCAATGCGGTCATGAGACTCGCCAATAGAGCGACTCTGTGATCGAAGAGTTCCTTTACTATGCAATAGACCACTATTATCGCCAGGATTCCGTTGAGAACGGGAACAAAGGACGCCACCATCTCCACGCCCGCCTTTGTGTGCTGGCCTAAAATCACACTCAAGGTTGCCGAGATCTGATCAAAAAGAGGAGGCCAGGTTATAACCAAGCCGTGCGGATAGTTCAGGTATGAATCGAACCAGAGGGTGTTGGGAAAGTGGTTTACGGTATAGAAGATCCTGCGCATATGGTAAAACTCATCGTAGCCCGGCAAGAGGATCCCATTTTCAGTGAGAGAACTCCTTCCCGCAAACAACCTCAGCAAAAAGCCGAAGAGAACAATCGCCAGAAGCTCTGCCGGTTCGCTCCTTTTCCCTCGATCCATGCTCTCGGTAAAGAGACGCAATATATAAAAGTTTATTGCAGCAGCGCATCCTTATCCCTGAAAGTTATGTGTTTCCAAATTTAATTTGCAAAGTCATCCTCCCGCCAGGCCAGATTGCTTTGCCGGCTATCGTCAATATCCTGGCTGTCAAAGACCACCAGCCTGAAGAGGACTTCCTCGTTCTCACTGAAATCGGCACTGATTTCGTAGCTATCCTCCATCACTTCAAATATCTCTTCGTCAATATCCAGACCATGTTCAAGCTCAAAACCCTCTATCTCACCCAGGGAAATGCCATGATCTGCCGCCATCTTTGCCTTTATGAGTTCAAGGACATTCTGGTCCTCTGCGGCTGCTATATAGATTCTGAAGCCGCCAATCTCGTCGTCGATGAAGTCTATCTGGAGCCGCAAATGCCAGGGATCCTCGGCTATCATCAAATCTCTTTTATTTTTCAGATCATCAATAAGTGCCCGAGAGATCTCGAGCTCTTCCGCCGCCCGGTGCATATCCGCGAAGAGAGTAGAATGTGCAAAAGCGACATCATCGATCATCTCCTTCCAGAGATCATAGGTAAGGCTGTACACAGGTAAGAGCTCCCAAGGATATTGGATTGGATACAGATTTGATAGGAATGTATGGCTATAGGCTATTCAACTTTTTCCCAAAATCACTCTAAAAACGATAGGTCCTCATTGAAATCTTTGCCACCCTGAGATCGGAGACGAACTCTTCCATGAGATTGTTATTCCTTAAGACCGCTGCAGGATGGTAAGTGACCAGAAAGCGGCCCTGTTGGATCTGGCCACGCAAAGTTGTGACGCCCTGTATACCCAGGACCGCCTGAGTCGCAGTGTTTCCCATCAGACAGACAATTCTCGGATGGACCAGATCTATCTGTGCCTGCAAGTACGGGCGGCATAGATCAACCTCTCCCTTCTTTGGCTTTCTGTTTTCCGGGGGGCGGCATTTAATGACGCTGGTTATGAAAACCTCAGATCTCTCCAGACCTGCCTGTGCCAGAGCTCTGTCCAGCAACCTCCCTGCCCGGCCTACGAATGGCAATCCTTTGAGGTCCTCCTCCCTGCCGGGGGCTTCGCCCACCAGCATGATCTGTGCCGGAGAAGGGCCGCTGCCAGGGACGGCGCATTTTCGGCCCGCCGAGAGAGGACAGAGCTTACACGTGCAGATTTTCTGGTGAAGAGTGGGGATGTCTATGAATTTCATCAGGATAGGGTCTCTATTTCGTAATTGATAATCTTTTCCAAAACCAAAGTTGAGAAATTCCCCGATCTATTTCTCGCCGGAGAACGAAAGGTTCTTATTTGCTCAGACCTGTAGCCAAAGGAGGAGGGTACCGATGCAGTTTGCAGAGTGGACATATCCCCTGAGGAAGTTCGACGACATATATTATACCATTGAAAGGATCGTTTATGGCCAGGGCGAGCTGAAGGGCTTTACCACGGAAGATATTTACAACAACCTGCGAGATAAACGATTTTTCCGGGATGTTCAGGATCTGAATATATATCTATTGGAAAACGGAAAGAAATTTAAGATCAGGAAGATAGACGAGGCATGGGAGCGCTACTACTAGCGCCTCATCGCGCTTTTTCTGTGAAATAGATATTTCTTTCATCTATTCCGAGTTCCACGAATCTGCCCGTGGCCAAGATGCTGTGGCTGTGCTTGAGCGAGGCCACTCTTACACCTGCAGACACCACCGATTCGGCCGGCAATGTGACATTCTCGCCAATAATAGCGACGCTTCTGCCTCCAGCTCCATTTGGCCCTAAAACGCTGAGCTCCTCGATGGTTGAGTGGCGACCGACGATGGCACGGTTGATACTGACGGTATGCTGGATGTGGGAGAAGCTCATGATCATGCTCTCCCTGATCTCAACATTGCGATCGATGAGGCTGGTGTGGCCGATGTGGGAGTCCTCGATTACCGCTCCTCTTTCGATCTGGCAGTTCCGGCCTATGGAGACATTCCCCTTCAGCACAATATCGCCCGATGCAAGCTTCGGCCCAATCTTGGCCAGTGTACTGGGATGAACCCACTGATTAGGCATGTAGCAGTACTTGCGGTCGAAGTGTCTGACCCGGCCCGAGAGACAGTCCATGCTGGCCTGATGCAGCCTTTCCGGCGTGCCTATGTCGATCCAGTAGCCGGATATGGGAAAACCATAGACAGGATAGCCGTTCTCAGTCAGATAGGGGATCAGGTCGCCGCCTATATCCCGTGCTTTATCGCCCATCTTTGCCAGGACCTCGCGGATCTGGGGGAGAAGAGATAGAAGGCCGTGTTTATCATGCGACTCGGTTCGCTTCCCGATTTTGGCTTTTCCACGAAGCCCTGGATTCGCATATCCTCGTCCACGCGAGCGACGCCGTACGAAGAGATGTTCTCATCCGGCCCCAGTTCCTTCAGGGCCACAGTAAGCAAAGGCTTATGCTTGTGATGGAACTCAACGATGCTCTGCAGATCGATGTCGATGAGATTATCGCCTGAGACTACAAGCAGGTCATTGTCTATGTCGAAATAGTTCATGCAATAGCGCAGCGAATCGGCGCTGCCTTTATCGTCATAGAGCGGCTGGTAGCTGAAATCCTGGTGGTCGGTGATTCCCAGGCGCTTGAAGAAGCCCTCTCCCGCTTTAAAGTAGTTGCTCAGATTGAGGGTGTTGTTGGCACCCTTGCTGCCCAGGATGAACCTGCGACAGCCCTGACTGGCCAGGACCCGGAACAGATTGGCAATGATGGCAGTGTCGCATAATTCTACCAAAGGCTTGGGTTGGTCCAGCGTTAAAGGATAGAGTCGCGTTCCTGAGCCGCCAACGGTTGCGAGGACCTGAGGAAACATGGCTAACTATTATGTATACATAAATATTAAGACTATCCCTCGATTGAGCCTTTCGCTTCACTCAGTAGCCGCGCATGATCCTCATGATGATGCGGGCGACCATGAAAGCGAGCACGAACAGAATAGCGTAGAAGGCAATGGTTGTTATGTCCATGCCACATAGTCAAGCATTTCTGGTTTATAGCTTTGATTGAAGTCCGAAGGAGAAGAGGAGAGATGGTGACGGTTTGAGCAAGCCATAGATAAAAAAATTCAGGTCACCTCCGTGGAGATAGCTTATCTGCAAAAGATTGATCACTCAGAAGTGCTCCTACCCAAATGCATCAGGTGCGTGCCATGAATCAGACTGAAGCCATCGAGAAGGCGAAGATGCACTTCGCCAAGCTGCTGGAGGAGCAGCTCAAGCGCGTTGACCAGATGAAGGCGGGAGAAGATTGGACAGATTACGGCATGATTATGCCCATAATCGTAGGAGTTGTGGGTGGGGACGGCATCGGCCCCTATATCACCAAAGAAGCTGTGCGGGTGCTGGAGTATGTCCTTGGCAAAGAGATTAAAGACGGGAGGGTTAAGCTGCGGGACATTCCCGGTCTGACCATCGAGGAGCGGGTCAAAGTCATGAAAGCCCTGCCAGAAGCGACGTTGGCGGCCTTAAAGGAATGCCACGTGATCTTGAAAGGTCCCCTCACCACGCCCAAGAAAGGCGACAAATGGCCCAACCTGGAGAGCGCCAATGTCTCCATGCGCCGCGAACTGGACCTCTTCGCCAACGTCCGGCCGGTGAAGGTGCCGGAGAAGGGCATCGACTGGATCTTCTACAGGGAGAACACCGAGGGCGAGTACGTCCTGGGAAGTTCGGGCCTCAATGTCACCGACGATCTGGCGGTCGACTTCAAAGTCATCACCACCCAGGGCGCAGAGCGCATCGTGCGCCTGGCCTTTGAGTACGCCAGGAAGAACGGCATAAAGCGCGTCTCGGCCGTCACCAAGGCCAATGTCATCAAGACCACCGACGGCAAGTTCCTGGAGACGGCGAAAAGCGTGGCCAAGGATTACCCCGAGATTCAGTTCGACGACTGGTTCGTGGACATCATGGCCGCCAAACTGGTCGATGAGAAGCGCAGAAAAGAGTTCAAGGTCATAGTCCTTCCCAACCTCTACGGTGACATTCTGACCGATGAGGCGGCGGAGTTCCAGGGCGGAGTGGGCACAGCCGGGAGCGCCAACATCGGCAAGCGGTATGCCATGTTCGAGGCCATCCACGGCTCCGCTCCGCGCATGGTAGAGGAGGGCAGAGCCGCTTACGCTGATCCGGCCAGCATGATGCGAGCCTCTGTGATGATGCTCCGGCACATCGGCTTCGTGGATCAGGCGAGCAAGATGGAGATGGCCCTGGATATTTGCGGCCAGCTGGAAAAGAAGGTCATCCTCACCGGCCGATCGGACGGCGCCACAGGTGCCCAGTTTGCCGACTATGTGATGGAGACCATCCGGGACCCCGATCTGGAGAACCGCTGGAAGAGCTACCAGAAATAGATGTAGAGGTAAAGCTTTAGACGAATAAGGCCTATTAGCTTCTGTGGAAAACCTCGCAGAAGCATTTCTAAGCCTGGGCAAGGAGGACTTCTCTATGCTGGGCGCAATTGAATCCGGGATGAGGACCCATGAGTGGGTCCCTACCTTCGTGATCTCACAGATTGCCAGCCTTTCGGCCAGCAAGGTCGAGTACCGGCTGCAGCATCTTTTTGAGCAGAAGCTGGTGGTGCGGGAGTCTCTTCACTATCTGGGCTACCAGATAAATTTCGATGCTTACGATCTTCTGGCATTGTCGGATTTCGTGAAACGCAACTATGTAAAGTGCATCGGCGATCAGATCGGGGTGGGCAAAGAGTCGGTGGTCTACGAGGCATTGGGAGAGATTCCCCTGGCCATCAAGTTCCACCGCCAGGGTCGAACCAGCTTCAAGCACGTGCGCCGCCTGCGCGATCATCTCAAAGATAAGCCCAAGGTGCCCTGGCTCTACGCGGCAGCTCTGGCCGCCCGGCACGAGCACCAGGTCATGAAAAAGCTCTACCCCAGGGTTTCCATTCCCAGGCCCGTCGGCGTCAGCCGGCATGCCCTGGCTATGGAGTTCATAAACGGCCCCCAGCTCAACAAGATCACGCTATCCGATCCGGAGGACGGTCTGAATATGATACTGGATGAGGTGGGCAGGGCCCTGAATCTAGGCATCATCCATTCCGATCTGAGCGAGTTCAACATCATGATCGCACAGTCCGGTCCCAAGATCATAGACTGGCCTCAGGCTGTGGAAGTCACTCATCCTCATGCCCAGGAGCTATTGGAGAGAGATATAGGCAATGTATTGCGTTTCTTCGAGCGCAAGTACAGAATAGAGATGACTCTGGAAGAGGCGCTTATGCGCGCCCGGGGGAAGGAGCAGAGTTGAGCATATTCGGGGTTGATATCGCCAGTGGCTCGCCCAGCAGCCGCAGGATGCCGAGCTATTCATTGGTGATCCTGGAAGGGGATGCCACCACCAGCCACCATATGATAAACAGGCACAAGCTGATCCGACTCATCAGGGAGCGCCAGCCAGAGATCGTGGCCATGGACAATGTCCACGAGCTGGCCAGCGACCGAAGTGAGCTGATCAACCTCATGCGGAGGCTTCCGGCGGCCACGAAACTGGTGCAGGTGACGGGCGGAGAGCGGCCTGAGTCCCTGGTCAGGCTGGCCCGCTGGAATGGCATCACCTTCGACCGCACCAAACCTCTGCAAGAGGCGGAGGCCTGCGCCCGTCTGGCGGCGAAGGGCGTGGGCGCCGTCATTTCCGCTTTCGAGGAGCGGACCTGGATCAAAGTAAGCAGGAGGCGGTCCCTGGGCCGGGGCGGCTGGAGCCAGAACCGCTACTCTCGCAAGATTCATGGCGCGGTAAAGGGCCTGGCGCGCGATGTGGAGCGGCAGCTGCGCGAAGCAGGTCTCGAGTACACTGCCAGAGTTGTAGAGGGCCTGGGCGGCTATACCCGGGCGGAGTTCGTAGTGGAAGCATCTCGCGAAAAGGTGCACATCAACTCCGGCTACTCTGCAGATGCCCAGCTGAAGGTGCAGAGCATTGAGCGGCCGGAGCTACAGTATAAGCCACTCCTGCAAAGACGGGGATATATCATCGTGGGCCTGGACCCGGGAACGACGACGGGGATCGCCGCCCTGAACCTCGGCGGAGATCTGGTGGACCTGATAAGCTCCCGGGCCATGTCCTCCTCGGATGTGATCGAATGGATCGCCGCCCGCGGAAGGCCGCTCGTCGTCGCCACAGACGTCTTCCCGACGCCCGGTGCGGTCGAGAAGGTGAAGAGGGCTTTTAACGCCGTTCTATTCTCTCCGGGGGCGGACATGCCTGGCATAGAGAAGATCGCTCTGGGAAGGGAGGTCGGCTATAGGAACGATCACGAGCGTGATGCACTGGCGGCAGCTTTAAGCGCCTTCAAGAAATATAAGAACAAGTTCTTGCAGGTGGAGAAAAAGGCACCACCCGAGGTTGATCCAGACGAAGTGAAGGCTCTGGTGGTCAGGGGCTACTCCATAGAGAATGCAGTCGCCGAGTTCACCAAAGCGCCAGAGATCGCAGCCAGGCCGGCGGCTTCGCCGCCTGCTACAGCAGCCAATGCTGATCCCGAAAATAGTGCTCAGCGCCTGCAAAACCAGCAGCTTGCAGAGCAGGTAAGAACTCTGCGCTCTTATGTGGATGAGCTGCGAGCAGAGCTTGAGGAAAGGGATGCAGCCCTGCAGGCCGCAATTGGCAAATTGGACCGGTTGAAGGATAAAACGGCTCGCGAGATCAAGCGCCAGCATGAGATCAAGATTCGAGATAAAGAGATCGAACGCCTGAGGGCGATATTGCGATCGGAGAGAAAGTACACCAAAAAGCTGAAGAAGGGTATGGCGGCCCGCAAAAAAGCAGAGCAGATAGAGGAGATAAAAGGACTGCGGCGTCTAAAACCACTTCAAGCCTTCTCCAGAGAGGCCGTGCTTCTTGCTATAGATCGCTATGCCCTGGCAGAAGGGGACCTGGTCTTCCTTGAGGACGCCAGCGGCGGAGGAAAGAGCACAGCCGAGCTGATCAAAGAGACGGGAATTGCGGCCGTGACTACGGACGGCGAGATGGCGCCGGCTTTGCAGGAATACTTTCTGGATCTAGGCGTGCCGGTATTTTCCAGCCGGGAGCTGCCCGTGCAAAGAATCGATGGGCTGCCCTTTGTCCGGCCGGAGGATGTCGAGGCTGCCCAGATGCGATGGGCAGAGCAAATGAAAGCCCGACAGGCAAGACTCCAGGCGGAAAAGCTGGAGAGCCTCTTCCAGGACTACAAAGTGGAGAGGATGAAGGAAGAGAAGAGAAAGCAGAAGCTGGGGCTGGCGGATAAGATCTGAGAGTATATGATTGAGCTTCTTTCGTTAAGAATATCGATCTAGAGATCTTTTATTTAGGTGCAAAAATGTTTGAGAAGGCCCGAGATTGAGGCTCCATTCGAAACTTTGGGACGCTCTATCAGTCTGCAACTTAACCGCCGTCGCTCGGCCGGGCCGCGGCCTGGAGCGGCGCCCCAACCATAGCGCGGGAGGCCCGCAGGCCGACTCGCGGCACCCCGTAAGAATGTGGTGATGATGTCCTTGCCTGCATCTGCAAAGTCAAGTCTGCATTTGAATGACATTGGCATATCTTTAGTTAGGCGCAAACGATTATCCATCCTCTTCTTCCGGGGTTCCGCGCGGTTAAACGCGCTGTGGTGACGGGGCCGCACTCAGGCCGTGCAGGCCCACCTAACCCCGCGGCCGCGGGGAACAATCCATGAAGCTATGCCCTTTGCGCTTGGACGAGCCCGAGATATAGGTCCTATACAAAACTCTTGGGCGTCCTCTATCAGTCTGCAACTCAAACCGCCGTCGCTCAGCCGTCCGCGGCCCGGAAAAGGCGCCCCAACCATAGCGCGGGAGGACCGCAGGCCGACTCGCGGCATCCCGAAAGAAAGGACGAAGGCTATTCTTACTCGCATTTGCCAGAAGCCTTTCTGCAATTTGATGCTCCAAGAGCCTCCCCACAGGTCTATAGAGAAGCGACCTATTTTGGATTAGTGCGTCTCCAGCCTGACGGGCTCGACTGGAGAATATTTATCAATTAATAATAACTGTATCGCAATCAATCGCGATCCTTTGCCACTGAACAGATTTGCCTTTGACTTTTCAAGCCGACTGGATCGCATGAATGACACGCATCCGAAATGATGAATAACTACAGCGACTTTGGTGCATTTAGGGGAATAAATGAGGATCAGAGATGCGATCAGACTGATCGAGGCCGATGGCTGGCGGTTAGTGAATACCAAAGGCAGTCATAGGCAATTTAAGCATCCTTTCAAAAGAGGCCGCGTGACGATTGCAGGCAAGCTCGATATGGACCTGCATCCCAAGACTCTGAAAAGTATATTAAAGCAGGCAGGCATAGAGGAGATATTGGATGGCCAAATACACGATAATCATTGAGAAGGGTGAAGGGAATTACTCCGCATACTGCCCAGATCTTCCAGGCGTGGTTTCAGCAGGCGAAACAGAGGAGGAGACGGCGGAACTGATGAAAGAGGCAATAGAGTTGCATCTGGAAGGGCTGAAGGAGGACACGGATACCGATTCCGGAGCCAACGATTTCTGCAAGATATGTATGATGTCGTTGTATGAATGGCGATGCTCGCCCTGATCTATTTGGCTTAAAACCGATAAATTCACAAGTGCGAATCCAAAGATGAGGGCACGATAACATATCTTTCATTTAGGCGCAAAAAATATCACATTTCTTCTTCCGGGGTTCCACGCGCTGCGGCGAACAGTCTATGAAGGTTCCTTCATTCCTGGTCGTGTTGAGAAGACCCGAGATGTAAGGTTCAATTCCAGACCTTGGAACGCACTATCTGTTCGGTGACATTGGCATATCTTTAGTTAGGCGCTAAGCATTATTCCACCACTCTTTCCGGGTTCCGCGCGGTTAAACGCGCTCGGGCGACGGGGATCCACTCATGGCCGTGGCGGCCCCCCTAACCCCGCGTGCCGCGGGGAACAATTTATGAAGCCTTGCCCTTATTCCTGGGCGTGTTTGAGAAGACCCGAGATGTAAGGTTCTTTTCCAGACCTTGGAACGCACTATCAGTCTGTAGCTCAACCGCCGTCGCTCGGCCGGCCGCGGCCCGGGAAAGGCGCGCCCAACCATTAGCGCGGGAGGCCCGCAGGCCGACTCGCGGCACCCAAGAAGAAAAAGAGCAATCAGTCCTTGAATGCATCAAACGAGTCCCATCTGCAGTTGAACGGCATTAGCGTATCCACATCAATCCCAGAGGGTGCATATTAGAACAGCTCATAACCATGCATCAGAAACGATTCAGCTCCCCCAGCCTCTCCGGCCTCTCCATCAGCTCCGTTCCCACCAGCAGAGCATCCGCCCCCGCCCGCATCATGCGCAGGGCATCCTCCCGGCTGTGCACTCCGCTCTCCGCCACCAGGAAGACTCCCGCGCTTCTTCGCCCGTGGCGCCAGCCGCTCGAAGGTGCCCAGATCAACCTCCAGAGTCTTCAGGTTGCGGTTATTGATGCCGATGATCCGGGCATCCGTCTTCAGAGCCGCTTCCAGCTCCTCTTCGGAATGAACCTCCACCAGAGGCTCCATTCCATGGGCCCTGGCCCGATCCACGAATTTGTTCAGATCTATCTCCAGGGCAGCGATGAGCAGCACCAGATCGGCCTGGACCTCAGCAAGCTGCCTCTCATCGAAGATGAAGTCCTTTCTCAAGACCGGCAGGCCCGCTCTTCGAGCTATCCGGGCGTTCTCCAGAGAACCCAGAAAGTGCGTGGGCTCGGTGAGAACGGAGATGGCGCAGGCGTTGCTTTCGGTGTAAGCCCTGGCGTATGCCTGCCACCTCCTCCGGGGCCAGAGTCCTTCCAATCGCCTTGGGCTTGATCTCGGCAATAATGGGGATTATGCCCCTTGCTCTTCAGAGCGCTGGCCGAGCTTATCAGGTCCCGGCGCTCTTCCTTCGGCCAGGCGGCAGCAGCCTTAGGCCCGCGCGCCCGGGAGGCCTCCAGAATGCCCTCAATCAGGGGATGCATCCCACCACGTCCTCGACCCAGTTGCTGGATGATCTTCTTTCCAGACGGCGTTAGCACTGACTCGGGATGGAACTGGACTCCAGAGTGTGGATGGGTTTTGTGCCTGATGCCCATCACCACTCCCTCCGGGGTAGAGGCCGCGACCTCCAGATCCGGGGCAAGCCTTTCTACCGCCAGCGAGTGGTAGCGCCCCCCTTGCAAGGGATTCTCCAGTCCCCGGAAGATGCCCCGTCCATCGTGCTCTGATCTCCGAGGTCTTGCCGTGCAGAGGCCTGGTGTGGGATATTGTTCCGCCATAGGCCAGGTTCATGGCCTGGTGGCCCAGGCAGACGCCCAGGATGGGTGTATCTGGGAAGTGCAATATGATCTCCAGGCAGCTGCCTATGTCCCTTGGTTTGGCCGGATGGCCGGGTCCCGGCGAGATCACAATTCCGATGGGATCCAGTTCCTCCACCTCAGCCAGACGGATATCATTGGAGCGAACAGTGGTATCTTCATAAAACACCGATACATAATCCACCAGGTTCCAGACAAAGGAATCCTGATTGTCCACAAAGAGAATGGGCCTCATCAGGCCACTCCCAGAGCCCGCTTCATGGCCGCCATCTTTCGCTCTGTCTCCTGGTATTCTTTCTCCGGATCCGAATCCGCCACTATCCCCGCGCCGGCCTGCACCGTGGCCACCCCATCTTTAATCAGAACGCTTCGGATGGCTATGGCAAAGTCGGAGCTACCGTCTATGGAGAAGTAGCCGATGCCGCCCCCATAAATTCCCCGAGGCGCTTTCTCCAGGTCATCAATGATCTCCATAGCCCGCAGCTTGGGCGCTCCGGAGAGGGTTCCTGCCGGAAAGACCGACCGTGCGGCATCAAATTGATCGCACTCCTCTCGCAGCTCTCCAATTACTGTGGTCTCAATGTGCTGCACATGAGAGTACTTGAGCACAGACATGAAATCCTCCACCTGCACCGTCCCGGAGCGGCAGACGGATCGCACATCATTCCTGCCCAGGTCTACCAGCATGACATGTTCCGCCCTCTCCTTCTCGTCTGCGAGCATGAGCTTCGCATACCGGTCGTCCTCGGCTCGCGTTCTCCCGCGGGGACAGGTTCCAGCAATGGGATTGACCTTGAGTTTGCGGTTGTAGGTGTTGAAGAGGGTCTCGGGAGATGCTCCCACAATGGCCAGGTCCCCGAACTCGAAGAGGTAGGTATAGGGGCTCGGATTGATGCTTCTCAGCTTCCGGTAGAGCTTTACCGGGTCCGGGCATTCAATTCTGGTCGAACGGGCCAGGACGATCTGAAATATATCACCATCCGTAATATGCTCCTTGGCCTTGGAAACCGCATCCTGGTACTCCTGCGGCTCGCCTGCCGAGAGCACCCTGCCAACTATATTCAGGTCCTCGGCCTGATCATAGTCGGGATCGATTCCGCCGATGGTCTCAATCAAATTGACCTTGGGGCCGGGCAGGATGGGAGCGATGGCGAAGTAGACCTTCCGGTCCAGGTGATCGAAGATGAAAGTGCTCTCCGCCAGGCCGAACTGGGCGTCCGGGGTCTCAGCGGTCGATCTTCTGCCCAGGCGCTCCTTGACCAGATCGTAGGCCAGGTAGCCGATGCCCCCTCCGGTGAACACCTGTCTGCCGAAGCTGTTGGGCATGCCCCGGCTGGAGGGTATGCTCGCCCGCAGGACATCGAATAGATCATAGCCCTCCTTTATGGGCCCCTGCAGAACCGAGCCGATTTTTTCCACATCCACGCACCCGGAGAGCCTCTCCTCAATGGGACCCATGCCGCCATTATAAAACTCCATTCGAAGGAAGCGGTTCTTGACCGAGATCATGGCCGAGGGATCGGCCCCCACAAAGGAGAACCTGGCTTTCTGTCCCGACTTCTCCACAGACTCCAGGAGATATGGGTACCTTCGATCCCGCAGCGCCAGGTATAGAGAGAGCGGAGCGTCTACACTGACTTTATTGCTCACATCCACGAACACCGGCTCTACTGTGGCACCGGACATGCTCTCACCTTCTGCACAAACGAGTTGATCTTGACCGGATCCTTTCTGCCCGCAGACTCCGTGCCGCTGGAGACATCCACGGCATAGGGCCTCACCCGCTTTATGGCCTGGGCCACATTGCCCGAATCAAGGCCCCCGGCCAAAATAACCGGAACCTTGAGAGATCTGACGATCTCGGCGCTCTTATCCCAGTCGTGGACTCTTCCCGTTCCGCCCAGCTTTCCATCGACCATGCTATCCAGAAGAATGGAATCAGCTGCCATTTGGTAGCTCTTGGCCTCTCCGCCTCCGTCATCGACTGGCACGGCTGCCACCAGCTTCTGGTGAACCCGGCCCTTCAGCTCCGCCAGTTCACGGGGTGCCAGTGAGCCGTGCAATTGGAGTACATCCGCCCCGGTCTGCTCGGCCAGTCGCACCGCATCATTGACGTTCTTCGGGCTGATCACTGCCACGCTCTTGGTGTACACCGGCACGCTGCGGATGAGATCTGCTGCTTCCTTCGCAGAGAGGCAGTGCCGGGAGTCCTCGATCTCCACCACAAAGCCCACAGCATCCGCTCCTGCCTGGACGGCATAAGTCGAGATCGTCCCTGCTCATAATTCCGCATACCTTGATTCTGGTCATAAGAATCTCACCAGCTTGCCATAGTCGCCGTTCATCTCCACCATTTTATGTAACAGTTCCAGGGCCCTTCCTGTGTCTATAGCTTCCTCCGCTATCCTCGCTCCCTCTTTGATGCCCGGGGCTCCGCCGGAGATATAGACGGCTGCTCCGCTGTTTATGGCGATGATATCCCTCGCAGGGGATCTCTCGCCCTTCATCACCGCCACCAGGCGTCGGGCATTGTCTTCAGGTGTGCCTCCCGTGAGATCCTCTTGCCTGGCCAGAGGATAGCCCAGATCCTGGGGCATGATGCTGTAGCTCTTTACAACCCCCTCCTTCAGCTCCGCAATCCTGGTCTCGCCGGTATTGGTGATCTCATCCATGCCATTTCCGTGCACCACCAGAGCCCGATCTGTGCCCAGCATCAGGAAGACTGAGGCCAGCTTCTCACAGAGGCCTGGATCGTAGACGCCCATCACCTGGGCCGTTGCTCCCGCCGGGTTGGTGAGCGGCCCCAGTATATTGAAAACGGTGCGCAGCCCCAGCTCGCGTCGGATGGGTGCCACCCTCTTCATGGCGGGATGAAAGACGGGAGCCAGCATAAATCCGATTCCCAGACGCTCGATCATGGCGGTCACCGCTTCCGGAGCGGGACTGATGTTGATGCCCAGTTCCGATAGAACGTTGGCGCTGCCGCACTTCGAACTTACGGCATAGTTGCCGTGCTTGGCCACAGGTACTCCGCAGGCGGCGGCGACAATGGCTGCAGCGGTGCTCACATTGATGGTATTGGTGGCATCCCCGCCCGTGCCACAGGTGTCCACCAGGGTGCCATTTACGCGAGGATGGATGCGAACTGCAGAGTCGCGCATCTTTTTAGCCAGACCTGCGATCTCAGATACGGATTCGCCCTTCAATCGCAGGGCAATGAGCAGAGCTCCAATCTGGGCATCTGTCGCTTTATTGAAGATCTCATCCATGAGGGACTCAGCCTCCTCCACGGAGAGGTCACGCCCTTCCACGATCTCTTGCAGATAAGTCAAAGTAACACCACCAATTCAATGTATAATCTTGTACTATAATGAGGTAAAAAGTACATTGTATTTATAGATTGTGCAAAAGAGCTCAACTAATTCCATATGGTCAAGTTGAAACGTGATAGGGATAACATTGGGAGATATATGTATAAAATATACAACATATATAATTTGTATCGAAATGCATAAAAATAAGGAATTAAAATAAAAAGTAAAACTGTTTGCTATTTTAGGTAAATTCTAGAGATCAGAGACCTACCACTTGCCGGACTCTATGACAGGAAGCTTGTCCAGTACCTGCGCAATTGCCTCCGGGCTAAGATTGTACTTCCGGCAGATCTTGAACACGCGAGAGAGTTCGGTGTTCTGATCGGTTCCTGATAGCTGGGCAGCATGGATCTCTGCAGCATCCAGGCCTTTTTCCAGCACAATCTTCCTGACATCCTTCAGCACACCACTGGTGATACAGCTCTCAGTCATGCCGATCTCTTCAATCGCCTTTCCCATATTTTCCATGTCTTTTGGATTCATCATAATTCCAACACCTAACAATTCAAAGATGCAAGTATATAGGTTTGGATATGTTAAATATCTTTTGAAGGGAAGATCCTAAACAAGATAAGAAAAAAATGATAAATCCAAAGCCTTCATCAGAGTCAAATGATGGCGGCATACCAATGACAACAGAGCTGCACGGTCTTTCGGATAAATAAAGCGAAAAAATCAGCTTGAATCGAAGAGCAGATCAAATCGGATCAGATCAATTCGAGAAGATCAACTCGCAGGCCTCTTTCGGCCCCTATCCTTGCTTAGGCGCCCGCAAGGTCCATTTTCCCTTTTTTTGGGATTTCCCTCATCCAGATCGGATATCTCTTCATCAAGATCAGATAAGTCTGCTCCGCACATCGCGATGTGCTTTTTTGTGCTACTATAAATAAGCAAGGAAGGGCAAGGGCATTTTGGCACCGCAAAACCTATTATCCCAGGGATAATTCAAACTACACATGGCGAATCTCAATGTAGCGATCCTGGGTGCTCCAGATTTCGGAAAAGATCTGGGAAAGAAGGGCACTGTCAGCGATCTTACCTTTTACAATCTGAAAAAGGGGCAGAACACAGTCACCTTCATAGAGCCGACCAGATTTCCAGAACGGATCGCGCCTCTCTTTTACGCTGTTTCCATGTCTCAAAAGGCCCTGTTGATTGTGGATCAGATCAATCCCGCCTTTGGCGAGTCGGTCATCATGCTGGATTCACTCGGCCAAAAAGAGGGAATTGTGATCTTAAGAAACTATATCACCCGCGAGCAGATCGCACCCCTCACCAAGGGCACTGTGGTTGATGGCTACGAATTTCTGGCAGATGACAAGAACGCCCTCCGTGAGAGGCTTCTGGAGGATGCGGCCAGGATGCAGACCACCTACGACTCCGTGACCGGAACCATGCCCGTGGATCACTTTTTCAACGTGCGCGGAATTGGAACTGTAGCCCTGGGGTCGGTCGCCGAAGGCACCATAAGAAAGCATGACGAACTGAGGGTTTTGCCGGGCGAGAAAACTGCCCAGGTCCGGTCCATTCAGAAGCATGATGAGGACTCTGACATCGCAGGAGTGGGCGAGAGGACAGGCATCGCCCTCAAGGGAGTGGATGTGGAAGATCTGGACAGGGGAACCATTCTCACCAATGACAAGTCCATCAAGCAGATCTCCTCTCTGACGGCCAAGGTGCAGATAGTCAAATACTGGCCGTCTCCGTTAAAAGAAGGAATGGTGTTACACATCGGCCATTGGATGCAATTCGTTCCGGCCAGGGTGGAAGCAGTCATTGCCGAAAGCGACTGGCATAAGGCGGAATTGACCATAAAACTGGATAAGATGCTGGTCTACCGGCCTGGAACAAGGGCGGTCCTGACCTATCCCGAGGGGGGGAAGCTCAGAGTGGTGGGAACTATAGATCTGCCCTGATCGGATGAGGATTATGATTTTAATATTTCTTGATGCTACTTCTTAATGCACTTTACATAAATCCTGTAGCCCAAGAGATTGAGCTTCGACCATCTGCATACCACCTTGCTCTCCAGGAAGCAAGAGAGCCTCTCCTGCAAAAAGCATGGATCGACCACCGGACGCCAGCGGCTCATGAAGAGGTACCCCTGGCATGGCTTGAAGTCAAAACCACGATAGGCCTGGACCTGAAAGCCTGCGCACTCCAGGCTTTCCTGGAATTCCGGGGGGGAGACGTACTCGGGTGGATTTATCGATTCCCGGAAGAGATGCTTCCTCAGCAGGGTGTAGTGCGAGATGCGGTTAAAGAAATCCACCACCAGAACACCCCCAGGTTTGAGAACACGGTTGAACTCCGACAGAGCCTGGGCCGAGGACTCTGCAGAGGGAAGACAGGTCAAAACTCCGCTGCTTGTCACCCAGTCGAAGGACTGATCCTGGAATGGAAGCCGGGTTACGCTGCCTCGCAAGAAAGCGGCCTGTGGGTAGTCTGCCGCTCGATATGCCGCCCGGCCGAGCATATTGCGGGAAAAATCCATGCCGACGAACTCGCAGCCTCCGTTCTCCGCCAGATCTTTCTTCAGAGCTCGAATTGTCAGGTTCCCATTGCCGCAACCTGCATCCAGAATCCGACCTCTTGCCCCGGAAAAGCAAAACTTTGCCGCCTCCTTCTCGAAGTCGCCCACCATGCCGAGGATGAGATGAGGTGTGTCATCCGGAAGGTCGCGAGCCATCTTGAGATCAGACTCGTCTCCGCAACTCTTCTGGCCCTCCCAGAACTCCAGTTCCTCCTTTTGGAGACGCCTTTCCTCCAATGAACTCTCCTCACCCGGATCCTTATCGAAATTTGACGGCTCGCTCATACCGCAGATCACTCCATCCACCACAAAGCCATCGAGGATAAGTGAGAATTATTATAGTTTGCCAGAGGCTAATAGATCTTAACAGATCTTTACAGATCCCAATAGAATAAATCGAGCTGCATAGTGTCAATCCACCATTCAACCAATGCTGCATAGAGGCCAGCAAATGATATCCGAGAGAGAAAGTAAAGGCCTGGAGATAATTGCCGCAAGGGCGGTGGAGAATCTGGAGGACCTTCTCAGAGTTATGCAAGATGCTGCAAACCAGATCAATTGCGGCAGGCCACTGGAGGAGATCGATGTGGCGGGCTTTGCACTCTATCTAGCAAGGAGGGATCAGGATGACGATCAGAGCCGCGCCCAGGCCTTGGTGGGGGTCATGGACTATGAAGAGTATGTGCGCATACTGGATGACGTAGCCCGCGAAAGCGGTCTATGCCTGGATGAATTGACGGAGCTGGAGGTAACCGTGCCGGAGATGGAGTTCGGCGAGGATATGGTCACAGGCGGCTTTGGGATTTTCAAAGGCATATCTGTGGAACAACGCAACGATTGTCTGCTGGAGCTGATGGAAGCGGTCTCTCACCTCCTGGAGAGGCGCGGCCTGGCCGTGGCCTGCGTTCCGGACGAGGACGTGATCTTTTATCTGCCCTTAAACTGAGGCAAGCGAGGAGAAATCTTACCCCGGGAGTGTGGAATGGCGATATCTGGTGTGGAGGCCTTGGCTGTATATTTTGCGTTCTTTGCCCTTGTGCACAGCTTTCTGGCCGATCCCCGGTTCAAGAGCTGGGGCCGAAAGACCTTCGGAGACGCATTTGACCGCTGGCAGCGGCTGGCCTATACAGTTCTGGCTTTGATCATGATATTGCCTTTCATCTACATCTTGGCATATCTGCCTGACAGAATACTGTACATCGTTCCCTGGCCCGGGGGCGGGTTGATGGTGGCCTGTCAAGCCCTGGCCGCTCTTGCGCTGCTGGCCAGCTTAAGCCAGACTGGCATCTCCCGCTTCCTGGGGCTGGCAGAGACTGATCACTTGAGCGCCGCCGGAGGGCTGGTCACGAGTGGCTTTTACTGCCACCTCAGAAATCCGCTCTTCTTCTTTGCCGCCCTCTTTCTCTGGCTCAGCCCCATCATGACCCTGAATCTGCTGGCGTTCAACATCCTGGCCACATTCTACTTCTACATTGGAGCGCGGCACGAGGAGCGGTCGCTACATGAGGGGTTCGGGCCGGAGTATGATGCCTACAAAAAGAGAGTGCCCATGTTCCTGCCCCGGCTGAGCTGCCGGAAAGATAACATTAAATAATGCTCAAAAGAGAGATGGCATGATATGTTCAGGTGAGCTTGCTCTTCACCTTGGCATAGAATCCGTCTTTGCCAACCTTTACAAACCTGGCCGGAGTCTTGGCCTTGCTTATGACTACAGTGTCTTTGGAAGAGATGGTGGTAGCGCTTTGGCCGTCTACCACGACCAGTGCTTCCTTTTCCGGCAACTTGAGCCGAACTTCAATAACGCTATCCCCGGGAATCACCCAGGGGCGGCTGGAGAGCTTGAAGGGGGCCATGGGAACAAGCACAATGGCGTCCACTCGCGGGTCCACGATGGGACCTCCTGCGGACATGGCATAGGCTGTGGAACCTGTGGAGGTGGCGATGATGACTCCGTCTGCCCGGAAATCCTCCATAAGCGAACCGTCCACAATGATCTCAAACTCGATCATCTTGGCGGGACTTGCTGTCAGAAAGGCTATTTCATTGGTGGCGCGGGGCAGGCATACTCCATTCAAAAGCAGCTTGAGCCGGGAGCGCACATCTACATCGAATCCGGGGATAAGACGCTTCAGGGTATCGACTGCGTCTCTTGGCTCCACGTCCACCAGGAAGCCAAGCGTTCCCATGTTTATTCCCAGGATGGGAACCGGGTCTTCCATCTTATGAATGGTGCGGAGGATGGTTCCGTCGCCGCCTACGGACACAATGAAGTCAACCTTTTGCCTTTCCATCTCCGCCACTTCTGTGGCCTCTCGGCCAACCTGGGGCGCGATATCCGCATCCACGAATATCTCCAAACCCGTCGTCTCCGACTCGATCTGGCTGATGAGCCTTTGCAACAGCCTGATGGATTCCGGTTGGTTGCGGGAGACAAAACCGATCCTAATGGCAATCACCACCTATGAGATGCAGCAAATCCTCATGCTTCAGGCCGTTGGAGCCGATCAGATACTTTTTTTGCCACATATTTCCGTCCAGATGAAGCTCATCACCGCTCTCATCGGAAACAACGCCGCCCGCTTCCTCTATTATGAGCTTGCCTGCCGCCACATCCACCACACGCATCATCCCCCGTAGATCCACAAACGCATCCAGCTTTCCGGAAGCCACCAGGGCCATCTCCAGAGAGGCGCTCCCGAGAGTGCGAATCCGGCGCACCTTATCACCGATGCCCGCAATTCTGGAGGTGTTGGGCCGGAGAGTATAGGCCGAGATGCTGAAATCCTTCAAGTCAGCGTTTTGGGAGACGAAAAGGCGGCTACCTGGCTCGGCGTATGCGCCCCTGCCAGATTCGGCATAATAGCTGTTACCACGAGCCAGATCAAAGACATAAGCGAAGCGACAATCGTCCCGGCTTATGTAGATAGAGACGGAATAGAAGGGAATGCCGGCGATGGCATTAAATGTCCCATCCAGAGGATCGAGATGAAGGAAATAGTCGGGCTTCTCGCCTATCAGAGCTGTGCCGATCTCCTCACTCAAAACTCTGAACCCCAATCCAGAGGCACGTAAAACATTGAGGACTGCATCCTCTGCCGCCCGGTCGATGCTCTTCGTGGGGGTACCGTCCGCGCCCATCTTCACCATTTGACCACCAGCGACAGTGCCCGCCATTCCCTGGATGGCGGATACTACAGCCCGGGCCGCAATGTCGCATAGTCTCTTTAGATCGCTACCGGTAGGAGAAAGTCGTTCACTCATCCCTATTAATTTGGTTAGCCCACTATAAAAGTTTCTCACTTGGGATCGGCTGATTCTGACCATGGGGAGCTATGTGAACTGGGACGTCTACTGGCAGCTCATCAATAAGGACGCATCCGAGATGCTGGCGAAACGATCACCGAGATATTCATCAGGGACCGCAAGGTCCGACCTTAAGAGGCGACCAGAGAGAAAAGTATCTCGCTTAGCGGCCTGCGGCAGGCAGGCTAAGCGATAAGATCTAATATGAAAATGAGGTAGTGAAAGTGCAGGGCCCGTGGTCTAGCTGGTTATGACATCGCCCTTACACGGCGGGGATCACGCGTTCGAATCGCGTCGGGCCCATCTCGCAATCGCATTCTTCTTTTTCGCCCTCACAATTCAGATTAGGAATAAATCATCAGAATCAAGGCCAGGAGCCCTGCCAGAACTATTGGTATTAGGATGGCAGCCATCTTATTGCCAAACGCCCTTGTTCCCAAGACGTAGGCGATGATGAGCTTTACCAGAGTGTTGACTATAGCGGCCAGGGTGATGGAGGTGACGGCCACGTTCGCGGCAAGTGTTGACATGGACATGGTGGCCATGGTCAGGGTTATGGCATCGACATCCGCCAGCCCGGAGATTATGCTGGCGGCATAAATTCCCGCATCGCCAAAGTAAACTCTGGCAAGCGTGGAGATGATAAGCACAAAAGCGAAGAAAGCGCCCAATTCCAGAGCAGGAATGATGCGGAAGGGGTCTTTCACCACCACGTCCTTTCCTGTCGCGGGATTTTTTCGAAGAGACAGATAGGCAAGAGCTGCGCCCACCACGGTCATGATCAAAAGAGGGGGCAGAACGGCCAGGAACAGGTCTTTGTTTATCACGGCGATTATGAAGAGCATTCGGGGGAACATGGTACAGCACGCGACGGCCGTGGCGAATACGGCGGCAGGCATAATCCGCTCGTCCAGCTTCACCTCTGTGGCCATTGAAGAGGTGACAGCAGTGCTCGAAACAATGCCGCCAAGGATGCCGGTAAGGCTCAGGCCCCGTTCTGCCCCCAGGATGCGGATGAGGATGTAGCCCACGTAGCCGATCAGGCTGACCATTATTACCAGGAGCCAGATCTGGCGAAGGTTGATGACACCCCAAGGACCCAGCGCCCCCTCAGGGAGGAGCGGATAGATCACCAGGGCGATTATACCCATTTTGAGAGTATCCAGCAGATCCGTTTCGTTCAAAGCCTCTACGTAGCGGTGCGTAATGTTCCGCGTGGCCAGGACCCAGGTGGTGATGATGGCCAGAGCCACGGCCAGAGGGACGCTATCCGGAAAGCTGGTCAGCATTCCCAAAGCGAAGGTGACCACGGCCGCCACCGCTGCCGTGAAATCGATTCTGCCGAGCGCATTGACCGAAGAAGCGTATCCTACCGCCACTAGGATAGTGAAAGTTGAGATGGCAGCGATGGCAAAGCCGGGGCCGTAGTGACCGGATAGGTCGGCGCACAAAGCCCCCAGGAGCGCAATCAGGACGAAAGTGCGCAGGCCCGCCACGCCCCGGACCTTATCCTCGGCCAGCCTGCGCTGGCGCTCCGTGCCGATAAGAGCGCCGATAAGGAGGGCTACAATAAAGGGATAGATATCAGTTAAGTCCATTGCACGACTATACATCCATTCACTATGCTAAATAGTTTTACTGGCTGAAGATCGGGCTCAGCTTTAAGGCAAAGGGCGACTTCCAGAGCGTAATGGATGAACATAAAGTAGAGGCCTGCATTCGTATTCTAGAGGAGCAATATGGTGTGCCCAGGAGAGAGTATATCAACCCCGTGGATCTGCTGGTCATGACCATCCTCTCCCAGAATACCAGCGATACCAACAGTTTGCGGGCTTTTGACAATCTGAAGAAGGAGTTTGGCGACTATGAGCGGCTTCTCAGTGCATCCACGGAAACAGTAGCTGATAAGATCCGGGCCGGCGGTCTGGCAGAGATAAAGGCCAAGAGGATAAAGGAGACTCTTCTCAAGATCAAAACAGATAAGGGCGCGATCGACCTTGGCTTTCTGGGCGATATGGGAAAGGATGCGGCCATGCAGTATCTGCTATCCTTGCCAGGCGTCGGGCCAAAGACGGCCTCTGTTGTTCTCCTCTTTGCCTATGGCCTGCCTTTCTTGCCCGTGGACACGCACGTCTACCGCGTCTCGCGACGGCTGGGCCTGGTGGCAGAAGATGTCAAACTGGAAAAGGCGCAAACAATCCTGGAGAAGATCGTTCCGGTCGAGAAGTATCTTTCAATTCACCTGAACATGATAAAGCACGGGAGGCTCATTTGCCGGGCGCGGGGTCCCAAGCATGAGGAATGCGCCCTGCGACCTTATTGCGACTGCTATTTGCGGGGCCAAAAGCCTTAAATGATAGTAGCAACCACCCCCAATCCGCGCTCCGGTAGTGTAGCTCGGCCAATCATGTAGGACTCTCACTCCTTCGACTTGGGTTCAAATCCCAACCGGAGCATGTTTTTACTGGTTTAAGTCCTCGCATATCCAGCAATCTGCTTTGGAACTCATCCTGCTCGCATAACATTAAACAGAGGGGTCGGCAGGATTAGCCTGCCAAATGAGATAGGCCTATTTGACCACGCGGATGATATTGGCAGTCATATCCGTCCTGACCTCGTACTCCTGGCCCGGACATCGAAGATTATCTCATATCCTGGAACCATCACCGCTGCACAGATCTCGCCGGGCTCAGATAACCCAGGCATGGATCTGGCCAGTCCACCTGTTCAACAGAAATGGCCTTACATGGCCGACAGGCACGCCCAGGTAGTTTGCCAGCCATTTTCGGGCCTTCTGAGCCCCTTTGTTGGGATTTGTGTCCTGGGGGCGGGACTGTATCGGATCGATAGGCTCCAGCTCGTCGTCATGATCCGCATGGCTTTTGATATTTGTGCACATATGTACTCATAAGTATCAGGCACGGCCAGAGAGAAGCAGGCCGAAAGGACCACCATCGATCGTTCCAAGGAAAGATTTGCGAGAATCCTTGATGATGTCATTGTCATGAGATTCCACCTATCCCATCAAAATTGTATTTATGCGCAGTTCGGACGACCCCGGAGTCAATCCGGGCTTCTTCAGATATTTCCTCTGAACTCAATTGTCCACTCGAAGGTCCACTCCAATCCCTATGCATTTGTGCATTAGACTCGTCAATCGAATGCAAATTGACTATCTCAACGGCAGAATCTTGAGACTGAATACATATATATTGGTCCGTGTACATATGGATCTTGAAATGGCAATTCTAATTGGAATGATGTTGACGGCAGCTGGACTTACTCTGCTAAGTAAGGTGCTGAAGGAAAGCATCAGGTCACGAACGAACTCAATGAAAGGAGGTCGTGAATCCGAAGATAAGATTATCGAAATCTATGATTACGAAATCGTAGATGAAACTCAAAATCGAGCACCTAAAGGCTACAAGGTGACCATTCACGATTAGTATATCCATCCATTAGACATTTTTGCATGAGCCCTAAATCGAACTTGAGCCCAAAAAGCCCGAATTTGGGCAACGGTGAAAGGCAGGATAAGGGAATGGCAATTCATGCTCCTTGAGCAGATCAAAAGCAAGGACAACTGCCTTGTGCGCGCCTGAGAGGGTCGAAAATGCTTTCTGTAAGTACAGCACATGCTATATTTCCTGGGGCGATGCCATTTCAACAGTGGGCGTGATAGAGATTTCTTTTCAGGATTCAACATGATTGGGCAAAATGAATATCTCTTGCTATCAATAAGTGTCGTGAGATTGCTCAACTTTCTGATATTTCCCTTCCATGCTTGCTTTCTCCCTGGGAGGCGGCCATTCTAGTCGAGCGATTTTATGCACATCGATGTCTCACCAAACACCAATCCCACTAGAGTCGCTTAGGCATGTTTCTGATATGGATGAACATGGCCAGAGCCATGAAGATCACCGTAAATATAGCAATTGCTGCGAAGTCCAGCAGAATGGGATAATAGCTGCTCCCCTGAATCGAGTACCTCATCAGGTCTGTCATATAGGTTAAAGGGGAGAACTGTGAGATTGTCCTGCCCCCGGGCGGCATCTGTTCTATTGGTATGAATATCCCGCTTATGAAAACCAGCGGAAATTTGACAAGGTTTGTGATCATCATTATGTTCGAAGGTACATTTGTCGGCGGGGTGGAGAATAGCAATCCCATGTAGGATGAGCAAAATGCAGACATTAGAATGGCTGCCGCCAGGACGACCGGGTTAAAGATGTGAATCCCAGCTATGAACCCCAAGGCAAGAGGAACTGGGGATATGAGTATCCCGAAAATGAATGATGACAGTGCATCGCCTAGAAGAATTGCCGGAATCGAGACGGGCGCAGAGATCAGCCGCTCAAGTGTTCTCTCTCTCCCTTCCCATGGGAGGATGACCGGCGAGACCGCTGTTGCCGTGAAGAAGAGCGTCATGCTGAGCAGCCCGGATATAAGGAAATCCACAGGCATGCCGCGACCAAGGAAGAACGCAAGAAAGAGAAACATGGGAAAAAGAATGCCATAAATCAGCACGGGACCCTTCAAATAGTAAATTCTGATATCCTTTTCCGCTATTGCAAGGGCTCGGCTGAGCTGGCTGCCTGATATCATTGTCCCGCCCCGGTATAAGCAATAAACACGTCTTCTAACGTAGGCGATATTGTAGCTAAACTTAAAATCTCAACATCTTTCGATCTCGTATAATCAACTAGCGTAGAGATGGATCTGGCAGGATCTTGTGCATATAACCTGAACTTGTCTCCCATCTTCTCGACGGATTCTATTCCCTGGAGCGCTAAAAGATCGCTCTTGGGCACATCTTTGTTAAAAGATACCTCAACGGAGTGCAGGCTTTCGATACGTCTCTTCAGCACTTCGGGCCTGTCGATAGCCACGATCTTACCATGATTGATTATGGCGATCCTGCTGCAGAGTTGATTTGCCTCTTCCATATTGTGGGTCGTCAGGAGAAATGTAACTCCGCTGGCATTTAGATCGGCAACTATGCTTCGAATCAAGCGGGAACTCTGCACGTCCAGTCCGGATGTCGGTTCATCCATGATCAATACCTGTGGTTCGCTTATCAAGGCCATGCATATCTGAAGACGCTGTTTCATTCCTTTGGAAAAGCCTTTCACGGCAGCTGCTCTCTTCTCATAGAGGTCGAACCTCTTCAGCAGATCCTCCGCTCTACTCTGTCTCTTCATCTTCTCTAGGCCGTAAAGCTTGCCCATGAGCATCAAGTTCTGCCAGGCCGAGAGATCGATGTAGGCATTGGATGTTTCAGGAAGAACTCCAGTCACCTGTTTTGCCTTTAAGCCATCCTTATCAACATCATGGCCCATTATGCTGGCCTTACCGGCATCGGGTTTGATCAGACCTGTGATCATCCGCGCAGTGGTAGTCTTGCCGGCTCCATTGGGGCCCAGGAAGCCGAATAATTCACCCCGTTCCACTGTGAAGTTTATATGATCCACGGCGGTAAAATCGCCGAATCGCTTGGTCAGGTCTTCAACAACAATTGCATTCATGGCCGCCCTCATCCAGGTCCCAATGGACAGATACCATTTCTAGGATTCTCTCGATCTCTTTCAATTCTTCTTCGACCCCATCCAGTTCGCGCTTAAGCGATTCCCTGTGAGCTCTAGCCTCTCTATCCGTTCCTGCTTGCTCAATGATGAGGGCGTAATCAAAGAGTGCTTTTTCTTCCTGATGCCCGCCAGAGACTATATGGACCGAACACCGCAATTTACAGGGCTGGGCGAGCAAGAATAGGTGCCTCTTTGATTCGATGACTAAATTGCGACATCATTCAAATATTCTTTTCGCCTCACTTGCTCCGTAGGTCCTGCAGGGTCTTTTTCACTATATCCGCGTGCCCTTCCACCCTGACCTTCCGCCAGACGCGGGCAATCCGCCTTTGGGGATCAATGAGGAAGATGGATCTCACCACGCCATAGCTCTCTTTGCCGTACATCTTCTTCAGGGCCCAGGCACCGTAAGCTTCTGTGACCTTATGGTCCTGGTCGCTGAGCAGCACCACCTGCAGGCTGTGCTTTTCGGCAAACTTCCTGTGGCTGGCTGGCGAATCGCGGCTGATTCCCACCACTTCTGCTCCCAATTCATGCAGCTCTGACAGGGCGGCGGTGAAGTCCACGGCTTCGCGAGTGGCTGCAAGATGACATCATGTGCCCGGATTGAGGATGCGCATAAGCCTTATGGACACAGTACGGCCCCGCATCTCCCCGCCGGGCCGGACAGGCCAGGCGTCTTGCCGCAACATACCTTCTGAACACGCTGGCCTTGCCGCCTCTGGCAGGCTAGTACGCTCCCGGGGTGGAGCTCCCCTCTTATAAGGCATTGTTTGGCGATGGCACCGATGATCTCTATTCTCTTGAACAACACCATCGTAGCACGCAGGAGCCTCCGCCTCTGGCAGGCTCGACCTCCAGGACCAGAGCTCCTCTTCTCGGCCTGCTCCTGGGCCTCAGTCTGGGCTTCGAGCTGCTCAATAGCGAGATCGATCCCGGCCCTCTGTTGCCCGGAATGCTTCCAGCTGCTGTCTGAGGACATCGGAGTTCATGCTGTCTTATGTGTGCTTTCTGGCAGATCAAGATGACTGTGGCACATAGGAAATTGTGTTGTTGATGATCTCGATAATCTTCTTTCTCTTGAAACAGGATCACATTTATATACATATTTGATCTAATTTAAAGAGAATGCCTTTTAGCCAGAACGACATCCGAGCGCTCGTCCTCATCGCCGGAGCAGAGCGAGCCCTGCATCCAGCGGACCTCTCCCTGGCCCTGAACCTTCGCCCAGAAACCCTCTCTCGAATAGTCACCAGCCTTGTAAATAAGGGCCTGTTGGAGCGAAAAGATAGAGAGATCGCTCTGGCCAGGACTCCTGCCGCAGAGGCCTTCAAAAGGCTCTACTTCGCCCACCGGGCCTCTCCCTTCTCGCTACTGTTTGCAGACAGACGAATTGATCTGCTCTCCCGAATAAAGAGCGAACAGAAGAGCGTCCAGGTGCTTGAGGAAGAGACAGCCATCCCGAAAAAGACGATCTACCGCTATTTAAAAAGCCTCCTACGCCTGGGCGCAGTGAAGCGCACCAAAAAGGACAGGGCCTATCTCTACTCCTTGAACTAAAATCCTCTGGTCGGAGATCGAGGACTTCGTGACTGCCCTCCTGGAATACCAGGCCCTGCGTCTCGTGCCCAGATGAGGCACTGCTCATCAAGAGCTACAGGGACAGCGTGCTCTTCAAGAGCATACGCCCGCAGGACGCCACACTTACCTCCTTTTCCGCCTACGGGGATTACGGAATCGAGCTGGGCCTGCGGGATAATTACTACACCCTGCCCAAGAGGGAGCTGTCCATCCGGGAGGTATTCATCCACTCCCTGGACTCGGCAGGGAGTTCTCCCAGAAGCTTTTTTGCATACTGTTCTATCTGAAGAACAAAGATAAATTGGTGGACATCGATCATCCCATGATGAAGGATCTGAAAGCAGTGCTGCAGGGCGAGAGGATCAGAGGCTATCCAACCCTGGAGGACATCGAGGACAGGACTGATCTCTATGATATCAAGCTCTAACCAGATCTCCAGGCGAGAGGAGATAAACGAGCTGTTCGAGCAGCTCGGCAAGGTTCTGGAGCAGAGGGTCGAGGCCCTGCTTATAGGCGGAGCCGCGATGCTGGAGCTGGGTCTCAAGGACTCCACCAAAGATATCGATGTCGTCTGCAGGAGCGAGGAAGACAAAGAGAAGCTGCTTGACTCGGCCAGAGCCCTGGGCTTCCAGATCGTAGGCCCGCAGAAGAGGCATGAGCGGCTTGGCGTCAACAGGCTGGCCGTGAAGGGCGGGCGCAATCTGGACATCTTTGCCGGGCGGATCTCCTACGACTTCGAGCCTCTCCGAGGCCATGTGGCATAGAGCAACCAGAACCAGGTCCTTCGGCAGCCTGACGATCAGGGATGCCTCCCTGGAGGACATCTTCGTCATGAAGCTGATCGCCAACCGGCCGGGAGACGCTCCGGACTGCTCCAATCTTGTCTCTGCAGTACTGGACTTCGATGCGGTCTTTCGAGAGATAGAGGCTCAGTACCGCAAGGCTGGTGAATTGGAGCAGAAGATCTGGATCACCTATATCGAAGAGGGCATAGGCCGGCTGGAAGACGAATTCAGCGCGAGTGTACCTATAGGCGACAGGATATCTGCGCTGGCGAACGAGTATCGAGAGAGTCTGTATCAGAAGCTGAAAACTGGTGAGCCGGTGGACTCATGACCGAGCAAAATCGTAAGTACGTAACTAAGGAGATCGGCAAGCTTCTATCCGATATCTGGCGAATAAAGGGGCTGGCAGAACAGGAGTATGGACCGCAGCACCCGATCACCAAGAAGCTCGCCAGCATGCATGCCGATGCTCAGGAATTGCTGCAGGAAAAATCTGGAGCGCGTAATCGATAGATCCATAAAGTTGGCCCTCGTGCTCTCCATCACATCCGCCTGCGGCACGATCAGACAGAATCTTCTATCGCTTCCAGCACCTTCTTCGCAGCCGAGCACCTCTCCGCCCGGGAGACATCTGCTGCCATCTGCTCCAGGTACTTGACATTGATATGGCCCATTTTGAACCGGGTAACCAGGATGCCGGTCATGATGGCATCATTTTTCTTTTCAACCGCAAACTACAAGTATCTATAACGATTATATACATAGTTTGCCGCTTCATGAAAAGGGTGGCGGGTGTGTCGTGGGCACAACCCGATTCCGATAATGCTCTGTTTGGCAAGGATGATTCGAGCGCAGTCCCTCATAGGGGCGCTTGCGGTCGCTTACAGATCAGATCGCTTTCCTTGTTCCAGGAGATGCATGCCGTCGTGGCAATGCATTCGGGCTTGGGAGCCTGTGAGACTGAATCTCGGCAGCAAAAAAAGTTGCGCACTGTAACAGGTGCAGTAATCTGTCGAAAGGATTTCGCGCTAATACACGACCGGGGCATGAAGCGGCACAAAGCCAAAGGCGAGAGGCGAGCATGAGGGCCCAGTGAGTTCGGGTTCCGGTAATTCGGACGCTGTGTCAATTCCAGCGCGATTGAAGCCTCAAGCCCGGCTTAAGTATCGTCGAGTTCCGGGCAGGGTCAGGCTATCACTTCTGTGATCGGCTCCTCCTAGAAGGGCGCTGTGGATCAGTGCTGGCCCGCCTGAGAATCGATTTATGCTGTATAGCATATCAGGGAAAGTCGATAGACTATTTTCTCCCTCTTTATGATCGAAAATATTATGATCAAGTCAACAGATCAATTTAATGTACCGCAATATCTCAATATAGATATCCGGCCTAATGGCAAGGGAGAAATATCATGAATTTACGAGCAATCTTGATGTGCCTGCTCATCCAGGTTATTTTATCGAATCCAGTTTATTCTCAAATTCTCCATGCGGAGATGAATGGAGATGACGGAATTTTTCAGTTGACTGACAACGACTCTAATCTGTCATCTAATGATACCAAATCTATTACACCGTTAATTGCAAAGATCAATCAATCTGTTCTTGGTGAAATTAGGATAGAACCAAATAAAACTCCGTACACACGCATCTCTAATTATTCTGTTAAAATTCCTCCAAATGGCGATCCAGCGGACATATATTATCCTGATCAATCAGATACTGAAAAGAAAATTAATAAATTTCCCTTTGCGCTTCTCTTGCAGGGTGCCAATGTTGATAAATCCTTCTATTCAGGTTTTGCACGAGAGGTCGCTGGTTTTGGATTTATTGTTGTTGTTCCCAATCACAAATCCACAATGATCATAACTACAGGGCTATATGCAGAGGAAGATGAGGTCAATGATGTCTTGACATTTATGGAATCCGAGAATACAAGAGCTAGTTCGCCGCTAAATCAAAAAATTGATACAAACACCATGGTCCTCCTTGGACACTCGTATGGTGGAGCGGCTTCCCTTTATGCAATTCAGGGCAGCTGTCAGTTTCCCTTCTGCATTGGATTTGGCTATAACAGACCGGATGCTCTTAAAGGTGGCGCTTTTTATGGGACGAACTTGAAAGGGCCAATAGGTCCAATACCTTTACTGGACAATCATGGATTAGCAATATGCCTGATCCAAGGCAGCAGGGATGAATTAGCAACCCCCGCGGAAACTGAAGAGACTTATAATAATATAAAAGATCATCCTAAGGCTTATGTCACTATACAGGGTGCAAACCACTATGGCATAACAGATGTGAACAATCCAACCGGTGCAAAACCGGATAAAAATATCCCATTGATCTCCCAGCAAGAGTCTGTCGAAAGGATAGGTAAAGAGGCGGCATTGTTTTTGCGCCATTTTTGCCTTGGCGATAATAGTAGCCTGGACTGAACTTACTACTAGCCCCAGCTCTTTTGCCTTGGCAAATGCAGAATCTGCTTAGGGAGTCCTTCCGACCTGGATAGTGATACTCTTAAATAAAAATAAATTTATGCATGATTATTTATAGCAATATTTGGAGAAAGGACAACCTTTATATGATAATATTGGTAATCTGCCAATAATATGGAGAAAATCCAGGAGAATACGAGATAAATATGGGCAATAGCTTGGACCTCGATGAAGTGGATAGGACCATTCTTCGCAGCCTCCGGCAGAACGCACGCATGAGCCTGCAGGAGATGTCGCGAAAATCAGGAATCTCCGACGCGACACTTCAATTCCGGCTGAAACGCATGAAGGCCAATGGGGTCATTGAGCAGTTCACCATCACCGCCAATCCGGCAGCGACAGGTTACACTGTAACTGCCATTATGCTGGTGCAGACGGATGCAGAGAGGCACGACAATGCAATACGGGCTCTCGCGAAGATACCTGAGATAACCGAGGTCTATGGTGTGCTGGGCGAGTACGATCTCTTCGTCAAGGTCTGGTCCCGGAGCCTTGAGGAGCTAAATAGCACCATCAACGATCAAATCCGGTCGATAGATGGCATTGAAGACCTCCTCGAGATCGTAGTTGTGGAGCGAGTTAAAGAAGAAACTCCTCCGATCTAGAAGTTAAAGTTTAGAGGTCATGGATGCGTCCATTCAAGAACATCACTGAGAAGATCAAGGCGCCGGGCCCTTTATGGGTCAAAGGAGCTTCTGCAAACGGCACAAATAGCGTAAGCTTCTTCAGCCAGTTGCAGGGCAAGAAGATCGTGGATAAAGAAGGTAATGCTGTGGGAAAGCTCACCGACCTGTCTCTGATGCCGGGTGAGATGCTGCTGGAGATCTCTCGCATAGTCTATACCTCCAACATCCTGGGCGAAAAGGTCATATTGCCCATTGTCCAGCGTAAGCTCCATCAATGACGATATCCGGCTGGATCTGGCCAGAGACGAGATACCACCGGGAAAGCTCTCCCTGCAGGAGCTCCTGATAACAGAGACCATTTTAGATCGTCAGATCGTGGATATTGACGGCCTGAAAGTGGTGCGGGTCAATGACGTTCTTCTGGCCCAGGTAAAGAGGTCTCTCAGCGTGGTGGCAGTGGACGTCGGCTTTAAGGGAATACTGAGAAGGTTAGGGTTTTCCGGGCTATCTCATCACCTATTGGATCGGCTACCCAATCAGATTATACCCTGGTCTTACATCGATCCACTTGACCCCAGTCTAAGAAGCCTTCATCTCAAGATCTCAAGAAAGACCATCAATGATCTGCATCCTGCCGATATCGCCGACATTCTCGAAGACCTGAACAACAAAGATCGGCTTCTCATCCTCGATTCCCTGGGCGACGAGACGGCAGCCGAGACAATGGAAGAGATGGATCCAGAGGTTCAGGCAACTATGGTGAAGCAGATGGAAAGCGATGATGTGGCAGACATACTGGAGAATATGAATCCTGATGATGCCGCGGACCTGCTGGGAATAATGCCGGAGAAGAAAGCCTCTGAGGTTCTTAACCTCATGGATGAAGAAGAGGCAAAGGAAGTCCAGGAGTTGATGAGGTACAGTGATCGGTCTGCCGGAAGCCTCATGACCACAGAATATATCGCTATTCTCGGGCACTGCAGTGTATCTGACATCTTTTCTAAACTTCGGAGGTTAGGGCAGGAGATAGATATGATCTACTACATCTATGTCCAAAATGATGAGGGCCAGATCCTGGGTGTCATGTCCCTGCGCGATCTTCTTCTGGCCGATCCCGTACAACTGGCATCAGATGTCATGAAGAAAGAGGTCTTGAGCGTCCTTCCCACTGCGACCATAGAAGAGGTCACAAACCTTTTGTCCAAATACGACTTCCTCTGCGTCCCGGTTGTGGATAATGACGGCAATATCCTGGGGATTGTGACCTTTGACGATGCCCTGGACGACATCATTCCGGAGGACATCAGGAAGAACATGCCCTGGAACTACCATAAACTGCGCCGGGTAAGAGGAATGGCCTGATGGATTTCCATCCCCTGCAGGGACTGAATCTAAGAAGCAGAATGACCCAACTGGCGATCTTCTTCAGTGTTCTTGGGCCGGGAATAATCACCGCCAATGTGGACAACGATGCAGGCGGCATTACAACTTACAGCATCGCTGGGGCTATTTTCGGGTACTCTCTTTTGTGGACACTCATACCCATCACCGCTGCCCTCTTTGTAGTGCAGGAGATGTGCGCGCGAATGGGTGTGGTCACGGGCAAGGGTCTGGCTGATCTCATCAGAGAATACTTTGGAGTCAGGCCGACAGTGATATTGCTCATAGGAATGATCATCGCCAATCTTGGTACCACTACAGCAGAGTTTGCCGGGGTCGCAGCAAGCATGGAGATCTTCGGCGTGAGCAAATATATCTCAGTTCCTATAGCCGCCGCCCTGGTCTGGTTGATTGTTGTCAGAGGCAACCGTCGCTTCCTGGAGAAGATATTTCTTATCGCCAGTTCCATTTTTATTACCTATATCATCTCCGGAGTAATGCTAAAACCGGACTGGAAGTTTATTCTCACTCAAACGGCAACTCCGAGCGTGAGCCTGGAATCCGGATATCTTTATATGGTGATAGCACTTGTGGGAACGACTATCACCCCCTGGATGCAATTCTACCTGCAATCCACCATTGTGGAAAAAGGAATTAAATTATCTGAATATAAATATACGAAATGGGATGTCTATGTCGGATGCATAATCACCGGCCTGGTTTCCTATTTTATAATATTGACCTGTGCCTCGACCATCTTTGCCCAGGGCATAAGGATCGAGACGGCGAAAGATGCAGCTCTTGCACTCTTTCCCCTGGTGGGCAGCTACTCAGCCGGGCTCTTCGCCTTCGGCCTTCTCAATGCGTCTCTCTTTGCCGCCTCCATACTGCCCTTATCAACGGCCTATTTCATTTGTGAGGGGATGGGCTGGGATTCCGGATTGAATAAGAGATTCTGGGATGCACCCCAGTTCTACATATTCTACACTCTGCTCATCGCCGCCGGCGCCATTTTCATACTGATACCGGAGGTGCCACTGTTAACGATAATGTTGCTGTCACAGGTGATAAATGGATCTCTTCTGCCATTGGTGCTGTTGTTCATGCTCATTCTGATCAATAACAAGAAGCTGATGGGAAAATACACCAATAGCAAATTCCTTAATATCATCGCCTGGTCCACCACCATCATCATGAGTATCTTAACTGCGTTGCTGGTGGTGACGACTCTGTTTCCAGGTCTGGGAAAATGAGGGCATAGGCCCGAAGAGGCATTTGGAAAAAATGTGAAAAAATCGGAGGAAATAGATTGAAGCGATCCAGCAAAGAGGCACGTACATCAGATCGCCCTAGCACTCACCATCATGGCACTGAGCTACTTGACACAATTCTGCCTCCTGGCAGCCAGGTGCCGCCGGATAAGACGAAGATCACAGTCATAGTCTATGACGAGACTCATTTTCATGAGACCGAGGCGAAATCGGTCGAAGAATGCTTTATATTTAAGGCCGATCCCTCTGTGACCTGGATAAACATAGACTGCCTGCGGCAGATGGATATTCTGGAAAAGCTCAGTAAATGTTATGGATTTCACCCCCTGGTTCTGGAAGATATACTGACCGATCAGCGTCCCAAGATCGAAGACTACGACGACTATATCTTCATCGTGCTCAAGATGCTCTACTACGATGAAGAAGGGGATGACGTGCCCGACGACTCCAAGCTCGACATGGATCAGGTCAGCATAATCCTCGGCAAGAATTTTATAATCTCTTTCAAGGAGAAGGATGTCGATGTGTTCAATCCGCTCCGGGAGAGGCTCCGGACGGCCAAAGGAAAAATTCGAAAGCAAGGAGCCGATTATCTCGCTTATTCCATGATGGACTCAATTGTAGACCACTATTTCGTGATCATGGAGAAGCTGGGCGACCGCTTCGAGAAGCTGGAGGATGCAGTGGTGTCTAATCCAGAGCCCGGCATTCTTCCTACCATATACAATTTGAAAAGAGATATGCTGTACTTGCGAAAATCTGTCTGGCCACTGCGTGAAGCAATAAGCAAAATGCAGAGGACGGATTCGCCCCTGGTCTCAGAGGCTACAAAGATCTATTTGCGTGATGTTTATGACCATACCATCCAGGTGATTGAGAATATTGAGACCTTCCGGGATATGTCCTCCTCATTGCTGGAGACCTATCTCTCGAGCCTGAGCAATAGGCTCAACGAGGTGATTAAGCTATTGACCATCATCTCCACCATATTCATACCCCTCACTTTTCTGGCAGGGGTCTATGGAATGAATTTCAGGTATATGCCGGAGCTGGAGTCTATATGGGGCTATCCTGCGGTCCTTGTGCTGATGCTACTTGTTGTGGTCACCATGTTGACCTATTTTTGGCGAAAGAAATGGATTTAGGTGGATTGATTTAGTCCATTAAGGATATTCTCGTAGCGCTGTACAATTCTCTCCACGATATCCATATCGTAAGGCTGGTGGGCAGGCACCTGGATCTCCGCCTCCAATTGCGCTGAATCCGGTGCCGCTCTGAGGCCGTCCTCCTGCACCTTCAGCCGAAGGTCGCGGGCGATCTCCTCGATCATGGGGGTCAGCGGCTTGATGGCTCTGGCCGTCTTTGCCTTTTTCCGGAATCTCTTCAGCAGGGAGTCCACTTCCGCGGCCAGGGGCTCGACATCCCCGCAGCCGGCAGACTGGACTATCGTCTCTGAGCTCTCTTTAAGTTGAGAAAGCGTGCGGACGCTGGCCTCCAGTATCTCTCCCGAGTAGTTCATCCGAACCCGCTCCGCGTAGCCGGGGGCAAGAACCAGGAGATCGATCTCTTTTAGCCGGCACTGGTCCTCTGCTTCGGGTTTGTAGGGATTTACCACTATGAAGTCCAGGCCCAGACGCAGAGCCAGGCTCTCATACATGGGGGAGACGCCCACCAGCTTCTTTTCCTGGAGGAGGGCTCGCCTGACTGCCTCCGGATTGCAGGAGTTGATGCCGAAGTAATCGGCAAAGCCGCGAGTGGTGGTGAGGAGCTTGGTACGACTCTGCCGGACGGCATTTATGAGGCCCCTTTTCTCCAGCTCTTTCACGTGGTCGTAGCTCTTGTTGCCCCTGATCTCGACCAGATCGCTCTGCTTGATGGGCTGTTTATAGGCGATGATGGCCAGAGTCCTGATGAGCGGCGCTTCAATCTCTTTGGGGGCAAAAGACAGAACCCGGCCGGCCAGGCCGAAGCGAACCTGCATCGAATAACCCTCGCCGATGTTCTTGATCTCTATGCCTGAATCGCGATTGGCATACTCACTCGCCAGGTCATCCGCCGCGGCGCGAGCTCGCTCCTCGGAGATGCCGGAGAGATCGGCCAGCTCCTTTGGGGTGAGCGTCCTGCCCGCAGCAAAGAGGGCGGCTTCGATAACGGCTTTGGCGTTGGAATCCATCATCAGATAACCTGGAAGCTATCTTCATCCGGAGAGGTTTAAGCTTGCGCTAGGGTCGGCCATTTCAAAAAAATTATGTCCTTGACTATTTTTGACACCTGGTTGCTAAGAGCGTTACTCCGGTGACACCTGGAACTTTTGCAAATTCGAGGAAGGCACTGTTAAGGTAAACAGTATCGTCCGCAGCAATATGCAGAACCACACCGAACCCATAAGCGTTTCCGACCACCAATTGTTTAGCGTTCCCCAGGGAAAGGCTCCTTAGAGTTTCCACACTCACGTTTTGTCCTTCAATCAAAACCAAACTTAGTATCATATTTCCACCTACCAGTATCTTCAATAGCTTGGAATAACACAAGCTCATCGGCACGCTTCCGCGTGTCTACTGAGCGATTTAATAGGTTGTTTCACTGAGGTTCTACAAATCCAATATTCACTTTGAGCTATTTTAGTTTATTCCTAATCTCCAGCCAATGGAAGCGTTATCCCATCTTGCACCATATTTTCGTTCTATTGGATGTGATAATAGCTTCTGAAGTCCTTTCAAAAGCCTGTGTGATCAAAAGAATCATTTAATTTTTAATTATGTTTTTTTTTGAAAATCCCTACAGTTTATACCGCCTGCCCTCATCCACCAGTACCACATTTTCGAAGCTCTCCCTGAACCAGTCCCTTGCCTCGGTATGGACAGGCACTATGCAATCCGGGTCGATCTGCTCGATGGCCCAGGTGATATCCTCCCCGGATGCATGCCCCGAAGCATGGTATCGTTTATCAAAGGACAGAGACCCATCTTCCTCCAGCGAAAAGCCGCACGAATTGATATTAAAGCGCTGGAGCCAGTGCCAGAGGCGAATGAAGTCGATCTCCATCTCCTCATTGAAGGCCTCACAGGCCGAGTAGATGTAGGTTCCGCCATCCGGCTTTATGTCCAGGAGGTGCTTCATATCAAAGAAGGAGAAGCAGAGGATGTAATCCTCCGGGTTCTCCCGAATGGAAGCATAATCTACGTATCGATCTCCATAGAGAGATGAAACAACCTCCTGCTCCCACTTTCTCTTCGACTTGTCGGTGATCTCGCTGTAGATCCAGAGGCCTCCGGTCGTGCACGATCCGTCGATGCACTGCAGGTTGTGCAGCATGTAGACATCCTTGGCCATGGCCACCAGCTTCCTGCCCGTCTTCCGGGCGATCTCCTGGAAGGACTCCAGCCTCTCGAAGTTCCGGGGTGAGAAGTCAGCTATCACAAGGCCCTGTGAGCTCTCCACTGACTCCCGGCAAGCTTCGCCTACGGACTTCTCCGAGGTCTTCTCATCATCTCTGGATCGGCTGGCCCTGGTGCCTTCCGTGATCAGAACCGAAGCCTCCCTGGCATGCCTGATGAACTCCCGGGTGGATTGCTCCTGTTTGCCGTGCAGTCTGAAGTCCCCCGTATAAGCGACAGTGGTCTCGCCCCTCAGGATGTAGGCCGTGGCCCCAAAGATGGAATGGTCAACAGGATGGGCAGAGATCTCAAAGGGGAAGGCGGCATTATCAAAGCTGCAGCACTTTCCGGGTTCCAGCTTCTTGGCCCTCTTGCCATCCTGCCCCGGCCTGCGGGATAAAAAGCAAGCTAGAGCCTCCGAGGGCTCCTCTGTGCAGCAGAAGTCTCTGCCCTGATAGTTCATGCCGGCCACAGATGATAGATAAAGGCCCAGTTCGTCGGAAGGCTGGCGGGGAGAGAAATAGGTGGTGTCCCCTTCCAGGGATGTGCTGGCTGTATCCTGCATGCCCTTCATTATGACAATGCTCTCTGGCGAGGTCACGATGGGGATATCTTTTCTCAGCATCCCGATGTTCCCGCAGTGATCCATATGGGCGTGGCTTAGAAGGACGGCGGCGACGTTGAGGGAGGGGTACTGGCCCATGGACAGATCGGATGGTATGAGATCCGGGCGGTAGATGTTGAGCTTGGGCAGGAGATCGAGGTACATCAGGTCGTGAATGCCGCGGGTGTCCCGGTTTTTCAGGAACTCTTCGTAAAAGATCCCGTATTTGCCGAAGTTCTTGCCGAAGTCCAGGAAGACGCCTTTTCCACCCTCTTCCAGGTAGATTTTGTTGCCGCCAATTCCGTTGGCTCCATCATAAACTGTAAGCGATACCATCTTATTCCTCCTGGCCGGTCGTTGCTCAATCTAAGAGGCAATCATTGGGAAACAATATAAGTTTTTTGATAGAATAGAGTAAAGCGAGTTACTATGGTGTCTCTGGATTCTCAGTCCATCTTGAAACCGTATGCCGGATTTTCAGATGATGCCCGGTGATAGATCGCTCTTTCTCTGCCACGGGGACCATTTTCCTTTCTCTGTTCTTGAGATCGCTGCGCTGCCCTCAGATCATAGTTCCGAACTTATTTTACTTATATGACGTATCTACTGATAAGTATCAATCTGATGCAATTCTAATATGATTAGGTGATAAAATGAAATTCGTTGGAAAACTAGCCCTGGGAATTCTCATTGTAGCGGCTACGCTGGTTGCGGTCTGCGTCGCCCAAGACGTGGTTCCAAAAGCGATCCCACAAGCAATAGTTTTTGTGGATACTAATTTTGGCGGCGATCATAGACATTTCTTTGATACAGATCCAGATTGACCAGTGGCTCGAATGAGTGGATCGATGATATCTCATCGATTGTAGTACTTTATGGGAATTAGTCTTTCTATGAAAATCCTGTAGGTGCGGGAGACACGGCAGCAATCCACACATTACATTAGGGCCCGGAACTTATCCAGATTTGACCAAATTGGGCGGCATAGCGGACAATACCATCTCACAAGTCCGTTTGAATTCAGCATCGTAAAGAGAAGATGTAGATAAGGTCCATGCTAAGATCCTTTGGATCAAGCCTTATTATCACAATTATTTTTTTTAAAAATTACCATAGAACATTATGTGTTTCGCTATCCCGAATTGTTCTATAGATATCGATTTTGACCAATGAAATGAGGCCAGTCAACAACTTGTTTCAGAATGAAACATATCTGTTGATGAAGTCACTCCCAGTTAGCTCTCTGGAAATGGTCATGGGAATATCATGAAACACGTCTATTGATGCTGATTTGCGTGGACCGCAAGTTGGTTCTCTCTACTGGATACTACCATGAAATTTACATCAAAACTGGCACGTTACCTTTGAGGATCAACTCGCAATCCTTTTTAACTTGCTTATTGTAGAATATTCTGTATCTATACTTGGGCACCAACACGATGTGGTAGGTGATTTGACCATAGCCATGGCTGAAGCTGCGCAATTCCAACGCTTATCACATCCTAGCTATAGGTGGGTGGCACCACCTGTGGCTAAGGTGCCAAGTACAACCTCATCTTAAGAGAATCAATGTTTTATTGATTTAAGAGAGTACAGAGAAAGGGCGAGGGTTCACTTTATCCCCGACCTGAAGGTCGGGGTATTCGTGACCCTTCGCGCTACCAATGTAATAAAGATATTCACTAAAATGTGAATTCCAAGAAACAGGAAACAGGAGAGATGCTTCAAGAATTTTTGAGGTTAATTATGAAAGGTAATAACTGGAAAATAAGTCTATTCAATTGGTCCGATATTCTAGTATCGAATTTAATTACTTTTATCGAAACTGTTTTCCAAGGATTATGGTTTGGTTTTCTAGAACAAAAAGATTTTAATATTATCACTAAAATGTATTACTCATCAACAGGAATGTACCAGGAGGAGGTGTATAATCTATCAGGCTTTTGGTATTGGGAGGAACAAATTGTAAACAATTTTTTTAAAGATTGTCGAACAGTTTTGGTAGGGGCGGCAGGAGGGGGAAGAGAAATAATAGCCTCATCAAAACGAGGAATAAACGTGGAAGCATTTGAATGCAATAACGATCTGGTATTATATTGCTCACACTTATTAAAAAAATATGGTATATTGGCAAAGATAGTCCTTTCAGCTCCTGACCATGTTCCTGATGAAATGGGAATCTATGACGGACTTATAATTGGTTGGGGGGGATATATGCATATCATTGGCTACGAAAATCGAGTTCAATTTTTGAAAGAATGTCATGAACACGTCAAGCCGAATAGTCCGATATTCCTCTCATTTTGGACAAGGAACGAGTCCAATGTGTTTGATTTTCATAGCACAAGGATAGCAAAATTCATTCGTTTTCTTCGAAGGAACGACGAGCCTATAGAAATTGGAGATACGATAGATTTACCTGGTTACTATCACAGGTTTACCAAAGACGAGATCGAAAAAGAACTAAAAGAAGCAGGATTCCTTTTAGTGTTCTATTCTGAATCTGGCGTACCGCATGCTGTAGGAAAAGCATTTGATCAAATATTGAATTAATAATCATGCTAATAACCAGATGTGATCGGTTATATCATCCTGCCCGCTTTGCCGGACAGTCGAGTTTATTCATCCCTGTTTCTTTCCATACTATTCATACTGGTATCGATTACGTATCTTGGGGGCAAAGAGCAGATAATATAAATGCTATAAAAGCGCATTATGCTTATGAAAAATTTCGTTTATTGCTGGATACACGTCAGAGCACAGAGTATTCCTGTGGGGCATCTGCCCTTCAGACGGTTCTAAGCTATTGGGGAAAGGACCTGGATGAAAAAGAGCTGATGGAGCTGATGCATACAACTCCTGAAACAGGCACTTATCCAGAGGACATTGTTAGGACTGCCAGTTTATCACCGTCTTCCCTGTGATAATTCCCTTATACGTTTATAGACGATTCTAGATCTGCACTCTTCTGGTCTCATCTCATAGCGATTCTAATATTCGTGCTAATTGGCATAGCATGGGCAAAGTATCTGAACAAAAATATGCTCAAAGCCGGTTTAGCTCTAGGAATATTGGCAGCAATTACTATATCTGTAACGTATTACTTCGGCTGGTGATCGCATTCAGCTATTCATCTTTGAGGTGATATTTTAGTTGAATATAAGGTAGAATAAACAACAAAAGATGTAGCTACTGGTTGCAGACGTCTTCGATAGCAAGGCAGCAGCTGATGCCGCTGTGAAAAAGAAAAAAAGGGTTTTGCTCCAAGTTTTAAGATGGTAAATGCTAACTAGTTTGGAGACAATATCTGTCTATATTTTGGAGGAAAATTATGTCAAACCAACCCGATAAACATCTTCGTTCGGTCCTCCCTATCCCGGATCTGGTGCAGCACGGCCTGACCACTTATGATGCGAAGGACCCGGACACCCGATTTCTGCCCATCCAGCGGATCGAACCGCCAGAAGGCGCGCCGAATGTTCTGATCGTCTTGATCGACGATGCCGGCTTTGGCTCATCCAGTGCGTTTGGTGGCCCGTGCAAGACGCCAAACTTTGAGAAGCTAGCTGCGGGTGGCATCCGCTTCAACCGCTTCCACACGACCTCGCTGTGCGCGCCGACCCGCGCTGCGCTGCTAACAGGCCGCAATCACCACTCGGTCAACATGGGCTGTGTGACCGAGCTGGCGACCTCAGCACCCGGACAAACCTCATTGCGCCCGAACACTAAAGCGCCGCTGGCCGAAATCTTGAAACTGAACGGCTACAATACCGCCCAGTTCGGCAAATGCCACGAGGTTCCGTTGTTCCACAACAGCCCGATGGGACCGTTTGACATGTGGCCCACCGGTTCGGGCTTTGAGCATTTCTACGGCTTTATTGGCGGTGAGGACAACCAGTGGTATCCCTCGCTCTACGATGGAACCAGGCCCGTCGAGCCGTCCAAGACACCTGAGCAGGGCTATCATATGACCGAGGACCTGGCCGACCATGCAATCACGTGGATTCGAACCCAGAAATCGATCATGCCGAACAAGCCATTCTTTGTTTACTTTGCGCCCGGTGCGACGCACGCGCCGCATCATGTGCCAAAGAAATGGATTGATAATTACAAAGGCAAGTTCGCCCACGGCTGGGACAAGCAGCGCGAGATCACGTTTGCCAAACAAAAAGAGATGGGAGTGATCGCCAAAGACGCCGAGCTGACTGCCCGCCCCGCTGAGCTTCCCGCCTGGGATGACATGCCTGCCGCGCTCAAGCCTGTGCTGGAGCGGCAGATGGAGACGTATGCCGGATTCATGACGCACACCGATCACCAGGTCGGACGCATCCTCGACACGATCGAGGAACTTGGCATCATGGACAACACGTTTATCTATGTGATCACCGGCGACAACGGCGCTTCGGCAGAGGGTACGATCAAGGGTACCTTCAATGAGTTCATCCCGTTGAACGGTATGGGCGATGTCATTGAGACGCCCGAGTTTCTGAACGCCAATCTCGAAAAGTGGGGCGGTCCCGAAGCCTATAACCACTACTCAATTGGCTGGGCGTGGGCGATGGATACGCCGTATCAATGGACTAAACAGGTCGCCTCGCACTGGGGCGGCACCCGCAACGGCACCATCGTGCACTGGCCCAAAGGCATCCAGGAAAAGGGCGGGAACCGCTTCCAATTCAGTCACGTCATTGACGTCGCACCTACTGTTCTCGAAGCAGCCGGCATTCCTGAACCGGTCCAGGTACATGGCGTGACCCAATCGCCGATGGAAGGCACGAGCATGCTGTATGCGTTCAATGCGACGAACGAGCCGGAGCGTCACGACCTGCAATACTTCGAGATGTTCTGCAACCGCGGCATCTACTACAAGGGCTGGAGCGCGTGCACCAAGCATCGAACGCCGTGGGTACTGGGGGTAGGGCTGAAGTTGCCTGCCTTCGACGACGATGTCTGGGAACTGTATGATGGCAGCAAGGACTACAGCCAGGCGCATGACCTGTCCAAAGAGAATCCGGAGATGCTGCACAAGCTGCAGCGCCTCTTCCTGATGGAAGCGACAAAGTACAACGTCCTCCCTCTAGACGACCGCAGTGTTGAGCGGTTCCTTCCGGAGCTGGCGGGCCGACCAACTGTCGCCAAAGGCAAGAAGCAGATCTTCTTCCCTGGGATGAAGCGGATCTCGGAGGCGACCGTCCTTAACACGAAGAACAAATCCTTCCAGGTTACAGCGCAGATCGTCGTGCCCGACGGAGCGAAGGGGACCATCGCCGCCCAGGGCGGCGGGAGTGGTGGCTGGGCCCTGCTGATGGAAAAGGGTGCGGCGCGCTTTGTCTACAACCTGTTCGGTGTCAACGTTTTCCTGACAGACGCCACTAAGCCCGTGCCCGCAGGCGAGCACCAGGTGCGCGCCGAGTTCGCTTATGCCGGCGGTGGATTGGCCAAAGGCGGCACAGTAACACTCTACTACGACGGCGAGAAGGTCGGCGAAGGCAAGGTGGCTGTTACGGTGCCGGTGATCTTCTCCGCCACCGAAGGACTCGACATCGGCCGCGAGCTGGGTACACCTGTGATGCCCAAGGCGAAAGTCGAGGAGACCGTGTTTACCGGCGAAATCAAATTGGTGGAGCTGAGCATCGGCGACGACGATCACAGCCATATGATTGATCCGGAAGACTACATGCACATGATCATGAGCAAGCAGTAAGAAAGAGTGGTTCTCAGACCGGGCAGGTCTCCGAGACCTACCCGGCCTGGAGGAGAAATAACATGAGCAACTTCGGCTTTGACCCAACCAAGTTCACAAGCGCGCAGCTCCAAACCGAGGGTTGGATTCGATTTCTGGATACGCCCGAGCAAGTATTTGCGCGGATAGCCGACCACGAGGGCATGACGGAATGGGTACCGCTGCTCAAAAGAGTCACAGTCACTCATCCGCAAAAACTCGTGCCGGGCGAGAGCGCCATCGGCACAACGCGTGAGCTTGTTTTTCAAGGAGGCATTACATTGGTCGAGCACATTGTGTTTTGGAATGCGCCTTTGTGTTACGCGTATGACACCCAAGGCAAAGGATTCCCTTTGCAGAATTACATCGGATTGATGGGCGTGGAGCCGACAAAAAATGGCGGCGGTACGTTTATCTTTCGAGAATATTTTGACGTAAAAGGGCGCGTCAAACAAGCTGTGATCCCTCATGGTGTTGTGCCCCCGATGCGACAGGCTCTGCATAAGTTGAGCCAATTGATTGGCGGAACAGAGTACGACGTCAAGCATGTCAATGTGCAGCATTGATTTGTAGAGCGAGAAGAGTGGCGCTCTTCGAATTTCTGATTATGTTAGAAATCAGAAATTATTACAGATAGCATCATCGCACTCTATAATATGGTTAATTTGGCTTTAAAAAATAGTTGCGTCGCAACTATTTTTATTTTAATAGGATACTTTTATATCGTGAAAGAATAACCATATAGTAGCAAAAAAGGATTTTAGATGTATATCATTTTATAATAGCAACTAAGATAGTTGCGCGCAACTAATTTTTGAGTCGTTCTATGAGTAAATCATTCGCTCTGTTAAGACGAAACTTCAAAAATTGGAGCGAATCCCTGACAGTGGACAATTATGAATGGGCAGTGGCCCTGCCCGATACCTCGATTTCTAAACCGAATTTCTACAGTCACTTATGCATGCTTTCTCACAAACAGATCCCCGAAGATCTCCTCTTGTTCCAGCCAGACCTGTTTTCTCTGGGCCATGAATAGCAGTGAGACGTAGTTTGTGACTCCGTCCTCGCTCTTGCTATTTCTGCTGTTTATATCCTGGAATGTTATCGTCTTGCTGGCCATGAACATGTCGTCTAATATAGGTCCCAGAGCTTTGATCCGATCCTCAATCCCTTCATCGTGAGACAGATCCAGAGCCTTCTCCTCTGTGGTGGGCCACCGATCCCGCATGGCCTTCCTGCGGCCCACCATCTCCGCCTTCTTGAGTTCGCTTATGAGCTCTTCCAGGGTCACAGGCCTCTTGGTATGCCTTCTTACCGGAGGCCGGGGAAGGGTGTCCTCTTTTTCTTCCTCTTCTTCCAGCTCTTCGATCTCCTCCATCTCAGGTTCGGGTTCCTCCTCTTCTTTTTGCCCTTCCATGGAGTCGGATTTCATGCGGAGAAGAATGCTGGCATAAAGCAGGGTTCGGGCCGGTATTCTCAGGTCCCTCTTCTCCAGAGAGTCGATATACTGCAGGAACTTCTCCGTGGTCCTGGCTATATCGATATCCCAGGGATCAATTTCACCCCTCTTAGCAAGCTCTACCAGTACTTCCGCCGGCTCACCGAACTCGAATTCATCAGGCAACTTTGTGGAATCCGGGACGGATGGATCTTCGGTCACATCTCACCTCAGCTCGTGCAAATACCGGTCACGCTGGTTATGTTGTTCTCCTGCATGGTCACGCCCAGGGTGTACTTCGACTGCAGTATCATGGGTTTACGCAAAGATACCACTATGAACTGGGCCTTGCTGGAGATCTTTTTGATCAATTTCGCCACCCTCTCGACATTGGCTCCATCCAGGAACATGTCGATCTCGTCCATGGCATAGAAGGGCGCAGGCCGGTACATCTGGATAGAGAAGATAAAAGAAAGAGCAGTAAGACTCTTCTCTCCCCCGGACATGGCCTCCAGGCGGTGGAAGGGCTTGCCTGCAGGCCGGGCTTTGATGGTCATGCCTGCTGCCAATGGGTCTTCAGGATTTTCCAGAATCAGATCACCATCGCCGTTAGAAAGTTCCTGGAAGATCTGCTTGAAGTTCTTGTTGATCTCGGAGAAGCTGGCCAGGAATGCCTCCCTCTTCATCTGGTCGTACCTCTCCAGTTTATCGATGATCGATTCGCGCTCGTCGCTCAGCGTGGTCCTCCTCAGTGCCAGGAAATCGTGGCGTGTTTTCACGTGGTCGTACTCATCGATGGCCAGCATGTTCACGGGCTCCAGGTCTTTCATGGCCTGGGCCAGGGCCCGGATCGTCTCAGCCACGGTATCGCTCTGAGGCGGCTCCTGGGTAGAATCGACGCCGCTCGCCTCAATCTCCGTGCGCAGGCTGTCCGCCTTTGACTGGATTGAGTCTCTGGCAGAAGCTGTGGCATTGAGACGGGCATCATTCCGATCCCTCTCCCGCTCCATTTGATCTATCTCCCTTTGCATGGCCAGGGTCTTTTCCACAAGCTCTACTCGCACGCCTTTCAGGCCGTGCAGTTCGCTCTCGATCTCTGCCTCACGCCCCTGCGACTCTTTGAGCATTTCCTGCCGGTCTTTGATCTCGGCTGAGGCGCATTCTTTGCGCTGCAGAGTCTCAGCCTTTGAAACGTCCAGCGCTGCCCTGCGGGCCGCTAGCTCACTATGTCTCTCCTGGCCACTATCCACTCGAATCCTGTCCTTGAGAATCTCGGCATCAATCCCCGTCAGCCTTTCTTGCAGACGCCTGATCTCCGACTGCGCTGCATCAGCCCTGCGATTCAGCTCGGGAATCTCGGAGCCCTTTAATTCGCCCTCAATCAGATCGATCTTCTGTTGCGAGACGGCCAGAGTCTCCTCCGATCTTCTGATCTCAGTCTCCAGGAGGTCCAGCTGCCCCTTGAAGCTGAGGGATTCGCTCTCCATCTGCACCAGACGTTCTCGCTTCTCCTGTATGGACTTCTCCAGACGGGGCTTTGCGGCTGCCATCTCGTCCGTCCGGAAGGTCTTCTTGGATATGACTTTATTCAGCTCCTCGACCTCGCGGGAGATGTGAGAGATCTGCTCTTCGATTCTATCCAGCTTATCGAGCCTCGTGCCCCGCTCGGCATCGGCATTGGCGATCTTCTCAGAGAGCTCCAATAGTTTTTTGCCCTCTTCGGCTGCGAATTTCATCTTGGTGCGGTAGTGCCCGCCGGTCATGGCCCCGGACTTCTCCACCAGATCTCCTTCCAGTGTGACCATGCGATACCGGCCCATGAGCGCCCTGGCATGGGTAAGGCTCTCTACGACCAGAGTATCGCGAAAGACATACCAGAACGCATTTTGGAATTTGGAGTCATAGTCGACCAGGTTGAGAGCATAATCGACTACCCCAGCATAATTCGGCTTGGCGGAGAGAATGCCCCGGTCGAGCTTATTCAAAGGCAAGAAGGTAGCCCTGCCGATCTGGGACCTCTTCAGGTACTCAATGGCGTGAGCCGCATCTTCATCTGTGGCCGCCACGATGCTCTGCAGCCGGGCCCCAGCCGCAACCTCCAGGGCGGCGGAATAGCGTGATCCTACGTTGCCTAGCTCTGCAATGGTTCCATAGAGTCCCTGGAGCATCTGCTTCTTAATGGCAGACCTGATTGCATCCACCGCCCGGCTGTAACCGGCCTTATCCTCGGCGGCTTTCATGCGTCCGTCAGTGCGAGCGAACTCGCCCTGCAGCCGCTGCATCTCTCTCTCTGCCTCAGAGATCTCCCGGCGCAGGCGCAGGCGTCCACTCTCCAGGTCATCTCTGTCCCGCTCCATTCCCATTGCTTTGCCGTTCAAGGTGGCCAGCTCTGATTTTAGCTGTTCTGCCTCGTGATCGGCTCCGGCCAGAGCGTCCAGAGCCTCTTTGATGCCCAGAGAGAGTTCTTCCCTCTCCAGACCTCCTCGCCTTGTGGCATCCAGCAGCCGGTCCCTCTCCCTGAGCAGGTCACCCAGCTTTGATTTGGCTTCCTCCCGGATCTGTCGTGCCCCGGCCAGATCATCCCGCAGAAGAGAATACTGTGCATCCGCCCTGGCGAGGCTCTCTTCTGCCGCTTGAAGAAGCTCCAGCTGATCCTCAAGTTCGCCACTCAAGCTGGCTTTGCGAAGGCTCGCGTCTCTCATCTTTTCGCTTAACCCCTCCAGTTCCGAAGAGAGGTTGTTCATCTGAATGAAGCAGGTCTTTTGCTGATCTTCCATCTCTGTTATGGCCTTCTCTGCCATCTCAGCACGCCCCGCCTCGCGGGCAATCTCTCCTTTCAGCTCTTCTATGCGCCGCTTGACCTGAATCTGCTCATCTTCTCCTTTGTGAGTGATCTCCTGGCTCAAGGATTGCAGCTTCTCGTCTAGAGCCGCCAGCTCGGTTTTCTTATTTACGGAATTTTGCTGGATCGTCTCATTCTTAACCTCCAGCGAATTGATCTCTTCATTGAGGCGGGATAGTTCAGAGGATGCTTCTTTGAGCCTGGCCAGGAGCAGAAAAGCATCCTGTCTCTTTAACTCCTCGCGGTGTGCCTGGTAGGAATGAGCCTTATCCCTCTCCGCTTTAAGCCGGGAGAGCTGCATTGCGACCTCTTCGAGAATCACGTCGACGCGACCGATGCGTTCCCGCACCACATCCAGCTCTTCCATGGCTTTTTTCTTTTTCTCGTCAAACTCGGCGACTCCGGCAATCTCATCTATGATCTTGCGGCGCTCCATGGGCGTCATCTCTATGATGCGCGTCACATCGCCCTGCATGACGATATTGTAGCTCTCGGGGGTTATGCCTGCCTTGGCGAGCAGGTCGAGAAGCTCGGCCTGGCCGCAGGACTTTCCATTAAAATAGTAAGAAGAGGCATATTTGTCGCCCTTGACCTTAATCTTTCTGGATACTTCGATAATGTCCTGATCCAGAGGAAAGAAGCGGCTGGCATTGTCCAGCTTGACGGTAACCTGGGCATAGTCCGGATTCTTGCCGTTATCACCCCGGTATATGAGGTCGGGCAGCCTTTCCGCCCGCATGGCTCGCGAGCTGGAGAGGCAGAGGGCGAAGAGAAGGGCATCGACGATATTGGATTTACCGCTACCGTTGGGCCCTGTAACGGTCACAAAATCGTTCTTCAGAGGAACCCTGACGCTTCTGCCGAAGGACTTGAAGTTTTTGAGCTCAACCTCTTTGATGTACAAAGGTTACCTCCGCATGAATCTTTCCGTGTCGGATTCTTCTCCAATGCCCGTCATTTCTTCCCTTTTCGCCCTATATCCATCAGTTCTTTCCCAATCTGTTTTCTTAAGGGTGTTGAGGCTTTCGCTCTGCTGACCCTCAAACACCTCCTGAGAATCTTCACTTAAGTATGTATTCAAGGATGTATATATCATTTTCCTACATGCAAACCTTTCTTCCAATTGAGCAATTAAATTTGCAATATTAATATATTTAAAAATTTAAACCTAGCCGGCTCCACGATTTTATAAGGGTCCTGCATCATGCCAGAATGCATGATCTCTTGCATCGGCCTATCTTTCTGGTCTTGACCCCAAAACTTATTTACCCTCTGGCCAAGGCAAATTCCAGTATGGAGATACTTGCCGACGTCGGAGGAAGGCCGGGCCTGGACTGCAGGGGCTTTTGCAGCTACTGCTATTTCAAGGGAGTAAAGAGGGTACAGCCCTTCGGCTGCAAGTACTGCATGCCATTCCAGAAGGGCTGTGACTACTGCTCCCGCGCCATTGTGGAGGGCTATCCAGGATTCAAGCCGCTCGACGCAGTGGCATTCGATGTGGCTCAAAAGTGCATGGGCAGCATACCCGATAAGGTGACGATCAGCGGCGGCGGTGATCTGAGCTGTTACCCCGAACTCCTGCCTCTGGCCAGGACGGTGGGTCAGGGGATGGTACCCATAAGCCTTGGCTATACCAGTGGAAAAGGCTTTAAAAGCAAAGATGAGGCCGGGCCTCTGGTGGATGCGGGCGTGAATGAGGTTTCCTTCACTGTTTTCTCGACAAATGAAGAGCTTCGACATAAGTATATGGGAGACAGGTCTCCAGAGATCGCCCTTGCCAACCTCAGGACCTTTTGTGAAAGCTGCGACGTCTACTGCGCCGCAGTGCTCATCCCCGGGGTGAACGATGGGGCAGAGCTGGAGAAGACCTGCAGTGACCTGGAGGAGATGGGGGCGAAAGGGCTGATCCTCATGAGATTTGCCAATGCCCGCGAGCAAGGCTTGATCCTGGGAAATGAGCCTATCATTCCGGGCATAGTGCCCCACAGCGTCGAAGAGTTCCAGAGGATTGTCACAGAAACAGCAAACGGGCATAGCTTCCGGGTAACTGGGACTCCACTCTGGGATCCTGTCACCGGTGCGCCCTTTGCCCTGGCCAGACACCCTGAATTGATAGCGCGCCTCCCCGGCTTGCGAAGAAGCGCTACAGTCATCACCAGCTCTGTGGCCGCGCCCCTATTGAACGCCATCTTCAAGCAGATGGGCGATAAAGTGAATGTGGTAGCAGTTAACAAAGACGTGGGCTGCTTGATAACCATAGAGGATTTCAAAACCCTGGACCTGGCCGGGATTTTGGGCACCGTTATCATTCCGGGCCGTACCCTGGCCCATGAGAAAGAGATAAAAAAAGCTCTGAGCCGGGATGGGCAGGATAGGATTGCGGTGCGCGGCCCGGACAGGCTTACGGTGGACGGGGAGATGAGCATCTCCATGAAGGCAGAAGAAGTCCTGGATCTGGAGGTTGAGGCATTCGGGGAGTTGATCGAAGCGATCAATGCTCTGGGCGTCTAATTCCATATTTCAAAGTATCGATGGATGGAATGAGAAATAAACGTCGAATTCTTTAAGTATTCTTAGTTTATTATTAAATTTAATGGAAAACTATTAGTACCTTTAAAGAAGCCCCAAAAAATGATGAAACAAAAAAGGCCATTTCACGTCATGATCATCCCCACTCTTGGCTGTCCTTCTAAATGCAGCTATTGCTGGAGTTCGGAGGTGGGCTCTCCCATAATGGGCATTGAGACCATTCAAGATGTGGTGGAGTGGCTTCGGCATTTCCGGGACGACCCCGTGACATTCACATTTCATGGTGGCGAGCCGTTGCTTGCGGGTGCCGATTTTTACAGGAAAGCATTGCCAATGCTCTCCCAGGAGTTAGAGCATCTGAGCCCGAACTTTGCCCTCCAGACAAATCTCTGGAAGATGACGCCGGAATTGGCAGAGGTCCTGGCGGAGCATAAAATTCCCATCGGCTCAAGCCTCGATGGCCCGCAGGAGCTCAATGACCTGCAGAGGTCGGAGGGCTATTATGAGAAGACCATGGCCGGCTACAAATTGGCTAAAGAGCATGGTCTGCAGGTGCAATTCATCTGCACCTTCACCTCTTATTCAGTGCAATTCAAAGAAGAAATATTCAACTACTTCCTGGAGAACAACCTGACCCTCAAGCTCCATCCTGCCTTGCCATCGCTGCGCAGCGACGACCCCGACAGATGGGCGCTCCAGCCCGAAGCATATGGCGAGCTTCTGGTCTATCTGCTGGATAAGTATCTGGAAAACATGGACCAGATTGAGGTCAGAAATATCAACGACTACTGCAGATGCGTCTTCACCGGTCGGGGTACCGTCTGCACTTTTGTGGACTGTATGGAGAACACCTTTGCGGTGGGCCCTGACGGAAGCATCTATCCGTGCTATCGCTTTGTGGGCATGCCGGAATACGTCATGGGCAACGTCTGCGATCATCCAACCCGGGAGGATCTGGCCATATCTGCGCCTGCCATGCGCATGCGCCAGTTTAAGGAATATGTGGACCGGGAATGCAAGGGCTGTAAACACATCCGGTACTGCCGGGGCGGCTGTCCCTACAATGCCATCGCCCCCACCAATGGCGAGATAAAGGGCGTCGATCCCCATTGCATTGCCTACCAGAGAATATTTGATGAAATCTCAGATCGGTTCAATAAAGAGATGATGGGATCATTCGGCATGGGAATGATGGGTCAGGGATCGCAGTCAATTGAGAACTCCCGGCGGGGAATTATGTCTCTGATGCAGAGGATGATAGCAAAATAAATCCCGATTGGCCCCAAAAGTTAATGCCCTGGGAGGTATATTCTGAATGCGATCGTTATGGAAAAGATTCAGGATATAAAAGGCCTTGGCGGGATGCTTAATGGTTTTCGTGATTTGGTAAAAGACGATCAGAAGATAATATTCGTGGGGTCTCCTGGTTTTTGTACGCCTTTTGCACTCTTTCTTGGCTATCCGGTGCGAGAAAAGGAGCTGGCCTTTGTGCCGGGATTGAATAAAGAGAAAGCGCGCAAGATAATCACCACGGAATACGGACTGGAGCTCGGAGAGAAGATCCTCTTTGAAGCGGATGTGGTAGTGATCCTGGGAGGCATGGCCATGCCAAAGATAGGTGTGAAGCCTGCTGAGATGAAGGACTTTCTGGCCGGGATGAAATACAAGAAGCTCATAGGAGTCTGCTTCATGTCCATCTTCGAGAAGTCGGGGTGGTGCCAGGCTCTGCAATTCGATCACATCATGAACATGATCATCGAGGGAGAAGTATCCAGGTGAATGGGGCTAATTAACCATTAATCCGGTGAGTATCTGGATGCTCAAAATTACGCCATATCTAGGCCTGATAGTCATAATCATATCCCTGGGAGGCATCTTCTACCCCAAGTTAGGCTATTTTCTCCTGATCGTCTTTGCCACCCTGATGATTATTGCCCCCTTCAGAGGCAGATGGTTCTGCGGCAATCTCTGCCCCAGAGGAAGTTTTGTGGACTTCTGGCTGGGCCCTTTGAGCCGCAAGTTGCCGATCCCTCCAATCTTGCGGAGCATGTGGATCAGAGTCCCCATCTTCATCATCCTCATGGGATTCATGGTCTTCAGAATTGTGCAAACCCAAGGTGTTGTGGATAAAGTGGGCATGGTCTTTGTAACTATATGCCTTCTTACCACAGCGATTGCCATTCTCTTTGGAATCATCATTGCCCCCAGAGCCTGGTGTTCATTCTGTCCCATGGGCACGATGCAGAGGGCGGTCGGAGGGAACAGATACCAGCTCAAAGTGGATAAAGAGAGATGCATCGACTGCGGAAAATGCCAGAAGGTCTGTCCCATGCAGCTTCCTGTAAATGAGATTCTGAACGAGCCGGATTGCATCAAATGTGCTCGGTGTGTAGAGGTCTGCCCAAAAGCTGCTTTGAGCTTCTGATTTGGCTCTCGTTTCTTTGGAGTATGATTTCCTGGATTCGATCTATGAAAAATGGACTGTATGGATTCAAGGCATGGATCCTTCCATATTTTTACTAATCATACTTGAGGCGTTATCCAAACGCCATTCTGGTAAACTTTCAGGGAGGAGCTTGTCCTTGTATAATTCAGAGTCTTCCCCCAGTTCTTCTGGAAAGGCTCCCACTGCATACCAGCTAATGAGCTAATTCTGAACTCCGAATCATAGGGCACCTGGTTGTAAGGATATGCTCCAAACGGTCCCGCATAAATACCAGGCCTGAACTGGTACGGCTGGGTGTAATCATAGAAGAACTCCGCGCCGAAGTAGGGGTAGTAGGTTTGTTCCCAGCTCTGCCGTTGTGCTCCTGTAGGGTCTGAGTAAAAGATAGGGTCTGCGAAATATTGAGCAATATCACTGCCATAGGATCTACCAACATATCCGCCATCCAGATAGTCCTGTCCAAAAGCAATGCCGATCAGCAGGAACACTGCGAACGCTGCCATGGGCAGCAAAACTTTGCCATACTTCATAAGTCTCACCTGATATTGATGATTGTCTTAATAACACTTAACGCTATTTATCATTTGACTCATTTTGACATCTGCGATCGCTTAATGGACCAATGATCTAATCAGAGCAACATTTCTATTGATACCGCCCGAGATTAATTCGATAATCTGATATATTTAGCAATTCCATATTACCTAATGGTGCTGCAAAATGAAGCCGATTCTTATCGCCTTATTGGTGGGTTTGCTGCTCGTGTCCTCAGGCTGCATTCAACCTGAAAAAGCCCCGGTCGTCGTGGAGAAGGCGGCCACTGGGGAGTGGAAAGCTGATGGAATTGTAGGCGAGAGCGAATACTCTCGCAGCATGGTGTTGCAGAGCCCGGCCAGGCAGGGATACAGCGGTGGAGATATGGAGATCTCCTGGAAGAACGATCCAGAATATCTTTACCTGGCCCTGAACGGCAGCACTGACGGCTGGCTGTCTATTGGCTTTGATCCACTGGAGTGGATGAAGAACTCCGACATAATCCTGGCATCGATGCAGGGAAGCACAGTGACAATGCTGGATGAGTACTGCACAGGTAACTACGGTCCCCACATCGAGGATACCATGCTGGGAGGCACAAACGACATTGTGGAATTTGGCGGCAGCAAAGGAGCCGGTCGTACTGTCATAGAGCTGAAGAGAAAACTGGATACAGGAGACAGGTTTGACAAGGCTTTCTCGCCCGGCCAGGCGATCTCCATTATCTGGGCATTGTCTGAGAATCCCGACATCAGCCTAAAGCACAATGTGGCCTACGGCGAGGGGATCATGACCTTGACCGAGGAGAGCGCGATGACATCCGCGGAAGCAGCACTAACCTCGCGCGAGAAGGAAGGTCTTATCTTCATCTGGGAGGAGGAAAAAGTAGCCCGCGACCTGTACGCTTCCCTTCATGAAGAGAACAACCTCTCCATCTTCATGGAACTGATGAGATCGGAGCAAAGCCATATGGACCAGGCCAAAGCCGTCATAGACCAATACGGCCTCTCCACTCCAGGAGAAAACGAGCCGGGTGTATTCCAGAACCAGACTCTGCAGGAGATTTATGACAGGCTCCTGAGTGAAGGATTGCCGTCTGATGAAGATGCTCTGCAGGCGGCGGCCGAATATGAAGAAATAAGCGTCATGGACCTGGAGAGAGAGCTGGCTGCCACGGAGAACGAGGATGTCAAGGTAGTCTACCAGGGACTTCTCGCAGGTTCCCGAAAGCATCTGCGCTCATACGTCGCCGACCTGCATGATTTGGGAATAGAATATGCCCCCCGGCACCTCGATAAAGCCAGTTTTGAGGAGATAGTGAAAGTTGGATAGCAAAAGCAATGGATAGAATCGTGGGGAGCCACCCGGGGCTCCCTATCCCCAAAAAAATACAATATGCAAAACTATGCCATTCGGCTTCCCCCGGCGGTTCCCGACCATATCCGGCCCTGCGCATCGAAGGCGGTAAAGTTGCCGGATAGGAAATCATTGTCTGTCGTTAGAATGAACCGATAGAGCGCCGGCTCCTCAGCATTGACCAGATCCAAATAGAGCACATCTTTCACTGTCCGTCCGCTGGCAGAGACAGCATGGGTGGACCCGGGCAAAGACAGTGTACCGCGCCCGAAGACAGCATCCCGGTTCTGGACGAGTTGCAGCTCAACCGTCCCGGGAGTTCCGCCCAGGAGATCCAGCTTCCAATTGCCCCGCAGGTCTTCCTGAACCGGGACAAAGGTGCCCAGATACTCCCGGCCGCTGTTTTTATTCAGATATTCCGCCGTATGCTCCGGATCCAGTGGACGCATCAAGGGATCGATACGCAGCGGATCCATAATGGGATCGATATAGATTCTTTGAGCGTCCATGTTGCTCGTTCTTCTCATATCATCAGGCAAAGTGAAGATATCACTTGCCAATGGATCGTATTGAGCCTGAGCCTGCGTCAGGCACATCAACAAGGCCGCCCAGGCCACCAGCATCTTTGCAAACATTTCATCTAACCCCTATTCACTTATACCCTCGAAGCATAAAAACTGGGCCTTCACATGAGACACATGCAAAATCAACATGATTTCCAGTAGGCTGATTCAAAGGCGCTTTTTTCAGGATATTCTATATGCTCGATAGCTTCAGCGACAGGCCCGCCCATTTCGACCATAGCCCTGCCCGATACCATTGGCCCCCCAACAGTCGTGTCGAAGGGCAGCCTTCCGGCAACTCCTCAGACAGTTTGCCTCGATCTGCTCTGCAGCCCAGGGATTGAGGTCGTGCTTTGTTTATGCAAGACGGAAGTATCGATGCAGATGTGATCATCCACATAATAGAATCCTCTCCAGATCGTGCTCGTGCTCGACGGTGATGGTGGGCTCTGTAACCACCAGAGCGAGATCGATTCAGTGAGTGAGGCTATTACCAGAAGCCGATGCAGAGATATGAATAGCAAAAATATTTAATCGATAATAGCAGTTATTACATAATCAAATATGTGAAATATACTCATCAGGAGTGCGTTACGATGGACAAATTTTTGGGCATGGTGGAGGGCGGCAGGTTTTCGATTCTAATGCCCCGCCCTCAATGTTGCACCGTCAAGCTGACCCGTATAGCCAAACCGGCATCAATAGCGGAAGAGCTGGTGGCATCCCATGAGATAAATTTGGGCGAGTATGAGGGCAAGGCCATTATGGTGAGCGGTGTTCTTCCCGAGCATAAGGGATGGCTCTACGAGGCGAATGTGATCGACCAGGCCGGTCCCATCCTAACGGAAGTAGTTAAAGAGGCCTTCAGGTAGAGCAGCCTTTGGAAGGCAGCAAGCTTTAAATTTTTGATTACAAGTTTATTTTTCTATCACATTGGGAAAAGATGGCGTTTCGATTCCTCGCTTATCTGAGTAGGCAATATGATAATAGAGGCCTCTTTGAGTCCTGAAAAATCCTAATAAAAGTCGCTTTTTGGGAATAAAAAAGAAAAAAGTTGTAGGCTTTTGGCCTACACTGCTGGCATGACCAGGGATCTCTCGCCTGCAGCACGGAACTCGCGGGCTCCACCCTTGCCGAAGCAAGCGCGGACATCTGCCCAGTCGAATACCATGCCGGGGTTGGCGAAGCATACCTTGATCAATGGGTTGCATGCGAAGGCGTCCATGCGGCCGGCGTGTGCGGCGCTGGAGATGCCTGCGTACTCGCCCTGGTGACCTACGTTCATAGCGTAGTTGGGGTAGTTAGCGCCCCTCAGCTCAACGGGGTTGCCCTCGTCTGACTGGTAGGAGAATACGTTGGTTGGACCGCATTGATCCTGCAGGTCGTAGCCGAAGAAGCCCAGGCGTCCCCAGCCTTCCTTATGCAGGAGCATGCTGAGATACCAGCCGGCGAGACCGATCTGGCTGTGGCCTGTGGCGATGGCTGCGGTGATACCGGCAGAGGCTGCCAGAACGGAAGCCCTCTGGGATCCACCGAAGTGATCCTCGAGCAGAGTCGGGAACTCTTCGTACTGCTCCATGCCGTAGGCGTTGACCTCAGTGGCCAGCTCTTTGGCTACATCCATGGTCTTGGGTGCCTTGGCGAATCCTCCAAACTTGTCTGCGGCGAAGTCGACGCCGTAGTAGCAGAAGTCGTCCAGGACATCGTTGGTGTAGGCGGCAGTGGCGTACTGTGTGAATCCGACACCGCCGGACATGTAGCTTCCCAGCCAGATCTGATCGTAGAGAGCAGCGCCTGCGGCGACTACGTTCAGGGAGACCTTCACTGGGTCGGCTGCAGCTGTTCTGGAGGTCTGGATCATATCAGCCAGGAATCCGAAGGAGAGACCGCCGGGGTTGTTGGGGCCGCGGGCGCGGCGAGCGGGCAGCATCTCGGACATCTGCAGAACGGCAGCGTGCTTGGCAGCGTAGGCCAGATCAGCCACAGCGGCCTCACCGGCGCACATGTTGTAGGCGTCGATGAAGGTCATGCACAGCTGCATAGCGCTCCACCTGGAGGTGGTGCCGCCGTCGCAGGATCTGACTACGATGGTTGGGACGTGAATGGCCTGCCAGGTTGTCTTGCCGATAGCGGCCTTGAGTGACTCGGCCTGCTCGGCTGGGAATACCTTATTGATGTCGATCAGGTATTGCGCGTCAATCTCATCTGCCAGGGCATCGTCGCCGGTGAAGACACGAACGTTGCAGTCATCTACGAGGCCAGGGTGAGTCTCGACCATGTGCTCCTGAACCACGGCTGCGCCGGGCATGGCATGGTTGAGGATCTCGAGGTAGTTGTTGATGGTCTCGGGTGTGACTTCCTTGCCGAGGCGCTTTTGCAAAACCTCGTGGGCCATATCCAGACCGACCACAATGGTCCTCCTGATATCATCCCACATCTGCTGAATGGCTGGATTGTTGACGAAGTGCAGATCGTCGCCCTCTACTACATACTCAGTTCCGGAGAGCTTGTAGGGTACGAGCTGCCTCTGTCCCAGGGGAATGCCGCCAGCGTGTACATAGGGGTTGTAGCCGGTCATGCCGCGCTTGCCCGCTACCTTGCCAGCGTACTCCATGAACTCCCTCTTGCGGGCGTTCTGCTCAGGGCCAAGTCTCAAATACGCTGTTGTCTGGCCCTCAAGTTTCGAATCCTTAAGCCCGGTAACCTTGGTCTCGGTCGCGAACTTCTTTTCCAGTGCCTTGATGAATAGTTTCTTGGTGTGTTTAACTGCCATTTTATATCACCCCACCTTTACTCCGGCCTGAATCCCCATTTGCTGCGCAGCTCCCACATGTGGTGCAGAGCCTCGACTGCCTCGTCGTACTTCCTGGCGCCGACCTTTCCGCACATGGGAATGCCGTCCGCCCTGAAGATGGTGGTTCTCTTCTTGGCCTCAGCCTCGGTCATGGGCTTGCCGAGGTTGATCTTCCTATCCAATGGGATACCGACCTGGTCCTTGATAGCGTAGACGTTTCCGTCCTTGCCCATCTCTGTTCTGGACAGCATATCGAACTGCATGCCGTTCTCTTCCAGCCTCAGGGAGTGGCCGTGCACGGTGCAGCCTCTCATGGAGCAGAGGGCGACATCGGTCATCTCGCTGTCATACTGTTGCTTGGTGTAAATCTCGATATCTCTCTCCCTGGCCTCAATGATCTGTCTGCCGGACAGGGTGCCTGGGTCGCAGCCCTTACAGTTGATGGCTCCCCAATAGGATCTCCAGTATGGGATGGATGGTGCGAAGTACATGGAGTCGGTCCACTGAGAGTACCTTACACGGTCTCCAGCTGCCGCGCCTGCTGTGGGAGCTACGATCTGCCTTATGGGGCAGTCGGGCTCGCCCATCTCTTTAAGGGGCGGGTGGGTGCTGGAATAATCGGCGCCAGGGGCCCTGTGGCCCATGATCGCCACTACATCTGCCTCGGGGATATCTCTGAGCTTCTCGAGGTTGCCGGACATGTGCTTCCTTCTGTTGATGCCGACAGAGGTGCTTCCGGGATAAAATTGTGCTTTGTATGCCATATTTATCTCTCCTCATCGTCAATAGTCACTCTTTCTTCAGACAGTATGGCCAGTCTATCCGTTTTGGCCTTGGGATCGATCAGCCCTAAGATGCGCGTGTCCCCCATCTTGCCGTACTTGGCATAATCCGTGATGGTCGGCCTGGTATGGAAGAACTTGCCGCGCTTGATATGGAAGGATATGGGCAACGCTCGCTCACACGCCGCCTTTAGCCCGTCGAAGTATTTTTCGCTCTCCAGCTCGAGCCTGATCCTACCAACTTTAACGCGGAGTTCAAAGGCCTGCCCTGCCACCTCGATGAGAAGATCTCTATTCTCTTCGATTGGGGCACCCCTTCCGGGGCCATAGGGCACGCTTCTGGGAAGGTTGGGGCCATGTATCATTATCCTGATGATGCCCCCATTTCCATAGATCTCGTTCAGCAGTTTCTGGGCCGTTTCTGGCATCAAGAATCTGCTCGGGAGTATTTCTACCTGTATCGATTCAGTGTCTGATTCAGTGACCATTTCTTCCGCCAATTCTTACACAGCCTCCGCAACCGATACGATCGGCTCACGGAATTCTTTGATCTCACTGTATATGGCACCGACCAGTCCAGATGTCATCTCGGGTGTGAACATCTGAGTACCGGCATCCAGTGCTACTGCTGCAGCCACGCAGGGTATGGCAAATCCTCTGGAGTGCCTGGTTACCACGTGGTTACCGTTGAATACACCGGGGCCGCCGCCGCCATAGATGGAGTGGCTGAAGAACGAGAATCCGACTGCCGTTCCCATGACCCTTCCGAAGTCGCATCCGGGCAGGGCGGTCTCCTTCTCGATAACATCGTTGAAGTACAGCAGAGTCGAGGACACAGCCTGAGCGCCCCTAAGGGAGCCGCAGTTGACCATTGTGGCTGCCAGTACGCCAGCGGCGCAGTAGGCGTTCCACTTGGAGACATCGTTGGCCTCGTACATGACGTAACCGGAGGGCAGCTTCTTGCCGGCCTTGATGACCTTATCTTCAAGGGCCTTGCCGACTGTGGTCTGTACCACTGTGCCGATGGTTCCGGTCTTGCCGTTTGCCTTGACGCACTCGTATACCATGTTGTTGGCGTTCAGACCCTGGTATGCCATGCCCAGGAGCTGGTGGCGCTCGAATATGCCCATGGCATTGCCCATCTCGAACTCGCCGATCTGCTCGTAGATCGAAGCGAGAGCTGCGGCGTTCATGGCATTCCTCTTGGTGATCATTGCGAGGTGGTTGGCCATGACGTTCCTCAGAGCAAAGCCCAGACCCTCATCGTTCTGGGGGATGTTGAGAACTGATGCAACGTTTCCGCCAGACATGCCTACGGTCTGCGGGTACTCGCCCCAGACTGAAGCGTGGACCATTGGAGCGTCGACGATGCCGACCTTGAACTGCTGGATGAGTGCCTCAGTTGCGGCTGCAGCTGCGCCGGTCAATCCGACGACGAACTCAGAGGCTGCGTTAACCCTCATGGTGGGGACCTGGACGAGCAACTGCTTGCCGCCGCCCAGCACCTGGACATTGGTATCGTCGCCTGGGGTAACCTGCAACAGAGTTTTAATCTTTTCAGCGAGGGCGCCAGCGTTGGCAACAACATCATAATTAAGCTCGCGTCCCTTGATCTGCCTCCGGCCTCCAGCTACCTTTCCAGTCTTTAAGGCGCCTTCGATGCCGGCCAGATTAACGGCTACGGTTCGCTTTGTGAGAGAAATGAGTCTCTGCATGGCCGCGTTCTTGAGAGGGCTGACGGCGCTCAGGTCGACGTCGCTCTTCAAAAGAACTCCGCGGTCGCTATATAGGTCTATCTTGTCAGACACGTTCTTTATCCTCCTTTACCTTTTTAGCAGCGAAAACTGCAACGACGGGCTGTGCCGAAGCGACGACATGATAGCTTAAGCTAGAAGGTATCATATCCGGCACCTCACAATTCGTTACAATCTCCCGCCGCTTCCTCTAATGCACCTTAGCTACTTATAGTTTTTGCGTGCTGTAATTATAACTTTCCATATTATAAGAATCTGTAGCCTTTGTGACGATATAATTAACTAAATTGTTAAAATTAATTATATTCTAATATGTATCTATAATTACGCGATTCTATGCTTCTCGACCCTTGACCAGCTCATGGAATCTTGACCATATACGCTTGGTTTTTGTTCATCGCGATGATGGATAACGATCTCCCCCAGAGGGCCGTTATTATTTCTGCCCATTGATAAATATGTACTCCATTGCAAAAAATTTTCTCGAAGTGTATATTTGAGTAAATGCCCATATTGATCTTCACAAGGATCTAGAATGGCTTATCAAAAGCGATTTTACCTGAAAAACCTCAAACGAAAACAATCGAAATTTAGCGAATAATCATGTTGGTTGAATAATATGTATAAAGCAATGAATATTCTTCTTGTTCAGTCCAATTCCAGTGTAGATAAAAACAATTATATAAACAATATAAAGAACATATAAAGCTATATAAAAGGCATGAACTATGTAGAGTCACAAATCGGGCGGTTCCAGTTAGCGCATTGATAAAATCGGCCTGGCTGAAAGGTTCATTGGGTGAAAAGTGATTTTTTACAGAAAAATTTAAATCAATGACAAGATTTGGCTATGAGGAATGCATCTCATAATAGCAGAGAAGCACGATGCTGCTAAGAGGATTGCTCAGATCCTGGCGGGAAGCAAGCCCAGCACTCAGAGGATAGCAGGCGTCGAGGCTTTTCAGTTTGACGATAAGGTCGTCTTAGGCCTGAGCGGCCATATCGTGGGAGTCGACTACCCTTCGGAATACAACAACTGGCAAAAGGTGGACTGCAAGGATCTGATCCGAGCCGAGATTGTAGTTCGTCCCATAAATGAGAAGATCATCGATGCCCTGCGCTCTTTAGGTAAACAAGCAAGTCGCATCACTGTGGCCACGGATTATGATCGGGAGGGGGAGCTCATAGGTGTGGAAGCCCTGAAGATCATCCAGGAGGCAAATCCAGGCCTGCAGGCCGACCGCGTCAGGTACAGCGCTATTGTCAAGGACGAGATCCTCAAGGCCTTTAAGGACTCTGGAAAAGTGGACTTCGACCTGGCGGCCTCAGGAGAGGCCAGGCAGATAATAGATCTCGTCTGGGGTGCAGCGCTTACCAGGTACATCTCTCTCACCTCGGGAAGGCTGGGAAAGGAATTCCTTTCGGTCGGGAGGGTTCAATCGCCGACTCTTGCCCTTATCGTCGATAAAGAGCGAGAGATTCAGGCTTTTGTCTCAAAGGCTTACTGGGAGATCTATGCTGATTTGGAGAAAGAGCTCCGCGTGCAGCATGCCAAGGGCCGCATATGGGAGCAGACTGAAGTCGATAAAATAGTTGCCAACCTTGGCAAAGTAGGCGTCATCCGGTCCATCGAGACAAAACCACGCATCGAGAAGCCGCCTGCTCCTTTTGACACCACCAGCTTCATCTCTGCGGCCAGTGGAATCGGGTTTTCTGCCGCCAACGCCATGCGCATAGGAGAATGGCTCTACATCAACGGTTTCATATCCTATCCAAGAACGGACAATACCGTTTATCCTCCTTCCATCGACCTTGTGGCCTTAACCAGGCTTTTCACCAAAGGCGCTTTTTCCCGAGAGGCGGAGCGGCTACTTAAAGGAAAGATGGTGCCCACTCGCGGCAAGAGATCGACCACAGACCATCCGCCTATCTATCCCACAGCACCGGCAGAGAAGAGCGAGCTTAAGGATGATCAATGGCGAATTTATGAACTGGTAGTGCGGCGCTTCTTTGCCACCCTGGCAGACCAATGCGTTTGGGATGCCACCAGCCTCAAGGTGGATATTGGTCCGGAGCCCTTCCGGGCCAGCGGAGCGCGCCTCGTGGAGGCGGGCTGGAGATACTATTATCCTTACAGCAAGGCCGAGGAACACATTCTCCCCGAGCTGAAAGAAGGCGAACGACTTAAGGTTCTGGGCCATAATGTCGAAGCTAAGGAGACCCAGCCACCGGCTCGTTATGGTCAGGGCAAGCTCATCAAGCTCATGGATGACCTTGGGTCTGGGCACAAAATCCACCCGCCACGACATCATCAGCAAACTTTATGCTCGCGCTTATGTGCAGGGCAATCCCATGCGGCCTACCAACACCGCTTATGCCGTGGTGGACACGCTGCAAAAGTATGCGCCCACCATCACCAAGCCGGAGATGACTCAGACTCTGGAAAATGATATGACTCAGATCTCGGAGCGGAAGATCGGAGAAGACGAGGTCATCGAGGAGTCGAGAGTTATGCTCACTTCCGTCTTTGATGAGCTGACCCAGAACCAGGAGGGCATCGGTCAGTCTCTCAAGGACGGCCTTCGCATCGATAAGATCGTGGGAACATGCGAGAAGTGCAAATCCGAACTCATAATTCGGCGCGGCCATCGCGGCTCGCGTTTCATCGGCTGCTCCGGCTATCCGGAATGCAGATTCACTCTGCCCCTCCCCAGATTCGGATCGGTAGTGGTGACGGACAAGATGTGCGAAAAGCATGGCATGTTTCATATTCGCATCATCAACAAGGGCAAGAGACCCTGGGATCTGGGATGTCCGCACTGCAACTTCCTGGAGTGGCAGGCCAAGAAGGCCATGGAGAAGGCCGATCCTGAGAGCAATGAGGTAAAGTTAGAGAAGAAGGGAGCGGCCCGGGGCGGAAAAACAAAGAAAGCCTCAACCAGGGGAGCAAGAGCCGGAAACACGGCAAAGAACGTAGTCAAGGCCAAAAGCGATAGCCTGGCGGATGTGCCGGGAATAGGCCCCAAGACCCTGGAGAAGCTGGCCTCTGCTGGCGTGACGACCTCTCAAGACCTGATCGGTGCCAAAGCCAAAATTCTGGCCACAAAGACCGGCCTATCCGAGAAGAAAATTCTGGCCTGGAAGAGCGTTGCCAAAGCCTCAAGCTGAGCCGCCCGGATTCTATTTTTTAATCGTAAACTTTAGGCCCGAAATATCCAGCAGATAGCTCCATCGAACTCTGGCATTCGACCTGGAGAAAAGATCTGATGGCAAAATGGGCCTGGCCGGATTTGAACCGGCGGCCACTCGGTTATGAGCCGAGCGCTCTACCGGACTAAGCTACAGGCCCAAAAGGAATGCGCCGCCAACAGGGCTCGAACCTGTGACATTCTGGTTACTGCTCTGTCCTGCAATTAACAGCCAGACACTCTACCAACTGAGTTATGGCGGCTCGATACCCTGCCTGGATGCACAATGATTTAAGCCTTTTGATATGAAGTAGTTCCTATGCGCGTCCTGAAGAAAAATCTGCGCGGCGATGAAGGGGAAATAGCTCTGCTCCCCGAGTCTTTAGACGATCTATGGCATCTGCAGCATCTGGTTGAGAGGGGCGATCTTGTATTTGCCCTGACTCACAGGAAGATGCCGGCCATCGCTGATAAGGCGCGGCCGGAGAAGATGGAGAGAAAGACGGTGCGCCTGGGGATTAAGGTAGAGGATATAGAATTTCACATGTATTCCAACTGGCTCCGGCTGCACGGCATTATCAAATCGGGCATGGATGTGGGGGCATATCATACCCTGAATATCGAGGTTGGAACGGATCTGTCCATTCTCAAGTACCACTGGAGGCCGGACCTGCTGGCGCGCATCGATGATGCGGTGGCAGAATCACAAAGGCCGAAAGTTGTTTTGGCTCTGGTGGAAGAAGGTGAGGCCACCATCGGCATTCTGCGCCAGTTCGGGGTGCAGATGGCAGCAGAGATACGAATGGGCAGCGGCAAAGGCAGCGGCGAGGACACCCGCGCCACCTTCATGAGTGATGTGGCCGAGGCCATCGACCAGACAGCCCAGGAGGGAGCGGAGGTGATCCTGGCCGGCCCGGGCTTTGCCAAAGAGGATCTGAAGAAGGTGATCGACTCCAGCTATCCGGAATTGTCCAAGAGGATAGCCATGGACGATGCTTCCTCCATTGGAAGATCCGGATTTCAGGAGGTGCTGCGTCGCGGAGCCGTAAAGAGCGTCCTCGAGTCCAGCCGCATAGCAAGGGAAGCGAAGCTCATCGAGGATCTCTTCCGGGAGATCGCCAAGGACGGCAAAGCCGCTTATGGCATCAAAGAGGTGCAAACCGCAATGAACTATGGCGCCATTGAGAGCCTCCTGGTCCTCGATGAACTGGCCCGCCGGGGAAAGGTGGATGAGATCATGCGCGAAGTGGGCAACGCACGCGGAAAGGTGGTGATCTTCAGCTCAGAGTTTGAGCCTGGGGAAAGGCTGCTCTCCTTGGGCGGCGTGGCGGCATTGCTCCGATTCAAGATAGTTTGATTCAAGATAGTTCAACGGAGATTTGTTATGACCAAATGCGACAAATGCCAGAGTTCTGCCATTATCTACCAGAAGTACTCGGGCATGCGTTTATGTCAAGCTCATTTCGACGAGGACGTGCACCGCAAGATCAGAGAGAGCCTGCGCCAGACAGGGCTTTTCGGTCGGGGCGCGCATGTGGCCCTGGCACTGGACGGCGGTAAGGATAGCGCCTCTATGGCTTTTGTTCTCAAAGGCATCTTCAGGAACCGAAGAGACATTGATTTTGTGGCTATCATCATCGATGAGAAAGGGACTCCCGCGAAGCCTGCCAGACTTATTGCCGAGCAGCTGGATATCCCTTATGTCGAAAAGAGACTCCCAACTCCCCCTCTGCCCGGAGTTATCCCTCAGGATGCCTGCTCAGGGTTTGACACCACCACTCAGAGGATGGAGCATCTTATTGACATCGCGCAGGAGATGAAAGCCAGCGTTCTCGCTACGGGCCATAATCTGGATGACGAGGCAACAGACGTATTTATAAGCTATCTATGGGGCGATGTGGATGGACTTCTGGATCATAGCCAGGGCATCAGGGAAGAGGGAAAAATTCCCTGGATTAAGCCCCTTCGTCGTATTCCGGAAAAGGAGGTAAGGCTCTTTGCCATCAAGCATGGTCTTGCCTATTCCGATGTTGCTCGCCGGGATCCCTTCCGGACAGAGGCAAAGAGGCATCTTTGCAATTTTGATTCCCGGCATCCTGGGACGAAGTATTCCCTTCTGCGAGGCCAGGAAAAAATGTCCCGGCATAGACGCGGGGGATCCACAGGGCAAAGCCTTTAAGTGTGGATGCAAAATAATCGAATCTTGCGCCTCGGTAGCTCAGCTGGTCCAGAGCGATTGACTTGTAATCAATAGGTCGCGTGTTCGAATCACGCTCGGGGCTTTCTTTAGCTGTTTTATGATAAAGTTCGATGGCCACATCCACCCAAAAACGACTGAAATCCGGAACTCTATGTTCGTCTCTCTGCCCCATATTTAGGCAGGGAGGCAACACGTCCCGGGTCGAACAGAGGAGTTGACCATCGCAGTGATTGATATCGATAATCGAGCCTGAATTGGGGACTCAGGCCTTTTTTATTTTCTTCATATCCAGTCTGGTCTTGCACCTGGGGCAGGCCTTAGGTTTGTTCACCCTCGTCTCCCATCCGTAGTGGCATTTGGGACATTTCATCTGTTTCATATTAATACAGTTGTAATAAGAGTATTAATAACTTTCGATTGTATATGATTATCCATACTACTCCTGCAAGCGCAAAGCCTATAATTGAATAGAGGTGGTAAATACAGAACTTCATGAACGAGATATTGGAGATCCTTTCTGAAAACGCCAAGGCGACACCTTCTGAAGTCGCGGCGCTGCTGGGCAGATCTGAAGCGGATGTGGCCCAAGAGATACGGGAATTGGAGGAAGCGGGCATCATAAGAAAATACATCACCCTGATCAACTGGGAGAAGCTCGACCAGAGCCTTGTCTTCGCCGTCCTGGAGCTGAAGGTGGCCTTGCAGCGCAAGACCGGTTATGACGCTGTGGCGGAAAGGATCGCCAGGTTCTCTGAGGTGGAGTCGGTGAGGCTCATCTCCGGAGGACACGATCTCTCAGTCACTGTGCGGGGCAAGTCCATGAAGGATATAGCGTACTTCGTGGCGGAGAGGATCGCCCCGCTGGAAGGCGTCCAATCGACGTGCACCCACTTCATCCTTAAGAGTTACAAGGAACACGGCGTCATCCTGACCGATAAACCTAAGCCCAAGAGGTTGGTGATAACTCCATGAAGCAGAGCCTCAAAAATGTTCCAGCCTGGAATGCTGATAGGCACCTAAATAAGGCGGTCAGAGACATGCCGCCTTCGGGGATACGCAAGTTCTTCGACTTGGTGAGCGAGATGGAAGGGGCGATCTCTCTGGGCGTGGGCGAGCCGGATTTTGTCACGCCCTGGCATGTGCGCGAGGCCTGCATCTATTCACTGGAGTCTGGAAACACTCACTATACCTCTAACAAGGGGATGCCGGAGCTGAGGGAGGTCATCTGTGATCAGGCTTACACTGATCTGGGATCTGGATTACGATCCCGCCGAGGAGATTCTGATCACCACAGGCGTGAGCGAAGCCGTGGACCTGGCTTTTCGAGCCACGCTCAACCCTGGCGACGAGGCTATTGTGCCCGAGCCCTGTTATGTGGCCTATACTCCGGATATCATCCTGGCGGGAGGGGTGCCCAAGACGGTTCCCACGCGCCTGGAAGACGAGTTCCGGGTGCAGCCTGAGGAGATTGCCAGGGCCGTGACTGAGAAGACCAAGAGCCTTCTGCTCAGCTATCCCAACAACCCCACCGGCGCGATAATGACGCGCTCCGACCTGGAGGACCTGGCGGACGTCGTGGTGGAGAACGATCTGATTGTCATATCGGATGAGGTCTATGGCAAGCTCTGCTACTCCGGCAGCCACGCCAGCTTTGCTCAACTGGAGGGCATGAAGGAGAGGACGGTCATCTTAAACGGCCTTTCCAAGTCGCATGCCATGACCGGCTGGCGCGTCGGCTACGTGCTGGGCGATCCAGCAGCTGGTCGCGGCCATGACCAAGATACATCAGTACACCATGCTCTCTGCACCCACCATGGCCCAGGTGGCGGGGCTGGAGGCATTGCAGAAGGGCGAGGAGGAGATGCTGAACATGAAGCATGAGTACGATCTGCGGCGGCGCATGTTCGTCTCCGGCCTGAACCGCATCGGCCTGGACTGCTTCGAGCCCAGAGGGGCGTTCTATGCCTTCCCGTCCATAAAAGCCTGGGGTCTGTCATCAGAGGAGTTTGCGGAGCGCCTGCTGCATGAGCAGAAGGTAGCGGTTGTGCCGGGCGATGTCTTCGGACCGAGCGGCGAGGGTTTCCTGCGCTGCAGCTATGCCACCTCCCGTGAGGAGCTGATCGAGGCTCTGGACAGGATGGAGACATTCATCAAGGGCCTGTGAGACGATATAAGATGCTCAAAGCCAATCTCAGATCAGAGAAAACGGACCGTCTGGCGGGTGGGCTGGCGGCTCTGGGCCTCTCGCCCAACACCTGGACACTTCTCTCGCTGGTGCCGGCGCTGTTTGGTCTGGCGGCATTGGTTATGCACCAACTCGCCTACGGCCTGGTGCTCTTTGCCCTTTCCGCTTTTATCGATCTCGTGGACGGGACGGTAGCCCGCGTGACAAATCAGGCCACGAATAAAGGAGCCTTCATCGACGGGGTTGTGGACAGGTATGTCGAGATGATGCTGTATCTCGGGCTTTTGCTATATCTTGGCAGAGGAGAATTTCTGAGTATTCCCAATGAGGCCTGGTTTATGGTGCTCATATTCGGGGCAATGATGACCAGTTTTGTGAGGGCCTATGCCGATCACCGCGGCATTGTAAAGGACCCCGCGGAGCTGAAGAGGATGGGCGGACTCCTGGAGCGGATGGAGCGGCTGATGCTTCTTTATGCTGGGATGTTTCTCGGGCTCTTCAATATAGAGTGGATGATGGCGGTGATAGCCATAACCGCGGTTCTGGCGAATGCGACGGCTCTGCAGAGGATAGCATTCGCAATGAGAAAAGGAAAATGATGCTAAATGATGCTGGGCATTAATTCTTGAAGCGATAGCGCCGTTAAAGAAGCTTCTTGATGGCATCGGTGATGGACAAACCTCAATGATGTCAACTTCTTTTATGCCATCAAAATGGGCATCATTGGATATCAAGACCGCTCCAGTATGCAAACAGGTTGCTGCATGGACTACGTCCGCTTCAGATCCTGGAGGGAAGTATGGTTTGCACTTGAGAATATCCTCTTCCGATTGCTCAATGACAATGACCCTTCTTCGAATGAGTTCAAAAAAGCCATGCGCTTCAAACTTAAGGGCGTATCTTTCATATTCTGAGATAAGGATGTCATCGGCGACCAATTCCCAGGTCCCTTCAATTAGGTTTACAAGGAGTTCGGTGCTTTTCGTTTTCCCGCTCTTGACTGCTGCTACGAAAAGATTGGTATCAATCAAGAACTTGGTATTTCTTTCGGGCAAGCCTGTTTGCCTCTTCCTCGATCTCTTCTTCCAGCCGGTCCAAGTCTGCGTTTTTGGCCTTCTCTATGATATCCTCAATCATGGCGCGTAGATCGACTCTTTTCAGAACGAGGGCATCAGGGCCAAGCTCATCCACGATAAATTCGTCACCAGGGCAAATGTCCAACTTCGTGCGAAGCTCACTGGGAAGAACCACCCTGCCTTTTTCATCTACTTTTGTAAAGGGCATGAACTCACTCTTGCATCCCATATGTGGGATATGATCTTATTAAGACTTTTGCATTTCCACCCTCAATGTTTAAAATAACATACGTCAATAAAAATATCAAGATAGCTTCTCCAAATTTCAGCTCGATACTTTTATCATTTCTGCCGTCAGGCCTAGGGGAGAATGTCCCCGGATTCGCGCCCCTTCAAGAACAGCAATCTGTTCTCCAATCACTACCTTGAGAAGCTGGTCAAAGACAGCCCGGAGTGGCAAGACGAGGCGGGCCTGGCGGAGGCTTTCGCCAGGATCAAAGAGCTCTATCTACGCAAGGCGCGCGTCCTGGAGAACTACAACGAGTCCCAGCTGGAGGAGAATTTTATCCGCCCGGTGCTGCGGCTGCTGGGCACTGGATTAAATTTAGTGTCTTCCTTAGAAATGTTACTGATCAGAGCATATTATTTATCTTCAGGACAGACAGAATTCATTCTGCATTCGGTGATTGCCCACGAAGAGGTCCTTGGAGTGCATCTCCTAGATTAGCTGCACATTCCTGGTCGATTTGGCCTTCTCATACAGCTTTCTGTCCAGCGTCAAGAGTGGCACTTGCCTTCTCTCAGCCGCGGCCAGAAAGAGTGAGTCGTAGAAATCGGTCCTGGTCTCAACAGAGACGCTGTATGCCTCTATGGTCAGATCCTCTGCCCGGACGAGCTCACACGCCTCAGTGATAAAACTCTGGCACTTCCGAAAGGCCGCCAAGGTCAGGTCTTTATCTTCTCCGCAGAGGACGACCAGTTTCCAGGCCACATTCCCAACTTCAGCGATTGCAAGGTCCAGGGTGATCAGGTCGGATTTTGCGGCTGCATCCAACGCCCTCATGGAGGCATCTTCTTTGAAGAACATGGCTGCGATCACACTTGAATCAAGGACTACTTCATATGGCATCCCGATCCTCCCTGACCATCTCCGCTGCCCCGATTTTATTGGGGCTTTGGTTCGTCCACAGCTCTTTTGCCTCCGTCAGGAGCCTCTGCTTTTTCTTCTCCCGGACTATCCTCTCCACCGACTGCCTGATCTCAACCTGCCAGTTGACGTCACTCATTTCATCCATCATCCGGCGAATACGACCGTCTATACGAATGCTGTAAACATTGGTGGACATAATGATACATGTTTACGATCTAAGTATATGGACTTAGCGGCAGAGCCTGCAAATCAATTGCAGCTCTTCCGGTGTTTTTGCTTTATTGTTTTGGCAGGGCAGCTGCTTAATGAGTTTCTGGGGATAGGCATATCTATTCTGAAGTAAATAAAAGCATGAGTTGATCTTATGGATGAAGTAGATCAAATGAGAGTAAATCAAGCAAGCGCATCAATGGATTCAGGACAAAAAGCGTTGCTCTACGAGGTGATGAAGAAGAATGTTGGTTTGATTACGCTTATCAGCATTTTCATTCCCGGTGGAGGTCAGATATATTTAAGCCAATATCTAAAGGGCATATTGATCTTGCTCCTCTCCTGGCTAATTATACCTTGGCTATATGGCATATATGATGCACATACGACTGCAAACAGATTCAACCTCGAGCTGTATGGGTTGATCTACCCAGAGTCGTCAGCTCTCGCATTGAATTCTGTGAAAATTCAGGTGCAGGAGTAGGTTTACAGCCAAGGAACGCCAAAACAGTTCCTTGAAAGGGGGATATGACATCAATTGAATCAGGTGCGTATCTGGTAGGATCGTTGGCCTATCTCCTTGTGGATTGGGATATAAAGATCTATTCTGCCGAAACGATTTCCAGATCCTCCCTGGCATGGAGACCCTTATGCACTACCCCGCAGATGCGGCGTACGATGAGCTCGGGGCTTTCATGCTGGAAGACATTCCTGCCGATGGCCACCCCCCGCGCTCCCGCTGATATGGCTCCTTCCAACATGCAGAGCAGGTCCAGCTCTGACTCCACTCTCGGCCCTCCTGCAATGACCACTGGAACGGGGCAGCTCTCCACCACCCGGGCAAAGCTGTCCGGGTCGCCTGTGTAGTTGGTCTTTACAATATCAGCTCCAAGCTCTGCTCCAACTCGAGCCGCGTGGGCGATGTACTCAGCACTATATTCGTCTTTGATCTTCTTTCCCCGGGGATACATCATAGCCAGCAGCGGCATACCCCACTCCTGGCAGTCGCGAGAGATCTCACCCAGAGTTGAGAGCATGCGACTTTCATCCTCTGCACCCACATTGACGTGAATGCTCACGCCATCCGCTCCGATCTTCAGAGCCTCTTCCACAGTGGCCACCAGGACTTTATTGTTGGGGTCCGGGCCTAGATTAGTGGAGGCGGAGAGATGAATGATCAGTCCCAGGTCTCGGCCGTAGCCGCGATTGCCGAATATGGCCGCCCCCTTGTGCACCACGGCGGCATCCGCCCCTCCTCGGGCTACAGCATCAGCGATAGTCTTGACGCACTTGATGCCTTTTATGGGGCCGGCAGTGACCCCGTGGTCCATGGGAATTATGACTGCTCTTCCTGTACTGCGGTTGAATATTCTCTCCAGGCGAATCGATGTTCCTCTCAATTTTGGCACCCCCACAGAGTATGTTTTTAATGTACATATTAGTACAACATAGTCTATCTTATTACTACAATGAGCATCAATGTGTATTTATAGTTTGCCGTTCTATCGGGCCTGAAATGGTCCTGGAATCAGTAAGCCTGAAATAGTGGCATGACGCCGTATCCTCGGAGTGATTCCGATGGGTGGCGGTGTGTCTTATATTAAGAGGCTGCAAAAACTGGCAGGAATGACGTTGATTGCGTCCCTGCTGGCAGCTCTCTATCTCAACCTGGTTTTAGGCATAGCACTGGCGGGCACAGAGACCGGCGAATTCTGTCCCACCTGCCCGGACTGGACCAACCTGGAAGGCTGGCTGGCCCAGAAGGAGGCCTATGAGAGAGCCCAGGGAGCAGGCCAGCCAAATGGACAGTCAAACGTACAGGCAACCGGCAATTCTGCAGCCGCAGCGCGGGCCGATCCGCCGAAAAAGGGCTATGCACTGCCCGAGCTCATCACCAGCCCTGCATCAATAAAGAGCGATCAGGTTATTCTGGACGTGAGGTCCAAACCGGACTACCTTTCCGGACATATCCCCGGCGCTAGAAGCCTGTACTGGAAAGATCTGCAAACAGATGGCGTTTTGGATCCATCCCGGGCCAAAGAGGCGCTGGGACGAGCCGGGGTGAACGAGAGCGACAGGCTCCTCGTCTACGGCGATTCCGGTGAGGGGGCAGCTTTCGTCTTCTGGGCGTTGAGCTATCTCGGGCATAAGGATGTTAGCCTGATTGACGGCGGCGCTGATGCGGCCCGGGATGCAGGAGTTGCTTTAACAACAAATGCACCGTCTCTTGCGCCTACCAACTACTCCATCCATATCGTGCCATGGCTCCTGGCGACTTCCGAGGATCTGGAGAGCATGCTTGCAGAGGCTGATATTGGGATTGTGGATGCGCGTGACTTTTCTGAATACGGCAGGAATAGAATTAATAGATCTCTCAGTCTCTCTCTCGATAAAATCTATGAAGACTCCATGATCAAAGATGCCGCCACGCTGGAAGATCTGTTCGGGCGCCGCCTGGATGAATCAGGAACTGCCATCGTCTACGGCACACCGCAGGCTTACTCGCTCTTCTACAGCCTCAGGCTCATGGGCTATAATGCAACCCTGCTGGAAGGCGACTGGTGGAAAGAGACGAAATGGGCTGTGAGCAATGTAAGATAAGCCCCATTCCACATTTTTTTATTTTGTACGTAGGGCGTTTGAACTTGTGAGCCAAGTGCTCCTCAAATATCCCTGAGGAGCGCCTTCACTGCCATTTCGATGGCCTCTGCCGATCCCAGCCGGGGCGTCCAGCCAAGCCTTTTGATCTTCTCTATGGAGAGCAGCATGACTTTCACGTCTCCCTTCCAGCCCCGGCCATCGACGCCGCCCGTATAATCGTACTCGACATCCGTTGAGGCCCATCTGCTCCACAACTATGTCAGCGATCTCTGTCACATCCACGGAGTCGGTTGAACCTATGTTGAAGACATTGGTCTCGTCACCGGAGCCTTCCACAGTGTCTACCATGGCTTGAACACAATCCTTCACTTCCAGGTAGGACTTGCGCTGCTTGCCTGATCCCAGTATCTCCAGTCGCTCGGGATTTTCCCGCAATTTTCGGATGAAGTCCACCAGGACTCCGTGAGTGCCCCGCTCACCCACGATGTTGGCAAATCGATAGACCCAGGATTGCATCTCGAAGGTGTGGCAATAGGAAGAGATCAGCGCCTCGCAGGAGAGCTTCGATGCGCCGTAAAGGGAGATGGGCAGCAGAGGGCCATAGTCCTCAGGTGTGGGCACCGTTGCCGCCTCGCCGTAAACTGTGGACGTAGAGGTGAATGCGATGCGTCGGACCCCATTCTTCCGCATGGCCTCCAGAAGATTATATGTGGCCTGCACATTTTGCTCCAGATGTACACTGGTGTTTTCTGCGCCCAGTTTCACATCGGGATTGGCGGCCAGATGAAAGACCAGATCCTTTCCTTCAATAGCTTTTTCCAGTATGCCGGCATCCTTCAGATCTCCTTCCAGCAGATGGAAATCCGGGTTGTCCTGGTGAGGGACCAGGAACTCTCTTTTTCCCGAGCTGAAGTTGTCCAGGACGGTTACTTCATTCTGCAAAAGCAACCTTTCCACGAGGTGGCTGCCTATGAAGCCTGCGCCACCTGTGACGAGGATGGATTGACCCTTGAGCATCATCATAAGTAAATTCTCTTCAGGGTAATCAAGGTTGTGGACTGGCGTGGAGCAGTTCCCACCACATATGACCATATATGCACACTGTCTATAGATTGGGTTTTGACCATTTCTGGGGAGAAGCCACTTTTGGGCAAATCGATTTTTTTCTCATAATAAAATATTTTTAAAAAGAAATGCAATTAGTAAGAGAGATACTGACGATCTGGTATTTGAATATAATTATAATTATTGTCTTTGGATGTCATAATACTTAAATAGAATCCCACCTGCTATACTAAGGCTAGAGATTTAGAGCTTAAGGTTCAAAGGATTAATGGTGAGGTTGACTTATGAAAGTTGCAATAGTAGGAGCAGAACTGGAAGAAAACCTGGGAATGCGCTACATGGCCTCTTCTCTGGAAAGCAAAGGGCACGTGGTAGAGATCGTTCCCTTCAACACGGAATGTGATATTCAAAATGTCGTGCAAAAGGTGAACTCGCTCTCTCCCCAGATTGTAGGTCTCTCCATGGTCTTCACGGGCAGGGGCAGAGAGTTCTGCAATCTGGCCGGGGCTTTGCGGGACGGAGGCTTCCGGGGTCACCTTACTGCGGGTGGGCCTTTCGCCTCTTTCAACTGTGAGGCTCTGTTGCGCGATTTTCCTGCCTTCGATTCCATCGCCCTTGGCGAAGGCGAGACGCTCTTCTGTACCCTGGCTGAGCATCTGGATGATCTCTCTCTGGTTCCCGGCCTATGCTACAGAAAATCGGATGGATCTGTGGTCACAAACCCGACCATTAGCGAACAGGACGATCTGGATTCGCTGCCTTTTCCCAAGCGCACCACCTTCCACTCTTACTTTGGCAAACCCATCGCCAGCATTCTCACCAGCCGGGGCTGCTGGAGAAACTGCGCCTTTTGCAGCATCAATGCCTGGTATGACCGCGTGGGTGGAATGAAGTTCAGAGTAAGAAGCGTCGACAATATAGTGGCGGAGATGAAGGAGCTCTACGACAGATACAATGTGCGCATATTCAACTTCCAGGATGATAACTTCTTCTTGCCCGAAAAGACGAAGGCCCTGCATAGATTCGAGGCCCTGCGGGACAGGCTCAAACAGGAGGGCGTGGAGGATATCGCCATCGCCATCAAGGCCCGCCCGGACAGCATCACCCGTGAGTCTATAAGCGTGCTCGACGAACTGGGCCTCTTCCGGGTTTTCCTGGGAGTGGAGAATGCTTCCGAGAACGGTCTACGTAACCTCAACCGCAAGCAAACCGTTGATCAATCCCTGAATGCTCTGCAGATCTTGAACGACTTCGATGTGCACCTGGCCTTCAATCTGCTCATGTTCGAGCCGGATACGGTCATGGACGACCTGCTGGTCAATCTGAGGTTCATGGAGCGGCATCTGGATAATCCCTTCAACTTCTGCCGGGCCGAGGCCCATGCAGGCACCGGCCTGGAAGCAAAGCTGAACGCGGAGGGGCGGCTCCTGGGCGACTACTTCGGGCTGGATTACCGGCTCAAAGACCCGCAGTGCGAGGCGTTTCACCAGGTCGTCAACTACGCCTTCTTTGACCGCAACTTCAGCGACTACGGCCTGCACTACTTCAATATGCAGGTGGACTTCACCTACCAGCTTCTGCGGCGATTCTATCCCGAGGTGCTGACCGAGTCCCTGAGGGGTGCCGTGAAGAGCTTCATCAAAGAGACAAATCTGGACACCTACAAGTGCCTCTGCCAGACCTACGACTTTATCGAATCGACGGACCCCGGCAACCGTCTGGCGCTGCAGGGCTTTGCCGGTGAGATGAGGATGATTGTAGACGAGGGAAGCAGGGGTCTCCACACTCAGGGCGAACAAATCCTGGATGCTCTGAACAATGCCTATGACCGCCGTGGATTGGGCGAGTCGCGGGTTATGTCAGCGCCAATAGCAAGCGTTGTCTCGCCCTACTTCGGCATTGGAGGACCCGAACAAGGTGCCTATTCACCGGGCTCCATGGGCCTTGTCGATCTCTTCGGACTGACACCGGTGCCCATACCCTATCAGACATTCAAGTCCCAACTATCCCGGCAAGAGGGAAGGTGAAACCGGATCTGAGCGCCTGGCTTATGGGGAAATCCTTGTTGAAAAAGTATCAAATTTATTTATTAATATGAGTACGGAGGTTAGTTTAATGGAGAATAAAACGTTAGAGAATATGCGCTATTGCGTAGAGCCGGTTCACCCTATGGCGGTCAGGCTCTACAGCGATCTGGTGGCGATATACAGGTTCGTCAAAGATACCTACCAGACAGAGATAGATGCCGCCTTTGATAGGGCATCGCAGCAGATCGGCTTCGTGGTCACCACCACTGTGCCGGTGATGCTGGAAGTGGGAGAAGGCGGGGCCATAAAGAGCCTGAGCATGGGCTCGGAAAGCCTGAAGAACACACCCTTCGAGAAGGAGATAACTGCCGTTTTTGATGCCAAGAGAAAGGGAGAGAACAAGCTTGGCGTCTCCCCCGGAGTTTACAATCTGGCCCTATTCTGGTACGACGCAGTTAAGCTCAGGCTGAGGACGGACTGGATGGAGCCCGCCCAGCCGGTTTATCAGTTGCAGTCAGAGCTTATGGGAATGAGACGGTCGCCTCAAAGTGCCCAGGCCATGAGCATGGCAATCCAATCCCATCATTGGATGGAGCCGGTCCATCACAGACCCTGGTGCGAACCCGTTCATACGCCATGGATGGAACCGGTCCATCATAGACCCTGGTGTGAACCCGTTCATACGCCATGGACAGAGCCAGTCCACCATATGCCCTGGATGGAACCTGTGCACCCGCATACGCCCTGGATGGAGCCGGTCCATTATCCAGGCTGCAGGCCGTGGCTGGAGCCAGCACACCCTGTCTTCCAGACGGCAGCAGATCTGAAAAAGGCCGGTGAGGCGAAGACGTTTGAGCATACGGAACCTGTTCAGTACTTGAATAGAGTGAATCAGATAATCCTGGAGAGATCGATCCTGGTGTCGGCCATCGATGAGGTTTATCCGGAGCTGAAGCTGGGCGAGAGACTGAATCAGGCCCAGTATGCCATGTCTCCCACTCTTCCACTGCCACCACCGCGTGCAGCAGCCTGGCCCGGCGTCCGAGAGCCGGCGCATATGATGGCATATCAGTGGGCCCGTGAGCCCTTGCCTAATCCCTGGAGACAGGCTATGGCCGAGATCGCTCAGGTGCTGGAAAGATATGGACCTACACCTGAGCCGTGGAAAGGTCAGCTACTGTCTGAGATTGCGAGTGTTCTGGCCAGGTTCAGCTATGCAATGCTCAACCCCCAGCCGCTACCTCCACGCATGGCGGCCTGGCCTGGCGTCCGAGAGCCGGCGCATATGATGACGCCTTTCCAGTGGGCTAGTGAGCCACAGCCCAATCCCTGGAGGCAGATGAATTTCCCAGGAGTAAGAGAACCGGCGCATCAGATGGCAGGTATGCAGCCGGAGATGCCTCAGCAGATGCTATCCGAGATGGCTGCAGTGATGCGCAGATACGGCTTCCAGATTTGAAGGATGCCTGCGTTTGTATGCCCGACCATTGGGCATACAAATACCAATTTTTTCATTTTTGAGCATTAACGCCAGGATGATTCCTGTTCGTCATTTGATTAGCTCGCTAACATAACTTATTTATCGTAAGCCTTTGTGTTTAACCTGCGTGATATGTATGGCAGGAAAAATGCTCAAGCTATCCTTGCTGCTCCTGGTGCTGTCTGTCTTTTGCAGCGGCGCACATGCGGCGGAAGGCGAACGATTGAAGCTGGCAACTACCACCAGCCTGCAAGATACCGGACTCCTTGACAAGATCAAAGAGAAGTTCGATGAGAAGTACAACGTATCCCTGGATGTCGTCTCCGGCGGGACCGGCATTGCTCTCCAGTACGGAGAGCGCGGTGATGTTGACGTCCTCATAGTCCACGACAAGCCGAGGGAGCTGAAGTTTATAGAGGACGGGCAGGGACTGGAGAGAAGATGCATTGCCTATAACTACTTCTATGTGGTCGGCCCGAAGGATGATCCAGCGGGCATCAAGGGCATGAATGCTTCACAAGCACTTGCTGCAATCATGACCAGGGGAGAAGCCGATCCCGCATCGGTGATGTTCGTCTCTCGAGGCGACAACTCGGGAACACATGCCCGCGAGAAGCTGCTCTGGAAGAATGCCGGTCTCAACTACAGCCTGGTCAACAGTTCCGGACCCTGGTATGTCGATGCCGGCCAGGGCATGGGCGCCACACTGAACATTGCCAATGAGAAGCAGGCCTACACTCTGAGCGATATGTCCACCTTCATGGCCTACCAGGGCAATCTGACTCTGGTACCCTTGATTGGAGGCGGAGATGATCTCCTGAATGTTTACGTGGCCATGGCTGTGAACCCGGAGAAACATCCTGATGTGAACTGCGCTCTGGCTAATGAGTTCATCAACTACCTGGTATCTGATGAAGGCCAGGATCTGATAGCCAGCTATGGTATGGAGAAATACGGCAAGCCTCTCTTCTCTCCGGCCAGGGGCAATTGCACCCTCATCGGCTGCTCAGATGGAGAGTGCGCAAAACCCGCGACCGCCACCTGTGCTGCAGCATAAACTGAAAGATCGCTAGTGGTGAATTTGGTTGGAAGAGATCTGGAACGGCATTATCAGAACTATAGAGCTGATAATGACCCTCGACTCTCAGGTGGTGGAGATCACCACCAGGTCTCTTTTCATCTCTTTATCGTCCGCCTTTTTGGCCGCCGTCGTATGCATCCCCCTGGGGGGCTTCATCGAGTTTCGCAGCTTTTGGGGAAAAGGGGCATTAATAAACGCTATTCACACCCTTTACAGCCTACCAACGGTTACTGTAGGCCTCCTGGTCTTCCTGCTCATCTCGCGCTCCGGTCCGCTGGGCGGTCTGGGCCTGCTCTTCAGCCCGGCGGGGATGATCCTGGGCCAGGCTATTCTTGTCGGCCCAATTATGGTTGGGCTCACCATTACAGCTCTGGCGGAGGTCAACCCGCTGATCAAGGAGACTGCTAAATCATTGGGCGCAACAGAGCTGCAGATAATAGTCACCGTAATAAAAGAGGCCCGCGTCGCGGTCATGGCTGCCGTTCTCCTCGGATTTGGCAGGGCGCTCTCGGAGGTTGGTGTGGCCATGATGATCGGTGGAAACATTCGGGGCTACACGCGCGTGCTCACCACGTCCATTGCCCTTGAGACCTCCATGGGCAACCTGGAGCTATCCATTGCCCTGGGAATTATCCTCATATCCATCTCGCTGGTGATCAATATCGTGCTGAATAGATTTCGAAGGCGACGGATTGACTGAGGAATGGAGGATGGACGGGCTGATGGAATGACCGGTGAACTGCCATTTCTGGAGATTAAGAGCTCTCGGCAAAAGCTATGGCAAGGTGGAGATCCTCAAGGACATCGACATAACTATGGAGCGTGGCGAAGTCCTGGTCCTCATCGGTCCCACTGGATCAGGGAAGACAACTCTGCTGCGGCTGGTGAGCCTGCTGGAGGCGCCAAGCTTAGGGTGCATCCGGTTCAAAGGCCAGATTGTCACAGCCGGTCCAGAGAAAGAGAGACTTCTGGCCCGCCGCAGCATGGCCATGGTCTTTCAAAAGCCGGTCATGTTCAAGTCCAGCGTTCAGGAGAATGTCTCCTTCGGTTTGAGGATGAGGGGAAGGAATGATCGCGGAAAAGTGCGGGAGGCTCTGGCTGCCGTTGGCCTGTCCGGATACGAGAAGCGGGACGCCAACACGCTCTCGGGAGGGGAGATGCAGAGGATCGCCCTGGCCAGGGCAATGGTCCTGGAGCCGGAGCTGCTGCTTCTGGACGAGCCGACAGCCAACCTGGATCCGAAGAGCGCTGCGGCGGTCATCAGCCTCCTGCAGGAATTGACCGGAAGGAAGACGACTGTGATCATGGCCACGCACAATATGCGGGAGGCCCTGTTGCTGGCGAGCAAGGTGGCAGTGCTGCAGGCGGGCAGGCTGACGGCCGTGGGAAGGCCGGACGAGATATTCAGGTCCCGAAAGGTCACAGACCCTCTTTCGTCCGAAATCTCAGCACCCTGGTGATGATTGTCAAACTCATTACTCTACGCGCCAGATTCTCCTTCATATGCCTTCTTCAACAGCTCAATGTCAAATTTTTTCATTTTGAGAAACGCCTCGGTCACCCGCGCCAATCTCTCTAGGTCTTTGTCTTTGAGCATCTCATCCATAATCGTGGGAACAATCTGCCATGAGACGCCGTACTTATCCTTCAGCCAGCCGCATTGCTCCGCCGTTGGGTCTGCAGAAAGCTTTCCCCAGTAATAATCAATCTCCTCCTGCGTCTCGCAGTGCACCATGAAGGAAATGGCCTCGTTGAAAGCAAATTTGTGTTCAAACGCGCTGTCCATGGCGGCAAATTCCAGCCCCTCAAGCACGAAAGAGGCGTGCTTTATTGTTCCAGCTTTATCCGGTTCTTCACCTTTGTTGTAGCGGTCTATATCGCCAACTCTTGCATCGCGGAACACCGTTGCGTAAAAATTAATCGCTTCTTCTGCTTTTCCGTATTGTTTGCCGACAAACAAAAGCGTCGGGGTGATTTTCCGCTTTATCTTACGACCGCCTATGAACATCACCTGCCATGAAAGGCCGTACCTGTCCTGCACCCACCCATATCTCTCGCTGAACGGATATTCACCAAGCTCCATGAGTGCCGTGCCTCCTTCTGAGAGTTTATCCCACAATAGGTCGACCTCATCCTTCGTCTCGCATGCGACAAGAAATGATATCGATGGATTGAATTTGAAGAGCGGGCCTGCGCTGATGAGCGTGAATTCCTGCCCCAAGAGTTCAATGGTAACAATATCAACCGAGCCTGATGGCGTGTTATGAAGCTCTGTCGTATTACTGATTTTCGAGTCCTTGAAGACAGATGTGTAGAACCCGGCTGCTTCCCTGGCTTCTTTGTCAAACCATAGATGCGGTGTGATTTTTTCCATGTTATTCTCCCTCTTTAAGCCGTTTGCGACGGGCAAGTTCTGCCTCACTTGGCATATCCTGGGCAACTGACCCTGTCTTGACTTTTCCTGCGCGCTCATAAGTGGCAACTATAACGCCTGTGGTTGAAGTTCTACTATCGATGAGTTTTAGGCCTGCTGGAATGGTACCGTTCCCAAACAAACGTTTGCCTGTTCCGAGGGTAATCGGGAATATCTTCAAGCGGAACTCGTCAATTAAGTCGTGCTTTAATAGCGTTTGAATAAGGTTGCTGCTGCCGTAGACCTGCAGTTCAGGCCCGTCCTGTTGTCTTAGTTTTTCGATTTCTTGAACGACGTCACCTTTGACGAGCGTGGAATTGCTCCAGTCAAGCTTCTGCAACGTCGTTGAGACGACATATTTTTTGGTGCTGTTGAACTTGCCTGCAATCGGATCATCGCTTTTCGCATAAGGCCAGTATGCCGCGAAAATCTCATAAGTCTTCCTTCCCAGCAACAGATCAAAAGGTTTTGCCATTTGCTCATCCATTACGCCGCCAAGAAAATCATCCCAATAATTGACAATCCAACCGCCGTACTCGAAGCCACCAGTCCGGTCCTCGTCAGGTCCGCCCGGGGCTTGTATGACGCCGTCAAGCGTTACGAAAGATAATACAATGAGTCTTCTCATTTTATTTTCTCCTCAGCTGTTCTTGCTTTAAGCAGCATTGGTTGCTCTTTATCTGGCTCAGAAGGCTCCAGAGTTTCCGCGTCGAAGACGCTATCCTGCATCAGCCACTCTGAAACGATTATTTCATCTCATACTAATTAGGTTGAGGTTGTTTATTAAATTTCTTAATGATTACTTGCGGTTAAGTTGCCACGCTCGATTTCACCGTTAAAATGGTCCTGAATGATTGCTGTATTGTTGGACAGATAAATTTTGTTTTTCAGCCAGATCTGAAAGCCGCCTCTGAGGAGACCGAGCTTGTGCGTCTGGGCCTGTTCCCTGATTAGCTTCTGGGATATTCCAGTTCATTAACTTTGGCGAGGGCCAGATCGGCCTCCGCGTTCCGTCCCAACGACCGGAGGGCAGTCTCCTTGCATCTCCAGGCCTCCGCCAGCATGGGATCGATTTCAATGGCCTTTTCGGATGCCAGTAGCGCCAGATCGTGCTTGCCCAGATCGTTTAATGCATTGCCTTTGTTGCACCAGGCTTCAGAGGATTGTGAATTGATCTTCGTAGCTCTATCATAGGCTGCAACGGCCCCGTCATACCTGGCCAGCTGATAAAGCGCATTGCCTTTGTTTATCCAGGCGTCTGCATACTGCGAGTCCAGCTCTATAGCCCTATCAGATGCAGACAATGATTCATCATACTTGCCTTGAATGTAGAGAACAACGCCTTTATTGTACCAGGCGTTTGCATCCTGCGGCTCGATCTCGATGACTCTATCGTAGGCATGGATTGCCTCATCGTACTTGTGTTGCAGGGTGAGAACCACGCCTTTGTTGTACCAGGCTTTTGCATCCAGCGGATTGGCCTTGATGTAGCTCTCAAATTCCGCGACGGCCTCATCATATCTCTCCTGCTCTGCAAGAGCAATGCCCTTGTTGTAGCAGGTGATCCCTGCTGGCTTTCCTGCTGCTGGAGCGAAAAGCAGAGCAAGCAGTATTATGACGGGGATAAGATTTCCTTTGATTGATCTCCCTCCATTGTCCTCTGTTTGACAGATCTGGAGAAAAAGATTTTGGAGGCGAATGCTGAGACTTATTGATATCGTATTCAGGCCTGCCAGGCGGTGCCAGGTCGCATTCACCAGGCAGTTCAATCCCATCCGCACCATTCGATCTCTTTTCGGCATCGCAGAGGCGACAGAATTGCTGCTTCACCAAGGATGCTTTTATCTTCTTATACATCTTCTGGATCCAATGATAAGATGATGCCCGAAGACACTACGGCCGAGGCAAAGATCGAAGAATCAGCAGATTCCTTTCTAACGGCGAGACAGCTTATGGTATTGCAGCTGCGCCACCATGGCCTCTCTCAGCAGGATATCGCAGAGCGGCTGGGCACCACGCGCTCCAATATCAGCATCCTGGAGAAGCGAGCCCATCAGAATATCGCCCGGGCGGAGCGCACGCTTCAGCAGTGGATGATGATTCGCGCCCCCATATCTCTGCAGGCCAAAGCGGGAACGGATGTCTTCGATCTGCCCAGGATGATATTTGCAGCTGCGGATGAGAAAGGAGTGAGGTTGCCGGTCACCTCCATGGATATCGTGGTGCAACTTGGGCGGAGAGCGCCCCGGCTCTTCAAGAAGAGGGCTCTGGAGCAGGATGCCGAGATCTATGTGACAGAAGAGGGGGAGGTGATGGTGGAGGGAGTGGGGTGAATGCAATTCGGTTCTCGTCAGAAACATTTAAAAATAATCTTTACGGATATCAGCACAACTCTCCACTCAGTTATCCTGCATAGCATCTTCCCAGCCTCGTCTTAGCCCTCCAGGCCAAGGAAAATCTATTTCCCTCTCCGACCCCAATCCCATAATCGTGATCAGAATTCCGGTTTCCCGAATCCTAATTCCAGCCTTTCTTCTCTTCATCATAGCCACGACCCCTGCCGTCTCTGCCTATGGTCGCAGCGTGGAAGACCTGGTGGGCGCCTTCTCCATCGAGAAGACCATAAAGATCGGAAGCAGCAGCCAGGATTTTTCCATCGTCGGGCGAGAGCCTCGATCCCCTGAGCCCGCCCCAAAGCCTGGCCTCTGGCCCTCTGGCAGACGACCAGGCCCCCAGCCTGGCGGGCTTCGCCTTTGAGCCGAACCTGGTTTCGTCCAACTCCTCCCAGCCCATCAACCTCACGCTTCATGCCATAGACGACCAGGCCGTCTGGGCAGCGGAGGCCAGGTTCTACCGGCCCGACGGGAGAAGAAGCAGTGGCGCTCTTCCCGGCCCAGAACCTCACCTCCGGATCGGCCAAGGATGGAATCTACAGCGCACAGATGCTCCTGCCCGCGAATGCGACAGGCGACTGGTATCTGCAGAGCTTGATCCTGGTGGACAGGGAAGGCAACCGCAGGACTCTGGCGCAAAGCGACCTTCTGCAACTGGGGCTGCCTACACAGATATCGGTGATCTAGCGCTCTGCCTTGGAAGAAGTAAGAGGCGCGGGCTCTTCGCGATCTATTGTGGGCAAGGCTGCGATTCGATTCTGAAAGCCTACAAAATGAATGGATCTGCACTAATCCGCATCGTCAGACTTCAAGAATTAGATTTAATCAATCGTGCGTGTATTGAATGATCCTTAAGAAGAGCTGATATAAGGATATTAGTATCGGCTACAATCCTAGGCTCTTCTTTTCTTCCTTCCATACCCTCTCCCGCACTTCCTCTAAAGCAAGAAGATCCTCTTTCGCAAGATCCAGATCCTCCACTGCTCTCTCAAATAGCACCCATTTGGTTTCTTCTTCTTTAATGAGGTCATCGATCTTCTTCTTTAGGGGCTTCAAGGGCAGGCAATCTGGGATCTCAACCTCAATCACACTCACTTTATCACCACATGGCTATCTATCCTTGTTGTTCATAAACTCTTTCTTGAATTGATCATTTCAAGGATCGCAGAATTTCAGTGTCTTCCTCCAGCTCGAAGATCTCACATAGAGTAAGTGGCTTGTTTAGTTTTATTATGCCTACATAACTCTCCAGAATCTTCACCCTATCCTCTTTGGCAGACATTTTTTGGTTCTCCTCATCCTTTGTTGATCCTGAGGCAATTAATGATTTTAGCCATAGCAATCTGCTATGATTGTGATACGATGATATTTCAGACCTTCTAATTCTGAGACGTTCATTCAAGGATGGTTTTTGAAAAGTCTAAACACGACTATTCTCCCATAATCTGCAGGACAATCTTCCGCTGCCGGGGTCGGTTATCCAGCTCCAGGAAAACGATCTGCTGCCATGTTCCCAGCATCAGCCGCCCCTCACAGAAGGGCACAGAGAGGCTGGGCCCCAGGAGCGAGGCGCGAATGTGGGAGTGGCCGTTGCCGTCATGCCACCGCTCGTTGTGGGCATATTCGATCTCCTGCGGGGCGATCCTCTGCAGGGCATCGGCAAGGTCGGCCACCAGCCCATCCTCGTACTCGATGGTTGTGACGGCCCCCGTGGCTCCGGGCACAAAGACGGTGACCACTCCTGCCTTTAGGGGCGTGCTCTCCAGCGCCTCCTGCACTTCATCCGTTAAATCACTCACTTCTCCGCTCAGCGTTTCAAACTCCAGATATCTGGTTACGATCAAGACATCAACTCCGGGCTCCAAGATATTTCCTTTCTCTTTCGATAAAATTTTGGCTCATTGAACTTCAAGCTTTCTGGATATCGATCAAAAATTGCTGCGGATCAATGAATGGGCTTGCAATATGATGACTTCAGAGGCAACCGAGATGATTGAAAGCTTGAAATAGTTTAGGGACGCAAATACTATTAGCTTAATATATCTAAAATATCGGCGGGCATGCACGAGCCCGGATGGCATGTCCGTCCGCTGATTTCGTAAGTAAGGAGAGCTGTTTATGAGTAGAGAAGTAGATGTTAGAGATTCCAGCGTCAATAGAGCAACGAGCGCCAGAAAGAATAAGCTGACGTCCCTGGCAACGGACGCCACGTCAAAAGATCTCAATGTTAGTATCAAAAGGTTCAACCCGTTCACCGGCAACCCGGAGTTGATAGCGATCTGAACCAGCCGCGTCTGAGAAGGTCAACTTCGTTCAGAGAGCTCTGGATCATGTCCAGAGGTTATCAAGGCCAATGGGATTGGCTGCAACTCAGTCTGCCGAGTACATGCCTGATCCGAATTATCAAGACAACCAGCAGCGGTGCAGTGGCTGTCCACCTGCGTCAGAAGTACAAGGGCATCAAGATCTTTCAGGCAGCTCAGACAGTGCGATTTGATCCTGACGGCGGGATCAAGGAGACTGTGGGCAACAGCTTCACCGTCTCAGCGGATCTTCCGGTATCGCCCAAGCTATCAGTCGAGGAGGCGGTGCTCGTGGCGGCAAAATTTGTAGCGTCGCCTCATGCCGATGAGCAGGGGGCCAAAGATCAGTTCGGAGAACCAATGTACTTTAGCAGCATAGACCTGACCGGCTTTGTCCCCAGGGTCACAGCGGCCTTCAACAACGGTCCCGATCGTTCCTCAGTGCTGGAAAGTGGTCCCTTTGGCGATAGCATTAAGGCCAACCTGGAATGGTTCCCGGTGGGCGACGACTTCAAACTGGCCTGGCAGATGATCCTGACCATGCCCAAATCTGAAGGTCAGTACCGGGTCATAGTGGATGCAGAGACAGGCGAGATACTCTACTCCCATCAGCTCATGAAATCTTTGACATTCAGAGGAAACGTCTTCAAAGTGGACGGAGGACAGCCGCGCCAGATGACCGATATTCCTCTTCCAATGAACAACTATGGCATGCCTCCCAGGATGCCCATGCCCCCATCTCCACCTGACTTCCCCTGGAATTGGGTGGAAAGCGACAGCACTGCAGGCAACAACGTGTATGCTCACCTGGGTGACAACGGTCCGATTGTGAAGGGAACGGTTAAGGACGGAGTCCTGGTCTTCGACGACCCTGATGATAAAAGCGATTTCCAGAAGGTCGTCAACATATTCTATTACTGCAACTATATGCACGACTTCCTTTACGTTCTGGGCTTCAGAGAGGCCGACGGGAACTTCCAAAAAGACGATTTCGGCAGGGGAGGGCAACCAGGCGATCGCGTCGATGCCCGCTCTTATCCGGGAGCAGTTAGCGGTACCGCCAACATGTCCACTCCGGCGGACGGCAAGACGCCTATTATGAGAATGGGGCTGGTGACTTCAACACAACGTCATACTGCCATGGACTCCACCGTCGTCTTCCACGAGTATACCCATGGCCTAACCAACCGCCTGGTCGGCGGGCCCATGAATGACAGCGCTCTGGAAGCAGAACAGAGCGGAGGGATGGGTGAGGGCTGGAGCGACTACATGGCCTGCACCATCAATAACATCGACGTGGTCGGGGCATGGGTAGTTAACAACCCCGACGGCATCAGGCAGTTCCGCTATGACAGCAATTTTCCGGACAACTTCGGAGATATCGGGAGCGGTCGCTACGATGAGGTGCACAACATCGGAGAGCTCTGGTGCGCGACCTTATTGGAGATGAACAGGAGGATAGGAGATGAGCTGACCCTAAATCTGGTACTGGACTCCCTGAGGCTGGCACCTGCAAATCCAAGTTTCATCGACATGCGCGACTCCATGCTTGCGGCTCTTGAACATATGCTTACAGCCCCTAATCCCATGAGCCCTGCGGATTACGACAAGGCCAAAACGGGAATGTGGGCGGTCTTTGCCAAGTTCGGCATGGGTGTGGGAGCAAGATCGAATGGCGCAACTCTGGATGGAGTTGTGGGAAGCTTCGAGATTCCCTCCCCGGTAGAGCCAGGGACGACGATACATGTGGAGGCAAACCCCAATCTGGCCATTCCGGATAATAATTCGAATGGAGCCACCAGCGTGCTAAATGTAACTGAGACGGTCGCAGTCGCACGATTGGCAGTCACACTCAAGATCCAGCACAGCTATATCGGAGACCTCAATGTGAGCCTGACCACACCGAACGGCAAGATCGCCATCCTGAGCGACAGGGAGGGAGCAAGCACGCATAACATGGACAGGACCTTTACGAGCCAGGATACGCCGGTTCTGGCTGCACTCATAGGCGAACAGGCCAGAGGGAGACTGGATCCTGAAGGTCGCAGACGTGGCAGAGAATGATACCGGCACATTAGATCACTGGAGCCTGGATTTTAATCCCTCTCAGGTGAAGGAGCCGGTGCGCGGCGAGGCGACACCAGCAACAGCGATCCCTGATAAAGATCCCAGCGGCGTTTCCAGCATCATTGCCATCCCCCAATCCGGCAAAATCCAGGGATTGAAGGTCGGAGTCGATATCACTCACACGTATATTGGCGACCTGAAGGTAGAGCTGACCTCACCCGCGGGCAACAAGGTTGTGCTCTGGAACCAGGCCGGGTCCGGTCAAGACAACCTGATAACCGTCTTCGATCCAGTATCGATACCGGCTCTGGCGACTCTGGCCGGCCAGGAGATGAAGGGCAACTGGACTCTGAAAGTGAGCGACCTGGTGGGTCAGGATGTAGGTAAGCTTAACAAGTGGAACCTGGAGATTACCTGATCCAAACGAGAGATCAATTTCTAAATTAAATTCTATTTTTTATCATCTTCGATCAAGTGATCAACTCCGCACCAAGAAATTATTTATTGCTTCCCGGCATAACTATCATGGTGACCTACTACGATGCGGTTCGGCGCATTCTTATCGTTGTATTCGTCCTGAACATATCCGTAGCCCTGCTTAAAGGAGGTTATGGCCTGATCACCAACTCCCTGAGCATGAGCGCCGACGGCCTGCATTCCCTTTTCGATAGCACCTCCAACATCATAGGCCTGGTGGGCATCTCCATAGCCTCCCGCCCGCCCGACAAGGAGCATCCATACGGCCATGCCAAGTTCGAGACATTTGCCTCTATAGGCATCGCCGTCCTTCTCTTCTCCAGCTGCTTTCAACTGATACTGGCCTCAATCGATCGCTTTGAAAATCCGTCTGTCCCCGAGGTAACCTTGCTCTCCTTCGGCATCATGGGCCTGACTCTTGCTATCAACATCGGCGTTTCGGCTTATGAGTATATCCTGGGCAAGAGGTTGAAGAGCAGCATCCTGGTGGCCGACTCCATGCACACCCGAAGCGACGTTTATGCTTCGCTGGGGGTCATTCTGGGACTTGTGGCCATCAAGATGGGCTACCCACTGGCCGATCCGGTCATAGCCCTGATCATCTGCGGCCTGATCATTTTGACCGGCCTGGAGATCATAAGAGACAGCTCCAGTGTCTTGCTGGATAAGGCTCCGATTGAAGAGAGCGTGATAGTCGATCTGGCAAAGTCGGTAGATGGGGTTTGCACCTGCCACCGCGTCCGGACGCGCGGCATGGCGGGAGAGATTTATGTGGATCTGCATATCGGAGTGGACTCGTCGCTATCCATCGACGCCGCTCATAAAGTGGCCAAAGATGTAGAGCATAACATAAAAAGCAAGATCATTGGCGTCAAGGATGTAGTGGTGCACCTGGAGCCCAAGGACTACTGCGAGATGAGGGCTCCAAAAGGCTCAGCCAGCCAGGAGTGAGTCTGTCTAAAAGCGATAATAGGAAAAAAATGGAGGATGAGTATGGCGGATGAGCATGGGGGGAGAAGTACTGATGCAAGATATTATAATTGCTGTTTCTGAGTCAGGAACCGCGCAGACCAGAACCTTTGACTACATAGTTACAGTGGCGGGAGAGGTCAAAGCCGAGGAGGACGCTCTCACCCGTCCAGACTTCCCAGGTGCGAGAGATGGCAATGCAGTATCTCTCTCTTCTGAATAGCGCAAGCCCGGGCGGGAAGAGTTATCTGCCCATCCTGGGAGCAGGTCTATTTCATCTCTTTCTTGAGGCCGGATGGCAGGAATTCGGCTCAAAGGTATTGCCGGGAGGTAGACTGGTTATCAGTTCGTCAATTCCGGAGGTTCTGCAGCTGCCCTGGGAAGAGCTCCGCCTACCCGGCCTGGAAAATACCCTGGGCCAGAGCGACAAATTCAGCATCTTACGCCATCCAAAGAGTTCGGTTGGACTTTCCACATCCTCGCACGATCTGTCTCCCGGCCCCTTGCGGGTGCTCTTCCTGGCGGCCGAGCCCCTGGAATTCGAGCGAGAAGAGAGCGAGATGCTCAAAATTGCCGAGGGACTGGAATTAATACTGGAGATCTCTGACACCGGAACCCTGGAAGAGCTGAAAAGCCTGGCTGAGGCCTTCCGCCCTCACCTGGTGCACCTGGTGGGCCAGGGAAGAATGACCGGCGTTCAGGCCCTGTTTTCCATGCCGGGCACGGGAGGCCGAATGATCCCTCGATCTGCAGAGGAGCTGGCCGGGGCCCTGAGGAATAATGGTGTCGAGTGTTTAATCCTGGGCGGCCGGCAGAGCGAGCCCGCATTTGCTCAGGGGCTTCTCAGCCAGCAACTGGCGGAGCATATCCCTCTGGTCCTGGCCTGGAATGGCTCAACCGCTTCTGCTCTGTCCTTCTATCGTTCTATTGTAAAGGGCCAATCTCTGGATATGGCTCTAAAAGCCACAGCTCACGAGATGCAAAAGAGCGGAGGGGAAGCGATCACTGCTTTTCCCGTCCTTTATGCGACCATAGATCAATCCAGAGATCAATCAGGGCTCTTCGATCCCCAACGAATGGCCCTCGTTCGGGCCTCTGTCTGCAAAGAGCAGCCTGCACTGCCCGGCATGACAGAAGGATATGCGGAGTGCTTCCTGGACAGGAGACGGGATCTGCAGCAATTCGTTCCTGCTCTTCTTGATGGATCAACGCATACTCTGATCCTAACCGGCCCCCGAGGCTCCGGCAAGAGCACTCTTTCTAACCATCTTGCCCGCATGCTTACTCAATCCGGCTATTCCATCCTGCCCATCTACTCGTCTCCCAAAAATCCCCTGAGCTCAGCTCGCCTTCTGGAAGCAGTCATTGGCCATATAACCGCAGCCGGACCTCTGGAAGAACAAAAGAGGCTCAAGGATCCGAATCTCCCCGTCGAGGAAAGGCTGAAGAATTCAATGGAGTTTTTGAAAGCAAGTCGCATCCTGATGGTATGGGATGACCTGGATCTGGAGGCCAAGACGGGCAAGATAACAGACCCCATTCTTAAAGACTTCTATCTGCAGATGCTCAAAGGCATGAACTTCGGCCGCGCCATCATCACCTGCCCCTCTCTTCCCAATGATGCCGCAATACTGCCCGCCAAAGCCCGTGAGCTGAAGCTTGCCGGCCTATCCGAGACTGCTTTCATAAGAGTTCTCCTCCAGGATGATTTGGTGGCGAATCGCTATCGTAAGGGCGAGATCTCCTATGCCAGTCTTCAAGCGCTGCATTCCAGCGTTTTGGGGAACGCAGCTCACCTGGCCCGGATGCGACGGGCTTTGAGGACGGACTTAAACCCGGGCGACGATGCTCTTGCATTGCTATGCGCTTCTCTGAGCCAGGCGTCTAATCAGGCCCTTTCCCGGGCGGCGGTCTACGACATAGCCGTAAGCCCTGCAGGATTTGCGGCCGTGGCAGAAGTCCCAGTTGAAACAGCTCTTGGGAACGCCGTTCTCTGGCAGAGTCTTTCCCTCGTTTACGGAGTGGGAAAGCTGTGGGCTGTGCCCTCAACTGCACGTGACCGGCATCTTTCCAATTTGAGCACCGATGAGCGCCACAGAGCACACAGATTGGCTGGAGATTTTCTCCGAGACCTGGGCGAATCGGGCCGCTCCTCGGAGCTTCAGCTCTCCCGGCTGGACTGTCTCCTGGAAGCGCGAGGTCACTATCTGGCGGCAGGAGATCTGGAAGATGCCCGGGCCGTGACGACGCGCATCAGCGGCTATCTGATGAAGCGCGGCTACTATTCTGAACTGATAAGACTGAACCAGGAGTTATTGGGCGAGCCTCATGCCGAGCCCATGACATGGATCGCCCGGTCTTATGCGGATCAGGGCGATTACGGAAGGGCTCGAGAGTGGTACGGGCGAGCTATCGAGATTGCACCTGTTGCTTCTGCCTATCAGGGTTTGGGCATGGCATACCTGTTCCTGGGAAAACACGACATGGCCAGAGAAAACCTGCAAAAGGCTGTGGATATCTATATTTCCAAAGGAGACAGGGCAGGCGAGGCGGCCGGCCTGCAGGGATTGGCATCCATCAATATTACGAAGAACGAGAATGAGGCCGCCCATTTGAAACTGCAGAGGATCGCGGAGATCTCGGGGAGTCTGGGAGACCTGCAAGGCCTGGCCGCCGCTTTGCAGGAGATGGCACGCTTGGATACGATCCGGCATGATTATGAGGCTGCACGACCAAAGCTCCTCGAATCTCTGCAGCTGATGCAGAAATTGGGCGACAGAACCGGTGAAGCTGTAGTCCAATTCAATCTGGCCAGCCTCTCCCTGGAGAAGGGCGATCTGGCACTTGCAGATCAGGAGTTCCAAAAGGCACTATCGCTTGCGCGTGAGAATTGTGATCGAAGAGGCGAAGCCACCATCCTGCACAGCCTGGGTCTGATCGGCTCGCAGACAGGGGATAAAGAGAAGGCGATGGAGAATTTCCAGGACGCTCTGCGGATTTTTCAAGAGCTGGCAGATAGATCTGGCGAAGCGGGAGCCTTCTTTCAGCTCGGAGCCGCGGCCGTGCAGCGGGACAAAATCCAGGAGGGGCTCCGTCTGATGGCCATGGCCGCCATAATACTGAGGAGCATCAAGAGCGATGAGGTCAAGAACGTCGAGCCACTGGTAGAGCGTCTGGCCTCGCAGCTCGGCTTTACGCAGGAGCAGTTCATGACCATGGTGCAGGAGGTCTTGCAAAATTATGTCAAAGATAAGGGATGGGGGCTCGTGGATAGGGCCTCAGGAAAATAGAGCCAAAATTTCAAGAAAGGCTCTTACGGTCTTTTTTTGCAATCCCGCTCACTCTTGATTTAATCATATCCTGCCGAATGGGTTTTGCTTCAACTCACCCTTCTCCTTCCTGTAGTCCGCTTTTAAAGCCTTCTCAAAGCCTTTGCGGTAGAACTTTTCCATGTACTCTTTGGCCATGCGGCGAGCGCTGAAATTAGGCCCGGACATCTTGATGGTCTCTTTCATCACCTGTACCCAACCGTGAGAGACGCCATCCTCGTCCACGTTGTAGAATAGGGGCACAATATCTTTCTCCAGCAGCTCGTAGATTGCCGCAGCATCCTTTGCATCTCTGTTTGGACCTTCTTGGGCGCCCGAGACCGCCCATCCATTCTTGCCGTTGTAGCCTTCAATCCACCAGCCGTCCAGTATGGAAAGCTGCGGAACTCCGTTTAGTGAAGCCTTCATGCCGCTCGTTCCGCTCGCCTCCATGGGCGGCAGGGGATTGTTCACCCAAACATCCACGCCGTGCACCATGTACTGAGCCAGCAGCTCGTCATAGTCCTCCACGAATGCGACCCTGCCCCCGAAGACCGGGTTCTTGGCGGCATTGAAGACCTGCTGCAAGAGCAGTTTGCTCTGCTCGTCGTCGTGATGAGCTTTTCCGGCAAAGATGAGCTGTACCGGCCTCCAGGGGTCATTCAGAATCTTCTTGAGCCTTGCCAGATCCTGCAAGAGAAGCGTGGGCCGCTTATAAGAGGCGAAACGCCTGGCAAACCCCAGGGTGAGGGCTTTGGGATCAAGCATAATCCCTGAGGCCATAACAAGATTCGGATCAGACCCTGAGTTCAGCCATCTATTCCGCGCCCGTTCTCTTATCTTTTCGATAAGCATGCTCTTCATGGTATTGATGGTGACGCCATAGATTCATGATCCGGTATCTCGTCGATCAGCTCCCAGATGCGGCTCTGGTCGTGCTCCTCCAGCCAGGTCCGGCCAAGGTAGCGGTTGAAGATCACATCGCCCAGGCGCCTGTCAATCCAGGAGGGCACATGCACACCGTTGGTTATGTAATCGATGGGAACCTTTTCCGGAGATTGTTTCTGCCATAGCTGCTGCCACATCTTTCGGCTGACCTCTCCGTGCTTCTTGCTCACAGCATTGCGATATCTAGCGGAGCGAAGGGCAAAAGCGGTCAGGTTGAAGCCGTCGGGCTTGGTGGGGTCTGTCCCCAAGCGGAAGAACTCCTCCCTGGATAGATCCATTGAAGGCAGATAGGAGCCGAAGTACTTGTCCAGGAGCTGATAGGTGAAGATATCATGGCCCGCAGGGACGGGCGTGTGAGTAGTGAAGACTGTTGTGTCCTTGACCTGCTCGAAGGCGTCTTGATAATTCAAACCCTCCTCCACCAACATCCTGATCCTCTCCAGAACAGCAAAGGCAGGATGCCCTTCATTCAGGTGAAGGACGGAGTATTTCTCACCCAGGGCCTCTAAAATACGTACGCCCCCTATCCCCAGAACGATCTCCTGGCGCAGGCGCCGCTCATTATCTCCGGTATAAAGCCGATCAGAGATGACACGGTTGGGGGGCTCATTGGCCTCGCTGGAAGTATCGATCAAATAGAGCCTGGTCTTTCCCACCTGGACCTTCCAGACCTCTAAATTAATGGGAGGATCCATGACTGGCACCTTAATGGATATCGGATTTCCGCTCGAGTCGACTATCTTGCGAATGGGCGCATTCTCCCGGTCCAGGATCTCGCAGGCTCCCACCTGCCAGCCGTCCGGCGATATCATCTGGCGGAGGTAGCCTTGCGGGTACATGAATCCCACACCCACCAGAGGAATGCCAAGGTCGCTGCACTCTTTCAGGAAATCTCCCGCCAGAAAGCCCAGCCCTCCCGCATAAAATGGGAGCGCATGGTGCAAGCCGTACTCCGCTGAGAAATAGGCGACAGTGCATTTTTCAGGGTCAGTCACATTGGCACAAAACCAGCCGCTGGTTGGATTCATATAGCCCTCAAACCTGGCCATCACAGAATCATAATGCCTGAGAAAGTGTTGGTCTTTAGATGCAACTTCAAGCATTCCTTTGTCTATCTGATTGAGCATCTTCACAGGGTTATGGTTGCTCAGATACCAGCCTTGACGATTGAGGAGCTTGAATAGCTCCCTGCCTTCCGGATGCCAGCTCCACCAGAGATTGTAGGCCAGCTCTCTCAGCCCGGAGATCCTTTCGGGCAGATCGGGGAATTTGTCTTTGATGCCTTGCATGAGTGTGCAGCTCCAAGCCGTTATCACTGCGGCTGTCTTCAGAGATATGTCCTTCGATCAAATATTATATAATTTTACTTTTGCAGCTCGCAAAACCATAAATGAAATACAGTCCTGGATAATTTATGCAGCGAAAGGTCCAGCTTCGGCGCACTTTAGGGCTCTTTGAGGTCACTTCTGGATATCCTTCTTGCGATCAGAGGTGGTTGCCGTCTTTGCCGGCCTTTCTTATGCAAGCTTGCTTCCATGTTTCCCAAAGCCAGCGCCGAATACGGATATACACCTCAGGCCTTCTGACCTTTTCCGGCATATTCCAGGCGTCTGCCCTGATATTCTTTGCCTTCTCGGCTTTGAGGAGATGGTCAAGCTCTCCAAGGAGGCAAAAGATCCCCAAAAAAAATATCCCGCGGGGCCTTATTCCGGCCATATCGGCGAGCATCGTGCTCTACATGATGGTGGCACTCTCTGCCGTAAGCGTTCTTGGTTGGGAGAGGCTGAGCCATTCCGCGGCACCCTTCGCCGAAATTGCCTGTTCTGCCTTGGGGCCAAGTGCTTCCACATTGGTCTTGGACTCATGATTCTGGGTGGCCTGGCGGCAACGCTAAACAGGCGCTCTCTTCGGTCCAATCCTGAAAGCAATTCCTGAAAACAATTCGATTAATTAATAATTTCTGCAGGTAATTATTAATCAAAACAAATTATTATCGTGATATCGAAACCTTTAAAGATTCATAGGTGCAACATCTTTTGGGGTGATTTATTGCCTATTAAGTTCAAGATAAGCATTTTAGTGCTGGCCATATTATTGCTGGCAGGAGCGGCTATTGCCGCTGAAAAGATGAACGAGTATACTGTGAATCTGACGACTAATGATACATTAGGATCTTATCTGGTTAACCAGACTGGATTTGCCCTCTATTACTTCGCAAATGATGCCCCTGGTAATGGCACCAGCACCTGTACTGGCAAATGCAGCGAGTTCTGGCCTCCATTTTATGCTGAAAAAATCTCAGTACCGCAGGGCCTCAACGCTTCTTACTTCACAAATGCCACTAGAACGGATGGGATTGAGCAGACTGCATACCAGGGATGGCCTCTTTACTTATACTCCAAGGATAAAAAGCCAGGAGACACCAACGGCCAGGGAGTCAACGACGCCTGGTTCGTCCTCAATACCACATATTTCCAGGCTTGAAACTCTGAAGATATAATTCATTCTTCAGACTTTTTTGCCAGCTTATCGGCATACTTCAGATAATTGCAGGCAGGGCTTCCAGTGGGAATGATATTGCCACATACTCTGCCGTCAATGATCTCGAGCTCGGCGACCGATGGGGCGGACATTCTCGGCAGCGTGGTGCTTCCGGGACAGATCAGAAGCCTCTTGCCTTTTTCGACCAGTGGACGGTGAATGTGCCCAAACACCAGAACCTCCACATCCATCTCTCGAGCCATCATCTCTGCTCCTACTAGATCGGAACCATGCGAGGCCATGTGCACCAGGCCAATTCTGATGCCGTCAACAGTGATAACCTTCCTTTCCGGAAGGAGTCTTTTCAGCTCAAAAGAGTCGGAGTTTCCCCGCACCGCCTCCAGCCGTCCCAGCTCTGCCAGGGCAGCGTAGCACCTGGCAGAGACGAAATCGCCGGCATGAAGGATAATGTCCGCTTTCCTGGCGAGCGCGACAACCGCCAGAGGGAGCTCTTCATCTTCCAGATGAGTATCAGAAAGCGCAATTATTCTGGTCATGGAAGTTCTATTTGCCTCAAAATCTGAAATCCCCAGTAAATGATTTCACACGTGCATCCTCTTCATGCCCTCTTCCATAATTCCCAAGAACTCCGCTCCCACGGCCACGACACTGTTAGTGAATATGGAGGCATTTATCTCGAAGATGGGATAGCGGAACTTGGTGAAGTCGGACATCAACCAGGTGGTAGAGCTGGTGTCTCCGCTGAATAGCTCTGCATACTCTGGCTTTACTGGAATGATCGCTATATCCTTCTTCCGGCCGTGCTTCTCCAGAATAGCGACCTGACGGGAAGAGGGATTGGCCGTTATGGGCATAACATCTGCCCCTTTGCTGAGTGCGGTAATAGTGCCCTCCAGAGCCTCATAGGTATTGCCGATTCCGGTTATGGGTATATAGACATCGCCGATTTGGAAACTTGGCGTATTGAAGTCTCTCTCCCAATAACTGATCTTATTTAAATGGGTGAACCTCATCTCAAAGGCCCGGGCCACCAGGCCGGATCTTCCCACACCGCCGATGATGTATCTTCCGCTGCGGGGCAGAAGCCTCTTGAACCAGTAATCCAAATGGCCAGGGTTCAATTCGTCCATCTGAGAGATGAGGCGGGCGTTCTCCTCAAAGTCTTTTATCCTGCTTCGGTATTCAGGACAGGAGGAATCACATACACCCTCAAGCCTGCACTGGATATCAACGAAGAGGGCATTGAGAAAGGCCAAGACCTCCAGCTCGAACTCCGTTCCCATAGGAGAGAGTCTGGACCTCATGTCCTTATCGGTGGCGTATTTCGTTCGGGCCTTGATCACCAGCGCCGATCCGCGCTCGTATTCGCTCACCATCTTGTAGGCCATGCCATTCTCATTGGCCGTTATGAGCTTGATTTCGCCGCCGCGGGTGATTAAGTCGTCGATATATTTGTTGACAGACAGGGTCTCACCAGAGCCGGATATGGCAATGCCGAGGTTCTTACCCTTGCGGTAGTGCCTTTGCAGTGGATCTTCCAGGGTAAAAGGAAATACGTTTTCAAAATGGTTTTGGATGAGCTGCAGAAAGCTGTAAAGCGCAAGGGCTGATCGACCCGCAGCGAGGCCATAAACGAACTTGTTCTCTGATGTTGGTCTCAGGAACTCCACCATGGAGTCGGAGAAAGCGGCAACGTTTGCCATGTCCAGATCCAACAGCTTCTCCAGAAAGCTGCATTGCAGGATCGTGGCATCGCGGAAGGTCTCGATCAGGCCTGACATATTGCATCAAAGAGTGACCCCCCAAAGATAAGCCTTTCCAGGCCACGATCCTTTAGCTTTGCCAATTCATTGGCGGAGCGGTCACGTCACTATCTCGTGAAGCAGGTTCTTCTCATTTGCCGACTTGATCTCCTGGGCAATGCGCCTGCCGTTAGAGAGTCCGGGCTCGATGAAATCGGTGTAAGGAGAGCCGCTGATATAGAGATTGGTTCCTGCAACGATGCGAGCCGATATCTCGAAGACCTTGAACTCCAGCTCGTCGGTGACAATTGTCTCCAGGCTGAAAGCCCCCACCATACCTCCGAAGAGATCCAGACTGGTTTCCACGACCCTCTCGCCCAGCTCGAAGGCCCGGGGAAGGAGCGACTCGCGCAGCACAAGCGGCAGGTTGCCTGTTACAACGAAGCTTGGATAGATGCCTGCCTCTGCCAGCTCTTTCATGCTTCCGATGCGAAAGATCTCGTCTGCATTTGATTCCACGCGCCGGTCGATGCCCAGCATCTCCAAAGATCCCTTGCTCAGCCGGTATCCTTCCGACTTTATGGGCGAGTAGAAGAAATGAATATAGTATCTGGTGCCGAGGATGAACTCCTGGATGGTGTACTTCTCTTGGGTGCTCATCTTCGATTGCAGCTCTTCTTTCGTCTTAGCGATGAAAAATCCCCGCCCGCCTTTGGCACCATGATACTTGACTATGACCGGCCGGTCGATATCCTCTGCCTTTTCAAATCGCATGGGAACATTGACTCCAGCCTTGAGGAGCCATTCGCGCTCCATCTCCCTGTCGCTCTCCCATGCCAGGACGCGGCGGTTGCCGAAAGTGGGAACTGCCAGGGACTCGAACCTCTCTATTCCTAAATACTCGACAAGAGAGCCATGGGGGATTATGATGACATTCTCATCCACGAGATCATTTGCACAACCCAGAAGTGCCTTGTAGCTCTCTACACTGACGAACTTATCCGGCTTGGCCAGTGGGAAAGCATCGTAGAACCGGGGCGGCCGGCCGATGCAGATGCCTACGGTCTTGAAGCCCTCCTGGCGCGCGCCATGAAAGATTTGCAGGCTGCTGTGAGAGCAGATGGTAGCGATGGTAAGATCGTCTTTGTCGTATCCTTTCAAAATCTCCTGGATATCTTCTTTAGAAATCATGGTGATAACCCTTTGTTCTATGACCTATGAAACTTCAGGGTTGGCACAAAGGTAGATAAGCTCTTCGGAGACGATCAACCAAAAACCCTCCCGTCCAGATCGATGAGCTTAAAAATGTAAGATAAGTAGAATATATCATGTTGGCATCGAAGAAAAGGGAGACAAAAGAGACCCGCATCGACGTAATTCTGGAGACCGACGGCGCGGGCGTCACTGAAGTCGACACAAAAATCGAGCTCCTGGATGAGATCCTGCGAGCGTTCGGCAGAGGTGCGCTCTTTGATCTGACAGTCATTGCCAGGGGCGATCTGGAGACTGGGGACCACCACACCACCGAGGACGTAGGCATCGCCCTGGGAGGGGCGCTGGCCCAGGTCATAAAAAGCGGCATTGGAAGCTCAATTGTTCCATCAGGCCAGGCCATGGCCACGGTGGCAGTGCGCTTCGGCGAGCCGGGATACCGTGGGGATTTCGATCTGCAGTCCGGGAGTGTCGCAGGCATGAATTTGGAGACCTTCAGCCACTTCCTTCGGGCTTTGGCTTATAATGGCCGGTTCTCCTTAGTCGTTCGCGCGGAAGGAGGCGACGATCGGAGCAAGATAGAGACCATAAGCCTGGCACTGGGAAGAGCGATGAAAAAGGCAGCACGCGACGTATAGATCAATATCTTGGTGGATCAAAGCATAACTGCCGATGTGGACCAATTATCGATTTGAAAAATTAAGTGCGGAGCCCTAGCCCCTGCGTCGAGCATAGGCTCCAGCGACAAAGGCAGCCAATGTTGCCATGATTCCCAGAGTGTCGCTCTTCTTGGAGGCGGAGCCATCCGCTGCAATGGAAATAGAGCCGTTGGTTATAGTTTCTGGATCAAAGCCGCTCGTGCTTGTAATATTGAGGTCAACTGTCACATTCTCTTTTTCTGCTGCAGTGTTCCTGGCGGCAAAGGTGAGATTGGCGGCACCGCAGCCTTCCGGCAGAAGGACGGTTATCGTTCCTGGATTCGATTCCACCTGCCAGGTGGGTTTGCACTCTCCCTCAATGCCCGTGGCCTTCACGATGGAGGCATCATAAGAGATACCTATTCTCTTCTCACTGCCATTAACTGGGGCCTCAAGTGGAATGGTAACGCTTTCTCCCGCAAGGGCTTCAGCCGAGCCCAGGGATACCCCACGCACCTCTGCAGGAGTCACGTTGAAGAACTCTCCAAAAGCCTGAATGGCATTGACGGCGTTCTCTACCCTTACCCGCAGCTCGTATCGACCGGGTTTGGCCGCCACTGTGACGGCATGAGGCTCCAAGACCGCCAACGTCCCCTGCAGCGTATGATTTATGCCGCTTGGAACCAATTTTCCATCAATGACATCATAAAACTGCAGAATGCTCCTTTCGGGCTCAATTTTGAGGAAATCCTTTCTGCTGCTCTCATTGGTTATCATGACATCATAGTCCATGCCAGCATCTATTCTACCGTATTCACTGCGGGAAATGTAATAGACAGATTTGCCGCTCGTGATTCTGCTGATTCTTCCCGTGGAGTTGAATACAACCCCAACCTGCACCGGAGGCACAGATTGGTCCAGGTAAAGCAATCCCGGCACGGAGCTCTCGCCTGCATCCATAATAAAGCTCTTATCATCGCTGAGCTGCAGAGTCGTTGCATTCCAGTTCCAGCCAAATACCCAGATATCTCTCGAGCCCAGGCCTGAGGCAGTGATATCTCCGGCGAAGACGGTTTTATTACTTGAATCCAGTATATCTGCTGTAACCTGACTAATCTCTGCTGCCTGAACGACCATGGAAAAGTTCGCTGCGGCTCCTGAAGTTACGTTGTCTGGCTTTTTGATCAGGGGCGGCTCTGGCCGGGGAACAACATATGCCGCGGTGTAAAGATAATACCGAAGCGTATCGTTGTCCGCCACCCGGATGTTCATTCCCGGCCCGAGGGAGATCGTTGAGTCGCGATTGAGATTGATATAGTCGTCGTTGAACATGAATATCCCAAACGGTTGAACGGATACGATTCTGAGATCCGCCAATTGCAGACCCGGCTCGACGGAAAGAACTTCTTGATCAGAGATCTGGAAAACGCCATCGATGGTTGCAATGCTCTTCGTCCCATTGCGGAAGACATTGTTGAGATGCACCATTATTATCGGCAGGTCTTTGACGTCACCCAGATCCCTTTTATAAATATAGGTCGAGTTGGATTTAACTACCGAGCTCTCAACCGGCATGCCATCTTTTAAAAGCTGGAGAAAGATGCTGTCATTTCCCACGTCGCGAATACGCATTTCATAGCCTTCCTGAAGAGAATAATTGCCGGCAAGGATTATTGCCTGCGGCTCTATGTCCCAGAGCACCTTTCCCAGGTATTCGTGCTCCAGCAAACTCTTGGTCGCTTTTCGGCCTTCAATGCTGGAATCGTATCCTGCGAACCACTGCGATCCCAGGAAGCTTATGACATAGTATTGTCCCCAGGAATCGAATTCAAATTTCTTGGGCTGGAGTAATGTGTTATACTGAAAACCCTCCGGAACCGGATTATTGCTCTCCCTATTTGAATTATTCAGGAAAATAGAGGGTACCCTTCTGCCTTGAACATTATGAAGGATGAGAGTCTCCTCGCCCAGACTCTTCGTAGGGTCGAAGTAAAATCCGCTGTAATTTTGGGAATTCCACCTGGCTATGGCGGGAAGATTCTCGTCGCCCTGACTAATAGATACGGAAGGATTACCATCAAAGGCCGGACCCCTTATTTCGTGGATTCCGTAATCGAAGATAGCACCCACGGGATAATAGGCCAGATCCGGCTGATCAAGCACAATTATTCCCAGATCCGGTGTCAGTGGAACCACAGAATCTCTGCGGAGGGTGAGAGCTTTGCTATTTCGAAACTCAATGCCATCTTCAGAGAGATCATTAAGCTCCATGTTGCCTAACTGGCCGCCCTCAAAGAGCCTGATGTCGGGGAGATCGCTGATCTGAAATATTCCGTCCACCTGGGCAAATCCGTCATCCTCTCCTTTCATGGCATCGGCCAGATGGACCAGTATCACCGGGACATCATTTACCTTGTAAGTGAATGTATCACCAAGGCTTACCACTGAACCGTATATCGGCTTTCCATTTTTTAAAAGAATGAAGTTAACGGCTCCATCCTTGCGGGAGGTTTCCACTGCAGCCAGCTCGTAGCCATATGCGAGGGGAAGAGTGCGGTTATAGCTCAGGGTGTAGGTCTCTTTTTCATCCTTGAGTATCTCTCTCAGCTCTCCTTTGTCAAGAGAGCTGACCTCTTCGGTAATAGAGCTCTCCGGATAGCCGGCCAGATAGAGCTTGCCCAGGAATGCCACCGCATAATAGCTGCCCCAGGGCTCATACTCAAACGGTCTCGACCATGCTTTAGAAGTGTAGACGATTTGGCCTTTTTCTGCAGACCTTTCCTGGAGGCCTATTTTTAGCTGCTCGCCACCTTCGGCTTTGTCCAAGTCATAGTAGAACCAGCCGAAGTCAGCTGCGCCCCAAGTCCCGTCGCCATTGCTAGTATGACCTCGTACCTCGACAGCCTCTACAGGCTCTTGCGCCGATGCCGCAGAAAGAAGCACGATATGCATAGCTATGATTGCCAATGCAACCATCAACCAGATTTTCCTGATCTCCATTCACCTCTCAAGAATCATTGCTGGATAAGCTGTATATCCTATGGGGATACCACAAACGAAGCGGAGTTAGATGTCATCTATTAAACACGTTGCGATATACGGCAAAGGTGGTATCGGCAAGTCGTGCACTGCCTCGAACGTCGCCGCCGCCTGTGCCGAAGAAGGCCATAAGGTGCTGGTTGTAGGTTGCGACCCGAAGAGCGATTCGAGCATAACTCTGGTGGGCAGAAGGATTCCCACCATGATGGATCTCATTTTACGGGGTGGAGAGATTGCAGAAAAGGATGTGGTCTTTCAAGGATACAGAGGAGTGAAGTGCATTGAGGTCGGAGGGCCGGAGCCGGGCGTGGGATGCGCCGGCCGGGGGATAATCGTCGCCATCGATTTCCTGCGCAAGGTCTCCAAGGCTATGGAAGAGGTGGACCTGGTGCTTTACGATGTGCCGGGGGACATTGTGTGCGGCGGATTCTCTGCGCCCATCCGCAAGGGGTTGGTGAGCCAGGCTTACATCATCACCTCCGGAGAGTACATGCCTCTTTATGCCGCGAACAATATCAGTAAAGGCTTACTGCGCTTGAACACGCCTCTGGCGGGAGTGATCTGCAACTCACGTGAGGCTGCTGGAGAGCGGGAGAAGGAGATTGTGGAGAAATTTGCCAGGGAGCTGAAGAGCCGCCTCGTAGCATTCATTCCCAAAGAACCCATAGTCCAGCAGTGCGAGAGGAGAGCCGTGACTGTCATCGAGGGTGCGCCCGACTCGAAGATTGCCGACGTCTATCGCGCCCTGGCCAGAGAGATCATGTCTGGCGCCTCCCCCCAAATCCCGCAGCCACTCAGCGATGAGCGGCTCCGGGAGTTATCCTGCGATTGAACTGTAGGGATAAAGAAGCCGGAAAGGTAAGTGAGAAAAGGACGAGAGCAATGGAAGTGTGAAATAATGAAGGCCGACTGCGCCCGGGTTTTGCTGGCAGGCGATAGAAGCTCCAGCGGCAAGACCACCATAGTTGCCGGTCTGCTCTCCGCCCTGCGTGGTCGCGGCCAGGTAGTGCAGCCCTTCAAGGTTGCCATGGACTACATCGATCCCAGCTATCACACCTGGATCACCGGGAGGAGCTGCCGCAACCTGGATGGCTATCTCATGCCAGAAAAGGCAGTTCGGGAGATATACGCCCACGCAGCTTCAGGCGCGGATGTGGCAGTGATCGAGGGTGTGCGGGGCCTTTACGAGGGTTACGACGGGGACCTGGGCTCGACGGCCCAGATCGCCAAGATGCTTAATGTGCCCGTCATCTTCGTAGTGGACGCACGCAGCATAACGCGCAGCTGTGCCGCGCTTGTGAAGGGCTACATGGATTTCGACCCCGAGGTTCAGTTTAAGGGGGTCATACTGAACAAAGTTGGGTCAGCGAGGCATGCCGAGAAGGCCACAAAGGAGATAGAGCGCTACGCAGGCGTGGAAGTGGTGGGCGTTATCCGCCGCAATGACGACATGCACCTGGCCATGCGGCACCTGGGACTGGTGCCCGTGCTGGAGGGCAAGACCCGTCACGAGGGTTTCCAAGAGAGAGTGGATCGGATCCGCCAGATCGTAGAGGATGGGCTGGACCTGGATCGCATTCAGGAGATTGCCAGGTCTGCGGAGCCTCTACCTGAAGCAGAGATCGACCTCTACCGGGAGAGCAGTCTCGGGAAAGGCATTAGCATCGGCGTGGCCAGGGACGAGGCTTTCAACTTCTACTACCGGGACAACCTGGAGCTGATGGAGCTGGCCGGAGCCAGGGTGGTTCCTTTCAGCCCGGTGCACGATGCTAGCCCTGCCGGACGTGGACGGCATCTACATCGGCGGTGGTTATCCTGAACTCTATGCCCGTGAGCTATCCGAAAACCGGAGGATGATCAGCTCGCTGGAGAAAGCGCACGAGAAGGATCTGCCCATTTACGCCGAATGCGGCGGGCTGATGTACCTCGCGCGTGAGATAGAATGGGATGGCGAGCGGCAGGAGATGGTCGGCCTGGTTCCTGGAAAGGCCAGGCGGGGAAAAAATCGCATAGTCAGCTATGTGCATGGCCGCATTGAGAAGGACTGTCCGCTCGGGCCCGCAGGCTCCCCGATCATGGGCCATGAGTTCCACCATTCCGAGATGCTGATGGATGAGAAGGTGAATTACGCCATCCATCTTGAGCGGGGCACGGGCATCGAAGGCGGACATGATGGCGTGTGCGAGGGCAATATGGTGGCCAGCTACGCTCATATTCATAGCGCATCTTTCCGGGGATTTCCTGCCAACTTCATCAAAGCTTGCCGGGGGAGAAAGGAATAAAAGAGCCAACTGTAGATCGAAGTTCTAGATCGAATTTTTTCTTAAGATGCCAATGTTCGCTTTTGATTGTGATTACTGAAGGACAAAGAGCATAGCTCCATAGATTGTTCCCCGCGGACGCAGGGGGGGCCTGCACGGCCATAAGTCGGGCCGTCAACCCCAGCGCGTAGCACCGCGCGGAACCCCGGAAGAAGTTGTGGGACAATTTTTGTAGCGAATTAGAATTCATTTAACTGTAAATAGGATCTATCTGATGCTTGCAGGGAAAACGTGAGCACATTCTTCCGGGGCGCCGCTCCAGGCCGCGGCCGGCCGAGCGACGGCGGTTAAGCTACAGACTAAAAAGAGAGCAGCCCTTTCTTGACCATGAGACAATAGAGCTCACAGAGCGCCCAGAGTGCCCAGAGCAAAGCCTCTTGAAATAGCGAAGGCACACATTCAACGCGCAGGTATTTATCGAATGCTGGACTTATTTTATCACAAGGTGATTTAGTTATGGTAAAGATGCCAGCAGAAGTCAGGGAGACCCTGGAGAAGCAAAAGCCCATACCAATTGCCACAGCGAGCAAGTCGGGAGTTCCCAACGTGGTCTTTGTGGGACTGTTGAAGATCATAGACGATGAGACGCTCATGTTGGCGGACAACTTCTTCCTCAAGACCGCTCAGAACCTGATGGATAACCCCAAGATCGCCATCCTATGCTACAACAGCGAAACGAAGAAGTCCTTCCAGATCAAAGGCAATGTAACGCTCTGCAAAGAGGGCGAGAACTTCGCCGCGATGAAGTCCTGGGTGCACGGAATCAATGACAAGCTGCCGGCCAAGTCTTGCGTCATGGTCAAGATCACAGAGATCTACAACGCCATGTGGGGACCGGCTGCAGGGAAGCAGATCGCCTGAGACGATAACGCTTCTATCTTTTTTTCCGGCATTCCTCATGGCTCAGAGTCGCCTGTGAATCCAAGTTCCTTTGCCCTGGAAAACGCCTCTTCCGCTTCTGTATCGCGATGAAGTAGCTTGAGAACTGAACCTCTGTTATGCCAGGCTTGGGAGTGTTGAGGATTGAACTCGATCGCTTTTTCATAGGAGGCCAATGCATTCTCGGCTTGGTTCAATTTGACAAACGCACCACCCTTGTTGTTCCAGGCATCTGAATCCTGAGGATCAAGCTCAATTGCTTTATTATAGGCAGCCAAGGCGTCCTCAGGCCGATTCAATTTGCCATACGCAACACCTTTGTTGTACCAGGCTACATGCAATTGAGGATTGAGCTCGATAGCTTTGTCAAAGGCTGCTAGTGCATCCTCGGATCGGTTCAATTTGGCAAGTATGATACCCTTATTGTACCAAGCATCGAAATTCTGTGGATTGAGCTCGATCGCACTTTCATATGCCTTCATGGAATTCTCGAGCTGGTTCAATTTGCCAAGTACATTACCCTTATTGTATCTGGCATCGGAATTTTGAGGATCGAGCTTGATCGCTCTCTCGTAGGCGACAAGTTCCTCTTCGGGCCGGTTCAATTCGCCGAGCACAACGCCCTTATTGTACCATGCCTTGGAATCCTGAGGATTGAACTCGATCGCTTTATCAAAGGCAGCAAGAGCATTCTCATTTTCACCTATCAGCCAAAACGTAAATCCAAGGCCGAACGACCCCAGGTCTATTTTGAATTTTCTCACGATCTTGAATATTTTCTTCGTCTCGGTGTAGTCTTTTTTCTCCACATAAACAAATCCAAGGGCTCCTAACATTTCTATGGCTTTGTTGTATTCTTTTTCTGAATACACTGCTCTGATGCAGCTCCTCTTGGATCTCCTCAGATCTCTTGCACTGCCCGTCTGCGTATAATTGTAATAGGCCTCCAGCGCCTTTGTGAAGTGCATGAATCCACGCCATGTCTTTGCGGAAACACCCAAATTGGAATCAGCTAAAGCCAGATCAAAAGCGATCTTGAAGGAGAGATCTCTGATCAAGCCAGGGATGCAATCTTCCAAAGCAGGTCCACCTGCTTTTGGACCTTGCCTGACCTCCCAGGCCTGGATCTTTCTGCCCTCCAGACAGGCGGCGAGTTCGATCAAAGAACCGAAGCAGCCCAGGGAACCGGTGAGGATTGGCACAGGCTCGCTCCCCGGGCATAGCCTCTTGAAGGTGACAATAAGGCTTCCGATGGATAGCGTTGTGGAGCCATTTCCCACTGTTCCCATATCAGCTATGCTGTAATCCAGGGTCTCACTTCTGGGAACTATCGCCGGAATCCTCAGATTCTCCGCCGTCACAGAAATCCCCTCGAATTTATGACTGTGAACATTCAATATTCTCTGGAGCTCGCCGGTTAGAAGATCGGAAACCAACTTCCCGTTGTATTTTCCTTGCTCATTGCCAGAGGTCTCGAAAGGCATGATGACAAGGCCCTCCTCCTTCTTGAAGACCCTGCGAACAAGAAGGATCATGAAGGCCAAGAGAAGAAGAAATGCAGCGATCTTCAGAAGGTTGAATGTTATATCGCTGATTATATCGCTGATTATATTCAGTGAGCTAAAAAACCACTCCATGGAGAGAAAAGTCCTGAACCACCAAAAGAATACATTGCCAAGAGAGTCACCTATCTGGGAGAGAATTTCCAGAAAAAAAAGACGTATTGTAGATTTTCGTCCACGCTTGATTTGGGGTGGCCTGGGATGCATTAACGAGATCGGAATTGGCTGCCAATGATTCCAGGAAAATAAGCGAATGGTTCGTCTATCTTCAACTCCCTCGCGTAGAAAAATGAGACTTAAGGTAAATTAAACTATCGACATTAATCAAAATCTGATCCAAGTTTAATCCTGTCACAATAGCAGCAACGAAAACATTCAAAGGATAGAAAGATCTTGAAACAGGGAACATGGGGGAAGTGTGATTTAGTGGCCTTTAGAATAATGATCTCTCCTCGGGCTCAAAAATACCTAAAGAGCCTGGATAAAAGGGAGGCAGGAATGATTAGAGAGAGCATTGATGAACTGAGGGATGATCCCTTTACACCCAGGCCAGAGTGCGATATTATTAAGGAAAAAGGAAAGAGGCCGCCACTTTATAGACTGAGAGTAGGAAGGCATCGCGCAGAGTACTTCATTGAAGATGATACAATTTTCGTATCGAGAATGTTTCTGCGGTCTGGCGATTCAGATTACAGGGTAAGGTTATAAATAAAAAGACGAATGAATTGAGATAGAGAGGTTAAAATGGCTGCCGAGATTAGCAGAGAAGTCCTCACCAAAGAGGAAGAATACGCCGATGCTGAATACAGGCGCTTCCTTAAGGAAAAAAGCAAGTATGTAGATTTTGATGATTTTTGCCGCCAAGAAGGAATTTAGAAAGCGGTTCCACGATCTAATTCATAAATTTATATTATTTTTGCTCGTAGCTTCTGGGTAGTTATGCAGTTGGGCACATCGAAAGGCTCTCTGGAAATATCGCTATTATCGAAGCAGGTCCGCAATTCATTCGGAACTGCAAAGCCAAGAGATTCAAATTATCACGCTCACCAGATCCCAGCCTGCGATCGTCGGCGCCCCGGAGAGCTCTATAACCTGCTCAGCCATCTCATCCTCATGCCCCTCCGCCTGCGGGTAGAGGTGAGTGAGAATCACGCGCTTTACGTTCTGATTGCGAAGCATATGGCCCAGCTTCCTGGGCGTGCTGTGGTTGGTGACATCAAAGGGCTCAGGGAAAGAGCACTCATGGATGAGCAGGTCTGCACCATCCGCCAGCGCCGCTACGCGGGCCGAGGGCTCGGTGTCGCCCGAATAGACGATCACTTTATCCTCTGCCTCAAGGCGATAGGCCAGGGCGGTTACGCTATGGCGCGCCTCTTCTGCAAAGATGTCGAAGCCCTTGATAGAGAAGGAATCCATGGGGGAGAGTTCGTGCACCACAGACTGCATCCTTTCCAGGTTAGGGTAAGCACTGCGAACTATCTTAAACCAGATATCAGTTCCGTTGGGGCCATAAATCTCCAGGCCGGGCAAGCCTGATAGGTAGCGCGCATTGGCCAGAGCCAGGAGATCTGAGACATGGTCAAGGTGCAGATGCGTGAGCACGACTGTGTCCAGAGGTTCGATGGCCATACCGGCCTGCTCCAGGCGCAGGAGCGTGCCTGCACCGCAGTCAAAGAGAAGGGGCTGACCGTTCTCCAGCAAGACCGCCGCCTGGGAGCGGCCGGGCTGGGGGATGCCGACGCCAGTTCCAAGCAAGGTGATTTTCAGGCTCATTCAATAGTATTTTGGACTCGATGGTAAATAATGGTATTCATGACCTTATCATAACCAATAGCATCTTAAATTTGCTTAGAGCCTTGAGGGCATGAGTCTCGCCGGCAGGCAAGATCACATGGTCGCCTTGGCCCAGATGGTACGATTTTCCTGAGATCTTAATCTCGACCTCTCCATCAATGACATGCACAAGTGCATCAAAGGGTGCTGTGTGCTCGCTTAAACCCTGGCCTTCATCAAAGGCAAAAAGCGTTACTGTCCCAGTGCTTTTGCGAATTATCTCCCGGCTCACCACTGATTCGTCCTGATAGCCTACCAGATCCGCAAGCTTCTGGACCTTTGGTATACTGATATCGTTCTCTTTTTCTGTCATCTAAAAATTCTCCTAATTCTAAATCATCTGAACATTTATGGTCGCTCTCGCTTTCTCATACATTTTTCTGTCAAGGGTCAAAGCGTCACTTCTCCCTCTCTGCTGCTGCCAGGAAGAGCGAATCATAAAATGTCGTCTTATTCTCCAAAGCAATCTCGTAAGCCAATTCAGCCAGATCTGAGGTGAGAATCACTCTGCATGCTTTAATGAATTCCAGGCATTTGGAGAGCGACTCTCTGGTGGAGTCTTTGCTTTCCTTAAACAGGGCGACCCTCTTCCAGGCAGCATTGCCAACTTCCGTTACGGCAAGATCAAGTGTAATCGGACTGAGTAGATCTACAGCATCTATTGCCCGTTGAGATGCGTCTTCTTCAAAGTAGGGGGCAAATATAACACCTGAATCAAGGACAGCTCTATCTCGCATCCCTGTCCTCTCTTATCAGTTCAGATCCACTAACGCCTATATTCTTCGTCGCCTTTCTCAGCTCTCCTGCCTCACTAAGGAGAATATGTCTTCTCTTCTCCCTGACCAGCTCCTCGACCGCCTGCCGGAGATCCGGCTGCCAGTTAACGTCCTTCATTTCAGCCATCATTTGCCGGTCTTCTGCAGGGACGCGAATTTGTATACACACAACTTGCAGACATAATGTTATGTTTATGTTAAAGATATATACATATTACTGTCTCCTCTAATACATCATAAACTTTTAAGATGAGAACGGCCCAAAGAAGCACTGGGGTTAGAGAATGTTTTGCAACAACTCAAGGGAGGACGGGGAAGTTAAAATGGCTAAGAACTCCTCCTGGCTTTCCTTCCCTTCCTGCCGAGGAGAGCGAAATCAACAGCATTTTGTCGATGCTGATTGGAAATGAAATAGGCCCGGGCAAGGTCGGAGGCTATTTGGAGAAGTTTCGATCTCATGTTGCAGCCCAAAAGGCCAGATACCTGCCTTTGCGACTCGCGTCGGCCAACCAGGAAAGCATTAGAGCTGCCTGGCATAGTGGCGGCGCTCCCGAAAATGTCAAAGACTGGGCGAGCGCGGGTGCGGCAGGGCAGAGATAGTCGTTATGACCTTGAAGTCTGAATACAGCCGCTAATCCGGGGTTGGGTTTAAGTATCAGCAAAAAGGTTCTTTCTTCCAGTCAACTAAGAAATTTCCGGGTGATATTTTTGCAGAAGAGCGTCGTCAAGGATCCAGGTCTGGCAGAAGCAGGGGAGAAGCGCATCGAATGGTCCCGCAGGCACATGCCCGTTCTGGAGAAGATCAAGCAAGAGTTCGAAAGGGACAAGCCCCTCAAGGGCGCGCGCATCGTAGCCTGCCTGCATGTGACTGTGGAGACGGCCAACCTCATAACTACTCTCGTGGCGGGCGGAGCCGAGGTGGCAGTCACAGGCTCCAATCCTCTCTCCACTCAGGATGAAGTGGCAGCAGCTCTTGCAGCTCGCGGCCTTCACGTCTACGCCTTCCGGGGCGAGAACGAAAAAGAGTACTATGAGTGCATCAAGAAGGCCCTGGAGCTCAAGCCCAATGTCAGCCTGGACGACGGCGCCGACACCATCGCCATTATCCACAAGGAGCAGCCGGAGCTTGCCGCCCAGATGTTTGGCGGCTGCGAGGAGACCACCACCGGAGTCGTGCGCCTGCGGGCCATGGCCGAGGATAATGCGCTGCTCTACCCGGTAATAGCCGTCAACGATGCCGAGACCAAGATGATGTTCGACAACCGCTATGGCACGGGCCAGAGCACATTGCACGGCATTATGCAGGCCACTAATTTTCTCTTTGCCGGAAAAACCGTGGTCGTGGGTGGCTATGGTTGGTGCGGCCGGGGATTTGCCATGCGGGCCCATGGCCTGGGTGCTAATGTCATCGTCATAGAGATCGAGCCGCGCAAAGCCCTGGAGGCTGCTATGGACGGCTACCGGGTCATGCCTATGCTGCAGGCGGCCCCCCTGGGAGATCTATTTGTCACCCTCACCGGCGACATAAACGTCATCCGAAAAGAGCACTTCGAGTTGATGAAGGACCAGGCAATCCTTGCCAACAGCGGTCACTTCAATGTGGAGATCGACATACCCTCACTGGAGAAGATGGCATCAGAGAAGAATGAGATACAAAACAACGTCACAGAGTATAAGCTCAAAGACGGCCGCAGGCTTTACCTGCTGGCGGAAGGCCGGCTGATCAATTTGGCTGCTGCCTACGGCCACCCTCCCGAGGTCATGGACATGTCCTTCGCCAACCAGGCACTGGCAGTGCGCTACATTGTAGAACACGGCCGAAACCTGGAGAAGAAGGTCTATGCCGTGCCTGTGGAGATCGATCGCAGAGTAGCGGAGCTGAAACTGGCCTCCATGGGTCTTGAGACGGAGAAGCTCACTGCCGAACAGGACAAATACATGCATAGCTGGCAGATGGGGACTTGAAAGGGGGGTGTTCGGCCTTGGATCTGTTGAGGGAGAATCTGGAGGCATACCTGAAGAGCCTCTATGGAAACGATCTTACGCTCATTAGCCTGCAGAAGCTGGGTGAGACCATCCCTACCACAGAGGACGTGAAGGGATTCGGATATGGATCGCCTCTGCTGGTGGAGTATCAGGTCTCGGGAAAAAAAGGCTCTAGCGTACTCTCTTCCATGCGCGTGCAGCACGGCTTCGGCCATGACCATTTCTCCGACCGGGCGAGGATAATGATCTGGCAGAACTCGACCTTTGCCAATCTACCCAAGCATGTCCCATCTCTTGACGTGGGCTACTTCACAGAAAAAGGGAAGCTGGTATCAGCCGGAGACGCTCGCGAGTATTTCTTGCTCATGGAGAAGATCGAGGGAAAGGAGTACTTCTTCGATCTGGAGAGGGTCAAAGAGCAGGGAGCGACAGAACTGGACCGCGACCGGGTCATCGCCCTCTCCAATTATCTTGCTGAGATTCATTCCGTCAAGAACGACTGCCCACCGCTATATCTGCGCAAGATCAGGGAGACGGTGGGAGATGGTGAGTGCATTTTCGGCATCCTGGACGACTACCCGGAAAACCCCAGTTTCCTGGACCCGGATGAGCTGCAAGAGATGGAGAAGGTCTGCGTGGAATGGCGCTGGAGGCTTCATGACAAAGCCCGCCGCCTCTGTCAGGTGCATGGCGATTTTCATCCCTGGAATATCATGTTCCGGGAGGGCACGGACTTCTCCGTCCTGGACAGAAGCCGGGGAGAGTGGGGTGAAGCGGCTGACGACATCACCGCTCTGGCCATGAATTACATCTTCTACTCGGTGCAAAAGAGCCTGCGACTGACAGGTGATTTGAAAGACCTCTTTGAGCTCTTCTTTGAGAACTACCTGGAGAAGACTGGAGACGACGAACTCCTGGAGGTTATCGCACCATTCTTCGCATTCCGAGCGGTGGTCGTAGCCAGCCCCACCTGGTATCCGCTTCTCTCTGATGATGTTCGAAGGGCGCTCTTCAATTTCCTGGAGAAGGTTCTGGCCTCGAAGCGATTCAATTTCAGGGATGTGAACAGCTACCTGGATTGAAGAAGAAAATGAAAACCTACGCCTTCGAACTCTCCGGGGAACATGAAACTCTGCCCAGATGTGAAGCTCTGGCTCTGGTGGAGATCAATTCCACCAGCTTTCAGGAGACGGCCTTCCTGGACCAGTGCCTGATCGTCGAGGCGGAAGGCCTCGATTTGCAGCTGCTGGCTGAGCGCCTGGCTATGACTCATCGCATTATCGAGGTCCTGACGATCTGCGACGCAAATCTGGAGGCTCTTGCTGGGTGTGCAGGCGGCCTGGATCTTCCTAAGAAGAGATATCTGGTCAGGGCTCGACGGATCAAGGACGCTGCGCCCGGTGCAGATGCCGTGGAGCATGAGGTGGGACGAGTTCTCTTTCAGAAAGGCTACAAGGCAGACCTGAAAGATCCGGAGATGGTGTTGAGGGCCATTATCACATCAGGAAAGATAATCATAGGGATGGAAGCGGCCGTAATGGATCGCAGCTCTTTTGAGTGGCGCCGTCCACATCTAAAGCCCTTTTTTCACCCCGGCGTTCTCATGCCGCGCATGGCCCGCTCATTGGTCAACCTTACCCAGACTCGTGCTGGTGAAAGGCTGCTCGACCCCTTTGCAGGAACCTGCGGCATTCTGATCGAGGCCTGTCTGATTGGCATTGAGGGTGTGGGCATCGAAGTTCAAGCTCGGCTGGTGAAGGGAGCTCTCTGCAACCTCCACAACCAGGATTGCAGTCTCGTACTGGGAGATGCAAAGCGTCTGCCCCTGCAAGATGCTTCCATGGACGGAGCCGTCCTGGATACGCCCTATGGAAGGTCGGCCAAGATACTGGCCGTCTCCAAAGAACTACTCCTGGAGGAGAGCCTGGGGGAGCTATTTCGGGTGATCAAGCCCGGCAGACGCATGGTAATCGTGGCGGATGCGCCCCTGGATGACATGCTGGCCAATGCCGGGTTTAGCATCATCCAAAAACATACAGACCGGGTGCATCGAAGCCTGACCAGGCATATTTTTGTTGCCAAAAAAGGGGATGAGATGCGAACAATGCTGCAAGATAAAATGTCAAAAACTTTTGACTTGTCTTAAAGCTCTATAGTCGATTGTGAAGACGCAAAGAGGAACCGCGACAGCCAATTTCTGCCGGTTATTCTATTCCTGCATCATAATACCATTGTTGATACTCATTATTTTTCTATTTTTATTAATATATCTCTTTCTGAATCGCTTTGAGACTCCCCAAGAGCTCTGTTCCCTTTTCCGTAGTTTCATATACTAAAGAAGGTTCTTGTTTAGCATCAATAAACCCCTTTTCGGTCAATAATTTTAAATACGGGTCTACAGTTCTGAAATTGAGATTCGCCTGGTACACTATCCGAGTCTTATTTGCACCATGAGTACAAATATACAATATCTGAGATATGATCAGATCGCGGCTGCGTTTCACGATTCCACCTCTTTATTTCGGTTTGCTTTTTCACGAGCTCTTTGGCAAGTTTGCTTTAATCAGTATATTTTGCTTCAAGTCAGCAATTATTGTAAGGTCCAAATTGGGATATAAATCTGGTGTACCAAAGATACGGAAGATTTATCCCTAGTATTTGAAAGAACGTAGCTGATTCTGTCTGATTATAGTGCCCCCATATCGATTTATGAGGAAAATGTACATGATGACGGATTTCTTGTCACAGATACGGATCTTGCCATGGGCACAAAGGAGCTTGTCGATAAAAAATCATTTGTCAGTGAACCAGATTGGACTAACGGCGTTGCGGACAAAGACTCCTTACTGAGATTGGTTTTATTCAATTGGTCAATGGCACGTCTTACAAAAACTCTCCCATATTTTGGTCGCGCATCTTGGTCGCGTATCAATTTAGCTTAAGAATCGTGATTTGTGGTTCAAATCCTGAGCGAGTAAAAGGGATGAAATCTTAACATACTAAAAAAATGCATTATGCTTAAATAGTTTGGTCGGTGATGGTCATTCATGGACCCTGTGAGCCAAAAAAGCGAATAAGAGGCTAGCTATGTCGTTTGCATACGATAAATACGATCTGGCCGAGACCAAACTGAAGGCTTTCACCAGATCTGCAGTGCGCACAAGAGTGATGCTCTGCCTGCTGGAAGGAGAGCTGAACGCAGGAGAGTTGGAGATGGAAATGGGTCTTCGGGCCACCACAATACTTCATTGCCTCAAAGAGTTGAGCGAGGAAAAACTGGTCACAAAAAGGGACCATGGATACAGACTCACAAATATTGGCAGAATCCAGGCTATGATCCTGGAAGAGCTGATAGGCACCATTGTGATCCTGGATCGACATTGGAATTTCTGGATGATTCATGACCTGAGCGACATACCTGCCAGGCTGCAAATGAATTTGGGAATGCTTGTTCAATGCCAGTTGATCAAATCGGACCCTACCTCGCTTCTCAAAAGCCATGAGCACTTTCTTGCAGAGCTCACGAGGTCCAGGAAAATTCGTAGCATTACGCCTATAATTGCTCCCGGGCACACGGAGGTTATCACCGGGGCCGTCGAAGATGGGGCTAAAGTCGAATTGATCTTAACCCCTGCCGTCTACAGTGCCATGCTCAAAGAATGCTCCGATCTCTTGAAGAGGTTGCTCCAATCCGATAACTTCCAGTTGTATATGCTAAAAAAAGAAATTAAGATAGCCCTTACTGTGACAGATTCCCTCATATCCCTGGGACTGTACAGGCTGGACGACGGGTATGACCTCGGCAATGAACTTTTCTGTGAGAAAGAGACATCGCGCGCATGGGGCAAAGAACTTTTTAATTATTATCTGAATCAATCCACATTGGTAAAGAGGGTTTAGCTGATTAGATTGAGCTTTCGTAATATTCATACAAAATGGGCATGACCTGAAGCAAAGCTCGAACATCTCTTTTTCTCTCCTCAGAACTGCCATTTGGCAATCAGGCAAGAGTCAAGAGATCGAAGCAGAGGATTCAGGCCTCTGCTGCCTCGTAGTCTGTATCGATGGTATCCTGAAGACCATCCTCGGTATGAACCGTCACCATGCGCTCAGAGACGTCCTGATCGGAGAGAATATCCGAAAAGCGCTTCGTGTAGCCGTCTCTCTCTGACGCCTTCTGGCTGTCAAAGATATTTCTATATTCAGAAATGGTTGAAGGAGCTACACGCAGGCTTTCTGCCATATCTTTAACGGATTTGCCGGCATCTGTCAGGCGAAGAAACTCCTCCTTATCAAATGGAGGCTTCAGATCCGTCTCGCGAAATAGATGGAGCTTAATTCTGGCCCGGCTGACAGTCTTATTGAGGGCTCTATCACCCAATTGCTCTGCTATCTCAGTATCACTCAATCCTTTATAAAAGAGTCTCACCACAGAGGATAACTGCTCGGGAGTCAGCTTCGTCTGTATGCTGTATTGTTTGATCATCTCCCGGACTACCCCCAACAGGGCGCGCTCGATCTCGCCGCTTCCCCGGAGACTACCATGACGAGTGGCCTGCTTCTCCACGACCTTGGTGGTGGCGCCAATCTTCATAACGAGATCCCGCAGCTGATCAGTCCTACCACTCATTTGAGATACTCACCCCAAGGGAACTCCCATGTTTATAGTATAAAGAGATTTCGATTGTATTACAAACCTTTTTATACACGGCCTTCGTCTAGGAAGGCGGAATGTCCGAGACCAGCATATATGTTGTCAAGACCACTGCGAATCAGGAACGATCGGTGGCCAACATGATCGCCCAGATAGCACGCAAGGAAAAGTATGATATAAGGGCACTGCTGGTACCAGATGTGCTGAAAGGCTACGTTCTTGTGGAATCACCAGCCCCCGAGATCGTGGATCAGGCGATTCAAGGAATACCCCACGCACGCTCTGTGATAAAAGGGGCCTCAAATATCGAAGAGGTTGAACACTTTCTCACCCCCAAGCCGGCAGTAATCGGAATTAATGAAGGCGCAATCGTTGAGCTCATATCCGGGCCCTTCAAGGGAGAGAAGGCAAGGGTCAAACGCGTGGACGTTGCCAAAGAAGAGATAACTGTGGAACTCTTTGAAGCTATGGTGCCCATCCCCATCACAGTAAGGGGAGATCACGTGCGCGTGCTCAGTAAAGATGAAACTTAGAGGTGTTTAATTTGGCTAATGTCGTAGAAGCATTGGTCCCTGGCGGAAAGGCTAGCGCGGGGCCACCTTTGGGCCCGGCCCTTGGACCTCTGGGCGTGAATGTAGCCCAGGTGGTTGCCAAGATCAATGAGCAGACAAAAGATCTCAATGGAATGCAAGTTCCCAGTCAAGGTCATAGTGAAGTCCAGGACCGAATTCGAAATCGAAGTTGGCACTCCTCCCACATCGGCTCTTATCATCAGGGAGATAGGTGTGGAGAAGGGCACCGGCGACAAGACGATCGTGGGGAATCTGACAATGGAGCAGGTCTGAATGATCGCGAACATCAAGAGAAAAGGCCTTCTCTCCAAGACCCTGAAGAACGCTGCCCGCGAGGTCATCGGCACAGCAGGATCTTTGGGCGCGACCGTTGATGGTATGCCCAGCAAAGAGGCCCAAGCGGCTGTGGCCAGCGGCAAGTACGATGAGATATTAGAAGCGAAGGCTTGAAATATAAAGTTATAATCTCAATTCTGATTCTCTTTTTTGAGAAGCCGTAGGAGACCACAAAAGTCGCAGACTACGGAGGATTGAAATGGATATCGAAGAAGCCGTTAAACAGGCTATCACTGAGGCACCTGCCAGGAAGTTCAGCGAGAGCGTGGATCTGGCCATCAACCTTCACAACATCGACCTTGCCCAACCGGCAAACAGAGTCGATGCCGAGGTTATCCTACCCCACGGACTTGGCAAACCGACCAAGATCGCTGTATTCGCTGCCGGAGAGACTGCCCTGCGAGCCAAGAGCGCCGGCGCTGACCGGGTTATCTCTGCGGACGAGATCAAGGAGTTCGCCGGAGACAAGAGAGCAGCGCGAAAACTGGCCGATGAGTACAAGTTCTTCATTGCAGAGACTCAGTTCATGCCTGTCATAGGTAAGAGCCTGGGTTCCGTCTTGGGCAAGAGGGGCAAGATGCCAACACCTCTGCCGCCAACACAGGATGTAACCCCGCAAGTACAGAGGCTCAGGAACATGATCAGGATCAGGTCCAGGGACAGACCGACCTTTCACCTGACTGTTGGGAATAGAAATATGAACACCAAAGAGCTGGCCGAAAACATCGAAGCGGTCGTCGTCAAGCTCGAGCAGACCCTGAAGGATGGTCGGCATAACCTGAAGTCCGTTTATGTCAAGACCACCATGGGGCCTTCTATAAAGGTGATCTAAATGGCAGGAGCGACTCGTCACACTGCCCATATACCTGAATGGAAGGTTAAGGATGTAGAAGAGCTCGTCGAGAAGATAAGCAAGAGCAGAGTGGTCGGCATAGTGGGCGTGCGTGAGATCCCTGCCAGCAATCTGCAGCAGATGCGAGGGAGTCTCAGAGGCAAGGTCGAGATAAGAATGGTGAGAAACACCATCGCTCGCCGTGCGCTGGAGGCATCCGCCCCGGATATCAGGCCGCTGGCTGATTTCATTGAAGACCAGACTGCTTTGATATTCAGCGATGAGAATCCCTTCAAGCTCAACAGCCTGCTGGAGAAAGGCAAACAGCCCATGCCCATTAAAGCCGGCTCACGTGCCCCCAAGGACATTATTGTCGAGGCCGGAGAGACTTCATTCTCACCAGGACCCATGGTCGGCAAGCTCCAGGCAGCCGGTATTCCTGCCGCCATCAAAGGCGGAAAGGTGGTCATCAACCAGAAGATCACTCTCGCCAAAGAGGGAGAGATCGTTCCGCCAAGACTGCAGACATTCTGAAGACCATGGAGATCTTCCCCAGAAACGTAGGTCTGGAATTGAGAGCAGCCTACGAGGGTGGATTGATCTTCAAGTCCAAGGATCTTTCCATCGATGTGGACGAGCCAGATCAGCTGAGCTATGCAATGCTTCAGCCAAGGCGCTGAGCTTTGCTGTCGAGATTGGCTATACCACGCCGGTTACGATCGGACCTATGCTGCAGAAGGCCCAAGACCAAGGCCAGAGCCCTGGTACTGGAAGCGGGAATACCCGTGCCGAGCATGATGGAGTTCATTCTGGCCAAGGCGGCTGCCAATGCCAAGGCCATTGCCAGCATGACCAGCGGCAAGACAGCTCCGGCGGCAGCCCCGCGGCTGCGCCCGCTGCCAAGGAAGAGAAAGAAGAGAAGAAGGATGAAGGAGACACCGCAGCAGGACTTGGTGCTCTATTCGGTTAACTTGGTTTAAGATAATTAGAGGTCGATTCAAAATGGAATACGTATATGCTGCATTACTGCTTCACAGCGCAGGCAAAGACGTTACTGAGGATGGAATAAAGAAGGTCGTCGAGGCCTCTGGTGTGGCCGTTGACGATGTTAGGGTCAAGGCCCTGGTGGCCGCTCTAGAAGGCGTGGACATCGCCAAGGTCCTCTCCCAGGCTGCCGTCATGCCAGTAGCCGCTGCCGCACCGGTCGCTGCCGCTGCTGCTGCCGCGACTGCCGCCAAGCGAAGAGAAAGAAGAGAATAAGGAAGCTGCAGAGGAGAGCGGAGTAGAGGGCCTGGGTGCCCTATTCGGCTGAATCTCCTTTCAGCTTTTACCCATCTTTTTTTCGGCCAGTTCATTATGCTTTTTGGAATCTTTAACTTTAGCAAAAATATTACGGAATATTTCTATATGGATAATAAAAGAATGTAATAAAAAGAGTATTAGAGCTCTTCTAACTTCTCGATGGAGACCTTCTTGACATTCGGCTTCCAGATATTGGTTGGCATCCAGCTGGGTGCATTGGAGGGCTTTGGCACCTGTATTCGCTCGCCCTGAAAGATATGAACCTTCTTGGTCCCTCTTTCCCGGAGCCTTATGTCGGTGAAGCCGCGGTTTGCCGCCTTCAGGGCAGCTTGTCTGGGTTGCTTTCCGGAAAAGACTCCGATCTCATTTCCATCCCTGTCCCGCAATGCGAAATTCCTTTTTTCTATCATATTTTTATTCCTCTTCAAAGCCGTGTGCGTCGGGCAATAAGCCGTGCAGCATGTCTATATAACATCTACTCTTATATTAATCTTTTGTTTGGTTCAAGAATTTGTAGAGAGTTTTCAAGAAAACAACATTTATCCCTGATCAATCTCAATGCCAGGAAAGGGACGCCCAAGAGGAATGACTTTTTATTCTGGCCGGAACTCTCATCCATTCATGGCATGGGTCATGTGGTTCACGGGCCTTCCGGGCTGCGGGAAGACCACTATTGCAGATCGAGTCAAGGAGAAGCTCTCTGAAGAAGGGATATATGCCAAAATACTGCAACTGGATGAGATCAGAAGGGCCATAACTCCAGAGCCCAAATATACAGAAGAGGAGAGGGATATCGTTTATGCGAGCCTGGCCTACATGGCAAAGCTCCTGGCAGACGAGGGAATAAATGTTATGGTAGATGCGACTGCCAATAGACGTCGTTATCGTGACTTCGCCCGCCTTTTAATCCCGAATTTCGGCGAGATATTCATCCGCGCACCCCTGGAGATCTGCAGGACCCGAGAAGAGAAGAGAAAGGCAAAATTCTCCCCCAAAGGCATCTACAAGAAAGCCTCAGAAAAGGAGGCGACAGTTCCCGGAGTCAATGTGGCCTACGAGGAGCCCCTGGCAGCAGAGATTGTTGTGGACACATTGGAAATGAACGTCGAAGAGAGTGCCAGGTTTATAGCGGATCGGATCCTGGACCTCGATTGGTCAAAGAAATGATCTAAGACCCAATCCCGGAAAGATTAAAATACAGTCACTTAGACCTTTATTCAGGAAGTGTGATGCTTGAAGTCCAATGCTGGTTTTGTGGGTTTTGATGGTACGGAGAATAAACGAACTCTCTTGGCTCTGGCAGAGGTCAAGAAGGCCTCGGGCATCGAGGGCGATCTGAATGTGCTGCTCAGAAAACCCCATGGCAGGGCCCTGTCAATCGTCGCCAAATTCAACCGCTTGTATGGAGTGAAGGCCTTCGTCAGCGACGTGGCCAATAAGGAGAAGTGGGAGAAGGCAGGAGTAAAGATCGAGGGCGGCTATGACGATTTCTTTGCGGCATCGGATTTTGTGATGGTGGGGACACCGGGCGACGAGGAGCTGCCTTATGTCGAGTCTGGCCTTGCCAACGACTGCTTCGTCTCCCTCATGGGCGGCGCGGACCGGCCGGAGATTCTAAAAGGTTTAACAGAAAGCAAGAAGGTCAAGATCACAGACGAACTCAAGGCTGACTTTGCCCGTGAGTTCTTCTTCGGCCTGGAGAACTACGAGATGTTTCTCAAGGCCAAGCCCAAGCTGGTGCAGTGCACAAGCTGCAACACCACAGGTCTGTCCCGTCTGGCATTAGCCGCCCGCCCTCTGGGCTTGACTGCCATTTTAGGCAACATCGATCGCCGGCATGGCGACCCCCACACGGTGGTAAAGGCCTCGCCAAGTGCTATCCAGTTCGGCAAGGGAGCCGGGCATCAGGGCACGGACGCGGGAACGGTCTTCGAAGAGGTCAAGTTCAATATTCGGGCCAGCAAGGTGCCGACCACAGTGCCGCATACCAACTTCCTGAACATGATCTTTAAGGGAGATGTAACTCCAGCGCAGTTGGTCGAGCAGTATGCCAAGACCCGGGAGGTTGTGGTCATGCCCTACCAGGATGAGGGCAAGAAGCATGATTGGACGAGCGAGATTCTGGAGGCCTTCCTCTCCGGCGTGGAGCGGCCCATCAGCCCCGAGATCTTCGAATTGATCGTCTCCGATGCTATCATACCCTTCAAATTGGGAGACTTCACCGTTCTGCAGACTGTTTCCATGGTGGAGCAGATGTCCATCGCTGTGCCAAACCACGTAGAATCCTATCTGCTTTCCGCGGGATACCCGGCAGCCGATGTGCACGCTTTGGTGGACAAGTCCCTGGGTATCATGCACGGCATCTGGCCGGACAAGCTGAGCTATTGACGGGCTTGGCAAGGCTCCAAATGTCTGAGGAGATACAGGGCAGGCTATTGGACGACAAGGTCCACCTGGGGCCTGAAGCCCTTGCTGATCTTTATGAGCAGGGCTACTTCGGCCGGCCCAAAGGCAAAGGCCTTGAACTGTCCCTGGTGGAATCGGCTTATCTCCTGGACCGATCGAGGATCAGGATAACCCGGGACGGAAAAGAGCTGGACTTCAGGGCCTTTTTCCAGGAGGCTTCCTCTCTGGAAAAGGGTTTCGAGTTCCGCTACGTGGTCTACAAAGACCTGCGGGAGCGGGGCTACTATGTCCAACCCGGCCGGCCGGATTTTCGGGTCTACCCTCGGGGCGGGCACCCGGGAAAGAGCCCGGCTGAGTTTTATGTTCTTGTCATTTCGGAGCGTATGCCGTTGCCTCTGGGGGAGATCATCGAGCCTGTGCGCGTAGCTGGGCAGATGAGAAAGAAGCTGATGCTGGCCATAGTCGATGAGGAGAGCGATATCACCTTTTACGAGGCGAAAGAGAAGTCCATGTCCGGGATGATGGCGGAAGAGGAAGAGGGCGGCATGGCTACCCTTTTGGAGGATCGAGTGGTTCTCTGGGATGCCGTGGCATCGCAGAGGCTGCATGAGCACGGATTTTACGGCAAGCCTGTAGGCGAGAGGCTTCAGCTCTCGCTGGTCGAGTCGGCGTATCTCCTGGAGAATGGTCTGATTCAACTGAACGATCGTTCGGGCTCCGCCGTCAACCTGGAGAGCCTCATGGCCAGGGCGCGCCAGATAGAGAGTGATTTCGATCAGAAGTTCAGCGTTTATAAGGATCTGCGAGACAAGAAACTGGTTGTGAAGACTGGCTTCAAATTCGGAACGCACTTTCGGGTCTACAAGCAAGTGGAAGGAACCCGGAAAGCGCCTCACTCTGAGTACCTGGTTCACACCGTCCCCCAGGATCATATCTTCCTGCCGCCTGTGCTCTCTCGCGCCGTGCGTCTGGCTCATTCGGTGCGTAAGCAGATGGTCTTCGCCTATCCGGATAACGATGTCAGGTATCTGGAGATACGAAGGCTGAAGCCCTGAACCGAGATAGAACTAATTATTAAATACTACTTTGGCCCATCAGAAATTATGCCCAAGATCGAGGTGGAGCTGAGTTCGGATTTGAATGACCGGCTGGCAAGTTTTGTCGTGAAGAGCAGAGGATCCCTCTATGTTCAGCGAAGCGACGTCATCGTCGAAGCCATAAAGGATTACCTGGATCGCAATGAGCGCAAAGTGCATAGATCCAACGGCTAGCTTACAAAATTCAGGATATATTTCTATCCATCGGGGCAGGCTCCAGGCTCTTCTCCCAGATGGTCTCTCCGTCGTAGTCGATGCGCCTGATGCGGTGCAGGGGGATGAATTTCGTCTTCATCTCCGAATTGATCTCCATAATTCCCTGCTCCAAACGGATGATCTTGTCTCCCAGAACCCGCGACCTGTCACCAGGCGCGCCTCGATCGACATATTCAACCGAGACTTTGCGGAAATCATATTGAGGATCGTGGAAAAGGCGCAGGAGAAGGGCGTGGCTGGTTCTCATATTATGACGGATTCTTATATTTTATTGGTCATGAGCAGTTCATTCGAATAAGGACATTCATCTTTGCCCGGCATCAAGGGCCGGAATTCTATATCCAGATATCCGGCCTTGCATTTCCGGCCTGCTATCCCACCCGCCAGGCTCCATTCTTCAGGTCGGGATGAGGCTGCCTTCCCTCATAACCGCACATCTTGCAGCGAATTATTACTGTTACTCCATCCTCGGTCCAGGCCTCGGCCACGTTTCCGCATCTGGGACATTTAGTTGGAATATGAGTTCCTGCCATTGATTACACCATCATGCACTATTGACTTTCGAGGCTGCATTGCATTTATTATCTACATCGATCATCCGATTTATCATCTGCTCTGATTCCGGCTTCTGCCAGCTCGGATTGGATCAGCTCGTTCAGGAAGCCGGCCCGGATCTGCTGGGCATAGTTCCAAAAATCTGGCCCGCATTTGCTGCAGTCTTTGGATGCCCCTTCCATTATTCTTACCAGATCGAGCAAGCTTCTGTACATCAGCGGGGCTGCATTAATGAGCTGCCGCTCGAAGATGCTCGAACCAACTCTTTCGAGAATCAGTCTGCAAACATTTTGCCTCCAGGCCATGCAGCCCTCCTGCAGGCATTCTCTGGCGACATATGGGCAGGCTTTAGATGGAACTGACATCTATTGATCACCAGTAAGTCTTGGTTCTATATTCAACGTTCAACATATTATTCTTTTCGATTCGTAGATATGGATGTAAATTCCTAAAAGCTTGCATTTATATACTCGCCAACTCCGATACCTCAATCTCTGCTAGGCAATGGCATTTACGAGGGCTTTTGGCGCTCCAATCCCGTATCCGTCTTGTTGGAAAGCTTAATAGCCTGGAAGCGATGTTGCAATCCTCATGGACTCGTAGGGTAGTGGACATCCTAGCGGGCTTCGGTGACTCTTGTCGAAGATACCCGCTGACCTGGGTTCGAGTCCCAGCGAGTCCGTTATTTTTCCCCCAAGATAGCATGGCCAAGATTGAATATTCAGCGAGAGTGGAATGGGATTTTCAGTAGCTCACGAAAACTGTAGGAGATGAATGAAGAATGGGAAAGTTCAAGGCAGCCTTCATGTTTGTAACGCCGGATTCCGATCCAAAGACGCACCGGACGAGTCTATCCACACCAGAGGTATTGGACCTGGTGGTCGTGGGAGTCAAAGACTACGATCAAGCAGCCCGCGTAGCCAGGGAGCTGGTGGACCAGGGTGTGACAGCCATCGAGCTGTGCGGCGGTTTCGGCCAGATCGGAGTGGCCAGGGTGGCAGAGGCAGTGGGAGACAAGGCCTTTGTGGGAGTTGTCCGGTTTGATCGCCATCCCGGTTTGGGTTACAAGAGTGGAGATGAGCTTTTCGTAAAATAGGGAATCGTCTCCATATTCGATAGGCGGCTATTTATTCCAGGAAGCCGTACTAATCAATATGTTTGAATTCGAAGTGATAGGGAGCGTCCGAAACTGTGCAGACGCCAATGCCCTGCAACTTCTCGCTCTTTTCAAAGACAGCATAAGCGAAATCCAGCTTGACGGGAAGGAAGATCGTTCTAAATATTTTCATCAGCAATATTCTCACTACTTCGTTGTCCACACCCCGCTTGATATAGAGTATCCGGAGCATGGCCTGGAATGGACCAGGCGCTTTTGCGGACATGCCGGGGTCTCGGTTGTTGAATTGATAAGAACTGGAAGCGACAAGATCTATGTCAAAGGGCTCATGGCCCAGAACGGGTCAGAGGTCTATGCAGTTCTTCCTTTTACCCACATCGATTCCGCCGCATTGAAGAACGTGAATTTCCCGAAACCCCGGCCAGTGGCCACAAGAGATCGAGTCTGGCCTGCCGTCCTTGCGGAGATTCAGGGGAGGCGTATCCTGGATGTCGGCTGCGGTTTTGGGAAGCTGACTCTTGACGTTGCCGTGCAGAGCCCGGACTCAAAGGTCTTCGGGATCGATCTTCTGGATTCCCTCACTGAGCAGGCCGGGATGAATGCCGCAGTCCTCGGCATCCTCAACGTCGAGTTCAAGACCGCAAGCGCCTATGCTCTGCCCTTTGAAGATGGTTCATTTGAAACCGTGTTCTCTTTCTTTATGCTCCATCATCTGGATGAGATTCCCAGAGGTTTGAAGGAAATCCGGCGGGTGCTGCAAGATGAGGGGAGATTTACGGCCGCTGAGCCGATCGGTCACCACCACGGTCCAGACTACTCTGCAACGGACTGGGAGAGGATCTTTGCAGAAGCAGGCTTTAAGGCAGAAGCTGAAGAAAGAGATGGGGCCTTGATAATCAGGGCCCGGAAAACTGGTGAAAAAGGATAGGAATCGATGAGCTGGAAGGTAGTTGGGAGGCTGTGAGTTTGGTGGATCTCTTCGGCAAAAAGAAGCTGGAAGACCGCATTTTGGAGCTGGAGGCGGCAAAAGCCGCGCTGGAGCAGCGAGAAGGAGGAGCTCATGCGCACTCTGGAGAAGCGCGAGGAGAAGATTCGTAGACTTGCCAGCGCCAATCAGGAGGCCAATTTAGCCCTGAAAGCTATGGAGCAAAAAGCGGCGTCAACATCGGCGGTTTCACTAACACCCGCGGCAGCCGCAGAGTATGGCCAGGAAAGGCTGCCCAAATCATGGAAGCTCAGTTTCCGGGAGCTGGATATGCTCATGCAGAGACTCAAAGCCTGCCGCTCTCCTAAAGAGGATCTACTGGTCGCCAGCTTTCCCGGAACAATACCTGAGGATGCAGGCATTCCTCTGCAAATAAGAACGGCAGCCATGAACGTCAAGTCTCAACGGGGCAGGATGGTCCTTTATTATCCGCAGCTTTTTGCGTTGCTCCTTATTCCACCCTTTCCCATCCAGGAGAGTGCATCATGGGAAGCCGGCACCTTCCAGCTTGGCCTCGTTTCGGAGATGATGGAAACCCCGGTTTTGGTCGTCTCTGCCCATGCAGGAGACACCTTCCTGGGGGTGGCCATGAGCCGGGAGGGCTTCGAGGTGAAGGAGCTTGTGGAAAGCCAGGTGAAAGAGAAGCACTCCAAAGGCGGATGGAGCCAGAAGAGGTTTGAAAGGCTGCGGGAGGAAGACGTCAAGAATCACGTCGATGCAGTCCTGGAAAAGCTTTCGGTGCTCCTGGGCAAGTATGGAACTATCGTCAAATACGCAGTCCTTGGTGGAGACGAGAGCCTCATCAGACAGATCACGCCCTCCATAGGTCTGCCATTGGTTGAGCGAAGGCTGGAGCCACATGATGAAAAAGAGCTCGATTCGCTATTAGAAGAGGTCTATGGCTTTACATGCTACCGGATTGAGATATGATTATGGTTGAGAACAGTGTCGGCAAGAAGGAAGAAGATAGAGTTGATCCGGAAGAGCTCTCTCATTCCTGGGACTGGCATGTGCGCCGAAAGCTGGCCTGGAATCCTGACACTCCAGAGGAGATCCTGATTGTCCTGGCCCGGGATAAGGTGCAGTGGGTGAGAGAAGCAGTGGCAGGAAATGCCCGAGCGACGCCGTCGACCCTGGCCCTGCTGGCCGAGGACAGCTCAGGCTTTGTAAGGTCTGCTGTGGCTCTGAACAGCCACGCCACAGAGGAGATGCTGGAAATGCTGGCTGCGGACGAGATGGTGGACTATGACAGCACCCTGCAAAAGAACCGGTATCTTGTAAAGGAGGCAGTGGCAAGAAATCCTCATATCAACTCTGAGACGCTGGCATTTCTCGCCCGTGATTATGATGAGCATGTCCGCGCCTCGGCTGCATCTAACGCTCTGCTGAGCTATGATCTCATGAGCAAGATGGTCAAGGATGTGAGCTGGCTGGTCCGGAACAACATCGCCAGAAATCCGTCCACTCCGGAGGATCTCCTTGTCTATCTTTCCGCAGACAGGATTATGGATGTGCGGGTTACAGCAGCCCAGAATCCCCGCACTCCCGCACAGGCGCTGGCGGGGCTGGCAGCTGATAAAAGCTGGGAGGTCAGGGAGACTGTGGCCGGCAACCCCAAGCTGGAGGGATCAAGGTTCTGGAGGAACTTGCCGGCCACTGGTCCTGGATGGTGAGAGAGGCAGTGGCGAAGAATCCCAATACGCCTGCAGAGACGCTAAAAAAACTGGCCGAGGATCCCGATCAGAGCGTGCAGAAGGCGGCCAGGAGTCGAACAGGCTAAACGCGAGCAGGTTAAATTGATGATATATCGAGATCATCACCGATCTATGTTCATCCGACCTACTAACCTTCACGAAATTGCCGGTCCAGGTGGTCCCGTATCTCCTGCACTGCCCCAGCCAGCACCTCTTTGGTTGTCGTACTCCTGCACCATCTTCTCCAGATCCGAACCTGATTCTATAGAGAGTCTTCTTACCTGCTCCGTCAGATTGGGCACCGCCCGGAGGATGTTGTCCACGATGCTCACGGTGGCTTTTCGTGCCGTCCTGGAGAGGGGATTGAGATCGATGGCAATAACCTTCTTTCCCATAGCCACCAGGGCCTCGCAGCGGTCTCCGTCCTCCAGGGGGATGAGGACCACATCGGCGTCGTAGATCCCGCCCCGGGTTGCTAGCGCACGCGCGTGCTCCAGTCCGGGAACCGAGGCATCGGGATTCTCTCCCAGCACATTTTCTGCTCCGTGCTGTCGCAGGAGATCAGCAATCAGCTTTACCCGTTCCTCTGACCGGTGAAAGAGATTCACCTCCAGAGGAGCGCCCAAGACGGCCGCCAGGCCCACCATCTCTTCCGGGACCAGAGCTGCCACATTTCCGTTGACCGAGAGCGCCGGACGTTTCGCCAGAAGCAGAAGTGCGGCGGCCGCCAGCGTGGCGTCTCCAGCCGATGAGGTCGTCCTCTCTCCCAGGAGGTAGTCAAAGCATTCTCCTCTGCCCTGAGCAATCAGTCCCTGGTTGCTGGTAAATCCTTTCTTCACGCCTTCTGCCACTCGCTCGCGAGCCACCAACGAAGCATATCTGGGATGAGATTTGGGAATATCAGTCAAGATTAGCACCTCTCTGGGAGATGGTAGTAGTATGAACCTGGCCGAAGCTCTTCAGGGCTTCAGCTCCGCCAAAGGCAAAGACTGCGTCCCCCAGCATGATCATGCTCGCCATTCCGCCTGCCGCCTCCACCGCCTCGATGGCGTCCAGGGCCCAGTCGCTGGCCAGGCCCGACTGCACTGTGAAGCGCCGGGAAAGCTGCATGAAATCCCGCAGAGTCGGCCTCTTCAAGAGCTCTTTCAGAGCCGCATGGCCTGCCTCATTGACCGATGCCATGACATCCTCATCGGAGAGCACGTCTCTGGTGGAGATAGGGCCCCGGACCACGTAATCCACCGGCAAGGGCGGTACCGGTATTCGATCGATGCGGCCAATGCCAGGGGCGCCGGGCTCCAGGCGAACCACTAACCCGCCCATATTCTGGGCGATGACGTCTCCCAGACCCGTTCCATTGACAACCTCGGCTGCGTGGGCAAAGCATGCCGCCTGGTCTGCCGTCAGTCCGAGATCGAAGTGGCTATTCAGTGCATAGGCGCACCCCAGGGCACCCGCGCCGCTGGCCCCAAAGCCTGCTCCGAAGGGCATCTGCAGCTCCGTCTTCACCCGGACGGGCTTTTTCGCCAGCTTCTCCACCACGAACCTGGATACGGGAGCTTCAGATACTGCACCATTGAGAACAATTTCCGTATCCTGGATCTCCGGGGCGGATTCTATGATGGTAGTGGCGCCCAAGAAGAGACAGAGGCCGCAGCCTATGGAGCCGGAGCGCAGCGGGTCGTCTCTGCGATGAGCTGCAAAAAAACCGGTGATATGAGAGGGAACCCAGGCCCTGGTCTGCGCAGGTTTCGCATTTTCGCAGGTTTCATAAAGCTCATAAGACCTCTACCAGGGCGTCGATGATGCTCTTGGCAATCAGGCTCTTCTTTCCTGCGACCTCTCGATGCTGGCCGGATCTGTCGACTATCAGAACTCTGTTATCATCCGTGCCCATGCCGCCCCGGGAGACGTCGTTGGCCACGACCAGATCCAGCTTTGCCCCCTGGAGGGACTCTTCGGCTCTGGCCAGCAGCTCTTCGTCGCTGGCATTGGTCTCGGCCTTGAAGCCCACGATCTTGAGATCCGGATAAGCCTCTCGCACTGTTTTGATTATCTTTTTGGTGGGCTTGAGCTGAAGCACCAGATCCTGGCCGGACTTGATCTTGTCCGCATTCGCATCCAGTGTATAGTCGGCGACTGCCGCGGCGCTGATCAGGGCATCGCAGCCCAGCTTGAGCTCACCCAGGACGGCATCGAGCATCTCAGCAGCGCTCTCGGCATAGACCTGGCGCACAGGCACGTCCTGAAGGAAGCGGTGCACCAGCGTCACCTCTGCCCCACGTCGCCGGGCCTCCAGCGCCAGGGCTATGCCCGTCTTGCCTGAGGCCCGGTTGGTGAGGATGCGGATGGGGTCGACGACCTCTGCATTGGAGCCGCTGGTGATGAGGATCCTCTTGCCCTGCAAATCGCCGGGCCCCAGCAGCCTTTCCACCTCCCGTACGACCTGCAGGTTGTCGGCAATCTTGGCCTTGCCCTCTTCCATCCGGGGGTCGATCAGTGTGACGCCCATTTTTCGTAAGGCTTCCAGATTCCTGAGCACAGCAGGATGGCGGTACATGGCCTCATGCATGGCCGGCACAACAGCGACAGGCTTGTTGCTGCCCAGGGCTGTGGTGGCGAAGGTTGTTACGGGCGTGTCATCGATGCCGCAGGCCATCTTGCCGATGGTGTTGGCAGTGGCGGGCGCGACCAGAAATAAGTCTGCCTTTCCATCCACGCCGCAAAACTCCACATGCTCCACCCGGCCGGTTATCTCGGTTATGACCGGATGGGTGGTGGCATACTCCAGGGCGTAAGGATGCAGGATCTGCTGCGCGGCCTTGCTCATGGTGCAGTGAACCTCTGCGCCGCGCCGGATGAGGTCGCGAATGAGGTCCACGACCCGCACAGCGGCTATGCTGCCTGTTACTCCCACTACTATCGTCTTTCCCGAAAGCGTATCGCTTACAGAGCCTGAGATGTCGGAAGGCATATTTGTCCTGCTGATCTGTGCAGTTACTAAAAGATGCTCTTTCCCCTCGCGGCCAGCGGGGCCGGGCGGGTGCCCCCGGGCCCTGGGAAGCACAAACCTTATTTAACAATTCAATCGAGGGACTATGCCGTGCCGGGGTGGCCTAGTTGGTTAGGGCGCGAGACTCATAGGGTAAAAGCGTAGAACGCGCCTGAGTCATCTCGAAGTCGCGGGCTCGAATCCCGCCCCCGGCACCTTATTCTTAGTGAGTTATGAGTAGCATGGGGTCCATTTTATTTCTCAGGTGATCTCATTGGTAATCCATCTAGATCCGCCAGTTCGACCTTGGAGGACTGATGGTTACGATGAGACTTTGATAAAGGCGATCCCTCTCGGAGAGCCTATTACCAAAGGCCGAAGTCAAGCGGTAAACAAGCAGCAATTCAAGTCATTTATTGATTCATCAAATTTAGCATTAAAGTATGTCAAAGTACAATTGAATATAATGAGGTCAGCCAAATCGGGCAGGTCAGCTTTGGCAGTTGCATTTAGGAGACAGGTTTTTAGAAGCATCCCACAAACCTTTTGGATATGGAGAAAGATCCATACTTGGAGGATGGCAATTGGCAGCAACCACGGAGACAACTCAGACGGTCAACGTATTCAATAATAGTAGTCTTTTTTCAAATCATTACTTGGAGAATATGATCAAAGGGTCCCAGAATGGGATGATGATGTTCATCTCCGTGAAGCATACCTGCAAATAAAAGAGATTTTCGAGCGGAAAGGGAAAAATTTCGAAAGGTACGTTGAGGCTGATCTGGAGCACAATTTGATCAGGCCAGTGTTTGACAAACTTGGTCATCATTACGGGGTTCAAGAAAGCGTGCATCATGACCCCCTGAAACCCGACTATGCCTTCTTTCCAGATAAATCGACGCTGGATGAGGCTTATTCCCACAAGAAAGACTCAGAAGGTTTCTATAAAAAAGCCATTGTCGTAGGGGATGCAAAAGCGTGGAATGTAGCATTGGACAAGAGCCGCCAGGGGAAAGCTCTGAGAGACATGGCCAACCCAAGCTATCAGATTGACAACTATCTGCGAGCGACCCCAGCGAAGTGGGCGATTCTAACCAACGGGAGAATGTGGAGGCTTTACCACGAAGACACCAGCGTCAAGATGGACTGTTACTATGAGGTAAATCTTCCTGAGCTGATCAACAAGATCGAGGAGAGCGGCGATATCACTATTTTCAAGTATTTTTATCTCTTCTTTCGGCTGGAAGCCTTCCCCCAAGTTCCGCTCGGTTCATCTTTCCTGGATAGAGTAAGAGAAGAGAGCGCGGCATATGCCCAGAAGGTTGGAAACGATCTGCAAGAGAATGTCTATAAAGCAATGAAGGTCCTGGCTGAAGGTTTTTTTGCAGAGCAATCGAACTCGTTGTCCCATGCGTTGGAAGACATAAGGGATGTGCAGGATAACTCCATGCGCCTGCTTTATCGCCTGCTATTCATCTTCTATGCAGAGAGCAGGAAGCTCCTCAACACCGACAACAAACACTACAGGGAAATGAGTCTACGCAAGCTGAAGGAGGAGATCTCCGAAAAGATGGATCAGGGCGAGACGCTGCTGGCGGTTAGGTCAACTTACTGGGAAGGATTAAAGGACCTTTTCCGCCTCATAAACGATGGTAGTGAAGCCTTCGGCTATTCCAAGGAAGAGTTCTACATACCGGCATACAATGGCGGGCTCTTCGATCCTACGAAAAATCCTTTTCTCTCTCGAAAGAAGATAGGAAACTCATATCTGGCAGAGGCCATTGACCTTCTGGCGCGGTCCCCAGGCGAGGGAAAAATGGTTTTCGTTGATTATTCGTCCCTGGATATTCGGCACCTGGGATCGATCTATGAAGGCATTCTTGAGTACAAGCTGCACCTGGCCGAGGTGCCAATGGTGGCCGTCAAAGAGAAGGGCAAAGAGGTCTGGTTGCCCGCGGGCGAAGCGGCAAGAAATTCACCGATAGCGTGGAGGAAGGCGGCCTGTATTTGGTGACGGATAAGGGAGAGAGAAAGGCCACGGGATCCTTCTACACACCGGAATATATCGTGAAGCACCTGGTGAAAAACACTCTCTCACCGCTGATAGATCCGATGATGGAGGAAGCCATTTGGTCTGAGGACCTGCGGAAGGATCTTCTCAAGAAGCTGCTCTCCATAAAAGTTCTCGATCCGGCCATGGGGTCAGGTCATTTCCTGGTCGAGGCTACTGATTACATTGCCAGGGAGATAATTCATGCCAAAGAGATAGCCAGACATGAGGAGCTGGAATCGGAAGATATTGCGGAGAACGACATTCATTGGGCGCGCCGTGAGGTGGTCAGAAATTGCATCTACGGCGTGGACTTAAACCCCATGGCCGTGGAGCTGGCCAAATTATCGTTGTGGCTGACAACAGTTGCCTCCAACAAGCCGCTGAGCTTTTTGGACCACCACCTGAGATGCGGAAACAGCCTCATCGGTGCAGAGCTAAAGAATCTCACGGTCCTGCCCGGAAAAGATACAGGGCAGCCGCCGATGTGGGGCTTTGGAATAAAAGGCCACACCGATATTCTGCTCAGCAAATACAGCCTCATGGCGGCGCTGCCGGACGACAATTTGCAGATGGTCAAATGGAAAGAGGATCAGTTCCGCCAGATCAAGGAGTCGGAGCTCTCCCGCAGGCTGAACGAGCTTTCCAACGTCTGGCTATCCACGTTCTTTGGCAACAAAGTGAAGCGATGACGATTACTACGAGCTGCAAAACCACCTGAGCCCGGAGAAGTTTCCGGACTGGGCTGACCTGAGGGAGCGGGAGTGGTTCACGCGGGCGCAGGCCCTGGCAGGGGAAAAGCGGTTCTTTCACTGGGGGCTGGAGTTTCCGGAGGCGTTCCAGGGGGAGAAGCAGGGGATTCGATGTGGTGATCGGGAATCCTCCGTATGACGTTCTGGCTGAGAAAGAGCGAGAAGAAGATCTTTCTGATTTCCTAGGTTATATTAAGTCAAACAACGATTTAAATCCCGCACAAGGCAAGAAAATAGATTTATATCGCCTAATAGTTGCAAGGTCATGTTCAATTGCCCGCTCTGGTGCTGAGCTTGGTTTCATAGTTCCGATGTCTTTACTTGCAGATCAACAGACGGTTAATTTAAGAAAATATTTAGTTAAAAATTTTAGTATCAGTAGCATCGACGCATTTCCTCAAAAAGACGATCCCTCAAAAAGGGTCTTTCCTGAAGCAAAGCTGCCGACCTGCGTCGTCATATTTAGGAATTCAAGCCATGGTCATAGCAAAAAATCGTTTCCCGTTATTGTCCATCCTGGACGCCTGTTGAGTGAAATAACTGGGAGTTATGATTGTGATGAGGATCTTGCAGAGATGCTTGATAGGGATTCTTTTCCAATTCCTTTGCTATCGTCAAATCTAGCAGCGAGTATCGTGAAAAAACTATATTCGTCGTCTCCACGAATATGTTTAATGGGAAATCTGATTCAAACGTATCAAGGAGAAATCAATGAAACAAACCTGGCCTCGCTGTTAAGTACTAATCCATCTGTGGGCCCAAAGGTGACGAGGGGTGGAAATGTTCAACGCTATGAGTTTATAAGCGAGGCTAGGCAGGGTATAGACAAATATATTAATGTTCAGAATTATGAGCTTCAAATCAAAGGCGAAAAAGCTGTTCATACTAAATTGCACCGTATCGGTTATCAGCGCAATGCTGCACTGGATAGTTGGCGCCGCTTAATTTTTACAGTATTGCCTACGCCGTCATATTGTTTTGATAGTGTTTCCTATTTCCTGATAAATGGGACAAAGGAATATGCTCTTCTTTCGATGCTCAACTCGGAATTGTACGAATGGAGATTCCGGCTTACAAGTTCAAATAACCATGTATCCACAAAGGAAATCGCAAGCCTGCCAGCAATTCAGTTCGTTTTCACCACCCCCGCGCCCGAGCGCGCCCGCCTGGGGGCGGAGCTGCGACAGCTCTACGCTGACGGCAAGCACGCCGAGATCCTGGCCCAGGTGGACGCCTGCCTGCCCAAAGACGAGGCGGGCAATTTCATCGCCGAGCAGGAACAGTCGGATGTGGTGCACGATCTCCTGGCCTTCCTGGCGGAAAGGATGCTGGAGATGAACAAGCAGAAGCAGAACGGAGATCAAAGGCTTCCTGGGCTGGCTGGAGAGCTACCTGGGAGCCAAGGTGGAGGACCTCACGCCCAAGACCAAAGCTGCAGGGCTACTACGAGCACGATTATGAGAGCTTCCTGGCGGTGCTCAAGAAGAACGGAAAGAAGCTGGCTATCGATCCGTCGCGCCGGGAGCCTGCGGAAGCATTGCGGGCCGAGTTCGAGGGTTCGCTGGGCAAGCTGAGGCCGCTGAGGGAGCGGATCGAGAGAACGGATAGGCTGATAGATGCGATGGTCTACGGGCTGTACGGGCTGACAGACGAGGAGATCAAGATTGTGGAAGGAGTTCATGAATGATGAGGTTCAGAAGGCCGTGAATATTAGCTTCCATCGCGGCCATTTATCACAGCTCACCAAACGCATCAGCCATTGGCCCTACCACCAAGCCAGGAAGAGGCCAAGGCCAAGAGCTGGTGGCGGTTCTGGAGATAATCGACTTTAAAACAGATCTTGGTTCGAGCTCCTCTTGGCATAATGACCATAAAGGCCATAACTCTTCAGGTCCATTTATTCTGTATGCCAGCAGTACGTAAACCGGAAATTGTGTTAGACTCTCAAGCCCTCAAAGCTATAACGATTTGGAGTACGATAGAGGATAGAGACCCCGGAGACCTGATAAGCGAATTGATCTTAGAACATATGCCTCCTAGAGTGCAGGATGCATTAGGATTGGATCAAAATATGGCCACAAGGACAAAGACACTTAAACCCACCGAACCTCCGAGGCCAACAGCAACGAATAAACCAGAAACTGAAACAAAGTGCCATTTAGAAACCGAGATGCTCGAGTGCGAGCCAGAGCCGAAGAAGCCCCGGAAGAATTAGCACACATGAACCCCAGGGACAGGCTTTATAGGCTCGATAAAGATAAGTACTTTGGCCAGAAATCAAGATTAAACGACTATTTTCACATCGGGCGAATATAGGACGATGAATAAATATCTCTCAGTTCTAACCTTGGCGCTGTTCTTGAGTTCCCTGGCGGCCGGACAAAGGAGGGATTTCATCTGCAAAGGAAAATTTCATGTAAGTACCATCCATCCTCGGTTTTTTTGAAAACTATATGTGTCCATCGCCACTTCGAACCACATCCACCTATCGTAAACTCATTATTTTTGGGAAGATCTGCATCTAGATAATCTGGTGGGAAATCCGATTCTAAAAATTCCCATTTTATCATAGGTTTTAAGATTTTTATATTTTCAAATAAAGTCGGGAAGAATAACTCTTTAGGCTTAATTTCGCATGCATTTATTAGAGTTTCAGCGTCATTATCATCTGCGCACTTTGAAATAAAATCGATGGCACTCTGCAAATTTTGGAATTTTGGCCGTTCGCTAATATGTTTTGCATTCATGATTATATAACAAGCGTTCATGGCTAATTACTTTTTCAGAACTGAGAATTTATATGCTGGTGGTCATATCGACCGGATGGTGCTGGGGAGGAGACCAAGACTCTTAACCGTTCCATTTGGCAACGGTCCAGAAATTAGATCTATCCAGGATATGAGATAAAATATACTTTTTATTATAATAAAAATAAGATGGAAAAGGTAGCAGCAGATCAACTAAAGCAAGCATCAAACAATTATTATCCTTCTCGGACTTATAGAATTGATGAGAATTGATTTATATGCTCCTGCCTATAGGGTCAAAGCTACTCTAGCTGCCACATCGCGACTAAGAAATGAGGTTGAGAAAGGACACACATGAGCCAGTCCTCTGCATCGTCAATGGTGAGCTGAGATGCAATGCAACTGCACTGACGAGGATATAGCTTTGGCGAAATCTATGAGGCAAAAGGGATGACGTCGCGCATAGGATAAAAACAGCGATCATTATGTGGCAGATTTGCTTTTCTCACTTCATTGCGATTATAGGGAGAATAAAGCTTATTACTCACCAACTAGCATAATTTGCCTTTGACATTGAGAGTCGTAAGAGACATTTTACTAGTAAAATATGGCTGAGTTCCCGCACCCGGCACATTAGTATTTCTTATGAGATTAGGCGCATTTTGAAGTGGTGGAATAATTTCTGAGTCTAGACAAGACATAGATGCCACGATCAACTAAAACTAACTCATACTCCTGGAGCAATTCTTTCAAGATGGCTTTCATCATCACCATTTTGCAGAAGGTTTTTTGCCCAGCAGAGGGACAGATAAGCGATGAACACCAGCCTCGCCATCTATCGCGGCATGAAAAGCGCCGGGATAGACTTCGCTTCGTCCGTCCCCTGTGTAAATCTGCAGGAGCTGCTGGACCTCGTGGGCAAAGACCCTGAGATCATCCACCTGCCGGCCACCCGCGAAGAAGAAGGCGTGGGCCTCTGCGCCGGGGCCTGGATGGGGGGCCGAAGGCCTGCTCTGCTCATGCAGAACTCGGGCCTGGGCAACTGCATCAACGCCCTGGCCTCGCTTGATATGCTTTACGGTATTCCCCTGCTGATGATCATAAGCCACCGCGGGGTAGCGGGCGAGCCCATTGTCGGCCAGGTGCCCATGGGCCAGCTCACGGCTCCCCTGCTGGACGCTATGCAGATCCCGCATTTTTCGCCCGACCGCGCAGAAGCGGAGGATGTGGTGAAGATGCCTGGAGCCTGGCAGAGGCCAGCCGGAGGCCTGTCGCCGTTCTCCTGGACCTGGAATTTTGGAGGGAAAAATGAAGCGCATAGAGGCCATCGCCCTCGCGGCTGAGGCGGCCCAGGCCGAAGGTGCTCTGCTCATCTCTAACATCGGCTATCCCAGCCGGGAGCTCTTCTCCGTTAGAGATCGCCCGGAAAACTTCTACATGCTCGGCTCCATGGGCCTGGCGTCTTCCATCGGCCTCGGCCTGGCCTTGGCCCGGCCCGAGAGGAGGGTGATCAGCCTCGACGGCGACGGCTCAGTTCTCATGAACCTGGGAACGCTGGCCACCATCGCCCATCATGCGCCAGAGAATTATCTGCTGGTGATCCTGGACAACTGCTGCTACGGCTCCACAGGCTCCCAGCCCACCTGCACTCATCTGGGCACCGACCTTGCCGCCCTTGCGGTGGCTGCGGGGGTCAATATTGTAAAAGAAGTTGACAATATCGAGGATCTGGCAAAAGCACTCACGGGCCAGGGAGTGGTGGTGGCGAAAGTGGAGGCGGGCAATGCCAATGTTCCCATCATCCACCTCGCTCCAAAAGAGATCATCGAGCGATTCATGAGATGCGCTCGACCGGCGGAGCCATTCTGAAGGAGCCCTCCAGTATCCTTCTCTTCAGCTCATCCGCGAGGCGCAGCGCTCGCAGTTTATCCGATTGGCGCAAAACCACAGGCACTGTCCTGATCTTTCCTGAGGCGCTCTCCATTCGGATGGCCCCCATGCGGCACCGGAAGGCACCATTTGGACATTCGCTGACGCATAGACCGCAGTGGAAGCACAAAGACTCGTTCCGGAGGGCGCGGGTGCCCCGATCATCGAAGCGGACGGCCTTCATTGGGCAGGCCATCTTCACATGGCATCGCGTGCATCCCCGGCATCTCTCAGGATCGAACTCCACCCGCAGATCTACCTCCTGCCAGACGTCGCCGTAATTGGCCTGGCCGATGACCGTCCTGGTGTTTATATCAGTGACAGGCAGCGCGATATCTCTGTCAAGCCTCGCAATCTCCGCCAGGATTGTATCGCTTATAATAGGTACAGCCACACCCCAGGAGCAGATGCACTCCGGGCCCGCTGAGGTGGCAAAGCCTCCCATGTACTCCGGCGACATCTGATGCATATCTGCAAAGCCCGACAGGTTGGGACGCTCTTTAGAGCTGCGTGTTCCTGTCCCCAAGACGAAGCCCTCCGCGCCGTTGAGGAGAATACGCGTTCCTATGCCTATGGACTCCAGGAGCGGATCATTTTTTAAGGGATTTATCTGGCCGCATCCTGAGAACGTCGCTCCCCGGCAATGAGGCTCAAAGCCGCGCACGTGAAAGATGGTGTTGACAGGCGTCGCCCCCGGATTGACAAAAGCCGAGTAGTTCTTGAAGGCATGGCGCGATCCATAGATGCGAGCATACGGCATATCATCCAGCCCGACCTCGGCCTGAAGCGATCTTCCATCATCGGTCTCGACCTCAACCGATGCCGTCTTCTTCTCCACCAGATCGCGAAAGAGGTGACCACCCCCGTAATTGGGCCGGTCCCGGCTGTGGGCCGTTCCGAAGATCATCAGGTCCAGGACCCCCAGGTTTTCGTTGGGACAGGGGCCCACCTGGGCGGATATGCCGTTGATCCAGACCCTTTTTGCCCTCAGAAATGATGCAGGCCTGGCCACAGGAAAGGAGAGGATCGCGTAGGTGCCGCTCATCACCGCTCGTGTGGCCGTGGTGACAACGTCCACCTCGGAGAGGGACGGCCTGTCTGCCTCGATCAGCTCGGCGACCTCTTGGGCCGTGATGACGACAGCCTCGCCTCGCTCAACCCTTTCCAGTATTTCTGCATATGATCTTACCATTACAATCAGCTACCTTCATTATGACTCGAGTCCGGGCTCCATTCAAACCTGTACTATTTCTAGAAACGCTTTTCGCCCTGCTTCTGCTATATTGACACGATTGTAGGATTATTTTGGCATATTATCCCTTCTGAGAAGATAATTCCTTATGGCTGGAAAATGCTTTATACCGATCGTTCTACGAAATGGGCAAAGTCACAACTCAGGTGATCGCATTGAAGAAATTCATAATTATGGCCATCCTGGCGGCTGTGGTAGTGATGTCGCTGGGCTGCATCTCGCCTCCGGAGAAGAAAGAGGCAGTCTCCACGAATGTGACGCAAGGAGAAGATGCCCGGTATGATTTCTACCCTGAACATTGGGTACCAGCCCAGTACCCATCAGATCGCAGAGATGGTCGCTTCCGAGAAGGGCTGGTGGGCAGAAGACTTGGCGCCCTTTGGCATAACTGAGATCAAGGAGTTTGAGTTTCCAACAGGAGTACCGGAGATGCAAGCCATGGTCGCAGGAGAGCTGGATATCGCTTATGTGGGAACTGCGCCACCCATTTCTGCCATATCGGCGGGACTGCCGGCCAAGATCGTGGCTGCGGTCAACATCAACGGTTCCAATCTGGTCCTCAGCCCGGATCTGGTCTACAATGGACCCGCATCTTTGGTCGGCCTTTCCATCGGCACGTTCCCACCCGGATCGATTCAGGATACAGTCCTGAAGAATTGGCTCGAAGAAAACGGGGTGGATGTCTCTCAGGTTGATATCAAAGCTATGGACCCGGGACCTGCCATGAGTGCGCTGTCGGCAGGCAAAATAGATGGGGTCTTCCTCCCGCATCCATCGCCATCCATAATTGAGCTGAACGGCAAGGGCGTAGGGGCAGTAGCTTCGGGCGAGATGTGGCCGAACCATGCCTGTTGCAGTCTGGTAGTCACTGACAAACTCATCAAAGAGCAGCCGGAACTGGTAGAGCAGATCATAAAGACTCATATCAAGGCGACCGACTACATCAATGCTCATCCTGATGAGGCCGCACAGATATACGCCAAGAGGACCAGAGCGAACATCACGGAAATTGAGCATTCCGTCGAGAACTGGGATGGCAAGTGGATCAGCGATCCGCGTATTCAGGTGCCTTCGACCCTCGAATACGCAAAAATCGACTACGATATGAAGTACATCGAGAACGAGCTGACCGCGGAGGATCTCTTCGATACCAGTCTCTACGAGAGGGCAAAAGGTGCTGAGGAAAGCGAGTAAGATCTCGAATGTCCTGAGAAATCAGGGCATTTCCGTTCTTTCCATTTTTGGATTGATCGTTATCTGGCAGACGGCTGCCTTTCTGGTCAATGACCCATTGATACTTCCCAGTTTTTCCCAGGTTGTTGCTGCTTTTATGGAAAACTGGCGGTCAATTCTCACCGAGGACCTGCCGGTCAGCTCACTTCACTTCGCCATTGGCATGGTGGGTGGTATGTTAGTTGCTCTGCCCGTTGGAATGATGATGGGATGGTTCAAGCTTTTTGACAATATTTTGGACCCCATCGTGGAGATATTGCGCCCCATACCCCCATTGGCCTGGATCCCATTTGCCATTATCTGGTTTGGCATAACAAATGCTGCAGCAGGTTTCATTATCTTCATGGGGGCGGTGTTTCCCATACTGATCAATACCTATGTGGGTTTTAAGAGCCTGCCGCGCCTGTATGTCGAATCTGCAAAAGTTTTGGGTGCAACTAAAGATATCGATCTGATAAGGTATGTCGCTCTGCCTTTCGCCCTGCCATCCATCGCGGCAGGCATAAGGATTGCCATGGGAATTGCCTGGATGTGTCTTGTGGCTGCCGAAATGTTCGGGGTAAGCAAGAACGGCCTGGGATTTAAGATCTGGGACTCTTACGGCCACTATCGGATGGATGAGGTATTGATGTACATGATTGTCCTGGGTCTGCTGGGCCTGGCCATAGATCGCACCTTCCGCTATGTGGTGGAGGACAGGATGCTGAAGTGGCGGGTGGGACTCACGCAATAGTTTTTCTAAATTTTAAAAAAATTATCTTTTTTCGACTAACTGCATCACGAAGTGCAAAGCAAGCGCAAGCAAGTGCAAAGCCTTAATATGACAAGGGAATTCACCATAGGCCATAGATTCGTAATATCGTCATATCTGAGGAAAGGTTATGAAGAGAAATATCAAGGTTGAACGCCTCAATCAAAGACCGTTGGAGCAACAGGAGATAGAGCTGGTAGAGCGCAAGGGCATAGGCCACCCGGATAGCGTTGCAGACGGCCTCGCGGAGTCCATCAGCCGGGCTCTGTGCCAGGAATACCTTGATAGATTCGGGGCGGTGCTGCACCACAACACCGATAAGACTCAGATCGTGGCAGGAAGATCCAAACCCGCCTTTGGCGGCGGTGAGGTCATCTGCCCCCTTTACATTTTGCTCACCGGGCGCGCCACGAGAGTCTTCAAAGAGGAGGAGATTCCTGTGGACACTATCGCCATCAAAGCGGCGCGTAAGCTCCTGGCGGAGTCGCTCTCCAATTTGGATGTCAATAACCATGTTATCCTTGATGCCAAGATAGGCATGGGATCCTCAGATCTGCGAGATGTCTTCGGCCGGAAGGTTCCCTCTGCTAACGACACCTCCTTCGGCGTTGGATATGCGCCACTCTCCGAGACGGAGAATATAGTCTTCAACACAGAGCGAGAGCTCATGAGGCTCAAAAAGAGCATCCCGGCCATCGGAGAGGACATCAAGGTTATGGGCATGCGCCAGGGAGACGTCATCAATCTCACCATCGCCTGCGCCATGGTCGACAAGCATGTGGCAAACCTCAAGGAATATGCGGATACGAAGAGGGACATCGTTGAACATGTCATTGAGTATGCCAAGCAGTTTACTGCCCGCAAGGTAAATGCGCAGATGAACGTTGCCGACAATATCGAACAGGGATCGGTCTACATCACAGTCACGGGCACCTCGGCAGAGATGGGAGACGATGGAGCTGTGGGCCGCGGCAACCGTGCCAATGGACTCATCACCCCCAACAGGCCCATGAGCCTGGAGGCTACCTGCGGTAAGAACCCCATCAATCACGTGGGCAAGATCTACAACCTGCTCTCCATTGAGGCGGCAAGACAGATCGCAGCCGACGTTCAGGGCATTGACGAGGTCTACATTAAGATTCTCTCTCAGATCGGCAAGCCCATCGACGAGCCGCACATTGCCAGCGTGCAGATCGTTCCCAAAGAGGGCGTGGACTTGAAGACGGTGGAAGCGGGAGCCATCGAGATCCTGGACGAGTGGCTGGCCAGCATTCCCAAGCTGCAGCAGATGCTGTTCCGGGGAGAGCTCAGCACCTACTGAGTTCTCTTTTTTATATAAATTTTATTATAAAAATATTCCTTTTGTTCAATCCCCGGGTTTGCTAATCGAGGCTTAATGAAAAGGAGGGAGGCAAAAGTCTCGGGTGTAGGAGGGAGAAAAGAGACCATCGACCTTTGCCTATTCTATATACAACAATTGCCGACATATAAAGATTTGGTTTTCGGCAAGATGCCCTGATAGGCAAGACAATTGACCGTTTAAGAATAGGAATCGAGTCTCAGGCGGCCAATAATCGCAGGCTCAAAAAAATTGTTCCATTCCAAATCATGGCCTCTGGTCTTTCATCATCATCCTGCTTATCTCCCAGGGGCGGCTGGCCTGCGCGCACGCTTCCCTCTCGCTCGCCCTGCGCCCGAGCCCGCGTGCCACTAAGCCAGGCAGAACCGCCCAGGAGATCGGCACGGCCGTTGAGGTCTTCTTGCTACTGCTTCATTTGCGATGATGCGACGAAGATGATTTCGTGGGATAGTTCGATGCAGCCAACTACCCCCTTTCTGAATGGCTTATTTCATCTTTTAGCCGCACCAGGAATTTTTCTGCATCTTTGATTGTCTCACGGGCTTCATCCTCGGAGATTTCACGTGAAATGGAGTAATCGGCCTCTGATCGGAGTTCCTCCGCAATCCTCAGGGCTCTGCCATAGTACCGTTCAATAAGACCCGTATCGATAAACTCCTGGCCAAAGCGGGCGATGAGGCCTTTGTGGGTCTTTACTCGAATCTTTCTAGTGAGAAATAATGCAACGGTTGAAAAATACATGCTGTAATAAGCTCTGCTCACGGCATCGTCATAAAATCCTTCTTTCATGAGATGGCGTGCAACATCGAGCCTCTTTTCTGCCTCAGAGAGAAGCTGTGTAACTTCGACATCAGGCAATTTTCACCCCCTCAGAGAGGACATTGCTAAAAAAGGAGAAGGTCTTCCTGGCCTCGAAGTCATTTTTAGAGAAAACCTTCACCGATATGTCCACTCCCGTTTCCAGAAGAATATCAAAGGCTATGCTGATCAGTTCTCGTCGCAACCGGAAATCTTCTTTGTCTACTATTACGAGCAGATCGATATCCGAGTCGGGCCTGGCAGTTCCTCTTGCAACAGAGCCAAACAGTGTGACACTCTCGATTCGTTCTCCGTGAGCCTGGTATGCTCTTTTCACAAATAGATCTAGGGCTTTTTGCCTATCGAAATCCATTGACTTTCCTCGGACTTCTCATGAAGGGCGGATAATTTTCAGATTCAAAATAAGAAATGCGGCTGAAAAGTTATAACTTTTGCTCATAAGAAGCTTAAGTATATCATGATTTTATTCCCGATTCGCTTTCTTCTTTGGCGGTATCCTGGCCGGACGAATCTGCGGACCCACAAGCGGCTGGAGATAATCGAGGAACGGCTTCATGGCAGCAAAGACCGCCATTGCATAGTCGGCAAAATCAGGGCTGAGCACTTCCTTGTCGCTGAGCGAATGATGAACCATGAACTGTTTGTGCCGGATCAATTCGATTTCGGGATCGTCGATGGCATATCCTCGCGGCGCTGTCTTGAGTTTTTCGCCGGAGATGCCGCCGAAATATCTCTGGAAAGCTGGGGCCTCCATCACTCTTTTGATCTTGGCGGGATCATTGGCGATGGAGGAGCGGATGGCCTGCAGGTCAGAGGATGTCGGCATGTGGGCGCCGCCGGCGATCAATGAGCCACCATCGGGCATGATATGAATGTAATAGGGCAGCCGCAGAGAGTGCTTGCCGCCAGGCGCGAGCACGGCTGAGAAGTGGTTCTTGTAGGGAGGCATATTCCTGGCAAAGCGCAGGTTGTTATTGATGCGGAAGATGGCGTCCCTGGCCGTCAGATCGCCCAGGGGCTCGATGGAGTCGAAGCGGAGGATCAGGCCCTGGATGAAGTCCTCAAAGATCATTTTGGCCTGATCGTATTCAGGACGATGCGTTTCGAACCATTCGTGGTTATTGTTCTGGCGAAGAGTACGCAGAAAATCGAAGATCGGCTGGAATTGAGGCATGTGAATAGATTATGCTCTCAAGCTTTAGATAATTTTCACTTCATGCGAGAGGATGGTGGCAGGAGAAGTACATGTTTCTAATAACATATATCATATAACTTCCATTTCCTAATTCGTCAAAAAAATTAAAAGTCAAACAATGACTTCTGTCTCCTCCCCGCCTCAGGCTCTGGCCTCCGTCTTCTCTGCTTTCGCCTCTTCCTCTACTTTACGCGGCCTGCCCCTCTTGCGGGCCTCAGGCTTAGTGGCAATTGCATCCTGGCAGGGCTCGTTCTTCGCCAGAGCTGGCTCCACTGGGTCGAGCCCGATCGTCTGGAGCAGAGTGCGGGCTCGGATTGGCCTCGAGGTTATCAGATAACAGCACTTGGTGCGTCTTCCTGCACAGCAGTTTCATCTCCTTGCTCGCCACGCTCGCATCCGCATCGCCAGCGCGCGCAGGCTGACGGCGACAGCACCAGCGAGCGAATGCTGCGCTGTGCTATGCCAGGCCAGCTCGATATCCTCGATCTCTTCAGCGGTCCGTATCTTCAGGGCTTCCTCGAAGATGCTCTGCACCTTCTTCGTAGTAGGAGCGCTGCCCAGGAGCAGAGCGATCTCCTCCACCTCCAGATCCAGCTCTGCCGCCAGCGGGGCGGCTCTCTTCTTGTCTTTGAGGAGCAGCCCCACAAAGCCCATCAGCTCCGACCGGGCGAAGCTCGCCGAGACATGGCAGTGTCTGCCTATCTTTTTGGCGGCGGAATCTCGAATGCTGCGCGCCTTGCGGGTCTGCCCCATCCTGCGCCAGAGGCTGGGCGGCCGGAAAGCTATGTAGCCATGGCCGCGTGCCCCCTTCGCGGCCTGCACTCCTCCCGTCATGAGAAAGCTGGCATAGCGCCACAGACCATATACCTGCCTGCGTCGCACCCGACCCAGAAAGATGTCCGCCCGCGCCAGGCGATCGTAACCCCAGAATAGATCCAAACCTCTGTATGCCAGGGGCAGGTTCTCGTCCACCCAGTTGATCAGGTCTTCCGGGCTCTCATCCAGAGCATAAGAAGCCTGTAGTGCCTCCTGTGCGTTGTTGCCCTTAAAAATAACCTCTAAAACCTTGAAGACGGACGACTTGACGTCGCGCTCGGCCGTGGCTATGTCTTCCAGCTTCAATTCCCTCTGCCCCTGGGCTGCAGCCTGCAGATCATTGATCCCGGAGCGCATATCGCCACCCGCCCTCTCGGCAATCATCATCAGAGCATCCGGATCACAGGTCACGTCTTCCAATCTGCAGATCTCCCGCAGCGCCTGGGCAATGGTAGTGGAACGAACCGACCGGAACTGGATGCCCTTGATTGCGTCCCGCAGAGGCTTCTCGATCTCATAGTACTCATTAGCGATGAGCAATACTGGCTGCGAAGTGCTGCGCACCAGCTTTAGCATGGCCGCCGCTCCTCCCCGGTCCGCGGTGCCATGCAGATTGTCCGCCTCATCCAGAATGACGAGCCGGGGCTTTCCGGAGAAGGTTCGGCTCTGCGAGGCTGGACCCGCAATCTTCTGAATCATGCCTGCTGTGCGCGCGTCCGAGGCGTTCATCTCAATATAGTCCCAGTCAAATTCACGTGCCAGCGCAAGGGCCGCTGAGGTCTTGCCCGTTCCCGCGGGCCCATAAAGAATAGCCGCACCGGTGATGGGTTCGCCCATCTCCCAGGACTTCGCCCAGGCCCGCAGCTCTTCAATGGCCTTACCATTTCCCAAAACCTGTTTAAGGGAATCCGGCCGATACTTTTCCGTCCATTTCGTGGCAACCATTCTACCAGACGCCCTCTCTGCCCGTCATCTCTTTAATATTTATCTCCCAGATTGTCATATCCATCTTCTCCAGCTCCTCCCGCTGGAACTTCTTGCCGCCATGGCCGCCCTGGCCCTTTTCTGTAAAAACATCGAACATCTTCTGCTTGGCTTCAACGCTATCCGATAGCCCCACGGTGCCAAAGACTGCAACGCTAGACCAGTGATCTTTATCGAGGACATCTATCTGGAAGCAGACATTGGAGTTCTCGGTCGCATACTCAACCTTCTTTCCTTTTCCGCGAGAGTGAAGGTAGATCACATTTCCATGATAGACATAAGACATTGGAACGACATAGGGCAGGTTGTTTATGGACAATCCCAGCCGGCCAAACCGGACCCTTGAAAGAAGAATTGAGCATTCATCCTGAGATAACTCCTTGGGCTTCATGCCCTAAAATTGAATCACCTGGATTTTTAGCTTTTGCTAATGCCCGAGATGGGAGGAGTTTCCGCGCGAGGGTGTTGCGCGCGGGTGGATCTGGGCACCCTCAACGCCGGGCTGTCTTGGATACTTGGCGGCAGAGCGGTTGATGGATTGGGCGACGCTTCTTCTTCCAGTTTTTTGGGTCTTATGCTTCCAGGGCTTTTCCCTTTACCATCTCCTTCTGATTGGCGAGCAAATGCAGGCACAGGCCGGAAAATGACCTCTATTTTTATAATTTAACAAGTATTTCTCTGACGGACCTTGCCATTAGCTGCTCGCTCATCGGAGGGGGAATTTTCGCTGCCATAATTGGGGAATTCTATTTGCCATGGATAGAAAGCTCCTAATCGCTCAAAATATCTTTGGGCCTAGCGTCAGATTAAAGATCTTAAAGCACTATTTTGAATTCGGAGGTAAAATAAGAATGTCACAAGATGCAACACCCGACACCTGCATGTTAAAAGTAAAGGAAATTTTAACTTCGGATGAGTCTATAATCTTTTCCGTTTCCCAAACATCTATTGCCGGACTTAAACCGGATACTGTTGTTTTGACTAATAAGCGATTCATTCTTTATCATCCTGGATTATTAGGCTGCAAATTTGATGACTTTCTTTGGCGTGACCTCATAAACGTAAAATTGAAGGAAGGTCTTATGGGTGCTAAACTAATTTTTGAGGCTAATAGTCACAAAGTCGATATAGATAAGCTTCCAAAAACTGAGGCACGTAAGGCTTACTCATTAGCGCAAGAAAAGGAAAATGAAGCTCACGAGAATAGACGACAAAGGCAGATGCAAGAGGATTCAGCCAAAGCTGGACACATTGTTGTCGGAAATGTTGGAACTGGATCACAACCAACCGCTGTAGCAGATGATCCAATGGCAAAGCTAACCAAATTAAAAACCTTGTTTGATGCCGGACTTATCAGTCAGGAAGAGTACGATAAGAAGAAGGCAGAAATTCTAGCATCTATGTAATTATATGCAATATATATCATTTTTTCTCCTTCAGCCAAAAAAAATTCAACTTTCTTGTCTCTCTTACACTTATCTAACTGTCTACAAAGTTGATCATATTCTAATTTTTATCTTTGGCTTTGAAGGATGACTTAGTACAGCTTTATCAACGAAATCTTAGAAGGTTACGCGACAGACTCACAGGAAAGGACCCGCAAAGATTTATATTATAGGATCGCGACGATCGTCCAATAAAAGCAGTCCAATAAGAAATAGATATCAAGAAAGGATATGCGGGGACGGGAGTCGAACCCACGAACACCTTCGTGACAGGGGCCAGATACCTACACCCAGCCATCCGTCCTGATATATCCTATTTTGATCCCTCGGTCTTCTTTAAGGTTTTGCGGTGATATGCTTCAACATTTGTCCCAGAGCCCCAAAAGTTTATCCTCATGTTCGCTTGAGCGCGCAGGCGGGCGCTCGCGCCCGGGCACTCCGGAGGGCCGGGAGAGCGAACGGTGTGGGGCCAGGGGCGTGGGGCCTGCTCACAGTTGCCCGATGCCATAAGGATGTGAATTGGAGGAGGGAATGTTGGAGGCTTGTGGATGCGGTACTATAAAGCAGAATAAATTAGCAGAAATGAGAAGCGAGCGAAAACAACCAAGCTTACTATTATCTGCCTTATATCAATATCAATGGATCCTATCGATCATTTTCACTATTCTCTTAATGTATCATATGTTTCTTCTTCTACGAGATTAATGGTAACAAAGCAAAATATCTAATTTAATATATTAGAAAATTATTTATACTATAAGCACATTTTATATCGAGAAGACATTTCAAAGCGTGATCACAGATGACTGGGCAAATCCTGATTACTTTAATGATATTATCTGGTATTCTTTTAGTTCCATGCTCATCTTTATCATCAGATAATTATCGTACTATGGCACCAAAATCTGTAATGAATAATTTAACAGGTAATAGTGTTGAATTGCAGGGATATTCGTCTAACAATCAAGTCTGCCACGCTTATCTTGAGAGTGACTGTTCAAATTTAGAAAGAAAATTTCATGAGGGTCTTTCTTTCACAGGCGAATGTGATTGGCTTCCAAAGGGTTCCATATGTCTAACATATTCAGACAACTACAAATGGATTGTTCACGATTACAGGATTGATTGCGTTCCTCTTATCGTTGGAAATAGCAACTGTAAACCTATCGAATTAATTCGTTGTTATTACGCGGATTATTACCACATACTTGGGACATCATTGGTAATGTCAATTCCAAAACCAGAGAACATTTCCATAAGATCGGTTCCATTGACATGCATGCCAGCACAAGGTTATCCTTCATGATCTTCTTGTGAGCATGCATTTTCTCATTGAATTTCAAATAAAACTGCGTGCGGCCATCCCACCCTAAGGAGGGGTATGTTTCGGGCGGCACGCCCTCACGTTTGAGCCTATATTTCTAGGATCATGGGCGTTTTTCAGCCCAGCATCCCGATTATGGATCTCTGATATAGGGCTGTTGGGAGATTTCGCATGAAAACCACTACCATCTTACCCGCATGGCCGTTGCGCGCGGCCGGGCGCTCGCATGCATGCGGGCCGGGCACTCGGGGGGGCCGGAGTGCTGAAGAGGCACATTCCTGGTCCCTAAAAACGCTTCTGGTCTTCCAGGGTTCGCAATAGCGCGTGTGCTCCAATCGAGCTAAGAAGGCGTCACCTCTTTTCAAGAAGGTATTTTACAAAGTTGAGGTATTCTTCCGGCGTTATTCCGGCATTCTCTATGGCTTCAATTGAGCGTGGATCTCTCAGCAGAGCGTCCAGGATTCGAGGAGTTGAAATATAGGCTTTATCATGATCATCAAAATTTGTCAATAAAACTATATCTTTTATAATTGTATAGATAAGAACAAATGGATCGAGATGCACACTGCGTAGCCCTTTGAGTGCATAGCGCTTTGGCTCTCCGATTTCCGGATTGATGCTGATCTCTTGAAGCTTCCTGATAACTCGTTCTCTTAAGAGAGAATCCTTTTTAGTGAGCTTTTTAAATTTCTTATCAAAATAGTATGTTGATATGGTCTGGAATGCCATACTGCTCTAAAGCTTGCGGAAATGTTCGGCCAGCTCATCCGCATTCTTGAGACGGGTGAACCTACCATCTTTAAAGTCCTTCAGCCCCTCGATAATGCCCGTGGCAATATCCTCATTTTCAGGTTCGGCAGGGGCAGATCTTTCCTCAAGGACTCTCTTTGCGGCAGCCATCGAAGAGGTACTATCTCCTGTTTAGGCTATAAGGGTTGCGAAGAACTGGAAAAAATATTCATTCAGATCCGTCTTTCAAAGCCTTCACCCGACGCAGGCCACGGTATATATCCGGTCATTCTCGGTTTCATCCATCGGGTATTCCGCATATCGCTTGAAGATCGGAAGAATTCGGGTTGAGTATTTCGTTGACGGGCAAATGATAGTGATTTTCAATATCTTCATGAAGAAAAGGAAATCTGATTACAGATAAACGGATGTACAAGAGAGGATGAACAATATTATGATGGCCAGCAGCAAGACCAGATTACCCAAAGACGAATCTCTTTCAGATAGGGATTTTGAAGGCGTGATATCCGAAGGCGAAGAAACCGAGTGCGCGGATAAGATTTGGGAGTATTACGAGAGGCATATCGACGAGCTTGAGGACCTGGATGAATATGCCAAAAAACGCGGTCTTGTGAAACACACGATCTAGAAATCTGTTATTTTAGTGATCCAAGAAAATTTAGAATTCCTTACGTGAAGACGAGTGCTAATAGGGGCACAATCAGTCGGTTTGCTCAGACAACCCGAATGACAAGGATCTGATGTCACCTTTCGTCAAGCCAGCAAAGGCTGACTCCGAGGCAGGTAAGGAGTTTATCGAGGGCATCAGAGAGGGGCTGGAGGATTTTGCGGAGGGCCGCTGCAAGGTCTTCAAGGATGCCCGATGAGCTATTGGCCTGTTTGTTGACCATTGATATTCCTATTCTGATCCCCCAGATCTTCTTTAAGGTCGATCGGTAATAGCTCTCCGAGGTTGGCTTTGGGCTGGCCTTCCCAGGGTCGCAAGGGCATGAAGGAAATTAGCTCGCAGATTCTCATCGACAGATCCATATACAAAAAATGTAAACATACCATTATGTCAACTAATGTTTACAGCATTCGTATAGACGATCGCGTTCGCCGCATGATGGATGAGATGAGCGACGTCAACTGGCAGGTCGAGATCAGACAGTCGGTGGAGAGGATGGTCCGGGAGAAGAAGAAGCAGAAGCTTTTGGCAGAGGCAAAAGAGCTATGGGAGGGCCAGATTCCTAATAAAGTAGGGGCCGCAGAGATGATAAGGGTGGATCGAGATGCCAGATAAAGTGGTCCTTGATTTAAGTGTAATCGCTGCTATGTTCTTTAAAGAAGATGCGTCTTTGCGGGCAATAGAAGCCGCTGCAAAATCCGACTTGATCACCCTGGATCTTGCTATTGCTGAGGTTGGGAATGTGGCCTGGAAGCAAGTCGCCTTCTGTGGGGGGATAAAGACCTGACATTAGCTGCCTTCAAGAGATGCCTGAGTTTCATCTCAGAGGCATGTGAACTCATCCGGGCAGAGGATCTGACCATGGAGGCATACATCATCTCTTTAGAGGCCAAGACAACTTTCTACGACTCACTCTTTCTGGCTGCGGCTGAGGAAAGCCAAGTGCGACTCCTGACGCTGGATAGAAAACTGTACGAGAAGGCCAAATTAACAAGGAATATGCAGCTAATTTAGGAGGCAGAACTGCAGAGTTGCTTCTCTGTAGGCTTACTCAAATACTCATCCAACCCTACGTTAATGAATCTATCCATATCACCCGAGGGCATAGGTTATGATAGCAATAATCTTTGGCCTATTTTGCTAATACTCAAATATTTTTTTAAAATTATAAGTCGCAACAAGCTGAGGGGTGCAATGCTAAACCAGCAACTTTGTGAGGCAATCCCTTCTGTGAATGAACTCGTATGCACACCTTCAGGAAATTCGAGGGCGGACGAAGAAAATAGGGGTGCAGGCTTAATATCAATGATATCAACCTCTTTTTTCTGTGGACATAGTGATCATGTTTTACCAGTTGGCCCATGAACAGAAGGGCCAAAAGACATATGTTCATTAGGAACTTATTTAATCTTATTAGATTGATGGAAGCATGGATAAAGGTCCAGGTGAATATATGTCTACATAAGATTCGGCTAACTACCTGGATGATTTATGAAGGAGGAATTTTATGAAACCATTTTATGAATACAAGAAAATATGTTTATTCTTATTAGTGAGCATGCTGATATTCTCAATATTGGGGAGCTCAAGAGAGGTCGACCAAAATAGGAGCCAGTTCGAAGGATACCCGATTACGTCTGATGTTTTTACGACGCTCCATGGGACGGTAGTGCCCGACTCAATACCTTCCGGTTCGGAGACGGTTTTTCCTTATGAGATTTCAAAATTCAAGAAAAACGGTTACGGCAATTGGAGTTATGGACCCGGTATCGATTCAGTTAAGCGCCTTGACATCATGCCGACTAATTATAGCGGTGAATCTGTCACCAATACCGAAAGACTCTTGAATTTCTTTACCATAACCGATATCCATATCACCGACAAAGAAACCCCTGCTCAGGCGATCCATTTTGGCTACAAAGGCGGTGTTTCTTCAGGATATTCGCCGATTATGCTATATACGACTCATGTTCTCGACGCAGCCGTTCAGACGATAAACGCCCTCCATAAAAAAGAACCGTTTGATTTCGGAATCTCTCTGGGCGATACTTGCAACAACGAACAGTACAACGAACTGAGATGGTATGTCGATATCCTTGACGGCAAGAATATAACTCCGGATTCCGGTGTTAAGGATGATCCAGTCCCCGGACCACATAATGATTATCAGGACGAATACCAGGCGGCAGGGCTCAATAAAACGATCAAATGGTATCAGGCTCTCGGCAACCACGATCACTTCTGGATAGGCTTCCTGTCGCCGAATGATTATATCCGACAGACATTAATCGGTGATGAAATACTCAACTTAGGCAATCCATTCATCGACCCTCTCGGGGTAGATAGCCGTGGCTTTTACTTGGGCGCAATCGACGGCCGGACGCTTTATGGAGACCTTATTGGTGTGGGACCTGTCAAAGACTTCGCAATACCTCCAAAGGTACCTGCAGCCGATGCGAACCGCCGTTCACTTTCGAGAGGGGAGTGGATGAGCGAATTCTTCAATACATCAACAGGTCCGAAGGGACACGGATTCAATCAATCTAACGTAAAAACGGGATTCGCCTGCTATACCTTCGAGCCGAACTCGACGAGTATACCATTCAAGGTTATCGTGCTCGACGATACCCAAAGTAATGACGATCCCAATGATCCCGCTATCCTCGGCTATGGAAATGGCTCTTTCGGCTACGGGCATGGCTCTCTTGACACTGAACGTTATAACTGGCTCGTAAGTGAACTTGATAAGGGTCAGGCTGAAGGCAAGCTGATGATAATCGCTGCGCACATACCGATCGGCGTCGAACAAGTGCCTTCCATGATGGATTGGAACCCGGCAGCCGAAGCTGAGCTGATTGCCAAACTGCATACATATCCGAATCTCATAATGTGGATCGCGGGACATCGTCATCTCAATACAGTTACCGCACTAAAATCACCTGATTCCGCACATCCTGAACTCGGCTTCTGGGAGGTTGAAACCTCATCATTAAGGGATTTCCCTCAGCAGTTCCGCACTTTCGAGATTGTCAGCAACAGTGACAATACAGTTTCAATCTTTGCGACTGACGTTGATCCGGCAGTCAAAGACGGGTCGCCCGCTGCGATATCGCGTTCTTATGCTGTCGCGGCTCAGCAGATATTCAAAAATGAGATAGGACTACTGCCTACCGGTTCATACAATGCAGAGCTTGTCAAGCAATTGACTCCGGAGATGCAGGCAGAACTGTCGAGGTAAGAGTGAGAAATAGCCATCAATAGCCATGATTAACAAACACGATCATGGCTATTCTTATGGCGCGCCCGACAAGGTGCAGTTGTTAATGGTGAGAGCCCTCTACAGGCTAAGGGAGGTAGGATGGCGTAATTTCATGTTAATGCGATGTGTGTTCTTTCTTCGCTCGATCGAAGATCTCTTCGATGCTCTGCCCTTCGTAAAGCCTTCTGGAGATCTCGACATAGTCGGTGGGCTCACGGTGAAACATAGCCAGAAACTTATGTGCTCTGGCCGGCCCGAGGGCTTTGTAGAGGGCGTCAAGGCCCCTTGCCCTTATCTCGGCATCATCCATTTCGCCTACTTCGGACATTATTTTGCCTCACGTCTGATATAGTGTAGTCCGCCTTAATATAAAAAAGGCGCACGCAAGGTGCAGCGCATCTTTTTGGGGCCAGAGCGTCTAATTGCTGAAGCACCCATGGGACTTAAGACAGGGCTCATTCGTGGCGGATGAAAATCGAGATGTTTTGACATCATCGACTCGACCATATATGGTAAAAGTCGTGGCTGCATCCAGACATTGGAACTCCCGATTAGTCTGCAGCTTAACCGCCGTCGCTCGGCCGGCCGCGGCCCGGGAATGGCGCCCCCAACCATAGCGCGGGAGGCCCGCAGGGCCGACTCGCGGCACCCCAGAAGAAAAAGAGTAAAAGCAGTCTTCGTCTGCATCAACAAGTTCCATCTGCAGTTGAACGACATTAGCGTATCTCTAATCTAGAGCAAAATCATTACAACTACATCTCCGAGGTTCCGCGCGGTGTTACGCGCTGGGGTGACGGGGGCCACTCCAGGCCGTGGCGGCCCCCCTAACCCCGCGTCCGCGGGGAACAAATTATGAGGCCATGCCCTCTATCCCAAACGCATTCGAGAAGGCCCCAGATGGGGTGCATATCCAGATAGGTGCCGGATTTCGATGATTTAATGCCTCGATATCTTGATCACAAAAGGCCTCAGGTCTCCCATCAGCTTGCCCTATGGCCGCTTGCGCGCGCGGGCGGGCGCTCGCATGCACGCGGGCCAGGCACTCAGGGGGGGCGGGTGGCAAGGGGGAGTGCAAAGGTTTTTATCAAACACAGCCATAACATATCTAATGGAGTCGTGATCAGTTGGTTTGCTCAGATAACCTGGAGGTCAAAAATTTGATGTCACCTGTCGTTAATCCTGTAAAGGTTAACTCCGAGACTGGTAAGGAGTTCATCGAGGGCATCAGAGAGGGCCTGGAGGATTTTGCTGAGGGCCGCTGTAAGGTCTTCAAGGATGCCGATGAGCTATTGGCCTACCTGCTAAAACCCTGATTTATCCAATTTTGATCCTTCATGGCATTTAAGCCCCTCCTTCCAAGTCATTTTCATAAGCAATTCAAGAAGCTGACGAAAAAGGATGCTGCTTTGGAGCAAAGGTTTGGGAAGAAGATCAAAGCGATATGTGAAAATCCCGAAATAGGAGAACCAAAAAGCCACAACTTAAAGGGCCTTAGAGGCGACCACGTAGACCCTTTTGTGATTATTTACGGCGTCTTCGGCGATTTCATCGTTTTTGTACATGTAGATCATCATGATAAAGCGTATGCTGCAGCTTATGAAATAGCAAAAGCTCTTACTGAAGATGAAGGGCTGCTGGCAACGCTCGCAAAGGTAGGCGTTACCTCTGAAGAGCTTGCGGCCTTTGTAAAATCGATAGGAAAGTAGAGGCGATATCACCTAACTGTGTTCTCTATACTTTGTGTTTTCTGCAAAGTCTATCGGTGAAAACGCTCCGACATTGGATTTTCGGGCATCTTCCTCAGGTTGCCCGCATGGCCGCTTGCGCGCGCGGGCGGGCGCTCGCATGCAC
>CAWJKV010000006.1:0-114398 GCA_963843555.1 uncultured Methanosarcinales archaeon
GCGTGCAGTCGCCCGTATGCGACCCGAAGCCGGGCGATCTAGGCGCTGGTAGGTCGAAGCGTGGCGAAAGCTGCGTGGAGGACCGTTTGAGATGTTGATATGCAAATCGCTCTCGTGACCTGCGTCTAGGGGTGAAAGTCCAATCGAGGTCGGAAATAGCTGGTTCCTCCCGAAACATATCGCAGTATGACCTGGTCTGGATCGTCGGCGGAGTAGAGCACTGATTGGGGAAGCCGGACCCGAAAGGGTCTGTTTCTTGTCAAACTCCAAAACCGCCGTCGTCGTAGAAGACCGGCAGTCCGGGCTGGGGGGTAAGCTTCTAGTCCGTGAGGGAGACAACCCTGACCGTGGTTAAGGTCCCCAAATATCGGCCAAGTGTCAACACTTAAGGGTGTCCTGGGTCATAAACAACTGGGAGGTTAGCTTAGAAGCAGCTATCCTTTAAAGAGTGCGTAACAGCTCACCAGTCGAGATTCAGGGCCCCGAAAATGGACGGGGCTAAGCCGATTACCGATACCACGGAGCACCGCAAGGTGATCTAGTAGGGAGGCGCTCTGCGTGGGCAGAAGCATCTGCGTGAGCAGGTGTGGACCGCGTAGAGACGAAAATCCTGGTAGTAGTAGCAGCAAAGTCGGGTGAGAATCCCGATCGCCGTAAGGGCCAGGGTTCCTCGGCAATGTTCGTCAGCCGAGGGTCAGTCGGTCCTAAGACGTACCTTAATCGGAGTACGCCAAATGGGAAACAGGTTAATATTCCTGTACCTTTCAACGTTAAAACTGACGCTTCCGGATATGTCAAGCATTCGTGCCTGGGTGTTTAAGCGTAGAAGTCTGCGGAGAGCCGTAATGGCGAGAACCAGACGAAAGCGTGATGACGTAAGTTGGCAAATTCCAGGAGTCCGTGAAAAGGGAGTTGAAAGCCCGTACCGAGAACCAACACAGGTGCCCCAAGCTGAGAAGGCTAAGGCGTGTCGGCATATGCTAGCTAAGGGAATTCGGCAAATTGGCCACGTAACTTCGGGATAAGTGGTGCCTGCTTTGCAAGAAGCAGGTCGCAGTGACGAGGGGACTCTAACTGTCTAATAACAACATAGGTGATTGCGAATCCGTAAGGACTAGTACAATCACTGAATCCTGCCCAGTGCAGGTACCTGAAAACCCGGTTCAACGGGAAGAAGGGCCTGTCAACGGCGGGGGTAACTATGACCCTCTTAAGGTAGCGTAGTACCTTGCCGCTTAATTGGCGGCTTGCATGAATGGATCAATGAGAGTCCCACTGTCCCTAGCTGGTACCCGGTGAACCTTACGTTCCAGTGCAGAGTCTGGAGACCCCTAATGGGAAGTGAAGACCCCGTGGAGCTTTACTGCAGCCTGCCGTTGGGTTGTGGTTCTGATTGTAGAGCATAGGTAGGAGACGTCGAAACTCGGGCGCCAGTTCGAGTGGAGTCGCCCTTGGAATACTACCCTTTCGGAGCTACCGCCCTAACTCTGAGAAGAGGACCTCGGTAGGTGGGCAGTTTGGGTGGGGCGCCACGCCCTTGAAAAGATATCAAGGGCGCCCTAAGGTTGACTCAGTTGGGTCGGAAACCCAACGAAGAGTGTAAAGGCATAAGTCAGCCTGATGTTACCTCGCATAGCAAGAGGTGATAAGACGAAAGTCGGGCTTAGCGAACCTCTCAGCTCTCTTGGTGAGAGCGTTAGATGACAGAAAAGCTACCCCGGGGATAACAGAGTCGTCACCGGCAAGAGCACATATCGACCCGGTGGCTTGCTACCTCGATGTCGGTTCTTTCCATCCTGGCCGTGCAGCAGCGGCCAAGGGTGAGGTTGTTCGCCTATTAAAGGAGATCGTGAGCTGGGTTTAGACCGTCGTGAGACAGGTCGGTTACTATCTGTTAGGGGTGTATTGCGGTCTGAGGGGAGGTTGGCTTTAGTACGAGAGGAACAAACCAACGACACCTCTGGTCTATCGGCTGTCTGGCAAGGCATGCCGAGCAGCTACGTGTTCGCGGATAAGGGCTGAAAGCATCTAAGCCCGAAACCGCTCCTGAAAAGAGACCGCTTAGAGTACTCGTAAAAGACGAGTTTGATAGAGCTGGTGTGTAAGCATCAAGGCAACGAGATGTTCAGCTCGCAGCTACTAATAACTCCGCAGCGCTCCACTAAACTCGGGCGAAATCTGGTCGCAAAGCTAAAGCATGATAACCAAGTATCCCTGGACTTACGAGTCTGGGGAGGCATAAAACCGGTTCGATTCCGGAACTTGGAATCGAGCATGGCGGCCAGAGCGGCAGGGAAACTCCTGAACCCTTTCCGAACTCAGAAGATAAGCCTGCCCACGTTCTGCACTGTACTCAGATGCGCGAGCTCTCGGGAACTGTAGATCGCTGCCATGCTCACCTAATTTATTTTGGCAAGGAGTTTATTTTATCAATCATTGGAACCCGTAAATTACTGGATTTATTATATTCCACTTAGCCATGCTGCACGGTCGATCGGGACTACTATGCGCCCGAAAAGGCCAAGCTGCAGATCGCTGCCATGCTCACCTAACCTTTATTTTGTATCTTTACCTGGAGCTAGGGCTCCCTAATTACTATTATCTTAATCTGACTTAGCCATGCTGCACGGATGACGGTTTCCGTTTAACGATGCTGCATGGTCAATGGGGCTACTATGCGCCCGAAAAGGCCACAAGCCGGAGAGCTGCCGGGCTCGCCTAACAACATTTATATTACTTCAGCTGGATTCGGGCTCCTTAATTGCCGCGTCCAATTCGTTTATGATCTCATAATAGTGGCAAATGGCCTCTACATTCTCCATGTTACCGATTTTCTTGAATATCATCTTTTCTATCCCTTCTTTATCTCAGCCAGATCATTTATAATTTCTACGTACTGCCGGACCAGGGATTTACTCATCTCCAGCTCAGAAGCTATATTCTCCGCTGGAATCCCATCGCCATGAAGCTTTAGAACCTTTTTGTATCCCTTGATGTACCGATCGCATGCTTCTTCGCTATGGGAGGTCCTCCGCGCGATCTCAGGAGTTGGGACGTTCCTAACAAACTGCTGAATGATTATCTTCTTGTGAGTCAGTGTCGGACCGATATCATGAATAGTCCCACGGTACGGCAGGATAACGCCTCGCTCCAGTTGGAATTCTCTGATGTCCTTGCCGATAGTGCCTGCACTCACTCCAATCAAGAGACTCACATCTGCTTGGTTCAGGACTCCATCCTGCTCATATGCTTCACGGAGTATCCTAGCCACCTTGCACTTTCGGATCTCTTTAGCAGAGTAACCATCAAGCCTCAGCTTCAGGTCATCCTGACTAGCGATGGACAAAATTACGGGAACCATCTTGGTGTTCTCGATGGTCTTATTCCGGCCGGGATATTCGTCTTTATGTGCCGCCCACCATACAACCTGACCGGCATCAAGCTTCCATCCGTCTTTTAGATGCCTGTTGAACTCTTCAAGCAGGTCTCTGATGAACATATCCTGGATTTTGTCACCTCCAAGAAACTTGTATTCCTGGTTAAGCATCTGCTTCACGGAGTTGGCGAACCCTTTGTACTTTCGGAGCATTCGCTCTGCATTTGAATCTTTCATGAGTTCATCACTCCGTTGCTTTCTTGCCAAGGTATTGAGCTTTTTTTCAAGGGCAATGGCTCAGCAAGAATCTGCTGAAGCCTGATTTGGGATTCTGGATGATCTTTGCACGTCTCGTAAAGATCCAGATATTCCTTAACGAGCCTCTCGGACATGTCAGTCAGTTCGCGTATTTCAGGCAAGGAATATCCACGACAGTGGAATCGAACTGATTTAGCGAAGCCCACAAGATACCTTTGAACAGAGAAGCCGGAATGGCCTGTCTTGCGCTCGATGTCTGTGTATTCGTAACCTTCGAGCCACATCTTCACTACTTTCGATTTGTGTGTTACTCCTGGACCAATATCTTGAAGTGTTCCGCGGGTAGGAACATCGATATCCTGTTGTTTCAACTCCTTGACATCACGTCGGATCGTTCTTCTGGAGCTGCAGAGAAGGACCGCCAGATCCTCTTGTGTCAGAAGACCGCCTTGATCCAAGGCCTCGCTTGACATGCGAAGAATTTTATGCTTTCGCAAACCGGAAGTGCCTTTCTCGGTTAGGATGTTCATATCATTTCTATCATGAAACGTTAGATGGACCGGGACTGATTTAATCTCCGAGAGCCTTTTTCCAGGAGGCTCTGACGCAGAGGCAGCATAGAAGGTTATCTGACCTTCATGAAGCTTCTCACCAAAGGTTTCATTGAGAAAATCCCACATCAGATTTACCAGGGATCGGCAGGTAGCTTTCGGGAAGCTATAATCTGCTTCAAGTGTTTGGAACAACCTTTGCTGAGCACTCCTCACCCAGGGGCCTTTGTAAACCAAATCAGTCTCATCTACTTGTACCATCTGTCCCACCAATGCTTGAATTTGCACGCGAAGATACTTTAATGTAGGGGACACTTGGACGGATAGTAATTCGTCCCGTTTTATGGCAATTAAAAGTTGGCCTGTCTCCTGATTCTACCGCTCCACCTGGGATAAATTGAAAAACAATTCCTCAGTCCTCTTTTCGACCTTGCATGAGGTTTATAAAGTATGAAAACCAAATTCAGGCGATAGAGTGGTGATGGGAATGAAATGCAACAGAATTTTGCTATATATGATAACTCTCGCAGCATGCCTGCTGATTGGGATTTCGTCTGGTCAGGACTATTTGAATTATGGAAATGTCAGTTACGGCCGTACAGATGATCCCGGCCTCGCTGGCATGTTGCAGTGGCTCGATCAACCAGTCTACAACTACCCCTGGTACACTACAGGCGGTTCCTTCTACAGCCAACCATATAGCGACACGACATTCTCGCCTTACAGGGAATACTATACAACCGCAGGTACGACTGTAACCGGTGGGATAGTGAGCAATCCTACCAAGTTTGATATTACACAGAAAACCCCTTCCAGTGTGTACTACGGTGCCGGCGTTGGCCTGCCATACTCCCAGTATGCATCCCTATTATCATCCAAGACCAATGACCTCTGGATTCAGGGCACAACAAACTGGACACAATACGCAGTAGTCCCGGTGGGCACCTGGTTGCAGCTGATAGCCTACACGCCGGTTGGAGGGGCAGCGGGCTTCTATGAGGTAGACCAGACCGACACAACCATCTCGAAGTACATGACCTATCAGTTCAACCCTGGCTATAACACCATGAACTACCAGGCCGCTCAGGTGGGAAGGCATATGCTCTACTTTGTAGTGAACAACCAGCCCAGCAATGTGGTCGTCGTGGATACATTCGCCCAGGCTGCGACAAGTTCAGGAGTGAGCACTTATCGAGCAGGGACCCAGAAGCCGGTTAATGTTTTAGGCAGTGGAACGAATTCGGGGAGCTTCGTCACGGGCAGAAGATCATACCTGACCCCAACCGGCTATACCCCGGCTGGCTATAACCCAACCGGCTATACCACTACAACCACTCCCGATGGCCAGATCGTTACCACATCCGACGGCAAGACCACTATCACGCCCATCGGTAAGACCACCACAGTCTCCGATGGAACTTACACAACAACAATAGGCCCTGATGGCACTCAGACGACGAGAACTCCCGGCGGAACCACTGTCACATCCGGAGACGGCCAGGTGACAACGACGAGTTCCAATTGGAGCTGAAAGTCAACGCATTCATTGTGTCAATAATACCAAAGATTCCGGATTTGAGCGGGTTGAAAGAGATCGATCCGCTCCAAGAATTTTAAGAAATTTTGGAATGCCGCCGCGTTTCGACCGGGCCTGCTGTGCGCCCAAAAAAGGAGCAGAGCGAGAGTATCTGTCTTCCCGCGAGCTTCCCATATCTCTGCAAACCGGAAGTGCAAACATGGTCAATGCATCAACCATTCGCCACCATTATCCGAGCCTCCCCGGCGTTGAGGGGGCCTGTTGGCCGCGGCCCAGAGGGCCGACTCGCGGAATCCCGGAAGAATGTGCGAATGTTGTTTCTGCAAGCATCGGATTCTAATTCGTTCCTAAAATTATCCCACTTCTTCCGGATTCCTCGCGGACCTGACGGAAGGCTGGCAATTGGCGGTTCAGTTATGATACTTGTGGGTAACAGAAAGACGATGCGTTCGGGGGGAGCTAATCACCCCGACCCGCTTAGCTATTCTGCGTTAGCTCTGCATGCCCATAAAGTGCTTTTCAACGATGTACTTTGAATGCTCTACAATGGGTTCAACCAACTCAAAGTCCGTGGCTCCACCGACATAGAAGGTTCTCTCATTGCCTTGCATGTCTGCAAAGTCGGAATAAATACCTGCAATAATTTGCTCAGGAGTAAAATGCTGAAAATAAGTAAATTTATCAAAGGTGTGCCAGCGACCTTGACTTTCGTTAATTTCACCTCCGAGCAGTTCTGTCAATTTTCTGACTTCTTCAATTACTTCTTCATCCGTTTGATCCTTCGTAGGGCGGGTGTAGAATTGTGTAAACATACTGCCACTATCTTGAAACTGTCTCGCAACTGCCCATGGTATTCCCTTTTCTGGAATCGGCAGGATTGGAGCAATTGGCTGTGGCATATTCATATTGTCTATCCAAAAAGTCGTCATACAGTATGGATTGATATGAATTTCCCGACTTATCTTCTGCTCCGCATTATTGGGCTCCAATCCAAGTCTTTTGAAAACATCCTGTGTTAACGGGCAAGCAAGAACCAAATAATCATAGTATTGCGTGTCTTTGACAATTTTAATTTCATTTAGATCTTGTTCAGGATACTCAAATTCAATTTTGATGAATTCTCTCGATCTTTCAATCTTGGTGATGTTCACATTAAGCCGAACATTTGTTCTCCAGGCAACGCGTTCCCATAGTCGCTGAAAACCAAATGTAAAACGCTTTGGCCAACTGCCTAAGATCCATTTGACCATTGGAATTCCGCCGAAAACCATTGGAAAGAACGTCCTTAGTGACATATAACGTAATGCGTAAGGTGTGGCGATATCCTCAAGTTTTCCATATCCCATAATCGTTATTGGGAATTGAAACAGGGTCGACAAAGGCGTCAACTCATTTTGCTCCAACCAGGCTTTAAAAGAGACGCAAAGTGTTTGGTGGTTGTGGATTCTTGCCAAATAATCAGGAATATCAATGATGCGTCTCAACTTCCAGCGAATGACAGAATATCGAATTGCCGCAATGATGAAAGAAAAGAGCGAGACTTTTTCTTTGGTGTAAGGGTCAAAAAGGATCGCCTCAGAAAAAGGTCGATATTTAAACTTGGTTTCATCGTCGTTGAGCTCAATTGAAGTATAAGGTTTCTCAGGATAAGTACTTGCGCCTAAGCTTTCTGCAATCTTAAGCGTTTCTTGATATGCCCATGTAACATAGTTAGCGCCTAAATCATAACTCATTCCATCTACAGTCAGACTTTTACAAAGTCCACCGACCCGGCCGAGCTTTTCAAGAACGGTGACGTTGTGAAATCCATTGTTTGAGAGAAACCATGCCGTGGAGAGCCCGGCGGGGCCTGCTCCTACAATGACAATCTTAGCGTTTTTATCGATTTTCTCATTCTCATTTTTCATAATTGCTCCTCCTATAGGCTAACGACCAGGCTCAGCGGCTGTCGTCGTGTGGCTGTTCGCTAGAATACTTTGTTCTGGGCCGAATGAATCCATACCTGTAAGCCAATACTTCGCATCGATGCATAAATCCACCAGGGCCTGTTTAGGCTTGCCTTTCATGATTGGACGGCGGAAATAGAAGCATCGATAACACAGGGATCATGTCATTGCCTGTTTTCCGACACAATTCCTCGTACATATCAAAGGGATTTCGTCCAATCAGATCCCTGGATAAGAACGGCTGATAAAGGCATAAATCCTTCGCTAAAGAAGGACCTGATGTTGGGTATTTGCCTTATCTTGTGTATCGTTACGATTCATAAGGGTTTGACCCGCGAATCAGGACTGCATCAAATGATTGTTGCATTATTTTATTTCCGTGGATAACAAAAGTGCATATCGGCGGCTAATTGCCTCCGATGGGTGCCTTGGATTGCGCAAATCTGTTGGATCTCTTATCAGTTCTATCGCCACGTGTGTTGACAAAAAAGACATTGAGGCTTGTGAACGCATAGGAGCTCGCTGCATTTTGGGCATCTCCACCTTTCTTTTTCGGCTCTTATGAAATGCCTTATGCCGAAATCTCTTATGCTTTCTAGATTTCCGATCATGCTCATGGCATATCTGGTTCTATAACGCTTATCCAAATGCTTCAGCCTGGCGCATGGGAAGCTGTCACAGCCAAAGCAGTACTTCGCATCGGCGTTCGTCATCTTCTCGCAATTCTTGATTTGGCATGCGACACAGTATTTTGGTTTGAGGCTGTCATCACCCCTGCAACCGGGGCAAGGATTCCTATCTCTCGTGAATGCACTGCAGAGACGGCAGTTCATTCCGCAGGGAGCTATTAGCTTCGTCGAAATCGTGATTTGCTTTGCCAATCTTTTTGGTGCCATGTCAAGGTCCCAAGGGGCTATGCGAGTGCCTCACAGCTTATGTCCAACAGATCTCATTCGCAGGAGCTGCACGGCTCATCTCCCCTTTCCCGGGCACAAATGGGGCCCACATGGGAATCTGGCAGTCCGCGATATGCTTTCCGGTCCGGGGCTGCGCTCTCAGCCACCATGCCGTTTCCCGGGGCATGCGCCGCAGAGGATGCCGCAGCGTCCAACCTGATTCTCGATTCTGTTCAAGGCTTCATCCATAATGGCATTAAGTTTGCTCCAAAATATTTATTAGTTATCGATGCAGCATCCGCCAGATTCAATCCCGGACGAGCTATCAAGCGTCGCCCATCAAGCATCGTCCGCATCCAACGGCTCGCCAGTCTTGCATGCCACGACCATGATTTCCATCTCGTCCAGGTCGAGGGTCCTTCTCCCCCAGTTCCCTGCGGTTCCACCCCATATGTTGAGAATAGACATGCCCGCCAGGCGGAAGAGCAGGGCAAGCTCCGTTGGCACGAATGCTTTCTCTCTAACTGGAACGGCAGGCATGTTTTCTCGGGGCGGGCATTCTGATGACTCAACCAGAGTCAGGGGGTCAAAGCGTCCCTCATCAACGTCTTTATTCGTGCTCCTGCGAATCATTGCCATTGCATTGAGAACAGTGAGCACGGCCTTTGCCCCTGGTTTCAGGCTCCGGGAGATATTGCAGAGGATGGAAAGCGGCTGACCAATAGGATCATCACCCAGGCCAAGTAGCCCGAAAGCTCCCTCGCATAGGCAAATTACGCTATCGTACCTCCCGGGCAGTGAAAACTTGGTGGCATCCGAACGAATCCATTCAACAGTCACACCAGCGGACCGGGCAGCATCTGCGGCCCTGGCAATCATTTCCGTGGACAGGTCCAGCCCTGTGACATTAAAGCCGCGCCTGGCTAACTCAATAGAGTGACGTCCTGTCCCGCATCCGACGTCAAGAATCGAACTGCCCGGTTGCAGCGACAGTTCCTCAAGCAGGAAATCCACCTCATGAATCGTATTCTTCGTGAATATGTTATCTTCGTAGACCGGCGCATGCGCATCAAAGAACGCTTCCCATATGCTTTTCCCCGTCATCAAACCTTCCTTTTTCCGGCGAAGATAAGAGCTTTGCCCTGAAACCAGGGCCTCAAGGAACTATAACGGTCACGGCTTTCTGCATCAGAACTGGGCTCAATCCGAACTGGCTCTAACTGTCAGTTTCAACAATTTTCAGACAGGATTTGGAGTTAATATCATGCGAAAAAAATAATGAAAATTAGAGTGCGGCTCGAGCTGCAGCGCCCCTCTCGATGCGATATCGACAGTTTGTGCGAGCCGGTTTGGCCTGCAGATATCCGGATCAATCTATGCCCGGCAAGAGCGCTGCAAATGACTCGGCACTCAAGTTTGTCTTTGCCGAAACGAAAGCAGAGATCTCCTTGAAAGCGAAGCGATGCACTGGTACATCCTCAATGAAGTCGCCTCCATCGACAGTCCAGATTGTTCGAAAATGTTCAAAATAGAGAGCTCTCAGGCTCCCTAATAAGCGCAACAGGCCTGCCGGAAAGCTGGGCCGTCAACCATGGATCTATACCCAGATAATTCGGTGCCTGCAAATTGTTTGATCCGGTATTATTTAGGATGATTGGATCGCTATCCGACAAGGTGCTGGGATAGTACCATTGAGGCTCATATCCTGGAGGGTATAATGTACCATTATGGAGCTTGAAACCTTTTGGTGAACTTCCCCAGTTCCAGAGACTGTTCTGATCTTCAAATGTACTTAATGGCTGCGTCCCGTACTCCGCCAGCCATGACATTCCAAAGCTCTCACCTACATTCTGAAATCCGCAGGATGGTTGTATGCATATCATGCTCAGGAATATGCATATGGATGCTACCAGCGAAGTTTTCATCTAATCTACCTTCATCTTGTCTGCTTTCATCTCACTCGAATTTTCTCTGGCTCAGTATCCCAGATGGTTCATTCTTATTACCGCATTCATTTGAGCAGTCTTATAATCATATTTGCCCGGCAATGGAGCAGGACGGGGCTTGGATCCCCAGTCCGAGAGGTTAATCGAGGTGTTTCTCTCATTTATGAAATTTGATGAGTCATTTGTCAGGTCTTCCAGCAGTATCGTGCCATCATCGCCGCCAACCATCATCGGCGTGGTTTTGTTCGAGAGATCGATGGTCGTATTGTTGGCCGAGGTGAAATTGGATGAATTGCTCGTAGAATTATTTGTCAACCCTCTCATCAACAGATTTCCATCACTGCCACCGATGTTGATTGGTGATTTGCTTTGGGCGAAGAAAATCAGCGCTAACAATACGGCTAGAATCAATATTGCACGTTTCATACATTCCCCGTTATATCTCATTTGTGCTGCAGCTTAAATACGCTATGCTATGATCTGACTATAGAGATTCGAGAATGGATGTTGGGTAAATATAAAGGCAGCGGAGGAGTTCACGCTGCTATTTCTGTCTTGGCTATATACTCGATCAGCCCTTTTCCCAGCTTCGAACTCTTTTGGACCTCTTTTGCTATCTCCTCTGCGGAAGCGCCCTCCCTGGCAAGGTTTTTTATAGCATTCAAGGCCTCGTCCGGGACGGTGAAGTACTCATCGATATCTTTCCTATGGCCCCAGACGTCACCTTCCAGAAGATTGACACCTTGCATCTCCAGAAATACTCCGATGGCTTTGGACATGGTCCGCATATATGAAGGCGGGACCTGGATCATCTGAAGTCTGGGGGATTTTTGAATTAGATTAAGGAAGTCTACATTGGATGGTCTGAACGACAGATGAACTGCCTTCTCGTTTGGCCGAAGAGAATTGATCTCTTCCCTGGAACTAATTATCCTAATCTTCATGGTGTATCACCATTAACGAATCTGTAATGTACTATTACGACATTTGACGTATATAAATCTTTTGCATCACGTCAAAAAACGTAAAGTCCAGGAGACGTCCATCTCAAAACATCCAATGCCGCAAACGGTTTGGACATTTCAATGCTCCTAAATGGCGAAGTACAGTGGCGGTTTTTTGCATTCAGCCCGATACCGCACAAAAAATTATTGAAAAATTGAAAATATTAATAGCAAAAAAAAGAAAGAACGCCTGCAGGTCGCAATGAAGCGCGAATCCATGGCAGTCTATCTCATCTAGGAGATCAACGCAGCCTCGTGGGCCTGCCAGTCCTGCCATTCATAAATCCTGGAGTCGAATCCCATAAGCTGCAGAGCAAACCAGACCAGAGAGGCGTCTAAGAGATCGTTGGAGTAAACAGCCACCGGTCGGCTCATATCCAGTCTGGCGAAGGTATCGTTCAGCTTTGCTCCTGCTTTGATCCTTCCACCTTCCAGGATGGTCTCGGGGCTGATGAAGATGGCATTGGGAATCCTGCTCTTGCCGAAATCCTGAAAGGTTCTGGCGTCCACTATCTGGGCTTTGCCGGACTTGATGAAATCATAGTCGGACAGAAGCTCGGGCCTCAGATGAGGAACATAACTTGCAGCGGGGCGGACATTCTCCTCTGTCTCCAAAGGCAGGCTGGCAGCAATCCAGTCCTTTAAACCGCCGTCCAGTGCTTGGACGTTCTCGTGCCCCATATAAAGCAGCATCCAGAGAACAAAGGCGGCCTCGCTGGAATTGAAGTTATCTGAGTAAACTACTACTGCATCTTTATCGGAGATGCCGGCCTCGCCCAATATCGCGGCCAATTCCTGAGCCGAGCGCATGGTTCCATTTTCATAGAGGAAGCTCTTCCAAGGAATGTGGATGGCTCCTCGGATGTGAGCCTCGCCAAGCGACCGCTTATTAGATACATCCAGCACCACATATTTTTCGGAGATGCTATCCATCGGCTTTAGTAATTGGGGTGCCAAAAAGAGCTTCGTTCTGGATTCGGTTTGAATATATTCCCCACCGATATTGGGAACCGTGCGGTTTAGGGTAGAGTTCACGTTTCCGCTTGCAGGTGCGCCAGCTTTGAAGCTGCTGGGCAACTTATTCTGGTTCTGGGTCAAGCCCACGATTGGAACATCTGAGCTAAGAAAGGATTGTGCCGATGACGTCCAGGATTCGTCGCCGCCGCAACCTCCCACAGAGCATGCACTTCCATCTGCCTGAGATATCAAGAGCAACGCTGTCATTATAAATCCCAAAAAGGGGAGTAAGTAAATCTTCATCTAAACATCTCCTGTCACTCAAATATTCTTTAATTTTTTAATTATAATTTGAGATATCACCGACTATGGAGGATCTTGCCGTTATCCTGGCCTTGGAGCCTTTGCAATACCCGGCAGCCCAATTCCACGTGGACATTTCTGCTCATTTCGCTGTATTGGATTGTCTGCTATTAATTAGGCTTTATGGCACTGACCTTTATGCTCAAGACCGAATCTGCAACCTCTTTCTGCTGTTCTGGGGAGATGGTGGGTTTCTCAGCGATGGCCGATGCGGATGTTTCCGAGATCAGCGATTCAACAGGGAAGCTTGACTCAGCCACGACCAAGACATCCTGGAAGCCAACGCTCTTTATGATCTCCAGGTAATCATTCTTCATGATGGCTCCTGCCAGGCAGCCGATATAGGCCTCATTGGACCTCTTCACAAACTCCGGCAGCTCTTTTAGCAATACAACATCCGAGACTGCCAGCCTTCCTCCCGGCTTTAAAACCCGGAAGGCCTCTTTGAAGGCCATCTTCTTGTTGGGGATGAGATTGATGACACAGTTGGAGATCACCACATCAACGTAGTCGTCCGCAACGGGCATGTTCTCCAGGTCTCCCTGTCTGAAATCTATGTTGGAATACCCGCATTTGAGGGCATTAGCCCTGGCCTTTTCGACCATCTCCGATGTGATATCCACGCCTATGACCTTTCCCGATGATCCAACTCGAGTGGAGGCAAGGAAGCAATCAAATCCTGCACCTGCACCCATGTCGAGAACGACCTCTCCTTCACTCAAGGACGCCAGGGCAACCGGATTGCCGCAGCCCAATCCAAGGTTAGATTCAGGGGGGGCGGCCTGGATCTCCTCTTCAGTATAACCCATCCTCTTGCTTATCTCTTCCGAAATATCAGCTTCACCGCAGCAACTCCTTGAAGAATAATAAGATGTAGCATGTTTGGCTATGCGAGCATAGCCTTCCTTCACCGCTCTCTTGATCTCTTTTTCTTTCATCGCCATAATAATCCCACCGTTCCTGAATATTCTGACATGACATTAGCCTATAGCCCTGAGCAAAATGTATCTTGTCATCTTGATCATGGGCTTTAATAAGGTTTCTTTTGTCACGATAATTGGTGAGAACCGTGTTGATGAGAACCGTCTTTTTGAAAACCATATCGGTGAGAACTATAATTGATGGCCGCAGTTGTGTATGTCGAAAGAAAAACAAAGAGAACCGCTGGTCATCAAGGAGTGAACGCGATTAATCCATCTGTCTCTTTCTCTCAAATGGTTTATAATCTCCGATGTTTTTTATAAGCGTCTGGTGCCTCATCCACAGGGCGATGATTCCTGCGAGAGAAAGCACCAACCAGACCGCAAACCATAGCCGCAAAAATTTTTCAGTCCAGCTCTGTTGGGAGTGGATAAAAGCTGCTGCACCGAGTGTCACTATTACAGAGAAGAACATGTTGGCGGATGGAGCCATGCTATCTCGATAGGAGGTGCAAAAGCGCTCCCACTCTTGTTCCGCCTTTCCTGCCAGAGAAACCGGATGCCTGCCTAAAAAGACCCCCACGCGCTTGATCCTGGAATCGGCAGACATGATGTAGAGATCGTAGCTTATGGCCACCAGGGGAACGAAGTAGATCAGCCAGAAGATATCCGCGATCTCGACCTTCATATTCACGGAACTCAGACCAAAGAGGACTGTGATAAAAGCCAGCTTCATAGTGATGAGCTTTGCACGCTCGTTTTGCGTTCGAATTTTTTCCTCATGAAGCGCGCGCAAAAACTCTTGATCATTTTCTTCCATTGCCAGTTCCCCATTATTGAAGATGTATTCTATATATTAATAACTTTTGTCTGTAATTGCTATTAGCTCTCCCACACGACCTACCAAGAGCCAATTTTCTTTCTCGAAGCAGAAGGTGCAGGTATTGGCTCAGCTCTTAATGGCTCCTCTCTTTTCCCGCGGTTGAAGAGATGCTGGTGCACAGGAAATTGATTTATCCTTATCCTGAGTAACAAAGAACGGATGAAACCGATGGATCAGGTACTGGAGACTGCAGGAAAGATCAGCAGCATGGAAGTCAGAGGCGCGGGACGAATTGCCACAGCCGCAGCCGAGTCTTTGAGGGACTTCTCTATGGCCCTTGAGGCGCAAAGCGTTGAAGAGTTCAATCTACAGCTGGAGAATGCGGCAAGTCTACTCCTCAAAACCAGGCCCACGGCGGTCTCCCTCTCCAATGCCATACGCATGGTGATGAAGTTTAAGGCAGAAGATGTGGATGGTGCTCGTCAGGCTGTGGTTTCGAACGCCAATCGCTTCATCGAGAACTCCCAGAAGGCCGTGGAGAAGATAGGCCAGATAGGCAGCCGTAGGATCAGAGATGGAGATACCGTTCTCACGCATTGCAATTCGATAGCTGCTATTTCCGTCATCAGTGCCGCGCATAAATCAGGAAAGAAGATCAAAGTGATTGCCACAGAGTCTCGGCCCAGGTTTCAGGGAATCACTACTATCGGTATGCTGGACAAGCTCGGCATCGAGACAGAGCTGATTGTGGATTCGGCGGCGAGAAGCGTCATGAATGAAGTAGACCTGGTGGTAGTAGGAGCAGATGTGATAACGGCCAATGGCACGCTGGTAAATAAGATCGGCACGGCTCAGATTGCCCTGTGTGCCCGCGAGGCGCGCACGAGCTTTATGGTGGCAGCCGAGACCTACAAGTTCAGCCCTGAGACGATTCTGGGAGAACTTGTCACCATAGAGGAGCGCGAGCCAGAGGAGGTCTTGTCTGATATCTCCAAATATAAACATGTCAGGATACGTAACCCCGCTTTTGATGTCACGCCTCATCAGTACATCGATTTGATCTGCACTGAAGCGGGAGCGATATCGCCTGAGATGAGCTACCTTATTATCAGGGAGCGCCTGGGCTGGGAGATGGCAGATGAGATCTGAGTCGGTCATAGAAGTGCTCAAGGAAAAAAAGTAGTTGCAGAGACTGAGAATTTCGGGGACTATGAACTCCTCATCCTCCGCATAATCAGAAGCAGGGCAAGGATCGCCGGCATGAAGCCCAAAGCCGGAGTTCCCTTGGGCTCGGACCCGGATGTGGTCTGATTTGCCTGTTTGACTTTGGGCTCCTCAGATCTCTGCGCAGATTGTGACTGATTCTCCGAAGTAGTCTCATTCCACTGGGGTCATCTGCGGCTCGATTACTGCACCATTTTCTGCCGCAACCACATTGACATAGGCTGTCTTCTTGCCGGAGGGTGCTCCCAACGCGGCAACGTCCACCACAAATGAATAGTTGCCGGGGGCAATATTCCCCGACTTGACAGTGCAGTTATATTTTGTCGTGCCGGTCGGAAAGACGTACTTGATCAACCTTTCGCAGGAAGTGTCAATCCCCTGGCTCTTGTTCAGAAAGATCAGCTCGACATATGCTCCCTGGCTGCCCAGTCCCTTAACTGAAACTGTGAAGTTGGCCTCGCTGTTTGGCATCATGCTTACGGGCGATATATCGGTAACCCGGAACCAGTACGACGCGCCTGCCTGGCCTGCTAGCAGCAAAAGAAGCAAAATTAATAGGATAGAAGGCACAGTTTTCATGAGCAATAGATTGTTTTGAAGATTTAAAGTTGTTTCGGGTATGGATATTTTCGACGAGCATCGACGAGAAGCATCCTGGAAAGGAAAGCCAGAAGAGAAGAAGGATAAAATGAAAACAAGAGGGGCTCTCCTCTCTTTTTTAATGGGACTCTTACCACAATAGAAACCCGGCGTATCTGGCCACATACACCACGCCCACGACAATCACCAGCAGCCCGAAGAATTTAGTGGTCCACTTTCCCACAGAGACGTACTTGTCACCGATCCTTCCGCCTACTGCCCGGGAGAAGGTAGCAATGGGAATTATGGGCACTCCGTGGCCGACGCCGAAGATGAAGAGCATTATGCCGCCGGTCAGGGGCGTGACATTTTGCGATGCCAGCCAAATCAGGACCGGCATCACCATGGAAAGGGCACAGGGTGCCCATCCCAGAGCAAAGAACACCCCCAGAGTGAATGCTCCGATGAAAGCAGAATGCTTGAAGAGCCCAATGGAGGCCTCGACAGCCCTTTGCAGCAGGCTCTTCCTCGTCTCAGAATATCCCCCCCGGTCGGGTCGAATTCGGGATGTCACAGGCTCTAGGATCTCTTCGAGGGGTTTGAAATTGCTGATGCCTAGAATTATCATTATCATGCCGGCTATCAGGTCGAAGGACTTTGAGTCACGGACAAACATGCCCACTTGAGATATGAAGAGGCCCAGCACGAAGAAGACCAGGGCCATGCCAAGGGTAAAGGCAATCCCTATCATGAACCCCTCTCTCGATGTGGAGGTGCTCTTTTGCAGGTATTCGTCCTTTCTGCGGACGGTCATGACGTAAGAGAACACTGCTATCATCAGGGCAATGGAGCAGGGCGCAAGCGAAGTCAGGATGCCGAGCAGGAACATTCCCAAAGCCGAAACATCCTTCCGGGAAACTTCTCCCTCCAGCTGTTTCCACAAGGAGGCGATTGTGCCTTCTGCCTTTGTCGGTCTCTTGTTCTTTTCCGGAGGCTTCTCCGTCCAGGCCAGTCCACTGCGTCCCATTCAGATTCTGCAGCTCTTTCTGAAGTGTCTCGGCCTTCTGCACGCCGTCTAACTCACCCTCGCCTACCCGGTAGACATGGTAGACTGCGGCGATATTGCCATCTTTATCGATCAGGATGATGGTGGGATTGGAAGATCCGCCTCTCACATTCCAGTAGTCGAGATACTTGCTGGCGATGGTATAAGGCTCAATATCCTCGGTCCAGGGCCAGGTTATATTGACTTTCCACCATTTCTCAGCCAGGGACCTGCCATCTCGGGAATAGGGATTCTTCCTGAGGTTTAGAGTGACTATCTGGGCCTTGGGGTCCATGGCCATCAGTCTTGCCAACTCCTCCACCTGGCCTTGCAGAGACTTTTCGCACTCAACGCATAGTGGGACTTCGATGTTGGTTATATGCAAGACCAGCGGAGCCCCTCGAAAGTCGCTGAGGGAAAAGTTTTTCCCATCTGAACCAGTTGCGCTGAAATCCGGGGCCAACACCCCTTCAGCAAAGACAGGGTTGGTGAAGAAGGAAAGGGCGGCAAAGGATAAAAGAAAGATAAGAGCGATCGTCTTCAGTCTCTCTTTGTATGGCATTATACTACCACTCACTTCCATTCGGCTGCATTCTGGTTGTAGTAGTAGATGGAGTCTTCAACATAGGAATTGATCTCATCATCACTCATGATATCTGTCTGGCTATGCCAGGCCACTTCCACCTCACCATCAGAGTTTTTGATCAGAGTCACAAAAATCGTTGTGGGCACATATTGTGCTCCTCCGAGGGGGTTATAGATATCCAGGATATCAATCGCCTTTTTAAAACCGCTTCCTTCGGCCAGTACATCGTAGTAGGAAAGGTTGAGGCCGTAGCTCTCCACGGCATTATTAATTCTCGGTATCTGAACCAGGCATGGTTTGCAATCGCTGCTGTGAACCAGGATGAGTACCGGCTTCTCTTCCAGGGCGTCCTCAACCCAGGAAGGGTGGTCTACATTTGAGCCGGAATTTTCATTTTGATCTGGATATGCCGTCCACCAATCATTATCTCCGGATCCAAGTGTATGGGCCGGACTGTAGCTATTCCAATCTTCGGAGAGGGCAGTATTCGTCATAGTCAAAATGGCCAGTGTGACCACTCCCAATAATGCCAAGAAGTCCTTAAATCCATTTAACATGATCTAAACCCCTGAAATCTCATTAGTTCCATTAGTCCAATAATATTTAGAGTTTCTCTTCAATTAGCATTAGAACTCTCTTCTGCTTGATATACCGTTCAAGACGGAATTGAATTATGAGAATTCGGCATAGTCTGATCGACAAAAGACCTGAGAAAATCGCTTGTCTCTGGTCTCTTGCATCTATTGCATAGAACCATTTATGAAACTCAGGTGATTGCGCTTCATATTTATTGCTTTTGGGCGAGGAGATCTATTGTCATCGACGAGCCGCAGATGGCATATAATTTCGAAAGAGTTGAATTTTGGAGCATGCATGGCGGCGTCCCTCAGTAGTTCCTTCAATCCAGAGCAGCGCAGGATTGCCATATTTGGAAATTTTGGTGTCGAAAAAACTTAAATTCGAAGAAGCCGTATTAAGAGTAGATATGTAGAGGAGGATTTGACAATGGCAAATGGCACTATGAAAAAGGGGAAGGGCCGTGCAAAGAAAAGTATGGCTGAAGCTGGCAAGGTGGCCGGCTTGAAGGCTGATGCAAAGGCTGAAGCAACTGAAATCTCTGCTACTTGTATCGATGAGGGGCCGAGTCTTATTTCCGAGAAGGAGATGGATACCGAGAAGGCAAGCGAGCCTGTCGAATTAATATTTGGCGTTAATGCCGGCATTATATGGGAGTCACTCAACCTTGAGGGTCCGATGACAGTTGAAGATCTCGTGAAGGCCACAGCTTTGCCTTCTGAGGAGATCTGCGGGGCATTGGGCTGGCTGGGGCGGGAGAACAAGATCTCCGTGGAAAGGCAGGGAACCGAAAGAGTCTACTCGCTAAGTTATGAGAATCCGAGTTGCTATTGAGATCTTTGTGTGTCCTTGCAGGAGTTCATTGCTAGCGCCCCAGGGTCCGCACTGGGCTGGTCCGTCTATCACTACCGAGGGTTGCCAGGCGAGAGTTACTCGCACTCACCTCCTGCCTCTGGACGCGGAAGGCATATCGAGCCTCTGTCCAGGCTCTTATGGAGTCGGGTTTGTAGCTTTCCGGCGATAGGTTGGAAAAAATGATTGACTATTTTGTCCTTGGACTTTTTATTGTGGAATTGATGATTCCTGGGCCCACTTTTCAGCCGAACCTTGATCCAACTGCCAGTACTCCTGCTAGTTGCCGCCTCAAATATCCGGATTCCAATTTCGGCCAGCTGTCGACGGCCATTACATCCCAGATGACGTCTTTATCAGCCTTGTCGCGACAAGGCCCGCAGCGGTAACGGGAGCGCTTTCGCTGATATTCATATTCATAACAACCATTTCGTTCTCAAAAAGACAAACTCTCCGAAAGGTATAGAAAGAAGAACGACCGAGCCATAAACCGGGTAGGATCGATTTCAAAGAATGAGTTGGGGAAGTCGAGAAGTGAATCAAAAAAAGCGAATTACAAGAGCCAAGATGCATACAAAATTGCAGGAGAGCGTGGTATGAGAAATTTTATAATTTCTGTATTGATCCTTGTTGCTATTACATTGAATTGCCAGGCATTGAATCCTGTAAACATCAGCCAGGAGAGCGGGATGGCCATCCTGGCTAGCCTTAACGCCTATTCATCTGACCAGTTAGCCTTGCAGAACAACAGCACGCAAAATCAAACCAACCAAACCGGCAACTTCAGCAAGGATATTGCAGGAGGCCTTTGGAGCTGGGGAAAAATTCCAATAGGTTATGAAGTGAACAAAAACGGGAACCTCATCAAGCTAGCAGACCAAGTATGGAACCCAAGCATCTGAGAATAGGCCGAAATTAGATCCATCTTGATCTTTTTTACGGCTTTCGATTTACCACAGGGCTCCGGGTTGATAAGCAGTTCTGCAAATTAACAAAGAAGAACAAGTCGCTTTTCATACAAATCCGGCTGAAAAAATTTAGTCCTGCAGGGTCTAAAACTTACCCCGCTCCCATAAATATCCCAAAAAGGATAGATATCTTATTAGTATCTTCTGGGTGGCCTGGCAGGCTTGTGCTTCTGGTAGCAATCACTGCAGTACACCGGCCTGGAGCCATCGGGCTTGAAGGGAACTTGACACGTCTTTCCGCACTCTGCGCAGGTGGCATCGTGCATCTCTCTCGGGCCGCTGTTGTAGCCGCCCCTGCTGCCGCTTCCATATCTTTCCATTTATATTCACTTACCTTTGGCATCGATTCCACGAATCGATCCTTACTACAAAACATCCCATCAAACTCAATTGATTTCGACGATTATGCAGCATTTCTAGAAAGGGCAAACTGCTTTATATACCTGTTGGTCAATCCATGTTGGTCAAATCCACAGATAATCCACAAATCGATAAAATAGCTTCTATGATCGTGCATAATCAGGTGATATGGGTCATGAATTCTCCAGAACTGGAAAAACTCTTAGGGATTACGTCGATCCTATGTTTCCCATTGGATTGGTGACAATATCGCATTGCCCGATTCCAATCATCAAATGGCATTCGCCAAATTCACCGTGAACCGTAACATGGGGACAAAATTGCATTAAAAGAACATCCATCAAAAATAGATCCTGCAGGGTCCAATTACTAACCCTGCCCCATTTTAATATCCTTCATGGGATATATATCTGATACGAACGATCGGCTAAATGAAAACGATCGGTTCAGTATCTTCTGGGCGGCCTGGATGAACTGGCTGGCTTATGCTTCTGGTAGCAATCGCTGCAGTACACTGGCCTGGAGCCATCGGGCTTGAAGGGAACCTGACATGTCTTTCCGCACTCAGCGCAGGTGGCGTCGTGCATCTCTCTTGGGCCGCTGCTGTAGCCGCCTCTGTTTCCGCTTCCGTATCTCTCCATTTTAATTCACTTACCTTTGGGCATCGATTCCATGAATCGATCCTACTACAAAACATCCCATCAAACTCAATTGAAGCGACGCCTATGCAGCTTTTTACGGAAAGATAGGCTATTTGATATACCTTTCGGTCATGGCAAGTGAAGCTTTGAAATCACATTTTATCCTTTATACTCCCCGCCCACAAGCTCCCGGATCCGCTCCGCGATCTTGGGCCCCACCATCTCCACCTCTTGCAGCTCCTCTTGCCTCGCGGTCATTATCCTCTCGATGGACCCGAAGTGTTTGAGCAGGTTCCTTGCCACCCTCGGCCCCACGCTCGGTATGGACGAGATCAGGTACTCCTGCTGCTCTTTCAGCGTCCGGGCGGTTTTGTGGCCGTGCACCTTCGGCTCGTGTCCCTCCTTCTGCTCCCGGCTGGCGAGCAGGGCGATGACGGATGCCGTCTCATCCTGATCTTCTGTGGGAATGATGGGGACCCCATAATCAACTGCCACTGCCGCCAGAGCCCCACGAATGGAGCTGGGGTTCACCTGGCGGGTGTAGAGGTCCCTCCCTTCGAGGATCAAAACCGGCCGGTCGTAGGTTCGAGTAAGGTCTCTGATCTGCCGGAATAGGTTTCTCTCCGGATCGATTATCGAGGCTACAAAATCCGAAGCCGTCTTCCGCTCGATAGCCACCCTGTCGCTGACCACATAGTCGCCCACCTCCAGATTTCTGAGGGTGACCTCCATCCCTCTGGCCTCCAGGAGCTTCGCCATCCCTCGCTCCCGGGGGTCCACATAGATTCTGCCCGGCATTAGCTCTTGAATTTGAGTTTGCTCCTGCACTTCCATCTGATCTTCAACCGGGCTTTCAGCTGGGCTCTCATCGATGCTTGTCAACTGCTCGGTTATCTGCAGCTGACGGGGCATGAACTCCCTTGCCAATGACTCCGATGTTTGGCCGCTGAGACTACGCATCTGCCTGTTCATGGTCTTTTCTTTGCGGTCGCTGATCCAGTAGTACGCCTCATCCCGCGTTCCTTTGGCCATCAGTACTACCACTCTCCCGCTTCTGGCCCGGCCCGTTCTGCCTTTGCGCTGAATGCTGCGAATCTCGGAGGGCACAGGCTCGTAAAATAGGACCATATCCGTGGCAGGGATATCGATTCCCTCTTCCCCCACCGAGGTGGCAATGAGGACATTGAACTCGCCTGCTCGAAATTTCTGCAGTATCTCGGCCTGCTTCTTCTGGCTCAAACCAATATCCTCCTCCCGGCTGGACTGTCCCACGAATCGCACAGCTTTGATGACGGGATCGTCCTTCAGGAACCTGAGCAAAGACGATGCAGTATCCCGGTAATTTGTAAAGACCATGATGCGGGATTCAGGCCTGGCCTCGATCTGCTCATGCAAGATCTTTTTTACCGCCGCGGGCTTGGGATGCTCCACCTCCAGCGTCTGCAAGGCATCCATTGCCTGGCGGAACTTTGCGTCTTGCATGATCCTTCGTGACGCCTTGGAGCCGCTCCTGGAGAGCGCCTCCCCCTGCAGCCTCTGAAAATAGCTTACCAGGGCATCTGCCCCCTGGGTCTCGGCCAGCTCGACGGCATGATGGAGCTTGAGGACCTCTGCCAGAAGGGAGATTCCCTTAAATGTAGCCTGATTTGCCTCCCTCTTGGCAGAGGACATCAACATGGCCTGCAGCCCCAGGAGCTCCTTCATGGAGGCTCTCGAATCGATTCTGGCCGGGCTGATGCCGAGCAGATTCAGGTCGTCGATCCGAGCTTTGAGAACCTCCTCGATGGCAGTTCTGATATCGAGCAGCTCTTTTGGAACCGTCAGCTTCACCCACTCGATCTCCCGCTGATGGACAAAAGGCGCAACATCAGAATCATTTTCTGTCCGGGTCTGCACCTTTTCGATTGAGAGGTTGGTGCAGATCTCAGCAATCTTCTCGCTCTGGCTGCCGGGGCTGGCGGTGATGCCCAGGACCAGAGGATTTGTCGCCTCGCGGATGTAACGCTCCGCGATGTAGACGTAAGCGTAGTTTCCCACAGCCCTGTGGGCCTCATCAAATATCACCAGCGAGACGTCCTTGAGATCGATCCTTCGAGAGAGAAGGTCGTTTTCGATCACTTGTGGGGTTGATGTTATTATGCGAGCACCTTCCCAGGATAAGACCCGCTTCTCTGGCACTGTCTCTCCGGTCATCATGGCGACTTCGTCTTCGTCTTTGAGCACCCGGCGCAAGAAAGTTGCATGCTGTTCTACCAGAGGCTTGGTCGGAGCCAGAAAGAGAACCTTGCCTTTGTCCAGTCGAGCCAGGAGCACCATGAGAGCTATGACCGTCTTGCCGAGTCCCGTGGGAACAACTATGAGGCATGAGGACTTAAGCGCGGTGGCGGCCAGATCGAGCTGAAAGAGCCTCTTCTCAACGGTTTGCGGCTTTAGAAGCGGATGCTCCAAAAAGGAGGACATGAGTGGTCATTTGCAGAGTCATGGTATTAAATATCACTGTATAATATGATTGTGTTTAAAGTAAAATGTCAAAAGCAAAAATGCCAGGATAGGGTCACAGCGACTTCAAGCCGGTATGAATCCATTCTCAGTGGCTATCTTCTGGCCGTCCGGGCTCAGAACATAATCGATGAAGGCCTTGGCCCCAGGTTCCGGTTCTCCCAGAGTTATGAAGTAAAGCTTGCGAGCCAGAGTATAAGTTCCATTTTTGATGTTCTCAACCGTCGGCTGGGTGCCGTCTAGAGAGACTACCTTTGTATCTCCTTTCATGACATAGCTGTACCCCATGTAGCCGATAGCATTATCGCTACCTTGAATAGCTGTCTTAACCTCGGAGCTGTCCGCTGCCTCGATGATTTCGCCTGGAGTTTCCGCCTCTTTGCTCCCCATAATGGTCTCAGCGAAGGTGTCTCTTGTTCCAGATCCCGCTTTCCTTCCTATTACGAATATCTCCATATTCGGGCCGTCCAATTCCTCCCAGTTGGTGACGTCTCCCGCATAGATCTGCTTTAGCTCATCCTTGGTGAGAGCTGTCACTCCAGAATCATATACCTCAGGACTCACCACCAGGCAGATGGCATCAAATCCAACCAGGAACTCCTTGAATCTTACAGATGGAGTCTCATATCTCTGCCTCTCTTCCAGCTGAATCTCTCGGGAGGCCATGGCGATATCCGATCTACCCTCGGCCACATCGACAATTCCGACACCTGTGCCTCCAGAGGTTACGCTCACATGGTAGTCGTCTTGAAGCAGATTGAACTCCTCGGCGGATAGCTCTGCCAGAGGCATGACTGTGCTGGACCCTGAGATCGTAACCTTCAGCTCTCTTGCTTCACTCGATACCGCCCCAAAGGAAAAAACTAGCAACAAGATCAATAGCTTGCATACGACTCTCATCAGGACACAATGCACCATACTATTATGTAAGGTTAATGTCGAACTGCCTTAAGATGGCTTCTGCTTCAACAATCAAAAATGTTAAGAAGAGGAAAGAAGGTTCAAATTGGAATAAAACCTTCTTCTGCTGCGATCTTCTGCCCCTCGGATCCCTGCACGAAATCTATGAATTCCCTCGCACCAGGAGTCGGATCCCCAAACGTGTAGAAGTAAAGATGCCTTTGCAGCTCATAGATATCCAATTTTATGTTTTCGTAGTTTGGCGGGATCCCATCAAAGGCTATGGCCCGAACCCCACCGCCCAGATAGTTGAACCCCAAATAGCCTATTGCCCTGTAGCTTCCCGATATTGCAGTCTTGACCTCGGCACCGCCATTAGCAACTGTATCGACACCAGGCGTCTCGGCCTCCCGGCTTCCCAGGACCGCCTCATTGAAGTCGTCCCTGGTTCCAGAACCTTCCTCTCGGGATATTACATATATTTCCTCATCCGGGCCGCCTACCTGTTTCCAGTTAGCAATGTCTCCGGAATAGATCTTCCGGACCTGCTCCCGGCTTAAACCTTTCACACCGGCCTGGTATATTTTTTCGCTTACCGCAAGGCTGATACCATCCAGTCCGACCTCGAACTCCCGGAAATTGCCTCCAGATCTCCTCTTTTCTGCCTCAGTCAAAGCACGCGATGCCATGGCTATGTCGTACTTGCGCTCTGCAATGCCAAGAATTCCTGCGCCCGTTCCCCCTGCAGTTACACTCACCACATATTCGTGCTGATCGGCATTGAATACCTCCGCTGTAGCCTCGGCAAGTGGCATCACTGTTGATGATCCGGAGATGGTTACCTCTTTGGCTGATGCCGGCCAGAGAAATATGGATGCAACTGATAGAGCGATTAGCAAGATAACAATTATTTTTCTAATGATCCCCACCAATTAGAAGTGTATCGGCAAATATGTAAAGCTTATCATCCCAAGTTGGTAGTATATGTAGGAAATAATATCTAGAATAGACTTCTCTTTGTATTCAGCCTGCACCATAGATTAAACACGGTCGTATAGGGTCGTCCTTTGTACTGCTTTGCGTCCGCGCCCGACTATAAGCCCCACCAACTCCTCTGGGGAAATGCACGGTTCCTCCCTGGCATTGCGAGCGATTCCTTCATCCATGAGCGTTCCCCCCAGGTCGTTGGCACCCCAATCAAGTGCGGCACCGGCAGCCTGGCGGCCCAGTTTGGTCCAGCTCGCCTGAATGTTTGTGATGCTCGGATAGAGGGCAACCCTGGCCAGAGCATGCATCTTCAGCCTATCCAAAAGATCAGCACCTGTAGCAACTCTGCCCAGCAAATTATTCTCGGGAATAAAAGGGAGCATAACCAGCTCTGTGAAACCTCCGGTCTCCTCCTGGATGCCTTTCAGAATCTCCAGATGCCAGAGGCGATCGGTGAGGCTCTCCACATGGCCGAAGAGCATGGTCGATGTGGAGGGAATTCCTAAGCCATGGGCAGTCATGATGATCTCCCTCCACTCTCCGGTCGTCAGCTTCTCGGGGCAGATTCTCTGGCGCACGGCATCAACCAGAATCTCTGCCGCAGTGCCGGGCATGGAGCCAAGGCCGCTATGTTTCAGTTCCACAAGAGCCTCTTTCACCGGAATATCGGAGTTATGAGACATATGCAGCACCTCCATGGGAGAGTAGGCATGCAGATGCATCCTGGGAAAGTCGCTGTGAATCACTTCCAGGAGCTCGCAGTAATCCTCCAGAAGCATTCCGGGAGCTAAGCCTCCCTGTAGACAGATCTCCGTGGCACCCGCTTGCTCTGCCTCACTCGAACGCTCCAGAATCTCATCCTTTGTAAGGAAATAGCTATCGTTATGCTTAAAAGAGCAGAATCTGCAGCTCCCTATGCACTTATTGGTGAAGTTAATGTTTCTGTTTATGACAAAGGAGACCTCGTCTTTGCAGCTCTTCTGGCGTAATGAATTGGACAATTGAAAGAGGCGCAGCGGCTGCAACCAGAGCCTTTTCAGCTCGTCTTGATCAGAACACGGGTTGGCAAGAGATATACCTGCGTCCTCAAGCTCCGTTACATCTGAGATCATCAAAGATCCTCTCTCTCCATAGTGCTCGCCATTCTGCGTTCTTTGGGAATCTGACTGACCAGCTTTCCGTGTGAGTACAGACCGCACCCAAGCACTTCCCCTCTATAAAATACCACCACATAGCCTGGCTCAGAGTCAGACTCCATTGAAAGGGTCTTGCCTTCCAGGAAGGTCCTGGAGTCTGCTGAGTCCAGATGGATCAGGTTCTTTGCAGCATGTCTCCCGAAGATCTGCAGGGCGCTGGTTGTCGGCTTCCAGGGCCGGTCCTTCAGGTTCATGATGCGCATTCCAATGGCTTCGTAACTGAGCCTGGGTAGATCGGAATCATTGAGGGCCCAGACGCTATTTGCTTTCCGGAAGAATATGTAACCGGAGAATATGGACTCAGGGATGCCAAACCGGGAACACCAGAGATCTGCCACAAAGGAAGCTTCCAGAGGCTCAAAGATATTCCTAGTTCTTGATGAGTTTGGCGACAAAGAATCCTCCTGTGTCATTAAGGTGGGGGTAGTAGCGGACAGTTCGCTGCAATTCATGATTTATGTGTTCGCCATTCCAATCCGTTATTCCGGGGCAGCCCTTGAGACCAGGAATCGATATCTCCTCCAGTCGAGCCATATCAAGCACATTTTCCACCACCAATTCATTCTCCTCTGGAGCATAGGTGCAGGTGGAGTAGACAACCACTCCACCTGGCTTTGTCAGCCGCAAAGCATTCTTCAAGAGGCCAATCTGCAGTGCCTGCAAATCCAGTGATCTCTTGCAGCTGCTTCTGGCCAGAACTCCTGGTCCCTTTCTCTCCCGGCCTTCGCTGGAGCAGGGAGCGTCCACTAAGATCCGATCGAATAGGACGTTTGGAAATTTGCGGCCATCATAACGGGTGACGGCCACATTCATAACGCCCAGCCGCTCGCAGTTCGAGCGCAGGGGTGCCACCCTTGCCAGAGATGGCTCATTGGCTATAACCAGTCCCTTATTCTCCATCATCTGCGAGATCTGACAGGTTTTGCTGCCGGGAGAGGCGCACAGATCCAGAACCTGTTCGCCGGGCTGGGGGTCCAGCACAAGAGGCGGAACCATTGATAGCTCTTCCTGGATGTGGATGTAACCCAGGAGGTTCTCTAGCAGCTTTCCAGGGCTCTCCATATCCAGCTTCAGGCCCAGCGGATACCAGCGGAAAGTTTGATAGATTATGCCCTCCTCATCGAGACGCTCCCGCAGACGTTGGCCATCCATCTTCAGCGTGTTGATACGGGCAGTTGCAGGGAGGGGCAGAGATTGAACTCTGATGAAATGATCGAAATTGGGCACTATCTCCCGATACCTTTGCAGGCTATCCATGAAACTAGCAGGATTCTTTGAAATGAAATAGGTTGTTGTTCAGCGGATAATAATGAGCAAAAGGATTTAATAGTCTGATCGCGAGGGTTGGAATTGCGTAAAACTGTTTTGCAGTTTTCGCGAAGGACGGTGATGTATTCTGGTGAGCTACAACGAAGGCCGATCCTCTATGGACACTCCTGCTCCGGTAGAGGTCGGAAAAGAGTACGAAGTCAATATTGAGGACATTGCCCGTGAAGGCGACGGCATTGCCCGCGTGGAAGGATTTGTGATCTTCGTGGCTGATACAAAGGTCGGAGACGCGGTCAAAATTCAGATCGACAAAGTTATGAGGCGTTTTGCCATCGGTCATAAAATCTAGTTGATGTGGGAAATTTTATTCACGAGGTCAATTTCCTGGATACTTCTTCCAGGTCTGCCAGAAACAGGTCGATATTTGCGTGGGTCATATGGCTCATTAGGATCAATCTCAACGCTCTGTTCGGTTCACGGGTCATGGAGACATGCCAGTCGCGCTTCATAAGCTCCTCACGCACTTCTGAGGTTCTTGGAACCTTCAGGGCCACTACGTTCATAATAGGCTCAATTACAGGCTCAATTCCTATCTGTCTCGCTCCGCTGACCAGATGGCGAGTCAGATCCATGCAATAGTCGACCATATCTTTGAACCCCTCCCGGCCCAGATGCATCATCACGGCGTAGGTTGCAGCAGCCGCAGCCCCGCTTCTCGTGCCGGTCAAGGATGCTTGTCTCGCTTTAGTGAGATAATGCGTCTCGGTCTCCAGGGCGCTCAAGCAATCCTGGCCGCGAAAGAGAAGGCCGCCGGCGGGGATGGTGCTCAATCCCATCTTGTGAGGATCTATGGTTATGGATGAGACACCCGCTACCCTAAAGTCCCAGCGCCAATCTTTTTCCAGGAATGGCAGAACAAATCCGCCGAAGGCAGCGTCTACATGCAGATGAATGCCTCGCTCCACTGCCAGCTCGGCCAGCCCAACAATCGGATCCACCTGGCCGAACTCAGTTGTTCCGGCTATGCCTACCAGGGCCACAGTCCTATCGTCCAGCAGGGACTCAACCGATGAAAGGTCGACCTTAAGCTCCTGGTCCAAATCGGCTTTGCGCACCTCCAGAGAGAGAAGGTCTCCGATCTTATCGAATGAGAAGTGAGCCGAGGCTGGGACGACTATATTGCCGTCTTTTTTGCCCGCTTCATTTCTGGCCGCCCGGATGGCCTGGATATTGGACTCTGTGCCGCCGGTGGAGATGTAGCCCGAGGCAGTTGCGCAGCCCAGGAGTTCTCCCAACATCTGCACAACGCGCTCTTCAAGTTCGGCGGCTCCTGGAAACAAGCCCGGGTCGCCCAGATTTGTCTCCAAAAACATGTCGTGAGCCCTTACCGCGATGGGGTGAGGCAGAGTGCACATGGTTGAGAAGAACCGGTCATAGCTATAGTCGCGCTTTTTCGTCTTCTCCAGAATGCTTATTACCTCATTTTCGGGAAGGGCTTTTTCTCTCATCTCCGATCACATATCTCTTTCGTTAATTCTTTTTTTCTTTTCGCTTTGACAGTACACAACTGCTCTATTCCCTGTTCCTCAGAGCTTTCAGGATGAGGATCTGCTCACTCCTGGCCACCGTCTCCCTGACTGTGGCCACGGCATCGATATTGGCAGATATGCTGGTGATACCGATCTCAACAAGCCTCTTGGCCATCTCCGGATAAGACCCGGCCTGGCCGCAGATAGATGTCTTGACCCCGGCTTCATTGCACCGTTCCACCACATACTCGATCAGCCTCAGGATGGCAGGATGCAACTCAGAATAGAGCCCGGCGACGTTCTCGTTGTTGCGGTCCACAGCCAGGGTGTACTGGGTCAGGTCGTTGGTGCCAAAGGATACGAAATCGATTCCATCCTCAATGAAATCCTCAATGGTGAGAGCTGCGCCTGGAGTCTCGACCATGATTCCCACATCTATCTTCTCCAGATCCAGGCCTTCGTCTGCCATAATCGCCTTGGCCTGCTGGAATTCGCGAACGTGCTGCACCATGGGCAGCATGATGCCGACATTGGTCAGGCCCATCTCGTGCAGCCTCTTGAAGGCTCTGATCTCCAGGCGGAAGTGGTCCGTCTCTGTGAGATCGCGCCGTATTCCTCTCCAGCCCAGCATGGGGTTATGCTCGTGAGGTTCGCCCTCGCCGCCCTCCATGGCCCTGAACTCGTCCGTGGGGGCATCCAGAGTGCGCACCCAGACCGGCCGGGGGTAGAAAGCATCGGCCACGGTCTTGACGCCCTTCACCAGCTCGTCGATGTACTCATCCGTCTTGCCGTTTTTGATGTACCAGTTGGGAGTCTTGCCCAGGCCAAGGATCATATGCTCAATGCGCAGCAGTCCCACTCCGTCTGCCAGAGTTGACGCTGCGGCAGCGGCCCGGTCCGGCTCGCTCACATTGACCTTGATCTCCGTTGCAGTTATGGGTTTAGAGAAGACTATGCCCCCTGCGCTGGCTGCAGACGCGGTCTTGGCAGGAGCGGCCAGAGCCACGCGGCCCTCGTAGACGATGCCTTTGCCGCCATCTACTGTAATCTCCATTCCGTCCTTTAAAGTGGTTGTGGCCTTTTTGGTTCCAACCACTGCCGGGCAGCCCAGCTCACGACTTACAATGGCAGCGTGACATGCCATGCCGCCCTCATCGGTGACAATGGCTCCTGCTCGTTTCATGCCCGGAACCATATCCGGCATGGTCATCTTGGTGACCATGATGTCTCCCTGCTTGACCTTGTCCAGCTCTCTGCCGCTGGCGATTATCCTTACAATGCCCGTAGCAACTCCCGGAGCGGCGCCAAGGCCAGTCAGGAGAACCTTGCCGCTGCCCGTCGATTCGGCTGGTTTTTTGCCGTTGTTAATGGTAGTGATGGGACGGGATTGGAGGATGTATATCTTTTTCTTCTCCACTCCCCACTCGATATCTTGAGGGATGCCGTAGTGTTTCTCCAGGATCTCGGCATACTTGGCCAGTTCCACAATTTCATTGTCAGTAAGAACTGTTGCTTCCTTCTTCTTCGCCGGGACCTTGACGGTCACTGTCTTGTGGGTCTTGGGGTCCCTGATGATCATGATCTCCTTGGTGGCGATATATTTGCTTACGATATTTTTGGTCTTCCTGTCTACAACGTAGTTGTCCGGAGACACACTGCCGCTCACCACAGATTCGCCAAGACCCCAGGCCGCTTCTACGACCACCTGGGCTTCGCCTGTGCTGGGTTGCGAACTGAACATCACGCCCGATTTCTCGGAGTCCACCATCTTCTGAACGATGGCTGAGAGATTGACCTTATCGTGCTCGAAGCCCTGCTCCACCCGGTAAAAGATGGCTCTGGCCCCATAGAGGGACGCCCAGCATTTTCGAACGGCATTGAAGACATCCTCAGCGCCTCGCGTATTGAGGTAGGTCTCCTGCTGGCCTGCGAAGCTGGCGTCGGGCAAATCCTCGGCGGTAGCACTCGACCTTACCGCCACATAGACCTGCTCGCCCTCGCGTTTGCAGAGCTCTTCATAGCGAGACTTTATAGCCTGCTCTATGTCTTTGGGCACCTTTGCATCCATGATGAGCTTCTTTGCCGTCTGCTCAGCCCGATGAAGCTCTGTTTCCTGATTAACATCGACATTGAGGGCCTCGAAGAGCTTCTTGGCAATGCCTGTTCTATTGATGAAGTCCCTGAATGCTTGAGCCGTTACAGCGAACCCGCCTGGCACGGGAATGCCGATATTTATCATCTCACCCAGGCTTGCACCCTTGCCGCCCACTGTGGAAAGATCATTCTTTCCCACTTCTTCCAGCCATACAACAGCGTCCATCAAATCAACCATCCAAAGTCGTGATTCTTCATTGTAACTACTGTATCTACTTACTGTATCTACTGTATCTGCTCACCCATCCCTCATAACATTATATGAAGCTTTCACACGACATATGAAATATTTATTAAAACATATACAAAAGCATATATCCTGGAAAGGGCTGACACAACTGTTGCATGTTTAAACATTTTTGCGGGGCGGCAGCGGCAAGAGAGATGCTTCTCGATCGATGCATACCCTTGCAGCGCACTGAGCCTCTGACTGGCCAGCAGGCAATAGATCGGGTTTTGTCGCAGGACGTCGCCTCTCCTGTGAGCCTGCCGGGCTTCGAGCGGGCCGCCATGGACGGCTTTGCAGTCAAATCCGTGGAAACAGGGGGCGCGAAGCCCAACGCTCCCGTTTTTCTGATAGATTTTCTGCCGCTCAGAACCGGCATGCCCGTTCCCGGTGACTACGATGCCGTGGTGATGCTGGAGGATGCCAGGCAGCATGGCCCGACTCTGGAGGTCACGGCACAGCTGCACGCTTACAAGAACGTCTCCCGCATCGGCGAGGATATCAGCCAGGGGGAGATGGTCTTTTCCGCGGGCCACGCCCTCCGGCCCCCGGATGTGGCTTTGCTCTCGGCGCTGGGAATTGATGAGGTGCAGGTCTATGCCAAACCCAACGTCGTCATAATACCCACGGGAGGCGAGCTGGTGGACGTCTTCGCCCGGCCCCTCCAGCCAGGGGAAGCCTACGAGATCAATGGTCTCATGGCCCGGCTCTATGCAGAAAAATGGGGTGCAAACGCCAGGAAAATGGAGATCGTGCCGGACGATGAGCAGCAGATTCGCGAAGCCATCCAGGCCAATCTGGATAGCGACATGATCATAATCATCGGCGGGACGTCCGTTGGAGAAAAGGACTACGCACCGCGTGTTTTGGCCGATATGGGAGAGCTGTACGTGCATGGGGTGCGCCTACAGCCAGGGAAGCCCACCGCTTTTGGAGCCGTGGCCGGCAAGCCCGTAGTCTGCCTGCCCGGCTATCCTGTGGCAGCGCTCTCCGACCTCTATCTGTTTGTCAGGCCCGCCTTGAAGAAGATGGCTCATCTGAACGATGCATTGCCCAAGATCTCTGCCAGACTGGCCCGCAAGATTCCTTCCAAGGCTGGCTATCTAAGCCTGGTCCGGGTGGCACTCAAGGACGGCGAGGCCGAGCCCATCATGATCTCCGGCGCAGGAATCCTGAGCTCTGTGACCCGGGCGGACGGCTTTGTGATAGTGCCTGAGGATCTGGAGGGATTCGAGGCAGGGGAGACTGTGGAGGTTATTGCCTTCGAGTAGAAAGGCCCCAAAACGGACTTTTGATGCACCCCGCCTGAGCCTTCCAAAACGTCTAAAGATAAGGGGAATGGTTCACAGATTGTCCCCGCGGCCGCGGTTTGTGGGTCGGTACGGCCTTGAGTGCGCCCCGTCACTCAAGCTTTCAAGCATCGGGTTACACGCTGGTTTTTCAAGATTATGAGCTTTGCCAACTAATTTCAAATTTATAAACAAAATTTCATTGCTTTTTGCTCACTCCAGCCCGATACGCCCGAACCGGTGGCCCGTCTCACGTTTCCCTTGGATCAGTCTTCACCCCGGGGTACTTTGCTGCAAGCCTCCAGAGCATCTCTTATCGCCTCTATTCTGGCGGGCTTGCTTATGTAGCCGTCCATCCCTGCCGCCAGACACCTCTCCCGATCGCCCTTCAGTGCAGATGCCGTCATAGCGATGATCTTAGGCCCGCCCCCCGGCCAGCGCCGGCGTATCTCCTTTGTCGCCTCCAGACCATCCATCTCAGGCATCTGCACATCCATAAGTATGACGTCGTATGCCCTGGCCTCCAGGGCCTGCAGCACCTCCTTGCCGTTGGCTGCCACATCCGCCGCACTGCAGCCCAGCTTATTAAGCATCTTCTTTACCACTATCTGATTGACCTGGTTATCTTCAGCAACCAGTATGCTCAAGCTTGGGTCCAGCTGTCCCTGGTAATCGGAGACCGGGAAAGCCGCAGGCTTGACGGTATCGATAGGCCCGCTTATGATAGGTTCAGCCCCGAATATAAAATGAAATACTGAGCCCTTGCCTTCTTCACTCTCAACCCACATTCTTCCCTCCATCATCTCCACCAGTCTCTTGCTTATGGCCAGGCCGAGACCGGTTCCACCGTACTTTCGTGCTGTCGAAGCATCAATCTGGCTGAAGGACTGGAACAATCGAGGCATCTTATCTTGAGGGATCCCAATTCCAGTATCTTTTACGGCAAAATGGATTTCATATTTGCTTTCTTCTGGGCGTGTGCTGGATACATGGATAGAGACTTCGCCTTTTTCTGTAAACTTCACTGCATTATTGAGCAAATTGATTAAAATCTGGCTGAGCCTGGTTGGATCACCCAGGATCATATTGGGTGTATTGTCTTCAATAGTGTACCCTATGCTCAGCCCTTTTTCGGAGGCACTTGCCGAAACAAGATCCAAAGATGCCTTAATGCAGCTTCGCAGGTCGAAAGGCTGATACTCCAGCTCCAGCATGTTCGCTTCGATCTTCGTGAGATCAAGGATATTGTTTATGATAGCAAGTAGCGTGTCCCCGCTGGAACAAATAATCTCCAAGCACTCCCTCTGCCCCGGTGTGAGAGGTTCATCCAGCATAAGACCTGTCAAGCCTATGACTGCGTTCATGGGGGTACGGATCTCATGGCTCATATTGGCCAGGAACTCGGACTTGGCGCGCGTGGCCGATTCAGCCTCCTCCTTGGACCTTTGCAGTTCTTCCTCGGCATGCTTTCGATCTGTTATGTCGCGTATGGATTCGATCGCTCCCCAGTAATTTCCCTCCAGGTCGTAGAGCGCTGATGCGCTTCCCAAGAGATACGCCATGCCACCTTTCAGCATGGGCGTGTGGGCTTCACCAATCAGAGAGCCATCTTCTTGCTTTTTTATATTATTATATCTCGCTTCAATATCTGAATCGGGCCTATTTGCCAGATCTATGAGCATGGGCCTTGGCTCACCATAAAAGGGAAATGCGTATTCATAATCTCCTTTGCCCAGTATCTCCTCGGCCTTGACATTCGTCATCTTCTCTATGGCACGGTTCCAGGCGATCACCCTGCCCCCTTTATCGATAACAAAGGTAGCATCGGGCAGGAAGGCAATGATATTCGCTAGACGGCGCTCGGACTCTCTTAGAGCGCTCTCAGCGGTCTTGGATGCGGTGATGTCCATAGCTACATGGACCACTCCCGTGATATTCCCGTTTGCATCCTTAATGGGGCTGCTGCGAGACAACCATGTCTTGCCGTCGGGAGTGACCAATTCGCCCTCCTGGCATTGACCCATCTGAAGAGCTTTGACGGCTGTGCAACCCGAACATGGTTCGTTGAGGCCGTAGAAGCTCTTAAAGCAATGCCCCTCCATTATTTCATCATTGGAAAGACCTGGTCCTGATGCCTCAGGCTTGAGGGTATTAATCCAGATGACGCGCATCTGAGGATCAAGGTAGGCGACAGTAACACCTTTCAAGCCGCCCAAAATCGCCGCCTTCTCCTGTTCGGAATTGCGTAGAGATTCCTCAGCTAGCTTGCGTTCCTCAATCTCGGACAGTGTCGTGGTAAGCAATTGATTTCTCTCATCAAACACCAATTTCTGGCGCATGAACATCAGAGCGATGATGAGCGCAACCGAGGCAGCTATTGTGGAATAGCTGATGGAGCGTGAATAATCATAACCCCATATGAGAAGAGAGAATGCTGCCCCAATTCCGAGATATGGCAAGTAGATGGTCGAGGCAGATCCATCAATTCTTGAGTTGCTCGAGGATTTCAGTGGATCAAAAGAGAGAGAGCTTGCCAGCAGCAAACCTGCCAGTCCTATCATCAGGTTGCTTGTTATCCAGGTGGTATCGAGAAGGCCTCCGGAGACATAATTTCCATCCTGTATCCGGATGCTGAAAACTGCATCCACAATCAAAAATAATACCATGCTGATGGCTAAAAGAAGTGCAGGAGTACGTCCCGGAGAATCGAGCTTTCTGAAGAGCAGCTCCATCAGAGCAAGAAACAGAACCAGATCCATGACAGGATAGGCCGTCGAGACCACCAGGTCAAGAGTTATGCCCTCTGCAGAGGCAACAATGGGGCCGATAAGGAAGACCCAGAAAATTAAAGTGGCCGACACTATAACGATTGCCGCATCCAGGAGGATTTTGAGCCGTTCCCTGGGTGAGAGAGGTACTTCAGGCAAGAGGATGATACCCACAGCAAAAAGAGGGTACATCATCAGGTAGCCAAAATCTGCTACAGAGGGAAATGGAAACTGGTGGAAAACTAGCTCGATTACAGCCCAGGACGCCTCACCGAAGGTGTTGAAGATCAGGGCAACACCGAGGACTGTCCAGGCCTTTCTGGAACGGCCTTCCTGATGCCGTGCTGCATACAGCAATCCTGCCGCAGCCAGGCCGGAACTGACAACTAGAATCAAATCACCGATCGCAAGCACCCACTCTTCGTCCTCAAAAAAGGTCAATAAAATCAAATGGACCAGCACGATTGAGACTGCCAGGATGACTGCAGTGCGTAAAGATGCTCTCTTACCCACCTCTACAGGGCTTAATATCTTAATCTCAACCACTCCGGATTGTTATGATTTGAGCTCTGAGACGAAAAAGCTTTTGGTGGTTCATATCTTATACGTAATTTGACAAGCGTATATCTTACCAGAATAATGATATAATAATCTATAATAAACTTGATCTTAGCCTGTTAATTACCATGATTTAAGATTGAAAGTCAAGTTATTCCATAAAGAAAATCTATACAAACTTCGAATCAGGAAAAGATTTTTTCGTCTAATTTGAGCGCGATCCGAGAGCATGATTATTTAAAGAATTGTGTATGGATTCTGGCAAAGCTCATGATCTCCTCTGGAGGAGCATAAAGCTGAAGATAAGCTACCAGGACAGAAAATGGTGTGCAGGATAGCGATGAGGCCGAAGTGACCATGTGCGAAGTGAACAACGGGAGGCAAAAGACGATTTCTACCAAAACAATGGCATACGCAAGGGCGTCCAGCTAATTCGTCATGCAGACATGCTCAAGAACTGGATGATAGACGAGGGAAAAGCGGCAAAGTCGGGTTAGAAGATCGGTCCATCTGTGACTCTTGCCAATAGAATCATGATCCTGGTAGAGCTGGACGAATGGGAGCACCAGTCCATGCCACTCACAATCTCGGATCCTATCGCGAGCTGTCTGTCATGTTTGCTGACTACTTCGAGAGAGATGCAAGCCATCGTCGATGACACTCTCGGCGAGGAAGAATCGATCCTGAAAAAGCTGGGGGGCTAAAAAGGAGCAAATTCAAGGAAAGAATTCAGATCTACGATGAATGGGAGGCAAATCCACTTCTATCCTAACATTTCTCCGATCGCCATTCTTCTTTTTCTTCTTTTTTCTTTTCTTCTTTCAACGTTCGACTCCCTTATTTTACGGCTTTTGCCTCTTTATCAGAACCTCTTCAAGCGGTCTTCTCGGCGTATGCTCCTCGACACCACCCCTGGCAAAGCCCAGCCGGAAGGTCTGCTGCACATATGGCATATCTGTACCATTTGCAGGCATTAGCCTGGCTAGCTCTTGCTTTGTCTCCGGCACCTCCAGCGCCTGGCCCATAGGCTGCAGGCTCAAACCCAGAGCGGTGGCCGCAAGCCAGAGACGCTCGAGAGTCTGTCCGGCCATAACTCTGGATTCATTATCGTCTCTGCCGGTGCTGATGAAGCCCAAATAGGGTGTACTATTTATCAACTCGATGTCCTTTCTGATCTGCTGGGGTCCATTGTCCAGAAAGACAACCTCCATCTGACTGATTTTGGCCTGAATGCCTGTGGGCCCCATACCGCCCTGGCTCAGCCAGCGACCCAGTTCGCTCTTGAAGTCAACATCAGAATACTGGATCTGATCCGCCCGCAATGTAAGATTGAGGAACTTTTTCTTGGTGGCAGAATCGGTGACAAGGTCAGTTCGAGCATCCTGATCTGAGCCGAGCTTTTGCAGTGTTATCAGGTCGGCGTATTCGATGGCCCTCTCCTCATAGGGATTGCGGTTTGTCTGGCGGAGAACGATGGCGTGAAAGAGACGGGGATCCAGAGAGGGCAGAGCCTGAGCCTGGGGCTGCAATACAACTCTGGCCACAAGATCCTGCGGCCCTGGGAAGTAGGTAATGCTGTAGTTATAGCCAAAATGGTCTGCTGCAACCCGCAAATTTTCCAGAGCGGCGCCAAGGCTCAGGTACAGCTCCCTTTGGTCCGCATCTGCAACCTGCAGCCATCTCGATCTGTCGGCAAAGACATCGATCTCATTTTCTGAGACATTGAACCTCCAGGGCTGGGTGTTGTAGTTAGAGGGTGCGAGGATGGCATATCTGAGCAGGAAAGTCAGCCGCTCTTCTGAGCTTGCGTTGGCTGGAAAGTCACTCTCATTTACACTCCAGGCTTCCAGTGATGCTTTGGGCTGTGTTAGGACCCCTGCCAGTAGCATTCCTAAGATCAAGAATATGGTTATTATCACAGTCTTAGCCGTTGATTCTCCCATTGACTTTCGCCCTCATTCATTTGGCTTGCAGCAGCTATGTGGAAGCAAACGAAATATACCCTGCGGTAGGCTCTTGGAGCCAGAACCGCAAATTGTAGATTAATTTGACCCAGGTTCTTGCTGATGAGTAAGACCAAAGAGGAGGCTTTGAAGCCGCACTTACGAGGATGATGATTCTGCGCAAATAGTAGTTCTGGAGAGAGCACATCGCCTGATTTTACTCCAGGAATATCATCCGTCCCAAAACAGTTATATCTACATTTTTCGGTCCTGATGCCATGAAAGAATGGAATAAGATCTTAAGAGTTATGGTACTGCTCTCCATCTTCTTGGTTCTCGCATCGGTCGCGAATTCCCAGATGAACCGGGATAGTCCATTTCTGGGTGGCAAGCTTCCCAGGACAGCCGACGAGAGCGTAGCCAATAAAGGTCCGCAGCCCGGGTCTTCGTTCACGATCTCGGAGCCCTTCAACAATCAAGCAGTTTCGGATTTGGTGATTTCCCCCGATCAGCAGAATACGACCTGCAATCAAGTCTCATTCCTGTTAACTCTGACTCCATCTACCAGCGGCTCAACAGGATATCAATCGGTGAAGGTGAGGGTTTTGGAAAACCGCATCGGCTCGCCTAAGGCGGTTGCTGAACTGACTCTACTCATGCCTGTTTCTGGAGGATCAGTTCAAGAGACCATCGGCTTCTCGAGTGATGCTCAGGCAGCGGGGCAGAATATTACCAATCAGATAACGGTCAATGCAGACCCCGATAATGAAATCAAGGAGACGAATGAGGGAAATAATGGCCTGACCATTAGCGGGACTTGCTCGGGATAATGGCCAGAAGGCAAGTTGAAAGGAAGGTATATGTTTAGCCCTCTTGCGATTCATCCAAAGTGAGAACGTGTGGCTTGAGGGCACAAATCGCATAAAAATGGGCCTGTTCCTCGATTTCATGAAATGTCAGGCAACAGCTTGAAATGGAAGTACGTTGATCATCGATATCGAGGTGATAGATGAGTGTGGACGAGGCTGATTTGTCTGATGATCATGGCTATGGCAATCCCCAGCATGCAGGGTGAGATGCCACTGGCCTACACCGCGGCCATGAACAACGCCGGCCAGAATGATATCCTCACCATCAAGAACTATGATACCGGTGCAACCATGACCGAAGCCTATACTGATGTCGAGCATCTGAACAGAAACACACAGGTCAGAACCGGATCATATGCCACGAACTCCTCTGCCCAAGGCTCATCAGCGGCAGACGACTGCCCGGGTTGCGGCTCGGGAGGCGGCCTGGAGGCCAGCATCAATTCCAATGTCATCGGCAAGGCTCATATCGCCTGGCAGTCTGTTGATCCCAGCATTTCCAACCATGGCCGCCATCCGCTCATAGGCCGCAGCGTGGAGGATCTGACCGGCGTATTCTCCATTGAGAAGTTCATCCAGCTCTGGTCCGGCAGCCGGCCCGGAGAGATAAGCGTGGACTGGCTGCCTTGTTCCTGAGAACAATATTCACTGAGCTCTTGACCTCCGGAGCAACCTGTATAAATTTCTATCTTGGAGTCATGGCGATCTCCACAACCAGGTCGTTGTAATCTTGTCCTTGAGAGTCGTAGAGATCTTCCCAGCGAAGCTGGCATTTGGCAGGATCCCAGAGGCAGTTTGATGACATGCGATTTGCCATCCCCATTGAGGCTGCTGTCAGTGTAATAGAAAGTTCCGTCCTGGCCTGGAGTGCGAAGACCAGCCTTGTCCCGGCCGGATAGTCTCCTACCTCAAAGCTCTTGCCCACATTCCCCTGAATGGAATCAAAGAGCAGCTTCTTCTCCGGCTGGTAGAGCCAGAACTGGTTATGGTAGGGCGTACTCTTGCTGACCAGCCTTGCCATGACGTGGCTATCCTTGGCCAGAACGACATCTTCGCGGATGATAGGTATAACTTCAATCTCCAGCAATGAGGTCCTTATAGTTCTTCTTGGCAAGGCCAAAGGATGCCTCCCAGCGCAGCTCCCATTTGTTGTAGCCTGTGGGAAGCTTACGCACGTGGCTCAGGAAATCTGGATTTTTCACCTGATCGGTGTAGTAGGTGTAGCCTTTGTCGGTCTTGAAAGCGAAGGTGAGCTTGGTGCCGGCAAGGAAGGTTCCCAGATCGACTGCCTTTCCCAATGGGCTATCAAGAGCAAAGATCAACCGGTCCTCTGGAGAGCTGAGCCTGAATTCTTCTTTTGTGGCAGCGAGCCTGCTCTTGAAGGTCGCAAATACCCTTCCGTCTTTGGGCATCACAATATCTTCGGTAGCGGGACTGAAGATCTCGATCTCCATTACCACGTCGTTATAATCCTTCTCGCCCAGACCGTAGAGATCCTCCCAGTCCAATTCCCACTTGTAGGTTCCTGCACTGACTTTCCGGACATGGTCGCAGGCGTCAGCATTCAGTATCTGATCGCTGTAATAGATATTCCCATCCGAGGTCTTGAGGGCAAAAGTTAACCGGCTTCCAGAGGGATACGTTCCCAGATCGTAGAACTTGCCGATCTCCGAGTCCTGGGCCCTGAATATCAGTTTGCCTCAGGGTAATGAAGCCAGATCTCATCGTCCAGAGAGGTGTTTTTGCTCTTGAAGCGGACGATGACCCGGCCCTGTTTGGGCATGATCAGATCATCGTCCGCAGTGAACAGTACGGCATAAAAAGCGAAACTGCTGCCCATACCGCATTCGCCATAGCCGATCTTAAACCATCCGCTTTCCCCCCATCCCGTCCCCCAGCTATTCTTGCAGATCCAGCAGCTATTGGCGTCATCGAAGCCCACGACGCATACGGCGTGGTCGCCAATATACCCGCCATAGGAGGCCCTGTAGACTCCTCTCTCGTAGTAGAAAAAATCCTCGTAGACATTCATGCCGGCGATGAGAGGGCCGCGAGTAGCGAGCCATTCCTTGGCCTGGGAAGCAGCTCAGAGCCTTCCAGCTTTCTATTTTGATTATCCTTTTGTCTCTGTCCGGGCAGCTGCTGGTCTGATCGCCTTCGTAAGGGAAGCATTTTTCATCGGGAATGCCGCTTGGCCTGGGCATATTTCAAGGCAGGAACGAAGTTCCAGCCACGACCACAGCAATTGCCGCAGCCCCGGAAGAAGAGATCGGCCTCGGAAAGGTCGGGATTGAGATCGGGATCTCTCTTGAAGATCTCCAGATTGGATTCAATGGTGGCGACTGTGGCAAAGGCAACGCATGAGCCGCACTGTTTCTGATCTCTTACGGGTGTGGTCCAGTTCTTTCCCGAGACGTTTCTCCAATCCCACTGCGTCGGATAGATGGCGACATTACCCGGCTCGGCTGACCGAGCATGCTCTCTTATCCATCAATTCCCGAATCCTTTCTTTCTCATCTTCGGGAACTACAAGGCCAAGATGCCTCACTTTTGCTTCCCTGGTCAGGCCAGAAACTGATGTGGCGCCGGCAACCCAGGAAAAGCCCTTTCCACTGATGTTGCTTCGTATTGCATTGATTTCGTCTATTCCCAATCTTGAAACCCCCTGTATATCCTTAAGCCGAATACCAATATAAACTTTCGTTTTTTTAATATAATCTCATAGTTAATGATGTTTGCGCAAGAAGAGGATAGGGACGGAAAAGAATCCCCACAGGATTGTGAGCAAGATAATACCTATCAGTCCATAACAAACTTCAGGAAGAAAGTTATTAATAGCCAGCCTGACGTTAGTGTGCCGAGGAGGATTCCAGGCTATGGAGATACTGGTAAAGAGATCTGCGCGACGCAGGAAGACCATCCAGGCCAGAATGGTCGGCGGAAAGATGGAAGTCCTGGCACCTGCATCTATCTCAGACGCCGCCCTGCAGGGTCATATCGAAAAGCTGCGCTCCCGGCTGGAGAATAGAGTCTATCCCAAGGATGACTCCCACCTGCATGAAAGAGCAAACATTCTGAACCAAAGATATTTTCAAGGTAGCCTGGCCTGGAACAGCATCCAGTACTCCACGCGCCAGGAGCGGCAGGCGTGGATCATGCAACTGCGCCGCCAGGACCATTCGCATAAGCGACAGGCTGGCCAGGCTCCCCCAATGGGTGGAGGATTATGTAATTGTGCATGAGCTGGCTCACCTCATAGAGCCCAACCACGGCAAGAGGTTCAAGGCGCTGGTACGTAGATATCCTCTGGCGGAGAGGGCTATCGGATTTCTGATGGCATCGGAGACTCTGGATAGAGAGAGAAGTTAGTTGGATTCCATTATCTGACCAATGCCCAAACAATTATCCCTAAATCTACTTATCCATAAAACCATTTCTCCATAAAACCGCTCTCAAATAATTCCGTTTCTTGCCAACTCCACTTCAGCCATCATTCTGATCATCGGATCCTCCGGATCGTTATTACGACATTTATTTATACCGAGATGCTTGACCTGAAATGCACTGTACGTGGAGGTTAGACGGCGTTGAGATTCCTCATTTTCATCATTCTTATTTTTCTGCTCGTTTCTGAGGGAGCGGGGCTTGGAAAGGCAAGAGTTGGTTCGAAGAAGAGCAGTATGAGCAGCACTCTCATTTCCAGGGATCTGCTCTTCGGCAATCCGGACCGCATCACGACCCGCATCAGCCCTGACGGCTCGAAGTTGAGCTTTCTGGCCCCGGAGAACGGAGTCCTAAATGTTTTTGTGGGGCCGGCAAACTCCCCGGAGTTGGCCCGACCAGTCACCAATGACACCTCTCGCGGGATACGCAGCTACACCTGGGGTTACACCAATGAGCATATCATCTACCTGCAGGACCGCAATGGAGATGAGAACTGGGGAGTATACAGCGTCAACTTATCCAGCGGAAAGACTCTTGATCTCACACCGTTTGAGGGCGTTCGGGCTGAAATCCTGGCTCTCAGCCCCAAGCATCCGGAAGTTGCCGTCATAGGCCTGAATAAGCGGGACCCGGAGTATCATGACCTTTTTCGGTTGAATATCGAGACAGGCGAACTGACAGAGCTCTTGGAGAATAAGGACTTTTCCAGCTTTGAGGTGGATGATGAGTTCAATGTGAGGCTGGCGAGCAGAATGAACCCGGAGGGCGGAAGCGACATCTTCAGACTCGCTGGGGACAAGAGCCAGGAAGTCTTCCTGAAGGTCAAGATGGAGGATGCCCTGAGCACTGGCTTCTTTGGATTTGACAAGACACGTGATGTCATTTACCTGGTCGATAGCCGCGGACGGAACACCGCAGCTCTATACGCACTCAATCTCTCGACGGGAGAGAGAGATCTCCTGGCCGAAGACCCCCAATCGGACTTCAGCGGATTGATGACTCATCCGACGGAGAAGAACGTGCAGGCAGTGGCCTTTTACTATGACCGGATTCGCTGGACGGTACTTGATCCGGCCATTGCCAAAGACTTGGACTATCTGCATAATGTCGAGCACGGGGACATGATGGTCGTGAGCCGGAGCCTGGACGATAAGCACTGGATCGTCGCCTTCAATGCTGACAACAGTCCATCGCGCTACTATCGCTATGACCGGGATATTGGCAAAGCCGTCTTCCTATTCACAGACAGGAAAAAGCTGGAAGGCCATAGTCTGGCCAGAATGGTTCCCGCCATCATAAAATCGCGGGACGGTCTGGATCTTGTCAGCTATTACACTCTCCCTCCGGCCAGCGATAAGGATGGTGACGGATATCCCGACCATCCTCTACCACTGGTTCTGTACGTGCACGGCGGGCCCTGGGGTCGGGACTACTGGGGTCTGGATCCAATTCACCAGTGGCTGGCAAACCGGGGATACGCCGTTTTGAGCGTCAACTTCCGCGGCTCGACCGGTTTTGGCAAGAGCTTCGTCAATGCGGGAAACCTGGAGTGGGGCAAGAAGATGCATGGCGACCTCATCGATGCCGTAAACTGGTCTATTGAGAAAGGCATCGCAGATCCCGAGAAGATCGCCATCATGGGAGGAAGCTATGGAGGCTATGCCGCTCTGGCCGGGCTTACCTTCACACCCAAGACCTTTGCCTGCGGAGTGGATATAGTAGGCCCCTCCAATCTGATCACCCTCCTGGAGACCATACCGCCCTACTGGAGACCGGTGATTGAGCAGTTCACCAAAAGAGTGGGCGACTTCCGAACGGAGGCTGGCCGCAAGCTGTTGCAGGAACGCTCACCTCTGAACTATGTAGAGCAAATTGAGCGACCGCTACTGATTGGCCAGGGAGCCAACGACCCCCGGGTCAAGAAGAATGAGTCAGACCAGATCGTCAAGGCCATGCAGGCCAAGAATCTGCCTGTGACCTACGTTCTCTATGCCGATGAAGGTCATGGATTCGCCAGGCCTGAGAACAGGCTCTCCTTTTACGCCATCACCGAGGCATTTTTGGCAGAGCATCTTGGCGGAAGCTACGAGCCTATCGGCCAGGACCTGTCGGGCGCCAATCTCACCGTGCCTGCTGGTATAGATGCGGTTCCGGGACTTGGCGCCGCCCTGAGAGATAAATCTCATGCTGAAGAGCTTTAATGCTGTTACAGCGGCGGACCGCCGCTGTGTATGCAGTTGAATCCAGGACAGCCAGCCAGTCGAAATCGGTGAAGCTTTGAGGAGTTAGCGGGAAGTAGGTCGAGTTCCTTTTACTGCCCGAGCGAGTCGGAAGAGCTGCGATTGCCGGGGCTGGAAGCACACGGCCTTTGTGAGTTGGAATGAACCGCCCCGGCCCCAGCACGGCAGTCAGCCGCGCCTCAAGAGTCCCGGCTTCGGGCTGGCCGATGCCATTGGCATCAGAGATGCCTAACGCCGTTCCGATGACGGCATAATGCTGGCCGAAGATCTGATCGAGGTGCGATCCCGCAGGCCACCATATCAGCAGGTCGGTTCCCAATTGCCATTGTGCTTTTCCGCGTTGCAGATGGCTGTTGTGAGCGAAGGCAAGCACTTTCCCCCGACCGCGCTCATGAGAAACCATGTACGCCAGATTATCCGCCATCATGAGGTCGCGAATGCCGAGACCTTCGACGATCCGTTTGCTCGACGAGCGCGCGAGCGTGGCATGATAGTTCAATAACTGCCGTGCGACTGTTGCATACTGCTCGGCTTCCAGATAGCGGCGTTCATTGCTCTTCGCCACCAATTCTGGACGGCGCAGGCGCAGTTCTGAAATAAGATCCTCCGTCTCAATTCGCAGCGCAGTTGCGGCTGGGGAGCAGCCTATCGATTTCGCCGGATCCATCATTGCAGCAGGATTCTCCCAATCGGCATCCCGGCCAAGAAGCTCTTCGATGCGCTGGCGGCGCTCCTGGCCGCCGCTATTTTCAATCGAAGCAAGGTAATCGAGAACAAATTGAAGGACCTGTCTTGGACTATCGCTGTCCGTACATTTCAGTCGGACTATCGAAGCCAAAGAACTGGAGTTTGATGGCGTGCGCGGGATCGGCATTGTACCGCCGCATCCACTCCACGAGTTCTCGATTCGCGTCGAGCCGGCCGAAGCCGTGGCTAAATCCGGCCTCCTGCACGGCTTCGTACGATGCCGGGCCGCGACCGGCAATGTACTCATTCACCACCCGCGCCCTGGGGAAACTGCTCTCGATGGCAATGGCGCTGTAGCCATGTCTCTCCACCAGGCGCTGGAAGAGCCGGTTGCGGAGTATAAGAATGTCCTCGCCGCCGTGGAGAGCTTCTCCAAAGCCGAGCAGCTCCACAGAGCCGCCCAGTGTAGATATGACCCTGTCGATGGAGGCGTTGAGGGCGTGGGACGAATCGATGGAAAACGGAATCGCTTCGTGTTGAATCCATTCGTCGAGGGTGGCATACATGGCACTGGAATTATGTACAGCATCGGAACCTAACATCTTCTCAAGACCTCTATTCGCACGCCCTTTTGCCCCGCATCCGGAAGTATCCAAACATCATGCAGACGTCTTCAGCCTGACCCATCTGCTCGAACTGCTCGCAGGGCGAACCCCGATAACAGGGCAGGTGGTGGATGGTACAGACCGCCACCCTTCCCTTTCCCTCGACTTCGGCCTCATAGACGAGATGGGGGCACGTCTTTCGGGCAGGCTTGAAGATCATGGCCTCCGTGTCATCCGGATTGAGCGTCCCTTCGGGAAGTATCGACCTCGGGTTGATGATGAAGATATCCAGATAGAAGCAACATTGGCCGCAGCGCTTGCATATCATGGAAGTTCTTATCGATATATGGCGGTCTATGTTAATTATCATTTGCGATTCCCTGTTTACATCTGATCTAATTCAAAATTCGCCAGAGAGGCCAGACGGGAACAGTAATTGACTTAAGGTTTCAAGGCCCAATAATTTGCCCAGGAGATCCTGAGATTATGAGAATTCTGGTACCCCTGGCAGAGGGCTTCGAGGAGATCGAGGCCATAAATGTTATCGACATTTTGAGGCGCGCTGATGTGGAGGTTGTGACGGCAGGACTGAAGGACGGACTGGTGGAGGGTGCCCACAAAGTTCGGGTGATGCCCGATACCAGCCTGGATAAGATCGACTTCAAAGATTTCGACGGCCTGGTCCTGCCCGGCGGGGCTCCCGGCTTTATCAATCTGGGAAATGATGAGCGCATTTTGAATATGGCACGGGAGATGGATCGCGCCGGAAAGGTCGTGGCAGCGATATGCGCTGCACCCTCGGTCCTCATCAAGGCCGGAGTCCTGCAGGGCCGCAGGGCTACTGTCCACCCTTCGGGAAAGAAAGAGGTGCAAGCCTGCGCAAAGTTTTCTGAAGACAGGGTGGTTGTGGACAAGAACCTGATCACCAGCCGCACTCCGGGAACGGCCATGGAGTTTGCCTTGAAACTGGTGGAGGTCCTGGCGGGAAAGGAAAAGATGCTGCAGGTCAAGAAGGAGACGATGGCCATCTGCCAGGGGGATTAGAGGGGAAGCGGTAGGGATATCAAATCATGGGCTCCGGCTGCTTTGTTTCTGGGGCCTGAATTAGGCCAGACAGCTACGCTAGCCTATTTTTGCGGGCTGGGCAGATTGAGTTGTCACCCATATCGATGATCCAAAGGCCAAGCTCGACGCCCTTAGACGCCACCAGGCGGAGACCGCCGCCTGGCCGGGGGTTGCCGCCGGCTGTGCTGAGCGGGCCTTTCGGGGAGAGCTTTGATGAGGAAAAGGCTTACATCTTGCATTTGCTAATACTATCAAGAGGATCATATGGCAGAAGGAATAACACGCATCTCTGTAAAGGGCTTCAAATCCCTGGCGGAAGAGTGCTCCATAGAAGTTCGTCCCTTGACAATACTGGCTGGAGCCAATAGTTCGGGCAAGTCGAGCATAATGCAGCCATTGTTGATGATGAAGCAGACCCTTGAGGCCACATATGATCCGGGAGCCCTCTTGATCGCCGGTCCGAATGTCCTTTTCACCTCGACGGAACAATTTCTCACTAAATCAAATGGCAAAGCCGGCGATAGTTTCAAAATTGAGTTTGATCTAAATAGCTCGTTCTCACTCAGGGAAACATTCAAAAAAGAGCCAAAAAAAAGCCTTGAGATCGCTGAAATGACTTACATTGAAGGAGAAAAGGCTGTAACAACTTTGCGCCCTGGACTGGGACATAAAGCCCTTCTCTCAACAGTTCCCTGGCTCGTGGATGTATGGAATAACTTCATAAAAACACAAGGCAAGAAAATTGAAGATGAGCTTGAATTAAGGACATATCGCATTCGTTGTTTTTTGGATATAGGATATTTTCCAATTATGAAAGCAGATGATGCAACATATGTATCACCCATTCTCATCCAATACATGTCCGACACCTTCGGGACGCCTCTGCGTGGAATACTCCACATATCAGCTCTGCGGGGAAATCCTCAACGCACTTACAAAATCACAGCCATAACATCACAATTTCCAGGCAAATTTGAGGATTATGTAGCCAGTATCGTATATCATTGGCAGGTTTCAAAAGACGTAAGTCTTAAGGAGCTTGGAAAAAGCCTTGAACTTCTGGGACTGACTCGCAAGATAGGAGCCAAAGCTGTTGATGATACTCAGGTTCAGCTTCTTGTCGGGCGTCTCCCTGCGAGTTCAATCAATACCGCAAAAGATATGGTGAGCATCGCAGATGTTGGATTTGGCGTATCCCAAACCTTGCCGATTCTTGTTGCACTTCTCACGGCAGAGCCAGGCCAGCTGGTCTACATAGAGCAGCCCGAGATCCATCTGCACCCGAAGGCTCAAATGGCGATGGCACAAATTCTGGCGGACGCTGCCAACCGCGGCGTCCGAGTGGTGGCAGAGACCCACAGCTCCCTATTGCTCTTGGGCATCCAGTCTCTTGTCGCTGAAGGCAAGCTTCTGCCTGACAACGTTAAGCTCCATTGGTTCAAAAGGAGGCCAACTGACGGTGTTACTGAAGTCACCAGCGCTGATTTGGATAAAGCCGGTGCTTTCGGCGATTGGCCAGAGGATTTCTCTTCCACTGAAATGGATGCCGATACTCGTTACATACATGCAGCCGAGGCCCGCCTGGAGCCGAGTTAATGTCATCTGCGGATTCTAAGCGCCTGGTCATCGACGCATCCGTAGCCACATCAACGGGTGAGCGAGGCCAAAGAGGTGAACTATGCCAGGCCTTTTTGAGAATCATGATAGATAGGACACTTCATCGCCTGGTCATGACGAAAGAGATAGGAACTGAATGGGATATACACTCACACCCTTTCGCTCGTCGCTGGAGAAGAAGCATGAATGCTAAACGAAGAGTAGATCGGCCAACAGTAGATCGTGATCCCATATTAACGCAAAAGATCGTTCGGGCAAATCCACCGGAGAAGGCTCTTTCTGCTATGGAAAAAGATATGCGTCTCATAGAAGCGGCAAGAGCAACGGATAACTGTGTTGTCTCTCTCGATGACACGGCCAGGAGATTTTTTTGCGCGGCTTCAAGCGGCGTTGGCGAGCTCAGGCAGATTTTGTGGGTAAATCCAGTTAATGAAGACGAGACACCAACCAAATGGTTGATGGATGGGGCTCCGAATGAGGAGCGGCGGCAAATACGCCCATGATCGACGCCCTCAAGCGCCACCAGGCGGAGACCGCCGCCTAGCCGGGGCTGCCGCCGGCTGTGCTGGAGCGGGCCTTTCGGGGCGAGCTTTGAATCGAACAAATCGATCTTTATCTCTCGAAAGCTTTTTTAGCTCCAGGCAGCAATCTACTATCATGAATTTCAAGGTTGTTCTTCAGGAGGCCGAAGAGGGTGGCTACATAGTGAGCTGTCCAGCACTTCCTGGATGTCACTCCCAGGGCGATAATGTGGAAGAGGCTCTGAAGAACATCAAAGAAGCAATAGTGGGCTGCCTGGAATCACTGGCAGAAGAGCGAACAAGGTTGATGGGCTCTTCTGGAAGGATCGTAGAAGTAACGGTCTGACTTTCGATGTCCCAAAAGCTGCCCGTGATTTCCGGCAAAGAGGAAGGCTAACGCCAAGATCCTTTGCCTTTGGGCAACTCCACAAAGGCTTCTGTGGAATAAACAAGCACTCCCTCCAGGCCATGAAAATGCTTATCGTTGGACCACAGCGGGCAGCCCAATTGTAGTGCAAGGGCCAAAAACGGTGTGTCTTTCACATCCCTTTCCTTCATGAGATCAAAGGCCAAGCCGATCTTTGAGGAATACATCTCAGAGGGCACGACATTCACGGATTCAAGAACGAACTCCAAGGCGAAATCGAAGCTATTGGTTTGCACATGTCTGGCCCGCTTGGAGATTATGTACTCGCGATAGCAATCGATCTCGCTCAAACCATCCTCTGGATAGTAAAAGTTGCAGGCATTGGATCTAAGAATCTTACCTGTCAAGGAGCTGTCTTTTAAAAGAGCCGAGATGAGGATGTTGGTATCGACTACAATCCGTACTTTTTTCTTGTTTCGCTCCATGCCCGCGCTCTTGCTTCTTCAAGTGCTTCCAGATCTTCCTCACCCAGGGACAGCTCCTCTTTGCATCTCTCAAAGAGCGCCCACTTCAGCTCTTCTTCCTTCACAAGGTTCTCGATCCTCTTCTTTAAGTATGGCGCAGGGAGACCTTCGGGAACCTTGACGATAATTTCATCCATTCCAATTACTGGGCTATGCCTCTAAGACTATTATAGCTTTCCCAGCCTTTGCCCAAACCTATCCTCTGCTTCCAGAAATCGTCGACTGCCGCATTGCCCCAAGAGGCGGCGTTGGTGCAGCCCGGCAAGGCTTCAGGCAATTTGAATGGTTTTTTAAGAAAAGATATCATCCGCGGTCGAGACCGAGGGGCCGTGCGTCCGCGTAGAAGGAAGCGGACCTGCCACGGGCGAGCGCGGGCGGATGCATTCGGAGGACATGTATTTACGAGCCCGGGTTAAGTTGCTCCAGCTCCTTGGCCCTGGCGAAGGCAGCATCGGCTTCGGTGGTCCTTCCAAGGGCTTCAAGAGCGAGGCCTTTGCTATACCAGACCAGAGAAAGGTTAGGATCTATTCCGATGACCTCGTCGTAAGCCTCGATCGATTCATTGTATTTGCCCAGACTATAGAGGGCGAATCCTTTGGCACCCCAGGCTACGGAAAGATTGGGATCCAGAAGAATGGCCTCATCGAAAGCCTCGATGGATTCATTGTATTTGCCTTGTTTACCGAGAGCAATGCCTTTGACAATCCAGGCTGAGGAAAGATTGGGATCGAGCCTGAGGGCCTCGTCGGAAGCCTCGATGGATTCATTGTATTTGCCTGTTTACCGAGAGCAGTGCCTTTGTTATTCCAGCCATTGCATAGTTGGGATCGAGCCGGATAGCTTCATCGTTGGCTTCGATAGATTGATTGAATTTGCCCAGGTCATAGAGCGCAAGGCCTTTGTTGTACCAGGCATTGGCATATTGGGGATTGATTCTGATGGCTTCATCGTAAGCCTTGATAGCCTCATCGTATTTGCCTAGAACAGTGAAAGCATTGCCTTTGTTGTTCCAGGACTCGGAATTATTGGGATCAAGCCGTGTGGCTTCATCATAAGCCCTGATAGCCTCATCGTACTTGCCAAGGCCATAAAGATCAATGCCTTTGCCGTTCCAGGCATAGACATAGTTGGGATCAAGTCGAATGGCCTCCTCAATCGCTTTGATCGACTTATCATAATTGCCCTGGATGCCGAGTGCATTTCCCTTAATATACCAGGTTGTTGCATCGTTCGGATCCAGCCGGAGGGCCTCGTCACTCGCCTCGATCGACTCATTGTACTTTCTCTGGTAATAGAGAGCAACGCCTTTGCTATTCCAGGCTGCCGCAAGGTCTGGATCTAGTCGGATGGCCTCATCATACGCCTTGATAGCCTCATCATACTTGCCTTGGGTACCAAGCACATTGCCCTTATTGCACCAGGCGGCGGCGAGGTTGGGGTCGAGACGGATGGTCTCGTCATATGCCTTGATAGCTTCATCATACTTCCTCTGGTGATAGAGAGAAGTGCCTTTGTTGCTCCAAGCGGCCGAAATTTTGGGATCTAGCCGGATGGCCTCGTTACTCGCCTCGATTGACTCATTGTACTTGCCCTGCTTATCAAGAGCGATGCCTTTGTTAAGCCAGGATGCAGCAAAGTTGGGATCTAACCGGATAGCCTCATCACATGCCTTGATAGCCTCGTCGTACTTACCCTGGTTATAAAGGGCAAAGCCCTTATTGGACAATGATGCCGCGAAGTTGGGATTCAGCCTGGTAGCCTCATCGAAAGCCTCGATAGATTGGTTGAATTTGGCCTGGCTAAATAGAGCAAGACCTTTGTTGTTCCAGGCCATTGCGAGGTTGGGATCGAGTCGGATGGCTTCATCATAGGCCTCGATAGATTGCTTGAATTTGCTCAGGTTATAGAGAGCATTGCCTTTATTGTTCCAGGCCATTGCGAGGTTGGGATCCAGTCGGATGGCTTCATCATAGGCCTCGATAGATTGGTTGAATTTGCTCAGGTTATAGAGAGCATTGCCTTTATTGTTCCAGGCCATTGCGAGGTTGGGATCCAGTCGGATGGCTTCATCATAGGCCTCGATAGATTGGTTGAATTTGCTCAGGTTATAGAGAGCATTGCCTTTATTGTTCCAGGCCATTGCGAGGTTGGGATCCAGTCGAATGGCTTCATCGTAAGCCTCGATGGATTCGTTGATATTTGCTCAGGTTATGGAGAGCATTGCCTTTATTATTCCAGGCACCTGCATAATTTGGGTCTAGTCAGGATGGCCTCATCGTAAGCCTCGATGGATTCGTTGATTCTGCCCAGGTTATCGAGAGCATTGCCTTTATTGTTCCAGGCCATTGCGAGGTTGGGATCCAGCCGGATAGCTTCATCATAGGCCTCGATGGATTCGTTGAATTTGCTCAGGTTATGGAGAGCATTGCCCTTATTATTCCAGGCACCTGCATAATTTGGGTCTATCAGGATGGCCTCATCGTAAGCCTCGATGGATTCGTTGATTCTGCCCAGGTTATCGAGAGCATTGCCTTTATTATTCCAGGCCATTGCGAGTTTGGGATCCAGCCGGATAGCTTCATCATAGGCCTCGATAGTTTCGTTGTATTTTGCCCAGATCATAGAGCACAAGGCCTTTGTTGTACCAAGCCATTAGAATAATTTGGGTCTATTCGGATGGCCTCATCGTAGGCCTCGATGGATTCGTTGAATTTGCTCAAGTTATGGAGAGCATTGCCTTTATTATTCCAGTGTAGCATGCACCGTTAGGATCGAGATTTATGGCTTCATTAAATGCCTCGATGGATTCATTGAATTTGCCCAGGGCATAGAGTGCAACGCCTTTGTCGTTCCAGACTGCTACAAGATTTGGATTCAGCCTGAGGGACTCGTCATATGCCTTGACGGCTTCGTCATACTTGCTCTGGCATATAAAGTGAAATGCCTTTGTTGAACCAGTCTTCTGATGTCTGCTGACATTGTGCTGACGTCATAAATATCAGCAGAAGGATGAAAACAGCATAGACCAATCTCATAAATCCATAGGAAGTATGTACAGAATATATGCCTGTCGGATTTCAAAAAGGAGAGGAGCTGGATTGTGCCTCCTCGACCCAAGCTTGCAGACAATCGTTAAGGCCCATATTTCGGGGAGCCATCACCTGGGGGGCTGAAAGTTGGCTAGACTGCAAATGTAGAGGTTGAGACGGTTCCACAAAGATTACGGCCGCGGACGGCGGGTCCCGCATGCGTGCACGTGGGCTCGGGCGAGCGTGGCAAATGCCGTCAAATCCCAGAGTCCATACTCTCAGAATCGGACCTGTAATTGCCAGGTTGCCAGTGACACTCTTGCTCCCGCAGCCTCAAAGCATTGGGCCTGAGAAACTATTTATGCATAGAAGACATACAAATACAGTAAAATAGAGAGCTTTAGATGCTATGAGGTGGAAAAATGCCAAGTATAGTTCACTTTGAAATACCTGCAGATGATATCTCGCGGGCAAAGACATTCTACTCCAACCTTTTCGGCTGGAAGATCGAGCCCATGCAGGGAATGGGAACGGGAATGGGAATGGAATACTTGATTATCGATACTTTTGGCGCTCCCGGAGGGGGCATGATGAAGAAAATGCGCCCTGACCATCAAATCACAAACTACATCGGAGTGCCATCTGTTGACGAATACGCTGCGAAAGTCGAGAAGCTGGGCGGCAAGATCATCGCACCAAAGATGGCCGTTCCGGCTATGGGCTATTTCGTTGTCTGTATGGACACTGAGAACAATATCTTCGGCATCTGGGAGACGGATCCCAAGGCAAAGTAATAACTCCAGAATGTTGGTTTAGCTTCCTCACCTATTTTTCTCCATAGGCGTAGTGCCGATAGGATCCCTTTCTGTTATAGATGGCGGGCAAAAATCCTCTTCTTGTGATTGCGTCCCAGGATTTAGCATGAAAGATGGATCGCATCGCTTGCTAGGAAGAGGCCAAAGCTGAGGGCTGGTGGCAGTTCTGGCTGCAAGGGATAACGATCTCAAAAAATAGACGAGAAATGCTTCATTCACCCATCCGGAACTCCTGGGGCCATTGCCCATCCTCTTCGTAGCAGGCTTCCTGGGTGCGGACATCCTCAAATCGATTCTGGATCATCTCATCCACCTCCGAAAGCCTGATTCCGAAGACCTCCGCCAGGATCGCTTTGGCTGTCTCTAACTCCATGGCCCTCAGATCAGGTATTGGCTTCTTCTGTGGCCGCATTAGATGCTCAAGGATTCCTGCCATGATCGACATATCCTACGTGTAAGGTTAAGTAGTTTTGCCGGAAAAAGATAACAGGAAAGCATTTTTACATAATAGAAAGTATGAATAAGATACAAATGAAGAAATGAAGATCCCCGGCAGCAAGGCGCGGGGATAGCACAATATGCAAGCACAATATGCAAGCAAAATTGAAGACATCTGTTGCCGTATCTGCCTTCACCCGTGCTCGATCTCGTCCGTCTGGGAGAGGAGCTGCGGAAGAAAGCCCTTTGGAGCACAAATCCAGAAACAGGAAGAACAAGCTCTGCCAAATCCATCAAATGACTCCATCGCCAAGTATCCAAGCCCGCCCGGCGTTGAGGGCAGCCCCGTCTCGACCGCGCGCAACACCAGCGCGCGGCACCTCACCAGAAGCAACAACAAGAAAAGACGCAAGCGACACCCTGGCCGGAGTCCTTAAAAGCCTTATACCTGCCCATTCCCATGCGCGCCCGCTCAGACCTGGCAGCAGCTCTGCACCGAGCAGCACGCCGAGATCACAAGCCCCTGGGGATCTGCACAAAATGAAGCGGGCAATTCATCGTCTATCAGGAAACTTCGGATCTGAAGATAGCAGGCTGCCTGGAATCTCGGGCGTAGAATAATGGACTAAGAGCCACAATTCTTGAAGAATCAGGCCATTCCGAAAACTAAATCAGAGGCTCCGGCTGCTTCGCCTCCGGCGCCAGCGGCAGGCCCGCCCGGTGCAGGACCAGAGGGCCGGAAAAGTGCAGAGCCCTATTCAAGATCAGCCGCTTTCCCTCCTGGGTTAGAGCGAAGACGGGAATGGAGATGCCGATCTGCATCTGGGCTCTTTTTCCCACCTCCTCACGGACAGCGCGGGAGGCGCAGGACCAGACGAGGTCGCAGCTCTCCGCTAGCGCTCTGGCCTCGCTTTCACTTATGCCGGTGGTATGAACAGCCAGGATGATTGAACGAATTCCCAGCTCAGAGTCCCGCTCTTCTGCAGCGCCGTCGGCATCATCTGCCCTGGACCCGGCGATGGTCACTGCAATCTTCTTGTAATCCCGCCGATACTGCCATCTCAAATCCTCGAACCTGATCCATGGTCGCCCTGCCGGTCGAGCAGAGATGCAGCCCCTCTTCTCCAGCCCATTCTGTATCTCCTTTATCGGCTCAGTCTTGACAAGGCCCGTCATATGGGCTCCGATAGCCTGCAACACATCCGGCCTTGTCGCCACGACCGTTCCCGCGCCCTCGCAGACCAGCACCGCAGCATCTATCAGCCCCTCTTTCATGGCATCCGCCAGGATCTCGGAGGCGCCGAAGCTCACCGGCATTTTCTGCAGCTCCAGAACCCTTTCCGGGCCGTACATGCCCAGCTCCTGCATGTGGCCTTCCAGTACGCGCTGCACAGTCTCGCGGCTCTCCTCCTGGATGCCGTACAGATTGCGCCTCAGCGGGCAGCAGCGAACCTGTGGCTCCGTCAGAACCTCGATCTTTCCATCCTTGACCCTGACCAGGGCCTTGGCCATCTCCAGCAGATGCTCGGACATTTGGACCATTCCAGAGATAATTTTACCTGGCAATCTTGGTATTCGTTGATTTGCAGCGAGGGCACTCTACCCTGTAACCAAAGCCCTTGAAGAGCAGACTACAGTCCAGGCACCTGTAATTCTTGGCAAAGACTTCTTCCGTGCTTCCCAGATCCACTCCACAGCCGCAAGTGGCACACATAAAAAAAGAGATGGCCTTTTGATGGTAAATAATTAATCTAGAAAAAGAGATGGGCCAGAATTCACACCCTCGGCTCCAGCCTTCTTCTCACCGATTCCGCATGCGCCATCAACCCTTCCGCCTCCGCCAGAGTGGTTATGGTATCCTCCAGGCCCAGCAGTCCGTCATCAGTGATCATCTGCACAGTGATCTTCTTGGTGAAGTGGTCCACATTCAGTCCCGAGAACACCCGGGCATGGCCGGAGGTGGGAAGCACGTGATTCGTGCCGCTGGCATAGTCGCCTGCGGCTACAGGCGTATACTTTCCCAGGAACACGCTGCCAGCATGGCGGATGGATCTCAACACTCCCATAGGATCTTTGGTGATGATCTCCAGATGCTCCGGGGCAAAGGCATTGGAGAAGTCCACAGCCTCATCGATGTCGTTGGCCAGGAGAACGGCACTGTGATCCAGGCTCTGCTCTACGATCTCGCTGCGAGCCGCGCCCGGGGCCTGAATCTGCAACTCCTCGGCTACGGCGCTCGCCAGGAGATCATCCAGGGATACGAGGACGGAAATGGATTTGGGATCATGCTCTCCCTGGGCGATCATATCTGCAGCTATGACTCCCGGGTCTGCCGTCCGGTCGGCTATGATCAGAACTTCGCTCGGGCCCGCCGGAAAGTCGATCTCCACAGTGCCCCTCATAAGCATCTTGGCCGCTGTAACGTAAATATTGCCCGGCCCCACGATCTTATCGACTCGCTCTATCGTTTCTGTGCCGAAGGCCATGGCCGCAATGGCCTGAGCGCCGCCGAGCTTATAGATCTCATCGGCACCGGCCATATCTGCGGCGACGAGGGTTAATGGTGTTATCGACCCGTCCTTTCCAGGGGGTGTGCATACCACAATCCGTGGAACATCCGCCACCTTGGCAGGTATCACACTCATCAATGCGGAGCTGGGATACGCAGCCCTGCCGCCCGGCACATAGGCACCCACGGAATCTAAGGGCACTACCTTCTGGCCTACAGAAACCCCTGGAGAGACCTCGTTCATCCAGAACTCGTGCTCTTTTTGTTCGCTATGGAAATGAAAGATGTTATCCGCCGCCTCGGCCAGAGCTTCGAGAAGCCTTTCTTCCACCAGATCGTAAGACGCATCAATCTCTTCCTGGCTCACACGCAGGTCATCAATCTGTGCCCCTTCGAACAACTCAATATATTTGAAGAGCGCCTCATCTCCTTTCGATCCGACATCCATAATAATATCATTTACTGCGGAAAGGACATCCTGCAATCCCGCATCTCGGGAGAGAAGGGCCCGCAGATCCTCGTCTTTCAGCTCTTCCAGCCGTTTGATTATCACTTTTAAGACCTCCAATTGCCAAATATTATCAAAAGTTATTTTGCACAATGGAAAATATCGAACAATCTCGATCAATTGATCAGGCAGAATTGCTCCTTCCCCGCTGCACCCGGTAAAGGGAGACAACCCTCTCCTGAGTATCTGCCTCCTCCAGAGACTTGTCATCCCTCACAGCGACCAGCCTAGGAAACCGCAATGCGTATCCTGAAGAGTAGCTCTGACTCTTTTGTATCTCCTCGTAGGCCACCTCGAAGATCACAGCCGGCTTCAGCTCCACTTCCATGCCCTTCTGCACCAGGATCAGTTCCCGGAACATCTCTGTCAGGTCCGCCAGGGCTTCGTCTGTCAGTCCTGTGGCCACCCAGCCTATGTCCAGCAGCTTACCAGTGGCCTGATCCAGGCATCCCAGGCGGTAGGACCCCAAAAAGCTGGCCCTGCGGCCTTCGCCCCATTTTGCGCCTATTACCACCAGGTCTAAAGTCTCCATAACCGGCTTGATCTTCAGCCAGTTCTTACCCCTCTTTCCCGGAGCATAAACAGAAGTTGGATTCTTGAGAATCAGCCCCTCATGGCCCGCATCCAGAGCCTGGCGGTAGATCTTTTCTGCCAACTCCGGGCTGTCGGACAGGATTTGACCCGCCATGATTGAGGGATCGGCGATCTTTTCCAGAAGCGTTCTTCGTTCGGTCAGGGGCAGATCCACCACACTCTTGCCATCCAAATAGATCAGATCGAATAAGAAAAGGTGGAGAGGAACCTGGAGAGCGAGCTTTTCCACATTGTACTTCCGGCGAAACCGCTTCAAAATCTCCTGGAAGGCCATGGGTCGGCCGTCTTTGCCGATGGCCACGACTTCACCATCCAGTATGACGCTATCCGCCCTAACTCGTTTTGCAGTCTGCACGATCTCCGGCAGAGAGTCTGTAACATCCTCCAGGCGGCGGGAGAAGATGCGCACCTTCTCCTTATCTTTATGGATCTGCACACGGGCGCCGTCGTACTTCCATTCGATGGCGGCAAGGCCCAGCTCCTGCAGAGCACCCTGAATTCCCTCACCAAGCTGGGCCAGCATCACCTTGATGGGATGATTGATCATCACACTCAAGTCCGAGAGCGTGCCGCGCTTGCCACTGACCGCCACCAGACCCATATCGTTGGTGAGGTTGAAGGCCTTCTCTACATCGGCTGAGTTTCTGGCAAAGGCCCTGGCAATAGCATCTCGCACGCCCCCAACACCTATGCCGATCCTCATATCCTCTATGGCCAGACGGGCGATGTACTGTGCCTCCAACGAATTGGCCTGGCTGAAGAGGAACTGCAGGTTCTTGACTTTGGCACCCTGGCTTCTCTTGCCGGACGCCCTGGCAACCGCCAGTAACCTCTGATAGACGTCCTTAATGGATAGTGATTCCTCTTCCACGAAGGCGGCAAAACCGATCGGCTTTCTCTTCTCCACGGCAGCAGCCGCGACAAGACCGGGATCGCCCGTGGCCCGCAGCATATCCGAGATCTGCTCGATCGAGCAGCCGCAGGCGCGGGCCAGTGCTTCATAAAGGATGCTGGGCCCAACTCCAATAACCAGATCAAGGCTGGGGGAGAAGAGGGTGCCCATGATGAAGCGGGAAGCGATTGCGAGCTCATCCTCATCAAGGTCCCTCAGGAATGCCGCGACTTGGTCGATCTTCTCCAGGGAGCCAGACACCCCCTCAACCTTCTGGCAGAGCTCTGCAAATCGTTGGAAGCTGGTCATGCTCTTGATCTAGAATATAGTATCGATGCGCTTTGTCCTGTAGATGCTTACGATGTCGGTGAGAATGGCCGAAGCCGTCTCGATGGAGCCTGCGCCAAGACCCGATACGGTGATAGTTCCCGACAGATCAGTGTAGATGGCCGCCGAGTTCAGAGTCCCTGCCACGCAAATGGGGCTGTCCAGCGGCACCAGAGTGGGCCGGACGGTCAGCGCGGGCACGTCTCCTATGAGCTTTATGGCATAGCCCCTTTTCTTGGCCAGGGCCAGGGCCTCGGGAGTGACGCCGGTGATCCCAGTGACGTCCACATCACTGTATTTGATGTTCATATCGAAGAGCGAATTGGCCAGGATGACGACCTTTCCCGCGGTATCCACGCCCTCCACGTCGTAGCTGGGATCGGCCTCCGCAATACCCAGATCCTGGGCCTCGCTCAGGGCATGAGTGTAGGGTATTCCCTCCTCTGTCATCCGGGTGAGGATATAGTTGCAGGTGCCGTTGAAGATGCCGCGAATCCCCAGAATGGTGTTGCCCACCAGAGTGCGTTCCACCAGGCTGATGAGGGGCATGGTGCCGCCTACGGTGGCCTCAAACTTCAGCATGACACCGTTGTCCTCGGCCAGTTTTTTGAGGCTACCGTAGGAGACAACCAGAGGCCCTTTGTTTGAGGTCACGACATGTTTGCCGCTGGAGAGAGCTGTCTCCATGTGACCCAGGCCGGGTTGACCGTGCACTATGTTTGTCGGCGTAACCTCTATCATAAGGTCTGAGTCTATGGCGGAAATGGCCTCTTTGCCCTTCATGCCGGAGGTGGCAACGTTTGCCAGGGTCCTTTCGCCCAAGATCTTATCCGCGTCTACTCCACCTTCAGAGACCACAGTGCCTGTGTGATCTGTGACGCTAATCAGCAACAGGTTCAATCCCATATCCCGGAGCATCTTCTTCTTGCGGTTCAGGACATCGACCACACCATGGCCGACTATGCCGTAACCCACCAGGGAAACCTTAACATCTCTCATACTGCCTCAGTCTCGATCGGCTCAATCACAAGCAGCTTCTTCTCTTTTCCTACGTTGCGCAAGATTGTCAAGGCCTTCTGGATCTCTGCCTTGCCGGTGGCGCGAATCTTGAGGTAGGCGGAGGAAGGCTCACTAACTCCCGGCATGGTCAGGGAAAGGTCCATGACCTCGGCAAAGCCGGTGGTGTCGATCCGGTTTATAGTGTCTCCCAGGTCACTGTCCAGCACATGGCCCACCAGCACGACAGATACTGCCTCGATGAAGCGGTCCTCGCCCGCCCGCACCACTGAGATGCCGCTCTCCTTGAGCTGCGCCTGGACGGCCTCGATCTTGGAGCGGTCCATCTCCACAACGAAGCGAACCGGGATCATACCCCGGGGAGTCTTGCGGTCCCTGTGGTGGACCACGCTGATGATGTTGACCTTATTATCCCTCAAGGGCTGCATCGCCAGTAGGAGCTGGCCGGGAATATCCTGCAGCTCTAAATCCATGGAAAGTCGCATAGCATTCCTCATAATTTGCTGATTTCTCTGGTCTGGTTAAAGGAAATAAACCTTGTGTAGACAGGATCTCTGTGGTCAAGGATTTGCCCGGTCAAATGGATGACGAATCGAGCTTGTTGGCGCGAGAATAATAGCGGCTTTCTTGTGTCAGAAGATACTTAAAAAATAGCAGCAGATGACGAAATTTGGGATTTGGTTTGTCGGATCAAAACAGCCGCTTGACGCTCACCGGTTACATTACCGTCGGAGGCCGGTCTTGCGCGGATCCATTAACATACTCCTACATAATTAACATTAAATACCAGTTCTGCGCGGCGGATGACGGGGCCCAAAGCCCAGGAGCCCCCTCTGGACCAGGGGAACGCTCTAAACTTCCCGGGCTAATCATGAACGTTCTGCTTCCATGAGATTGTCAAAGGATATTGATGCCCCGAGATACTTAGAAGGGAGCTAGAAACAAAAGAGCGATACATCTCCTCTGACGGTTCTCAAGAGACGGGGCCTTTCACTTCACATCTGTTTATCACAATCGTCTATATCCATCATAAAATCTAAAGTGACCTTCGCAGTCAGGGAGACAATTCCCTCCAGTTTTCCCGAATCTGTCCGCAACAAGACGGGCCTGTGATAAGAGGCATGAGCTGAATTGAGGTGCCGATGTTGTTTGGATACCCATGACTTCGCCAGGAACAAGCCAATCAAACATTACCAGGAGTTTGCACCGTTTGGCTGGCCGGGCCGACGACCTCCATCCGTCAGTGATGATGGAATAGAGCTTGAGTGAGAACAGGTCGTATTTCGATTGAGCCTGAAAAAGCAAGTGAAGCAGAAAAATAATCCCGCAGCAAACTAAAAAACTTAAAGAGAAAGGACCGGGAGACTCCAAGTCCTACCTCGTCCAGACCGATCCCGCAAAGCCTCCTGTCTTGGATGTGGCGACAATCCTGTTGTTGGACTGGATTTGGAGCGTCAAAAGGCCATACTGCATGATGCTGCCTTTGGGGACATCAGTCCAATCCGCATTTATGGTACTGCCACTGATAGTGCCACGCATTACATTGGACCAGTCTGGAGCGTTGGGATCGTGCTCGCCATACCACCAGATAGTTGTTCCAAACTGGCGAATATAGTACATGCCGCCGTCATCGCAATTCCAGACGCCGGTCAAGTCTACCGAAGCGACGCCCGTGGAACCTTTAACGCCGGAGTCGCAGCAGTCGTTCGGAGTGGCAGCGGGAATTCCGTTCTTTAACCAGCACCTGGCGTTTGGTCCCTGCACGCCGGGCTTGACATAAGTGAAGGCCCGGCAATTAGGGTCGCTATTGCAGGCCTGTTCGCAGAGGCTCGGGTTGGCGCTGCCGAGGTCAAAACTGTTGTAGTCCATCCCAGTACGATCGGTATTCGTTTCAAGAGCAAAGGACTCAACAAGAGCAATCGAGACAAAAAAAATAACCGCGATCGCTGACAAGGATACTATCTCTTTCTTCGATCTGTTGAGGATCATTCTGCAAATCCCTCCATGGTATGTTAACACTCTTTTTCTGGGCCCGGTTAGTACTTTAAATTAATTGTTTTTTGAAGAAGTTATAATTCATAAAAGCCTTGTTTGAACTGTTGATCAAAGAGGATTCCTATTTGGTCATACCACAAGTTCAGATGCTTGCAGGGACAACGATCGCACTTTCTTCCGGGGTTCCGCGAGTCGGCCTGCGGGCCTCCCGCGCTATGGTTGGGGCGCCGCTCCAGGCCGCGGCCGGCCGAGCGACGGCGGTTAAGCTGCAGACTGAGGTACGAGATGCCTGGATGGCATATGCCTCCGACGCTGCCGCAGCCCTGACAATTGGGTGGATGCCAATGGACTGCCTCTGCCGCCCAACGAACTAAAAATAGCTTTTTATGGACTCGCCCATGCCGCGCGGTGGCTCATGCTCATGAGCAGGGGAATGCCATAGAGGATGTCCAGTGATGCCAGAGCGTTGATGCTGTTACCGAGGCCCGAGTTCTGCATGAGCAGGGCAGGCCTTCAGCCCCACTCATCCAGGCTCCGGCGCACAGGCCCATGCCCACCTCCTCGCGCGTAACGGGTGGACGATATCTGGGTCTTTGCCCACGATGTCCAGCAGCTCCTGCAGGTTGACGCAGGGGACAGATGTCACGAGGTCTATCTTGGCGCGCTTCGGGCGCGATAGATGGCGAGACAGTGATCCATTTTTATTCTTTTCTACCCAGCCTGGTCGAAAAACCTTCTGCAGGCAATTGGCATGATTGGATTCTATAGAGGTCTTCAGAACCGTGTGGTGTTTCATTCCTGTCGGCATATTCTATTACTTAACAAGAAACTTTAAATCCTAAAAATAACGCAGTACTAAAAATAGGTATATAGAAAGATATTTAGGATGATATGAATGGCTTTCGTCTTGATTAAGGGGACCTTTCACGTGAAGGGCTACAGCCCGGACGGCGACTCGATCCGTTTTCTGGCAAAGAATTCTGATAACTGGAAAAAGCTCTCCGGCCCGGCGGTGGAGCTGAATGCCCGGGGACACGCCCAGCTGCGCATAGAGGCGGTGGATGCCCTGGAGACCCACTACCAGGGATATCATCAGCCGCTCAAGCTGGCCAAGGCGGCGGGCCGCTATCTTCTCTCATATCTTGGGATTCAAGAGGTGGTCTGGGATGAGTCCCAGACGAGAGTGATCAAGGCAGAGGACGGGACTGAAGGGTACATCCTGGCCCGCAGCACAGAAGCGAACCGCCGTCCTGTAGCTTTTGTATTTGCTGGCGGGATCGAAGAGAGAGACGGCTCTCTGATCAATCTGGACGAATCAATCTTGAAGAAGAGCCTCAACTGTGGCCTCATAGCCCGGGGCTTGGCCTATCCAACCTACTATAACGGCCTCTTCTCTGATCTGCGCATTCCCATGACCAAGGCTATGGCCCACGCCAGGGCAGAGGGAAAGGGTATCTGGCCTTATGATGTGACCACAAAAGGCTTCTCCGTTCCCGACTTAAAGCCGATCACAGAAGAGACAGTCATCCTTCCCAAGCTCTTCCGCCGCCTGGTGGACTACATGGGAGATGGAGGGATGATGAATGGCTTCAGGGACCATCTCCTGGCAAGATGCGAGCCTCTGGTCAGAGTAGCAGCAGGTCCATTTCACAAGGCTGGATGCCGTGGTGGAGGTCAAAGGAGATAAGGTAAGAATGACTGAGTCGCCGGAGAACCTGATATTTCTGGACAAGGTTCTCTGCAAGAAGAGCTGAGGGGCGAGCGGGCGGGATATATCCCTGGTTGGCTGGGAGAGATCCGAAGCCCGGTCAATCTATTTATCCCAATAACAACATACAATATTCCATGCCCATCCTTCGAGAAGATAAGGACCTGAAAAGCGCCTTTCAGAATTGCCGCACCATCTGCGTCGTCGGCATCTCGCCCGACCCCTACAAACCCAGCTACTTTGTATCCGATGTGCTGCAGAGCCGCGGCTTCAAGCTCTATTTCGTAAACCCCAATTATGCTGGCAGGACCATTCTGGGTGAGAAGGTCTATGCCTCCATCCAGGATGTCCCGGATGAGATCGACATTCTGGATGTTTTCCGCAGACCTTCGGCTGTGCCGGCTCTCGCCGAGGAGGCCAAGAAGAAAGGCTTCAAGGTCTTCTGGATGCAGCCCGGAGCAGAGAGCCCGGAGGCCATAAAGAAGCTGGATAAAGAAGGATACAGCGTGGTCGCGGGAAGGTGCGCCAAGATAGAATCCAGTAGGCTTTTATAAAACCATTCTGACAAGATATGGGTGCCAAAATCACCTTCAAGAGAGCATCAAAAGATATTTAAGACTCAAACATCCTCAGCAAAAGCTAAATAGCCAGGCCGGCAGTACCCTAATCGATGTTCTCCGGCTGGGATGAGTACCACCTGATCAACAGGGAGCTTGCCGAACTGGCGAAGAGCTTGCCCGATTCCCCTTTGGGAGAGATAATCAGCTATGTGCTCTCGGCTCCCGGAAAGAGGGTACGGCCCCTTATTTTGATCTTCTCTGCCCAGGCTTTGGGTGGATCAGCATCCCAGGCCGTGAATGCGGCTCTAGCCATTGAGCTAGCTCATGCTGCATCCCTGGTGCATGACGATATTCTGGACTATGGCATAGAGAGAAGGGGCTCGCCGAGTGCCTTGCAGCGCTTCGGGCCCGAGGCCTCCCTCCTGGCGGGCGACTATCTCATCTCCCGATCGATCGAGCTGGTTTCGCACTATAGTCAGCCAGTAATCAGCGCTTTTGCCAGGGCCTGCATGGACATGTCCGAAGGAGAACTGATGGACCTGTCCAGTGCCGTCTCTTCAAATGATTATTACCGGTGTATCTCCAAAAAAACTGCCTCGCTCTTTTCGGCTTCCGCCAAGATGGGAGGCCTCATAGCCGGGGCATCTGAGGAGGATGCGGCCAGGTTTGAGTGCTACGGAATGCACCTCGGTCTGGGCTATCAAGTTCTCGATGACCTGGAGGAGTTTCTGGGGCTGGATCAGGGAAAGTCATCCCAAAAGACCTCATTCACTCTTCCACAGAATTTATTCCAGCCAGTACGGGGAAGCTGCTGCAGGGCAGATGTGCATAAAGGTCATCGAAGACCATAATAGCTGGGCTAAAAGAGCCCTGTTGGAGTCTTCCGGCAGAGAGGATATCAAATCCCGTCTGGAGAGCATCGTTGACGATATGACCTGCCGGGGATTGCAAAGATGCAGATTGCAGAAAAGCCTCTGCTGAAGATTGAGGCCTCTGCAGATGGCTCCGGCATCCAGCTAACTCGCCCGCGGCCCTGCTGCACCGCTGGCAAAGCCGGTCATGGACCGGATCAATAAGATCTTCAATGATGAGAAGCCCATCAGCTCCGGCCCTGACAAATTCATCTTCTCGACCTGGGTTCCGCCTGCACCAAGCCTTGCTTTCGACCGCATGCTCTCCGCTCAGGTAGGGGCGATGATCCATAGGCCCGTTCCAGACCAATTTTCTATAGCCGTCATGAAGGCCTGCCCCAATGATTGCATCCACTGCAGCGCGCCATCCCGCCAGGGAGAGATACTGGAGAGCGAGACCGTCAAGAATGCAATCTCCCAGGCTCTGGATATGGGATCGTACCTGATAACCTTCGACGGGGGCGAGCCCATGCTGCGCCGGGACCTGCCGGACCTGGTCACGTCTGTGGACGAGCGGGCCGTGGCCACCGCTTTCACGAGCGGCTACCATCTCACGCCGGAGCTGGCAAAGCAGCTGAAAGAGGCCGGGCTTTATGCTGTGCGCATCAGCATCGACAGCCCCTTCGAGAAGGAGCATGACCGGGTGCGTGGCCGCTCTGGGCGCCTTCCAGGATGCCCTCATCCGGCGTTCGGAATGCGCTGGACGCCGGTCTCTTGGTGGACCTCTTCATGGTGACCTCTCCGCACAACATCGACCATCTGGAGGAGGCGTTCGTCTGGCTGCCGACTTAGGCGCGCATGAGCTTTCCTTTTACGAGATCGTGGCGGTGGGACGCTGGGCTGCCCATGAGGACGAGGTGCTGGACGTAGACGATGTGGCAGGCTGGAGCGCTTCCATAAGGAGAAGAATAGAACGAGCGGAGCCGGAGGACCCCAGGGTCACAGCTCTCCCCTACTTGCTCGAGCCCGAAGATGTTCGGGTGCTTCGCAGGACGGCGGTGGATTCACGTGGACGGCTCGGGCGAGGCCCTGCCCTGCGCCTACATGCCCCTGACCTTCGGGAACATCAAAGAAAAGAGTCTGAAGGAGATCTGGAAGGAGATGACGCACATATGGGTGGTTCAAGGGGAGATGCTCCTGCCAGATGAGGGACCCGAAGTTCAGAGAAGCGCATAAGGGGATTCTGGGGAAATAATTCGAGCAAATGAAACTTAACATTGTCATAGAGAAAGATGATGAAGGCAGATATGCAGCCGAGTGTCCCGACCTTCCAGGTTGCCTTTCAGAAGGAGAGACCCTGGAAGATGCTCTGGAAAACGTTTTCGAGGCAATAATCGGGTGCCTGAAATCCAGGCTCAAAGAACGCAGCAAGCGGCTTAAGATAACTTCATTCGATCGCAGGTTGGACATATTGCTGGATCTGCAAGGCAACTCATATGTGCAAGTTTCTATGTAGCATTTCGGCCAAGGCTTGCTGAAGGTCTCTCCAGGCCTCTTGGGGTCGGGCAGCTCATGCCCATACCGGCTCAGTGACAGCGAGACGCTTGGTGGCAAGTATGGCTATATTGTTAAGATTGGAAAACAGATATAGCTTTTGCAGTTGCAGGAATGGCTTTAAGTCTCGAACATTCTTTTGGGATGCCGCGAGTCGGCCTGCGGGCCTCCCGCGCTATGGTGGTGCGCCCTCAACGCCGGGCAGGCTTGGATACACTTCCGGGAACGGTTGATAGATTGAATTATTGCGCTCGAAGCAGCCGGTGTTTCTTGCTTGAGATCCTCGACCATTGGCCGGAAGGAAGAAATTAAAAAGAATTAAATGGAATGGCAGAATACAATTGGATAAAAGGAAGAACAATGTCTGAAGCCATTCGCCTGAAGAGTGTCGGACGCAATTTGGAGAAGCTCCTCGAAGGGCTATCTCTTGGAGAATCCATTACCTTGATAGGACCGGAAGGATGCCCTGTAGCCCTGCTTGTATCGCTCAATCCAGGAAATATCGTGAAAAAGCCAGATGTCGATTGGGATTCCAGGATGGATGACCTGGCCCGAAAGGTGAGCCGTGCCTGGAAGGGTGAACGAAGCGCTGTGGATGTCCTCTCGGAGATGCGAAGGTGAAGTGCACTATCGACGCCAGCGTCTTTGTCGCTTCTGCACGGTACGATGAGCCTCGCTATCTCATAAGCCGAGAGTTCTTGCGAGAGGCACAAGCTTATGAGATCTATTGTCCCTCACTCGTCCTGGCAGAATGCGCTGCGGCTATTGCCAGGCAGACTGATGATCCGTCGCTGGCTGAAGAGCTTGTTTGCATAATTAAAGATTTTCCCGGCATCAATCTCATATCTCTTGATCTCCCGTTAGCCCGAAAGGCTTCAAAGATTGCACCTAAGGAATCGATTGAGAGGTGCTGACGCGGTTTATGCTGCCGTTGCGGTAGTTTTTGATGCAATACTGATCTCTTGGGATCAGGAGATGCTGAAGCGCTGTCCTCAGACAGTGAAGACAATCTCGCCAGACCAATGGCGCCAATCACATCAGCCTAGCTGAAAAATTCTGTCTTATTATTATGAGGTGGTCCAAGGAGGCAATGGGCAATCTCCAACCATATTACGACTTCGATAAGCTGATCGCCACAATCGCCATGACCAACAGCGCGGCAGTAGTGACAAGGGATGAGCATTTCCGGAATTATCCCCCGAAGAGGGGTTAGGGGGCCTGCACGGCCTGATGGCCATAGAGCTGAAGCCGCGAGCAACGATTTTGCCTACAATGGCCAGAGGGAGCTCTATTTGCGCTGGCTGGACAGTATGAGCGCCGGCCGGGAGAGAGCCAACCATCGGCCAGATATTATGTGGCGAGAATAACCGGGAGCAAGTAGAGCTGTTGAGCTCGACCGGGGCGAGATCTGGGAGGAGATCGACGACAGCATGCCCCGCGTCTACTTCCTGTAAACGGATTGTTTTCAGTCTATAAACAAAAAGTCAATAGCACGCAAACATAATGCCACGCATGCTCACAGAGTTATTCAAGACTGAGGAGCGAGCCAGGGCCCTGCGCTAATGTGATGTTTCGCAGTGCCTTCAGCGTGGCCGAGGTCTCAAGGCCGTAGGCGTCACCTGGGCTCGTTTCTCGCTATTTTCGCTTCCGGGAAATGCACAGCCTGCCTCCTGATAGCATGTTTAGAGAAGATGCAGAAGGATTCGAGCCAGCAGGCTGACAGCGAAGTCAATCTGCCGGTGCTGACGCCCGAAAAGTTTGGCGAGAGATCTCGCTTTGCGGCCCCAATCAATTATCAGATCGCAGGAAGGGATATGACGATAGTGCTTGGGCTGTCTGTTGTAAAACGCTTTCTTCTTCCAACTCTGCGACGGCGAACGCGTGGTGATATATCATGCACAAAACAGCCTCATTGATAACTCATTTCCAGAATTGCCACCAATGCTTAAGGCTATCAGCCATCACATATACGGAGCAGCGACCACCCAAACTTTTGTTCCACCACTGACAGTATCTCTCCAGACATACCAATCGTGTTAGCGGGCAAATCTTTTCAGACATCTTATAACTTCCAACGTTTGGTTGTTGCTTGTATCGCTGCACGGCAGCTACTTCTGGAGAGACTACTGTAATCTCCGAGGCTTTCTTGGCTTCGGCAAGAGCGCTTTCATCAATCAACGGCTGGTGGCCAGCGGCTGGTGCATTGTCACTGGTTTCTGGCATCTGGTTGCTGGTAGCTGGCGGCTTGTCGCTGGTGGCTGGCGACAATCCTTCAAAAATCGCGGCTCTGCCTTTGCCGATTGCTTCTTTAGTCATTCAGAAATTCCTCCGTGAACTGTTGGTATGCCCTGGCTCCAAGAGAAAAAGGAGCATAAAGGACGACAGGCTTGCCGAAACTTGGCGCTTCGGCAACACTTATGTTACGTGGGATTGTGGTCTTGAATACTTGTTCTTTGAATTGCTCATGCATCATGTTAATAGCCTCGCGGCTATGATTGGTTCTAACAACCATAGTAATTAAGAAATGTATCTGCGGGCGGTGGCCCATGTACTTTTCAACATCATTCATTGTCTGTATCAGATCCGCTGTGCCTTCAAGTGAGCTGTACTCCGCTTGCATAGGCACAATGACCTCACTGCAGGCCAACAATCCGTTTAAAGTGAGTACGTTCATGCCCGGCTCGCAGTCGATTATTACAAAATCGTAAGGCTGGTGGCTGGAGGCTGGCAGCTGGTCTAATAGCCTCTTTAGAATAGATCCGCGGGCATTCTTTCCAACCAGCTCTTCTTTTGCGCCGTCCAGCTCGATGTTTGCAGGAATGATATCCACATTATCGATAGGGGTGGAGCAGATTATCTCGGAAAGAGGTTTCTCATGCACTAGAGCGTCGTAGATTGTGCTTTTCAATTGCCGTTTATCCAATCCAATTTGGACGGTAGCTCCTCCTTGAGGATCCAAGTCAACGATTAGTATCCGAAATCCTTTCTGAGCAAGGCAGACCGCCAGGTTGTCAACGGTCGTGGTCTTGGCGGTCCCTCCTTTACGGTTGATTACCGCGATTATCCTCATTCAGTGTATATAACATCTCAATGATTTAAGAGGCTTTTTGCTGGCATCTGGTAACTGGTCACATATGAAGAGCAGAAGACTGAAAATCCATGCAGAGTACTCTTCTGAACTTGCCAAGCAAGGTACCATGATCGCCTGGCAGCGAGTCCGAAGAATATTCCATTCATAACCAGAAAGATGTCCAGGGAAGTCCCTCAGAGCCATGTGACCGAGCATAAGCCTCCAGGGCTGCAGAAAAGATGCCGATCCAGTTGAAATACCGGTCGACACCGAAACAGAAGATCCCAAGAATTACCAATAACCTAAATTGCAGGGCGCCCTGCATCCCATGGCAGAAGGCATCGGGAAGCTGGAGGAGATTATCGAATGCAAGTGCCTATCGCAGATAGGATCTCGGAAATGGCGAATGAGAACCGTGAGAGGCTGCATCGGAAACTAGACTCATCTAAAATAGCCCATGACAGTGGATCTGTGGTGGACACATGACTGAGCAAAATCGCAAGTATGTAACGAAAGAGATCGGCAAGCTCCTCTCGGATATCTGGCGGATCAAAGGTCTGGCGGAGCAAGAATACGGCCCACATCACCCCATCACAAAAAAGCTCGCCAGCATGCATACCGATGCTCAGGAATTGCTGCAGGAAAAATCTGGAGCCCCTAATCGGTAGATCTACAAAGTTGGCCCTCGTGGCTTCATCACATCCATCTGCGGCGTGATTCCGGCAGAATCTTCTTTCAACCGCAAACTACAAATATCTATAACGATTATATAGATAGTTTGCCGCTTCATGCAAGGGGTGGCGGGCGTGTCGTGGGCTTAACCAGGCCGATAATGCTCTGTTGGCAAGGCTGATTTGATCGCTGTCCCTCCGGGGGGCGGCTTGCGGTCGCTTACAGATCAGATCGCTTCCTTGTTCCAGGAGATGCATGTCGTCGTGGCACTGCATTCGGGCTTGAGAGCCTGTGAGACTGAAACTTCGGCAACAAAAAAAGTTGCGCACTGTAACAGGTGCAGTACTCTGTCGAAGGATCTCGCGCTAATACACGACCGGGGCATGTTGCGGCACAAAGCCAAGGCGAGAGGCGAGCGTGAGGCCCAGTGAGTTCGGGTTCCTAATTTGTGGACGCTGTGTTCGATTCCAGTGCGAATGCCGCCTGTTGGCATAATGTCAAGCTCCGGGCAGGGCCAGGTCATCACTTCGGTGAGCGGCTCCTCTAAAAGGGCGCTGTGGATTTCGGCGCTGGCCCACCTGAGTATCGCTTATGCTGTTCTCTGTCTTTCCCTTTGATGATGACGATTCTTGCTCTCGATTCTTCCCTAGTCGAAAACCTTAAATATAGACAATCGACGTATAGAATCTAGGCGAAAGTCGACGGCCTATTTTCTCCCTCCTTCATCCTGATGACTTTTGCCTCCCTCCTTCTTATCGATCCAACACTTCATGATGTTCATTGCATCCGATTTCATCCTCAGATTCTCGAAAGAAAGGCTTAAAGGCCACCCCGTTCCTTCAAGAACTCCCGCCTTGGGTGCATTCACAATATGACTATGGCGGAGAATATGGGGAGTGACCCTTCCACCCGGGAGAGCTTCTGTTTCCTTGAGATCTCCTGAACCTCAGCCTCAGTGTTCTGTGAAAAGGCGGACAGCTCTCCTATCGAAAAAGAGCGACTTCTGGCCTGGCACACCTCTCGGCCTGGAAATGCCCGGGTCTTCAAGAATGGCCTTTTTCAATCCCTAGCTTCTTCCGAAAATCTGCGGCGATGCCTCGGCTCGCATGGCCCTTTTTGAAGCAGACTTCTGGATAAATGGTGAGCCACATGATTGATCAGGAAGTGATTTGAAAGACCATCGTTACCTCCTCTTGTTAACTGTAAGAAAAGCGTCCCGACCGGGATTCGAACCCGGGTTGAAGGCTTACTGCGCCAAAAGTGCTCCGCAGGCCTCCGGGATGTCCACTACCCCATCGGGACAAAACATCCCTCATGGCATGCTTCAGGTTATTAAGCTTGTTGGCTTGTCACTCTGGTCTGCGCTGTCCGGATGGCTCTCAGAAAGTCGATCTTTCGAAATTCCGGCCAGTAAGGCGCACAAAAGTACGCTGCGCATTCATTGCCGTTGGCCTGCCAGGGCAGGAAGTTGGAGGTGCGAAAATCCCCTGCCGTCCTGATGATCAGATCCACTTTGGGCACGGCAATGCCATCCTGAGGATAGAGATGCTGAGCAATCAGCTCCTCGTCCACCTCTCGGGCCTTGATCTTTCCCTGCTTAACCAGTCGCGCCAGCGCCCGCACGGTGTCTACAAGCTCGGGCTGGCCGCCATAGGCCAGGGCTATATTGAGATACATCTTCTCGTAGTCTCGCGTGGCTTCTTCAGTGCGAACAATCTCCTGTTGAAGGTCCTCGGGCAGCATCTCCACTCTGCCGATAGCTCTCACCCGTACTCTGCTGCCGTGAATCTTTTTGGAACGATTAAGATCTATGAACTTCCTCTTGATCAAATCAAAGAGATAACGCTTCTCTGCCTCTTCCCGGGCAAAGTTCTCCGTAGAAAAGGCATAGAGGGTGAGATGCTTGACGCCCACCTCCAGGCACCAGTCGGAGACCTTATCCGAGGTCTCGGCGCCAAGGCTGTGGCCGAGAAACTTGGAGAGGCCTCTTTGCATGGCATACCTGCGGTTTCCATCCTGAATTATGGCCACATGCTCCACAGGCTCTCCGGCAAGAATCTGGGCCATAAGACGCCTTTCATAAAAGGAATAGGCAGGGTTTCTGAAACTGAAACTCATTCATTTTATTAACTTCGCGAATTAGTATTTAAATAATTCCTCTCTGCCAGGCGGAAAATGGCCCGGAGATTTTCCTTCTAGGGCAAGATACTAATAGCTGATGACTTACTTCCTTACTCCGGGGGCCTGTGGTCTAGCTGGTTATGACATCGCCTTCACACGGCGGGGATCACGCGTTCGAATCGCGTCGGGCCCACTCACATTATTGCTCGACACAAGCTTTAACTATTTAAGGGTCATTTTTAGCAGCGATGGTGCAGAAGGTTGCTTTGGTTATTCAGGGCAGAATGCATCTCTAGAGATGTCAGACGGCCCGATGATTCCAATAATCTTTAGGTCCATAATTATTATTTGAGGTGATAAGCTGTATAATAGAGGTCGTGGAAGGGAGGAAGAAGGGGCCGTAATAACAAGGGTCCGCCTCCCTCGCAAACAGGATAGAGAGATATTTGGTCATGTAGAAAGCTTGCTTGGCTCCAATCGCATAAAGGTCAGAGGCATAGACGGCGTAACCAGGATGGCCCGCATACCCGGCAAGATGAAGAAGAGAATATGGATCAGAGAGGGCGATGTGGTCATAATTATACCCTGGGACTTCCAGAATGAGAAGGCAGATGTAGTCTGGAGATACACAGGTCCCCAGGTGGACTGGCTGCAGCGCAAAGGGTTCCTGAAAGGCACTTCATAAGCCGGGCATATAAAGCATGAGCAGGCGCACCAAGGATGAAGATTTCGATACCCGCATAGATGTTCTTCGCACCAGGATAAAAGACTCTGATGACCTGAATGTCCATGATGCCGTCTTCGATAAGCGCACCTTGATGGACCTTTACAGTCTGGCCAGCAAGGGAGTAATCGATGCCCTGGGCGGGTCCGTCTGCACAGGAAAAGAGGCAAATATTTTCAGGGCCATCGTGGGCGAAAAAGAGCTCGCCCTTAAGATTTATCGCATATCCACCAGCAACTTCACTTCTATGCAGGACTACTTGCATGGAGACCCGAGATTTGGAAACGTGAAGGGTACGAAAAGTGCCATCGTCTCAGCCTGGACTCGCAAGGAGTTTCGTAACCTTTCCCGGGCTGAAGAGATGGGTGTGCGTGTGCCTCATCCCATTGCCATGAAGGACAACATCCTGGTCATGGATCTCATAGGTCATGGCGAGCATGTTGCCCCACAGCTGAAAGATGTTGATTTGGAACCCGGCGAAGCAAAGCGCATTTACGAAAAGATTGTGGAATATATCTCAGTGCTCTACAATGGAGCGGGCCTCGTCCATGCCGATTTGAGCGAGTTCAATATACTTTATGATGAAGGCGAGCCGGTAATAATAGATATGGGTCAGTCGGTTACATTAGACCATCCCATGTCCCGGAAATTCCTGGAGCGCGATATCGCCAACGTGACTCACTATTTCCAAAAAAAGTATGCAATAGGCTCGTCGGAGGAGATCTGGGCCCGGCTTCGAAAAGACAAGGATGTTGCAGATCAAAAGAAAGAAGCTGATCAGATGAAAAGAGCAGATCAAAAGAAAGAAGCCGATCAAATAAAAAAAGCAGATCAAATGAAAGGAGACTGATCAATGGATATCAAGATTCCAGAGGAACGTATAGGTGTGCTGGTGGGCCCGGGCGGGTCGATGAAGCACCTCATCGAAGAGAAGACCAAGACCACTCTTGAGATCGACAGCGAGACCGGCACGGTCTCCATTGCATCTGCCGAAGATCCGTTGCAGGGCCTGAGAGTTATGGACCTGGTAAAAGCCATCGGAAGGGGCTTCTCACCAGAAAGAGCATTGGCCATTCTGGATGACGAGATGCTGATGCTCGATGTGCTTGACATCTCCAAGATGGCCAGCACCAAGAGCGATATGGAACGCATCAAGGGCCGCATCATAGGCAAGGACGGAAGGTCGCGCGAGATAATGGAGAGGCTCTCGGGCACCAAAGTTTCGGTGTACGGCAAGACCGTAGCCATACTAGGATATCCGGAGCAGATTCGAGTCGCACGCACGGCCATAGAGATGCTGCTTGACGGTGCTCCCCATGGCAATGTCTATAGCTTTTTGGAGAAGAAGCACCAGGAACTGGCCAAGGAAGAGCTGAAGGAGCAGGGTATCCTTTAAAGCTCTTTTTTCGCTTCTTATTTACCTTGCCTATCAAATTCGTCCTTGATATGCGTACCGATATCGACTCAGATGCGGCAGAGGATGAGCCTCTCTCAAGCGGCTCGGCCAGTGCTTTCCAGCTTATGAGCTTATATACATGATCTCCAGATTGATCCTGCGAGGATAAATTGGACTTCCAGTTGCAGCTTGATTTCTCAGATTGGCTGTTGATAGCCGCGGCCCTGATCGGCTTGTATTCCATCGTTCTTTTGCCCTTGAGGGATAGTGAGAAATGGCGGAGCCGGGGATTAACCGTTGGGGGCCTGCAGGGCATTCCTCTGGTAGTTTTTCTGCGCACTACCAGGGGATTGAAGCTCTTAGACCGGCTGAGCCGTCCCAAAATGTTCTGGAGAATCGTGGCCTCTGCCGGCGTCCCATTGGTTGTCTTATGCATGGGCTTCTTTTTGTTTCTGGTTCTGCAAATGACCTATCTAATGATCCAGTCACCACCCCAGCCCAGCAGCTATAACGCACCCAGAAATATTCTTCTCATTCCAGGCTTAAACCAGTATATACCCTTTGTCTGGGGTTGGATAGCCCTCATTGTGACCATGGTGGTACACGAGTTCGCACATGGCATCCTGAGCCGCGTAGAGGGCGTGCGAGTTAAGTCCATGGGCATTATTGCCCTTTTTTTTGCTCCCATAGCCGCTTTTGTGGAGCCGGACGAAGAGGAGCTCTTCGGCACCGAGGACAAGCCGCCTCTGGTGAGCAAAGGCGCAAGGATCAGGATTCTGTCTGCTGGTGTCATTTCCAATTTTCTGGTTGCGGCTGTGGCTATGGCCCTCTTCTTCGGGCCGGTCATAGGGTCCATATCGCCTGTAGATAGGGTGATAGTAGTAAATGTAGAGGACGGCTCTTTGGCTCAGGAAGCCGGTTTTGAGAATGGCATGGCACTTTTGGATGTGGATGGAAATAAAATCGGAGGTCTCGATCAGTTTTATGGCCATCTCAGCAACTCTTCGGAGATGACACGGGTCCTCTTCGATGATCAGGAAGAGAATCTTCCGCTTTCCGGCCAGCCGGCGCGGGGCATCATGGTGGCCTCTATCTACGCAGGCTCACCCGCTGAAATCGCCGGCCTCCCTGCCAGAAGCGTCATCTCCAAGGTCGATGGAATGGAGATCGTCAACCTGGAGGGTTTCAGAAGTCAGATGAACACGACCCGTCCCGGCCAGATTATCGCCATTACCACGGGTGAGGGCAGGATCTACCAGATAAATCTGACTTCAAATGAAGCTACAACAGAGCAAAACGGCACCGGGTTCATCGGCATTGGCATCTCTGGCAATGCTGTTTATTCCGGCGGCGCAGTCTTCCAGGAGGCTCCTGCCAGGCAATTCTTGCAGGTGCTCAAGGCCATACCCAGTAGCGGAATGCAGGGATTTGCATATATGCTAAGCCTGCCCTTTGCCGGAATTCCCGGATTTACCCAACAAGGTTTCCCGGGCTTTAGCGGCTGGCTAACCACCGTCTTTGAGCCCACCGGATGGGCCGAGCCTCTGGGTGGCAAGTTATTCTGGATAGCAAACCTGCTTCTCTGGATAGGTTGGATCAATCTCTACGCCGGCCTCTTCAACTGTCTCCCGGCGGTGCCATTGGATGGGGGGCACATCTTCAGAGATCTGATACAATTGGGCTTTGAGAGAGTGGTCAAGCCCAAAGAGGCAGAAAAGCTCACCAAGACGGCAGTCGCGCTTTTTACCTGGCTGGTATTGACATCCCTGCTCATAACTTTGATCGCGCCATTCACTCATTGGCTACCTATTTAGGGGCTGGAGACAGGGGCTCATGTCAATTGCCGGATCGCTGGCCTCTCCTTTCGAGACGTCAGTTTTAAACCCATTCAGAATTGACAGATTACCAGGCAGGTAAATCCTTATGAGAATATGCGCGTTCTGGCATTTGGCGGTCTTGGCAATCCTGATGACACTGGCGGTCACGGGCCAGTCTTCAGGAGATCGTGGATCTCTATTCCGGTGTTGACTCTGCCGATGTTACGCTGAATGGAGATGTTGCGGGCAAGGTCTCTTCAATTGGATCTGATCTCCGACGGAATGGTGCTCATGACCCGGAATGTGACTCTGGACGGTCCAGGAACCTGGATTGTGCGCTGGTCGCCATTCGATGCCAAGAGCGGCAACTATGATGTTTGCGCCCTCTTATGGAGAGACGGGACCAGGGACTCCAGGAAGTGCTACAGTTTCTATTACGGGGGAATTGAGCCCGTAAGGTTCGATGTACGCGATTTCTATGCCGACTCTCGCGGCATGCATCTCGCCATAAGTGCCAGCGATCCGACTGTTGCGGATATTTATTATATGCTTCTTCAGGGAGACAAGGCTGTATATGTAACCAGGGAAAAGGCGGTGCCGATCACTGGCAGCATGGGTATGCCGATTCAGAAGGATTATGCCTGGAAGCCCATCCTGGAGAATGGTCAGGAGTATGCAGGCCGGGTGAAGATAGTGGAGCTTAATCACAATCAGAGCAGGGCCTTTATGAACTCCTTTCGGGCTGCCGATGATGCAATGATAACTGAGACCTACCAGGATGAGACCGGCGCCAGCGCCACAGTAGTTGGCAACTCTCGCGTTCCCTTTGAGGGATCTCTGAGGTTTATACTCTCGCAAGAGGGCAGGGTGATCAACACCACAGAGAAGAAGACGCCCGTGCTCCTCACAGGGGACGATGAGACTGTTGAGATCACCTGGAACAGGACACTCGATCCGGGAGTCTATCAGCTCCGCACCGTTTTGGTAGGACAGAGCGGAAATGTGATGGATTTGCAAGAGAACATTATTGAGGCCAAACCCATAGTCAGGAGCAACGCCACCGATGTCGCAGAGACTGCCGCCTTTCCTTCTGGCCTAGCCGCACTGGCAATGCTCTTGATGGTTTTTCTCAGGCGCAGGAAATGTTGAAGGGGAGATAGAAAGGAGATCAATAAATCAAGGGAGGGTTATCATGCAAAAAATTATTGCCTGCTTTATCTGCATCTTGGCGCTGCTGACCATAGCAATGCCCGCCATAATTGCAGAAGACAATCAGAATTCCACAGGGAACATCACATTGAATCAGACACAAAATGCCACAGGGAATATCTCACTGAATCTGACACAAAATATCACACAGAGCATCTCACCGGGTATTGCCCAGAACCTGACCCAAAACCAAGACACAATCCAAACAGGTGCACAGAATGCTAACCAGCATACCAGGGTCTTGCGCGCCGGTTTCGAGAAGACAAGGCCTCTGAACAACCTGGATGCATACGGCAATAAGTCCACATACAGCATACCGGCCAGTAATGTAAGTTCTGCATTCAATCTTAGCCAGCGCCTGGGCAATATATCCAGATTCGCCTACAATACCGACATCTACAAACCAGTCTACAATGTGAGCCAGTACTCAAGGACAAAGCCCACCTATGAAGTTCCCGGCACTCCGTCCAAGCCGGTCTACAGCATCTCCGGATATCCGGTGATCAAGGCTTCCAACAGCATACCTTGAAGGACGTTCCCCGCTCGCCAATGCAATTGAATTGAAGATCTAACAAAAGGCGGAAGACCTCCAGAATAGATCGGAAAAAAAGAAAACGGTTAGAGATGAATCCTCTGAAGAATTGTCTTCAGAGGTACTTCTGAATTTTCGCCGCCAATGTGGTTTTGGGATAGGCCCCCACCAGTTTGTCTATGAGCTTGCCGTCCTTGAAGACCATCAGTGTGGGAATTGCTGAGATCCTGTATTTGTTGGCGGTTTGCATGTTCTCGTCGACGTTCAGCTTGCCGAAGACGACCTTTCCCTTCATCTCTTCTGCCAGCTCCTCGATGATCGGCCCGATCGTGCGACAGGGACCGCACCACTCTGCCCAGCAATCCAGAATAAGGATCGGATACTGGCTTGAAGCTTTTTCTAAAGTTGCATCTGTAACTACAATGGGCTTACTCGGCAGTTCTACGCCAGGTTCAGTGGGTTTCTTCATCTCGCTCATCATCTTCTCCTTTTTCTTCTTTTTTATATCTTCCAGCTCATCCAAAGCTCAATCCTCCAAGCTTTCTTTAGCCTTTATCAGGAGTGATTTGAAGTGATTCAGGTCCGCGGGCATTATCTCAAAAGGGAGGTTAGTGAAATCAAAGAATTCCAGTAGCTCTTGCTCGCGGGAAGTTGCATCTTTCAGGGTGTCCATGTAGACGGTTCCCCGAAATGAGCCCATATGCAACCTGGCCTCCATCTGATCCCAGCCCAGCTGTCCAAATATATCCCGCCATGCATCCAGCCAGCCTGGCGAGAGGTAGAAGAAAAGCCCTTCATTGGCCTTCTTCTCCATGACCTTGCGGGTTATGAAGGCATCCACGCAGCTCTGGCATTCGACAAGTTTGGCATGGTAGGGCTCGAGAATGTCATCAATCCTGGGATGGCACTGGCCATAGGCCACAATTATGCCCTCGCAGCCGTTTGTTTGAGCCCTCTCCAGCTCTGCCTGGAGAGCGGCTTTTAGGTCATCGAAGTTAACGTGCAGACCTGGCCCGAGGTAGTGCTCTTCAAATGGAAATCCCAGATCGCCCTTCAACGCCTCGATCTCCTTTTGAAAAACGCCGCAGGCGATGATTGCATCCATAGCAGCAGTATTATGGGTACTCAATAGGATATATCTGTGATCCTTGATCCAATCGATCTATACCGGGTCCAGAATCCTGATAATTCCCTGGTTGGCGTCGACCTCGACCAGAGTGCCGCTCTTCCACTGCAAGACCTCTTCCGGCACCCTGTCCACCAGCGGGATGCCGCTGATAATGGCTCCCACGGCCACAATGGGCTCAGAGCAGAGGTTGATCATAGCTATTGGGGCAAGTTTCCTCTTCTTGAGCTGATATATGACATAGGAGCCCACGGTAGAGCCCTTACCTCCTGGAAAGACGAGCACCTTTCCGGCGAGGCTTATGCCGAAGAGCTCGTGAGCGGGATCGACTACTATGCCGGTTTCCGGATTGACATTGCCCAGGAACGATATGGCTTCCCTTGTCACCAGCGCGGGACCAGCAGCACAGCCGGAAGCGACTTTATGGCATAAGATCTCCATTTTCTCATCTCCCTCCCGTGGCTTCATCTATGCACTCTTCTGTGCTTCCCAGGCCCGCCTGAACACCGCCCAGGCCCGGTAGGTAGACCAGAGCCTTGCCGGAGTTGACCATCATCTTTCTGAAGCCTTCAGTGGCAGGGGAGACAACCATGCAGGTATCACAGAAGACCCGGGCCCCGCTCGCCTCGATCTGTGCTACCAGATCGGGACAGTCATCCCGGATCTTGCGGGCGGTGCACACCCACAGCTCTTTTTGGACCTTTCGGCCTTCCAGCAGACGGGCGATGGTCTCCAACTCCTCTCGAGAGCAGTGGGGACAGCCCAGGGCCACGATATCCGCATCGCACCCCCGGTATTTTTCGTAGACTTCCTCGATATCCTTTCTGCCCAGGGCTATCGTCTCAATGGGCTCTGACCCGTCGGGCGGAACTGGAGTGACCGATCTATGAGAAGAATCTTCCACGTAGTAGAGGGCCACGGAACCACTGGCAGCCATGGCCGCCCCCAATGCCTTCAGCTCGTCCGAGCTGGGCCTCGTCCGTAGCCGAAATTGAGGAACTCCATCCTGGACGATTCTGCCCGTCAGAAATCCCAGAGCTCCAAAGTCCGAGCCCTGCAGATCTGCATCCACAACCACCAGGTGGGTGGGCCGACGATATTCATCCAGGTGGTAACCATAAAGCGCCGTCTTGCCCACCAGAGCCGCAGCCAGAGCGGACGGTCCTCCTTCGCGATTGGTCCGGGCTCCGATTATGGAATTAGCATAGGAGACGGCCGAGGACTCGCTCCAGGCCAGGTGATCGCCCTTGGAGGCGAGGCTATCATAAATCTGATAAGGCGTGCAGGTGCAATCAATGGTGACGCCAAGTTTTCGATAGGCTTCGATGGTGGCCATCTGCCGGGAGGCGAACTCCTGGCTTATGCCCATCTCTTTCCAGCGGCAGAGGTCCATGCCCGCCGGATTAAGGATGCTAGGAACGACCACCCGGCCCTCCAGGTCGGAGATCCACTCCAGCCCGGCTTCGCCTATATTCTTGAAAGATACTCCCGCGATCTGCGCAGATCTGACAGGCACCAGCCTCTCGGCCCCAAAGATCTCTCCCAGGGCCACCAGGATCTCCATCATCCGGCAAAGGGTCTCCCCCTTTTCGCCCTGATAAATGCCTTCTTCCTCGCGGGATAGGTACATGACTCTTGCCTCTGGCTTGTTGGTATTAATCCTTTCCAGAAATCCGTTTCCAGACCAACCTAGACCAACCGATACAAAGGATGCCCCGTCCCGGGCAGGATATCAAGGTCCCGTACCGCCTCGGCAACGAGAATGTCGGCCAATGCCGCCGCCGGAAAGATAAAGTCGCTATTCTCGATGGGCCCGTAAAGCAGATAATCACCTGCCGATAGGAGCTGCATGGCTGCGGCGGCAGCATCGCAGCACTTTCTGGTGCTTATCTCCTTTTTGCCGAGCCACGGCCAGGAGCTCACTGCATTGTGAATGCCTGAACCCACCGGCAGCCCGAGGCGCGCTTTGGCCACGACGGAAAATCGCAGCGACTCTCCTGCACCGCTGCCCAAAGGCACGACCCCTGGATCGATGAGCAGATTAACGAATCCTAATTCCCGGGCCAGGGGGATTAAACCCTTCTCCAATACCGAGCCTCCCGTCTCCAAGACCCGCAGGGCGCCTTCCACGCCTGGCTCGCCTGGATTGTAGGCTAGCATGATGGCACTATCAATCTCGCTATCCAGCATGGCGCCCGCCTCCACATCGTCTGTGGCCAGGCTTATGCTGTTGTAGATGGCCCGATCCCCGTAGCCCAGCTCTGAAACCAGAAGTGCGGCTGAGGCGCGCGTGACACTATCCGCTGAGTCGATGATGAACGGTCCCTCCCAGACCTGCTCTGCAAAATCAAGATATCTCAGAAAGGCCTGACAAGTTCGAGCGTAGATATGCAGGACAGCGGGGCAACCCGTATCCTCGGACAGCTCAGCCTGGCGGGCGACGAGCCTCTCAGCCGCGGCATGGTCGAAGATGCCCAGTTCTTCATTCTCGACGATCCTGTGCCCCTGATAAAAGATGGTGCCGCATAGGACTGTGGCCAGCTCGCCCGGCTGGCCTCCGAACTTCACGCCCGCCACATTCACTATGGACTGCTCGCACTTGAATCTAAACAATTTTTCATCCCTCTACTGCGATCTGCCAGGCCCTTGTGTCCATGAAGACTCTTGCTCCGAAGAATAGATCGCCCTCTCCCATCAGTATCTCCTGCAATGCAGCCTTTCTTTTTACTACCTGGAAGGCCTCTTCAGGATAAGGCTTCGCGAGGAGGTTGTACTTGGAGACGAGCCTCCTGATCTCATCCATATTCTCAAGGCCGATGCAGTCTATCAGCGCCACCTGGTCCTGAAAGCGCTTGATAGCCTGGGGCGGAAGATTCTGGATGAAAGGTATAGCCCCCTTGGAGCCTATTATCCTGCCCTGCTCGTCGATGCCATTCTTGTGCAACGCGAGAATCGTATCGCCTGGCAAATGGCCCTTCGACTCCACGCCGCAGATGATGAGGAATCGTATGTTGCAGTTGGAGATCACGTTGGCCACGATCTTCTCCACGCCCAGGTTCTCCGTCTTGCACTGGCCAACTATGGCGGCTCCACTAACCAAAAGCGGGCTAGCCAGGGTAGTAACCGCTACACCCGTATTTGGGTCGCCCACCAGATAGTCGCCGCGCACGGGCGGCCAGGGATCGTCATAGCCTCGTTTGGTGTTGCCGTCTTCCGCTGTCATATATCTCCTGCTGGCATCTGGAAAGACCGATCAGCATTTATTTTTTCCGATCTTAAGAGAGAGAGAACCCCCCGTCTTTGAGGAACAAATATGAAAAATTGAAATATCAGAATGGTAAATAAGTAAACTTGATCAGGAAATGGTAATAACTACTTGCGAGACTAATCTTGCCAAGAGATGGTGGCACTAAAATGGCCTCTTACAAAGAAAGGATCCTGGAAGTTATCGGAGAATCGGAAGTAGGTCTTACCACGGTTGATGTGGCCAAGAAGGCGGGTGTCAGCAAGACCACGGTGATCAAGTACCTCTCCGTGCTCAGCTCCGAAGGGGAGGTTGAGTTCGTGGAGATAGGCCCATCCAAGCTCTGGAGGACAAAAGGCGCGTGCTTAAAGCGTGCGGAGGAGAGAGAAGCGACATTGAACGTCGAGGCGTTTCCTATGATGGATATAGACTTCCACAAGGGCGAGGACAAGACCGTCTATTTTTCATTCCGGGTCAATCCAGATCAGATATGCGCACTCATGAAGCGCGCCAATAAATGCATCTGTAAAGTTGCAGACACATATTAATCGAGGAATAAATAAATGCCGAGCGGTGCGCAGATGTCCATACCAAGGGAGATCAAAGACTTCTTCAGGATTGAGAACGGTCAGACGCTTCTCATCAAGGGTCTGCCGGGAACAGGCAAAACCACACTGGCCCTGGAAATCATGAACAGCCTGTGCGAGGATAGAAATGGAATGTATATATCCACTCGTATAGATCCGCGCCGGCTCTATGCCACAAATCCGTGGGTCGAAGAGGTTCTCATGCCCAAGAACGTGGTGAACGCGACTCAAACCAAGCTCCTGGAGAGCCTGAAGGGGATGGGCAAGGATCTATCCAACTATTACGCAGTCCTGGACTTCTTCAAGGTCTTCTTCGACGAGACCGAGGAGATGGATAATCCCATGATCATCATCGATAGCTGGGATGCAGTCTTGAATTATACTTCTCACCTCATAGGCGAATCTCAGCACAGCTTCGAGCAAAACATCTGCGAGTTTGCTCGCGATCTGGATACACATCTCATCTTCGTTTCCGAGTTCTCCAATGTGATGCCTTTGGACTACATCGTGGACGGAGTGGTGACCATGGAGCAGTTCCGCCTGCCCGGCTATGCAAAAGGGAGCATGAGAACCCGCTATGTTCGCCAGATCAAGCTGGATAAGCTGCGGGGGGTGGAGATCGGTCAGAAGACCTATACAGTCACCTTGCATGGCGGCAGGTTCAGGTTCTTTGAACCCTACCGGGAGCATAAGGATGCCCAGATTGCCATTGACGGAGTCAGGGTTCCAGACCCCGCCGAAGATAGAATCTCCACCGGGATTCCAGATTTCGATACTGTCACGGGGGGTCTGAAGTACGGATCATGCAATGTGCTGGAGATAGACCATGGTGTGGGCAAGAGGTACTATCAGATCCTAACGGCCTTGGCGTCAAACGCCATTAAAAACGGTCGAGGCGTCTTTATCCTGCCCAGCATCGGCTATCAGCTCAGCTCGCGGGATATCTTTGTGCCCACCAACGTCATCGTCTCCCAGCCGGAAGGAGATGACCCGGTTGCATGGGGAAAAGATCTGCTGGAAAAGTGGGATGTATTGCGGGAGAGAACAGGCCGTCCCATTCTGAATATCATCGGTCTGGACGCAATCGAGTTCTGCTTTGGCTACAAAGCTGTTCTCAACCTGACCAACCTCATGATACGCTACTGGAAGGAGACAAACGACATAAATGTGTTCGTGGTGAAAAGTGGCCAGGAGAGTATGAACATGGCCATACATACGGCAGATACCTATTTCCTGGTCAATGAACTGAACGGAGGGCTCTGCTTGTATGGAGTCATACCGAGAACCGAGCCGTACAATATGTTATTGGAGGACAGGAACAGGATCAGTCTGACTCCCATGGTCTAGCCTCATCTGTTCCTTTTCTTTGATTTTCCGAATCTTATTTGTCCAGTTTTCGTGCTCTTATTCTCTCCGTTCTCCCTCTTCAGGCTCTGGCCAGGCTCTTTGCCTCGCGGGCGATCTTTGTTGCGGCAGCCTTTCGCATCATCTCCATAAATTCTCTCTGCGTGGCAAAGATCAGAGTTCCTGATGGACAGGCACGTACGCATGCAGGCTCGTCCAGGTCCTTGCAGCGGTCGCATTTCACGGCCTTGCGCACCTCCGCCTGGCGGCCTATGACGCCGTAAGGGCAGATCATGGCGCACATCCAGCAGCCTACACACTTCTCTTCATTGCGATCAACAACTCCGGTGACGGGGTCCTGAAACATTGCACCGGTACGACAGACGGCGACGCAGGATGCATCCAGGCAGTGGCGGCAGAGAAGGGGTACATTCTGATTCTCGGCCTTCTCTACATAGATCCGGCGTATGGGTCCCGGCTTCTCGAAGATTGCTCCAAAGAGGCTCTGAGAGGTCGAGTGCTCCACAGCGCAGGCCATCTCGCAGGACTTGCAGCCCAGGCACCGATCCAAACGTACGAATATCTCTTTCATCTTCATCACGCCAGTCCCAGCTTTTTGCGCTGGCCATCGATGTGATCGATCATGAGGTTTGCCGCCTGGAAGGGATCCGGCTCCACTGCAAAGCATGCACCTACCACATCCCTGGCGCCTGAGGTGAGCAGTGCTGCCACAGCTGTGCTTCCCATGACGGGGGGCATGGTTCCCAGCACTGTGTACACTCCTGATCCCACGGCGTAGGTGCCGATAGCCACAGCCTTCTCGCTCATCCATTCCGGTGCGGCGGCGGCAGCAGGCAGGTCGCTTATGTCCACGCCCAGAGCATTTGCTATGGCCGCAGCAGCCACAAGAATGCGGCTGATGTCTACACAGGAGCCCATATGCAATACAGGCGGAATGCCCAATGCTTTGCAGACTCCCTTCAAGCCGTCTCCAGCTTTGTCCGCAGCCTCGGGCTGGAGCAGACCGGCTTTGGCGCAGGCCTGGGCGTTGCACCCCGTGGTGACCACAAGGACATTGTTCTTGATGAGTTCTTGAACCATATTGATGTGGCCGTAGTCGTGCGTTATCTTGGGATTGTTGCAGCCGACAACGGCCCCAATGCCGCGAACAGCTCCACTCTTAATGGCATCCAGGAGCGGATCGAGACTGCCGCCCAATGCTGAGACGATCGTCTCCACCGAAAAGCCTACCATGCACTTAGATCTAATCTCAGGGATATGGACTCTGGCCGGATCCCGGTTCCGGTAGTTCAGGACGGCTGTCTGGACGATTGCTCTGGCCGTCTCAAGAGCCGTCTCCTCGTGGAATTCCATATGCGAAGCGCCTGGGAACTTGGCTTTGGGCGAGGTGGATATGAACTTGGTATGGAAACAGCCGGTAAGCGCTCCCAGGGCCGGCATGATGCACTGTACATCCACAACCATGGCATCCACGGCCCCCGTGGCCACAGCCAATTCTTGTTGCAGGAAGTTGCCAGCCACGGGCACGCCCTGGCGCATGAGAGCCTCGTTTCCTGTGCAGCAGATTCCGGCCACGTTGATGCCTTCTGCCCCCTCTTTTCTTGCCAGCTCGATCATCTCCGGGTCATGGGCTGCCGCCACAACCATCTCCGAGAGAAGAGGCTCGTGGCCGTGTACAATGACGTTGACCTGGTTGGGCTCCAGAACTCCCAGGTTGGCCTCGGAGAATGCTGGTGTGGGTGTGCCGAATAAGACATCCTGCAGCTCTGTGGCGATCATGGAGCCACCCCAGCCATCCGCCAGGGCCGTTCGCAGGCCTTGCAGTATCAGGTTAACATAATCGTTGTCCACGCCCATGGTCGTTCTGTGCATGCACTCCACGATCTCTCTGTCAATTCCGCGGGGCTCGATGCCCAGCTTTTTCCATAGCTCCAGCCTTTGGGGAGGAACACGGCGGGTGAACTGGATGGGGCCATCTTGCTTGCCAAATTCAGCAAGAATGGCAGATGCTAGCGCCGCCGGGCTGTCCACGCTGTACTCCTTCATCAGACGTTCCAGCTTGGCCGGATCCTTGATGCTGTAGGATGGTGCTTTGCCCTCCACAACGAGCTGGAAGGTCCGGGCTACATCCCGCGCGTGGTCGGAGTGAGCTGCCGCACCTGCCGCTATGCTGCGCAGGAGGTTTCGGGCGACTATGATATCCGATGTCGCTCCGCAAACCCCCATGCTGGCACCCTCCCCAAAGGGATCGATGCGACAGGGGCCCATGTTGCAGTTGCGACAGCATAAGCCCAGCTCCCCAAAACCACATTGAGGTTGCTGTTTATCTGACCGATCCCATGCAGTTTCCAGGCCGGCCCTCTGGCAGACCTCGAGCATCTCCTGGCTGGCAGGATCTATGGATCTATTGCGAACGTCCTTGACCATATCAGTACCTCTATAATTACGGCAGAGTATAAATCAGGACAAATTCCGCCTGCAACTATTTAATGTTAATCTTATTTTATTATAATTATTTCGCAAGAAAAATTTTCGAAGGACTGAAGAAACCATGTGTTTTATAAAGACATGCATATCATCGTTGAGCTGGCCAAAGCGGTGATGACCGGAGAGTCTCGTCCTATACGACCTTGACGTTCCAGGCGGTAGATTCGGCAGTGCAAGCGATGTTGCTTGAGAAGAGACAATCTGGGAAGGAAGGGATTTGCGCCTTGGCTGTGCGCCCTCACGGGTGGTTATTGGCTGGGGTCATCCTTCGCGCCGGAATTTCTTTTGACCAGCTTGACCATCTTCCTTCCCTGCTCAATTGATCCCTATTCGCCAGGCATTAAACCGCAGATTGGTTCATACCGCTGATTATCCCAGCCAGATCATCGGTTGCATTGCTGAGATTTTGCGTTTACTGATTCAATGTCGTGGTAACACCGGTCAGGTTTTGAGTCGATTGCTGCAAAGAATCAGCAAATCCTGTCAGGTTGGCAGATGCATTTGTTCCTATCCCGTTATTGGCGATGAATCCTAAAGTTGATTCCGGGTCTGAATAACCCACCACGAACCCGAGGAAGAGGCCACCGAAGAAGTCCTCAATGGTGACTATCTTCTGAACACCACTCTTTCGTGCAAAGGCCACGACAACCATTGCGCTGAGGATGATGGCCAATAGAAATCCCGCAGAAGGATCGGGTTTGGGCTCAGCAAGTGTGAAGCGAACTGCATATCCGGTAATGCCACCAAGTATCGCACCGGCCAAAATGGCCATGAGGTCGGCCTGGATGGTCAATTCGGATCTAACAGTATCCAGGTGCTCTCGATAGTCTACTCCGTACTTGACTTGAATCTCGAGGTTTAAGGCTATGGGTGTAAAAAGCCAGCGACTCTTTGTTTTGAAGACGAATTGCTTGATGATGGAGTCGTCTGGCTGCAGAAGAATAGGCTGCGGCTTCAGACCCACCTTCAGATATTGCAGATCAGGAGTAGCGATGCCCTGAGCTACACGGCTCTCTGGGTTGCCATTATCTGCCTGCCCTCCTGTCAAATTTTCTAAGAATTCGCTAAGGGCATCCTTCCACCCCTTTCTATTTTCTTGGACACATGTTTCGAGAATTCTCTTCGGCGAAAAGTCCATGAGATCTACAGGAATCTGAGTCTCCACTGAATACAAAACGATTGGGACCTCAAAGGGATTTATAATTTTGACGAATACTGAGAACTCGTTACCAGCAATGATAATAGCTCTACCCTCATCAACTTCTATCTTTAAGTCTCCTCTTGATATAGAAGGTTTGGCTAGCTGCTCTGAAGGCGTATTTACAATCGTTCCCGAAAACTTTCCAACACTATGCAGAAGGCTGAGCTCGGACATAAGCTGCTTTAGCACATATTCCTGTTTGGAGAAGTACTCCTCCATCTTTGTCATTGTATCCGTTTTGGCCAACAGTTTTTCCATGAGGGGCTCGAAGATGCGTTTATCGAACTCTTCTGCCTCCAGCAGAGTGTGAATTGCGGGAATCAAATCCCCTTCTCTTGGAATGGAAGTCTTCAGGCAGCTCAGCATGAGGTCCTTCTCTCCAGGCCAGACGTTGGAGAGAACGTCCTTTATTGCATCCTCATCTCCATCGGGTTTCCTCCAATAGTGCTCCACCAGAGGATCTAAGTTGATCTTGATGAGGTAATCGACTATTCGCTGAGTTTTTACTTCTTTGAGAATCTCAAAGACATTCTTTTCCATAATCCTTAACTTCTCATCTACTCTTGCTTTCAACATCTCCATAGTCAATATTTGAGAGACATCCGGCTTTGTTACAGGATTGCTTTGTTCGCCTGCCATATAGACCCCTTTCAATATTCTATAATCATGCTTTTGTCATATGTCATCAAGAACAGTATTTTCTTCCCGGGTTACTGGAACCGTATTGGTTGACACTGAATTTATCGAAATGACTATATAAGAAGGATACTCTTAACTACAAAAACGTTTTTATTTTCTTGTATTTTAATTATATTATTCGATAGTTGACTGAGATAGGCTTAATTGATAAATATTTTGATAGTTTATTTCCGTGTTCAATCTACTCATTAATGGATTTGCGACACGAAAACATTTGCATTTAAGAAATATTTAACAGTCTGGACAGCTCACGGTAACAAGCCCTGCAGATATGCTCGCGCGTGCTCAGGGGCGCGCATGGCTGCGGTACCGCAGGCGCGCTTTTGGTGAGACTGCAGAGGAAGTATTGCCATAGCCATTTCCTTGCGGATAGGGCAGACCGCTTTTCAGTGTAATGCCCGGACGTAATTCGCATGATATTGGATCGGAGATCCGGAAGCTCATGCTTCAATACATCATCCGCAATTTCCCAATCCACGCCGAAATAGTGGTGTGGACAAGCTTGTTTCTCATGCCAGTCATTTCCCTCCACGGTATCTCCGGATGTGACTTCAACAGATCCTCAGAGACATTTCTGGAAGCCTCTCCTATGATCTCCAAAGACTTCAAGCACGCCCTGCTGAGAATCTTATCGCCCACCAGGTTCTGCAATTCAACGCCAGCACAGTTATCAGTGAGGAAATCTTCTCATCGTGCCTCAGGAGCTCTCTGTCCTTATTCAGACCAGATCACATCCTTCTCCACATATGGCCGGATGCGAGGGTGCAAACCCTTGACAGTGACAAGGTCCACCTTTCTTTCGAAGAGATCTTCGAGATAAAAGGAGAGGTTCATGAAGTTGCGGAAGGTCGGCTTCTCGAACTCCGCCAATATGTCAATGTCGCTGGATTCCTCTGTTCTCCGCGTGAGAAGGAGCCGAAGATGCCAGTCCGTTTTACTGCAAAGCCAGACTTAATATCCAGGATGTGGCTTCTGAGGAGGTCTATTGCTTCCATGTTCAATCCAGCTCACTAACTGTTCTATGACGCTAAAAAGATTACTATTTGCCCATTTCTACTCCCCCTCAATCCTCTTCTTCCTCTCCTCCGCCTCTTTGGCCGCCTCCATCTTGCCCAGCACCTTGGCCACCGACCCGATGGCCTCCAGATAGCGCACCATCTGGTCCAGGTAGTTTATCAGATCCCCCTGGTAGGCGTACATGCCGTACTTGTCAGAAAACTCGTCAATGATCCCTTCCGGGCTCTTGCCTTCCGCCCGCAACTCCAGGATTCGCAGCGAGATGTTCTTCTGAGCACAGCCGCAATAGGGAGCCTCCTTGCAGGTGCAGCGCAGGAAGTCACGGGAGAAGTCCAGACAGTACTTCTGGATCTTCCTCTCCAGATCGTTAAGGTCGGAGCTGCTCAAAAGATCCAGAAAAGAGCCATGCAGCGCTCGCTGAGAGATCTGCATGCGCAGCTTCACAGAGATGCGTTCTGCGAACTTCAGGTAGAGGGCCTCGAAGCTCTCCAGGGCCACGGCTACATCCAGCGGTGACTTGCCCTTCTTAAGCTGCGAGGCGATGATTGTCACCTGATCTGGCGTCAGGAAATGGGCGGCTGCTGCGGCGCCAAGGGGCGTGGGCTCAATGCCCTTGACGAGATCCGCTTTTGCCAGCGATTTTAGAGAGCAGTCCAGATCATCCAGTCCCAGTGTCAGCTCGTGCAGCTTCTCCAATTCCTCTCTGGTGCGCGCTGCCACGGCATTTGCCAGGACCTCTTCCAGCTGCTGCTCCTGGGAAAACTCCGGCGCCACATCCTCCATCGTCCCGTGTAAAAGCAACAGGGCCATCTCATCCTCAGACTCGCCCCTCGCGGAGGAGAAACGTCGGCCCGGCTCGGCCAGAATGTAGACCAGGCCCTTATCGTGGTATCCCGGCCTTCCTGCCCTGCCCAGCATCTGGTTGAACTCCTGCACATTCAGCCATTTGATGCCCATGGCCAGAGATTCGAAGACCACCTGCGAGGCAGGAAAGTCCACGCCTGCCGCGAGGGCGGCCGTGGTGACGACGGTATGGACTTTTCCCTGGCCAAAAAGCTCCTCGATCCTCTTTCTCTCCGGGTATTGCAGACCGGCGTGGTAGGCGGCAGCTCCGGGAATGGATTGGGCCAGGTTGTAGCAGTTCTTGCGGGAGTTGGTGAAGATTATGGTCTGGCCGCGGTAACCTGTCGACGACGTCAGCTTCTGGGCCTCGCTGGCCAGCTCCCGCAAGAGCTTCTTCTTTTCCGGTCCTGAGGAGAATATGAGATGGCGCTCGATGGGAACCGGCCGCACCTCGTACTCCACGAGCGTCGCCCCCAGGCGTTTGGCCAGCGCACCTGGGTTTCCTACGGTGGCGGACAGGAAGATGAACTGTGCTCGAGGTGCCGCATTCTTCAGCCGGGCGATCATCCCCGCCAGCCGGTGGCCGCGCTCTGCATCCTCCAGCATGTGAACCTCGTCGATCACTACCGTTCCTACTCGCCCCAGGCTCTTCTTGGAGCGTATCACCTGGTCGATGCCCTCATAGGTCCCGGCTATGATGTCGGCATCAAGACTCTGGGCGATCTTGCGGCCTTTTCCCAGGCGAATGCGGGATACGCCCACCCGGATGGAGGTCTGAAATCCCAGTTCGTTGTAGATGGAGAGCTGATCGAACTTCTGGTTGGCCAGGGCAACAAGCGGCACCAGAAAGAGCAATTTACCCTTGCCTTCCAGCAGATTCTTGACACCAGCCAATTCTCCGACAAGGCTTTTACCAGTGGCCGTGGCAGAGACGACCAATTGGTGCCGGCCTTCCAGGAGGCCTGCCTGAACCGACCTGGACTGGACAGGCAGGAGCCGGGTCAATCTGCGGCGCAGCAATTCCATGAGCTCTTTGGGCAGGTGGAGTGACTCCAGCGGCAGAGTGGGCTCTTCGCGGCTGGCGGGGATGATGTCGAACCTTGTCAGCTCCGGCTCCAGCCTTTGCAAGGAAAGCAAGCCGATCACGTCGTCCAGGTTCCGTCTCTTCTTCAAGATCCTGGCCAGGTGGGCCTTGGCAGCGCGGCCCAGATGCCGGAAATCCGCCTCTCGCAGCAATTCTGCAGCAGCGCAGTTCTCGCAGATGCGCGCTCCTTTGTAGGTTATGGCCTCCAAGGGTACGTAAGTCACTTTGCGCTGCCCGAGACAATGGCTGCAGACCTGAACAAACCGGTATTCGAGCTGGTAGGACTCCAGCAGCTCGACGAACTTCTTTTCCAGTACCGAGTCTCCACGGGCAAGATATATGGCATCCGCTTTGCGAAGCAAACGCATTGCGTCCTCGGGTGGAAGGTACTTCTCCGCGTCAGTTTCCTTTTTGACTAAAAACTTGAAGACCCTCGGCCCTTGCGGCATATCCTTCAGTCTCAGATGTCCTTCAAAAAGAGTCTTGCTGCCGCTTTGGGGCAATAGCAATATGCGAGACCGATCCGCCTGAGCCAAAACCTGAAAAGTCATTGTAAAATAGACGTTATCCTGACGCAAGGTCTATGAGCTCATATTTCAGGCCCTCGGTCTCCAGGCGCGTGAGCAGCCCTGGAATCTGCTCATCCACGCTGACGATCAATGAACTGATGCCGTGGTATGCCGCCTCTACTGCGAATTCTTTGGCCCCGAAGATCACATCGGGCTCTCGTCCTGCCTTTCGCAGCGCCACCAGGGCCTCGATGCCCAAACACCCAACCATCTTCTCTCCAGAGAGATGCCCTTCCAGGAGCTTCAGGTCCACCTTTCTCGAGCCTCCCATCTGCACTCGCGGCACTTTGCAGAGAGTTATATGTCCTTCATCCAGGCTTATCAGCCCTCGCAGGTCTGAGACGCCCACATCCTCACCGGCGACGGCTTCACTGATGACGACGCCACTGGCATCTATATCCTCTTTTTTGTTGGCATATAAAAGGCCGCTTCTCATCTCCAAAGATACACGTTCGCCCTCGGCAAGATCAAATTCAGCTATTGCCGTCCAGACGGAGACGTGGCTAATGATCTCCTCCATCACCACTCGGGCATAACGCTTCAGTTCGGCGGCATTCTCCAGCAGCCACTCCACGCCCTCTTTGGTGATGCTGTAGCGCATCCGGCCATCGGTTGTGACCAGCCCATCCGCCACCAGCTCTTTGATGTACTCGGAGATCGCCTGGGGGGTGACACCCAGTTTCTCAGCCACTTCTTTTTGGCGAAGGTTAGGCTGATGGGCGGCTATCTCGACGAGAATCTGAAAACGAGAGCTTTCCCTCTTGCTTTGCAGCACATTGGCCATCAAAAATCCTCTTCGTAAGGCTCAATGCGCTGGCCCCTCACCGCCAGACCTTCCGTCCTCTTGGCCACACCGCGAATGAAGATTTGACTTACTCCCAGCTCCCGAGAAAGGTTGGAGAGAGAGCTATTACCGCCGTCGACCATCTTCTGCAGCTTCTCAGTCACAACTCGCAGCTCCTCATCTGACATAAAGGTGAGGCTGATCAGCTCGCTCAGATCCTCCATTGAGGCCCCAAAGTTGGCCTGTATGCGAGAGTAAGTGGAATGGTACTCTTTCTCAGGACTAGCCCCGGGTTCCGGTACCCTCCACTTGGTCTCCACAAGGCCGCTCTTGCGCAGCAACGCCACGCTTCTGTGAACGCTTGACTCGTCTCCCACAAGCGAAACTAGCTCGCGCTCAGTATGCCAGTCCCGGCTCAATTCATCGAAGATTTTTTTATGGACATTGGAGCCGAAGGCTTGCAACAATGGGACCAGATCTGAAGGGTCGTTGATGATCCGCGTTCTCTTTCCCGTCACAAAGAACCTCGCATTGGTATTATGTCTCTGGTTTGATAAAGCTTTTGAAGATTCAAATCAGCCTGACCGTCTCCAGATTCATGGGCGCCATGGTAGGTATTCTGTATTTCTTATAGATGGAGCTGGCCAGATCGAGGCAGTTGCCCTCATCGCCGTGGTTGGTGAGAACCCGGCCGGGCTTGGGATAGATGCGTCGCATATACTCCATGAGCTGCTGGCGATCGGAATGGCCGGAGAATCCATCCACCGTGGTTACCTCCAGGTTAATCTTCACCGTCTGGGTCCTGCCCTCCACAGAGAGAGGCAATTCCTTCCAGCCCTTCTGAATGCGCCGCCCGAGAGTTCCTTCCGCCTGGTATCCAACAATGACCAACGTATTTTTCTCATCCGGGCCGAGGCGCTTGAGATACTCAATAACCGGGCCACCGTTGAGCATGCCGCTCGTCGCCAGAATAACACATGGGGGCCCTTCAATTATCTCCGTCCTCTGCTTGGGGCTTTCCACCTGCACAAAACACTTTGCCAGGAATGGATTGATTCCTTTGTGGAATATGAGATCTCTTAGATCGTTATTGAGGTACTCGGGATATGTGGTATGAATGGCAGTAGCCTCAAAGATCATGCCATCCAGACAGACCGGCACCTCATCTATCACCTTCTTTCGGATGGCCTCTTCCAGAACCACCATGACCTCCTGGCTGCGGCCTACAGAGAAGGCGGGAATGATGACCTTGCCGCCCTTATGAATGGTTTCCTTGACCACATTTATCAAAGTGACTTCCGCTTCTTTGCGCGATGGTTGAATGCTGTTGGCCCCTCCGTAGGTGGCCTCGGTCACAAGGGTTTCCAATCGCGGAAAATTGCATACTGCCGGATCAAAGAGCCTGGTTCTCTCGAACTTATTGTCTCCGGTGAAGGCTACGTTGTAAAGGCCATCTCCAATATGAAAGTGGGCAATGGAGGAGCCCAGAATGTGGCCGGCATTGTGCATGGTCAATTTGGTGTCGGGAGCAATGTCGGTTACATCTCCATAGTTGAGGGTTATAGTATGCTTGAGGGCCTCGCGAACCATTGAAGAGTCGTATGGCAGCCTCTTTCCTTCGCGGCCGGCTATTTCAATGTAATCGAGCTGTAATAGCACAGCCAGATCCCTGGTGGGAGGGGTGCAGTAAATAGGTCCTTCATAGCCGTATTTGTAAAGCATGGGAACAAGGCCTGCATGGTCCAGGTGAGCGTGTGTCAAGACGACGGCATCGATCTGGTTAAGTGGATAGACCTCGGGTACATAGAGAAAAGGCGTGGCAGAGTCATCTGACCCCACATTTACGCCGCAATCGATGATGATGCGAGACTCCGGCGTTGACAGAAGCATGCAGCTTCTGCCCACCTCGCGGCAGCCTCCTAATGTGGTTATTCTGACCCATTGGTCCTTGGAAGCGATATCTCTGTGGATCTTCCTGCCCACGGTACGCAGGATATTCTTTCTCTCCGATTGCACACTGCGCAGGTAATCCTTGATGTTGGCAATGGTTGTCGAGCGTACGGGAGGGGTTCTTACGACTTTGGGAGTCCAGCCGATCAGCTTGGTTATCTCCCGGAGCGTTGCACCATGGCGACCTATGACCAGGCCCGGCTTCTCCGCCTCGATCTGCACCTCACCGGTCTCACCATCAAAGTAGTAGTTGGTGAGAACAGCTTCTTTTGGTACGACCTCCTGAATCTTGGTTATGGCAATTTCAGGTTCTGCCAATACCTTCAGGTCCGGCCGAACAACGACGCGCTTGCGAAGCTCCTTGGCCAGGTTTCGTATGATTTCACCGTCATCAGCAAGCTTCTTCGGGTCATCTGTGTAAATGACCAGCTCCGGACCCTCAAACTCCAGCCCCGTGACATTGACGTCCGGCGGCAGCTTGCTCTGCACCTTACGTTTGAGCTCAAAAAGTACTTCTTCTACTGACAATATTACACATCCAAAAAAAATTAGAGGAGACTCATTATCTCCGTAAACTCCGGCTCGCCTACCTCCTCGTATTTATCTGTGATTCTAACGAGCTCGATCTTATCGCCTGAAGCAGAATCCCGCTTCATGGCATTATGAATTGCCCTGGCCGCCAGCACAGTTCCATCCTCGATGCTGATACCGGGTTTATACATGGCTTCCAGCACCCCGTAGGCGATGGGCGAACCGGAACCGGTAGAGACTATTCTGCGCTCTTCGATCTGCCCGCCCAATGCGTCAAGCGAATAGATCTTGGGGCCATATCTATCTACTCCTCCCATGACCAGCTGGACCATAAAGGGATAGTAGCGTCTTGAAGAGAGTATATTGGCCAGCATAGAAGTTACGGCTTTGACGGTCAAGCTCTCGCCTCTCTGCATCTTGTAGAGCCTGGCCTCCACCTGAACCATCCGAACCAGCGATTGGGCATCGCCTACCGCTCCAGCCGTAGTCATGCCCACCAGGTCGTCGATCTGATAGATCTTCTTGGCCTGGCTGCTGGCTATAAAGCTGCCCATGGTAGCACGGCTCTCCGATGCAAGGACCACACCTCCATCGCAGAGTACACCTACTGTAGTTGTACCTTTGAATACCTCGACCATCTAATTACCTCAACTAAAATCGGAAAACGGACAATTACGCTTTTACTTCTGCGATATAAATACTTTCCGCCGACACACCGCCACACCAGCTCGTTAAAGATTAAAGAATCAGAAGAGCCACGCGAACGCTAGAAATACGAGGCCGTGCAAGTGCTCTATGTGTACGACCTTGTCGACTGGATCTACAGGCACTACATCTATCCCATAATCTATGATACTAGCTATAACCCCGTGGATACCATCACCTGGGCAATAATTTTAGGGCTGTCCATACTTGCCCTGATAAGGCTGTTTCGAAGCAGGGGTCTCTCGGTGGATGAGAGGCTTGTTCTCTCTACCCTGCCATACATCCTGGCGGGCTCAACTCTGAGGGTGATCGAAGATGCAGATCTTGTCGACTCACCCTGGAGCTATCTGCTTATTACGCCCTTAATCTTTTTCCTGGTTTTCCTGATAACGGCGGCCTCGCTGGCCCTCACCAGAAAGATTCGCGGCGAGGAGTATTACCAGAGTTATGCGGCCATAGGCATCATCTGGACATTGCTCAATCTTGTCATCCTATCCACCGTAGGGTTTGTGAATGCCTGGGTCATTGGCGCCGTCTTCGTCCTCGGATCAGCTTTGACGGGAGGCATACTCCTCTGCCGGCGGGCTTTGCCCTCGCTCGGGTTTCTGGACGACAGATTCAACCTCATGATCGTCTATGCCCACATGCTGGACGCCAGCTCGACCTACATCGGAGTGGACTGGTTCTCTTACTACGAGAAGCATGTCGTTCCCACATTTCTAATCGACCTGATGGGATCGGCAGCTGTCATGTTTCCCCTGAAATTGCTCGTACTTCTGCCAGTGCTGAGCATAATAGATCGGTCTATAGAGGACCCCTCTTTACGAAATCTCACCAAACTGACTCTGATTACTCTGGGCCTGGCGCCAGCAGTGAGGAACACGCTTCGCCTGGCACTGGGTGTTTGAAAAGGAAAAGAGGGATGTATAGGAAAAGAATCGTGTGAAAAAGGAAGCGAATAGATCTTAGCCATGGATTACTAAAACGCCGATGAGCTCAGGAAGGGCTTATTGTGGCTGATGAAAATCGAAGATACTTTGACGTCATCGACTTGACCCTAAGCAGAAGTCGTGGATCCATTCAGACATTAGCCCTCTCGACTAGTCTGCAATTTTGCCGCCGTCGCTCGGCCTGCCGCCGACCCCAGGGCCGACTGCGGCACCTCGGAAGAATGTGCGGAAGCGATTTCTTGGCGGCATCTACTCAGTCCTATCTCAGCGTTTTGGAGTTCCGCGCGGGTGATACACGCTGTGTGACGCGGCGCATCTGAGATCGTGCAGGCCCCCTAACCCCTCTTCGGGGGTACAATTCCGGAATGCCGCTCCTCGCCAGGTATTCATGGTCTCCCCCGGGATATGGCCCTTCGAAGTCCATGCAGGTTAGCCGTCGGATTAGCTCTCTCCTTGAAACCGGAGCAAGTCTATTAGACAATGCCAACGGGCTCCGAAGAAGCATTTATAGTATGGCTACCAATCGGTGGTATTGGATCTCCTAATCTCAGCCTCAAAGCGATCCATCCCTCGATAACAGAAACAAGAACCTTGCGACAATCCTCAAAGGTCTTGCCTGTTGCCCATACACCGGGAAGATCTGGCACATGAGCGTAGTAAGGCTCAGGCTCATCATCTTCCATTATCTCATATTCGGCCCGCTCTAAGGCTGCTTGAATGTATTCAGCAAACATATCGGGATCCTATTGTCCTTAATGGAATTTAACATTAATCGATCGATCTCTCAAATGGCAACCTCGCAGCCCCCGTAGCGCCCGAAATCCATACGCCGGTCTCCCGGCCTCCATTGCCGCCAAGCCCGCCAACGGCCATGGTCCGGAGATGAGTGGAGTGCAATCCGGTTAGGCTGGGAGCGGGATAATCTGATAGCCAAAACTTCTTGGGTTACGAACTTCCACCACAGAGGCACAGAGCGCACGGAGGACGAACGAAGAAAGTTATTATACTGAAGATTAGACCAACTTGCCTTGGTGCATTTCTTTGTGAGCTTTGTGCTCTTTGTGGTTGATATTAGTAGCGGGATAATTTGACCAAAGGTTACGGAATTTAACCACAAAGCTCACAAAGGACGAACGAAAGGAGACGACCATTTATCCCGGAAGCAATTGGTTGGGCTTTCTTAGGTTGGATGGAAAGGAATGCTGAGCGTCTCTGTGAACTCTGTGCCTCTGTGATAAGTAATTGTAGCTGGATAATTAGACTCTCGGGATCGCCGCTGGGATTGAGGACACATCAGGAGAGATGCTTCAATCCAAAATGCCAGAAGGACGATCCTTGATGCTGGTATTCGATGCATCGCATTCGATTGATGCTTTGTTTAGTTTTCTGTAAGGAGTTATTCATGCCTCTGCTTCGTCCTGAATCTTTATCACAATCTCATGAAGAGGGTTGGTTCTTGTATGGCCGGACGCATTGATTATCTCGATCCCTATCATTTCTCCCTGTTCTCCATAATCGATCAAGATATTCTTCTCTACTTCAATTGTATCGACTACCTTTCCGTCAGTTAACTTCAGGTACATAACATCATATTTGGGATCGTAAGAGATCTTCATTCTTGTCTCCTCGAATATTTGCTTATTTTTGAGGTACTGTAAGCGCTGATTACTATTATCGTTTCATCCTCTTCTTCGAATATGATTCGTAATAGCTTTCCTCCTATAAATTTCTGCGCTATTTTTCTTTTCTCATCGCTGCAATCAACATTATCTGGACTGCTTAAGGCGGCTCTAACCATATCCGCAGAGATGCATCTCTCTTTCATCCTATCCAATGAATGAGGGATAAAAATCAATTGTTTCATGCAACTATTCACTTCTGTCGATCCAGATCTCTGGATGCTGAGCCTATGAAAGGTGAAAGGAATTGTGGGGCATTTGCTGCAGGTCTTTTTGATCCTGAGTTTCAACGAATTGGCTAAATCGTCTTTTGTGCGTTCTTTGCGAGTTTTGTGCGCTTGGAGGTGGATCTAATGCCCCGGCTATCCAGCCATCCCTTCTTATCATAGCCTCAATTTAGATCGATGGCCGATATAGCCTTCAGAGAACCATAATTTCCTTAATTCAAGTTCTGGACTCTCTTCCAAGCACACGATCATATAAAGATTTAAAAAGGTTTCGTTCCACGTACTGCCATCTTCAATAATGGCAAATCCTGCAGGGCCCAGCGCCCGAAATCCACACGACAGTCTCCCGACCTCCAATGCCGCCAACGGTTGCGGTCCGGAGGTGAGTGGAGTGCAATCCCGGTTAAGCTTGGGTTTTATCAACCTGATAGCCAAAACTTCTTGGGTTACGGACGTTTACCACAGAGGCACATAGGGCGAGGGAGAACGAACGGACGGAGGTTAATTCGGGTCTTCTATGTGTCTTCACGGGGGGCTCACCACAAAGGCACGAAGGCACAGAGACGTCCATTCCTCCCTTTGGTCTGTGGCGGACATTCTATTAAATTTTGGCCAGGCAACTTGCAGTGTCACAGTCCAGGATGATCATCCTCATAGCAGGCCCGCTTTACTCAGTCGTTCCAGACTCTCCTCGTTGCTTGCGCCAACCTCGATCCGAATAGATCTGGAGGCCAGAAGTTCTTTGAACTCTTCCAAACATAATCCAGCCATCTCTCAGCTCTCCAAAAACTGACCTCTCCATTTTTATAAAGGTCCAATGCTACTTCCATCTTCAATCCTGGTTTCAGGATCAGGAGAGCCCTGACGGCATCAGGGATTACTGCTTCTCTGGAGCTATAGCTTCTTATTCTAACCAGGGAGTCTATCTCTTTTTCAGTGGAGGCCATTAGTTACCTTCCATATGATAGTTATATAATGATATTTCAAACCTTCTAAGGCGATCATATGCGCTCCTACAAAATCCAGCTCATCGTGGTGCTGTGTGGCGATCCCAGCTCCCGGAAGTGCGCTGGCGCCTTCCACCCCGCGGGCCACCTGCGGATGTGCTAGTCCACAAGCCGTTCGGCTAGCCTGTGGGAGAGGCACCCCCTGTTAAGCCGGAGTGCGGGCCATGAGCGGGATACTGGTGGCTTAGGGAAGAAAACCACAGAGTCACAGAGCGAGACGAGGACGAACGAGGACCTCGATTTGGAGGCAATTGGGTTGGCTTTTCAGCTTAGATAAATGGAGATAAAGAAGATTGCGCGTCTCTGTGAACACTATGGTTAATGATCCTCAATGTTCAACCTGGAATTACGAATCTCGATCACCAATAATTTGCATCATTCCTCTTTGCTGATCTTGTCATCTTTGCTGCCCTCCCAATGCACCTGCATCCAACCGATCCCGGCACCGCAAGTGCCGCAGCGTCTGTTGCTGGCTATATTCATGAAATAGTCAAAAAATAAAGCTTAAGTTATTCTTGTCTATTTTATGGTTGTGCTTTCCTTATTGAGATGATAACAAGATACTGCAGGGGTATTACCGGATTTATGATAACAGTTCCGAGACGGCCCTTGACGGCATATTCAGAATTCGCGTAGCTATATCCACAAATAGGTCCTCTTGCTGCTGGCGATCCATGCCAAATTTATCTTCCAGGGCGAGTCTTCCATCTCCAGGACAATCAGCCTTATCTTGATATTGGCAATCTTGTAATGTTCACCAAGATCTGCAATCAGATTCATGAAATGGCAAATGCTTCGCGGCTTATCTGCTGATAGGTTCTTGACCAGGCCGCACTCAGTGCAATAAGGATGAGGTTTTAGTCCTCGGATTCTGTCTTCAAAGTAGTATGGTAGCCATATCTTCTCTCTGCTGCCTGATCGTTTATGCTCGCAGCCGGACATCTATATCTCCTTTCTTACGAATAAAACCACGAGGCCAGAAATATGATTGCAAAAGCCGGGTGTTGATAAGGGTGGCGCCTAGCTCATGGCCATGATGTAGGGACGGGTTTTCCCGGTCACCAGGTAAACACCGAGTCTTTGGTGGATTTCCATCCTCTATTGCCCAAGGGCCATCAAGGCCGAGCATGCTTAACATCAATCTCTTGCTGCACTATTGCGGTTTTTAACACCAGATTGCTCAACATTTCTGCTGGCTTTGATCAGGAACGTCGTGGTATGGTAGCACGTAGCACTGCAGGAAGCTATAAAATATCGCTACTAAGAGGTCTTTTTTATATTAATATGCCGCTGTTACTGTTTGTTTTCACGTCCTCCGCAACCATTCTATGGTCTCCGTCAATCCTGAAATCAGATCGTAATCCGGTTCATAGTTCAGCTCTTTCCTTGCCGCGGTTATGTCTGCCAGCGAGTCCACGATGTCTCCCTGCCTTGGTTTATCGTAAACCGGTTCAGCCTTGAATCCAATAATGTCCATAATATGGCCAGCCAACTGATTCAGACTCGTCCTTCGCTCGCAGGCGATGTTGAATACGCCTTCTGCTGATTCTTTCTCCATTGCTAAAATGTTGGCTTTTACCACATCTCGAACGAAGGCGAAGTCTCTGGTCTGATTTCCATCTCCAAAGATCACTGGCGGCTTTCCTTCCATGATCCTGGCGATGAAGATGGGGATCACAGCAGCATACTGTGATGCCGGGTCCTGCCTTGGTCCGAAGACATTGAAGTACCGCAGACATACAGTTTTCAACCCATAGATCTCTGAGAAGACTCGGGCGTAGTATTCGCCTGTGATCTTTCCAACGGCATATGGCGACTTGGGATGTGGCTTCATATCTTCACGCTTTGGCAACGTTGGCTCGTCGCCGTAAATCGCGGATGATGATGCATAAACGACTTTCTTGGCACCGCAGTCTCTGGCTGCAAGCAGAACATTTAATGTGCCTTCAACATTGGCGGCATTGGAGGCCTGCGGATCATCCACGGATCGCTGCACTGAAGGGAGAGCCGCCAGGTGAAAGACGCACTCTGCATCCTCAAAGGCATGCTTCAGCAAAGCCGGGTCGGTTATGCTTCCATGTATGAAATCGACATTCTTCAGATGGGCGATGTTCTCCATCTTGCCAGTCGACAGATCATCTATGATGGTAACGCTGTGCTGCCTGGAGAGCTCTTCTGCGAGATTCGAGCCGATGAATCCTGCACCTCCGGTTACTATTACTTTTTTTGATGGCATGAAAGACTCCTTTATGATTATTGTGGATAGTTGGATCGATTACCACATGATACTTATATCCTCTCCCTGATGAGGATTTGAAATCCTGACATAGATGCCTCATCTCGTCATGTATAGATGGTACGAGCATACAAAGGCTCTTCCTTCGAGGCCCGACGCGAGTCAAATTCTGGCCGCCATCCATCGAGCACTAATACATTTTTTTATTATCATGCTAATTTCATCTTTTATAAAAATTTGTTCCTTTTCATTATAAAATTCTTTTTAAAAAAAAATATCCGATCTGGTTCTTCGAGGCTCAGGTCTTAACAAATATCTGCATGGCCTCTTGCGGCTTTTTCAGGGCCAGCAAGACGTGCATCTTGCCCGTCAAGGCCAGGGCATAGGCTGGATCGATCTCCAGAGCCTTGTCATAGGCCTGCTGGGCCTCTGCATACTTTCCGTTTGCTTCCAGGGACATTCCCTTGGCAACGTAAGCCTGCTTGAACTTGGGATCAATAACCAGGGTCTCATCAAAGAGCGATCCCGCATCTGCATAGTTTCCCAGGACCATTAAAGAGATCCCTTTCTTGTAAAGTGCATCCTTGTACTGGGGGTCCAGGGCCAGAGCACCATCATATTTGGCTGTGGACTCTTTGAACATTCCACGCAGCTGGAGGAGATTTCCTTCCCGCAACCAGTAGGACTTGCTCTTGTTGTCAAGCTCTGTAGCTCTGGCAGCAGAGATAGAGGCATTATCATAATTCTTCACTGCCAAATAAGCCTCAGAAATGCCCGACCATGCGGCCGTTTTTTCGTCGTTTATCTGCAGAGCGGTGTTGTAGGACTGGATTGATCCATTGTAGTTCTTCAGAGCCCTTTCGGCATCTCCCTTGTGAACCCAGCCGTCTATGTAGCCTGGCTCCTGGTTGACCGCTTTATCGAAATAGGCCAGGGCGTCAGTATAATTCTTAGTTGCGTATAGCTGGGACCCCTTCCAGTCGAAATATGCCGTTTCTTCTGCCACGCATATGGCACTCAATAGAAATATGCTCACTAATATGCCAAATATTTTCATGATAATTCCTCCAAATTGACTCTTCCTGATGCATTGCGGTATAATATTGACTTTATAAGAACTTTACGCAAAGCAAAAAAAAATGATTCTGTTATATAGTGAATTATATCGAATACACGGGGACGGAGGAGCTGCCAATACTCTTCAGGGCTTTTGCGGCGCTCATTCGTACTTCGTTATCGTTGTCGCTTGCCATTGCTTTGAGCAGGGGATCTCTGGCTTTGACATCATTTATCTCCCCCAGCGCCCAGGCCGCATCAACTCGCATATCGCTCTTTGCATTCGGATCCTCCAGAATCTGTAAAAACGGTTGCAGTGCCTGGCTTCTGTTTATCCTGGCGAGAGCTGTGACTGCCGTATGTCTCACACCGCTGTCGCCGTTCTTGAAGGCCAATAGCAGCGGCTCCATGCTGCTCTCGGAACCAATTACTCCCAAGACCTCTGCCACCCCTTCCTGAGTTGTGTTGTCGCCGTTCTCTAGCGCCAAGATCAATGGTCTCTCACCTGGTTTGCCAATCGCCACAAGGGCTCCTGAGGCTTTGCCACGAACACGATCATCAGGATCGCGAAGGAGGTTGAGCAAAGGAGTGATGGATCGACTGTCTTTGAGCTGGCCAAGGGCGTCTGCCGCCTCAGCCCTCACACCTGCATCTGTATCTTCCAGCACCCCAATCAAAGGCTGCACGCCTCTTGCGTCTCCCGAATCTCCAAGAGCTTCTGCCGCTCCCATACGCCAATTGATGTTGCCGTCGGCCAAGACCTGTATCAATAAGTCTGTTGAACCTGTGCCGGCAACGGATCTTATAGCCCATCCAGCTTCCTCTCTAAGGCTCTCGTTGCCGTCCCCCAGCGCGGAGACAAGAGGGTCTAGAGATCTCGGATCTTTGATCTGTCCCAATGCCGCTACCGCCCAATAGCGGACAGTGCTATTATCGCTTTCCAAAGCCGAAATCAACGGCCCTGTGCCCCTGGTATCATTGATCAATCCAATAGCTCTCGCAGACTCCCACTTGACAGGATCATTCTCATCCTTCAGGGCGGCAATCAGTGGGTCTATTGCCGGTTTGCCTATCTTCACCAGCGCCAGAGTCGCCCAATCCCTCACATTGCGGTCGTCGTCCTCAAGAGCCCGGATTAACGGGTCCACTGCCACTGGATCGCCTCTTTTTCCGAGTTCCCAGGCGGCCTCGCTTCTGACTTTGACGTCCTTATGAGTGAGGTTCTGGACAATTTCCTGTATGGATTTGCCGTCCGCCTGCCCCATGACAGGGCCAGCCAGTGCTATCATCAACAATATGGTCAGCGAAAGACCAACCATTGTACCTGCACCTGCTTTCAGAATGACCATCTCTTTTAAGATAGATTTTGTTATTTACGTCCTCAAGAGGATATCTACTGCCTCTTTTTGCCGGCCGGTCGCAAGCATAGCATGCATCTTATTCATCAGAGCCAGTGTCCATTTTGGATCTATCTTCAAGGCTCGATCATATGCAGCAATCGCTGCCTCATAATTCCCTTGAGCTTCCAGGGCCTGACCTCGGGCATTATGGGCTTGCTTGTACTTGGCATCGATGTCGATGACCTGGTCAAGGAGCTCCAAGGCTTCATCTGTATTATTGACTGCCAGGTCTGATAACGCCTTTCTATATATGGCATCTTTATACTTCACGTCCAGAGCCAGAGCCCGATCAAAGTCTTCTCGAGCTCCCTCAAAATCTCCCCTTACCTGAAGCAGTGTCCCATTTTTGAGCCAATAGCCCTTGTTCTTGGGGTCAAGCCTGGTGAGCACTGCGGCAGCTGCAGAGGCATTAGCATAGTCCTTGCAGGCAGAATATGAATCCGCCAATCCCGACCAGGCAGCTGCGCTCCTGTCGTCGAAAGCGATGGCCCTGTTGTAGGATAGGAGAGACGCGTTATAATGCCGGAGAGCCTTTTGAGCATTTCCTTTATGAATCAGGGCATCTTTATTGCTGGAATTTTGATCTATTGACTTATTAAAGTAGTCCATGGCCTCGCTATAGTTCCCGACTGAATAGAGCTTGTTTCCCAGATTGTCGTAATTCTCTGATGCATCTATGCAAGTACCCAAGCCGCTCATAATGAATATGATCAAAATGAAAAAGTACACTAATAAATAGTTCAGCTTCAAATCAGTCCCTTCCATAGCTTTTTCGAGGTCAATTCAGCGGATGGCAGGTTGTGCCATGCGAGTATATTCGAATATCTTATCTCAGATTCTTAAGTCTTTTCCTGGCTAAACTGAGAGCTTGAATTTAAGTGTTTTTGTTCGATTACTGATGTGCGTAGTCCCGACTCTTGACTTTATATACCCACCACTGGTGCATGGGAAAGAAGAACAAAATCGTAAGCTGACTCCGCGAAAAATCAAGATATATAGTCCTCTACAAACCAATAACAATAGCTCCAAATCAATCGCTAAGGATCTCAAAATTAGCGAATCAACTGTAAAGCAAGTCTGGATGCCATTGGATCAAAACAAGACGCCCCTAACATTAGTAAATTCGGAAGAAAGAAAAAGAAGATGGACGAGGCCTCCGAGGAGTTGATTCTCAGAATCACGCTGATTAGCATCAGCGAGAGCTTTCGACGTGGTCGAAGCATCAACAAAGAGCAAAATCTCGGCGAAAGGCATTTGGAGAAGATAGAGAATTCACGCACGAAAACATATACTACATAATGCCATCCATAAGGTGTTAATGGCTCACGACCAGACAAAGATTAATCCAAACAAAATCAAAGCGCAGGAAGCCATGGGTTCGGTGGGAACGGGATCACAGCTTGAGCCTTGTGCAGCTTGATTAGCATCAGCAAGTGCAACGGCAAAGAGGTTTGCGTCGTCCTCGATTGACAGTTCGTGGCGCGTTCTTGCAGGTGGAGAATTCAATGCAAAGACAACGAAAACAGCATCAAACTCCTCCAGGAGGCTTTGGATAGTATCGGATGGTTGACATCGATTCGCGAGGTGATGACCGACCATGGGACGCAGTTCTATGCCAACTCTGACAATAGCGATGAGCGGGTAGGGGAGTGGGGGTTAGTAAAAAAGATGAGTATACCCGCTCATCTTCTCCAATCTTTTGATCGTATAAATACTTTTCTGGCAATAATTTATGACTGTTTTTGTCGATACGCCTTTTGTTTGGCGATCTTTGCCGCATAGGCTCCAGCCACAAAGCCTGCATCTACATTAACCACAGTGAGAACGGAACAGGACTGCAACATAGAATAGAGGGCAGCCAGGCCGCCTCCACCCAGGCCATATCCTGTAGAAACAGGTAGACCGATCACCGGCGCGTCCACAAGGCCTGCCACCACAGTGGGCAGGGTGCCCTCTCTTCCTGCCGCCACCACGAAGGCATCCACGTCTATCATCTTCTCCAGGCAGGGAAAGAGCCTATGAATGCCTGCGACTCCCACATCGTACTCCCAGACCACAGTGCAGTCCATCTCCTCTGCGGTAACCCTGGCCTCCTCTGCCACAGGAATGTCAGCCGTCCCTGCAGCCAGGATGCCCACCTTACCCATTTTAGTCGATCGTTCTCGGGATCGGATGACGACCGTTCTGGCCCGAGGATTGTGTTCCAGCACGCTTGACGCCGGCAATTTCGCTCCCACCAGGGTCTCAAGCTGCTCCGCCGAGACGCGCGTGATGATAACGCTGCCCGTCGCCTCCAGGTGGGCCAGGGAGATGGCCAGCAAATCATTCCTGTCTTTTCCTTCGGCAAGAATCGCCTCGGGTATGCCAATGCGGTCCTGCCGGCAGACATCAAGTTTGGCCACCTCTCCGACGTTCCGTATGCTCTGCGCTTTAATGCGTCTCAGGGCTTCTTCCAGGGATATCCTGCCCTGGCCATAGGTTTCCAGAATCTCCCTTTGGCTTTCGTTTTCCACGCCGGAAAATTGAACTCCGAGCATAAAGGGTTTATCCCCGCAAAAAAACCTCTGACTAGATGCGGGTCAACCTCGATCTTCACATCCACTCCAAATACTCGATGGCAGTCTCTATGGATATGGAACTGCCTCTGATTGCCAGAGGTGCGGAGCATAAAGGCGTGAAGATCGTGGGCACAGGAGACTGCCTTCACCCCTTGTGGCTTGATGCCGTAAAAGAGCTTCCTGAGAGTGGTGACGGTCTCTTTCATTTAGGGAACACGCTATTTGCCCTTACTGTGGAGGTTGAGGACTCCCGCCGCGTTCATCATCTCATCATGCTGCCGGATATCTCCAAGGCGGAAGAGCTGAGGGAAGCATTTGCCCCGCACTCCACCAATTTGCTCACGGACGGCAGGCCCAGGCTGCACCTGAACGGGGCGGAGATTGCAGATCAGGTCCTGGAAGCCGGCGGCCTGATTGGACCGAGCCATGCCTTCACTCCCTGGACGGGAATCTATGCCTACTATCGATCTCTGGCTGAGTGCTACCAGGAGAAGGCGGATAGAATCGCGTTTATAGAGTTGGGTCTGAGCGCAGACACCGATTATGCCGACAGAATTGCGGAATTATCCCGCAAAACATTTCTCTCCAACTCCGACGCCCATTCGCCCCGTTCCAACAAGTTGGCCCGGGAGTTCAATCAGATGGAGATGGAGAACCTCAGTTTCGGTGAGATCGCCATGGCCATAACGAAGGAGAAAGGCCGCCATCCCAGGCTCAATGTGGGTTTTTTCCCGGAGGAAGGAAAGTACAACCGCACGGCATGCACGCGCTGCTTCCGGCAGTACAGCGCGGCGCAAAAGGATGAGCTGATGGGACGCTGCCCGGAATGCCGTGGCCAGATAAAACTCGGGGTTGTCGACCGGGTGAATCTCCTGGCAGATTATGCTGAGCCGGTGCATCCTGTTGGCCGTCCGCCCTATTTGCATCTCATCCCCCTGGCGGAGATCATTGCGCTTGCTCTTGGCCATAAGAGCGCATCGACCATCGGGGTGAAGAAGATCTGGAGTGAGCTGACGGATGGCAGGACGGAGATCGAGGTTCTTGTAGAGGCTGATCTCATGGATTTGAAGAGCGAACCAAAGGTAATCGAGGCCATTGAAGCCTTCCGGTCTGGGAAGGTAGAGGTCTGCCCCGGGGGCGGGGGAAGGTACGGGCAGGTGAGGCTTCCCAGTGTGGCTACTGTGAGCCTGGAGAAAGCCGGACAGAAGTCACTGTTCGACTTTGACGAAGGCAATCGATAGGCTGATACTGAAGCAATAAATTAAATAGGTTAAGACAGGAATATGGATATCGATGCAAGAAGTACTTATACAATCAAGCCATACAGACTTTGAAAACAGGGGTTTTCGAAGATATTGCAGGCAACCCCTATATCCATGAGTTAGAATTTATTCAAAAAGAAAACGAGAAATTCGGACAGCCAGAATGAGGCATCAACGATGGAACGATCCAAAACTAGATATCTGCTGACGGCAACAATCGGATTGATATTATTAATGATCTTCATCCTCAATGCCAGCGCAGAATTCCGATCTCTCACCGTTGGCACAAATTCCTCATCCTGGTCTATCTTCCGCCAGAGCGATAACTTAAGCTTCGACTACACTCAGTCGGTCCAGGGAACCGTATCGCCTGTCGACTATAAAGGCAGACCCCTGAGCCCTTACTACTCTGGCTACCAGGATGTGGACGTGAATGATGTCCGCCTGCGTGACCGGACCTCTGCCCTGCAAGGCAGCTTCAGCTCTGAGGAGCGGATGAATCTGCAGGCAGACACCACCAGTCCGACTACGATAGAAACCACATTTGAGAGCGGGATCTATACCATCAAATTTTCTGATCAATGGCCAGTGCTTCTCAGGTCCAGCAAAACCATAAAGTACTCCGGCAAAGAGATAAACAACCGAGAGTTTGCAGGCAACAATCTCGATTATGCAGGCAGCAACCTTCTTTACAACAAGGAGCTTTCCAAGGAGACGAATGTTGGTATGCTGCTGAGAACGACGAACGCCACAGTGTTCGCTGCCAACGAAACATTCATCTCAGCGGATTTCATGCCCAACAAAGAGTTGTTTTACAATAGCAGAACTTACACCACTGGCATTGCTGACCTGAAATACAGGCAAACCGGCCCCAACTATGATTTCAAACGTGGGGCCTATGCAATGATTGGTGAGGGCGAGGAGAGATACTCCGGGAGCTATAATATTACCAGGAGCATCTATATGAAGTCCGACTTCCAGTACTATATACCGGAAGATGATTGGCTCCCCTGCTGCTTTTCCACTGGGAACGACATCAATCTCACGGAAGAGACGGATTATGGAGTTAGCGCCAGAGAGGTTTTCGACTGCACCTGCGACAAGCATTCCGCGGAGGGTAAGATCGCTAAGTCTACAACCGGCCCGGAATGATGTGGTAGTTGAGCTCTTCACCCCATAGGCATTTTCCATTTTTGAGAGGCAAAATTTAATATTTCAGAGCACTTCAAATAAGATGTTATTTGATTCGAACCTAAAAAAGGCCCGATATCTTTATTAATACGAATCCGTATTATTAGATCTTAATACAAGTTAGAATGTTCGAAGCTTAATATAAGTTAGAATCTTTGAAACTAAATAAAGTTAGTATGTTCAATACCATCTTAACTGGAAGGTGTCCTTATGATGAGCAGATTCCTGATATTGACGTTGACGTGCTTCATTGTCGTATGTACGTTTGCAGTACCGGCTCTTGCTATCTCTGTAAGTTGCTCCTCAGGAGCTGGTGGCCAGGCCGCCTCCTCCTCGGAGAGCTTCAATCTGGATGACTCCACATCGCTAAGAGAAAGCCTCATTCTCGGCTCGGGCAGCATCTCTCTGGATCGCCAGGCTGAAGGCACGGGAAATAACAGCCTGAAACAGTCGCTTTCAGGGAATGGTTACACACTGCAAAATAATATTAACAGTCAGGGAAATATTCGCGTCTCCACATCCTCTGGAGCCACGGCTCAGGCAGCCAGCCTCAGCCAGAATGTGGGCGCTGCTGGCAGCATGAGCCTCAACCTGCGTGGCACAGAGGGGGCCACAGATGCAGGCCAGGAGGCGAGCGTCATCTATGGCAGCCTAGCCAGTTCACAGAGCCTCTCTGCCGGGCAGGCGCAGGGCGCAATTGCCTGCGCAGAGCACGGCGATGGAGGGCCTGGGGGGCAAAGTTGTCTCAGGAGCTCTGGGGGAGGAGAATGTAATGCTGGCGGAAAGCAGCTTTTCCGGCCAGAGCAGTCTCGCGGCCAACCTGGCATCAAGAGCAAATGAACGTGCTTTTTCCAGCGGATCGGCAACCCTGGACGATGTGGTCATCCTGGATGACGGCTCCTTTGAGGCCGTCTCCAAGGAGGGCAACAGCCCGATCATGGGCATGGCAGGGATGAGGCTGGCAGAGGACGGCAAGGGCATAGGCAGCTTTGCCATGAGCGCGATGGATATTGATCTGACTGAAGAGAAGGGAGAGGGAGCAGCGCAGGTCTCCCAGGCGGCGGCAGTAGCCGGGGGGTCCTATTCGTCTTATGCCTTGACAGGATACCGCTGGAATCAGAAGGATCCCAAAGTGCAGCTCTACCTGAACCCGACAGGCACCCCCTCAGGCCTCACGGCCGCGTCCACGCAGAGCGCCATAGCTGCGGCTGCCAATACCTGGGACGATGCCGTAGCCCAGAACATCTTTGCCGACGGAACGACAGTGATAGTTGATTCTACAAAGGTTGTGGACAATCCTTTCCCAGGCCAGGGCCAGCAAGTGAGTGACGGCTATTCCGTCAATGGCTGGAAGGACCTCGGAAACGACTATCTGGGACTTAATCGCTGGTGGAGCAATGGGCAGAAGGTGGGTGGATACTATTCCATAACCGAGTCCGACACCTGGTACAACCTGAATCCTGAATATCAGTGGACGACTGACCTGGCCACCGCCCAGAGCACTTACAAGATCGATCTGCAGAGCATTGCCGTCCATGAACTGGGTCACGGTATAGGGATGGGCGATCTTTACTCTACATGTGCCGGACAGCGATCCGCGCAAAGACGACTTCGAGCAGGTCATGAATCTCTATTATGGGCCGCAGAGGACGCTGGGGAACGGGGATAAGACGGGAGTGCGGATGATTTACGGTGAACCCGCTACACCGTCACCAGAAGGTACTGTAACGGTGTATCGCATGTACAGCCCATCCGGTACAGATCACTTTTATACAACAAGTCTGAATGAATACAATTATGCTGCAGCAAACTGTGGATATTTTCGTGAAGGGATCCTCGGTTATATCCCGTCGAACTATGATAGTGGTGCAATTGCTCTATATCGGATGTATAACCCGAATTTAAAAGATCATTTCTACACCACAAATTTCAATGAATATAGCACCTCAGCGGTGAAAAGCGGTTATCAAAAGGAAGGGATTTTCGGCTATATTTATCCCACGGAAATTGGTGGAACCAGTCCCTTGTACAGGATGTATAGCCCGGCAAATACAGATCATTTCTATACGTCGGTTCTTAGTGAATATAGCATAACAGCGGTCAATTTTGGCTATAATCAAGAAGGTTATATTGGATATATTTATATATGACGGCAAAAAGGGTAAATAATCAATTCTATTTTATTTGGATACCTCGCAGCCCTGGGCATGGTGCGCCGCCGTCGTTTGCCCACCCAATAAGGATGGTCGATCTTTGAATGTGTTTTGGATGCTGAGAATGAGCCCATACGCATCAAACCATTCCTCGAATAAGATCGGAACGAGATCAAAAAACGGTTCGATGAAGTTCACTAAAATGAAGCGAGAGCGAAGTTTTGTAGACTTTTTCTTAGGATAAGGAATAGATATTGTGATCGACTAGTGGATTTCAGAACCACATCAATTCTATCATCCTTCTAAATACACATAAGGCAAGATGTCATAGCTGTCAAGTGGAAGATTCGGATTATAGTAAGGGTCCCCCATTTGGATATACTTCTGCCATTTTTCTGTAAATTTTTTCGAATCATTTGGATGGTTATCTAAAGCGAACGATTTTCCCCTTGTGGAGGACTCATAATGATACAATTCAGCATACGGTGTATATACATTCCCATATCCCAATTCCCGAACTCTAAGGCAAAAATCGATATCTCCAAAACCAATTTCAAAGTTTTCGTCGAACCCACCAATTTCATTGAAAATGGCTCTTCTAGTCATTAAACAAGCCGCAGTTACTGCACTATAATTTCTAATGGAGACAAAATGACCCATATAACCTATATCATCTGAATTATACCATTTATATATATGTTCCGCCCTTCCACCCCACCCTATAATGACACCTACATGTTGTATTTTTTTATCTGGATAAAGTAACTTAGCCCCAACACAACCTATTTCATCCCGTTGAGATTGTTCAAGCATTGCTTCAAGCCAATCAGAGTTTAATATCTCTACATCATTATTTAAAAAAAGCAGATATTCGCCATTAGCATATTTGGCTGCATAATTATTCAATTTAGAATAGTTAAATTTTCACTGAATTTCAAAACTCTATAATTTTTGTACTTTTTCTGCAGGTAATCGAAATATTTGGCAGTTTCTACTTCTAGGCTCAAATTATCCACTATAATGACTTCGTAATTATCATAAGATGTTTTGTTTTCAATGCTTTCAACGCATCTCTTTAATAGGTCAACATGATCTTTGGTCGGAATAATGATACTAATTTTTGGATCACCAATAATCTCTCTCTTTAGTCTAAAGAAATTAAAATAATTTGTGCAATATACTTTCCCTTTAATGCACTCTCTATCGGCAAAGTCTTGTAGAGCTTTTCTACTCAACTCCATCACTTTTGGCTTAAGTAGATTTCCTGTACTTGATTCATGCTGTCTCCATTTGTATAAGATCTTTGGTATATGCGAAACATTTTTGGTTTCCGAAAGAACTCTTAAAAAAAGATCGTAATCCTGAGATACATTAAATTCACGTCTAAAACCACCTATCTTACTCAAAATATTTGATCTTATAACAACAAAATGGACGATATAGCAATGCGACAACATGTAATCAAGAGAAAAATCTGGCCTATA